>NZ_JAAGWH010000062.1 GCF_010682105.1 Modestobacter muralis | reverse complement strand
GCCGCCGGACACAACTCCCAGGAACGGGGTCACAGCATCTGCTGTGGCCCCGTTTCTGCATTCCCGGACGAGGATCGGGAACGTGCTCCTGCCCGACACCTGATGCCGGGAGGAGAGGATCGCCTGGTCGCGGGCGCTTGCGTCCACCTGCTCCGCACCTGGCGTCTGAGGTGACGGCGCGGTGCGCCCACCGCCAATGCTTCCTTTCGTCACACCGCCATCTCGTGGGCTCCCTCACCCCTGGGCCGGAGCGCCGGCGCACCGAGAGCTGCCGGCGTCCCGTTCGTATGGGGCATCACGGGACGGTGCGACGCAGTCCCAGGTAGGCCAGTCCGGCCACGGCGACCGCCAGCACCAACGGCAGTGTGATCGTGAGCGACTCGACGGAGCGGTCGGTCAGCCATGCCCACAGGTCGCCCCAGGCGTTGCGCCAGGTGACGAGGATGGCCAGGACGCCGGCGGTCAGCAGCACGCCGATGCTCAGGCCGTAGATCCCCGCGGCCCCCCAGCGTTTGAACACCACGCCGATGCCCAGGCCGATCGAGCAGGCGGCGATCATCGGCAGGGTGAAGACGACCAGCTGCAGCAGCGGGTTGCCGACGTCGAGTCCGCCGCCGGCCCAGAAGTGGAGTCCCACGCCCCACCCGTTCGTCGCGTCCTCGACCGCCTCCAGCACCGTGAGGCCCAGCCCGAATCCCAGGGACTGGACGAGGGCCGCAGCCGCCGTCCCGAGGTAGTAGGTGCGCCGGCTCAGGCTGAGCCCCATGGCGAGGGGGAACATCTGGGTCATCGCCTGGCTGAACACGACGATGACCGTGATGTACAGCGAGGCCAGCCCGCCGGTGTTGGTCGTGTTGCCGGACTTCTCTGCGACGTCCGCCATGCCCCAGATCGCGAGGTTGATGAGGAAGGACGTCGTCACGACCAGCCACGGGACGCCGAGGACGACGAGCGGATGGGCGAGCTGGAGGCGGGCAGCGGCGAGGACGCGGGTCATCGGGGGACTCCCTGCAGGGCGAGCCGGGCGGCGTCCGGCGAGGACGGACCGTGGGTGGTTGCGAGGCTCATCGCCACGACGAGCTGCTGTACCGAGGTGGGCTCGACGGTGAGCCCGAGGTCGGTGGCGTCCTGGCGCGCGGTCGCGGTGGTCGCCCGGACGACGGCCCGGGATCGGCCGGCCATCGACTCCGTGTGCAGCAGGTGCTGGCCGGCGGCGAAGCCGGCCACGAGCGGAGCGGGGCCGCTCACGGTCAGGCCTGACGCGCGCAGCGACTCGGCGTCGGTGTCGAGCAGCACGCGCCCGTGGTCGATGAGCAGCACGTGCTCGAGCAGGTCGCTGATCTCCTCGATCAGGTGCGTGGACAGCACGATCGTGCGGGGGTGCTCGGCGTAGTCGGCGAGCAGCCGGTCGTAGAACAGGTGCCGGGCGACGGCGTCCAGCCCCAGGTACGGCTCGTCGAAGAGCGTCACCGGGGCCCGCGAGGCGAGTCCGAGCACAATGCCGACGGCGGAGTTCATCCCGCGGGACAGCTTCTTGATCTGCCGCTTGCGCGGGAGCTCGAAGTCGGCGACGAGCTGGTCGGCCAGGTCGCCGTCCCAGGCCGGGTACAGCGTGGCCGCCGCGGCGAGCGCGTCACAGACCCGGAAGTACTCGGGGTAGCGCTGCCCCTCCTTGAGGAAGCACATGCGGCTCAGGACGGCGTCGTTCTCGAACGGGTCTCCGCCCAGCACCCGCACCTGGCCCGTCGTGGGCACCCGGTGGCCGGTGAGCAGCTGCATGAGGGTCGTCTTGCCGGCGCCGTTGCGACCGAGCAGCCCGGTGATCGTGTCGGCCGGGATGCTGGTCGAGACGTCGGTGAGGGCGGTGTGCCCCCGGAAGCGCATCGAGACGCCGTCCAGGGTGGCGACGGCGCTCACGAGCGGTCCCCCCGCTCGTGCAGCATGGCCGCGATCTCCGCGACGGTGATGCCCACCTTGCCGGCCTCGGCCAGCAGGGGGGTGAGGTACTGGTCGGCGAACTCGCTGCGGCGCCGCTTGAGCAGCTGCTCGCGAGCGCCCGTGGCCACGAACATCCCGACTCCTCGTCTCTTGTAGAGGACCCCGTCGCTCACCAGCTGGTTCAGGCCCTTGGCCGCGGTGGCGGGGTTGATCCGGTGGAAGGCGGCCAGCTCGTTGGACGAGGGGGACTGGCTCTCCTCGGCGAGGGAGCCGTCGACGACCGCGTCCTCGAGCTGGGTCGCGATCTGCCTGAAGATCGGGCCGGCGTCCTCGTTCACGCCGGCCCAGGACTCCAGGAGCGAGCCCAGTGGCTCATGGGTTCGTTACTCATGTAATGAACCATAGAGGTCGATCGCCTCGCCCGGCAAGAGGTGATGCAACGCGACCGTCACATGCAGCCGTTACGGTCCTGGCTCTGCCGCTGACCGCCCTGTCAGGAGGACGTCGACCGTGCTGCTGTCCCCGCACGAGCAGGAGCGGCTGATGCTCAGCTACGCCGCCGAGCTCGCCCGTCGCCGTCAGGCCCGTGGCCTGAAGCTGAACCTCCCGGAGGCGACGGCGATCGTCAGCGACCACGTCCTCGAGGGCGCCCGCGACGGCGAGCTGGTCACCGACCTCATGCAGTCCGGCCGCACCGTCCTGACCCGGGACGACGTCATGGACGGCGTCCCCGAGCTGCTGGAGGAGGTGCAGGTGGAGGCGACCTTCCCGGACGGGACGAAGCTGGTGACCGTCCACCACCCGATCTCGTGATCAGGGACGACGTCACCCCCGGGGTGGTCCCCGGCGAGGTCATCCCGGCCGAGGGGTTCATCGAGACCCTGCCCGGGGTGCCGCGCATCGAGCTGGCGGTGCACAACGCCGGCGACCGGCCGGTACAGGTCGGCTCGCACTTCCACTTCGCACAGGCCAACGCCGCGCTGGAGTTCGACCGGGCCGCAGCGCACGGTCACCGGCTCGACATCGCCGCCGGCACCGCCGTGCGCTTCGAGCCCGGCATCCAGCGCACGGTCCCACTCGTCCCCCTGGCCGGCGCCCGCGTCGTCCCCGGGCTGACCGCGGAAGGTGGGCTGGGCTGATGGTGCGGCTGTCCCGCGAGCGCTACGCACAGCTCTACGGCCCCACGGTCGGCGACCGCATCCGGCTGGCCGACACCGACCTGCTCATCGAGGTCACCGAGGACCGCTGCGGCGGGCCCGGCCTCGCCGGTGAGGAGGCGGTCTTCGGCGGCGGCAAGGTGATCCGCGAGTCGATGGGGCAGGGGCGGGCCACCCGCGCCCAGGGCGCCCCGGACCTGGTCATCACCGGCGCCGTCGTCCTCGACCACTGGGGCATCGTCAAGGCCGACGTCGGGATCCGCGACGGCCGCATCGTCGCGCTGGGCAAGGCCGGCAACCCCGACACCATGGACGGCGTCCACCCCGACCTGGTCATCGGGCCCGGCACCGAGGTGATGGCCGGCAACGGCAAGATCCTCACCGCCGGCGGCATCGACTGCCACGTGCACTTCATCTGCCCGCAGATCGTGCCCACCGCCCTGGGCGCGGGCATGACCACGCTCATCGGCGGCGGCACCGGGCCGGCCGAGGGGTCCAAGGCCACCACCATCACCCCGGGCGACTGGTACCTCGCCCGCATGCTCGAGGCGATGGACGGCATGCCGGTCAACGTCGCGCTGCTGGGCAAGGGCAACACCGTCTCCACCGAGTCGCTGGAGGAGCAGCTGCGGGCCGGGGCCAGCGGCTTCAAGCTGCACGAGGACTGGGGCTCCACGCCCGCCGCGATCGACGCCGCGCTCACCGTGGCCGGGCGCAACGGCGTCCCGGTCGCGCTGCACTCCGACACCCTCAACGAGGCCGGGTTCGTCGAGGACACCCTGGCCGCGATCGCCGGCCGGAGCATCCACGCGTACCACACCGAGGGTGCCGGGGGCGGTCACGCGCCCGACATCATCACCGTCGCTGGGCACCCGAACGTGCTGCCCAGCAGCACGAACCCCACCCGGCCGCACACCGTGAACACCCTCGACGAGCACCTCGACATGCTCATGGTCTGCCACCACCTGGACAGCTCCGTGCCCGAGGACCTCGCCTTCGCCGAGAGCCGGATCCGCCCCACGACGATCGCTGCCGAGGACCTGCTGCACGACCTCGGTGCCATCTCGATGATCGGCTCCGACGCCCAGGCGATGGGCCGGGTCGGTGAGGTGGTCATGCGCACCTGGCAGACCGCGCACGTGATGAAGCGCCGCCGCGGGTCGCTGGCCGGCGACGGCGCCGCGGACAACCTCCGCGCCCGCCGCTACGTCGCCAAGTACACGATCTGCCCGGCGGTGGCCCACGGCATCGACGGCGAGGTGGGCTCGGTCGAGCCGGGCAAGCTGGCCGACCTGGTGCTCTGGGAGCCCAAGTTCTTCGGGGTGCGGCCGCACGCCGTCCTCAAGGGCGGGATGATCGCGTGGGCGCAGATGGGCGACGCGAACGCCTCCATCCCCACGCCGCAGCCGGTGCTGCCGCGGCCCATGTTCGGCGCGTACGGGAAGGTGCCGGCGCAGACGTCGGTGCACTTCGTCGCGCCGGCCGCGCTCGAGGCGGGCCTGGGCGACCGGCTGGCCATCGACCGGCGGCTGGTCGCGGTCTCCGACACCACCCGGCTGGGCAAGTCCGACATGCCGGAGAACACCGCGCTGCCGGACATCCGGGTCGACCCGGACACCTTCACCGTCTCCGTGGACGGCGACGTCTGGGAGCCCGAGCCGGTGCGCGAGCTGCCCATGGCCCAGCGCTACTTCCTGTTCTGATGACGGCCGCCCTCCTCGCCCTCGCCGACTCCCGGCTGCCCGCCGGCGGGCACGCGCACTCCGGCGGGATCGAACAGGCCATCACCACCGGGGTGATCGGTGACCCGGTGTCGCTGGCCGGCTTCCTGCGCCGGCGGCTCACCACCGCCGGCGCGGTCGCAGCCGGGCTCGCCGCGGCCGCCTGCCGCGCGGTGGACGTCGCCGACCCGGCCGCCGTCCGCCCCGCCGACCTGCTGGCCGCGCTGGACGCCGAGGCCGACGCCCGGACGCCGTCCCCCGCGCAGCGGGCCGCCTCCCGGCAGCAGGGCCGCGGCCTGGTGCGGGTCGCGAGCCGCGCCTGGCCGGACCCGGCCTGGGCGTCGCTGCCCGCGCAGCCGCACCACCCGCTGGCCCTCGGGGTGGCCGCGGCGACCGCCGGGCTGACCCCCCGGGACGCCGCCCACGCCGCCGCCTACCTGGCGGTGAGCGGACCGGCCACCGCCGCCCAGCGGTTGCTGGCCATGGACCCGATCACCGTCGCCGCCGTCACCGCCCGGCTGTCGCCGGAGATCGACCGGGTGGCCGACGACGCAGCGGCCGGAGACCTGCCGGCCGACACCGACCCGCTGCTCGACCTGCTCGCCGAGGTCCACGCCGCCCGCAACGACCGGTTCTTCGCCTCATGAGATCGAAGGAGTGCTCCCATGCCGCCTGACCACAACCTGGACGACTACGTCGACCCCTACAGCCCCGGCCACCGCCACGGCGGTCCGCTGCGGGTGGGGCTCGGCGGCCCGGTCGGCTCGGGCAAGACGGCGCTGGCCGCCGCGCTGTGCCGCACGCTGGGCGCCGAGTACGACCTCGCCGTCGTCACCAACGACATCTACACGACCGAGGACGCCGACTTCCTCCGCCGCAACGCCGTCCTGCCCGACGACCGGATCGAGGCGGTGCAGACCGGCTGCTGCCCGCACACCGCGATCCGCGACGACATCACCGCCAACCTCGACGCCGTGGAGCTGCTGGAGTCCCGCCACCCGGGGCTGGAGCTGGTGTTCGTCGAGTCCGGCGGCGACAACCTGACCGCGTCGTTCAGCTACGGGCTGGTCGACGTGCAGGTGTTCGTCATCGACGTGGCCGGCGGCGACAAGGTCCCGCGCAAGGGCGGGCCGGGCGTCACGGCGTCGGACCTGCTGGTGGTCAACAAGACCGACCTCGCGCCGATGGTGGGCGCCGACCTCGGCGTCATGCGCCGGGACTCGGATGCGGTGCGCGGGGACAAGCCGACGCTGCTGATCTCCCTGCGGGAGGACCCGGCGGCGACCGAGGTCGCCGAGTGGGTGCGTCAGCAGGTGCGGGCGCGGGCGCTGCAGGAGGCGTGAGCGTGTCGCCGGCTCGTGCCGCCCGGTGAGGACCCTCGTCGAGGTGGTGGCGCGGTGCGACGCGCGGGGTCGCACCGTCCTGCCGGTCGTCCGGGCCAGCGGGCAGCTGGCGGTCCGGCGCACCGGGTCCACCACCGTGCACCTGGTCGCGACCGCGTTCGGCCCGCTCGGCGGGGACGACGCGGAGATCCGGCTGGTCGTGGAGGAGGGCGCCCGGCTCGCCGTCCGCTCGGTGGCCGCAGCCGTCGTGCTGCCCGCGCGCGGGGAGTCGCCGCCGTCCCGGCAGGTGGTGCGGGCCGAGGTGGCCGGGGTGCTGGACCTGGCCCCGGAGCCCACGGTGGTCACCGCGCGCGCCGACCACCGGGCCGAGGTGCGCGTCCAGCTCGCCGAGGCCGGGGAGCTGATCGTCACCGAGCAGGTGCTGCTCGGCCGGCGCGGTGAGGACCCCGGCCGCTGGACCGGCACCACCCGGGTCGAGC
The DNA here is from genome assembly GCF_010682105.1 of Modestobacter muralis. Taxonomy (GTDB): domain Bacteria; phylum Actinomycetota; class Actinomycetes; order Mycobacteriales; family Geodermatophilaceae; genus Modestobacter; species Modestobacter muralis. The sequence continues at coordinate 3,155 of NZ_JAAGWH010000062.1, read as the reverse complement.
GCTCCGGCCGCCCGCTGCTGCACACCACCGTCGGCCTCGGGCCGGGGGCGCCCGCCTGGCTGCCGCCGGTCGCCCCGCGGGCCTACGTCTCCACCGTGTGCATCGGTGAGCCCCGGCCGGAGGTGCGCACGGGCGTGGACGCCGTCCGGCTGCCGCTGCCCGGTGGCTGGGTGGGCACCGCGTGGGCCGGGGAGCTGCACGACGCCGTCGCCGCGCTGGCGTCGGTGACCGAGGACGTCGAGCTGGTGGAGGTGGCCCGGTGAGCGGGTCGGTGGTGGTCCGGGCCCGCCGGGTGGTGCTGCCCGACGGGGAACGCGCGGCGGCGGTGCACGTCACCGACGGGGTGGTCACCGCGGTCACCGGCTTCGACGACGCCGGCGACGACCCCGTGACGTTGGCCGAGGACGAGGTGCTGCTGCCCGGCCTGGTCGACAGCCACGTGCACGTCAACGAGCCCGGCCGCACCGAGTGGGAGGGCTTCGCCTCCGCGACCCGGGCCGCGGCCGCCGGCGGGGTCACCACGATCGTGGACATGCCGCTCAACTCGATCCCGCCGACGGTCGACGTCAAGGCGCTGCAGGTGAAGCGGCAGGTGGCCGAGGGTCAGGTGAGCGTCGACGTCGCCTTCTGGGGCGGGGCCGTGCCCGGCAACGCCGGGCAGCTGACCCGGCTGCTCGCCGACGGCGCGGTCGGGGTGAAGTGCTTCCTGCTGGACTCCGGGGTGCCGGAGTTCCCGCCGCTGGACGACGCCGGCCTGCGCGCCGCGCTCACCGCACTGGCCGCGGTCGACGGGCTGCTCATCGCCCACTGCGAGGACGACGACGTGATCGCCGCCGCCCCCGACCCGGCGGGCACCAGCTACCCGGCGTTCCTGGCCTCCCGACCGGGTGCCGCGGAGGAGACCGCGATCGGCCGGCTCATCGCCGCGGCCCGGGACACCGGCGCCCGGGTGCACGTCGTCCACCTGGCTGACGCCGGGGCGCTGCCGATGCTGCGCGCGGCGCGGGCCGAGGGCGTGCGGATCACCGTCGAGACCTGCCCGCACTACCTGACCTTCGCCGCCGAGGACGTGCCCGACGGCGACACCGCGTTCAAGTGCTGCCCGCCGATCCGCGAGGCCACCCACCGCGACGCGCTGTGGGCCGCGCTGGAGGCCGGCGACATCGACCTGGTCGTCAGCGACCACTCGCCGTGCACCGCGGAGCTCAAGCGGCTCGACGTGGGCGACTTCGGGTTGGCCTGGGGCGGGATCGCCGGCCTGCAGGTGGCACTGCCTGCGGTGTGGACCGGTGCGCGGGCGCGGGGGTTGGCGCTGGGTGACGTCGTCCGGTGGATGTCGGAGGCGCCCGCCCGGCTCACCGGGCTGACCGGCAAGGGCGGGATCGCCGTCGGCCGGGACGCCGACCTGGTCGCCTTCGCCCCCGACGAGCAGTGGCGGGTGGGGGCGCTGCACCACCGGAACCCGGTGACGCCCTACGCGGGGCGGGAGCTGACCGGGGTGGTCCGCCGGACCTGGCTGCGCGGGCAGCTCCTCGAGGAGGGCGCCGCACCCCTCGGCCGGCTGATCAGCCGACCGAGGGGCGCGTGAACCTCAGGTCTGCGGCTTCTCCGCGGCGGCGCGGTCGAGGGGCTTCGGGTCGGTGTCGACCCCGCCCGCCGGGTCCGCGTTGCCGAGGGCCGTCTCCGCGGGGAGGTGCTCCACGTAGTCCTTGGCGCGTGCCTTCAGTTCGTCGTGCGAGCTGGTCATGCGACCTCCTGGGTTGGGTGGTGCACCCCCACCCTCCTCCCCGATCGACCAGAACGGGCGACTACTGCTGGGGTTCCTCGCGGGCGGCCTCGTCGAGGATCGTCGGATCGTCGTCCACGCCGCCGGCGAGATCGGCGTTCCCCAGTGCGGTCTCGGCGGGGAGCTGCTCGACGTGCGCCTTGGCGCGGGCCTTCAGGTCGTCGTCCGGGCTGGCCACGGGGTGCCTCCTCCGACGGGGTGGTCGATCGTGTGCGTCCCCTACCCTCGCCACGCAGGTGAACCCCTGAACGGACACCCGATCCTGGAGAGCGATGAGACACGCTGAGCTCGGCCCCGCGTTCGTGCACCTGCCCGACCTCGCCCGCCGCGACCTCGGCGGTGCCGTGGTGGCGGCCAACGACGAGCTCTTCGCCGCGCGGGAGAACCTGGTGCTGCCGCACCCAGCCGTGGCGCGCACCGAGTTCGGCCACAAGGGCAAGGAGTACGACGGCTGGGAGACCCGCCGCCGGCGCACCGCGGGCCACGACTGGGCGATCGTCCGGCTCGGCGCTCCCGGGATCGTCGCGGGCGTCGTCGTCGACACCGCGTTCTTCACCGGCAACTACCCCGCCCAGGCCTCCGTCGAGGGCGCCGCGGTGGAGGGCCACCCCTCGGTCGAGGAGCTGACCCGCGCGGACTGGCAGCCGCTGGTGCCGCTGTCGGACCTGGCCGGCGACACCGCGAACCCCTTCCCGGTCGACTCCGACCGTCGGGTGACCCACGTGCGGCTGAGCATCCACCCCGACGGCGGCGTGGCCCGGCTGCGGGTGCACGGCACCGTCGTCCCCGACCCGCGGCTGCTCGACGCCGGCCCGGTCGACCTGGCGGCGTTGGAGAACGGCGGGCGGGTCACCGGCGTCAGCAACGCCCACTACGGCAGCCCGCTGCAGCTCATCGGCCGCGGCCTGGCCCGCTCGATGGGCGAGGGCTGGGAGAACGCCCGCCGCCGCGGCCCCGGCAACGACTGGGTCGACGTCGCGCTGGCCTGCGAGGGCGTGGTGACCCTGGCCGAGCTGGACACCTCCTACTTCCTCGGCAACGCGCCGGGTACTGCCTCGCTCACCGGCCGCACCGCCGACGGCGCCGAGGTCGAGTTGCTGCCGCGCACCCGGCTGCAGCCCGACACCCGGCACCGGTTCGTCCTCGGCGGCACGACCGGCGTCAGCGCCGTCCGGCTGGACGTCTTCCCCGACGGCGGGATGGCCCGGCTCCGGCTGTGGGGCCGGCCCACGGCCGCCGGCCGCGCCGCGCTGGGACGCCGCTGGTTCGACGCGCTGCCCGACGTCCAGGCCCTGGAGGTGCTGGGCACCCTCGGCGTCGACCCGTCCGAGGCCGGCCGGCTCGTCGGCGCCCGCCCGCTGGGCGCCGA
>NZ_JAAGWH010000061.1 GCF_010682105.1 Modestobacter muralis | reverse complement strand
GGCCCCCCCCCCGCCGGGGGGGGGGGGGGGGGGGGGGGGCAGAAGAGGCCACTCCTGCCCTCCAGGGTGGCCGGACCTCGGCGGGGCCATGTTCGCGAACATGGTCCCTCCAGCTCGGTCAGCCGGACGGGGCGCCCTCCTCGGCCATGGTGCCGGGGGCGTCGTGCGGCTCCTCGTCGATCACGGCGCCGCGCGGGCGGTCCGGGTCGGCGGGGCGCGGCGTCGTCCAGGTGACCGTGGGGGCCGCGCCGATGCCCAGGGCGATGTGCTCGGGCTTGATCGGCACGGCCGGCAGCGGCAGCCCGGTGGCGGCGCGGACGGCGGCGGCGACCACCGGCACGGCGGTGACCAGCGGCGGCTCCCCGACGCCCTTCCAGCCGTGCGGCATGCCCGGCTCGGGGTCGGTGACGTAGGTGGAGACGACCTCGGGGACGTCGACGATCGTGGGGATCAGGTAGTCCTGGAAGTCCGGGTTGGTGATCAGCCCGTCGGCGACCACGACCTCCTCCATGAGCGCCAGGCCCATGCCCTGCACGATGCCGCCCTCGATCTGGCCGCGCAGCTGCACGGGGTTGACGACCGTGCCGACGTCCTGGCAGGAGGCCACCTGGACGACGCTGACCAGCCCCAGCTCGACGTCGACGTCGACCACCGCTCGCATCGCGGAGAACCCGAACGCCACGTACATCCCGCCCTCGGCCGAGCCGAGCGGGTGCGTGGCCGGGTGCTGGAAGTGCTCGGTGGCCCGGAACGTCTGCCCGGGTGCGGCGGTGGCCACGGGGCCCAGCGGCCGGCCCGCAGCGCAGACCACGCCGTCGGCGACGGTCAGCGTGGCGGCGTCCAGGCCGTGCGCGCGGGCGACCCGGCCGAGCAGCCGGTCGCGGACGGCGAGGCACGCGCGGTACACCGCGGTCCCGGACGCCATGGTCTGCCGGGAGGCGCTCGTCGACCCGGCGGAGGCGACCAGGGTGTCGGGCTGCACGACCTCGACGGTCGTGGCGCCGAGCACCGTGCGGGCGACCTGCTCGGCGACGGTGACGAAGCCCTGGCCGACCTCGGCGCAGGCGGTGTGCACCGTGGCGTGCCCGTCGCGCAGGCTCACCTCGGCGGTGGACTCGTCCACGTGGCCCTCGCTGAAGGCCAGGTTCTTCATCGTCACCGCCCAGCCGACGCCGCGGCGCACGGTGCCGCCCTCGGCGGCCCGACCGACGCCGCCGGGGAGCTTGGCCGGCCCGGTGGGCAGCGGGATCGCGCGCAGCCCCTCGATGACCTCGCGGACCGGGGTGGGGGCGTCGAAGCGCTGGCCGAAGGTGGCGACGTCGCCGCGCTGCAGGGCGTTGGTCAGCCGGACCTCGACCGGGTCGAGGTCCAGGGCGGCGGCGAGCGCGTCGAGCTGCGCCTCGTGCGCGAAGGCCGCCTGCGGGACGCCGAACCCGCGCATCGCCCCGCAGCTGGGGTTGTTGGTGCGCACCGACCAGCCCTCGAACCGGCCGTTGTCGACCCGGTAAGGGCCCTGCAGGAGGGTGACGGTGTTGGTGATGACGACGGGGGAGGTGCTGGCGTAGGCGCCGCCGTCGAGCAGCACCCGCCCCTCGACGCTGACGATCCGCCCGTCGGCGTCGGCCGAGTGCCGCAGCCAGATGGTCCCCGGGTGGCGCTGCCGGTGGGCGAGGAAGGACTCCTCCCGGGTGTACTCGATCTTCACCGGCCGGCCGGTGGCCAGCGCGAGCAGGCAGGCGTGGGTCTGCAGCGTGACGTCCTCGCGGCCGCCGAAGGCCCCGCCGACCCCGGCGAGGGACACGTGCACCTTCTCCGGTGGCAGCCCGGTCGCCCAGCCGATCTGCTTCTGGTCCGAGTGCAGCCACTGGGTCGCCACCTCGATCGCCACCCCGCCGTCCGGGGTGGGCCGGGCCAGTCCGGCCTCCGGGGCCAGGAAGGCGGGGTCCTGCATGCCGATCCGGTAGGTGTTCTCCACGGTGACCACACCGCGGGCGTCGGGGTCGCCGCAGCTGTAGGAGACGTGCCGGTAGACGTTGCCGTCCGGGTGGATCGAGGCCGCGGTCAGCGCCAGCTGCGGGTCGGTGAGCGCCGGCAGCACCTCGTAGGTGACCTCGACCGCGCGGGCGGCCCGCCGGGCGGTGGCGGCGTCGACCGCGGCCACGACCGCCACCGGCTCCCCGGCGTACCGGACGACGCCGTCGGCCAGCACCGGCTCGTCGCGCAGCACCAGCCCGAAGTGCCGGTCGCCCGGGACGTCGTCCACGGTCAGGACCGCGTGCACGCCGTCCATCGCCCGGGCGGCTGTGGTGTCGATGCCCAGGATGCGGGCGTGCGGGTGCGGCGAGCGCACCGTGACCCCGATCAGCATCCCCTCGGCGGTGAGGTCCCCGGCGTAGGAGAACTCGCCGCGCACCTTCGCCGGCCCGTCCGGCCGTCGCACCGACGCGCCGATCCCCCCAGTGGCCATGTTGGCGAACATGGCCGCGGTCACCGGGTCGCCGCCCGGCGGGTGCGGGCGGCGGTCTCGACCGCGGCGACGATGCGGCCGTAGCCGGTGCAGCGGCAGAGGTTGCCGTAGAGGGCGGCCTCGATCTCCGGCCGCGTCGGGTCGGGGTTGGTCTCCAGCAGCTCGGTCGCGGCGGTGACGAACCCGGAGGTGCAGATGCCGCACTGCACGGCGCCCTCGGCGAGGAAGGCCTCCTGGACGTCGGAGAGCGCGCCGTCCGGGCCGCTGATCGAGGCGATGGTCTCCACGGTGCCGCCGGCGGCGGTCGCGGCGGGCACCAGGCAGGCGCAGAGCACGTGCCCGCCGTCGCCGAGGTCGGCCTTCACCGCGCAGGCGCCGCACCGGCCGTGCGCGCACCCGGTCTTCGGGCCGCGGACGCCGAGCCGGTCGCGCAGCACGGTCAGCAGCGACTCGTCCCACCGGGCGGTCACCTCGTGCGCCGTCCCGTCCACGGTGAGGCCGAACGTGACGGACCCGTCCGCTCCGTCGGTGCCGCCGGCGACGTCCGTCCGGGGGTCCTCGACGGCGCTCACGAGCCCAGCCCCGCGTCGACGGCCGCGCGGGTGACCAGCCGGACGGCGAGCACCCCGAGCGCGTGCCGGCGGTACTCGGCCGAGGCGACCGTGTCCTCGGGTGGGTCGACCGCGGCGGCGACGGTGGCCCGGAGGTCCTCCGGCGTCGCCCGGCCGTCGAGCAGGGCGGTGGCGGCGGTGTCGACGGCGTCCGAGCGCAGCGGGGTCGGGCCGGCGTTGCCAAAGGCCAGTCGCGCGACGCCGTCCCGGCTGACGACCGCGGCGCTGACGGTGGCCACGAACTGGGCGTTGCGCCGGCCGACCTTGGCGTAGTCGGCGAACCCGACGTGCACCGGCATTCGGACGGCGGTGAGCAGCTCGCCCTCCCGCAGCCCGGTGACCCCCGGCGCGGTGACGAAGCCGTCGAACGGGACGACGCGGGTGCCGGTGGCCGACGTGAGCTCGAGCGTCGCGCCGCCGGCCAGCAGGGTGGGCAGCAGGTTGCGGTAGGGGAGCGCGCTGACCACGTTGCCGCCGATGGTCGCCTCGGTGCGCACCAGCGGCGTGCCCAGCGACGACGCGGCCGCGCGCAGTCCGCCGTCCGGCGCGGTGGTGAGGGCCGCGACCGGGGTGCCGGCGCCGATGACCAGCTCGCCGCCGTCGGTCGTCGTCCCGCGCAGGGCGGCGACCCGGCGCAGGGAGAGGAAGCCGGCCGCCGTCCGGTTCCGCCAGAGCAGGTCGGGCATGACCTCGGTGCCGCCGGCGACGACGACCGCCTCGGGGCGCTCGGCGCGCGCGGCCAGCGCCTCGCCGAGGGTCTCGGGCAGGGCGAAACGGGGCGCTTCCAGCAGCACGTACGACCTCGACTTCCGACCGGGGGACGGCCACGGTAGCTCCGCAGTGTCACGGCCAGATGACGTGCTGGCGCGCTGGTGGACACACGCGGCGGGCAGGATGCGGCCGTGACCGCTGACCTCCTCGTGCACGACGCCGAGCTGATCGCCACCGTCGACGACGCCCGCCGCGAGATCGCCGGGGGGTGGGTCGCCGTCACCGACGGGGTCGTCACCGCCCTCGGCGGGCCCGGTGACCCGCAGCCGGACGCTGCGCGGCGCATCGACGCCCGCGGCTGCCTGGTCACGCCGGGGCTGGTCAACACCCACCACCACCTGTACCAGAACCTGACCCGGGCCTACGCGCCCGCGTTGACCGGCGGGCTGTTCGAGTGGCTGGTGACGCTCTACCCGCTGTGGGCGCGGCTGGACGAGGAGGCCGCGTACGTCAGCGCCTACGTGGGGCTGGCCGAGCTGGCGCTGTCGGGCTGCACGACCTCGACCGACCACTCCTACGTGCACCCGCGCGGCGCCGGCGACCTGATCAGCGCCGAGGTGGCCGCCGCCCGCGAGCTCGGCGTCCGGTTCCACCCGACGCGCGGCTCGATGTCGCTCTCGGTCAAGGACGGTGGCTTGCCGCCGGACTCCGTCGTCCAGGACGACGACGAGATCCTGGCCGACTCGCAACGGCTGGTCGCCCTGCACCACGACCGGTCGGTGACGGCGATGAGCCGGATCGCGCTGGCCCCGTGCTCGCCGTTCAGCGTCTCGACGGAGCTGATGACCCGCACCGCCGAGCTGGCCGAGTCCCTCGACGTGCGGCTGCACACCCACCTGGCCGAGACCCAGGACGAGGACGCCTTCTGCCTGGCCACCTTCGGGCGCCGGCCGGTGGACTACCTGGCCGACGTCGGCTGGATGACCTCACGCACCTGGCTCGCGCACGTGGTGTGGCCCGACGCGGACGAGGTCGTGCGGCTGGGCGCGGCGGGTGTCGGGGCGGCGCACTGCCCGTCGTCGAACATGATCCTGGGCAGCGGGCTGGCCCCGGTCGCCGAGCTGCGCGCCGCCGGCGCCCCGGTCGGGCTCGGGGTGGACGGCTCGGCGTCCGCGGACTCCGCCTCGCTGTGGCTGGAGGCCCGGACGGCGATGCTGCAGGGCAAGCTGCGGCACGGCGCGGCCGCGATGTCGGCCCGGGACGCCCTGGAGATCGCCACTCGGGGCGGTGCGGCGTGCCTTGGGCGGGCGGGGGAGATCGGGCAGCTGTCGGTCGGGGCGTGCGGTGACCTGACGGTGTGGTCCTTGGAGGGCGTGCGGTTCGCCGGTGCGCTCTCGGACCCGGTGGAGGCCTGGCTGCGGTGCGGTCCGGTGTCGGCGCGGGAGACCGTCGTCGGCGGTCGGGTGGTCGTCGAGGGTGGGGCCGTGGCGCACCCGGGGCTCGACGAGCAGCTGGCCGTCCACCGGCGGGTGTCCCAGCGCATGCAGGCCGCGCTGGACTGACACTCTGCCGCCAACGGAAGGGACGTCGGATGCACGAGATCACCTACGACGAGCTGCGCGCTGGAGCCCGGCCGTCGGGCGACGTCGACGTCCGCGGCGGGGGAGTCGTGCAGGGAGTCGACCTGTCGGGCTGGACCACGCCCTGGTTGAGGTTCGCGGACGCCACCGGGCTGCTCGACGAGGTGCTCCCTCGGCCGCTCAAGCCCAGCCGGGTCGGGAAGCAGATCCCGGTCTTCGTCGACTGCGACTTCAGCGGGCTGACCTGTGCGCGCTTCGACCCGGGCATCGCCCGCTTCGTCCGCTGCAGCTTCGAGGACACCCAGGTGGCGGCCAACCTCGGCAAGTTTTCGGCACACTTCGAGGACTGTCGCTTCTCCGGGACCTGGGAGGCCAACTTCGACACGGAGCCCGCCAGGCGTGACCCAGCCCGTCGCGTGAGCATCCGGGGGAACGACTTCACCGGCTGCAGCGGGTTCGCGGTCCAGGGTGGCGTGCCGCGCCAGGCGAACACCTTCGACCCGGACCTCCACGTCGTCCTCTGGAGGGGTGGACCGGGGTGGGACCTGGCTGTGCGGCTCGCCAGGCAGGACGTGAGTCTCGGCAACCACGTGACGTCGATGCAGGGGCTCGGGCCCTTCTACCTGAGGCAGGACTGGGTCGTGCTCGACCAGGAGTCCGTGGACGGGGAGTCGTGGCGCCAGCTGCACGAGGCGAGCGGGACGTGAGAGGCGACCGCCGGCGCTGTCGAGGACCTCGCTGACCGGGTCGTCTCCGACGGGCAACCGCTTCAGGGGAGGTCCTGGGCCGCGAGTCGCTGCAGGATGCCGATGACGTGGCCCAGGTCGTGCCAGGGGAAGGGCGGGTCAGTCGCTGCGCTCAACGCAGCCACCTCGGCCAGGTCGTCGGCGAGCTGGCCCACCGTCAGCTGCTCGATCGACGGCGTGGCGCTGAGGTCGTAGGCCGCCTGCGGATCGATGACCCAGTAGTGGTCCGCGGTCAGCTCGACCTCGTCGCCATGGCGCGCGGAGAGATCGTCGAGCACCCGGTCCAGCACCTGACGGAGCTGGGTCAGTGACACGGTCCGCGGGACGTCCACCCGGGCAGTCAATCAGTGCTGGTGGCGAGGGCCTCCGCTGCTGAGGTGAGGGTCGCGAGGACCGTGCCCACCGAGCTGCGCAGGGCCCGTTCCGGGCGGACGAGGGCGTCGATGTGCCGGGCGAGGTCCATCCCGTCCAACGGCCGCAGCACGAGTCCGGGAGCCGACGGGGCGGTGTGCCGGGGCATCAGCGCGAGTCCGGCACCGGCGGTGACCAGTCCCGCAGCGACCGTCAGGTCGTTGATCCGGTGCGCGATGGTCAGCGGCCGCCCGGCCGCGGCGGCGATCGCCTCGAGCGGCGCCAGCAGCGGGAAGCCCTCGTGCACCGCGATCCACGGCTCAGCGACGACCTGCTCGGCGGTCAGGGTCGTGTGCCGCGCCAGGGCGTGCCCCACCGGGACGGCCACGTCGAGCGGCTCGTGCAGCAGTGGCGTGACCGCGATCGTCGTCGGCCACGGCGGGCTGGAGTCAAGTCGGTGCGCCAGGACCACGTCGTGGTCGGCGCACAGCGCCGGGAACCGGGACTGGGACACGTCGTGCTCGGCGCACTCGACGGTGGGTCCGCCGGCCTGCAGCAGCGCCGGGAAGAAGGCCGTGGCCGCGCTGGAGAAGGCGGCGACGCGCACCGTGCCGCGCGGGTCGCCCAGGAACGCGTCGACGGCGACCTCGGCGCGGGCCAGGGCGGTGGCCACGTCGGTGGCGGCGTCGGCCAGCGCACGCCCGGCGTCGGTCAGCACCAGGCTGCGGCCGCAGCGCTGGGTGAGCGCGACGGGCACGCCCCGCTGGAGGACGGCGAGCTGCTGGGAGACCGCCGACGGGGTGATGAACAGTGCCTGGGCCACCGCGGTGACGCTGCCGCGGTCGCCGAGCTCGCGCAGGATCGACAAATGCCGGACGTCCATGAAGCGACGCTACATCGGCGGTTGAGCAACTGGTCGTTGTTCTTCATCGACGGCGGTTCCAGGGTCGAGGCATGCGAGCAGGAGATCGAACGACGGACGCGGTGCTCCTGGGGGTGGCCCTGGTCTGGGGGAGCAGCTACCTGGTGGCCAAGGACCTCACCGACCTGGCGCCGGTGCTGGTGGTGCTGGCGCTGCGCTACGTCCTCTCGGCTGCCGCGCTGGGGGTCGTCTGCCGACGGGCCCGGGAGCGGACACCGCGCGGCAGGGAGCTGGCCGTCGGCGTCCTGCTGGGGTGCACCCAGGCCGCCGTCCTCACGCTGGAGACCTTCGGCGTCGTCGGCACGTCGGCCACCAACGCCGGGCTGATCATCAGCCTGACCGTGGTGTTCACCCCGCTGCTGGACGGCGTGTGGGGGCGCACCTCGCTGCCGGCGCCCTTCTTCGCCGCCACCGCCGTCGCCGTGGTGGGTGTCGGGCTGCTGGTCTCCGGCGACGGCGTCCGGGCGCCCGGCTGGGGCGACGGGCTGATGCTGGCCGCGGCGGCGGTGCGGGCGGTGCACGTCAGCCTCATCGGGCGGCTGACCGCCGACCGCCCGTACAGCTCGCTCGTGCTCACGACGGTCCAGTCGGTGGTCGGGGCCGTGCTCCTGTCCGCCGCCGCGGCACCGCAGCTGGGCGTGGTCGCCCGCCTGCCCCTGGCGGCGTGGGCGCACCTGACGTACCTCGCGCTGGCCTGCACGGTCTTCGCGTTCCTCGCCCAGACGTGGGCCATCAGGCGCACCTCGCCCGGTCGCGCCAGCCTGCTCATGGGCACCGAGCCGCTCTGGGCCGTCGCGGTCGGGGTGAGCGTCGGCGGCGAGCGGCTGACCGCGGTCGCGGCCGTCGGTGCGGTCCTGGTCCTCGCCGCCACCTCGTACGGCCAGCGCGTCGAGAGCGCCCACCGCCGGGCCCGGCCGGCCCTACCGGTCTGACGCGGCCGGGACGGGGTCGACGGTGGCGGCCGGGTCGTCGGCCGGGCGCTCGCCCAGCCGGACCAGCACGATCCCGCCCAGGACGACGATCCCGCCCACGAGCTGCACCGGCCCCGGCTGCTGCCCCAGCGCCAGCCAGGCGGCCAGGACGGCGAACAGCACCTCGCTGAGCCCCACGAACGAGCTGGTCCGGGAGCCCAGGCGCCGGACGGCGGCGATCCCGGTCGCGTAGGCGATCGCCGCGGCGAGCAGGCCCAGGCCCAGGATCGGCACCAGCCAGCTGGTCGACCGGCCGGCGAACTCGACGTCGGTGGTCGCCGTCCGCCACGACACGAGGCCGACCAGCGCGGCCGCGCCGAGCACCAGCGCACCCGCGGCCAGCCCGGCCCAGGCGCTGACCAGGGGCGGGAGGCCGTCCTCGGTGGCGGCGGAGAGGATGAAGTAGGACGCCAGCCCCACCGCGGCCAGCAGGCCCCACATCACGCCGACCGGGTCGATCCGCGCGCCGCTGAGCACGTCGAGCACCAGCACCAGGCCGACGACCGCGACGACCATCCCGGCGCCGGTGACCCGACTGGGCCGCTGGCCGAGCCGCGCCCAGGTCCACAGCACGACGAGCAGGACGCCGCAGTACTCCAGCAGCAGCGCCACCCCGACCGAGAGCCGGGTGACGGCGACGAAGTAGGCGAGCTGGGGCAGCGCGACGGCGAGCGCACCGAACGCCGCGACCGCGGGCAGGTTGGACCGCAGCAGGTGCCAGCGTCCGCGCAGCTGGAGGACGGCGGGGACGGTCAGCGCGAGGGCGGCCACCGCCATCCGCACCGTGACGGCGGCCCCGGCGCTCCAGCCGGCGCCGAGCAGGCCACTGGCGAAGACGCCGGCGGTGCCGAAGGAGGCCGCGGAGACCACGGCCAGCAGCAGTCCGACCAGTGCGGTCCGGCGGTCGAGCACAGCAGCCACCTCCTCGTCAGGAGTCAGCGGACGTACGCTCCTGATGGCCGCACGTTAACAGAGTCAGGAGTCACATGCTCTTTGCCCATGACACCGAGGTGGCGCTGGCGGCCGCGACCGCGCTGGTGAACACCGCCGCGGACGGCGAGGAGCGGCTGCCCGACCCGTCCGCGCTCGCGACGTTCCTGGACACCTGGGAGTTCACCGGCAGCCGTACCGGCTCAGTGGACGAGCTGGCCGAGGTCCACCGGCTGCGCACGGTGCTGGGCGGCATCTGGGACGCCGACGAGGACGACGTGGTCGCCGTGGTGAACCGCCTGCTCCGCGACGGGCACGCGCTGCCGCAGCTGGTCCGGCACGACGGCTGGGGCTACCACGTGCACGCCACCGAGCCGACCGCCTCGGTGGCCGACCGGATGGGCGTGGAGGCCGCGATGGCCCTGGCCGACGTCGTCCGGGCCGGTGCCCTGGACCGACTGCACCGTTGCGCGGCCAGCGGGTGCGACGACGTCCTGGTCGACCTCACCAAGAACGCCAACCGCCGGTTCTGCGACAACACGTGCGCCAACCGGGAGCACGCCGCCGCCTACCGGGCGCGCCGCGCCGCCGGCTGAGACTCAGGCGGGCTCGTGGGCCCGCACGGCGAGGACCGGGCAGGTGGACTCCAGCAGGACCCGCTGCGCAGTGCTGCCCAGCAGCATCTTCCCGACCGGCGAGCGCCGGTGGATGCCCACCACGATCAGCTCGGCGGAGACCTCCACGGCCACCGCGAGGATGACCTCCGCGGCCCGCGCGGTGCCGACGTCCAGGTGCCGGATCTGGTGCGGCACACCCTCGGCCACGAGCCGCGCGTCCAGGGCGTCGAGGTCGCGCTCGTCGGCGGCGGTGGGCCGGACGTAGCCGCTGTCGTCGATGGCGTTGACCACCACGACGTCCGTCCCGCGCCACCGCGCCTGGCGGGCGGCCTCGGTGACGGCCAGGAGGCCCGTCGCATCGGGCACGTATCCCACGACCACGCTCACGAGGCGACCTCTTCCTGATCGGGCGGGTCGGCCCACGCGGGCCGACGACCGCGGTCATCGTAGGGTCCAGCGGTGGCTGCGGGGATGTTCGACGTCAGCGGCTCGATCGCGCTCGTGACCGGCTCGAGCCGGGGGATCGGCCGCGCGCTGGCCACCGGGCTCCTGGAGGCCGGCTGCACCGTCGTCCTCAACGGCCGGGACGCCGACCGGTTGGAGCGCACCCGCGCCGAGCTGGCCGGCGTGGGGCCGGGCCGGGTGGTCGCCGTCCCGTTCGACGTGACCGACCCCGCTGCCGTGCGCGCGGGGGTCGCCCGGGTCGAGGACGAGGTCGGGCCGCTCGACGTCCTGGTCAACAACACCGGGGTGCAGTCGCGGGCGCCGTTCACCGAGGTGACCGACGAGGACTGGTACCGGCTCCTCGACACCAACCTGACCAGCGCGTTCCTCGTCGGCCGCGAGGTCGCCCGCCGGATGGTGCCGCGTGGGCGCGGCCGGATCGTCAACATCGCCTCGCTGCAGAGCGAGGTCACCCGGCCCGGGATCACCCCGTACGCCGCCACCAAGGGTGCGATCAAGATGCTCACCAAGGGCATGTGCGCCGACCTCGCCGGCAGCGGGATCGGGGTCAACGCCATCGGCCCCGGCTACTTCGAGACGGAGCTGACCGCGCCGCTGGTGGCCGACGAGCAGTTCAGTGCCTGGGTGCGCGCCCACACGCCGGCCGGGCGCTGGGGCCGGGTCGAGGACCTCGTCGGCGCACTGGTGTTCCTGGTCAGCCCGGCCTCGGCGTTCGTCCAGGGCCAGGTCCTGTACGTCGACGGCGGGATGTCCTCGGTGCTCTGAGCGGGTCGACGCGGCCGGGTCAGGAGAGCGAGCCGCGGGCCACCGAGACGCCGGAGTGCGACGGGTCGCCGTCCAGCGGCTCCACCGAGACGTCGACGACCGGGTAGTCGCCCAGGTCGAGGCCGGCGGGCAGCGGGACGACGTTCGCGCCCTGGTGGACGACGCCCAGCGGCACCAGCCCGGTCACGTCGGGCCGCAGCAGCCACACCTCGTAGTAGCCCTCGCCCAGCGACGGGGCCTCGAGGTCGACCTGCAGCGAGCGGACGCCGTCGCGCTCGCGCACCTCGGCCGTGCCGGAGGAGTCGTCGGCGTCCAGCGGGTCCAGCGTGGTCGCGGCGACCACCTGACCGCTCCCGTCCCGGGTGAGCGCGACCACCCCGGCCACGCCGCCCACCAGCGCCGCGGCGGCGGCCACGGCCATCCAGCGGTTCCGCCGGGGCTGCAGCCGGGTGACGGTGGCGAGGGGGGCGGGCTCCGGCGTCGGGTGTGAGACGGACGTCGGGTGCGAGACGGGCGTCGGATGCGAGGCGGGCGTCGCGGAGACACCGGTCGCCGCAGCGATCGCGTCCCACACCCGCGGCGGCGGGGTCAGGCTGGTGGTCGGGGCCGCCAGCGCCGGGAAGGCGAGGGCGTCGACCCCGCGCCGCAGGGCGCTGACCTCGGCGTGGCAGGCGGCGCAGTCGGCCAGGTGCGCGGCGTCGGTGGCGGACAGCGGCTCGCGGAGCGCGGCGAGCGCGAGCTGCTCAGGGCTGCAGTGCTGCACCGTCCACCTCCAACCGGGTCCGTAGGCGCTCGAGGGTGCGCCTGATGTGGCTCTTGACCGTGCCCAGCGGGATGCCGGTACGAGCTGCGATCTGTACGTGCGTGAGGTCCTCGAAGAACGCGAGCTCGATGATCCCCCGTTGCGGCTGGCCGAGCTGGTCCAGCTCGCCGAGCAGCAGCACCCGGTCGGCCACCCGGGTGTCGACGTCGTCGTGCGAACCGGGACGGGAGGCGACGTCGGCGGCCACCGCCTCGGACTGGCGGCGCTGCCGGTCCCGCTTCGCCCACACGTCGGCGATCTTGTGCCGGCAGATGCCCACCAGCCAGGCCGGCAGCGGTCCGGAGCCCGCGCTGTAGCCGGCGCGGCCGGTCCAGGCGGCGATGAACGTCTGCTGGGTGACGTCCTCGGCGTCCGGGCCGGGGCCGAAGGCGCGCACCGCCATCCCGTACAGCTGCCCGGACCAGCGCTCGTAGGCCACCGCGAGCGCCTGTTCGTCGCCGTCGCGGAACCGCCGGGCGAGGTCGTCGTCGTCCGGCTCGGTGACCCGCCGCAGCGACGTCCGCCCGGTCTCCACGTGATGACCGTAGAGGTCGGTGCGGTCCTCCAGCGCGGTCACGGCCTCGGCTCGGCGACGACGACGACGTTGTCGCGGTAGCTGCGCAGGTCCGCGTCGAACGGACCACCGCAGGTGATGAGCACCAGGCGGGGCGCACCGGTGCGGGCGAACAGCTCACCCAGCGGCACGCCGGGCTTGTCGATGGTCTCCCGGCCGGTGACCGTCCAGCGGGTGGTGCTGCCGTCGGCGGCCTCGACGACGACCTCGTCGCCGGGCTCGGCCTCCCGCAGCGGCGCCAGGGCGCCCAGTCCCTGCTCGGCGTCGTCCACGTGCCCGGCGACGACGGCCGCGCCCTCGGCGGCACCGGGGACCGGGCCGTAGGAGTACCAGCCGACCCGGTCGACGTCCTCGGGCAGCGTCATTTCACCCTCCGGCTCGACACCGACCGGGTCGATCGGCGCCTCGATCCCGCGGGCGGGCAGGGACAGCCGGACGGGCGGGACGACGACCGGCGCCACCGTGGGGGCCGCCGGCCGGGCCGTGGCCTCGGGCAGCCGGTCCCCGGGCGGCGGGGTGGCCGCTGGGACAGGTGCCGTGATGGGCGCCCTGGCGGGTGCGGCGAGCGCCGCGACGACCGGCACCCCCGCCGTCGGCTCGGGCCGGGTCAGCGCCCAGGCGGTCGGGGTGCCGATCGCCAGGGTCAGGCCCAGCGCGAGCACGGCGGCGGGGGTGCGCACGGTCGTCCTCTCGATCCGGGTCGGTCAGGCCCGGCTGGAGACCACGCGGCGGGCGCCGAACGCGGCAGCGCCCAGGCCCAGCGCGGTCAGCGCGACGACCGGCAGGGGCAGCCCGGCGTCGTCGGTGGCCAGACCGGCCGAACCACCGGGGACGCCGGAGGGGGAGGAGTGCAGGCCGGTGAAGGTCTGCACGGCCAGCTCGTAGCCGGCGTCGCCCGAGCCCCAGGCGTAGACGACGGTCGCGGTGCCCTCGGCCAGGGTCAGGTCGGCCGGGCCGATCGCGACGGTGCTGGTGCCCGCGAGGGTGACGTCGGCGGAGACGGTGCCGGCCGGGACGGTCAGCGAGGCCTCCTCCGGGTTCGTCAGGCCCGGGACGACGACCGTGCCACCGGCCCGCACGTCGACCGCGGGGGCGGCGGCGGTGTGCCGGACGGTGAGCCGCGCGTCGCCGGCGCCCACGGCCGACAGGTCGTTGACGTAGGGCGTCAGCACCGGCGTGCCGCTCTCGCCGAGGTGGGCGACCACGGTGGCGTTCGCGCCCGCCGGGACGGCGACGTCGTCGGCCTTGATCGCCGGCTGGGAGGTCGCCGGGTCGACGCCGGCCGGGAAGACCGCCAGGTCGTACTCACCGGCGGGCAGGGTCAGCGGGTCGGTCAGCGTCCCGGGCTGGAAGTCCGACAGCAGCTCCTCGCCGTTGGCGTAGACGTCGACCGGGGTGTCCGGCACCGCGTGCAGGATCGACACGGTGGCCGTGTCCGCAGCGGAGGCCGAGGTGGCGGAGGCGAGGACCAGAGCGAGCGCGCCGGTGGTGCCGGCGACGAGCGCGAGCGGGCGGGTGCGGTTCACGGAGGTGTCCTTCCGAGGCGGTGGCCCCCCGGGTGGGCGGCCTTCCACCCCCTCTTCCGCCGGGGTGCCGGACCCGGATGCACCCTGTTTTGGGGTCTAGGCATTGGTACCAACACGTGCGCCGGACCGCCGCCGGACGCACGTGTTGGTACCTATGCCTGCGAGGCCAGGGCGAGGGCGTCGAGCTGGTCGAGCGTGGCGTCCAGGTGCGGGGAGACGCGCAGCACCGGGCCGGCCAGCTCGCGCGGCGCCCGCTCGCGCCCCGGGGTGGCGGTGAGCACGCCGTGCTCGGTGTGCAGCCGGGCCGCCACCTCCCGGACGTCGACGCCGTCCGGCGCGACCAGGGTGGTGAGCGCCGTCGGCTCGTCGAGCGGCTCGACCACCCGCCAGCCGCCGCGGCCGTCCAGCCGCTCCCGGGTCGCCCGGCCCAGCGCCGCCAGCCGCTCGCGCACCCGGTCGGGCCCGGCGGCCAGGTGCTCACCGATCGCCAGGGTCAGGCCCACCCGGCCGGCGACGTGCCCCTCGTGCGACTCGTACCAGCGGGCGTGGTCGACCCCGGCGCCGCCGTCGTCGTACCGGTCGAGGGCGGTCACCGGGGTCAGCCGGGCGGTCACCGCGGGCCGCATCACCAGGAAGCCCACACCGCGCGGCCCGGCCAGCCACTTCCGCGAGGTGCCGTAGGCCGCGTCGGCACCCAGGTCGCAGTCGACGTGCCCCAGGGCCTGGGCCACGTCGAGCACCAGCGGGACGCCGGCGGCCCGGCACAGCGCCGCGACCTCCCGGCCCGGCTGGACGACGCCGCGGTGGCTGGCGACCAGCGTCAGGTGCACCAGCGCCGGCGGGTCGGTGCGCAGCAGCCGCTCCACCCCCTCGACGTCCGCGCGGCCCAGGTCGTCGGCCGGCAGGAGCACCGGGACGCACCCGACGGCCTCGATGGCCGCCACGTTGTGCCAGTACTCCCCGGGCAGGACGGCGACCCGGCTGCCCGCCGGCAGGCGCCAGGCGGCCAGGAGCGTGCGCACCGAGGCGGTGGCGCTCTCGGTGAACGCGACGTCGGCGGCGGCCATCCCGACCAGGCCGGCGAGCACCGACCGGCCCTGCTGCAGCAGCCCGTCGGCCGCGCCCTGGGCGACGTAGCCGCCGATCTCCGCCTCGTGCCGGGCGTGCCGGGCGACGGCGTCCAGCACCGCGGTGCTCTGCCGGCTGCACGAGGCGCTGTCGAGGTGGACGCCGGCCGCAGCGGGGCGGGCAGCCCGCCAGCGGTCGCCCAGGTCGTCGTGGGGGAGAGAGGTCACCGGCAGCACGCTAGGGCAGGTGACCGGGGCCGCACGCCTAGGTGGGCCAAGACCGGGTAGGGAGGTCTCAGGCACGGCTGCCAGCACGGCGGCTCCGCAGCAGCAGGACGGGGACAAGCGCAGATGGACGGGGCAGCCGTGTCCGGCACACACCGGGCACTCATCGGCGCCTCCGACGCTGCCCTGACCGACGGCACGGCCGCCTTCGTGCGCGCAGGCGTCGACTGCGGGGAGCCCGTCGTCGTCGCCTGCACCGACGCGACCACCGAGCTGCTGCAGAAGGCGCTGTCCGACCGGCCCGAGGTCGTCTGGGTCGAGTGGGCCGACGTGTACGCCAACGGCCCGGCCGCCGCCATCACCGCCGTCCGCCGCCTGGGCGAGCGCCACCGGGCCGACGGGGTCGCCGCGGTGCGCTTGGTCCTGGAGCCCTTCGCCGGCCCCGACCCCGACGGCTGGCGGGAGTGGCAGCGGTACGACGCCGTCCTGGACCACCAGCTGCACGAGGCCGAGCTGCTCGGCGACGACCCGCTGCAGGTGCTGTGCCTGTGTGACACCCGCCGGGTCCCCGAGCCGCTCGTGACCGCCGCGCGCGCCACCCACCCGTTCCTGCAGGAGGACGGCGAGCAGCGGCCCAACCCCGACCACGTCGACGCCGAGGAGTACCTGCTCGCGCTGCCGGTGCCGGCCGAGCCGCTGGAGTCCACCGAGCCGCTGGTGCGCGCCGACGGGGTGCGCGACCTGCGCGGCCTGCGCCGTGACCTGGCGGCGCGGGCCGCCGACGCCACGCTGCCCGACGGCTCCGGTCCGGCGCTGGAGGACTTCCTGCTGGCCGTCGACGAGATGACCACCAACGCGATGCGCCACGGCCGGCCGCCGGTCGACCTGCGGCTGTGGGCCGGGGAGAAGCGGCTGGTCTGCACCATCACCGACCACGGCGCCGGGCTGCAGGACCCGTTCATCGGCTACGGCCCGGCACACGGCGCCGACCTGTCCCTCGGCGGCATGGGCCTGTGGCTGGCCCGCCAGCTGTGCGACCACGTGGACATCACGACGGCCGAGAACGGCGTGCGGGTCCGGCTCACCACCGACCTCCCCTGACGTGACCGACCCGGCCCGGGACCGGGATGAGACCGGCCGCGCCCGCAGCGCCCGGCCCCGCGATGCACTGGGCCGGCCGCTGCCCTACGGCGAGCCGGGGGAGCCGCGGGCACCGGAGGGCGTCGTCCGGGCGCCGGCGGACAGCCTCCGGGAGGCGCAGGAGCTGCTCGACGCCGGCCGCCCCTTCCACGCCCACGAGGTCCTCGAGGACGCCTGGAAGACCGGGCCGGACGACGAGCGCGACCTGTGGCGCGGCCTGGCCCAGCTCGCCGTCGGCCTGACCCACGCCGCCCGCGGCAACCGGGCCGGGGCGGGCACGCTGCTCGCCCGCGGTGCCCGGTCGCTCGGCACCGCGGGCGAGGCCGCCGCCCGGCACGGCGTGGACGACACCGGGCTGGTGCGCTGGGCCGCCCGGCTCGGCGCAGCCGCCGTCGGCGACACCCCGATGGACCTCACCCCGCCGCAGCTGCGCACCCCGACCGCCTGACCCCTCGAGGGCAGGAGTCCCTCAAAAGGGCGGAAGTGGCCACTTCCGCCCTCCTCGGTGGCGGGAAGGCGGGGCAGGGCGGGGGTCCCGCGTGGATCATGGGCGGATGCCCGAGTTGCCCGAGGTGGAGGCGCTGGCGGAGTTCCTGCGGGAGAACGCCGTCGGCCGTGTCGTGACGCGCGTGGACCTGGCCGCCGTCCAGGCGATCAAGACCTTCGACCCGCCGCTGACGGCGCTGGCCGGCCTGGAGCTGACCGGCGCCTCGCGGCACGGCAAGTTCCTCGACCTCGACGTCTCCGGCGTCCACCTGGTCGTGCACCTGGCCCGCGCGGGCTGGCTGCACTGGCGGGAGAACCTGCCGACCGCCCCGCCCAAGCCGGGCAAGGGACCGCTCGCGCTGCGGGTGCACCTGGAGCCGGCCGAGGGTGAGCTGCCCTCAGGCTTCGACCTGACCGAGCAGGGCACCCGCAAGGGGCTGGCGGTCTACGTCGTCCGGTCGCCGTCGGAGGTGCCCGGCATCGCCCGGCTCGGCCCGGACGCACTCGAGCTGGACGCCGAGGCCCTCGGCGCGCTGCTGACCGGCCGGCACACCCAGCTCAAGGGCACGCTGACCGACCAGACGGTGCTCGCCGGCATCGGCAACGCCTACTCCGACGAGATCCTGCACGCGGCGAGGCTGTCGCCGTTCAAGGCGGCCGACAAGCTCACCGACGACGAGCTGCTCCGGCTGTACGAGGCGATGCGCGAGACGCTCACTGGCGCGCTGGACCGCCAGCTGGGTCAGCGGGCGGCCACGCTCAAGGGCGAGAAGCGGGCCGGGCTGCAGGTGCACGCCCGCACCGGCCTGCCGTGCCCGGTGTGCGGCGACACCGTGCGGGAGGTGTCCTTCGCCGACACGTCGCTGCAGTACTGCCCGACCTGCCAGACCGGCGGCAAGCCGCTCGCCGACCGCCGGATGTCGAAGCTCCTGCGCTGACGGAGTGGATCCGTGCCGGTCACCGGCACGGATCCACTCCGATCAGGAGTCGTAGCCGACGCGGTCGACCTTGCGGTGGTAGCGGGTGCCGAGCAGGCCGCCGAGGACGGCGCCGATCAGCGTCACCAGCAGGACGGCGACCAGGGCGATGATCCCGGCGGTGGTGGCGGTGCCCTCGTCGATCGGGATGCGCGGCAGGTCGAACTGGGCGAGAACGTTGTACTGCGCGCCGAAGACCAGGCCGGCCAGCGCCAGCAGGACGACGACCACCAGGCCGATCACCCACACCGCCACGCCCTGCCGGGCACCGTCGAAGCGGGCCATCCGCCCGGCCACGTACCCGCCGGCGAGGTAGGCCAGGAACAGCGCCACCAGCAGGGCGATGCCCGCGCCCAGCCCGATGCCGGAGGTGGCGGACTCGGCGGCCTGGTCCACCGAGGCGACGGTGTCGGACAGCCCGAAGGCGAGACCCGCGGCCGACAGCAGCGCGATGAGCAGCACGGCCATGCCGTTGGCCGACAGCCAGCCGAAGAACGCCGCGCCCCACGAGATGCCGCCGAAGCGCTCCTTCTGCGCGGCCACCACCTGTTTGCGGGAGGCGGGCGGGGCGACCGGGGTCTCGTCCGGCTCGGGGTGCCGGTGCCGGCCGGTGTCCTCACCGTCCGGGGTGCCGATCGCGGTCGCGGCGGGGACGGCGGCAGCCGGGGCGGCCATCGCCGGGAGGGTGGAGTGCCCCGCCGTCGGGGTCGGGTCGGTCGCCGGCTGCCGTGCGGTGTCCGTGGTCAGGCCCGCGGCCGGCCGGGACGAGATCGCCCGGGTGGCCTCGGCGCCGCGGTCGGCGGCCGGGAGCGCGTCGGTGCGGTCGGCCCGTGCGCCGTGGTCCGCGCCGGCCGTGCGGTCGACGGGGATCGCGTTCGTCCCGTCGCGGTCCACCGGGATGGCGTTGGTCGACTCGCGGTCGACGGTGGGGGCGTTGGTCGCGGCGCGGTCGACCGGGATGGCGTTGGTCGCGTCGGGGTCGGCGGCGGCGGGCTCCCGCTCGAGGGGGATGGCGTTGGTGGCGTCGCGGTCGGGCGCCACGATCCGGTTGGTGAGCGCGCTGGCACCGCCGGTGGCGGCATGGGCTCCAGCCGCCGTGCTCCCCAGGGACTGGGTGGGATCGGACGAGCGGTCGTCGTGCGCTGCCATGGCGTGCCTCCTGGTGACCCGGGCTGGATCGTCGGCCAGGTGGGTGCCCTGCGGCAGGCCTGTCAACCGTCCGGAGGCAGAACGTGATCGAGCTGCGTCGGGGCGCTGACCTGCTGGTCAGCGCCCCGACGAGCTCAGCGGCGGGGGCTGAGCCGGCGTCCGGGACCCGTCCGGCGCACGGCCACGGGGTCCGCGCCGTCGTCCTCGGCGGAGCCGACCTCGGTCCACCAGTCCTGCAGCGGGGGCGGGTTCAGCACGTCGACCCGCTCGCCGGGCCGGGGGACGACGACCTGCACGTCGTGGGCCGCGGCGGCCACCAGCAGCCGCTGCACCGGCTCCGCCCAGCGGTGGAACGCCAGGTTGAACGTCGCCCAGTGGATCGGCACGAGCACCTTGCCGCCGAGGTCGCCGTGTGCGCGCACCGCCTCCTCGGGGTCCATGTGGATGGCGTGCCAGTTGTGGTTGTAGGCCCCGATCGGCTGCAGGGCCAGGTCGAAGGGGCCCAGCCGGGCGCCGATGCCGGCGAAGGCCGGGGTGTAGCCGGTGTCGCCGCCGAAGAACACCCGGTGCCGCGGGCCGGCGACGACCCAGGACGACCACAGCGTCGTGTCGCGGGCCAGGAAGCGGCCGGAGAAGTGCCGGGCCTCGGTGCAGGTCAGGGTCAGCCCGGCGACGGTCGTGGCGCCGTCCCAGTCGAGCTCGACGATCCGGTCCTCCGGTACGCCCCAGCCGCGCAGGTGCGCACCGATGCCCAGCGGGACGACGAACGGCGCCGTCTGGGTGCGGATCAGTGCACGCACGGTGGGCAGGTCGAGGTGGTCGTAGTGGTCGTGGCTGATGAGCACCGCGTCGACCGGCGGCAGGCTCTCCAGCGGCACCGGCGGCTCGTGCAGCCGGGTGGGGCCGATGGTCGGCGAGGGGGAGACCCGCTCGCCCCACACCGGGTCGACGAGCACCCGGCGGCCGTCGACCTCCAGCAGGGCACTGGAGTGGCCGAACCAGGTGAGCGCCAGCTCCCCGGCCTCGGCCGGGAGGTCGGGGGTGACCAGCGGGATGGGGCCGCCGGGCAGCCCCTTGTGCCGCTCCTCGTGCCACTGCCGCAGCAGCCCGTCGCGGGCGTTGGCGGGGGACATCGTGGCGGTGGGCAGCGAGTTGTGGAACTTGCCCTCGCGGAACTGTGGGGAACCGGCGACGGTCGGGCGCAGCTGGCGCTGGCTGGCGCCCAACGCCGGGGGGATGCCCCAGGCGGCGCGAGCGACCCAGCTGGCCCCACCGAGCAGGGCGGCGGCGGCGGTGACGGTGGCGGTGCGACGGAGGAACGGCACGGCACCAGCATCCCCCGAACGGCTGTGCCACGGCGAGCGCCCCGCGCCGAGGGGGACGTGCAGACGCTCGTGCTCTGCTCACCCGGGTGAGCAGAGCACGAGCGTCCGTGGTGCGGGCCCTGTCGGGGGACAGGGACCGTCCTCACCCGGCGATGGCGGCCACCGGCGGGGTCATCGCGGCCCGGCGGGCCGGGAGCACCGAGGCCAGCAGCCCGGCCACCGTGGCGACCACGACGATCGCCGCCACCTGCAGCCACGGGACGCTGACCGTCAGCTCGCCGACCTCACCGAGCGCCGAGGCGACCCCGACCAGGCCGTACACGCCGCCGACCAGCACCCCGAGCACCGCGGCGACCCCGGCCACCAGGACGGCCTCCCAGGCCAGCAGCCCGCGCAGTTGACGGCGGGTCAGCCCCAGGGCCCGCAGCAGCCCGCTCTCCTGGCGCCGCTCGACGACCGAGAGGGCGAGGGTGTTGCCCACGCCGATCAGCGCGATGAGCACGGCCACGCCGAGCAGCCCGGTCACGATCAGCAGGAGCACGTCGACGACCTGGTCGATCGCCGCCCGCTCGGTGGCCATGCCGCTGACCCAGGAGCTCGGGGCCGCGGTGCCGGCGATGTCGGTGACCTCGTCGACGACGTCGTTCTGCTCGACGTCGTCACCCAGGCGCAGCCACAGCGTCCCGGGAGCGGCGTCGGGGGCGAGCGCGGCGAGGTCGGCGGCGGGCAGCAGCGGGTCGCTGGTGTCGCCGGAGACCACGGTGAACGTGCGGGGCCCGCCGGCGCCGGTGAAGGTGACCTCGTGGCCGGCCGACACGCCCCACGTCTCCTCCGCCCAGCCGGGCAGGACGACCGTGCCCGGCTCGGGCAGCTTCAGCTGGGTGGTCGAGCGCAGCACCGGCAGCGCCTGTGCGACGTCCACGCCCTTGACGGTCACCTCGGTCTGGTCGGGTCCGACGAGCTGGCCGCTGGTGAGCGCGGTCCCGGCGACGACGCCGTCCACGGCGGTCAGCTGGTCGAGCACCGCAGCCGGGAGCGTCTCGCCGTTGCCCTCGACGATGACGTCGGTCGGGTACGCGGCGACCAGGCCGGCCTGGGCGGTGGCCCGGGTGGAGCTGGCGCCGACGACCATGGCGGTGGTCAGGGTGACGCCGATCAGCAGCGCGGTCGCGGTGGCCGCCGTCCGGCGGGGGTTGCGGGTCGCGTTCCCGGCGGCCAGGCGGGCCGGCAGCCCACCGACCCGGCCGAGGAGCCGGCCCGCGCCGGCGACGACCGGCGGCACGGCGCGCTGGGCCAACAGCAGGCCGCCGAGGGAGCTGAGGACGACGCCGGCGAAGGCGATGAAGACCTCCTGGGTCACCACGCCGATGGCCATCAGGCCGATGCCTGGGAGGGCGAGCAGCAGGCCGATGACCAGCCGCACGACGCCGCCGCGGGAGCGGAGGGCGACCGGGTCGGTCGGCCGCAGGGCGGCCAGGGGCGCGACGCGGGTGGCGGCCCGGGCGGGGGCCAGGGCCGCGAGCAGCGTGGTCAGCGTGCCGACGACGAGGCCGACCAGCACGACGTAGGGCGGCACGGACACCCCGGACAGCGGGATCGGCGAGTCGGTGCCGACCACGGCCGAGACGGCGGCGGCGAGCCCGATGCCGGCCAGGACGCCGATCACGGAGGCGGCCAGGCCGGTGAGCAGGGCCTCGCCGAGCACGCTGCGGCGCACCTGCTGGGCGGTCGCGCCGACGCAGCGCAGCAGCGCCAGGTCACGGGTGCGCTGGGCCAGCAGGACCGCGAAGGTGTTGGCGATGACCAGCCCGGCCACGAGCACGGCGATGCCGGCGAAGAGCAGCAGCCCGGTGGTCAGGAAGTCGGCGTCGCCGGTCAGGGAGGCCACCGACTCCCCGGCCTGCTCGGCGCCGGTGCGCACGACGAGCGTCGTCCCGGCCAGGGCGGTGGTCACCGCGCCGGCCACGGTGGCCGGGTCGGCGCCGTCGGCGCCGGAGATCCGCAGCTCCACCGGCTGCGTCGCGCCCCAGGCCACGGCCTGGTCGCCGGTGGCGTAGAGCCGGCCGTAGAGGTCGGCGGAGGGGTCGCCGCGCAGGTCCACGATGCCGACCACGGTGGCCTCGGTGGTCGTGGTCTGGTCCGTGGCGTCGTAGGAGGTGAGCGTCAGGACGTCGCCGAGGGCGGCGCCGGCACGCTCGCTGACCGCGACCTCGCCCGGCCCGGTCGGCAGCGCACCGGCGGTCAGGTGCTGCCAGCGCAGCTGCGGGTCGGTGGCGACCGACTCCACGGCCAGGTATTGGGTGCCGGTGCGCCCGGGGACGACTGCCGAGACCGAGGTCTCGTAGCCCGGGTCGACGGACCGGACGCCGGGCACCGCGGAGAGGCGGGCGACCTGGTCGGTCAGGTCGGAGCCGTCCTCGGCGGTGACGACGGCGTCGGCGCCGACGTAGCGGGCGCCCGCTGCCTCCAGGACGGTGTTCTTCATCGTCTCGTTGAGCACGAGGGTGGCCACGACGAAGCCGACGGCGATGACGATGGCGAGGGTGGAGGCGACCAGCCGGGGCAGGTGCGCCCGGATGCTGGCGAGGGTGACGGCGCGCATCAGGGTCAGGCCCCCAGGCCGCGGAGCGCGTTGATGATCGAGTCGGTGGTGGGCTGGTTGACCTCACCGGCGAGGTGGCCGTCGGCCAGCAGGACGACGCGGTCGGCGTAGGCGGCGGCCACCGGGTCGTGGGTGACCATGACGACGGTCTGGCAGGTCTCCCGGACGCTGGAGCGCAGCAGGCCGAGGACCTCGGCGCCGGCGTGGGAGTCCAGGTTGCCGGTGGGCTCGTCGGCGAAGACGACGTCGGGGCGGGGGAGCAGCGCCCGGGCGACGGCGACGCGCTGCTGCTGCCCGCCGGAGAGCTCGTAGGGGCGGTGCTGCAGCCGGTCGCGCAGGCCCAGGCGGGCGATGACGGAGTCCATCCAGGCCCGGTCGGGGCGCTGGCCGGCCAGCTGCATCGGCAGCAGCATGTTCTCCTGCGCGTTCAGCACCGGCAGCAGGTTGAAGGACTGGAAGACGAAGCCGATCCGCTCGCGGCGCAGCTTCGTGAGCTGCTCGTCGCGCAGGCTGGTCAGCTCGGTGTCGCCCAGCCAGACCTGCCCGGAGGTGGCGGCGTCCAGGCCGGCCAGGCAGTGCATGAGGGTCGACTTGCCCGAGCCCGAGGGGCCCATGATCGCGGTGAAGGCACCCTGCTCGAAGGCGACGTCGACACCGGCCAGTGCGTGCACGGCGGTCTCACCCGAGCCGTAGGTCTTGCGCAGGTCGGTGGCGCGGACGGCGGTGGACAGCGACGCCGGGGACTCACCCGGGACGGTCATGACGGGGACGGACACTTCGGCCTCCAGAGGCGGTGATCAGGTCGTGATCACGTTCTCGCCCGGAGGTCTCCTCCCGCGTCGCCGCACAGGTGGGTCTTGGCCGGCGCCCACCTGGGGCCGGGGGATGACCCGCCGTCATCCCTGGGGCTGACCCCGCCCGGGTCGACCCGCGGGCGGCGGGGTGGAGCCGCGTGCGCACGCGGCTCCACCCTGCCCGGACCGGGTCTGCCCTCAGGCGTTGCGCAGCAGGTCCGCGGGGGCGACCAGGCCGGTGCGGTAGGCCAGGACGACGGCCTGCACCCGGTCCCGCGAGCCGGTCTTGGACAGCACCCGGCCGACGTGGGTCTTCACCGTGGCCTCGCTGACGAACAGCTGCGTGGCGATCTCGGTGTTGGAGGAGCCGTAGGCCATCTGCACCAGCACCTCCTTCTCCCGGGGCGTCAGCTCGAGCAGTGCCGACGGGTCGGCCGGCGCGGACGCCGACGCCCCGCTCGCCTCGCGCAGGATCGGCGCGACGTGCTGGAGCAGCCGCCGGGTGGAGCTGGCCGCGATCACCGAGTCACCGGAGTGCACGGTGCGCACCGCGGCCAGCATCTCCTCCGGCGGTGCGTCCTTGAGCAGGAACCCGCTGGCCCCGGCGCCGATCGCGGCCACCACGTACTCGTCGAGGTCGAAGGTGGTCAGCACCACGACCCGCGGCGGCTCGGGCAGCGCGGTGACCTGCTCGGTGGCCGCGATGCCGTCCACCCCGGGCATGCGCACGTCCATCAGCACGACGTCGGCCGGCGTCCGGCGCAGCAGCTCCACCGCCGCGGCGCCGTCCCCCGCCTCGCCGACGACGGTGAGGTCGGGCTGGGAGTCGATCACCATGCGGAAGCCGGCGCGGACCAGCTGCTGGTCGTCGACGAGGACCACGCGGATCGGGCTGTCTGTCATCGGGTCGAACGGTAGGGCAGGACGGCGGAGACGCCGAACCCGCCGCCGGCCCGCGGCGCGGCGGTCAGCCGGCCGCCGTGCAGCTGCGCCCGCTCGCGCATGCCCAGCAGGCCCTGGCCCTGGCCGTCGCCCTCCATGATCGCGGCCGCGGCGCCCCGGCCGTCGTCCTCCACGTGCAGCTCGAGGGCGTCGGGCCGCCAGTGCAGGCGCACCCAGGCCCGCCCTGCCGGGCCGGCGTGCTTGAGCACGTTGGTCAGCGACTCCTGCACGATCCGGTAGGCGGCCAGCTGCGGGCCGGCGGGCATCGGCTGCGGCGTGCCGGCCACGACGAGCTCGACGTCCAGTCCGCTGGCCCGGACGTCGGCGACCAGCTGGTCGATCGCGGCCACGTCGGGCTGCGGGGCGAACTCCTGCCCGTCGCCCTCGCGCAGCACCCCCAGGAGCTTGCGCATCTCGGCCAGCGCCTGCCGACCGGTGGAGGAGATCTGCTCCAGCGCCGAGGTGGCCGCCGCCGGGTCGGCCTGCCCGGCGTACCGGCCGCCGTCCGCCTGGGCGATGACCACCGACAGGGAGTGGGCGACGACGTCGTGCATCTCCCGGGCGATCCGGGCGCGCTCGGTGGAGGCGGCCAGCTGCATCTCCTGCTCCCGTTCCAGTTCGAGGAGGCGGG
The DNA here is from genome assembly GCF_010682105.1 of Modestobacter muralis. Classification (GTDB taxonomy): domain Bacteria; phylum Actinomycetota; class Actinomycetes; order Mycobacteriales; family Geodermatophilaceae; genus Modestobacter; species Modestobacter muralis. Next base: position 2,125 of record NZ_JAAGWH010000061.1, on the reverse strand, counting down.
CGCGTTCCTCCAGGCCGGCGACCTGCTGCAGCCGGGCCCGGCGGAGGTCACCCAGCGCCCAGGCGGCCACCACCAGGACACCGATGGCGACGGCGGTGGCGACGTAGGAGAACAGCCCGCTGCCGCCGAAGTAGGTGAGGGAGGCCAGCCCGGCGCCCACCAGGCCGGTCGCAAGTCCGGCGCGGCCGGCCCACCGGGGTGCGTAGGCGGCCAGCGCGTAGACCATCGCCGGCGCGGCCACGTTCGCCGGGAGGAACTGGCCCGGCAGGAGCACCAGCTCGGCCAGGCAGCCGACGACGACGACGGCGGCCGCGACGACGGGCCGCCGTCGGCGCCAGGCCAGCGGCACCAGCAGCACCAGGCCCAGGACGGCGGAGACCTCGGCCCGGGGGTAGCCGTTGGAGGACACGACCACCAGCACGAGCACCGCGAGTCCGGCGAGGGTCGAGTCGACGCCGAAGGGGTGCCGCCGCAGCCACCCCTCCATCCGCTCGAGCACCGGCTTCTCGGGGAGCTCCGCGGCCCACCCGGCTCCGGTCCGCGACCGGTTGCGGCGCTGGACCCCGAGTGCCCAGGCGGCGGCCACCACGGTGCCGAGGGCGATGAAGACGGTCGCGAAGACGTCGACCTGCCCGGTGCCGTAGTAGACGGCGGCGGCCAGCGCGGCGCCCGCCAGGCCCGTTCCCAGCCCGGCCCGGACCGCCCACCGAGGTCCGTACGCCGCCAGCGCGTAGACGGTCATCGGTGCGGCCACGTTGGCGAGCAGGAGGTCGTAGGGGGTCAGGACGAGCTCGACCAGGCACGTGGGGACGACGATCCCCGCGGTGAGCACCGGTCGGGTGCGCCGCCAGGCCAGGGCGCCGCAGAGGACCACGCTGAGCAGCAGACCGAGCACGGCGCGTGGCTGGTAGAGGCCGACGGCTGCCTGCAGGCCGGTCGTGACCACCGCGAGCACGACGGCGAGCGCGACGTCGGCCCGGAAGGGGTGCCGCCCCAGCCGCGACGTCGCGGGCTCGAGCAGCCGGAGGTCCACGCAGCGAGCGTAGGAGCGGGCCGTGGTGGCGTCGTCGTCCTGCGGGGTGAACCGCGTGTCCGCCCGCGGGATGAGACCCGTCGGTAGCGTCCGGGCATGGCGGTGGTGATCGGCCCGGTCCACCCGGTCGACGGGAGAGCTGCTGACCCTGCAGCGCGCCGCGTTAGTGACCGAGGCCCAGCTCTACGACGACCCGCGGCTGCCCGCGCTGGTCGAGACGCTGTCGGAGCTGCTGGCCGCTGTACAGCGCGGCCCAGCGCTGGCCGCGCGCGACGACGGGCGGCTCGTGGGGTCGGTGCGAGCCCGGGTGGCCGGCGGCGTCCTGCACGTCGGTCGGCTGGTGGTCGCCCCCGACCAGCAGGGGCGCAGCATCGGCCGGGCGCTGCTGGCCGCGGTCGAGCGCGCCGCCGGTCCCGACGTCGCCACGGCGGCGCTGTTCACCGGCCACCGCAGTGCTGCGAACCTCCGGCTGTACGCCCGGGCGGGCTACGTCGAGCAGCGCCAGGAGCGGGTGGACGACGGTCTGACGTTCGTCCACCTGGCCAAGTCGCTGCGCTGACCTGCCCACCGGGAGCCGTGGAAGCGGCCAGTGCCCGAACGGACAGGTGCTGCCCAGCTGGAGGCCCTGACCACTGGGTGCAGGCAGACGGGCCCGGCCACCGCGAGGTGACCAGGCCCGCGCCCTGGCTCAGGTCAGCCCATGCGCCGCCGGACGGCGAGGGTGGACCCGAGTCCCAGCGTCAGCGCCAGCAGGCCGGCGAGGAGCAGTCCGGTCACCGTGGTGCCGGTGTAGGCGAGTTCGCCGTCCCTGCCGTTGCCGGCCGTGGTGCCGGTGGCCGTCGTGCTGGTGGCGCTGCTGTCCTGGGTGAGCGGCAGGCCGGACAGCGCCTGGGCGACGACGCCCGGGAAGGCCCCGGACTGACCGGACGGCGGAAGCGGCTGCGTGCCCGGGATCGCCGGCGCAACGATGGTGCCGCCCGTGATGCCGGTCGGGGTGGTGCAGGTGCCGGTGGCGTCGCCGAGGAGGCCGATGCCGTTGCCGCACACGATGACCGGGACGTCGATGTCGACGGTCGAGTCGCCGTCGGTGCC
>NZ_JAAGWH010000060.1 GCF_010682105.1 Modestobacter muralis | reverse complement strand
GGGGGTGGTGCCGGTCGGGGTGGTGCAGGTGCCGGTGGCGTCGCCGAGGAGGCCGATGCCGTTGCCGCAGACGGTGACCGGGACGTCGGCGTCGATGACGGATCCGCCGGTGTTGCCGGCCGTGTTCCCGCCCGTGGCGACGGTCGGGGCGGTGCAGGTGCCGGTCGCGTCGCCGAGGACACCGACGCCGTTGCCGCACACCAGCACCGGGACGTCGACGTCGGCCACGGAGGCACCGCCGTCGCCGCCGGAGCCGGCCGCCGGGGCGGTGCCGCTGGCCGCGGCGTCCCCGAGCACGCCGACGGCGTTGCCGGTGACGGTCACCGGCACGTCGGCGTCCACGACCGAACCGGTGGACCCGCCGGACGCCGGGGCAACGGATGCCGGGGGTGCGGCCGGCTGGACGACGTCGATGCCTGCCGCGTCGGCCGCGTTGCCGCCCACGGCGATCGGGATCGAGACGGTGACCGCACCGAGGTCGGCGGCGACCGCGCCGCTCAGGTCGGGGAGCTCGACCTCGGCCGGGGTGCTGCCGGTCGTGCCGAGGACGGCCAGGGCGTTGTCGGTGATCGTGATCGGGGCGGTCACGTCGACGGCGTTGTCGTCGGCGGAGGCGATGCCGGTGCCGAGGGCCAGCAGGCCGCCGGTGAACAGGCCCGTCTGCAGGGCGCGCTTCATCCACACGTTCATGAGAGATGTCCTTCTCGAGGGTGGTGCCGGACTGAGGGGGACCGGTCCCGTACAGCGGACGGGCCGGGTGGTGCCGTAGGTCAGCGCAGTGCTGACGGCGGCGGACTCAGTCGGGCGAGAAGGAGGGCTCGAGGAAGGCGGGACGGGCCGGTCGGGAACCGGCGCCGGCCGCGGCAGCCGAGGAGGGGTCGACCGCGGCTCGCGGGGTGGAGGAGAGGTCGGCGGGCGTCTGGTCCCCGGAGCAGCCTCCGGGCCCTGCCGACGACGTGGGAGCCGGGACGGCAGGGATGCCTGCGGGGACTGTGGGCACCCGCGGCGCCGTCGTGGGGTCGGCCAGGCCGGCGAGGACGTCGCCGGCGGTCGCCTGGACGGTGGACGCTGTCTCGATCCGGGACGGCGCCGTCCCATCGGCCGGGTCCGCCGTGGTCAGCGGCGCGGTGGAGAGGAGAGCGTCGGCGGGTGCGACGGCCGCCGCGGGCGCCAGGGAGCCGACGTCGGTCAGGGTGTGGGCGAGAGTGCGCGGGTCGTCGAGGGACTCGGTCACCGACGGCACGACGGGGACGACGACGGCCTCGACGACCGGACGGACGACGGCGTCCTCGACGACCGGACGGACGACGTGGTCCACGACGGGGACCACGACCTGGTTCACGACCGGGACCACGACCTCGTGCAGGACCGGGACGACGACCTGGTCCACGACGGGGACCACGACCCGGTCCGCCACCGGGGTCACGACCCGGTCCACCGTCGGAGTCACGACGTCCGAGACGACCGGCGCCACGACAGGGCTGACCACCGGGGCGAGGGCCTGCTGCGTCACCGGTGCGACGACCTCGCCGACCGGTGCGAGCAGGTCGGATGCGAGCGAGACCACGGGCCGGGAGGTGGGGACGACGTCGTCGGCAGACGCCGGTGAGCCGGCCGAGCCGAGCAGCCACAGGCCGGCGCCCAGGCCGGCGAGCACCAGCGCCCGGCCGACCGAGCGGGGAGGACGACGACGCGGAGCAGCGGCTTGCACGTGCTCGTTCATCGCACCTCCCACTCGTTGTGATTGGGCTCTTACACCGAGTGAACAGGCTGACGGGCCATCCTGCAGTGCCAGTGGCGTCCCTCGATCGGGTACACCTGCCCCCGGTCGAGGTGACGGAGCGTCAGGCGCTGGCCTCGACAGCCAGTGGACCTCCCGGGGGCTCGAGGGCCCGAGAACGGTCGGGTGTCCGTCAGTCCGGTGACGAGCAGATCTCGGTCAGTGGCTGTTGCGGGCCCCATCTCACCACGAGTCGCGTGCGGGCACGACGTCCTCGAACCACCTCCGCAGCGGCCAGCGAGCCACGTCCGGGTCGTCGTCGATCTCGTCGATCGCCCAGGTCAGGGAGCCCGGCAACTCGATCGACATCACCCATCCCCGATCGGGCAGGACGTGGAGTGCGCCGACTCGGCCGTCCTCGACGTGCACCACCCGCACCTCGACGGCGCCCTCCACCACGGGCGACCACCGTGCGACGTCGTCGATGCGCCAGTCCTCGCCGCGCCGGCCCCAGACGTGGAGATGGCGCGGCGCGAGCAGCCGATCCGTCCACCCGAGCCACGGCGTCGGTCCGGGCATGCTCTCGACCGGGCCGCGGCGTGGGCGGAGGACCGTGGCGACCGGCCCCGACGTCATCGACCGCCCTCCCGTCGACAACCTCGAGCCCCCGCCCCACCGCCAGTACTCCTCGGCGAACTCGGAGCCCGCCTCCCTCCCGGAGCCCTTGGCGTGGACGCGTCCGCCGCCACCGTCCCCGAGCATGGGGCCCAGCAGCAGGCCCAGCGTCGGGAGTTGGCCGGCCTGGCCAGGTGCCGTCACAGCGAGTCGCTCCTTGCTCGGAGGGGATCCAGCCGCGGGTGGTGCGTCCTGTCGCGGTGCCGCATCTTCCCTGAAGGAGCCGGGCGTGCGCAGCCGACCATGGTCCCGCGTGCACGCCGGCGGGAGCGGCCCGCGAAGGTCAGGGCGCGCGGTGGCCGCCCCGGGGCGCCGTCCGAGTGTCGTCGTCCCCGCCTGGCAGGGTCGGGGACGTGTCCACGCCCCTCGGCCCGGCCTTCTGGCGGCTCTACACCGCCAGTGCGGCCTCGAACCTCGCCGACGGGGTGATTCGGGTGGCGCTGCCGCTGTTGGCCGCCACGCTCACCCGCGACCCGGTGCAGGTCGCCGCGCTGTCGTCGCTGGCCTTCCTGCCCTGGCTGCTGTTCGCGCTGCCGGCCGGCGCCGTCGTCGACCGGGTCGACCGCAAGCGGGCGATGGCCGCGGCCAACGCCGTCCGGGCGCTGGCCCTGGGCGGCCTGGCGGTCACCGCGCTCACCGGGACGACGTCGCTGGCCGCCCTCTACGCCGTGGCGTTCACCATCGGGGTGGCCGAGACGTTCTACGACAGCGCCGCCCGCGCGATGCTGCCGCAGGTCGTGGCCCGCGAGCAGCTCGACCGGGGCAACGGGCTGCTGACCACCGCCGAGGAGGCCAGTCAGGGGTTCCTCGGCGCCCCGCTGGGCTCGCTGCTGTTCGCCCTCGCGGTCGCCGTCCCGCTGCTGAGCACCGCCGGGGGCTTCCTGCTCGCCGCCGTGCTGGTGCTCGGCATCGCCGGCCGGCACCGGCCCGCCCGTGCCGACGGGCCGCGCACCACGATCCGCCGGGACGTCGCCGAGGGCGTCGGCTGGCTGTGGCGGCACCGCTTCCTGCGCGGGCTCACCGTGGTCTCGGCCGGCACGTCGCTGGTGCAGTCGACGACCACCGGCGTCCTGGTGCTCTACGCCCTCGACGACCTCGGGGTCAGCGAGGCCGGCTACGGGCTGCTGCTCACCGCGTCCGGTGTCGGCGCCGTCCTCGGCGGGCTCGCGGCCGCGCCGCTGGCGGGCCGGATCGGCCGCACCGCGACCCTGGTGGCCGGTTCGGTGATCGCCGCCCTGGCCACCGTCGGGATGGCCGCGACCGGGAACGCCGTCGTCGCCGGCGTGCTCTACGGGGCCGGAGCGGCCGGCGTCATGTTCTGGAACGTGCTGACCATGTCGCTGCGCCAGGCGCTCATCCCCGAGGCGCTCTTCGGCCGGGTCCAGGGTGGCTACCGCACGCTGGTCTGGGGCGGCATCCCGCTCGGCGCGCTGGCCGGGGGCCTGCTCGCCGACGCCACCAGCGTGCCGACGGTGTTCGCCGTGTCCGGGGCCGGTCTGCTCGTGCTCTCCCTGGTGCTGTGGCGGCTGCTCGCCGTCCACCGCGACCTGGTCGCCACCGCCTTCGCCGCCGACCCGCAGCCTGCCGCGGTCTGAGACCTACGGGACGACGGTCACCGGCCACCGCCCGACCCGCACCAGCCGCACCGCGACCGACCCGATGACCCGGTGCCCGGCCTGCTCCGAGGCGCCCACGAGGACGGCGTCGGCGAGGACCTCGTCGGCGATCCGGGAGATCTCCGTGACCGGGTCCCCGCGGGCGATGCGGAAGTCGACCTCGACACCGAGCTCCTCGGCCACGGGCAGCAGCTCCGCGCGGAGCCGGGTGCCGATCTCGGTGTTGGCCTCCTGGACGACGGCCCCGGCGCCGGGCACCAGTCCGGCCATCGCCGGGCCCCCCTCGGCCACGAAGACCACCACCAGGCGGGAACGCTGCCGCCGCGCGAGCCCCGCCGCGTAGGCGACGGCGTGCAGCGAGGTGGACGACCCGTCGACGCCGGCCAGGATCACCCGCGGTCCGTCGGTGCCCCGTTCGAAGGGCCCGGGTGCAGATCGTGCGTCCCCGTCGGGACGAGGAGTGCTCACGCGCCGGATCGTCCCCCGTCCTGCCCGGCGGGGATCGGCCGGGCTCCCCGCGCGGTCAGGCCGACCGGCGCAGCGGGAGGGCGGCGAAGTCGGCGAGCGTGCGACGCAGCGCGACCCCCGGGGCGTCCGCCGGCACGTGCAGCTCGTCGCGGGGGAGCAGGGGCAGACCCACGCTCCCCAGCACCGCCGCCAGCTCCAGGTCGGCGGCGAGGACGGCGCCCACCCCCGCCACCTCGGTGGCGACCTCGTCGGAGGAGAGCGCGGCGCCCTCCGGCGGGGTGAGGAACAGGCAGGCGTACACCCGGGTCGAGTCGTCGTCCTCGGGCTGCAGCAGGTAGAGGACGGTGCGGGCGGCGCCGGTGTCGAGCTCGTCGGTGCGCACCCGCAGCTGGAACGGCGCCCGGTGCACCGCGGTGGTGCGTCGCCGCGTCCCGTCCCGGGCGGACCGCTCCTCCCGCACGCTGGTCGACCCGCCCGTCTCCGGCACCACGTCCGCGACCGGGTCGTCCGGGGCGTCGGCGGCGGGGTGGACGACGGGGACGTGCGCCGCGTCGAGGAACAGGTCGGTCAGCGGCCCGGCCGGTGCGGAGCTGCGGACCGGGGGGAGCCAGGCGCGCACCGCCCGGGGATCGCTCGTCTCCGGGACCGGGAGTTGGGTGTCCCGTGGCTCGGCCGGGGCGATCCAGACCACGCCGTGCCGCTCCGCGACGCCCCAGACGGGCGGGTCGGCCGCCGGCGCGCCACCGCGGCGGTGCACCGTCCAGGTGCGGCCGAGCAGCCGGGTCTGCACGTACCCGCCCTCGTGCAGCTCCCCGGCGAGGGCGACCGGGTGCCAGGCGTGCTCGAGCGAGGGGTCCAGGTTGCCCAGCACCGGGCCGGCCGGGGTCGGCAGCGGCGGGACGGGCTCCGGGGTGGGGACGACGCCGCTGGACCTCGGTGGCCGCACCGCGGCCGTGCGCTCGGGGGCCAGCCAGACCCAGCCGTCCCGCTCCTCCACCGCCCACGGGCCGCTGAGGTCCGCGCGGGGCGGCGGCGTGCCCGCCGGGCCCAGCGAGGGGATGTCCACGCAGCGGCCCTCGGCGTCGTACCGCCAGCCGTGGAACGGGCACCGCACCCGGCCGTCGACCACGGTCGCGTGCGCCAGCGGGACCAGCCGGTGCGGGCAGCGGGCCGGCAGGGCGGTCACCTCGGCGCCGGGCCGCACCCGGAGGACCACCCAGGCCCGGCCCCCGGCGCCCACCGGCAGCGGCGTCGTCCCGACCTGGGCGGAGCGGGCCACCGGGTACCAGCCGGTGTCGGGCCGTGCGGCAGTACCGGTCCGGGAGCTCGCGGTCCGGGAACTCGCGGTCCAGGAGGAGGCCATGGGTCCAGGACAGCAGCCCGCCGTTTCCCGGGGATTGCCGACCGGATGCACTCTCGGGACCTTCCGGTCACAGTTCCGTGACCATCGGGTCACGGGCACTGCCGTTGTGAGCGTCCACACCCTAGGGTGACCGCGATCACCAACAGGCAACGCACAGTGAGGTGCCACCGTGACCCCACCGACCGAACGCAAGCTCTTGACCCCGCAGGAGTACCGGCAGGCGCAGGACTCCCCGGAGTTCGCGGAGCTGCGCCGCCGGTTCCGTCGCTTCGCCGTCCCCATGACCGTGGCCTTCCTGGCCTGGTACCTGCTCTACGTCCTGCTCTCGACCTACGCCCACGACTTCATGTCCACCGAGGTCTTCGGCAACGTCAACCTCGGTCTTCTGCTGGGCCTGGGGCAGTTCGTCTCGACCTTCGCCATCACCACGCTCTACGTCCGGTACTCCGGCCGCACCACCGACCCGATCGCCGACGAGATGCGCGAGCGCCTCGAGAACCGCGACTTCACCGCCGGGCCGCCCAGCGGCCGCAAGGGGGCCACCCGTGCATGACGTGATCGCCGCCGCCGACGCCGCCACCATCGGCGAGCCGGCCGTCAACATCTCGATCTTCGGGGTGTTCGTGCTGATCACCCTGGTGATCACCTTCCGGGCCAGCCGCAACAACAAGAGCGCCGCGGACTTCTACGCCGCCGGCCGCAACATCAGCGGCACGCAGAACGGCCTGGCCATCGCCGGGGACTACCTGTCGGCGGCCTCGTTCCTGGGCATCGCCGGCGCCATCGCCGTCTACGGCTACGACGGCTTCCTGTACTCGATCGGCTTCCTCGTCGCCTGGCTGGTGGCGCTGCTGCTGGTCGCCGAGCTGCTCCGCAACACCGCCCGCTTCACCATGGCCGACGTCCTGGCCTTCCGGATGCGGCAGGGGCCGGTGCGCACCGCGGCCGCGCTGTCCACCCTGGTGGTCAGCCTCTTCTACCTGCTCGCGCAGATGGCCGGCGCCGGTGGCCTGGTGACCTTGCTGCTCGGCGTCACCGGTGAGGCCGCGCAGGCCGCCACCGTCGTCGTCGTCGGCGCGCTGATGATCTTCTACGTCCTCGTCGGCGGCATGCGCGGCACCACCTACGTGCAGGTCATCAAGGCGACGCTGCTCATCGCCGGCGCCTTCGTGATGACGGTCTGGGTGCTCGGCAAGTACGGCTTCAACCTGTCCGCGCTGCTCGGTGCCGCGCAGGACAGCTCCGACGCCGCCAAGACCCCGCGCCAGGTGCTCAGCCCGGGTGCCCAGTACGGCGCCACCGGGACGTCGAAGCTGGACTTCATCTCCCTGGGCCTGGCCCTGGTGCTCGGCACCGCCGGCCTGCCGCACGTGCTGATGCGCTTCTACACCGTGCCCACGGCCAAGGACGCCCGGAAGTCGGTCGTCTGGGCCATCTGGCTCATCGGCATCTTCTACCTGTTCAGCCTGGTCATCGGCTACGGCTCCGGTGCCCTGGTCGGTGCCGACCGCATCCTGGCCGCGCCGGGCGGGGTCAACGCCGCGGCCCCGCTGCTGGCCTTCGAGCTCGGTGGCACCGCGCTGCTGGGCGTCATCGCCGGCGTCGCGTTCGCGACCATCCTGGCCGTCGTCGCCGGCCTGACGATCACCGCGTCGGCGTCCTTCGCCCACGACGTCTACGCGTCGGTGATCAAGAAGGGGCAGAGCTCGCCCGAGGCCGAGGTCCGGGTCGCCCGGATCGCCGCCATCGTCATCGGTGCGGTCGCGATCGGCCTGGGCATCCTGGCGCTGCAGGCCGGCCTGAACATCGCGTTCCTGGTGGCGCTGGCCTTCGCCGTCGCCGCGTCGGCGAACCTGCCGACCATCCTCTACACGCTGTTCTGGAAGGGCTTCACCACCCGGGGCGCGCTGTGGTCGATCTACGGCGGGCTGCTCGCCTGCGTCACGCTGATCATCTTCTCCCCGGTCGTCTCCGGGGCCCCGGTCAACGCGACCACCGGCAAGAGCACCTCGCTGATCCAGGGCGCGGACTTCTCCTGGTTCCCGCTCAACAACCCGGCGATCGTCTCCATCCCGCTGTCGTTCTTCCTCGGCTGGCTGGGCACGAAGCTCTCCAAGGAGCGTCCGGACGTCGACAAGTACGCCGAGCTCGAGGTCCGGTCGCTGACCGGCATCGGTGCGGAGAAGGCCGTCCCGCACTGAGCTCCGGGATCAGGTGACCTGATCGTGCGTGCTCCTGGCTCACCGTGCGACGTGAGCCAGGAGCACGCGCGGTGAGCTCGGACGGCGCACTGCCCGGCACCGAGCTCACCCGACCGCGGTCACCACCCCGTGCACGACATGAGGCGCGTCCCCGATCGGGGACGCGCCTCGTGTCGTCTGGACCAGGTCTCCTGATCGTGCGTGCTCCTGGCTCACCCTGGGACGCGAGCCAGGGGCACGCACGGCGAGCTGGGACGCCGACCGCGGTGCCGGTGGCAGGTGTCAGGCAGCGGTGGCGGTGGCGGGGGCGGGCTCGCGGAACGGGACGGCGGCCGCGGCCGGACGGCGGTGTCGGACGACCGAGCGGGCGACCAGGCCCAGGAGCACCACGCTGCCGGCGACGGCGTGCTGCCCGGGGGCGGTCAGGGCCACGATCACCGCGGCGACGTAGAGCAGGGACAGCAGGGCGGCTGAGGGTGTCAGCCCGCGGGGCAGGCGCAGCGCCGGGACGTGCAGCGCGGGCAGGCGCGGCGTGGACGTTGCGGGGACGGACAGGTGCACGGCTCGACCTCCATCGGCGGGGTGGACGCCCGCCGGGCCGGCGCCCGGGTCCGCGGGTGGGCGGACGGGGACGCCGGCACGGCGACGGCGCAGGGGTGCCTCCCCGGTCAGGAGAGGCGGTGCCTCACTTGAGGGCGTCCTTGGCCTTCTGGAGCAGACCGGTCATCGGGGCAGGCGGCGTGCCGTACAGACGCGGGTCACCCGGGGGCAGGATCGGGGCGTCGGCGGTCGCGGCGATGGGGGCGGCGCGGAACACGTTGTCCGTCCCGTCCATCGCGGGGCCGTTGGCCCAGCGGCCGTTGGCGGCGTCGGGGCCGTCGGAGGCGTCGATGAACGTGTAGGCGAACTCGGGGAGCTCCTCGCTCAGCGGGAAGGCCTCGGGCACCGGGATGCCGTCGAGACCGTCGGCCTTGAGCTCCTCCATCGCGGCGAGCCACTGCTGCTGGTGCATGTGGTCGCGGGTGAGCAGGAAGCGCAGCAGGTCCTTGACGCCCGGGTCGTCGGTCATGTTCCACAGGCGGGCGACCTGCAGGCGGCCCTGCATCTCGGCGGTGGCGTTGTAGGAGAAGTCGGCGAAGAGGTTGCCGCTGGCGGTCACGTAGGCGCCGGTCCAGGGGTTGCCCATGGAGTCCATGTAGGAGGCGCCGCCACCGTTGGCGATCGGGTGCTGCGGGTTGTGCTGGCCGTAGGCCGCGGCCGCCTCCTTGCTGCGGTCGGAGGCGTCGGGCTTGAGCGGCATGTGGTCCAGCAGCCGGTCGATCATCGTCACGATCATCTCGACGTGGGCCAGCTCCTCGGTGCCGATGGCCAGGAGCATGTCCTTGTACTTGCCGGGGAGCCGGCAGTTCCAGCCCTGGAGCAGGTACTGGGTGGCGACGGTCATCTCGCCCCACTGGCCGCCCAGCACCTCCTGCATCTTGCGGGCGAAGTCGGCGTCGGGGCCGTCGGGCTTGGCCTCGAACTGGAGTGCGTGAGTGTGCGTGAACACGTCGTTCTCCCTCTGCGTCGTCGGTGCCGCCGCTCTCGCGTCGACAACGGACAGATGCCCACGCCCGCTGTCACCCCGGTGCCGTCCGGTGGCCCGCAGGGGCCGACCTGCTCAGCGGTCCTTCCTCAGCGGTCGGGCAGGCGGACGACGAGGGTGAAGTCGCCGTCCTCGCCCTGGCTCCAGGCCAGCCGGCCGCCCAGCTCGCGGGTCTGCCGCTGCACCGACCACAGCCCCAGCCCGGTGAGGTCGACCGGTGGGGTGGTCCGGCTGAGGTGGCCGAGCACCCGGTCGGCGGGCACCCCGGGCTGGGTGAGGGACAGGTCGACCCAGTCGCCCCGGCAGTCGGCCCGCAGCCGCACCTGCCGCCCCCGGCCGTGCCGGTGGGCGTTCTCCAGCAGGTTGGTCAGGATCCGTTGCACCCGGGCGTCGCCGACCGTGACGTCGGCCGCGGCGTCGTCCAGGCGCAGGTCGAGCTGATGGGGCGGCAGGCCGGAGGCGGCCACGGAGGCGCGCACCACGTCGGCCAGGGTGCGCACGCCCCGGCGCTCGGCGGCTCCGCCGGTGGCGTCGGCGGTGCGCAGCATGGAGGCGAGGTGGTGGGCCTGCGCGCGGGCGAGCTCCAGCAGCTCCGGGCCGCGGGGGTCGTCGGGGTCGAGCCGGTCCAGCACCGACTCCAGCGCGGCCAGCGGGCTGCGCATGTCGTGGCACATGGCGCGCACCAGCGCGTCGCCGGTGCTGACCGCCTGCGGGGCGGCGTGCGGGAGCCGGCTGCGCACGAGGCGGAGCAGGTCGGTGAACAGTCCGGGCAGGGTGTCGGGTCGTGTGTCGGCAGCGAGGGTCACGGGCACCTCCAGTGGAGCGGTCGGTCAGCCACGCCGGGCGCAACTGATCCAGGGGAGTGACGTGGAGGGCGCTGACGCCGAGGCTGGGCACCGTCCCCCCGTGGACGTGGTGGTCGTGGACGACCACCCCTTGTTCAGCCGGGGGCTGGAACTGCTCCTGCCCCCCGAGAGCGGTGGTCGAGTGCGCGTCGTCGGGACGACGGACGACGCCTCGGCGGCCGCGGCGCTGGTGCGCCGGCACAACGCCGACGTCGCGATCGTCGACCTGCACATGCCCCCGCCCGGGGGCACCAGGGCCATCGCGGCGATCCGCCGGACGCAGCCGCTGGTGCGGATCGTCGCGCTGTCCGGCCTGGCCGAGGCCGATGCGGCGCTCGAGGCGCTGCGGGCCGGGGCCAGCGCGTTCCTGCCCAAGACCACCAGCCCCGAGGCGCTGGTGCGCCCGCTGCTCGCGGTGCTCGACGGCTGGTCGGTGATCCCGGAGTCGCTGCTGCGCCAGCTGCTCGACGACGCGGCCCCCACCGACGACCAGGGCGTGGCGGCGGCGCTGTCGGCCGACGACCGGCGGCTGTGGAAGCTGGTCGCGGCCGGCACCAGCACCGTCGACATCGCCACGACGCTGCACGTCTCCGACCGCACGGTGAAGCGGCTGGTGGCCAACCTGCTGCGCCAGCTCCGGGTGTCCACGCGCGTGGAGGCCGCGGCGCTGGCCGGGCGGGTGGGCCTGGTGGCGGACGCCGCGGACACGGGGCGTTGAGCGGAGGGCATCGCCGCCGGGTTACCCCCTGGTAGGCCGCACACTCCCGGACCGGGCAGTTCCGTTGTGCGCAGCCGTCTGCCGGTCGCGCTACCTGGCCGGGCTGAGGGTGTCGGCCCAGGAACCGGAGGCCGCGCGGGCGAAGTCCGCGGCCTCGTCGGCGGCCATGTCCCGGGCGGCGTAGCCGCCGCTGCCGGCCCCCACACAGGCCAGCACGGTGGCCAGGCCGCCCCGGCGCTGGAAGAACGACTGGCTGACCTGCCAGCCCACCACGGCCCGGCGCTGCAGGACCACGTGCTCGCGCACCAGCCAGCCCGAGCGCACCGCGAACGACCGCGGCCCGGTCGCGTGCCCGGTGGCGGCGTGGCGGGCCAGCCCCAGCGGGACGCCGAGAGCGGTGAGCACCGCGCCGGTCACCAGCAGCGGCCACCAGCCGGCGAGGGCGGTCAGCGCGACGCCCGCGACGAGCACCAGGACACCGGGGACGACGCCGCGCACGACCGACCGCCGTCGCGCCGCGGCCGGGTGACGCCGCAGGGGCCCGGTGGGCTCGACCAGCCGGTCGGCCAGCGCCCAGGCCTGGTCCTGCGGCCCCAGCGGCAGCAGCTGGCCCCGGCGGGCGGCGTCACCGAGGCCGGTGACCAGCGCACTGGCGCGGGCGGCGCCCACCAGGCGCATGCCCACGCCCTGGCTGACCGTGCAGCCGCGGATCCGGTCGATCTCCAGCTCGGTGTGCCGCCGGGTGACCAGCCCACGGGTGGCGATCAGCGACCCGCCCCGGCGCACCAGCCGGAAGCGCCAGTTGACGACCGCGCTGCCGGCGACCGAGCCACCGACCAGCAGCACCAGCCCGCCGGCCAGCACCAGCGCTGCCAGCGTCCCGTCGGGGAGCCCCGGCCGGTCGAGGTCGGGCACGAACCGGTCGGGCACCTCCTCGAGCAGTCGGAACAGTGCGCCGAACGCGGCCAGCGGCACGGCGAGGTAGCCGCCGACCAGCGGCGAGTACAGCAGCCAGCGCGGGTCGAACCGGGTGACGACCTCGTCGTGGTCCTGGGGCACGTCCGGGTCCAGTTCGGCACTGGCTGCGTGCCGGCCCCGGGCCGGGGGGAGCCGGGCGACCAGCAGCAGGGCGCGCAGCCGGTCGCCCTCGGCGCGGGTCACCCCGTCGACCACGAGCTCCTCACCGGTGGCGCCCACCGACCCCGCCGCGGCGTCCACCTTCAGCCGCACCAGCCCGAACAGCCGGTGCAGCGCCGGTGCCTCCACCTCCACGCCGCGGACCCGGTCCAGCGGCACGGTGCGCACCGACCGGGACAGCAGCCCGCGGGTCACCACCACCGAGGACTCCCCGACGGCGTAGCTGAACCGCCACCACGACAGCGTCGCCCACAGCAGCGACAGCAGGGTCACCCCGACGACCAGGACGACGACGGTGACCGTGCCGCCGTCGAAGCCGCGGGCGGCACCCAGCCCGAGGACCGCCGGCACCAGTGCCCGGGCCTGCCGGAACGTGATCGTGTGCAGCAGCAGGACCCAGCGGGAGGTGCGCTGGACGGGAGGGGCGGCCGGGTCGCTCACGTGGCCTCGTCCCGCACCTGCTCCGCCCGCCGGGCGAGGTCCTCCGCGACCCGGCGGGCCACCTCCACCTCCAGGTGCGGGATCCGCACGGTGCCCTGGGACGAGGCGGTCAGCACCGCGACGGTGGCCAGGCCGAACAGCTGCTGGACCAGGCCCCGGTTGACGTCGACGGTCTGGATCCGGCTGATCGGCACCAGCGTCCAGGTCCGGTTCAGCCAGCCGGTGAGCGTGTAGACCGCGTCGGCGGTGACCTCCCAGCGGTGCACCCGGTAGCGCAGCCGCGGCTGGACCCCGATGTCGACCACGGCGGTGACCAGCACGACCACCGGGGCGACCCAGCGCACCAGCACCGTCCACACGCCGGCGTCGGACGGGACGAACACGATGAGCGCGGCGACCACCAGCGCCTCGACGACCGTGGCGACCACCCCTTGGGCGACCCACAGGCTGATCGCCGAGCGGGACAGCGACCAGGCAGGTTCCCGGGCGGGGGCCGGCTGGGCAGTGGACATCACCGCCATCCTGGCAGGACCGGGTGTGAGCCCGGCCGCAACGCGGCGGTCC
The DNA here is from genome assembly GCF_010682105.1 of Modestobacter muralis. Taxonomy (GTDB): domain Bacteria; phylum Actinomycetota; class Actinomycetes; order Mycobacteriales; family Geodermatophilaceae; genus Modestobacter; species Modestobacter muralis. The sequence goes on along the minus strand of NZ_JAAGWH010000060.1, from coordinate 6,320 downwards.
CCGGCGGCTGCGTGCCACGATGGATCGCGTGATGATGCCCCAGCAGGTGCCGACCGTCCCCGCCGCCGAGGTCCCCGCCGACGCCGTCGTCCTCGACGTGCGCGAGGACGACGAGTGGGTCGCCGGGCACGTCGAGGGCGCCACGCACATCCCGATGGGCCAGGTCCCGGCCCGGCTCGACGAGCTGCCCGAGGGCGACCCGCTCTACGTCACCTGCCGCGGCGGCGGCCGGTCGGCCCGGGTCGCTGCCTGGCTCAACCAGAACGGCTACGACGCGGTGAACGTCGGCGGCGGCATGGGCGAGTGGGACGCTGCCGGCCGCCCCATGGTCAGCGAGACCGGCCGCCCGCCCTACGTCGTCTAGTGGAGTCGATCCGTCGGCGTCACGCCGACGGATCGACTCCGCTCACTCCTTGGCCGGGTACTCGGCGAAGCGGGAGCGCAGGTCCTTCTTGGAGAACTTGCCGACGCTGGTCTTGGGCACCTCGTCGATGAACTCGACGGCGTCGGGCAGCCACCAGGACGCGACCAGCGGCCGCAGGTGGTCCAGCACCTGGGCCTCGGTGAGCGTCTCGCCGGGCTTGACGACGACGCAGGCCAGCGGCCGCTCGCCCCACGTCGGGTGCGGGACCGCCACGACCGCGGCCTCGGCCACCGCCGGGTGGCTCATGATCGCGTTCTCCAGGTCCACCGAGGAGATCCACTCGCCGCCGGACTTGATCAGGTCCTTGGTGCGGTCGGCGATCCGGATGGTGCCGAACGCGTCGAGCGCGGCGATGTCACCGGTCTTCATCCACCCGTCCTCGGTGGTCAGCTCCCCGGGGGAGTCCGGCCGGTGGTACTCGGCGGCGCACCACGGCCCGCGCACCTGCAGCTCGCCGGTCGCGACGTCGTCCCAGGGGAGCTCCTCGGTGGTGCCGGCGGTGACGATCCGCGCCTGGACGCCGAACAGCGGCACGCCCTGCCGGGCCCGGCGGGCGGCCTTGGTCGCCTCGTCGGCGTCGTCGAAGCGGCGGGCCAGCGTGCCGCCGGAGGCGACCGGGTGGGTCTCGGTCATGCCCCAGGCCTGGTAGATCGGCAGCCCGACCTGCTCGCGGTAGGCCTCAGACAGGGCCGCGGGCACCGCCGAGCCGCCGCAGCCGATCTTGCGCAGCCGGTGCTCGCGCCCGGCCAGGTGCGGCAGCATGCCCTGCCAGATCGTCGGCACGCCGGCGGTGAAGGTGACGCCCTCGGCGACGATCAGGTCGGCCAGCGCCTGCGGCTGCATCATCGCCCCGGGGAACACCATCGCCGCGCCGGCCATCGGGGCGGCCTGGGCCAGGCCCCAGGCGTTGGCGTGGAACATCGGCACGACCGGCATCGCGACGTCGTCCACCCCGATGCCGAAGCCGTTGGGGGCCACCACCGCCATGGCGTGCAGCACCGTCGACCGGTGGGAGTACAGGACGCCCTTCGGGTTGCCCGTGGTGCCGGACGTGTAGCACATCGAGGCGGCCGTGTTCTCGTCCCGGACGACGCCGAACGGCACCGGCACGGCGGCGGCCAGCAGCGTCTCGTAGTCGCGCACCCGCGGGTCGTCGGGCACCTCGTTGGTGCCACCGTCGTCCATCACGACCACGGTGTGGACCGTCGGCATCGTGTCGATGAGCGGCCACAGCAGCGGCAGCACGGTGCGGTCGACGAAGACGACCTCGTCCTCGCCGTGGTTGACGATGTAGGTCAGCTGCTCGGGGAACAGCCGGATGTTCAGCGTGTGCAGCACCCGGCCGGTGCACGGGACGGCGAAGTACAGCTCCAGGTGCCGCTGGCTGTTCCAGGCGAACGTGCCGACCCGGCCGTCGGCGCTGACGCCCAGGGTGTCCAGCACGCCGCCCAGCCGCCGGGTGCGGTCGGCCCACTCGGCATAGGTGCTGCGCACCGGGCCGCCGGGGCCGTTGGTCACGATCGGCACGTCGCCGTGGTGCTGCTCCACGTGCCGGAAGATCGTGTCGAGGGTCAGGGGGACGTCCTGCATCAGCCCGAGCATGAGCCGCATGCTGCCAGTGACGCGGCTCACGATCTACTGGAGCCGTGAGCAACGCACCCAGAGTGGACGACGGGATCATCCAGGTCGACGGCGACCGGCTGGTGCTGCCCGACGGCAGCCCCGTCGTGCTGCGCGGCGTCGGGCTGGGCGGCTGGATGAACATGGAGAACTTCATCACCGGCTACCCGGGGACGGAGGCCCAGCAGCGCACGGCACTGCGCGCCGCGCTGGGGGAGGAGGGGTACCGGCGGTTCTTCGACCGCTTCCTCACCGACTTCTTCACCGACGCCGACGCCGAGCACCTGGCCTCGCTCGGTCTCAACTGCGTGCGCATCCCCTTCAACTACCGGCACTTTGAGGACGACGACCGGCCCGGGGAGCTGAAGGAGGAGGGCTTCCGCCGGCTGGACCAGGCGGTCGAGGCCTGCGCCCGCGCCGGGATCTACAGCATTCTCGACCTGCACGCCGTCCCCGGGGCCCAGAACCAGCACTGGCACAGCGACAACCCCACCCACTGGGCGCACTTCTGGACCCACCGGCACTTCCAGGACCGGGTCGTCGAGCTGTGGGAGGCCCTCGCCGACCACTACCAGGACAACCCGTGGGTGGCCGGCTACAACCCGGTCAACGAGCCCGGGGACGCCGTCGGCGAGGCGATCGGCCCGTTCTACCGGCGGCTCGAGAAGGCGATCCGGGCAGTGGACCCCCGGCACGTGCTGTTCCTGGACGGCAACCGGTACTCCACCCAGTTCGACCAGCTCGGCGACCCGCTGCCCAACACGGTCTACACCGCACACGACTACGCGCTGCCCGGCTTCGTCGACGGCGGCCCCTACCCGGGGGTGAGCCGCGGGGAGTTCGTCGACCGGGACGTCGTCGAAGCGACCTTCCTGGCGCGGACGGCGTACATGCGCGAGACCGGGACGCCGATCTGGGTGGGGGAGTTCGGCCCGGTCTACACCGGCGACCCCGAGCGCGACGCGATGCGGTACCAGCTGCTCACCGACCAGCTGGAGGTCTACGCCGAGCACGGGGCCAGCTGGGCGCTGTGGACCTACAAGGACATCGGCCTCCAGGGGCTGGTCACGGTCCCGCCGTCCTCGCCGTACCTGCAGCGGATCGCCCCGGTGCTGGAGAAGAAGGCCCGTCTCGGCGTCGACTCGTGGGGCTCGACGGACGCCGGCGTCCGCGACGTGCTCGGCCCGATCGAGGAGCTGGTCGCCCGCGAGTTCCCCGACTTCCAGCCCTACCCGTGGGGCCAGCACCGCTGGCTGCACGGCATCGTGCGGCACGTGCTGCTGGCCGAGGCGATGGTCGGTGACTTCGGGGCCGCCTTCGAGGGCGTCACCCCCGACGAGGCCGCCGAGCTCGCCGGGTCCTTCGCGTTCGACCGCTGCGTCGAGCGCCAGCCGCTGGCCCGGCTGCTGCGCGCGTCCTCGCCCTCCTGAGCTCCGACCGCTGGTCCCCGCCGTCTGTGAGAAGAGGTGGTCGGAACGTGAGAGTGACCGTCTCGTACTCGTCAGTGACCAGGCAGCTCCAGCAGTCGTCACCCGTCCGGAGGACGGCCGCCGGGCGTCGGGCCAGGCCGGACGCCGGATGAACAGGTCGTTACGCGAACGTGACGGTGGACTTGTCTCCGATGACTTGACGGACGGGGGTTGTTAGCGCTCACACTGTGTCGGCTCGCACAGCGGCGGGCCTGCGCGCCTTCGGGTCGCAGATGTCTCGAAGGAGAGATGTGGCAGTGAACAAGAAGCTCGGGCTGACCGCCCTGGGCGCAGCGATGGCGATCGGCCTCACGGCTTGCGGCGGCGAGGGTGCCGGCGCTGCCAGCGGCGAGGCGCCCGCGGCGACTGCGGCCCCCGAGGAGCTCACCATCGGCGTCTCGATGCCGACGCAGACCTCCGAGCGCTGGATCGCCGACGGCAACGCCGTCAAGTCCCAGCTCGAGGAGGCCGGCTACAAGGTCGAGCTCCAGTACGCCAACGACGACATCCCCACCCAGGGCCAGCAGATCGACCAGATGCTGACCCAGGGCGCCGACCTGCTCATCGTGGCCGCGATCGACGGCACCGCGCTGAGCAGCCAGCTGCAGGCCGCTGCGGACGCCAACGTCAAGGTCATCAGCTACGACCGGCTGATCCGCGAGACCGAGAACGTCGACTTCTACGTGAGCTTCGACAACTTCAAGGTCGGCGTCGCGCAGGGCACCGCGCTCCTCACCGGCCTCGGCGTCCTGAACGCCGACGGCTCCGCCGGCACTGCGACCGGGCCGTTCAACGTCGAGCTGTTCGCCGGCTCGCTGGACGACAACAACGCCGGGTTCTTCTTCGACGGCGCGATGTCGGTCCTGCAGCCCAAGATCGACGACGGCACCCTCGTGGTGAAGTCGGGCCAGACGAGCATCGAGCAGGCCGCCACCCTGCGCTGGGCCCAGGAGACCGCCCAGAAGCGCATGGAGGACCTCCTCACCGGCAGCTACGCCGACGGCTCGAAGGTCCAGGGCGTCCTGTCGCCCTACGACGGCATCTCGCGCGGCATCATCACCGCCCTGCAGGGCAACGGCTACACCACGCCCCTGCCGGTCGTCACCGGTCAGGACGCCGAGATCGCCTCGGTCAAGCTGATCAACGACGGCGTGCAGAGCTCGACGATCTTCAAGGACACCCGCGAGCTCGCCGCGCAGGCCGTCACGGCCGCCGAGGCCTTCCTCGAGGGCACGGAGCCGGAGGCCAACGACACCGAGACGTACGACAACGGCGTCAAGGTCGTCCCCTCCTACCTGCTCCCGGTGGAGACGGTCTACAAGGCCGACATCCAGTCCAAGCTGATCGACTCCGGCTACTGGACGGCCGACGAGGTCGCCAAGGGCCAGTCGGACTGACGTAGGCGCACCACTCGACCGGGCCCGGCAGCACGTCTGCCGGGCCCGGTCGCACCACCTCCCCCGGCTCCTGGTCGGGGCGACCCGGGCTGCCGGGCAATCGTGATACGAGGGCCGGGTGACAGTCCCCCGGCCCACCCATCGGAGAGGCTGGGGACTACGGAGTCCATGAGCGACAACATCCTGGAGATGCGCTCCATCACCAAGACCTTCCCCGGCGTCAAGGCGCTGAGCGAGGTCTCGCTGCAGGTGCGGCGCGGTGAGGTCCACGCGATCTGTGGCGAGAACGGCGCCGGCAAGTCGACGCTGATGAAGGTGCTCTCCGGCGTCTACGGCGTCGGTACCTACGAGGGTGAGATCGTCTTCGACGGCGAGGTGCAACGGTTCTCCGGCATCCGCGACAGCGAGGACAAGGGGATCGTGATCATCCACCAGGAGCTCGCGCTGGTCCCCTACCTGTCCATCGCCGAGAACATGTTCCTGGGCAACGAGCGCAAGGGCCGCGGCGGCCTGATCGACTGGAACAAGGCCAACGCCGACGCTGCCGCGCTGCTCGAGGAGGTCGGTCTGGCGGAGAACGCCGTGACCCCGGTCGGCTCCCTGGGCGTGGGCAAGCAGCAGCTGGTCGAGATCGCCAAGGCGCTGTCGAAGGACGTGAAGCTGCTCATCCTCGACGAGCCCACCGCCGCCCTCAACGACGACGACTCCGCCCACCTGCTGGACCTGCTCCGGCGGCTGCGCGAGCGCGGCATCACCTCGATCATCATCTCGCACAAGCTCAACGAGATCGTGGCGATCGCGCAGAGCACCACGATCATCCGGGACGGCCGCACGGTGGAGACGCTCGACATGAGCGCCCCCGACGTGGACACCGACCGGATCATCCGCGGCATGGTCGGCCGCGACCTGGAGTCCTACTACCCCGACCGCGTGTCGCACCCGGGCGAGGAGGTGCTCCGCCTGGAGGGCTGGACGGTCCGGCACCCCAGCCAGGACCGCCTCGTCGTCGACCACGCGGACCTCGCCGTCCGCGCCGGTGAGGTCATCGGCATCGCCGGCCTCATGGGCGCCGGCCGCACCGAACTGGCGATGAGCGTCTTCGGCCGCTCCTACGGCCGGTACGAGTCCGGGAAGATCTTCGTGCACGGCCGCGAGGTCAAGGCGCGCAACGTCTCCGAGGCCATCGACGCCGGCATCGCCTACGCCACCGAGGACCGCAAGAAGTACGGCCTCAACCTCATCGAGGACATCCGGCGCAACGTCTCGGCCGCCGCGCTGGCCAAGCTCGCCCGAGGCGGCTGGGTCAACGGCAACGAGGAGACCAAGGTCGCCGAGGACAGCCGCCGCGACATGAACATCAAGGCACCCAGCGTGTCCTCGATCGTCGGCAAGCTCTCCGGTGGCAACCAG
>NZ_JAAGWH010000059.1 GCF_010682105.1 Modestobacter muralis | reverse complement strand
CCGCGCCGGCATCGCCAGCGAGGTGACGGCGACCTGCCCGCCCACCCAGACGGAGGAGTCGCGGGTGAACATCAGGTTGGGCAGCGGCGGGACGACGAACTCCCCCCGGGTCATCAGCTCGTAGGCCAGCCCGCGGCCCCCGCGCAGCTCGTCGTGGGCGACCCCGACGACCAGGGCCCGGGCGAGGTCCTCGGCGGCCAGGCCGTCGAGATGGGCGGTCGTGGCGTGCTGCAGCGTCGCGCCCAGGCGCGGGTCGTCGACGGCGGCGGCGATCACCTCGGCGCGGGCGGCCGGGGAGTCCATCACCTCGGCGAGCAGCCGGTCCAGGTGCAGCACCTCGACGCCCCGGGCGGTCAGCGCCGCGGCGAACGCGTCGTGCTCCTCCTGCGCCCGGTCGACCCACGGCACGCCGTCGAAGAGCAGCTGGTCGTTGTTGCGCGGGGTCAACCGGCGCAGCTCGTCCCCGGGGCGGTGCAGCAGCACGGTGCGCAGTCGGCCCACCTCGCTGCTCACGCCCAGGCCGGCGGGGGTCGGGGTCGCAGCGGTCATGGCGTCGAGCCTCGCCGATGTCGATCACCGCGGCCAGCCCGGGTCACCCGCGCGGGCCGGGCGAGCCTGCGAGGGCCCGCCCGGCCGACGGGTCAGCGGGTGGTGATCCGCAGGACGAACCGGCCGCCGTCGTCGGTGGTCGAGGCGCTGAAGCCCAGGGCGCGCAGGGCGCTGAACTCCTGTGCCTGGGTGGCGTCGTCGCCGCCCTCCGCCACGACCTGGTCGATCAGCGTCCCGAGGTCGACGAAGCCGACGGCCCCGGCGTCGTCGGCGTCGACCACCGCGGCGCGGAACGCCTCGGTGTCCCCGAGGCCGCCGTCCGCGGTGAGCGCGTCGGCGAGCGGCTGGTCGGAGGCCAGGACGTAGCCGTCGTCCAGGGGGAGGACGGCGACCGGCAGGCCGAGGTCCCCGACCAGGCCGTCGAGGACCTCGGTGGCCCGCTGCGGGTCGTCGGTGAGCACGCGGGCGCCGAAGGACGGCACCGCCAGGTCGCCGGTGACGGCCACGGCCAGGTCGGTGCCCAGGACGGTGCCCAGGTCGTCGGGCAGGTCCAGGCCGAGCGCGTCGATCTGCTCCTGGAACTCCGGCGGGATGCCGCCCTCCTGGAGGGTGGCCCAGGACGTGGTGAGGGCCTCCCCGAGTCCGCTGACCGACAGCGCGGCCACCGTGTCCGCGGGCAGGTCGCCGACCAGCTGGGTGGGCTCGCTGCCGGCCGTGGTCGGCGCGGGCGCCGTCCCGCGGGCCAGGCCCTCGACCTCGAGCGCGTCGTCCTCGGCGTGGACCCCGAGCACCACCCGCCCGGAGAGCTGCTGGTCCCCGAGGCCGACGCCGGTCTGCGCCATCGGCAGGAGGTCCTGCAGGGCGGCGAGGTCGGCCCACGCGACGGCGACCTGGTCACCGTCGAGCGCGTCGACGTCCTCGGCGTGGTCGGCGTCCTCGTCCAGCGTGCTGCCCGAGGCCGCCAGGCGGTCGACCAGCTCCTGGGTCTGGCCGAGCAGGACGAAGTCGTCGCGCACCGCGAAGGCGAAGCCGCGGTCGGTCACCGCCCCGAGGCGCTCGGTCATCGCGTCCTCGTCGGTCACGGCCAGGACGACGACGGGGGCGACGCCGGCCTCCGAGCCGGGGTCGGGCACCGCGGCCACGGCCATCCGGTTGCCCAGCCAGGGCTCGACGTCCCGGTCGTAGGTCAGGCCCCACTCGTTGTCCGCCAGCAGCGGGGCGACCAGCCGCTCCCGGAGGTCGGCGTCGTCCTCGCCGGACGTCAGGGACGGGAACCGGTCCAGCAGCGAGGACACCGCCATCTTCTGGCCGGCAGCCGGGTCCAGGTCGAGCTTCACGACGGCGAGGGTGTCGGCCGGCAGCACCTCCTCGGGCTGGGCGCCACCCCCGGAGACGTAGGAGGCGACGGCGTAGCCGGTGCCGCCCAGCACCAGGACGCCCGCGGTGGCACCGGCCACGAGGAGTCCGCGGCGGACGCGGCGCCCACCGGCCTGGGGCTCGGCGGGTGCGGGCGGGAGCCCGTCGTGGATCTCGTCGGCGCCGGACCAGCCGGGGCCGGGGGGAGGGGTGGGGCCGGCCGCGGGCGGCTGGGTCACGTCTGGTCTCCAGGTGGTCGGGGCATCGGCCCCAGCTGCGGTCAGCTGGCGGTCCAACCCGAGGCCGTGACCTGCGGTCTCGATGCCGGTACCGCGGTTCTAGCACGCAGGAGCCCGCCGGTGGCCGGGTTCGGCCGCGAGGCGCGCGGAGGTCCACCCGGTCGGGTGGGACGCCGGTCCCGCCGGGACGGCGGCGGTCGTTCCGCGGCGGCGGTGCTGCCGACGCGTGGTCCACTACCGCGGTGAGCCCGACGCCTCCCCGCCGTCCCGACGTCCCGGCCGGCCCGCCGCGCTGGCTGCTGGTCATGCTGGCCGCCGGCCTCTCCCTGCTGGTGGCCGTGGTGTTCCTGCTGGTGCTGCAGGCCGTGGGTGTCGAGGCGATCAGCTCGCTGGGCTTCGTCACCGTCGTCGTCGTCGCCGCGCTCGTCGGCGGCTGGGTCACCCGCCGGCTGGCGCCCCGGCTGCCCGACGTGCGGCGACCCCCCAGGGGCTGACCGGGGTCAGGACCCGGCGGGCCGGGGGAGGAGCTGGGACAGCCCGGCCCGCTCGATGGCCGGACGCAGCCGCTCGGGCACGTCGAGCAGCACCAGGCGGGAGCCGGTGCGGGCGGGCTTGCGGGCCAGGTGCACCAGCAGCTCCAGCCCCGCGACGTCCAGGGCGGTCACCGCGGCCAGGTCGGCCCGGGCCGGCCAGGACGCCGGCGGCACCAGCAGCCGGAACCGGCGCACGGTCTCGCGGTCGATCCGCCCGACGAAGGTGAGCAGGGGGCCGGCGGCGTCCTCTGTCCAGCGGACCTCGCCGGCGGCGGCCCCGTCAGCAGGGTGGGCGCCGGTGGTCATGGTGCTGCGGTACCCCTGCCGTCCTGCTCAAACGCCCCGTGGGCAGTGCCACCCCGGTGTGGACCAGGCGGACCCCGCCCGCCGCGCGGCCGGGCCGGCCCACGACATCAACGGGTCGACGTCCCATCTGATGGGAAGGCAGTACCACTGAGCGGGACGGTCGGGCAGGGTGGTGCCGTGGACACCTACACGCACGGGCACGCCGACGCGGTGCTGCAGTCGCACCGCTGGCGCACGGTGGAGAACTCGGCGGCGTACCTCGCGCCGCGCCTGCGGCCGGGGCTCGACGTCCTCGACGTCGGCTGCGGGCCCGGCACGATCACCGTCGACCTGGCCGCCCGGGTCGCGCCGGGCCGGGTCGTCGGGCTGGACGTCTCACCCGCGCCGCTGGAGGAGGCCCGCGCGCTGGCCGGGCGGGCGCAGGTGTCCGTCGAGTTCGCCGTCGGCGACGTCTACCGGCTCGCGGCCCCCGACGCCTCCTTCGACGTCGTGCACGCCCACCAGGTGCTGCAGCACCTCACCGACCCGGTCGCGGCGCTGCGGGAGATGGCCCGGGTGTGCCGGCCCGGCGGTCTGGTGGCGGTGCGGGACGTCGACTACGCCGCCACCACCTGGTTCCCGGCGTCCGCGGGGCTGGACCGCTGGCTGGGGCTGTACCGGCAGGTGGCCCGGCGCAACGACGCCGAGCCCGACGCCGGGCGGCGGCTGCTGTCCTGGGCGCACGCCGCCGGGCTGCGGGACGTGGTCGCGACGACCGGCGCCTGGTGCTACGCCACCCCGGCCGAGCGCGAGTGGTGGGGCCGGTCGTGGGCCGGCCGGGCGACCGCCTCGGCGTTCGCGGAGCAGGCGGTGGCGTACGGGCTGTCCTCGGCCGCCGAACTGGACGACATCGCCGCGGCCTGGCTGGAGTGGGCGGCGTCCGACGACGGCTGGCTCGGCATGCTGCACGGGGAGCTGCTCGTCCGCATCTGACCACTGACCGTGCGCTCAGCGGGGTCGGTGGGGCTCCGGCAGCCCGCTGAGCGCACAGTCGGGGGCGGAGGCCCGGTGAGCACCTCGTCTGCGGCCAGAGCGCGGTCGGCGGCGGGGCTCAGCGGTCCTGGAGGCGGCGGGTGGCGTCCTGGCCGATGCCCACCCAGTGGCGCAGCGCCGCGTCGTCGTCGACCGCGGCGGGGGAGACCCGCAGCCAGCCGTCGAGCTCGCGGCCGCGCATGACCATCGGGCACACGCCCTCGGCCGCCAGCAGCTCCTCGGCCCGGGCGGGGTCGCAGCGCACCATCAGCCCGCCCCGCCCGCTGACGGCGACCACCATCGCGCCCTCGACGAGGAACGCCAGGCCGCCGAACATCGCCTGCTCGGTGACCCGCGGGTCGGCCGACAGCTCGGCCCGCAGCCGGTCGGCGAGCTCCCGGTCGTACGTCATGCCCCAGCCTCCCGCCCTGCCGCCGTCCCGGGCAAGGTGTCCGGGCGCGTCAGGCGGTGGCGGGCACCTGCTCCTCGTCGGCGTGCGCGACGTGCCGCAGCGAGCGCCAGATGAGCGCCACGAACACCGCCGACCCGGCGAAGGCGAACCAGAAGGGGGCGGTGACCCCGGCGTGCTGGGCGAGCACGCCGCCGATCGCCGAGCCGACCACGAGCCCCCCGAAGACGCCGACCTGGTTGACGCTGCCCACCCGCCCCTGCAGCGCCAGCGGGACGGCGCGCTGGCGGACGGCGATCGACGTCGTCCCCCAGACGAAGGCGTGCGCGCCGAACACGAAGAACACCGGCAGCGCGATCCACGGGCTGGTGGTCAGCGCCAGCACCAGGTGGGTGAGCGTCTCGATGACCAGGCCGATCCGCATGATGCTGCCGAGGCTGACCCGCTGGGTGATCCAGCCGTAGACCAGCACGCCGGCCAGGCCGCCGACCGCGCCGACGGTGGTGACCAGCCCGAACCCGATCTCGCCCAGGCCGAGCCGCTGGGTGGCGTAGAGGACCAGCACCGACCAGGCCGCCCCGAAGGTGACGTTGAAGATGGTGATGGTCAGCACCAGGGTCCGGACGGCGGGGTGCGCCACCGCCCAGCGGAGCCCCTCGACGATGTCGTGCCGCAGGGCGGGCCGCGGGCCGGTGCCGGGCTCCCGGGCGGGCAGGACGACGCGGGTGACCAGCACCGCCCCCAGCGCGACGACCACCGCCTGCACGCCCAGCGCCCAGCCGGCCGCGACGGTGAACAGCGCGGCGCCCAGCGGTGGCCCGGCGAGCTGGTTGACGGTGATGAACCCGGTCTGCAGCCGGGAGTTGGCGACGGCGAGGTCCTCGCGGGCCACCAGCGCCGGGACCATGGTCTGCGAGCTGTTGTCGGCGAACACCTCGGCGGTGGCGAGCACGAACAGCGCGGCCAGCACCGCCACGATCGACACCCGGTCGGTGGCCACGGCCAGGGTGAGCACGGCCAGGACGACGGCCCGTGCGGCGTCGACGGTGACCACGATCAGCTTGCGGTCCAGCCGGTCGGTGAGCGCGCCGGCGACCAGGCCGAACAGAAGGGGCGGCAGCCACTGCACGGTCGCGGCGAGGGCGACCAGGAACGCGTCCCGGGTCAGCGAGGCGACCAGCAGGGGGCCCGCGGCCAGGGCGATCCCGTCGCCGAGGTTCGACGTCCAGGACGAGGCGAGCAGCCAGCGGAAGCTCCTGCCCAGCCGAGCCGGGACGACGACCTCAGCGATGCGGCTCACGAGGAGGAGACCCTAGTCGCGATCAGGCACCGGGTCGTCCGTTTCCCCTGAGGGCGGACGCGGGCCGGGTCAGGCGGGGAAGCGGACGTGCGCCTCGAGGGTCTGCAGTGAGCGGTGCATCCCGACGGTGACCGCCCCGAGGGCGAAGAAGCCCGCGTCGTCGGCGATCTGCGAGGTGCGCAGCAGGCCGGTGAGCCGGTCCAGCGCGGAGACCGCGGCGACGATCGCGGCGTCCCGCTCGTCGGGCTCGGCGTCGGTGGCGTGGTACGGGATGCGCACGACGCGGGCCAGGCCGGTGAGGGCGTCGGCGAGCACCCAGCCGGTCGCGCCGTCCACCCGGTCCAGGCCCCGCCGGTGCGGCTGGAACTCCACCACCAGCGTCGTGAGGTCGTCCACCAGCACCGCGACCCGGTCCAGGGCGCGGGACTGCTCCCGGATGCTGCCCGCCGTGCCCCGCCAGTTCCGGGCCCGCGGGTTCGCCCGCCGGGCCCGCTCGACCTGGGCCTCCGCACCGCGCATGAGGTCCAGCACCGCGCCGAGGGCCTGGGTGCGCGCGGCCCACTCGCCCGGCTCGGGGATCTCGCCGGTGCGCAGCCCCGCGGCCATCTCGTCCAGGTGCCCGGCGAGCAGTTCCCGGGCCGCGGCGATCCGCTGGACGGCGGTGGTCAGCTGCAGCGGCGGGAACAGCAGGGTCGTCACCAGCACGCCCACCGCGGCGCCCAGCAGGGTCAGCCCGGCGTACCGGACGGCGTACTCGGCCGGGTCGGAGGTGCCCACGGTGATCATCAGCACCGCGGCGAAGCTGACCCAGCTGGCCTGCTCCCGGAACAGCCGCCACTGCTCGACCCCGATCGCCAGCGCCACGATGAGGGCGATGGTCAGCGCGTCGGGGATGCCGCGGGTCACCTCGTACACCGCCACGGCCAGGGCGAAGCCGACCAGGATGGCCAGCACGCTGCGCCAGGCCGCCGACGCGGAGTCCGCGACGGTGGGGGAGACGGCGATGATCGCGCCCAGCGGGGCGTAGTAGGCGTAGGCCGACAGGGCCGGGGGCAGCAGCAGCGCGGCCTGCCAGGCCAGCGCCGCGGCCAGCGCCGCCCGGATCCCGCGCTGCACCCACGGCTGTTGCAGCACTGCGATGACCCGGCCCACCCGGCCAGCATGCGACCCGGTCCGGCTCGTCCGCCGCCGGGGTGGTCGTGACGTCGGTCGCGGGTGGGGTGTCGGCTCGAGCGAGCGGGACGGCGCCCACCCGGGGCCCCGAGCGGTCGGAGGCCCCGGGTGGGTCCGGCGGTCAGCCGCCCTGGCGGGCGGCGTTGGCCCGGACGGCAGTGCTCACGTACTGCGCCAGGCCGGGGGCGATCCGCTCGTAGTACGCGGTGAACCGCTCGTCCGCGACGTACATCTCGCCGAGGCCGGCGTGCATCCCGGGCGGGCAGTCGTAGAACCAGCGGGTGATGTGCTGGCGGTGCTCCTCGGCGACGTCCATCGGGCCGGGGTCGTCCGCGGGTGTGCCGGCGGCCAGGGCCGCGGCGAACCGGCCCTCGAGGTCGTCGGTCTCGGCCTTGACCCGCAGCCAGTCCTCCTTCGTCATCGCCGCCGTCCGCCGCTGCGACTGGGCCCACACCTCGGTGTCGCCCCACCTCTCCTCGGCCTCGGCCGCGTACTCCTCGGGCAGCCAGTCGCCGAACACCTCGAACCGCTCCTCCGGGGTCAGGGAGATCCCCATCTGCCGTGCCTCCATCTCCTTCTCGACGGCCGCGACCATCGCCGAGGTGGCCTCCAGCCGGTCCCGCAGCAGCCGGTGCTGCCGGCGCAGTCGAAGGACCCGCCTGCCCCCCATGCCTCGCGAGCTCGGCGCGGGCCCCTGCAGGCGGGCCGACGAACCACACCCACTGTCACTCGCCGCGGGTCGGCCCCACTGCAGGGGCCCGCCGCGAGCCTGCGAGTGGTGGGGGGCAGCGGGGTCCTTCCGGTAGTGGTGCAGCGTGCGCACCGTCACCCCGGTCAGCCGGGCCAGCTCGCCCACCGTCCAGCTCATCGCCCCTCCTCATCCGACACCGACCAGGCAACAGCCTGACGCCGCGTCAGGGTCAAGTGCGGTTTCGGACGGCGTGACGACGGGGCACCTCCAGGTCATGGCAGACCTCGCTCCCGTCCCCGCCGCCGACCCGTTCCCCCGGCAGCGGGTGCGCCTGGGCCGTGAGGACGACCACGAGCTGGAGCTCGCCTACTACGAGGTCGGGTTCGGCCACCCGATCGTCTTCCTGCACGGCAACCCGACGTCGTCCCACCTGTGGCGCAACGTCGTCCCGCACGTCCAGCAGCTGGGCCGGTGCATCGCGGTCGACCTGATCGGCATGGGCGAGTCGAGCAGGCTGCCGCACCCCGGGCCGGGCAGCTACTCCTTCGGCCGGCACGCGCAGCTGCTGTCGCACTTCCTGGAGCAGCTGGAGGTCACCGAGCGGGTGGTCCTCGTCGGCTCCGAGTGGGGGTCCGCGCTGGCCTTCGACTGGGCGCGCAGGAACCCCGGCGCCGTCCGGGGGATCGCGTTCATGGAGCCCGTCGTCCAGCCGGTGATCTGGGCCGACGTGCCCGAGGACACCAAGCGGCTCTACCAGCAGCTGCGCGGCCCGGGCGGCGAGCAGCTCAGCCAGCAGGAGGACCCGGTGGTGGAGGAGCTGCTGCCGGCGTCGGTGCTGCGCGGCCTGGCGGCCGAGACCCTCGACCGGTACCGGCAGCCCTACCGCGACCCGGCCGACCGCTGGCCGACGCTGGAGTGGACGCGGCAGCTGCCGATCGACCACGCGCCGCCGGCGGTGCACGACGTCCTCGACGCGGCCGGCCAGTGGATGGCGCACAGCGAGGTGCCCAAGCTGTTCGTCGACACCTCACCCGCCGTCCCACGCAGCTACCGGATGCGCCGGGTGGTGCGCCGCTGGCCGGCGCTGACCGAGGTCACGCTGCCGGCCGGCCGGCTGGTCGCCGAGGACGCCCCCGACGAGCTGGGCCGGGCCCTGGCCGACTGGATCCCGACCCTGGCATGAGCGGAGTGGGTCCGCCGGCATCACGCCGACGGGTCCACTCCGCATCAGCCGTGGCGGCCGCTGCCCTGGCGCTCGTGGCGGATCTGGGTCATCGCCTCGTTCGCCGAGGCGATGAGCGACTCGGCGGTCGACGCGCGCCCGGACAGGGCGACCCCGACGCTGAGCCGGACCTTGTGGCTGACGCCGGGCAGCGGGTGCAGCGGCTCGTCGAAGGCGGTGGCGATCCGGCGGGCGATGCCGTGCGCGTCGTCGGCGTCGGTGATGCCCGGGCAGATCAGGACGAAGGTCTGGGCGCTGATCCGGGCGACGACGTCGCCCTGGCGCACGGCGGTGACCAGCCGGCCGGCGGCCTCGGCGCGTGCGGCGTCGGCGACGGCGCGGCCGCGGAGGTCCTCCAGGGCGGTGATGCCGTCGAGGTTGCAGGACAGCACGCCCAGCAGGCCGGTGTCGGAGGCGGCGAGCGCGAGCTCGAGCCGGTCGATCAGCAGGCTGCGCACCGGCAGGCCGGTGAGCGGGTCGGGCACCGTCCGCTGCCGCAGCCGCTGCGCGAACTGGCGCTGGGCGGCGATCACGGCCGCCGTCTGCACCAGCACGTCCTGCTGCTCCTCGAGCCTGATGGTGTCCATGGCCCCTCCTGTCCCGTCCGGCCGAGTCCCGGCCGTCTCTCCCAGGTCGGCACCGCGACGTCCGGGCTTGAGGCCCGGGGCCGCCGGTGACCCGAAAGGAGGGCTCAGTCGGGCAGGGCCCGGGCCTGGGCGAACGCGGCGTCCTCCGCCGCCACCACGGTCGCCGCGGTGACCGCCCGCTCGGCGGAGGTGCGCAGCCGCATCCACTGGCGGAAGACCCGGCCGAAGACCTCGATCTCCTGGCTGCGCCGCGGCTCGGTCGGCAGCGGCTCGCCGGGGTGCAGCCGGGCGTGCACGTTCGCGTAGCGCCGCCGGTCCTGCCGGGCGTGGGCGGCGGACAGCATCCGCAGGGCGTCCTCGCTGTCCATGGGGCTCCTCTCGGGGGGGCGGTGGTCAGCCCACCAGTGCGCGCACGGTCTCCACCACTGCGATCGCAGCGAACACCACGAACAGTCCCGCGGCGACCCGGTGCAGCAGCGCCAGGGGCAGCCGGTCGGCCAGCTTGCGGCCCAGGAAGGCGGCCAGCCCCGAGATGACCAGCAGCGCCGCCCACGCCCCGACGAAGACCGACACCGGCTCGGCGTAACGGGCCGCCAGCCCGGCGGTGGCCAGCTGGGACAGGTCGCCCCACTCGGCGGCGAACAGGACGCCGAAGGAGATGGCGGCCGCGCGGACGAACGAGGTGCGCTCCCGCGCCTGGTCGGCCTCGGCCTCCTTCTCCTCACCGGACCTCGACTCGCGCCACAGCAGCACCGCGCCGATGAGGAACAGCACCGCGACCACCCCGCTGACCAGGGCCTCCGGCAGCAGTGACAGCAGGCTGCCGGCCGTGACCGCGATCGCGGTCTGCAGACCGAAGGCCGCGCCCACGCCGACGAACACCGGCAGCGGCGGGAACCGGGTGGCCAGCACCAGGGTGGCGAAGAGCGTCTTGTCCGGCAGCTCGACGGGCAGGATCAACACGAAGGCGGCCAGCACGACCGACAGGACCACGGGAGCTCTTCTCTGTGCGCGCACTCCCGGTCGAGTGCGCAGGCGCCTCCGACCGGCAGCACCGACGGGGGTGACTGCAGGGTCGAAGGTCTCGCCCACCCGCACCGGGGTGCGGGCCCGCTGACCGGGCGCGCGAGCGCGCCAGCATGTCGACCAGCGGTCGGGGGGCTACTCCCCTTCTCAGGTCAGGAGCGTAGCCGACGCAGGGTGCCGCTCGGGCGTGACCGTGGACTCAGCGGGCGGTGCGGCGGGCGATGCGGGCGGCGAACACACCGGCCGACCAGCCGTTGTCGATGTTGCTGACCACCACGCCGGGGGCGGCGGAGTTGAGCATGGTGAGCAGC
Source organism: Modestobacter muralis (assembly GCF_010682105.1). Taxonomy (GTDB): domain Bacteria; phylum Actinomycetota; class Actinomycetes; order Mycobacteriales; family Geodermatophilaceae; genus Modestobacter; species Modestobacter muralis. Next base: position 38,965 of record NZ_JAAGWH010000059.1, on the reverse strand, counting down.
GCGCCGAAGCCGCCGAAGGAGGCCCCGGCGCCGGCCGAGGTCGGGACCGCGACCACCGGCACCTCGGTCAGCCCGCTCACCACGCTGGCCAGCGCGGCGTCCAGGCCGGCGACGACGACGAGGCAGTCGACGTCGGTGAGCAGCGAGCGGTCGGCCAGCAGCGGGTGGATGCGGCTCCCGCCGACGTCGTCGACGCGGACGACCTCGGTGCCGCTGACCCGGGCGACGAAGGCGGCCTCGGCGGCGATCGGGGTGTCGCCGCTGCTGGCGCACAGCACGCCGACCCGGCCACGCGGCTCGGGCACCGGACCGACCGCGGCAGACATCGCACCGGCGTCCATGGTCGTGTACGCATCGTGCTCGCTGGCCAGCGCGACGAGGGTGTCGGCACTGGCCCGGACGACGACCGCGGGGTGGTCGGGGTGGTCGCGGCGGGCCTCGCGCACCAGCGCCAGGACCTGCTCGGTGCTGCGGCCGGTGCCCCAGATGACGTCGGGCCCGGCGGGCAGGCCGAGCTCGCGGGTCACGGGGGCCGGCGGCGCGGACGGGGGGACCGGCGCGCTGGCCGTCGGTGCGGAGGCCACGGGCTCCGCCGCCGGGGCCGCGGGTGCCGGCTCGGCCGGGCCGATCCGGCGGCCGGCCGGACGGCGCACCGGGCCGCCGAAGAGCTCGTCGAGGGGGTTGCGCGCGGGGGCCCGGTCGTCGGCGGCGGACTCCACGGGGACGGCGTCCACCGGGGCGGCCGGCACCGGCGCGGACGCCGCGTCGGGCTGGTCGTCGGGCTCGACCAGCAGCGCGGCGAAGCCGCCGGCGGCGTCGGCCCGGTCGCCGTCGTGCTCGTCCGGACCGTCGAACCGCGGGGAGGCCGTCACGTCGCCGACGATAGGCGTCCCGGCCACCTCGACCGCCGTCGTGAGCGGCGTGTCGACGGCGGTGCCCGCGGTGCCCTCGATCGTCTCCGCGGCGTCCTCGGCGGCCCGGGTCTGGGTGACCCCGGACAGCCGGACGACGCGGTCGCGGCCGCCCCGCTTGGCGTCGTAGAGCACGCCGTCGGCGGCGGCGAACAGGGTGCGCCGGTCGTCGCCGCGAGCGGCCTGGGCGATGCCGACGCTGATCCGCACCGGCACGCTCACCCCTAGCGCCGACCAGTCGTGCCCGGCGATCGAGCGGCGGATGCGCTCCATCGCCCGCTCGGCCTGCTCGGCGGTGGTGTCGGGCAGCAGGATGACGAACTCGTCGCCGGCCCAGCGGCACACCTCGTCGTTGCCGCGGCAGCCCTCGACCAGCAGCTGGCCGACCGCGCGCAGCACGGCGTCCCCGCCCGGGTGGCCGGCGGCGTCGTTGATCGCCTTGAACCGGTCGATGTCCACGACCGCGAGCGCAGGGGAGGAGCCGGCCGACAGCAGCCCGTCCAGGCGGGCCTCGGCGTAGCGGCGGTTGGGCAGGTGGGTCAGCGGGTCCTCGTAGGCCTGCCGGCGCAGCTGCCCGGCGGCCCGCTCGGTCTCCAGCAGGCTCTTGCGCCGGCCGAACAGCTCGACCCAGCGGGTGCGCCGCTCGTCGACCCGGTCCAGCTCGTCGGCGAGGTAGGCCTGCAGGTAGGGCAGCGCCCGGGCGGCGTCGTCGAGCTCGGCGTGCAGGGTGCACAGCTCGCGCAGCGCGGCCCGGCGCAGCCGCGGCAGGCCGTGCTCGGTGGCCAGGGCGAGGGCGGTGGCCAGGTGGTCGTCGGCGGCCCGCGGGTCGCCGGACCGGCGCAGCGCCCGGCCCAGCCCCAGCTCCGCCGAGGCCAGCAGCGCACGGTCCTCGCCGGTCCGCCCGACCACGGGGCGCAGCACGGACACGGCGGTGGCGTGCTCGCCCAGCCCGACCAGTGCCCAGCCGTGCACGACCCGGGCGTCGAGCACGCCGGCGTCGGTGGGCGGCAGCTGGGCCAGCGCCCGGACGGCGAGGTCGCGGGCCTCGGCGAAGTGCGGGGCGGCGGCGTCGGGGCTGCCGTCCTCCAGCAGCGCCTCGCCGACCTCGGCGCACAGCGCGGCCAGCCGGGTCGCGGTCTCCCCGGCCAGCCCGGCGAGCAGCTCGGAGTCGGCGGGGTCGTCGTCCTCGATCGTGCGGCCGGCCAGGCCCGCGGCGACGTCGGCGGCGCGGCGCTGGTAGTCCAGGGCCAGCGGCATGAGCTCCAGGTCGGCCAGGACGGCGGCCAGCGAGCCCAGCGTGTGCACCAGCAGCGGGCTGGGCGCCAGGCCCGGGTCCAGCAGGCTCGCGGCCTCGACCGCCTCGTCCATGGCCGCGTCGACGCGACGGGACAGCAGCTCGATGCGCGCGTGCCGGGCCAGGCCGGCGGCGCGCTGCAGGTCGTCGTCCTGGGCGTCGAAGGCCGCGCGCGCCGAGCGCACCAGCGCGATGGCCAGCGCGGCGTGGGTGGCCGACTCGGAGCGGCTGTCGCGGTCGACCGGCACGTCGGAGAGCAGGCCGGTGCCGCCGTGCAGGTCGAGGGGGCCGTCCTGCTCAGGGCCACCGTCGACGAGGGGGTCGCCGAGCAGGGAGTAGCCGGCCAGCCGCAGCCGGCGCACCAGCAGCTCGGCGCGGAGCGTGTCGGCCCAGGCGCGGGCCAGCGAGGTGAGCGGTGCGGCGGCCCGGTCGGCGGCGGACGCCTCACCGTCGACCTCGCGCAGCAGGGCCTCGGCGGAGTCGAGCTGCCAGCTGGCCAGGGCTGAGCTCACCTGCTGGTGCAGGACTCCGGGCGGCACCAGGGCACTGTGCCTGCTGTCCGCGGAACTGTCACGCTGCGGGGTCGGTTGACCACGCCGCCGTCGCACACCCGCCTCACCCGCCCCACGAGGACGCAGCAGGCTCACGGAGCCGCCCCACCGGCCGGCGCCCCGCTCACGAGGCGACCTCGCCGTCGTCGAAGGCCCAGCCGGGCCGGCGCTCCGAGGTGCTCAGCACCTCGGCGACCAGCTCGTCGATCGATCCGGCCGGCCGCGCCACCGGGGCCGGCGGGGTCGCACCGCCGAGCGCGGCCCGCACCCGGTTGCGGCCGCTGCTCTTGGCGCCGAACAGGTGTAGGTCGGCGCTCTCGAACAGCTCCCGCCACGACCGCGGGCCGGCCGCGCCGCCGGGGCTCGCGCTGGCCACCCCGATGCTCACCGTCACCCGCACCGGGACGTCCATGTCGCCCCAGTCGGCGTCGGCGATGGCGGTGCGCAGCCGCTCCATGGCGATCACGGCCTGGGCCTGGGTGGTGTCGGGCAGGACGACGACGAACTCGTCGCCGGCCCAGCGGAAGACCTCGTCGCCGGTGCGGCTGTGCTGACGCAGCAGCTCGGCGACCCGACGCAGCACCTCGTCGCCGTGCAGGTGGGAGTTCTGGTCGTTGACCGACTTGAACCCGTCGACGTCCACGACGGCCAGCGACACCGGCTCGCGGTCGATCCGCAGGTCGTCCATCCGGTGCTCCGCGCTGCGCCGGTTGCCCAGCCCGGTCAGGGTGTCCTCGAGGGCGTGCCGGCGGAGCACCGCGGTCTGCCGCTCGGCCTCCCGCAGCCGGCTGCGCCGCACGAACATCTCCGCCCACAGCTCGCGGCCGTAGAGGTGGGTGCGGCTGGTCTCGGTGCGGTAGGCCTCCAGCCAGTGCAGCGCCTCGGTGGTGTGGCCCAGCGCCGCGCTGGCCCGGCCGAGCTCCAGCAGGCACTGCCGGTACCGCCGCCGGTCGCCGACCGCGGCGAACGCGCCCGAGGCCGTCACCAGCCGATCCACCGCCTCGTCGCCCTGCCGGTCGTCGAGGTCGGCCGCGCAGCGTTGCGCCAGCAGCCGGGCCAGCACCAGGTCGGCGTACCCGGTCAGCCAGGTGCGCAGCTCGCCGGTGGCCAGGTGCCGCTGGACCCGGCGCAGCGGGGGCAGGGCGTCGTCGAGCCGGCCGGCCAGGGTCAGCGCCCAGGCCTGGACGACGTCGAGCAGGTCCAGGTCGTCGTCGGTGGGCTCGACGGGCAGCTCACGGGCCGCGGTCGCGCAGCGCAGGGCCACCGCGGCGAGCTCCCGGGAGCGGGGCAGGTCGCCCCGGCGGTGCACCGTCTGGGCCAGCTCGGCGTGCTGCTGGGCGGCCAGCCGCAGCAGCTGCCACTGGTCACCGAGGTCGGGCAGCGCGGCCGCGACCCGGGCGCCGGCCAGGGCCTGGTCGACCGCGAGCTCCTCCAGGTCCAGGCGGGTCAGCGCCAGCGACAGCCACAGGTGGGCCTGGTGCAGCTCGCGGCTGGGCGCCTCGGGGGCCACCTGGTCGGCGAGCAGGCTGGCGTCGACGGCCAGGTGCAGGGCGGCGTCGAAGCGGTCCGCGACCGCCTCCAGGTGCGCCAGGTAGGCCAGCCCCAGCGCGTGCTCAGCCGTGGGCAGGCAGCGCTCGAGCTCGGCCCGGGCGGTGGCGACGCCGGCGGCCGCGCCGTCCCGGTCGCCGGACAGCAGCGCGGCGCGCGCGGTGAAGGCCGCGGCCCAGGCCCGCCAGCAGGGCTCCTCGGCGTCGGTCAGGACGGCGGCGGCGGCCAGCTCGGCGGAGAAGACGTGCGCGTGTTCGGTGCCGCTGACGGCGAGCAGCCGCCACCGTGCGCTGGCGAGGTCCTCGTCGACGGTCGGGGCTGCCGGGGTCACGCGTCCCTCCACTCAGCGCTCACGGGCCGCGACGCACACGTGCCCTGCCGGTGACGAGGCAGCTCCCCCCGCACCGGGTCCCCAGCTGGAGCCGGGACCCGGTACGGCCGCACTACCCTCACCGGATGCCGAGTGCAGATCGCAGCACAGCGCCGACGAGGTTCGCCTATCTGGGGCCCGAGGGTACCTTCGCCGAGGCCGCGCTCCGCATCCTCGTGACCTCGCCGGGGGCGACGGACGGCGCGCCCGGGGGCGAGGACCGCCCCGCGGCCAGCATCGCCGCGGCGCTGGCCGCGGTCCGGGCGGGGGAGTGCGCGGCCGCCCTGGTTCCGCTGGAGAACTCGGTCGAGGGCTCGGTGCCGGCGACCATGGACGGCCTGGTCGGCGGGGCGCCGCTGGTGGTCACCCGGGAGGTCTTCCTCGAGGTGGCCTTCGTGCTCGCCGTCCGGCCCGGGGTGACCCTGGCCGACGTGCGCACCGTGGCCAGCCACCCGCACGCGCTGGCGCAGACCCGCGGCCGGCTGGCCGGGCTGCTGCCGGCTGCCGAGGTCGTCCCGACCGCCTCGACCGCCGACGCCGCCCGCCGGGTCGCCGACGGCGAGCACGACGCCGCCGTCTGTGCCGCCATCGCCGCCGAGCGCTACGGCCTGAGCACGCTCGCGACCGACCTGGCCGACCACCCCGGCGCGGTGACCCGCTTCGTGCTGGTCGAGCGCCCGGGTGCGCTGCCCGCGCCCACCGGGGCGGACAAGACGACGGTCACCGCGGTGGTGCCCGACCGCACCGGTGCCCTGCTGGACCTGCTCACCGAGTTCGCCGTGCGCGGGATCAGCCTGACCCGGATCGAGTCCCGGCCGACCCGCGAGCGGCTGGGCGTCTACTCGTTCTCGATCGACTGCGAGGGCCACGTCGCCGATGCCCGGGTCGGCGACGCGCTGGCAGCACTGCACCGGCTCTCCGCGGAGGTGCGCTTCCTGGGCTCCTACCCGCGGGCCGACGCCCTGCCCGGAAAGCCGGTCGCCGAGCGGGTGGAGGACGCCGCCTTCGCCGAGGCCCAGGCCTGGCTGGCGCGGGTACGCGAGGGCGCCGCGGGCTGACGTCCGCCCCGGCTCCCTGCTGATCCCCGCCATGGTCACCCAGTGTGCCGCTCGGGGGACCCTGAGCACACCCCGTGGGACCGATCGGTCACATCCGCGCGCCGTTGTGCGCTGACGGTCGTCTCCTCCGCTGCGGGACGACCGTGAGCGCACGACGGTGGTCGCCCGGGGCGTTCGCCCGGGCGGCTGGCCGGGCATGGGGATCGCATGGCACAGCACTGGGTGGCAACGGACTTCGGCGGCCTCGACGTCCTCCGGCTGGTGGACGTCGACGTCCCGGCCCCCGGGCCGGGGGAGGTGACGATCGCGGTCACCGCCGCGGGCGTGAACCCCGCCGACGCCAAGCACGTCGCGCGCCCCGGTGACCGCGACCAGCTGCCGGTCCCGATCGGCTACGAGGTCGCCGGCCGGATCACCGCGGTCGGCCCGGACACCGATATCGCCTCCGGCGGCGGGGAGGTCGGCGACGAGGTGCTCGCCTTCCGGGTCCGCGGCGGCTACGCCACCGAGCTGACCGTGCCGGCGTCCGCCGTCTTCGCCCGGCCGCCTGCGCTCGCCCCCGAGGAGGCGGCGAACCTGCTCCTCGCCGGGACGACGGCCGCCGAGATGCTGCACGTCACCGGCGTGCGCGCGGGCGACACGGTGCTGCTGCACGGGGCCTCCGGCGCGGTGGGCGTGAGCCTGCTGCAGCAGGCCGCGCTGATCGACGTCCGGGTCGTCGGCACGGCGGGGGAGGCCGGCGCCGACGTCGTCCGCCGGTTCGGGGGCGAGCCGGTGCGCTACGGCGACGGGCTGGCCGACCGGGTGCGCGCGCTGGCTCCCGGCGGGGTGGTGGCCGCGCTGGACGCCGTGGGCACCGACGAGGCCGTCGACGTCTCGCTGGAGCTGGTCGCCGACCGGCAGCGGATCGTCACGATCGCCGCACAGAGCCGGGCAGGGCGCGACGGGATCCGAGCGATCGGTGGCGCGATGCCGGCCAGCAAGGCGTTCCGGGACGCGGCGCGGGCCCGGCTGGTCGAGCTGGCCGCCGACGGCCGGCTCGTCGTGCCGATGGCCCGGACGTTCCCGCTGACCGAGGCGCGCGTCGCGCTGGAGCTGCTGGCCGGTGGTCACCCCGGCGGGAAGCTCGCGCTGCTGCCCTGACACTTGCGCTGGAGTGCACTCCAGCTCCTAGCGTCGGGCTCATGAGGACAGTCACCGGGTTCGCCGCGTACGCCCCGTCCGAGCCGCTGCGGCCCATCGAGTTCACCCGCCGGGACCTGCGGGCCGACGACGTCGCCGTGCGGGTCACCCACGTCGGGGTCTGCCACAGCGACCTGCACGCGGTCGACGGCCTCCCCGCCGGCGCCCCGCCGCTGGTGCCCGGGCACGAGTTCACCGGCGAGGTCACCGCCGTCGGCGCCGACGTCACCCGCTTCGCCGTCGGGAACGCGGTCGCGGTGGGCAACATCGTCGACTCCTGCGGGGTGTGCGACAACTGCCTGGCCCACCGCGAGCCCTACTGCCGCCAGTTCCCCGCCACGACCTACGGCGGGCGCGACCTGCGCGACGGCAGCCCGACCCAGGGGGCGTACTCGACCGAGTACGTCGTCCGCGACGCCTTCGTCTACGCCCTGCCCGCCGGGCTTGACCCGGCCGCGGTCGCGCCGCTGATGTGCGCCGGGGTGACGACCTGGTCCCCGCTGAGCCGGGCCGGGGTCGGGGCGGGGACGCAGATCGGGGTCGTCGGCCTCGGCGGGCTGGGCCACCTGGCGGTCAAGTTCGCCGTCGCGCTCGGCGCCCGGGTCACGGTGTTCACCACCTCGGCGGCGAAGGCGGACGACGCCCGGGCCCTGGGCGCGCACGACGTCGTCCTGTCCACCGACGCCGAGGCGGTGGCCGCGGTCGCCGGCCGGCTGGACTTCGTGCTGGACACCGCCTCCGGCGCGCACGACCTGGGCCCCTACCTGGGCGCCCTCCGGCTGGACGGGACGCTGTGCGTGCTCGGCCTGCCGGAGAGCTACACGGTCTCGCCGATGAGCCTGCTCGGCCGCACCCTCACCGTCTCCGGCTCCGGCGGGACCGCCGAGACCCAGGCGATGCTCGACTTCTGCGGTGAGCACGGGCTGACCGCCGACGTCGAGGTGCTGCCGTTCGGCGAGGTCAACACGGCGTTCCAGCGGCTGGCGCGCAACGACGTCCGGTACCGGTTCGTCCTGGCGCTCTGACGTGGGGTCCACCATGGTGCGCATGGACGGCGACACGCTCGGCATCCGGCAGGTCTCCGAGGAGACCGGGCTGAGCATCGACACGCTGCGCTGGTACGAGCGGGAGGGGCTGCTGCCGCTGGTCGAGCGCAGCGGCAGCGGCCAGCGGCGCTACCCGCCGGGCGCTCTGCGGTTCATCCGGCTGGTGCAGGCGCTGCGCCGGACCGGCATGCCGGTGGCCGAGGTGCGTCAGTTCATCGAGGCCGGCGGCGGCGAGCTGGCCCACCACCCCGAGCGGATGGCGCTGCTGGAGCGGCAGTGCGTCGCGATCGAGCAGCGCCTGGCCGAGCTGCAGGACGACCTGGCGGTGGTGCGGGCGAAGATCGCGACCTACCGCAGGCTGATCGCCCGCGGCCTGGACTGTGAGGACGAGCTGTCCGAGGACCTCGTCGACCAGCTGCGCGCCGACGAGCTGCTGGCGGAGATGCTGCCCTAGGTCAGCCGTCCCAGGGCGCCGCAGCGGCCGCTACCGCTCGGGGTGGGCGTCCGGTGGCGTCAGTCCGGCGCGGCGGCGCATGTCGGCGAGGGCGTCGGGCGGGATGTCGTCAGGTGACACCCGCTGCAGGTCCTCCGGAGCAAACACACCGAGACCTGCTCCCGCTTGCGCGACCAGCAGCCCGCCGACGGGCAGTTCGTCGCCGACCACACCGAAGGGCGGATTGCCGTCCGCCTGATCGTGGGCGTGGGGGAGAATCCGCACGAAGTCGCCGTCCTCGAGGGTGGCTCGCTCGTCCTCGCCTGGCTCGACCATGTCGCGCACGCTGGAGGCTCGGTCGGTCCGCAGACGGGCGGCGGCTCCCATCGACGACGTCTCTCCGCGTTCCGTGCAGGGCCTTCGCCGAGGCCCGCCCCGACCGAGCGGGGGCTCGGTCAGAGGTACAGGCCGGTCGACTCCTCGATGCGCTCGGCGGCGACGGCGTGCACGTCGCGCTCGCGCAGGATGATCAGGTCCTCGCCGTGCACCTCGACCTCGTGCTGGTCCTCGGGGGAGAACAGCACCTGGTCGCCGACCGCGACCTGCCGGACGTTCGGCCCGACGCCGCGGGCCTCGCCCCAGACCAGGCGCTTGGCGACCTGCGCGGTGGCCGGGATCAGGATGCCGCCGGTGGAGCGCCGGTCGCCGTCCTCCTTGCGGAGGGAGACGAGCAGGCGGTCGTGCAGCATCTTGATCGGGAGACGGGCAGCGTCCTCAGGCACGACGCCGACGCTACTCAGCCCCAGCCGAGGGCGTGGAGCTTCTCCTCGTCGATGCCGAAGTGGTGTGCGATCTCGTGGACGACGGTGACGGTGACCTCCTCGGCCACCTGCTCCTCGTCCTCGCAGATGTCGCAGATCGCCTCGCGGTAGATCATGATCCGGTCCGGCAGGGTGCCGCCGTAGTCGGCGCCGCGCTCGGTCAGCGCGTACCCCTCGTAGATGCCCAGCAGGTCGGGCTCCTCGGGGTGCCGGTCCTCCACCAGGACGACGACGTTGTCCAGCAGGCGCATCAGCTCGGCCGGCACCTCGTCGAGGGCGTCGGCGACCAGTTCCTCGAAGCGGGGGAGCGGGAGCGGGTTCACCAGCTGGTGGGCTGCGGGCGGCCCTCGTCGTAGCCGGCCGCGCTCTGCACCCCGAGCACCGCGCGCTCGTGCAGCTCGTCGATGGTGCGGGCACCGGCGTAGGTCGCCGAGGACCGCACCCCGGCCACGATCGAGTCGACGAGGTCCTCCACGCCCGGACGCGCCGGGTCGAGGTACATCCGCGAGGCGCTGATGCCCTCCTCGAACATGCCGGCGCGGGCCCGGTCGAAACCGCTCTGGTTCGACGTCCGGGCCTTGACCGCGCGGGCGGAGGCCATGCCGAAGCTCTCCTTGTACTTGCGCCCGCCGTCGTCGTAGAGGTCACCGGCGCTCTCGTACGTGCCGGCGAACCAGGAGCCGACCATGACGTTCGCCGCACCCGCGGCCAGCGCCAGCGCCACGTCCCGGGGGTGCTTGACCCCGCCGTCGGCCCACACGTGCTTCCCCAGCTCACGGGCTGCGGCGGCGCACTCCTCGACGGCGGAGAACTGCGGGCGCCCGACGCCGGTCATCATCCGGGTGGTGCACATCGCGCCCGGGCCGACGCCGACCTTCACGACGTCCGCACCGGCCTCGACGAGGTCGCGGGTGCCCTCGGCGGTGACCACGTTGCCGGCCACCACCGGCACGGACCCGGCGACGGCGCGCACCGCGCGGACCGCCTCGATGGCCTTCTCCTGGTGTCCGTGCGCAGTGTCGACCACGAGGACGTCGACCCCGTGCGCCAGCAGCGCCTCGGCCTTGCCGGCCACGTCGCCGTTGATGCCCACGGCCGCGGCGGTCAGCAACCGCCCGCCGGCGTCCAGGGCCGGGGCGTAGATCGCCGAGCGCAGCGCGCCCTTGCGGGTGATCAGGCCGACCAGCCGGTCGCCGTCGACCACGGGGGCGGCGTTCACCCGCTCCTCGGACAGCACGTCGAACACCTTGGGCAGGTCGGTGCCCGCGGGGATGGTCAGCGGGTCGGGGGCCATGACCTCCGACAGCTGGGTGAACCGGTCGACGTCCTGGCAGGCGCCGTCGGTGACGACGCCGACCGGGCGCCCGCCCTCGACGACGACCACGACACCGTGCGCGCGCTTGCCCATCAGGGCCAGCGCCTCCGACACCGTCGCCGTGCGGCCCAGCGTGATCGGGGTGTCGTAGACCGGGTGCCGGGCCTTGAGCCACGAGACGACCTCGCCGATGACGTCGACCGGGATGTCCTGCGGCAGCACCGCGACCCCGCCGCGCCGGGCGATGGTCTCGGCCATCCGGCGGCCGGAGATCGCCGTCATGTTGGCGACCACGATCGGCACGGTCGTGCCGACCCGGTCCGGCGTGGTCAGGTCGACCTCGAGCCGGGAGCCGACCGTCGAGTGCGCCGGCACCATGAAGACGTCGGCGTAGGTCAGGTCGTGGTCGGGACGGCGGTCGCCGAGGAAGCGCATGCCCCCAGTGTCCCAGCCCCCGCCTCTCCGCCCCAGGCATTGGTACCAACCCGTGCACATCGGGCCCGGCGGTGCAGGTGTTGGTTCCAATGCCTGGGGCGCTGTGGTCGGCCACCTACGATCAGGGGGTGATCGACCTGCGCCTCGTCCGCGAGAACCCCGACCTCGTCCGCGCCAGCCAGCGTGCCCGGGGTGCCGACGAGTCCCTGGTCGACGCCCTGCTGTCCGCCGACGCCGAGCGGCGGGCCGCGGTCAAGGCCGCCGACGAGCTGCGCGGGGAGCAGAAGGCCGCCTCCCTCGCCGTCCGCGGCGCCTCGAAGGAGGAACGCCCGGCCGTCCTGGAACGGGCCAAGGCGCTGGCCGCCGCGGTGAAGGAGGCCGAGGAGGCCGAGCGCGCCGCCGACGACGTGCTGCGCCAGGCGCACCTGCGCATCCCCAACGTCGTGCACCCCGACGTCCCGCCGGGCGGTGAGGACGACGCGGTCACGCTGCGCACCGTGGGCGAGGTGCCCACCTACGACTTCGAGGTGCGCGACCACCTGCAGATCGGCGAGGCCCTCGGCGCCATCGACATGGAGCGCGGCGCCAAGGTCTCCGGCGCCCGCTTCTACTTCCTCACCGGCCCCGGTGCGCTGCTGGAGTTCGCCCTCGCCCAGCTGGCGATCACCCGCGCGGTGGCCGCCGGCTTCATCCCGGTGATCGCCCCGGCGCTGGTCAAGCCCGAGGCGATGGAGGGCACCGGGTTCACCGGCGAGCACGACGAGGAGATCTACCGGGTCGAGCGCGACGACCTGTACCTCGTCGGGACCTCGGAGGTCGCGCTGGCCGGGATGCACGCGCGTGAGGTGCTCGACCTCTCCGCCGGGCCCCGCCGCTACGCCGGCTGGTCGTCCTGCTTCCGCCGCGAGGCCGGCTCCTACGGCAAGGACACCCGCGGCATCATCCGCGTGCACTGGTTCGACAAGGTGGAGATGTTCAGCTTCTGCCCGCCCGAGGAGGCCGAGGCCGAGCACCGCCGGCTGCTGCAGTGGGAGGAGGAGTTCCTCCAGCTGCTCGAGCTGCCCTACCGCGTGGTCGACATCGCCGCCGGCGACCTGGGCACGAGTGCCGCCCGCAAGTTCGACATCGAGGCGTGGTTCCCCAGCCAGGGCGCCTACCGCGAGCTCACCAGCACCTCGGACTGCACCACCTTCCAGTCCCGCCGGCTGGCCATCCGCTCCCGGGACGCCGACGGGAAGCCCCAGCCGCTGGCCACCCTCAACGGCACGCTGTGCGCGATCGCCCGCACCATCGCCTGCCTGCTCGAGGTGCACCAGCAGGCCGACGGCTCGGTGCACGTCCCGGCCGCGCTGCGCCCCTGGCTGGGCGGGCACGCCGTGCTCACCCCCGGCATGTCGCTGGCCGCGGTCGCCGCACCGGGCCTGCCCGCATGAGCAGCCCGCAGCCGGACGGCGCTGTCCCGGTGCTCGGCGTCCCGACCGGCGCCGGCCTGACTGCGCCGGCGGGAGCGGCCCTCGCCCGCGACGTCGTCGACCTGGGCGACCTCGGTGCCCGGCTTGGCGACTGGCGGCCGCGGGTCGTGGTCAGCGACATGGACGGGACGCTGCTGGACGGTGCGGGGGTGGTGAGCGCACGCACGCACGCCGCCGTCGCCGCCTGCCGCGCCGCCGGCCTGCCGGTGGTCGGCGCGACCGGCCGCGGGCCCCGGCTGCTGGACAGCGTCCGGGAGGCGCTCGCCGGGCAGGGCCTGGCCGTGTTGGCCCAGGGCGGTTACGTCGTCCGGTTCGGCACCGAGGGTGCGCCCGACGAGGTGCTGCGCACCGTCGGCATGTCGCGGGAGGTCGCCACCCGGGTCATCGCGGCCATCGAGGAGGTCACCGGCGAGCTCGTCGTGGCCGTCGAGGACGCCGCCGACCAGATCGAGGCGCTGCGCCCGCTGCGCGTCCAGCACGGCTTCGACTGGCCCTACCCCGAGCCCGCGCAGCTGCTGCCGCGGCACGAGGTGCTCCCCGTCGGTGCGGTGCTCAAGGTGTTCCTGCGCTCGCCGAGCCTCGTGGAGGACGAGCTGGTCGCCCTCGCCCGCACCGTGGTCGACCCCGCGGACGCCGAGCTCACCCACGCCGGGCTCGGCTTCATCGAGGTGCTGCCGCCCGGGGTCACCAAGGCCACCGGCCTCGCCGTCGCCCTGGCCGACCTGGGCCTGGACCTCGCCGACGTGCTGGTGTTCGGCGACATGCCCAACGACCTGCCGATGATCGAGGCGGTCACCGCCGCCGGGGGCCGCGCGGTGGCGATGGCCAACGCACACCCCGCGGTCCGGGCCGCGGCCGCCGACCGCACCAGCGGGCACGACGCCGACGGGGTGGCCCGCTACCTCGAGGCCCTCCTGGCACTCGACGACAGCGCGCTGGGGGTGCACGGTGGCTGACTGGCGCCCGTCGCTGATCGTCAGCGACATCGACGGCACCCTGCTCGGCTCCGACGAGGTCATCAGCGACACGACCCTGGCCGAGCTGGGCCGCTGGGCCGAGGCGGGCGTCCCGCTGCTGCTGGCCACCGGCCGGCCGCCGCGCTGGATGCTGGGCATCCGCGAGCAGCTGGGCAGCGGCCTCGCGGTGTGCTGCAACGGCGCGGTGCTGCTGGACCTCGAGTCGTTCACCGTGCTGGAGGAGCACCCGGTCACCACCGACGTGCTGCGCGAGGTCACCGGGGAGCTGCGGCGCCGAGAGCCGGACACCTGGTTCGCCGTCGAGTACGGCGACCAGTTCCGGCACGAGCCGATCTACCAGCCCCGGTGGGACGTCGACGCCCCCGGTGTCTCGCTCGCCACGCTGGAGGAGATGGTGGCCCAGCCGGTGGCCAAGCTGCTGGCCCGGCACGAGCACCTGCCCCGTGAGCAGTTCGTCGAGATGGTCGCCGAGGTCGTCGGCGACGCCGCGACGGTCACCAACTCATCCACCGACGCGCTGGCCGAGATCTCCGCCCGCGGCGTCACCAAGGCCACCGGGTTGGCCCGGGTCGCCGCCGAGCGCGGGCTGGGCCCGGCCGACGTCGTCTACTTCGGGGACATGCCCAACGACCTCGCCGCCTTCGACTGGGTCCGGCAGGGCGGTGGCCGGGCCGTGGCCATGGCGAACGCCCACCCCGACGTGCTGGCCGCGGCCACCGACGTCACCGACGCGCACACCGCCGACGGCGTGGCGGTCTTCCTGGCGTCGCTGCCTCGCTGAGCCGGGGCCGGGCCGCTCCACCGCGCAGTCCGGTGGCGCACGACCGGACCGCGCGCCACCGGTCATCCCCGCGGTGGGACTGCCGATGAGAAGGGGGAACACCGGTCGACGACGCGGCCGGACCCCCTCACTGCCCTCGCCCGGAGGTCCCCCATGCCCGATCGACCCGCCCCGGCCAGCTCGCCGGCCGTCCCCGACGACGTCCTCGAGCTGCGCCGCATCGCGCTGGCCATGCGGGAGTCGTCCGCGATGGTCGAGCTCGCCCTCGACGGGACCGTGCTGACGGCCAACCAGCACTACCTCGACGTCATGGGCTACTCCGCCGCCGAGCTGATCGGGCGGAACCACCGGATGGTCTGCGACCCCGTGCACGCCGCCTCCGCCGACTACGCCGCGTTCTGGGAGCGGATGGCGGCCGGGGAGATCGACGCGGGCGTGGTGGTCAAGCGGATGGGCAAGGGCGGCCGCGAGGTGTGGCTGCGCGGCTCCTACATCCCGATGCCGGACGCGACCGGCCAGCCGGTCAAGGTCGTCGTGCTGGCCACCGACATCACCGAGGGGAAGGTCGCCGCACTCGAGCGGCAGAGCCAGGCGGTGGCCCTCGACCGGTCGCAGGCCGTCATCGAGTTCACCCTCGACGGCACGGTCCTCAGCGCGAACAGCAACTTCCTGGACGCGATGGGCTACACCCTCGCCGAGGTGCGGGGCAAGCACCACCGGATGTTCGTCGAGCCCGCGGTGGCCGCGAGCGCCGAGTACGCGGAGTTCTGGCAGCGGCTGGGCACCGGCCAGTTCGAGGGCGGGGTCTACAAGCGGCTGGCCAAGGGCGGCCGTGAGGTGTGGCTGCAGGCCACCTACAACCCGATCCTGGACGACGAGGGCCACCCGGTGAAGGTGGTCAAGTTCGCCAGCGACATCACCGTCGCGCGCCTGGCCGACGTGGAGTCGCGGGGCAAGGTGGCGGCCATCGACCGGGCCCAGGCGGTGATCGAGTTCAAGACCGACGGCACCGTCCTCGGCGCGAACGCCAACTTCCTGGAGACGATGGGCTACGCCCTGCACGAGGTCGTGGGCAAGCACCACCGGGTCTTCTGCGAGCCGACGCTGGCCAGCAGCCAGGAGTACGAGGAGTTCTGGGCGCGGCTGGGGGCCGGCGCGTACGAGGCGGGGGAGTTCAAGCGGCTGGCCAAGGACGGGCGCGAGGTGTGGCTGCAGGCCACCTACAACCCGATCCTCGACGACACCGGCAGGCCGATCAAGATCGTCAAGTTCGCCAGCGACATCACCGACGCCAAGTTCGCCGGCGCCGAGGCGCGCGGCAAGGTGGCCGCCATCGAGCGCGCGCAGGCGGTCATCGAGTTCGACCTCACCGGCCGGGTGCTGACGGCCAACCAGAACTTCGTCGACACCATGGGCTGGCCGCTCAACGAGATCCGCGGCAAGCACCACCGGATGTTCTGCGACGCCACCTACGCCGCCTCCGACGAGTACGCCGAGTTCTGGCAGCGTCTGGGCCAGGGCCACTACGAGTCCGGGGAGTTCAAGCGCCGGGACAAGGACGGGCGCGAGGTGTGGCTGCAGGCCACCTACAACCCGATCCTCGACGACGCCGGCCGCGTGCTGAAGGTGGTCAAGTTCGCCACCGACGTCACCCGGGCCAAGCGGCAGAACGCGGAGTTCACCGGCAAGGTCGCCGCGATCGAGCGCGCCCAGGCGGTCATCGAGTTCGACCTCGACGGCACGATCCTGACCGCGAACGGCAACTTCCTCGACGCGCTGGGCTACACGCTGTCGGAGGTGCAGGGCAAGCACCACCGGGTCTTCTGCGACCCTGCCTACACCGCCACCCAGGAGTACCGGGACTTCTGGGAGAAGCTCGGGAGCGGCGACTTCCACACCGGGGAGTACCGGCGACTGCACAAGAGCGGCCGGGACGTGTGGATCCAGGCGACCTACAACCCGATCCTCGACGACACCGGCCGCCCGTTCAAGGTCGTCAATTTCGCCACCGACGTCACCACGGCCAAGCTGCGCAGCGCCGAGATCGAGGCGCGGGTCAACGCGGTGGACCGCGCCCAGGCGGTCATCGAGTTCGACCTCGAGGGCAACGTCCTGGCCGCCAACGACAACTTCCTGCGCACGATGGGCTACTCGCGCCGCGAGGTCCTCGGTCACCACCACAGTGAGTTCTGCACCGACGACCACATCCGCTCGCCGGAGTACCGGGACTTCTGGATCCGGCTCGCCGACGGCGAGGTGCTGGCCGGGCGGTTCCACCGCAAGGGCAAGTACGGCCGCGACGTGCACATCCAGGCCACCTACAACCCGATCCTCGACCTGACCGGGAAGCCGTTCAAGGTGGTCAAGTTCGCCTACGACGTCACCGCGGAGGTCGAGCGGGAGCGGCGCATCGCCCTGGGCACCCGGGACATGACCGCCTCGGTGCAGCACCTGTCCACCTCCATCGAGGACATCGCCCGCAGCTCCCAGACCGCGACCGGGCTGGCCGCCGAGACCCAGGACAACGCCCGTCAGGGCGTGGAGGCGCTGCGTGCCTCGCTGGAGGCCATCGCGCTGATCCAGAAGTCGTCGAACTCGATCACCGAGATCGTCCGGGTCATGGGCGAGATCGCCAACCAGACCAACCTGCTGGCCTTCAACGCCTCGATCGAGGCGGCCCGGGCCGGTGAGCACGGCGTCGGCTTCTCCATCGTCGCCGGTGAGGTCCGCAAGCTGGCCGAGCGCTCCTTCGAGGCCTCGCAGCAGATCGGCAAGCTCATCGAGGAGTCCGCCGAGCGGGTCGCCCAGGGCTCGGAGGTGTCCAAGCGGGCCGAGAACGCCTTCGAGCGGATCGTCAGCAGCGTCACGCGCACCAACGAGACGATCCTGAGCATCTCGGAGTCCACGCAGCTGCAGCAGGAGGCATCCCGTGAGGTCGACGAGCTCATCGCCCAGCTCGCCTCGGCGGGCTGACGGCCGTGACCACCTCGCTGGAGCACCCGGTGCCCGGGGGCGCTGACGGGGACACCGGCGGGTACGTCGTCTACGGCCTGCTCCGGCTGGCCGGGATGGACGTCGCCCTGCCGCTGTCGGCGCTGCGGGAGGTCGTGCCGTGCCCGGCCGAGCTGGCCGGGCTGCCCGCGGTGGCGCCCGGCCTGCTCGGCGCGATCGAGCTGCGCCGGCTGGTGCTGCCGGTGCTGGACCTGCAGGCGGTGACCGGCCGTCCCGAGGTCCGGCGCGCCGACCAGGTCGTCGTCGTCGTGGCCTGGGGCGACCGGGTGCTGGGGCTGCTGGCCGACCAGGTGCAGGGCATCTGCGAGGTCGCCGCCGAGACCCTGGTGGCCGCCCACGCACACGGCGGTGGGCTGCTGTTCTCCCACACCTTCCGCCACCCCGACACCGGTCGCGCCTACAGCGTGCTGGACGCCGCTGCGGTACTCCAGCTGCCCGGCGTCCCCACGGTCACCGACGTCACCCGGGCCCCGGCCGCGGGGCGCGACGGCAGCCCGGGGGCGGGCCGGCGCACCCTCACCGTGCTGCGCTGCGGGGAGTACCGGCTGGCGATCGACGCCGCGCACGTGCACACCACGATCCCGACGCCGGACCTGCGCGCCTCGGTGCTGACCAGCCGGATGTGCCCGGGCACCGTCGAGTACGACGACCGGGAGGTGCCCGTCGTCGACCCGCTGGTGCTGCTCGGCCTGGGCGAGCTCGCGCGCGCGGACACCGGCGCCGGGCTGGTGCTCGACCTGGGCACCGGCTACGTGGTGCTGGCGCTCAGCGAGCTGCTGGAGCTGGCCCACGTCGGCCCGGACGACGTCCTGCCCACCCCGTCGTTCGCGCTGCCCCGGCCCGACCTGCTCGACGGGATGGTGCAGGTCGACGGCTTCGGTGACTGCCTGGTGCTGGACGGGACGGCGCTGCTGGCCGACGCCCAGCTGTCGGGCTTCGCGTCGGTGAACACCGCGCTGGAGCCCACCCACGGTGGGGACGAGGCGAGGGTGTCCGCGGCGGCCGCGGCGGCCAGCGGGGCGCCGGCGTACCTGACGTACTCGATCGGCCTGGACATCGCCACGCCGCTGGAGCAGGTCAGCGAGATCCTGCCGTTCCCGGAGACCCTCACCCGGACGTCGGTGCCGGGGCTGCTCGGGCTGATCACTCACCGGCGGACGGTGGTACCGGTGCTGTGCCTGGCCTCGCTCATCGGCCACGCGAGCCGGCCGGTCACCGCCTCGACCTGCCTGCTGCTGGTGGACGTCGACGGCGCGTCGGTCGCCTTCGCCGTCGACACGCTGCGCAGCATCGACCCGCTGACCTGGACCGACCCCGACCAGGTCCGCGACCGCGGCGCCGACCAGCTCGAGCGGGTGCTGCAGACCTCGCCGCTGGTGCAGGTGGGCGGGGAGACCCGGCTGCTGCCCGGGCTGGACCTGCAGCGGGTGGCCCGCGCCGTCCAGGGGCCGGTCGCCGTCCCGGTCCCCCGCGTGCCGCGGGCGGAGGAGCTGGTCGCCGGTTGAGCCCGCCGGCCGGGGGCGCGTGCCCCCGGCCGGCGATGGCCGTCAGCTGTTGACGATCGCCACCGCGGCGACGACCAGCACGATCGCCAGGACGATGCCGACGGCACCGAGCACGATGCCGGCGGTGGCCAGCCCGGTCGAGCCGGGCTGCTTGCGGGCGCGCAGGCCCAGCACGATGCCGACGACGCCCAGGACGATGCCGACGATCGGGATGAACAGCGCCGAGATCGGGCTGAGCAGGCCGGTGACGAACCCGGCGACGGCCTGGCCGTTGGAGCCGGTGGCCTTGCCGGTGACGTCGGGTCGGTGTGCTGCGGTCATGCTGGTCCTCCCGTGGACGGGGCCGGTGAGTCCGGCCTCCGGTGGCCGACGGTGACGACCAGCGGGGTCATCGGCAATGCCGGACCCGCCGGATCACCCCAACGGGTGAGCCGGCTGCTCCCTCAGAGGTACTGGCCGCCGCCGGGGCGTGCGTCGGGGGTGCTGGCGCCGGGCGGCAGCGCCTTGCGCCGCATCTCCTCCAGCTGCGCGCGGGCGGCCATCTGCTGGGCGAACAGCGCGGTCTGGATGCCGTGGAAGACGCCCTCCAGCCACCCGACCAGCTGCGCCTGGGCGATCCGCAGCTCGGCGTCCGACGGCGTCTCGTCCTCGTTGAACGGCAGCGCGATGCGCTCCAGCTCCTCGCGCAGCTCGGGGGCCAGGCCCTGCTCGAGCTCGCGGATGGAGGAGGCGTGGATGTCGCGCAGCCGGTTGCGGCTGGCGTCGTCCAGGGGAGCGGCGCGGACCTCCTCCAGCAGCTGCTTGATCATCGTGCCGATCCGCATGACCTTGGCCGGCTGCTCGACCAGGTCGCCGATGCCGCCCATGCCGTCGACGGCCCCGTCGTCGTAGGGGACGGGGGCCGTACCGACCGGCTGGCCGTCCGGCCCCACGACGAGGACCTGCTGCGCCCGGGGGTCACCGCTGCCTGGTGCTGTCATGCCCCCATCCTGCCCCGGCCCCGGACGGACACGCCGAGGTGCCCGGTGGGGGCCCCGGCCGAACTACGCTCCCGGCATGGCGTCGGGGGAGGGCCAGCTGGACGTGGCCCGGGTCCGGGGGCTGTTCCCGGGCCTCTCCGACGGCCTGGTGCACGCCGACGGGCCCGGTGGCTCGCTGGTGCCCGAGAGCGTCGTGCGCGCGGTCTCCCAGGCGATGCGGGTGCCGATCGCCGACCGGGGCGGGGTGTTCGCCCCCTCCGCGCGCGCCGAGCAGCTCGTCTCCGGTGCCCGCGCGGCGATCGCGGACCTCGTCGGCGGGGTGCCGGCCGGCGTCGTCCTGGGGCCGAACATGACCACGCTGACCTACGCGGTGGCCCGGGCGCTGGCCAAGCACTGGCGGCGCGGCGACGAGATCGTGGTGAGCCGGCTCGACCACGACGCCAACGTCCGCCCGTGGCTGCAGATCGCCGCCGAGTTCGGCCTGGTCGTCCGGTGGGCCGAGGTCGACATCGAGACCGGCGAGCTGCCGGACTGGCAGTACGACGAGCTGCTCACCAGCCGCACCCGGCTGGTCGCCGTCACCGCGGCCAGCAACGCCATCGGCACCTGCCCGGACGTCGCGGCGATCGCGCTGCGCGCCCACCGGGTCGGGGCGCTGGTCTTCCTCGACGGGGCGCACGCCGCCCCGCACGCACTGCTGGACGCCGACGTCCTGGGCGCGGACTTCCTGGCGCTGTCGGCCTACAAGTGGGGCGGCCCGCACGTGGGCGCCGTGGTCGCCCACCCCGGCCTGCTCGAGGAGCTGCACCCGGACAAGCTCGTGCCCGCGCCCGACCGGGTGCCCGACCGGTTCGAGCTGGGCGCCCCGCCCTACGAGCTCTACGCCGGCGTCGCCGCCTCCGTCGACCACCTGGCCGGCCTGTGCCCGGAGACCGGGGGCACCCGGCGCGAGCGGCTGGCCACCTCGATGACCGCGGTGAGCCTGTACGAGAGCGCGCTGTTCTCCCGGTTGGACCGCGGGCTGCGGTCGATGGGGCACGTGCAGGTGCTCGGCGAGCCCCGGTACACGACCCCGACGCTGTCGTTCACCGTGTCCCGGCTGCGCCCGCGCGCGGTGGCCCGGGAGCTGGCTCGCCGCGGCGTCTGCGCCTGGGACGGCGACTTCTACTGCCGCGAGCTCTTCGACGCCATCGGGGTCAACGAGTCCGGCGGTGCCGTGCGGCTGGGGCTGATGCACTACAACACCGTCGAGGAGGTCGAGCACCTGCTCGACACCGTCTCCTCCCTGCGCTGACGCCGCCCCCAGGCATTGGTACCAATACGTGCGTCCTGGGCGGCGAGACGCACGTATTGGTACCAATGCCTGGTCAGGGCAGCAGCAGGACCTTGCCGATGTGGGTGCTGGCCTCCAGCAGGGCGTGCGCCTCGCCGGCGCGGGACATCGGCAGCCGGCGGTCCACGACCGGCCGGACGACGCCGCGCTCCACGTCGGGCCAGACCTCGCGCCGGACCGCGGCGACGATCTCGGCCTTGCTCCCCGGCCCGGTCGCCGGGCGGGACCGCAGCGCGGTGGCGGTCACGCTGCCCCGCTTGGCGAGCAGCTTCCCCAGGTCCAGCTCGGCCCGCGCGCCGCCCTGCATGCCGATCACCACCAGCCGTCCGCCGTCGGCCAGGACGTCGACGTTGCGGGCCAGGTAGGCCGCGCCCATGTTGTCCAGGACGACGTCGGCGCCGTGCCCGCCGGTCGCCGTTCGGACCGCCTCGACGAAGTCCTCGTCCCGGTAGGCGACGGTGATCTCCGCGCCCAGCTCGCGGCAGAAGGCCAGCTTCTCCGGGCTTCCGGCGGTGACCGCGACCCGGGCGCCGGCGCGGACGGCGAGCTGGACCGCCATCGTGCCGATGCCGCTGGACCCGCCGTGGACGAGGAACACCTCACCGGCGCGCAGCCCGGCCCGCATGAACACGTTCGACCAGACGGTGCAGACCACCTCGGGCAGCGCGGCGGCCGTGGCCAGCTCGACGCCGGCCGGGCGGGGGAGCAGCTGACCGGCCGGGACGGCGACCCGCTCGGCGTACCCGCCGCCGGACAGCAGCGCGCACACCTCGTCGCCGACCGCCCAGCCGGTGATCTCGGCGCCGACCTCGCTGATCACGCCGCTGCACTCCAGGCCCAGCACCTCGGACGCCCCCGCGGGCGGCGGGTACCTCCCCTGCCGCTGCATGAGGTCGGCCCGGTTGACCGCCGCGGCGGTGACGTCGATGACCACCTCGCCGGGCCCGCAGACGGGGTCGGGCACCTCGCCCCAGCCGAGCACCTCGGGGCCGCCGGGCTCGGAGATCGTGACAGCGCGCATGCCCCGACCCTAGGTGGCCCCGCTGCAGGGCCCCGCGGCGAGCGTGCGGGGCAGCGGGGTCCTCTCTCAGGCGAGGCCGCGGGTGGTGCGCACCGGCGGCCGGTCGCCGCGGATGGAGGCCACCATGTCCAGCGTCTGCCGGGTCGCCGCGACGTCGTGCGCCCGGAACACCCGGGCGCCCAGCCAGGCGCTTACCGACGTCGCCGCCAGCGTGCCGGTGAGCCGGTCCTCGACCGGGACGTCGAGGGTCTCGCCGACGAAGTCCTTGTTCGACAGCGCCACCAGCACCGGCCAGCCGGTCGCCACCAGCTCGTCCAGCCGGCGGGTGGCCTCCAGCGAGTGGCGGGTGTTCTTGCCGAAGTCGTGGCCGGGGTCGATGAGCACCCGCTCGGGGTCGACGCCCGCGGCGACCGCGGCCTCCGCCAGGGCCGTCGTCCGGCGGACGACGTCGGCGACCACGTCGTCGTAGGTGACCCGGTGCGGCCGGGTGCGCGGCGGCAGGCCGCCGGCGTGCGTGCAGACGATCCCGGCGCCGGCCGCGGCGGCGACCACGGCCAGCTGCGGGTCGACCCCTCCCCAGGCGTCGTTGACCACGTCGGCGCCGGCGGCCAGCGCCTCGCGGGCCACCTCCGCGCGGTAGGTGTCGATGGAGATCGGCAGCGCGGGGTGGGCGGCCCGGATCCGCGCGACCAGGTCGACGGTGCGGCGCATCTCCTCGGCCGGGTCGACGTCGGCGCCGGGTGCGGCCTTGACCCCACCGACGTCGACCATGTCCGCGCCCTCGGCCACCACCTGGTCGACGCGGGCCAGCGCGGCGTCCAGGCCGAAGGTGGCGCCGCGGTCGTAGAAGGAGTCGGGGGTGCGGTTGACGATGGCCATCACGACCAGCCCGCCGTCGGGGACGTCGAGGGAGCCGATGCGCAGCACGACGTCACCCAACCACGCCATCATCTGCGGCCATGGCCGAGTTCCTCACAGCGCCCGACCGCGTCGACCCGCCCTACCGCGACGGCGAGCGTGCCGCGGTCGAGGCATGGCTGGAGTTCCACCGGGCCACGCTGCTCACCAAGTGCGCCGGGCTGACGCCGGAGCAGCTGGGGGAGCGGTCGGTGCCGCCGTCCGGGCTGAGCCTGCGCGGGCTGGTGCGGCACATGACCGAGGTCGAGGAGGGGTGGTTCCAGCACGTGCTCGACGGCCGGGACGTCCCCGACCTGTACAGCTCCACCGACGACCCGGACGGTGAGTTCGACGGCGTCGGCCGGGACGGCGACGACCCCGCTGCCGCGGTCGGGCCCGAGCTCGCCCGCTTCGCCGACGCCTGCGCACGCAGCCGCGAGGTCGCCGACGGGTTCGGGTCGCTGGACGACCTCGGCCGCGGCCGCACCAGCCGCAGCCCGGAGCAGGTGTCGGTGCGCTGGGTCTTCCTGCACATGATCGAGGAGTACGCCCGGCACAACGGCCACGCCGACCTGCTCCGCGAGCGCATCGACGGCGTCACCGGCGAGTGAGGGACCCCGTCACCCCCGGCCTGGTCCCGAGCTGGTGAGGGACGGGGTCGGGGTCCTCCCCCTCGTGGTGGGCCCCTGCGACGGGGCCGCGGGCCGCTCCGGGATCAGCTGGGCTCACCGTCGTTGCTCCTGGCTCACCCCCTGTCGTGAGCCAAGAGCACCGACGATCAGGTCACCTGATCCCGGCCGAGCTCAGCGGACGGCGCCCCAGGGGAGGACGGCGTGGACGCCGACCACCTGGTTGACGACCTGGGTGACGCGCAGGTCGACGACCACGCTGGCCAGCGCCAGGGCGTCGGAGCGGCCGATGCCGTGCACCGCGGCCATCACGTCGAGCATCGCGTCCAGCGCGACGGCCATCGCCTCGTCCAGGTCGTCGGCCACGCCCATGGTCACCCAGCCGGCCGGCGTCCTGGCCACGGGCGTGCGGACCGGGGCGCCGAACAGGTCGGGCAGCACATCGAGCGTGAGGTCGACGGCGTCCATCGGGCACTCGATCGCCGTCCCGGCCACCTCGCCGTCGCCCTGCGCGGCGTGCCCGTCGCCGACCGACAGCAGCCCACCGGGCACCGTCACCGGCAGGTACAGGGTGGAGCCGGCGACCAGCTCGCGGCAGTCGATGTTCCCGCCGTGCCAGTACGGCGGGATGGTCGAGTGCTGCCCCGGCTCGGCCGGCGGCACGCCCATCACGCCCAGGAACGGCCGCAGCGCGACCGAGTGGCCGGCGTGGTTGCGGCCGGTGCCGGCGGTGGCGTCGAGGGTCCAGCGGTGCACCTTGGGGTCCGCGGTCACCCCGAGCCGCTCGTTGAGCGCCGTGGACCGCAGCCCCACGTACGTCGTGCCGAACGCCCCGGGGACGACGTCGTCGATGCGGACGGCGAGCACCTGGCCCACCTCCGCGCCGGCGACCGCGACCGGGCCGGTGAGCGCGTGCCCGGCGGCCGGGTCGTGCAGGGGGTGCCGGGGCCGGACGGCGAGGCCCGCGGTGGTGTCCGGGCCGGTGTAGGGGCCGGTGGACCAGCCGGAGTCCAGGGTGCCGATGCGCACCGTCGTCCCGGGCTCGACGGTCAGCGCGGGCGGGAGCGAGGGGTCCCAGTGGCCGTGCAGCGTGCGCTCGCCGGGCAGCAGGACGTGGCGGGGCTCCATGTGCCCATCTTGGTGGAGTGGCTCAGGGCCGGTGACGGCGGCCGATCCACTCCGGGACGCACGACGCCCCCGCCCGCACACCGACCGGGTGGTCGGCGGCGGACGGGGGCGCGGTCAGTGCTGGAGGGTCACTTCACCGGGACGGCGGCGGCGGCCTTCTTGAGGTTGGAGCCGGCGCTGACCTTGGCGGTGTGGGCCGCGGCGATCTCGATCGACTCACCGGTCTGCGGGTTGCGGCCGGTGCGGGCCGAGCGCTGCGAGCGCTCGACGGTCAGCAGACCCGGCAGGGAGACCTTGTCGCCGCGGGTGATGGCCTCGACGAGCTCCTCCTGCAGGCCCAGGATCACGGAGTCGACCGTGGCCGCGGGGACGTCGGCGCGCTTGGCGATGGCAGAGACGAGTTCGGCCTTGTTCATCGGGTTCCTCTCGAAGTGGGTTCTCGCGGCCGGCCCCGGTGGAGCGGTCGCAGCTCGTGTCGCGCCCGGTCCGACCGGTCGCGTCCCGGGGTCCGCGCGGACGTCCGGGTCCTCCACGGTGCCCTGCCGCCCTGCACCGGGTGCGCGGCGGGGGTCCTGTGGGGCGGACCTGGCCGTCCCCGGCGTCGACCAGGAACGGCGGGCACGTTGCCACGACACGTCGGTCATGGCCAGCCGGAAGCCCGGATTCCCGGGGATTTCCCGCTCATTCGTCACAACCGTCACGTTTCCGCGGCTACCGGGCCGACCGGCGGCGGCCTCCCCCGACCTGCGAGTGGTGGCTGTCGGAGGGCCCTTCTAGCGTGGGGGCATGCCTCAGCTGCCCCGCACCGACCTGACCGTCAGCGACCTCTGCCTGGGCGGCAACGTCTTCGGGTGGACCGCCGACGAGGCGACGTCCTTCGCCCTGCTTGACCGCTTCCTCGACGCCGTCCCCAGCACGCAGTCGCCGTTCGTGGACACCGCCGAGATGTACGGCAACGGGGTGTCGGAGACGATCCTGGGCAACTGGATGGCCGAGCGCGGCGTCCGTGACCGGATGGTCGTGGCCACCAAGGCCAGCCCCGGGGAGAAGGAGCACCCGCTGTCGGCGGGGGAGATCCGGGAGGCCTGCGAGCGGTCGTTGCGCAATCTGAAGATCGACACGATCGACCTGTACTACGCGCACTACGACGACCCGACCACGCCGCTGGAGGAGACCCTCACGGCCTTCGACGAGCTGGTGCAGGCGGGCAAGGTGCGCCACGTGGCGGCCTCGAACTACTCGGCCGAGCGGCTGACCGAGGCCCTGGACACCGCCGACCGGCTGGGCGTCACCGGCTACGTCGCGCTGCAGCCGCACTACAACCTGATGGAGCGCCCGGTCTACGAGGACGCGCTGGCCGGCGTCGTGGCCGGGCGCGGTCTGGGTTCGATGCCCTACTTCGGGCTGGCCCGGGGCTTCCTGACCGGCAAGTACTCCGCCGGGGAGACGATCGACTCGCCGCGGGCCAAGGGCGCGGCGCAGTACGTGGGGGAGAAGGGCGACCGGGTGCTTGCCGCCCTCGCCGAGGTCGCCGAGGCGCACGCGGTGCCCGGCGCGGCGGTCGCGCTGCGCTGGCTGGCCGACCAGCCCGCCGTCACCGCACCCATCGCCAGCGGCCGTTCGGTCGAGCAGCTCGCCGACCTGCTGCCCATGCAGGACCTGGTGCTCACCGACGACGAGCGCCAGCGCCTCACCGACGCCAGCGCGTGAGCCGGGTGGGTCGCCGAGGGCGGCCCACCCGGCTCATCGGCCCTGCTGCAGGGACCCGCGGCGCGCGCAGCGTGTCGTGGGGGGCAGCAGGGTCCTTCGTCAGGCGTAGACGATGGCGGCGCGGACCTGCTCGACCAGCTCCGGCGGGACCGTGGTCAGCCCGTGGTCGGCGGAGGCGTGCGCGGCCACCTGGGACAGCACGGCGCCGTCGTCCGGGCCGGTGAACGTCTGGGTGCAACCGGGGACGACGTCCCCACAGGCAAAGCTCTTCATCGAGACTCCGGGTGATCGGGAGGGCCCGGCCGCCGGGTGGGGGTCGGGAGCAGGGGTGAGGTCAGGCGGCGGCGGCCGCGGCCAGGTCCTCGACGCGCAGCAGGCCGACGACCGTGCCGGCGCGGTCGGTGCACAGCACCGGGTCGAAGCGGTGCACGGGTGAGCGGGTCAGCGCCCGCTGCAGGGTCTCGGCGACCGGCGCCGACGGTGGGACGCGCAGGGAGACCGGTGCCCGGTAGGCGGCGTTGGTGCGGGGGTCGGCGAGCACCAGCTCCACCGGCACACCCGTGCGGTCCAGCAGCACGTAGGGCGCCGGTGACCCGGCCTCGTCGCCGACGTCGAGCTGGCGGACCGGGCGCAGCAGGCTGGCGACGCTCTCGGTGAGCTGGACGCGGGCGACCTGCGCGCGGACGAGCTGCACGACCTCGGGCGCGAGCGGGGCGAAGTGCGGGGTGGGCCGGCCGAGCAGCCAGCCCTGCGCCAGCGGGACGCCGAGCCGGGCGAAGACGGCCAGCTCCCCGACGGTCTCGATGCCCTCGGCGAGCAGCCAGGCGTCGATCCGGCTGGTGAACGTGCCGACCATCTCGGCGAGTGCGGCCTTGACCGGGTCGGTGTCGGCGCCGGAGACCAGCGCGCGGTCCAGCTTCACCAGCTGCGGGCGCACCTCGGCGAGCTGCTGCAGGCCGGCGTAGCCCGAGCCGGCGTCGTCGATGGCGATCAGCGCGCCGCGGCCGCGCAGCAGGGCGGTCTGCTCACGCAGCGCGGCGAGGTCGGGGGTGGGCATGTGCTCGGTCAGCTCGACCACGACCCGGCGCAGCGTGGGGGGCGCGGCCAGGGCGGCGGCCACGGGGGCGGTGCCGAGCAGGTGCGGGCTGACGTTGACGGTCAGGAAGGTGTCGGCCGGGAGGTCGGGCAGGGCGGCCAGCGCCTTGCGCAGCGCGAGCGCCTCCAGCTCCGCACCCAGCCCGGCCTCGTGGGCGGCGGCGAACCAGACGTCGGGGGTGGCGGTGCCGGGGAACCGGGCCAGCGCCTCGTAGCCGGCGACCGTGGCACCGGCCAGGTCGACGATCGGCTGGAACACCACGGACAGGTCGTCCTCGCCGGCCAGCAGCGGGCGACAGTCCCAACGGGAGGAGAGGGTCGACGTCACCTCCTCCTGATCGGACGCCGCCGTGCGGTGCTTGAGCGCCGGTCCGGCCCGGAGTTCGGGGATCGGGGCGCCGATCTGCCAGCATGGGGGCGTTCTGCACGGGGGACGGCGGTCCGGGATGGGCACGAGCTCCCGCCGGGGGGACGAGGGAGGTCGACTGGTCGTGTCCGCACCGAGCACGTCGGCGGCGCCGGACCCGCTGACCGACCCGCACCGGGTGGCTGCGGCCCGCCGGCTGTTGGAGGAGGCCGCCGGCCCGGCCGCGTTCGACCGGCTGTCCGCGCTGGCCGCCCGGCTGGTCGGTGCACCGCACGCCAAGGTCACCCTCTTCACCGACTCCGACGTCGTCATCGGCGGGCACGGGCTGCCGGCCGGCGCGATCGGCGGGCCGGCGCTGCTGACCGGGGGGTTCTCCGCACTCGTCGTCCGGACGGGCACGCCGCTGCACGTGCCGGCGGCCGGCGCCGACGCGCGGGTGGTCCGGCTGCCCGGGGTGGTCTCCGGGCGGGTGCAGGCATACCTCGGGGCACCGCTCGTCGCCGCCTCCGGTCACGTGGTCGGCGTGCTGGCCGTCTACGACCCGACGCCGCGCGACTGGTCCGCCGACGCCACCGAGCTGCTCGAGCAGCTGGCCGCCTCGGTGGTCGCCGAGCTGGAGCTCTCCGCGGCCCGCTCGGCGGTCGGTGCCTCCCTCACCCGGCTCGACATCGCCCTCGAGGCCGCGTCCGTGGGCACCTGGGACCGCGACCTGCGCACCGGCGCCGTGCACTGGGACGAGCGCAACGCCGCGATCTTCGGGCTGGACGGCGCCCGGACGATCGAGGACGGCGACGCGGTCCTGCTGACCAGCGTCCACCCCGACGACCACGCCCCGGTCGAGGAGGCCATGCGCGCGGCGCTGGCCGGCAGCGGTGAGTTCACCGTGGAGATGCGGGTGCTGCGCCCCGACGGCAGCGAGCGCTGGACGGTCTCCCGCGGCCGGGTCGTGCGTGACCCGCGGGGCGAGCCGGTGCGGCTGATCGGCACGACCGTCGACGTCACCGACGCGCGGGAGGCTGCGGCTCGGCGGCTGTCGGCGGTCCAGCGCGCGGCGGCGATCGCCGAGGTGGCCGCCGCGCTGGCCAACGCGCAGCGCATGGAGCAGCTGGCCGAGATGGCGCTGCGCGGGTGCGCAACCGTGCTCGGCGCCGACGGCAGTGCGCTGGCCGCCTTCGACACCGGCGGTGGCCCGTTGCGGCTGCACCTGACCAGCCGTCTGGTCGACGCGGTCGCGACCGGTGCCGACGTCGACCTGCCGACCGGTGGCGTGGAGATCGAGCTGGACGACGAGCTGCCCACCCAGTGGGTGGCCCGGCACGGCGAGCGGGTGCTGCTGGCCGACCGGGCGCAGGCGGTGGCCCGGTTCCCGCAGATGGCCGAGGTCGGCGACCTGATCGGCGTGCGCGCCCTGGCCGCCCTGCCGCTGCGGGTCGAGGGCCGGGTGCTGGGCAGCTTCGTCGCCGTGTGGGGTGAGGACCGGACCTTCGCCGACGAGGACGTCGAGCTGCTGGAGGCGCTCACCGCGCAGATCGGGCTGAGCGTGTCCCGGCTGCAGGCCGATGCTGAGCGCGACGCCGCGGTCGAGGCGCTGCGCGTGGCCAACGCCCGGCTGGAGCTGCTGGCCGAGGCCGGCCGGGTCCTGTCCGACACGCTCGAGATCACCGAGCAGCTGGGCCGGCTCGCCGGGCTGGTCGTGCCGGCGCTCGGCGACTGGTGCTGGGTCGTGGTGCCCGACGAGCACGGCCGCATGCGCCAGCTGGCCTCGGCGCACCGCGACACCGCCCGCAACCCCGAGCTGGCCGCCTACGTGCGCGCCATGGTCGCCGGCATCACCGACGCCGCGGCCGCGCGGGTCGTCACCCGCACCGGGCACCCGGTCGTCGTCGGCGCGCTGGACGCGGAGTACGTGCAGCGGGCGCTGCCGGACCCGGCGGCCCGGGAGATGCTGGCGCGGCTGGCGCCGGGCTCGGGCATCGTCGTCCCGCTGGCCGCCCGCGGGCGGACGCTGGGGGCGCTGGGGATCTACCGGGACGCCGAGCGCGGCCCGCACACCGACGCCGAGCTGGACACCGCACTGGAGGTGGGGCGGCGCGCCGGGGTGGCGGTGCAGCAGGCCCAGCTGTTCGGTCAGCAGCGCCAGCTCGCGGAGGTGCTGCAGCGCAGCATGCTCACCGCCCCACCGGCGCCCGACCACTGCGAGATCGCCGTCCGGTACTACCCGGCCGCGGCCGGGGCCGAGGTGGGCGGCGACTGGTACGACGCGTTCGTCCAGCCCGACGGGGCGACGATGCTGGTCATCGGGGACGTCGTCGGCC
The DNA here is from genome assembly GCF_010682105.1 of Modestobacter muralis. GTDB lineage: Bacteria > Actinomycetota > Actinomycetes > Mycobacteriales > Geodermatophilaceae > Modestobacter > Modestobacter muralis. The sequence continues at coordinate 8,779 of NZ_JAAGWH010000059.1, read as the reverse complement.
ACGACAGCGGGGCGGCGGCCGCGATGGGCCAGCTGCGTGGACTGCTGCGCGGCATCGGCCACCACACCGGCGGCACCCCGGCCGAGGTGCTGACCGGTCTGGACCGGGCCGGCCTGGGGCTGGACCTGGACACCCTGGCGACCGCGCTGGTCGCGCGGCTGGAGCAGGACGCCCCCGAGCTCGCGAAGGACGAGACCCGGGTGCGCTGGTCGACCGCCGGCCACCCGCCGCCGGTGCTGATCGGCGCCGACGGCTCGGTGACGCTGCTCGACTGCGAGGACCCGGACCTGCTGCTGGGGGTCGACCCCACCAGCCCGCGCCACGACCGGGTGGCCACCATCGGCCGCGGCGGCACGCTGCTGCTCTACACCGACGGCCTGGTCGAGCGGCGCGACCGCGACCTCGACGCCGGCATCGCCGAGCTGTGCCGGGTCCTCGGCGGGCTCACCGAGCTCCCGCTGCGGGAGCTGTGCGACCAGCTGCTGCAGCGGATGTACCTGCCCGACACCGAGGACGACGTGGCGCTGCTGGCCGTGCGGGTGCACCCGCAGGACGAGCCGCGCCCGCCCGAGGCCGGCCCGCAGGTGGTCCCCCCGGGCATCCCGGCCGCGCCGCCGGTCGTCCCGGGCGCGGGCACCGACCTGGACTGAGTCGGGTCAGCTCCGGCGGCGGCGACGCCGTGCCCGGGTCGCCCGCTGCTGCCGCCGCGCGCGGGCCCGCTCGGCCAGGTCGACGGCCACCGGCGCCTCCCAGCCCCGCTCCACCGACAGCACCCGCAGGCCGGCGACCAGCACGATCACCACGGCGGCCACCGGCAGCGGCGGGAGCCCGAGCGGTCCGGCCAGCACCGTGAGGGAAGTGGCGCCCAGCAGCGCGGCGACCGCGTTGTACGGGCCGGGCTGGACGATGTCGGCGCGCTGGGCCAGCAGCACGTCGCGGATCACCGCCCCGCCGACGGCGGTGAGCGTGCCGATGAAGACCACCGAGGCGCTGGGCAGCCCGGCCAGCTGGGCCTTCTGCGCGCCGATCACGGTGAAGAACCCGAGGGTGACGGCGTCCAGCCCGACCAGCAGCCGGTTGAACCGGGACAGCACCCCGGAGAACCAGAAGGTCACCGCCGCGGTGATCGCCACGGTGGGCAGGTAGGCGGGGTCGGTCAGCGCGACCGGCGGCCCCGACGCCAGCAGGACGTCGCGGATCAGCCCACCGCCCAGCCCGGTGCTGACCGCCAGCAGCAGGACGCCGGAGACGGCGAACCCCTCGCGCGCGGCGAGCAGCCCGCCGGTCAGCGCCCCGATGACGATCGCGACCAGGTCGACCGCAGCCGGCACGTGCAGCCCCTCGGCCGCTGCTGCCACCAGTTCCACAGCCGCACATCATCCCGGGTGCCCGTGCACGCCCCGTCGTCCGTCCCGACCGGGACCGGGAGTCGCCGGCGGGCGGCTGACCGCTGCACCGCGCGGCAGGGTCCCGGTGGCCGTGAGATCTGCGATCTCAGGGCCACCGGGGGCGGGAGGGCTCGAGATCGCAGAACTCGCCGGCGCCCGGCCCGCGGCGTCACTGGGCCGGGGCGACCGCCAGGTCGGTGGCGGTGGCGGCCTGCTGGGGCTCGGTGCCGGCCCGGCGGAGGGCGGCGTCGTGCGCGGCCATCTCCGCCTGCCGGGCGGGCTCCTCGGTCAGCAGTGCGGCGTTGAGCCAGGGCTCAGGGGTGCCGAAGGCGTCGACCAGGGTGCGCATGTGCGGGCGCAGTTCCCGGAGCAGGTCGTTGACCACGCTGGTGAGCGTCTTGGCGCGGGCCGGGGTGAGCCGGCCGTGCTGCAGGAACCAGCCCTTCTCCGCCTCGATCGTGGTCAGCGCGTACAGGTCGCACACCCGCCCGAGCAGGGCCTTCGCGGCCGGGTCGGGAGTCCGCTCGATGCCGGCGACGAACGCCTCGAGCACGACCCGGTCGACGTGCGCCTGCGCGGTGGCCAGCACGTGGTCCTGGACGTCGTTGAAGACGTCGAACGGCCGGTCGCGCTTGGTCGCGGCGTTCTTCCGCAGCCGCTTCACCGCGCCGTCCAGCAGGTGCTGCTCGCGGTCCTCGAAGGCGCGCAGCTGCCAGCCGCGGTCGAGCATCGAGGTGTCCTCGTCCCGGCGGGGGACGGCGTCGACCAGCCGCTGGATCAGCCCGCGGGCGGCGGTGCGCTCCAGCACCGTCTCCCGCACCTGGTCGGCGACGAACTGGGCGCGCCCCCAGCCGTCGAGGGAGCCGAAGGCGTCCCGGTAGCCGGTGAGCAGGCCCTTGGCGACCAGCTGCATGAGCACCGTGTTGTCGCCCTCGAACGTGGTGAAGACGTCGACGTCGGCGCGCAGACCCGGCAGCCGGTTCTCCGCCAGGTAGCCCGCGCCGCCGCACGCCTCGCGGCACAGCTGGACGGTGGCCGTGGCGTGCCAGGTCTGCACGGCCTTGAGCCCGGCGGCGCGGGACTCCAGCTCCCGCTGCGCGGCGTCATCCGGTTCCTCGGCGATGAGCACGTCGTGCATCGTGCTGGTCAGCTCCTCCTGGGCGAAGGCCAGCGCGTACGTGCGGGCCAGCGCCGGCAGCAGCTTGCGCTGGTGCACCAGGTAGTCGTTGACCACCACCTCGCGGTCCTCGCCCGGGGCGGCGAACTGGCGGCGCACGTCGCCGTAGCGGACGGCGATCTCCAGGGCGACCTTCGCTGCCGAGGACGCCGAGCCGCCGACGCTGACCCGGCCGCGCACCAGCGTGCCGAGCATGGTGAAGAAGCGCCGGGACTCGTTCTCGATCGAGGAGCTGTAGGTGCCGTCGGCGGCGACCTGGCCGTAGCGGTCCAGCAGCATGTCCCGCGGCACCGGGACGTGGTCGAAGGACAGCCGGCCGTTGTCGACCCCGAGGAGCCCGGCCTTGGAGCCGTCGTCGCCGATGGTCACGCCCGGCATGGGGGAGCCGTCGGCGTCCCGGATCGGCACCAGGAAGGCGTGCACGCCCCGGCCCTGCCCCTGCGTCACCAGCTGGGCGAACACCACGGCCATCCGGCCGTCCTGCGCGGCGTTGCCGATGTAGTCCTTGCGGGCCGCGGCGTGCGGGGTGTGCAGGTCGAACGTCTGCGTCGCCGGGTCGTAGGTACAGGTGGTGCGCAGCTGCTGGACGTCGGAGCCGTGGCCGGTCTCGGTCATCGCGAAGCAGCCGGGCAGGTCGAAGGACAGGATCGCCGGCAGGTAAGCGTCGTGCTGGCGCTGGTTGCCCAGTGCCTGCACCGCGCCGCCGAACAGGCCCCACTGCACGCCGGCCTTGACCATCAGCGAGAGGTCGGCGAGCGCGAGCATCTCGATCGCGGCGACCGAGCCGCCGGCGTCGTCCGAGCCGCCGTAGGCCGCCGGGAAGGCCAGGCCGACCTGGCCGGTGGCGGCCAGCTTCGCGGTCAGGGCGCTGATCCGGGCCCGCGCCTCGGTCATCGACTCCCCGTGGACCACGGCGTACTCGGGAGTGCCGAGCATCTCGCGGGCGTCCTGGCGCACGTGCGCCCAGCGGCCGTCGAGCACCTGCTGGACGGCGCGGGGGTCGACGGGCTGGAGTGCGGGGCTGCCGGTCATCTGTCCTCCAGGGGGGTGTGCGGGGTGACGACGCCGCCGAGCCCGGCCCAGGCCAGGTCGGTCAGCGAGGCGGCGAGCTGGGTGCGGGGCATCGGGCGGTCGGCGCGCAGCCACCAGTCGGCGGCGGCCCGGACACCTCCGATGACGCTGTGCCCCCACGGGACGGCGGCAGCGGTGTCCTGCCCGGCCCGGCGCAGGGCGGCGGCGACCATCTCGCCCAGCTGGTCGCCGACGAGGTCGGAGAGGCTGGTCAGCGGGTCGTCGCCGTCGGTGGGGAGCTGGTGGGAGACCACGAAGCGGTAGACCTCGGGGTCGGCCTCGAGGAAGTGCAGGTAGGTGTCGACCGCGGCCGCGACCATCTCGCGCGGGTGGTCGCTGCTGCCGACGGCCTCGCGCAGCTTGCGGGTCAGCTGCTCGGCGACCCGGGTGCACACGGCGACGTAGAGCTCGTTGCGGTCGGCGAAGTGCCGGTAGACGACGGTCTTGCTGGTGCCGGCCTCGGCGGCGATCTCGTCCATGCCGACGCCCGCGCCGTGCTTGCCGACGGCGGTGAGCGTGGCCTGCACCAGCTGCTCGCGCCGGATGCGGCGGTGCTCGTCCCAGCGCGTGCTGCGCCGGTCGCGCGGCGGCGTCGTCGGAGCGTTCACGGCACGAACGGTACCTGGTACTCTCAGTACCGCAAAGCACCCGTCCGGGTCACTCCGGACACGACCAACGGAGGTCCTCGATGGCAGCGCCGACCCGCAAGGCCGCGATCGTCGGGGGCAACCGCACCCCGTTCGCCCGCGCCAACTCCGTCTACGCCCGCGCGAGCAACCAGGACATGCTCACCGCGGCGATCGACGGCCTGGTCGCCCGCTTCGGGCTGCAGGACCAGCAGGTCGGGGAGGTCGCCGCCGGTGCCGTGCTCAAGCACTCCCGCGACTTCAACCTCACCCGCGAGGCCGTGCTCGGCTCCCGGCTGTCGGCGGCGACCCCCGCCTACGACGTCCAGCAGGCCTGTGGCACCGGACTCGAGGCGGCCGTGCTGGTCGCCAACAAGATCGCCCTGGGTCAGGTCGAGTCGGGCATCGCCGGGGGCGTCGACACCGCCTCCGACGCCCCGGTCGCGGTGAACGAGGACCTGCGCCGGGTGCTGATGGAGCTCAACCGCGCCAAGACCGTGCAGCAGCGGATCAAGGCGCTCTCCGGTCTGCGGCCGGGCCACCTGTCGCCGTCGGTGCCGAGCACGTCCGAGCCGCGCACCGGGCTGTCGATGGGCGAGCACGCCGCGATCACCGCCGCGCAGTGGGAGATCGGCCGCACCGAGCAGGACGAGCTCGCCCTCCGCTCGCACCAGGCCCTGGCCGCCGCCTACGAGCGCGGCTTCTTCGACGACCTCGTCACCCCGTACCTGGGGCTGGCCCGCGACAACAACCTGCGGCCGGACACCTCGATGGAGAAGCTGGCCAAGCTCAAGCCGGTCTTCGGCACGGGCGCGGACGCCACGATGACGGCGGGCAACTCCACGCCGCTCACCGACGGGGCGTCGGCGGTCCTGCTGGCCAGCGACGAGTGGGCCGCCGAGCGCGGGCTGCCGGTGCTGGCCCACCTGGTCGACGCGCAGACCGCGGCGGTCGACCACGTGCACGGTGGCGAGGGCCTGCTGATGGCGCCGGTGCACGCCGTGCCGGTGCTGCTCGCCCGCAACGGCCTCACCCTGCAGGACTTCGACTTCTACGAGGTGCACGAGGCCTTCGCCTCCACCGTGCTCGCCACGCTCAAGGCGTGGGAGGACGACGCCTACTGCAAGGACACGCTGGGCCTGGACGGTGCGCTCGGCGCCATCGACCGGTCGAAGCTCAACGTCGCCGGGTCCTCGCTGGCCGCCGGGCACCCGTTCGCTGCGACCGGCGGGCGGATCGTCGCCACGCTGGCCAAGCTGCTGGCCGAAGCCGGGCCCGGCAAGCGCGGGCTGATCAGCATCTGCGCCGCCGGCGGCCAGGGCGTCGTCGCTGTCCTGGAGTCCTGACCCGTCCTGGCTCACCGTGCGTGCTCCTGGCTCAGCTCCTGCCGTGAGCCAGGAGCACGCACGATCAGGTGACCTGATCCCAGCCCGCACCCACCGACACGAGGACGACGACATGAGCGACTGGTACCGCGACTTCGCCAACTCCGGTTTCGGCGCGACGATCACCAAGCAGTTGGGCCTGCCCCGGCCGGTGGAGCTGCGCCGCTACGAGCCGGGCCAGCCGCTGCTGCCGGGCCCGGCCGTGGTCGGGTCGGCCGGGCAGGGGCGGCTGCGCCAGCAGCTGACCGCGCTGCTCATCGACGCCGGGGTCACCGTGAGCAGCCCCGAGGCGGACGGCGAGCGGCTGGCCGCCGTCCTGCTCGACGCCACCGGGCTCACCGGCCCGGCCGACCTGGCCGCCGCACACGCGCTGCTCGCCCCGGCGGTCAAGCGGCTGGCCCCGAGCGGCCGGGTGCTGGTGCTCGCCGACCCGCCCGCCGACGCCGACTCCCCGGCGCAGGCCGCGGCCCGGCAGGCGCTGGAGGGCCTGGTCCGCTCGCTGGCCAAGGAGCTGCGGGCCGGTGCCACGGCGAACCTGGTGCTCGTGCCCGCCGGCGCCGAGGACGGGCTGGCCGGCCCGGTGCGGTTCTTCCTCTCCGGCCGCGCGGCCTACGTCGACGGCCAGGTGCTCACGCTGACGCCCGCGACCGTCCCGGCCGGGCAGGACGAGGACCGGCCGCTCGCCGGGCGGACGGCGGTGGTCACCGGGGCCGCCCGCGGCATCGGCGCGGCCATCGCCCGGGTGCTGTCCCGCGACGGCGCACACGTCGTGCTGGTCGACGTCCCGGCGGCGGGGGAGTCCCTGGCCGCGGTGGCCAACGAGGTCGGCGGGACGGCGGTCGCCATGGACATCACCGCCCCCGACGCCGGACCGCGGCTGGCCCGCCAGCTCGTCGCCCGGCACGGCGGCGCGGACGTCGTGGTGCACAACGCCGGCATCACCCGGGACAAGCTGCTGGTCAACATGGACGCCGACCGCTGGAACGCGGTGCTGGCGGTGAACCTGCAGGCCCAGCTCGACCTCACCCAGGCGCTGCTGGACACCGCCGGCGCGCTGAAGGCCGGCGCCCGGGTGGTCAGCGTCAGCTCGCAGTCGGGCATCGCCGGCAACCGCGGGCAGACCAACTACGCGGCGTCCAAGGCCGGGATCATCGGCATGGTGCGCGCCTGGGCGCCGGCGTTCGCCGAGCGGGGCGCCACGGTCAACGCCGTCGCGCCGGGCTTCATCGTCACCGAGATGACGGCGGGGATGCCGCTGGGCACCCGGGAGATCGGTGCCCGGCTGAACTCGCTGCAGCAGGGCGGGCTGCCGGTCGACGTCGCCGAGACCATCGCCTGGCTCGCCCAGCCGGCCAGCGCCGGGGTCAACGGGCAGGTCGTGCGGGTCTGCGGCCAGTCCCTGGTCGGCGCGTGACGGCCCCCTCCCTGCCCCGGCTCTTCCTCCGGGCGGCGCTCACCGCGCGCGGCCGGGGCGGCGCGCTGCCCGGCACCCGGCTGGCCCGGGCCGGGGTCGCCGTCGACCCCGCGCGGCTGGCCGCGTACTCGGCCGTCTGCGGGTTCCCGCTCACCGGCGAGCTGCCGGTGACCTTCCCGCACGTGCTGGCCTTCCCGCTGCAGACCGCGCTGATGACCGAGCGGGCGTTCCCGCTGGCGCTGCCCGGGCTGGTGCACGTGCGGCAGCAGATCTCGGTGGTCCGACCGATCGGGGCCGGCGAGCCGCTGGACGTCGAGGTGTGGGCCGAGCGGTTCGCCACCCACCGGCGCGGCGCCACCGTCGACCTGTGCGCGGCGGTGTCGGCCGGTGGCGCCGAGGTGTGGCGGGGCCGGTCGACGTACCTGGCCCGCGGCGCGACGGCGCCCGACGGTGCCCCGGAAACCGACGTCGACGTCCCTGTGGGCGCGCTGGACCGCGCGAGCGCACGGTGGCGGGTGTCCGCCGACGCCGGCCGGCGTTACGCCCGGGTCTCCGGTGACGTGAACCCGATCCACCTGTCGGCGCTCAGCGCGCGGGCGTTCGGCTTCCCGCGGGCCATCGCGCACGGCATGTGGGTGGAGGCCCGGGCGCTGGCGGCGCTGTCCGGCCGGCTGCCCGACGCGTTCACCGTGGACGTCGCGTTCCGCAAGCCGCTGCTGCTGCCCTCGACAGTCGAGCTGGCCACCGTCCGCGCCGGCGGTGGCTGGGACCTCGCCGTCCACGGGAGTCACGCCGGCCCCGACCACCTCGTGGGCACCATCCGTCTGGACTGACCGGAGGGCAGTCGTCCGCTCGGGGGCAGCCCGACGTCTAGGTTCGGACCCCGGTAGGCAGAAGATGACAAAGGAAGTCCGCTCAGGACCAACATAACGCTTTGGTAACGGGACGTCACACCGTGTGTTGCTAAATATGTGCTTCGGCTGAGAGGTGGTGTTGTCACTTCGCGCCTGGGAATCCGGGCAATGCCGCCCGGCTCGCCGGGTCCGAACGGGGAGTCAACTGTGAGCATCAACCACCCTTCGAAGCGCTGGAGCGGTCTGCTGGCCGCCAGCACCATCGCCCTCTCGACCGCCGTCCTCGGCGTCTCCGGCGTGGCAAACGCTGAGGTCACGCCCAGCGTCAGCGACTGTGGTCCAGTGGTCGAGACCCCGGGCAGCGACACGGGCTCTGACACCGGCACCGGCACGGACACCGGTACGGACACCGGCACCGGCACGGACACCGGCACCGGCACGGACACCGGCACCGGCACGGGCACCGGCACGGACACCGGCACGGACACCGGCACCGGCACCGGCACCGGCACGGGCACGGACACCGGCACGGGCACGGACACCGGCACGGGCACGGGCACGGACACCGGCACGGACACCGGCACGGGCACGGACACCGGCACGGACACCGGCACGGGCACGGGCACGGACACCGGCACGGGCACGGGCACGGGCACGGACACCGGCACGGACACCGGCACGGACACCGGCACGGACACCGGCACGGGCACCGGCACGGACACCGGCACGGGCACCGGCACCGGCACCGGCACGGGCACCGGCACCGGCACCGGCACCGGCACCGGCACGGACACCGGCACGGACACCGGCACGGGCACGGACACCGGCACGGGCACGGACACCGGCACGGGCACGGACACCGGC
>NZ_JAAGWH010000058.1 GCF_010682105.1 Modestobacter muralis | reverse complement strand
CCCGTTCTTGTCCCTTGGTGCCCCCGGTGCGACTCGAACGCACACTGCGCGGGTTTTGAATCCGCTCCCTCTGCCGATTGGGGTACGGGGGCCAGCTCAACCGGGTGAGGTGAGCCTATCGGGCCCTCGGCCGCGTCCCCCGGCCGATAGGATCACCTCGTGACCAACGCACCGACCAGGGTCCTCATCGCCGAGGACGAGGCCCTCATCCGTCTCGACCTCAAGGAGATGCTTGAGGAGGAGGGCTACGTCGTCGTCGCCGAGGTCGGTGACGGCCAGGCCGCCGTCGACCAGGCGAAGCAGCTGCGACCCGACCTCGTCGTCCTCGACGTCCAGATGCCCGTGCTGGACGGCATAGCCGCCGCCGAGCAGATCGCCGGCGCGCGCATCGCCCCGGTGATCGTGCTGACCGCCTTCAGCCAGCGTGAGCTGGTCGAGCGTGCCCGCGACGCCGGTGCGATGGCCTACCTGGTGAAGCCGTTCAACAAGAACGACCTGGTGCCGGCGATCGAGGTAGCCGTGGGCCGGTTCCAGGAGATGCACGCCCTCGACGCCGAGGTCGCCGACCTCAAGGAGCGGCTGGAGGCGCGCAAGGTGATCGAGCGGGCCAAGGGCCGGCTGATGGCCGAGCGAGGTATCACCGAGGCCGAGGCCTTCCGCTGGATCCAGCGCACCGCGATGAACGAGCGCACCTCGATGCGGGCCCTGGCCGAGGCCGTCCTCGCCATCGAGACGCCGGCCGACGACGCCGCGTCCCCGGCGGGCCCCGCCGGCTCCTGACCGGGCGCGCCGGGGCCTGTTCCCCGGCGTGTTGCAACGGCGTGTCGCGCTGATCGAGATGTGGCGCTGGCGTGACAGGAAGGTCACGACCTCGTCACGGTGCAGCGGACGGTGGCATCACCGCCTGAGGTGGCAGTTAGGTTTTCCGCACTGATCGGGCCCCGGCAGGTGCACCCAGCCTGCCGCGGGGCGATGGGAACGTACTCAAACCTCTGGGAGCAACTTGATGCGCACAGGCACTATCGCCCGCGCCACCGCCCTGTCCGGCGCAGCCCTCCTGGCGCTGAGCGCCTGTGGCGGCAGCAGCGACGACGCCGCCAGCGGTTCCGCCGGCAGCACCGGCGCGGCCGCCAGCAGCGGCGGCGCCAAGCAGGTCAACATCTACGGCACCGACGGCAACATGGGCAACGCCCTGGGTGAGGACTTCCAGGCCGAGGGCTCCCTGGCCGGCATGAAGGGCACCACGCCCCTCACCAAGCTGGGCCCGGAGTTCACCGACCGCCTCAAGGAGGTCGACCCCGCCCTCAAGGACTTCAACTACGCCGGTGAGTCCTACGACGCCGTGATGCTGGTGGCCATGGCCTCCCAGTCGGCCGGGTCCACCGACGCCCGCACCTTCGGCCCGTACGTCAACGCGCTGACCGTGGGCGGCGACAAGTGCTCCGACTTCGCCGCCTGCCTGGCGATCATCAACGCCGGCAGGGACGTCGACTACGACGGCGTCTCCGGTCCGCTGAGCTTCGCCGAGGCCGGTGAGCCGGCCCAGGCCAGCTTCGGTCTGCTGCAGTTCGGCACCGACAACGCCCTCGACGACTCGAAGACCGAGTTCGTCATCGCCGGTGACGAGGCCAACGCCGTCACCGAGGCCGGCCCCGCGCCGGTCGCCGCAGGCGCCACCAGCGACAAGCCGCTGACCATCGGCACCCTGCTGCCCGAGACCGGCAACCTGGCCTTCCTCGGCCCGCCGGAGGTCGCCGGCGTCCAGCTGGCGATCAACGACATCAACGCCGCCGGCGGTGTGCTGGGCAAGCCCATCACCCTGGTGACCGGTGACTCCGGTGACGCCTCCACCGACACCGCCACCCAGACCGTCGACCGGCTGCTGCAGTCCGGTGTGAACGCGATCGTCGGTGCCGCCTCCTCCGGCGTCAGCCTGACCGTGATCGACACGATCACCCAGGCCGGCGTCATGCAGATCTCCCCGGCGAACACCTCCGACCAGTTCACCGACTACGCCGACCAGGGGCTGTACTTCCGCACCGCGCCCCCGGACACGCTGCAGGCCACCGCGCTGTCGGACCTGATCCTGCAGGACGGCAACAACACCGTCGGCATCCTCGCCACCAACGACCCGTACGGCACGGGCCTGGCGGAGAACACCAAGAACAACCTGGTCGCCGGCGGTCTGTCCGAGGACTCGATCCAGACGGTCGTCTACGACCCGCAGGCGGCGAACTACGACGCCGAGGTCCAGCAGATGACCACCTTCGCCCCCGACGGCATCATCGTCATCGGGTTCGAGGAGTCCTCGCGGATCATCCAGGGTCTCAACACCCAGGGCGTGGGGCCCCAGCGCTGACCCGCTGACCCCTGCACCAGGCTGCGGCCCGGCACCCCTCCCGGGGGTGCCGGGCCGCAGTGCTGTGCGGGGGGCAGACTCTCCGGGGTGGACGACCGCGCGCTCCTGTTGGCCCGCTACCGCGAGCTGGTGCTCGACCGGCTGCCCCGCCGGGCCCGGGCCGAGGGGTGGGTGGTGACCGCCGACCACTGCTTCGGCCGGATCGTGCTCGACCACGCGGTCGGCGGCCGCTGGTACGACGTGCTGGACCGCCGCCGCTCCCCGGCCTTCGCGCAGCTGGACGACGCCCAGCTGCACACCGCGGTGGGGCTGGCCGAGCGCATCGATGCCGAGGGTGACCCGCTGCTGCGCGAGCTCGACGCGCAGAGCCTGCAGTGGCGGGGCAAGCCCGCCAAGTCCCCGGGCCGCCGGTGACCAGCGGCCTGGCCGTCGCGCACGTGCTCCTGGTCGGCGGGTACGCCGGCTTCCAGTGGACCGTGCGGGTGCTGGTGTACCCGCAGTTCACCGCGGTGCCGGCCGCGGCCTCGGCGGCCTACGAGGCGAGCCACTCCCGGCGCATCTCCCGGGTGGTCGGGCCGCTGTTCGCCGGGCAGCTGGTCACCACCGCCTGGCTGCTGCTCGACCGGCCCCACGGCGTCCGCGCGGCCGGGGTGGTGGTCAGCGCCGCGTGCCTGGCCGCCGTCCTGCTGGCCACCGCACTGCTCGCCGTGCCCCGGCACCGGCAGCTGGCCGGTGGCTTCGACCCGGCCGCCTACGCCGGGCTGCTGCGCGCGGACACGCTGCGGGTCGCCGCTGCCACGGTCAACGTGGCCGCCAGCGCCTGGGCCGTGCTGGGCTGACCCGACCCGCAGACGACGAACGGCGCCGCCCCCACAGGGGGCGACGCCGTCCGGCTGGAGCAGGTGCGGGCTACTTGGCCTTGGCCAGGGTGCCCAGGTACAGCTCGATGACCTTGGGGTCGTTCATCAGCGACTGGCCGGTGTCGGTGTAGGCGTTGCGGCCCTGGTCGAGCACGTAGCCGCGGTCGCAGATCTGCAGGCACCGGCGGGCGTTCTGCTCGACCATGATGATCGAGACGCCGGTGGCGTTGATCCGCCGGCAGCGGATGAACACCTCGTCCTGGTAGGCGGGGGAGAGGCCGGCCGAGGGTTCGTCGAGCAGCAGCACCGACGGGTCCATCATCAGCGCGCGGCCCATCGCCACCATCTGGCGCTCACCGCCGGACAGCGACCCGGCCTTGCCCTTGCGCCGTTCGCCGAGCAGCGGGAACAGGTCGATGACGTAGTCGAACCGCTCCTTGAACGACTTCGGGCGCAGGTACACGCCCATCTGCATGTTCTCCTCGATGGTGAGGGAGGGGAACACGTTGTTGTTCTGCGGCACGTAGCCGACGCCCATCGAGACCAGCTTGTGCGCCGGTGCGCCGGTGAGGTCCTCCCCGCGCAGGGTGACCGCGCCCGAGCGCACGGGGATGAGCCCGAACAGCGTCTTCAGCAGCGTCGACTTGCCGGCACCGTTGGGCCCGATGATGCCGACCAGCTCGCCGTCCTGCAGGTAGAAGTCACAACCCCGCAGGATGTTGACCCCGGGCACGTAGCCGGCGACCAGGTCGTCGGCGCGCACCAGGGCACCCTCGGCGAGCTTGAGGTGCTCCTCGCGGGTGGCGGCCTTCTCGGCGGGGGACAGCTCACCGGTCGCCGCGGTCTGGGCGCGGGTGACGTCCTCGCCGGTCTCGTCGACCTCGAACAGGGGCTCGCTCACACCAGACCGTCCTTCTCGTCACTGCGGTTCGCGTGCGGGACCCGCGGCGGGCCCTGCTCCTCGCGGGCGATCTCCGCCTCCACCTCGGCGAGGACCTGGTCCTCCTCCTCGACGGTCAGCGGGGCGTCGTGGTGCGCGCCCAGGTAGGCGTCGACGACGGCCTGGTTCTGCGACACCGACTCCGGCGGGCCCTCGGCGATGACCTTGCCGGCGGCCATGACGACGACCCAGTCGCTGATGTCGCGGACGACGTCCATGTCGTGCTCGACGAAGATGACCGTCATGCCCTCCTCGCGGAGGTCCTTGACGTGCCCGAGCAGGCTCTGGGTAAGCGCGGGGTTCACCCCGGCCATCGGCTCGTCGAGCATGACGACCTTCGGGTCGCTCATCAGCGCGCGGGCCATCTCGAGCAGCTTGCGCTGACCACCGGAGAGGATGCCGGCGAAGTCGTCCTTCTTGGCGTCGAGCTTGAACCGCCGCAGCAGGTCCATCGCCTTCTCGGTGTTCTCCTTCTCCTGGGCGCGCCACCCGCCGGGCACCAGGGCACGCAGGAAGCTCTCGCCACGCTGGCCCTGGGCGCCGAGCAGCATGTTCTGCAGCACGGTGAGCCGGGACAGCGCCTTGGTCAGCTGGAAGGTGCGGACCACACCGAGCCGGGCCACCTGGTGGGGGGCCAGCTTGCCGAGGTCCTTGCCGTCGAAGGACCAGGTGCCGGTGTTGGGCTGGTCGAAGCCGGTCATCAGGTTGAACAGCGTGGTCTTGCCGGCACCGTTGGGCCCGATCAGGCCGGTGATGCCGCCGCGCTGGATCTCCAGGTGGTCGACCGAGACGGCGGTGAGGCCGCCGAAGACGCGGGTCACGCCGTCGACGACGATCGCCGGGTCGGGCTTGGCCACGCCGACCTCCCAGGGGAGGTCCTTGAGGGCGGCCTGCGCCAGCCGCTGGGGAGCCGGCCGGCCGGTCGGGGCGGTGCCCGGGAGGGCGGCCGCGACCTGGGCGGTCGACAGCTCCTCGGGCCTCGCTGCGTGGGCGCCGTGCGCTGACGGGTCAGCGGGCATCGAGCATCACCTCTCGTCGGTCACCGAAGATGCCCTGCGGGCGGAACACCAGCAACAGCATGAGCCCGAGGCCGACCAGGACGAAGCGGATCTGCGCCACGTCGGTGGAGGACAGCAGTGCCTCGGGGATGACGCCGTTGTCGATCAGCGCCCGCAGGCCGGTGTCGGCGAACTGCAGGATGAACAGCAGAAGCATCGACCCGATGACCGGGCCGAGCACCCGGGCCGCACCGCCGAGGATCAGCGCCGCGTAGGCCAGGAACGTGTTGGCGTTCTGGTACTGGTCGGGGATCGCCGACCCGGTGGCGACGGCGTAGACCATGCCGCCGAAGGCGCCGATCACACCGCCCAGCACCAGGGCCTGCATCTTGTAGGCGTAGACGTTCTTGCCCAGTGCGCGGACGGCGTCCTCGTCCTCACGGATGGCCTTGACCACCCGGCCCCAGGGGCTGCGCATGAGCTGCCAGACCAGCAGGCTGAAGACGGTCACCAGCAGCCAGCCGATGAGCGCCACCCACAGCTCGCCGCCGCTCCAGGACGTGCCCAGGATCTGGTGGCGGCCGGCCGGGTCCCAGGGGGCCAGGTTGATGAAGTCGGCGTTGAACGCCGACAGGCCCCGGGTGCCACCGGTCACCGGCGTGGCCGAGACCGAGCGGAAGAGCAGGCGCAGGCCCTCCGCGGCAGCGATGGTGACGATGCTCAGGTAGTCCGCGCGCAGCCGCAGGGTCGGCAGACCCAGCAGCAGCGCCAGGACGACGGCGGCGGCCACACCGACGATGACGCCGACCCAGAAGGGCAGGCCCCACATGCTGACGGAGATGGCGATGCCGAAGCCGCCGAGCATCGCGAAGGCGATCTGCCCGAAGTTCAGCAGCCCGGTGTAGCCGAAGTGCACGTTGATGCCGATGGCGAGCAGGGCGAAGAAGATCGCCTGGAAGCCGAAGAACGCCTTGCCGGCGATCGCGAACGCGTCGAGGAGCTCGGACATGGCGTCAGCCGATCCGGGCCCGGCTGCCCAGGATGCCCTGGGGCCGCAGAACGAGGATGACGATCAACAGAAGGAGCCCTCCGACGTACTTCACGTCACTGGGGATGACGAGGGTGGACATCTGCACGAACACGCCGACGATGAGGCTGCCGACGAGGGCGCCGTAGGCGGTGCCCAGGCCACCCAGGGTGACCCCGGCGAACATGAGCAGCAGCAGGCGGAAGCCCATGTCCCACTGCACCTGGTCGGACAGGCCGAGGAGCACACCACCGAGGGTGGCCAGCGCCCCGCCCATCATCCAGACGACGAGGATCACGCGGTTGACGTCGATCCCGGAGGAGGCGGCCAGGTCGCGGTTGTCGGCGACCGCCCGCATGGCCTTGCCGATCGTGGTGCGCTGCAGCATGAGCGCGACCAGCACCAGCACGACCACCGAGATGACGATCGAGGCCAGCGAGCGGTTGGTCATGGTGAAGACGCCGTAGTCGACCGTGCGCTGGGTCTGGTAGTCCGCATACGGGCTGGAGAACCCGCCGTAGACGATCTGCACCAGGTAGCGCAGCAGCATCGACAGGCCGATGGAGACCACCAGCGCCGCGACCAGGCCGGTGCCCCGGCGGCGCAGCGGCCGCCAGATGGCGAGCTCGTTGAGCGCACCCACGGCCGCGCCCACGATCATCGCGATGATCGTGGCCGGGATGAGCGGGATGCCCCCCTGGACGTTGACGTACCAGGCGACGACGGCGCCGATCGTGACCAGCTCGCCGTGCGCGAAGTTGGTCAGCCCCGTGGTGCCGTAGATCAGCGAGAGGCCGACCGCGCAGACGGCGATGAGCAGGCCGAAGCGGATGCCGTCGACGAGCAGCTGGACGGCCTCGACGGACCCGCCGCCGGCGTTGGACGTGCCGTCGGCCAGCCCGAAGAGCACCGGCTGTGCCCGGTTGGGGCCGACGGTGACGGTGAGCGACTCACCGCGGTCGCCGAGCTCGACGCCGTCGGGCAGCGCCTCGGGGTCGATGGTGACCTCGTACTCGCCGGGACCGGGGACCGGGACGGCGAACCGGCCGTTCTCGTCGGTCTCGGCGGTGTCGACGGGGTCGCCGGCGGCGGTCTCGACGGTCACCGGGACGCCGGCGATCGGGCCACTGCGGCTGGTCTGCAGGGTGCCCGTGACCGCCTCGTTCGCGGCCGAGGCGATGCCCGGCATGAGCATGGCCAGCGCCATGGTGAAGGCCGCGAGGAGCAGGGTCAGGACCAGCGGACGGCGGCTCCGGAGCCACCGGGACCGGCGTCGGGCGGTGGACGTGCCCACCTGTCCTCTGCCTGCCGTGCTGCCCTCACCGTGCCCTCGGGCGCGCTGCGGCGCGTGCGTCACTCGACCTCCCAGCCGTTGGTTGAGCCGGGACAGTAACCCACCCCTGTTACGCGGAACGACCTGCAGGGACCCGTCGTGACCCTTCTGCGACACGCCGACGTGGTAGCCGACCCGTCGTGCACGACCGGTCGTCAGCGCGCCGGGCGGAGCAGGCAGGTGAGCCGGACGCTCGCGGTCGCCCGCCCGGCGTCGTCGGAGACGGCGATCAGGAAGGTGGCCAGGGTGCGGCCGCGGTGCACCGGCGTGCACACCCCGGTGACCGCCCCGGACGACGCCGCCCGCAGGTGGCTGGCCGACAGCTCGATGCCCACGACGCCCCCGCGGGGCCCGGCGTGCAGCAGCCCGGCCACCGACCCGAGGCTCTCGGCCAGCGCACAGGTCGCCCCGCCGTGCAGCAGGCCGAAGGGCTGCTCGTTGCCGGCGACCGGCATCGTGCCGACCAGGCGGTCGGGGTCCCAGTCGACGATCTCGATGCCGAGCTTGGCGTCCAGGGGGCCGGTCAGCGGCGGCAGCCAGTCCGGTCGGGGTGTGGTCACCGGGGCACGGTAGCCAGCGGGGGAGCGCGCGCGGTCCGGACGGTCGTACCCCGCACATAGGATCGGGTCGATGTCCGCTCCGGTCGCCGCCCCCCAGTCCACCGCCGTCACGAGCGCCGACGGCGCTCGCCCGCGGCTGCTGCTGCTCGACGGCCACTCGCTGGCCTACCGGGCCTTCTTCGCCCTGCCGGTGGAGAACTTCTCTACGACCACCGGTCAGCCGACGAACGCCGTCTACGGCTTCACGTCGATGCTGATCAACGTGCTGCGCGACGAGCAGCCCACGCACCTGGCGGTCGCCTTCGACGTCAGCCGCAAGACCTTCCGCAGCGAGATCTTCGCCGACTACAAGGCGAACCGGTCCGAGAGCCCGACGGACTTCCGCGGTCAGGTCAGCCTGGTGCAGGAGGTCCTCGGGGCGCTGCACGTGCCGGTGATCACCGCGGAGAACTACGAGGCCGACGACGTCATCGCCACCCTCACCGTGCAGGCGGTCGAGCTGGGCATGGACGTGGCGATCTGCACCGGTGACCGCGACGCGCTGCAGCTGGTCAACGACCACGTCACGGTGCTCTACCCGCGCAAGGGCGTGTCCGACCTGACCCGGTTCACCCCGGAGGAGGTCGAGACCAAGTACGGCCTGACCCCCACCCAGTACCCCGACTTCGCCGCGCTGCGGGGCGACCCCAGCGACAACCTGCCCTCGATCCCGAGCGTGGGGGAGAAGACCGCCGCCAAGTGGGTGCGCGAGTACGGCTCCCTGGACGCACTGGTCGACCAGGTCGACACGGTCAAGGGCAAGGTGGGGGAGAAGCTGCGCGAGCACCTCTCCCAGGTGATGCAGAACCGCCGGCTCACCGAGCTGGACCGGGCGGTGCCGCTGGAGGTGGGCCCGGCCGACCTCGCCGTCCAGCCCTGGGACCGCAACGAGGTGCACACCCTCTTCGACAACCTGCAGTTCCGGGTACTCCGCGACCGGCTGTTCGCCACCCTGGCCACCCCCGAGCCCGAGGTCGAGGGCGGCTTCGACGTCACCGCCGACGTGGTGGCCCCCGGTGGCCTGGGCGAGTGGCTGGACGCGCACGCCCGCACCGGGCACACCGGCGTGGTGTTCCGCGGCTCGTGGGGCCGTGGGGTGGGGGAGCTGACCGGCCTCGCGCTGGCCGCCGCCGACGACCACGCCACCTTCGTCGACCTCGGTCCGGCCCTGGACCCCGCCGACGAGCAGGCGCTGGCCGCCTGGCTGCGCGACCCGGCGCGCCCGAAGATCGTGCACGACGTCAAGGGCCCGCTGCTGGCGGTCCTGGAGCGCGGCTGGGACCTGCAGGGCATCGCCAGCGACACCGCCCTGGCCGCCTACCTGGCCGCCCCGGGCCAGCGGTCCTTCGACCTCGCCGACCTCGCCGTGCGCTACCTCAAGCGCGAGATCCGGGACGAGGAGGTGCAGCCCGCCCAGCTCACCCTGGACGGTCTCGGCCCCACCGAGGACGACGTCGCCGCGGCGGCCGCGCACGCCGACGTCCTCAAGGCGGTGGCGGTCAACGACCTCTCCGACGCCCTGGAGCAGGTGCTCGGCTCCAAGGGCGGGGACCACCTGCTCACCGACATCGAGCTGCCGCTGACCCGCGTGCTGGCCTCGATGGAGCACCGCGGCATCGCCGTGGACCTGGAGTTCCTGCACGAGCTGCAGCGGGAGTTCGCCACCGCGGTCGCGGACGCCGCGCAGGAGGCCTACGCGGTCATCGGCAAGGAGATCAACCTCGGGTCGCCCAAGCAGCTGCAGGCGGTGCTGTTCGACGAGCTGGGCCTGCCGAAGACGAAGAAGAACAAGACCGGCTACACCACCGACGCCGACGCGCTAACCTCGCTGCTGGCCTCCACCGGGCACCCGTTCCTCGAGCACCTGCTGCGGCACCGCGACGTCACCCGGCTGCGCACCGTCATCGACGGGCTCATCCCGATGGTCGACGACAACAGCCGGATCCACACCACGTTCCAGCAGACGATCGCGGCCACCGGGCGGTTGAGCTCGACCGACCCGAACCTGCAGAACATCCCGATCCGCAGCGCCGAGGGCCGGCGCATCCGGCAGGCGTTCGTCGTCGGTGCCGGCTTCGAGTCGCTGATGACCGCCGACTACAGCCAGATCGAGATGCGGATCATGGCCCACCTGTCCGAGGACGCCGGCCTGATCGAGGCGTTCTCCTCGGGGGAGGACCTGCACTCCTTCGTCGCGTCGCGGGCATTCGGCATCCCGATCGAGCAGGTCGACCCGGAGATGCGCCGGCGGATCAAGGCGATGAGCTACGGGCTGGCCTACGGGCTGAGCGCCTACGGGCTGTCGGGGCAGCTGAACATCTCCGTCGAGGAGGCCCGGGAGCAGATGCACGCCTACTTCGAGCGCTTCGGCGGCATCCGCGACTACCTGGACGGCGTGGTCGACGACGCCCGGCAGACCGGCTACACCGAGACGACGCTGGGGCGGCGGCGCTACCTGCCCGACCTGACCAGCGACAACGGGCAGCGGCGGCAGATGGCCGAGCGGATGGCGCTCAACGCACCGATCCAGGGCTCGGCCGCTGACGTCATCAAGGTCGCCATGCTGAAGGTGGAGAAGGCGATCGAGGCCGAGGGACTGCGGTCGCGGATGCTGCTGCAGGTCCACGACGAACTGGTCCTCGAGGTCGCCGAGGGCGAGCACGAAGCGCTGGAGACCCTGGTCCGCCGCGAGATGGCCGGCGCCGCCCAGCTGTCGGTGGCCATGGAGGTCTCCGTCGGCTTCGGCACGACCTGGGACGACGCCGCCCACTAGGAGGACCACCCTGCTCCCCGCCACTCGCAGGCTCGCGGCGGGACCCTGCAGGGTGGCCGGCGCTGGCAGACGGTGATCAGGTCACCTGATCACCGTCTGGCCCCCTGTAGCAGCGTTGATGGCGGGGGACAGGCGTAGGTGCGGGGGGACGGGTCAGGCGGTGGCGGGGCGGTCGGCGCGGCGGACCTCGGCGTGCGGTCGTGACTGCCACAACGCCCACTCGGCGCTGACGTCGCCGGCGGTGCGCAGCAGCAGTGGCAGGTGCTCGGTGAGCAGCCGGTCGATCGAGGTCTCCGCGGCGTGGACCGTCACGTTCATCGCGGCCCGCACGGCCCCGGTCGCGTCCCGCACCGGGACGGCGACCGAGCGCACCCCGGGGGCCAGCTCCTCGTCGGCCAGCGCCCAGCCGCGGGCCCGCACCTCGGTCAGCTCGGTCTCCAGGGCCTCGCGCGAGCGGCCGATGTAGGGCGGCAGCCCCGACCGGCTGGGCTCGGCTAGGGCGGCGGCGAGCTCCTCGGCCGGCAGCGCGGCCAGCAGCACCTTGCCCTGGGAGGTCTGCGCCGCGGGGAACCGGGTGCCGATCTCCACCCGCAGCGCGATCAGCTTGGGCACCGCGACCCGGGCGACGTAGACGATGTCCGAGCCGTCCAGCTGGGCCATCGAGGAGGACTCGCCGCTGCGGGCGACCAGCGCCTCCAGGTGCGGCCGGGCGATGTCCCACAGCCCGAGCGCGCCGACGTAGGCCATGCCGAGGGTGAGCACCTTGGGGGTCAGCTGGAACGCCCCGGCGGAGGTGCGCACGAAGCCCAGCTCCTCCAGCGTCAGCAGCAGCCGGCGCGCGGTCGGCCGGGCCAGCCCCGCGGCGGCGGCCACGTCGGACAGCGACATGACCGGCCGGTCGGCGTCGAAGCAGGCCAGCACGTCCAGCCCGCGGGCCAGCGCCTCGACGAAGTCCGGTCCGGTTCCTCGACCCGCCATGTCCGTCCCCTCCCAGCCGTCCGTCGTCGTCCCGCAGGGCTCGTGGCGGCGCCGTCCCGGCCGGGTGGGCGGGACGGCGCCAGAGGTCAGCCGGCGCCGACCTCGTCGCCCAGCTCGTCGCTGTGCCGGGCGCCGTGGGTGCTGGCCGACTTGTAGTCGGTGTAGGAGTAGGGGTTGTCCAGCAGCTCCTCGCTGGGCAGCGTCGGGTTCATCCCCGCCGTCCACGCCTCCTCGCCCATGCTCGAGCGCAGGTGCTCGACGGTGGCGTCGACGCTGTGGCGGACCGCGGCGAGGTCGACGCCGACCAGCTGGTGCTCGCTCTTCACGACCCGGCCGTCGACCAGGACGGTGTGCACGTCGCCGCGCTGGGCCTGGAAGGCCACGTGGCCGTAGGGGTTGAGCAGCGGGAAGGACACCGGCGAGCGGTCGTTCTTGATCAGCACCACGTCGGCCTTCTTGCCGACCTCGAGACTGCCGAGGTCGTCCCGGCCCAGGGCCTGGGCGCCACCGCGGGTCGCCCAGTCCACGACCTGCTCGGCGCGCAGGTGCACCGAGGTGATGGTCTCGCCCTTGGCGTGGGCCTCCAGGTGCTCCCGGGACCGGTCAGCGCCGAGCGTCGTCCGCATCGCCGAGAACAGGTCGCTGCTCCACCACACGCTGGTGTCCATCGACAGCGACACCGGGATGCCGTGCTGACGCACCTGCCAGGTGGGCGGGTAGCCCTGCCCGGCGCTCTGCTCGGACTCCGTCGACACCGAGATCGAGCCGCCGGTGGCCGCGATGCGGTGGTAGGAGTCGGCGGTCAGCGTGGCCGCGTGCACGTAGACCGTCTCGGGGGTCATGAAGCCGTGCTCGTGCATCAGCCGGATGCCGTCGTCGTTGGTCGCGCCCCACACGCCGGCGTGGGTGGTGACGGGCAGGTCGAGCTCGCGGGCGGCCTCGAAGGCGGCCTTCTCCGGGAACGCCGGGTCGCCGGTGACGTCGAAGGCCAGCTGCAGCCCGAGCCGGCCCTCGTCGCGCCGGCGGCGCAGGAAGGCCTGGACGGCCGGGTCGGTGGCCCACTCCCAGGGCCCGGCCTGGATGTTGCCGTAGGCCAGGACGAACCGGCCGGGGACGGCGAGCAGGGCGTCGGCGGCGGCCTCGGCGTGGTCGACGGTCTGCAGCCCGTGCGACCAGTCGACGGTGGTGGTGACGCCGGCCTCCAGGGCGTCCCAGGCCGAGAGCAGGTTGCCCGCGTGCACGTCCTCGGGGCGGAAGGCCTTCCCGTGCTCGAGGTAGTACCAGACGAAGTACTGGGTGAGGGTCCAGTCGGCGCCGTAGCCGCGCATGGCCGTCTGCCACATGTGCCGGTGCGTGTCGATCATCCCGGGCATCACGATGCCGCCGGTGGCGTCGACCTCGATGGTGCCCTCGGGGACGTCGAGCTGCCGGCCCACGGCGGCGATCCGGTCGCCGACGACCAGCACGTCGGCGTCGGTGAGGACGGTGTGTGCCGCGTCCATGGTCAGCACGGTGCCGCCGCGCAGCACGACCGGGCGTCCGGTCGCGGGCTGCTCGACGCCGTTGTCGGGATGGACCATCGGTGGATCTCCTCGGGACAGTGACGGACAGCCGTCCGTCTGGCGGCCGCGTCGCCGTCCCGGCCACTGTGGAGTGACCTGGCACACGGTGTCAAGACCGCGTGCACCGGTGACCCAGTTCACTCGATGGCCTTGACAGTGCGGCCGACAGCGGCTGAGACTGCCGGGCAGCTGACGGCGGACGCGTGTCCGTTGTGCGGCACCAGCAGAGGGGAATCCATGAGCGCGCCACCACCTGCGCCGGGCGTCGAGCCCGGGCGCGGACCCCTGGCCGGACTGCTGGTGGCCGACTTCTCCCGGATCCTGGCGGGTCCGTACGCCACCATGCTCCTCGCCGACATGGGCGCCGAGGTGGTCAAGGTCGAGGGCCCGGCGGGCGACGACACCCGCAGCTGGCAGCCGCCGGTCCGCGAGGGGGTGTCCACCTACTACCTGGGCGTCAACCGCAACAAGCGCTCGGTCGCCCTGGACCTCAAGGACCCCGGCGACCTGGCGGTGGCCCGCGAGCTGGCCCGCCGGGCCGACGTCGTCATCGAGAACTTCAAGAGCGGCGGCCTGGCCCGCTTCGGGCTGGACTTCGACACCGTCGCGGCCACCAACCCGCGGGTCGTCTACGCCTCGATCACCGGCTTCGGCAGTCAGCCCGGTGGCGCCGAGCTGCCCGGCTACGACCTCATCGTCCAGGCGATCTCCGGGCTGATGAGCCTCACCGGGGACCCGGAGGGCGAGCCGTTCCGGGCGGGCATCTCCGTCTTCGACGTGATGGCCGGCCTGCACGCGACCATCGGCGTCCTGGCCGCGCTGAACTCCCGGCACGAGACCGGCCGCGGCCAGCACGTCGAGGTCAACCTGCTGTCCTCGTCGCTGTCCGGGCTGGTCAACCACGCCAGCGCGGTCGTCGCCGGCGGCGTCGTCCCGTTCCGGATGGGCAACAGCCACCCCAGTCTGTTCCCCTACGAGCCGCTGCCCTGCGCCGACGGCGACCTGATCATCACGGCCGGCAACAACGGCCAGTTCCGCAAGCTGGCCGAGGTGCTCGGCGTCCCCGAGCTGGCCGAGGACCCGCGCTTCGCCCGCAACGAGGACCGCACGGCCAACCGCGACCAGTTGCGCCCGCTGCTGGTCGAGCGGCTGCAGACCCGCTCGAAGCTCGACTGGTTCACCGACATCATCGCCGCCGGTGTGCCCTGCGGGCCGATCAACACCGTCGACCAGGGCGTCGCCTTCGCCGAGGGCATCGGCCTGGACCCGGTGGTCGAGGTGGGGGAGGGAGCCGACGCCGTCCCGATGGTGCGCAACCCGATCACCTTCTCCAGGACGCCGGTCGGCTACCGGCTGCCCCCGCCCGGGCTCGACGAGCACGGCGCCGAGGTCCGCCGCTGGCTGGCCGCCCCCGAGGGAGGGACCGCGTGAGCACCCCCGAGTACCCCACCGCACTCGGCGCCTCGAGCCGGGAGTCGATCACCCTGCTCGGCTCCGACCTGGCCCGCGACGTGATGGGCAGCGTCGGCTTCGGCGAGCTCGCCTTCTGGCTGGCCACCCAGCGCCGTCCCACGCCGGGGGAGACCCGGGTGTTCGAGGCGGTCCTGGCCGCGCTCGCCGACCACGGGTTCACGCCCACCGCGATCGTCACCCGGCTGACCTACCTGTCGGCGCCGGACTCGGTGCAGGGCGCACTCGCCGCCGGCCTGCTCGGCGGGGGCAGCCGGTTCCTCGGCGTCACCGAGGACTGCGGCCGGTTCCTGCACGACGTGCTCACCGGCGTCGACGGCGACCTGCCCACCGACGACGCCGGCTGGGACGCCCTGGCCCTGGAGACGGTCACCGCCCAGTGCGCGGCCCGCCGGTTCGTGCCGGGACTGGGCCACCACGTGCACAAGGACGGCGACCCGCGCACCCCGCGGCTGTTCCAGATCGCCGGCGAGGAGGGGCTGGTCGGCCCGCACCTGTCGCTGTTCGCCGCGATCGGCCGCGTGCACCCCGAGGTGCTGGGCCGCGCGCTGCCGCTCAACGGCGCCGGGGTCTGCGGCGCCGCGCTGGCCGACCTCGGGCTGCCGCTGGAGCTGCTGCGCGGCTTCGCGCTGCTGGCCCGCACGGCCGGGCTGATCGGTCAGCTGGCCGAGGAGATCCGGCACCCGGTGGCCAACGACGTCTTCCTCTCCGTCGACCTCAACAACCGGTCGGTCGACCCGGACCCCTTCGTCCCCGACCCGCTCCCGCGCCCCGAGACCAACGGAGGTCCTCATGGCTGAACTCGTCGCAGTGGTCGCGTCCACCCACCACCCCTTCTACCACCGCGCCAGCACCGCGACCGGCGCCGACCGCCCCCCGTTCGCCGACGAGTGGGTGGCCAAGATCGAGCGGTTCCGGGAGACGCTGACCGCCGCCCGGCCCGACGTCCTGGTGATGGTGGGCAGCGACCACTTCCACCAGCTGTGGCTGGACAACATGCCGCAGTTCCTGGTGGGCAAGGCGCCGTTCTTCGACGCCAACTGGCACAACGAGGAACGTGAGTTCGGCCTGCCGAAGATGACGCTGCGGGGGGAGGAGGAGCTGGCCGCGCACATCCTGCGCGACGGGCTGGACCGGGACTTCGACCTGGCGTTCAGCAACGAGCTGCGGATCGACCACAGCATCACCTGCCCGATCATCACGCTGCGGCCCGAGGCCGACCTGCCGATCGTGCCGGTCTACACCAACATCTTCGCCCCGCCGATGCCCCGCCCCCAGCGCTTCGTGCAGCTGGGGCAGGCGCTGCGGGAGATGGTCGAGTCCTGGGAGAGCGACAAGCGGGTGGCGGTCATCGGCACCGGGCACCTGAGCCTGGAGCTGGGCGGGCCCCGCCAGTTCGGCGAGCACGGGCCCGACCCGGACTTCGACCGCAAGGCCGTGGAGTGGATCGCCAAGGGCGACATCGAGGGCTGCCTGGCCGAGGTGACCCTCGACAGCCTCCACCACCCGGGCAACGCCACCCACGGGTTCATGGACTTCATGCTCATGATGGGCGTGGCCGGGGCCGGCCAGGAGGCCGACCACGTCGACACCTTGGACCTCTTCCACACGATGGAGGCCTACTTCACCTGGTACCCGCAGGGGGACCCCCGGTGAGCCGATCAGTGGTCATGGGCACGCGCACCGGTGAGGAGAGGTCATGAGCAAGTACCTGCTGGACAAGTTCCTGTTCACGGTCGACCGGGACCCCGAGCTCACCGAGCGCTACCGCGAGGACCCGGTCGGCACGGTGCGGTGGTGGGAGGCCGAGATGGCCAACACCCTGCTCAACTCCACCGCTGCCGAGAAGACGACGTGGCTGGCGTTCAGCGACGAGGAACGGCGCGCGCTGACCGAGCAGGACCACGTCACGCTGTTCGCGATGGGCGCCCACCCGTTCCTCACCCTCACCCTGTTCATCGCGATGTTCGAGCGCGACCACGGGCCGATGGAGTACCAGCTGGCCTACGCCAGGGCCATGGACCACGTGACCATGCCCTACCCCGACATCTCCACCTGAGGACCGACCCCGCTGCCTGCAGCCCCGCGCCGGCCCGCCGCGGACCCGGCTCGTCCAGAGCGGGTCGTGGGCCGCGGTCTAGCCCGGGAGGTCGCAGACCAGGACCAGCGTGCCGGGCATCAGGGCGCCGCGCTCCGGTGACCACTGGCCCCAGGTCTCGGTACGGCCAGGGGTCCACTCGGGCTCGACGAGGTCGGTGAGCACGAATCCGGCGCCCACCACCGCCCGCACCCAGTCGCCGATCGTCCGGTGGTGCTCCACGTAGACGGTGCGGCCGCGGTCGTCGGTCTCGACGTAGGGCGCGCGGTCGAAGTAGGAGGACACGACGCGCAGGTCCTCGGGGTCCGGGGAGTCCGGCATCGGCCAGCGCATCGGGTGGTTGACCGAGGCGACGAGCCGGCCGCCGGGGACCAGCACCCGGGCCACCTCGGTCAGCACCGCGCGGGCGTCACTGACGAAGGGCAGCCCACCGAAGGCCGAGCAGGCCAGGTCGACGCTGGCGTCGGCCAGCGGCAGGACCCCGGCGTCGGCCTGCAGCAGCGGGACGTCGACGCCGGTGCTGCGGTTGAGCTCCGCGGCGCGGGCGAGCATGCCGCCGGAGACGTCGAGCGCCACGGGGGAGGCGCCGGCCAGCCGCAGCCACCGCGAGCACGGCGCCGACCCGCAGCCGATCTCCAGCACCCGCCGGCCGGCGACGTCCCCGAGCAGGTGTGCGTCGGCCTCGCGCAGGCCCTCCGGGCACCACAGGAAGTCGCTGTCCCCGAGGTCCGAGCCGTGTTCGGCCAGGTAGGCCGGCGCGGCGGCGTCCCACCAGCCGCGGTTGGCCCGGGCCGACTCGGCCGGGCCGGTAGGGCGCCGGGTGACCCCGCCGGCGGCGGGGTAGCCGTCCTCGGCGAGGGGCAGGGAGGTCGCGGGCAGGCCGCCGGGGGAGGGGTCCATGGCCGGGCGATCGTGACACGCCGGGGGCGTCCGATCCGGCGCCGGACCCGGATGGACCCGTCTCCCGCAGGTACGTACCATGGAGGACCACGCCTGAGGTCTGTGGCGACGACCCCCTGTCCGGGGTGCTCGGCACCGCGCCTCTCCCGTGAACTTCCCCTGCAGCCCACCTGGGCCGCAGGTGTCCTGTCCCTTCGCATCCCCCGTCCGGAGCACTCGACTTCATGACCTCCACCCAGGTCCGTCCCGACAGCACCCCCCAGGTCGCGGTGAACGACATCGGCACCGCCGAGGACTTCCTCGCCGCCATCGACCAGACCATCAAGTACTTCAACGACGGCGACATCGTCGAAGGCGTGATCGTCAAGGTCGACCGGGACGAGGTGCTGCTGGACATCGGCTACAAGACCGAGGGCGTCATCCCCTCGCGTGAGCTCTCCATCAAGCACGACGTCGACCCCACCGAGGTCGTCAAGGTCGGCGACGAGGTGGAAGCCCTCGTCCTCCAGAAGGAGGACAAGGAGGGCCGGCTGATCCTGTCCAAGAAGCGCGCACAGTACGAGCGCGCCTGGGGCACGATCGAGGCCAAGAAGGAGGCCGACGAGGTCGTCACCGGCATCGTCATCGAGGTCGTCAAGGGCGGCCTGATCCTCGACATCGGCCTGCGTGGCTTCCTCCCCGCCTCGCTGGTCGAGATGCGCCGCGTCCGCGACCTGCAGCCCTACGTGGGCCGCGAGCTCGAGGCGAAGATCATCGAGCTCGACAAGAACCGCAACAACGTGGTCCTGTCCCGCCGCCAGTGGCTGGAGCAGACCCAGTCCGAGGTGCGCAGCGAGTTCCTCAACAAGCTCGCCAAGGGCCAGGTCCGCACGGGCGTCGTCTCCTCGATCGTCAACTTCGGTGCCTTCGTGGACCTGGGTGGCGTCGACGGCCTGGTGCACGTCTCCGAGCTGTCCTGGAAGCACATCGACCACCCGTCCGAGGTCGTCGAGGTGGGCCAGGAGGTCACCGTCGAGGTCCTCGACGTCGACCTGGACCGTGAGCGGGTCTCCCTGTCGCTGAAGGCGACGCAGGAGGACCCGTGGCGTCAGTTCGCCCGCACGCACCAGATCGGGCAGGTCGTCCCCGGCAAGGTCACCAAGCTGGTCCCCTTCGGTGCGTTCGTGCGCGTCGACGAGGGCATCGAGGGCCTGGTGCACATCTCCGAGCTGGCCGAGCGCCACGTGGAGATCCCGGAGCAGGTCGTGCAGGTCGGCGACGAGATCCTGGTCAAGGTCATCGACATCGACCTGGACCGCCGCCGCATCTCGCTGTCGCTCAAGCAGGCCAACGAGGGCGTCATCGGCGACGAGGAGCAGTTCGACCCCGCCGCCTACGGCATGTCCGCGTCCTACGACGAGCAGGGCAACTACATCTACCCGGAGGGCTTCGACCCGGAGACCGGCGAGTGGCTCGAGGGCTACGACGAGGCCCGCGAGCGCTGGGAGAAGCAGTACGCCGACGCCCAGGCCCGCTTCGAGGCGCACCGCAAGCAGATCGCCGAGGCCAAGGCGGCCGACGCCGAGGCAGCTGCCGGTGGCAGCTACTCCAGCGCCGCCGAGGTCGACGACGACGAGAGCGGCGCCTCGACCGGCGGCACCCTGGCCTCCGACGAGGCCCTGGCCGCGCTGCGGGCCAAGCTCGCCGGCGGCGAGTGACCTCGCGGCTGACCTGAGCAGCACATGACCGTGCGCCGTCCACCCATCCGGGTGGGCGGCGCACGGTCGTTCCTGGGGCTGGTGGGGTTGGTGGTGCTCACGGGGTGCAGCAGCACCCCGGACGCCGCACCCGTGGTCGCAGCCACCAGCAGTGCACCGCCGTCAACGTCGGCCCCCGCCACGACCGCGGCGCCGGTCTACGAGCTGCCCGAGGGGTGCTCGGGGCTGCTGTCGCTGCGGCAGATCGACAACGCCCTCGGCACACCGCTGCCCGGGGAGACCACCTTCACCGTCGGCACCCCCCAACCGGAGATCGGCCGCACCGGCCGGGTCACCTGCGGGTTCGGGGTGCTCGCGGCCACCGAGGACTCCGCCGCGGCCGACCCGCTGATGCAGCTGTCGGTCTTCACCTACACCGACGCGCAGGCCGCCGCGGACCGGGTCGACGCGACGGTCGACGCGCAGCAGGCCCAGGGGGTGCGCTCGGATCAGGCCGCGGTGCCCGGCGCCTCGGCCGTCCTGCTCAGCGGACCCGACGAGACGACGCTCATCGCCACCGTCGACACCCGCACCTACTCGCTGTCGCTCGTGCCGGGCGTCCTGGACCCGGCCGGCACGCAGACGGCGCTGCAGTCGCTCATGGGCGCTGTGCTCGCCGCCGACAGCCCGGCCCCGGAGGCCACAGGAACAGGTCCGGCCTCCGCCTCACCGACCGGCTGACGCGCCCGCCGAGCGGGCTCGTGCGGGGCAGGGACGCCCCGCGGTGGGTTCAGAGGCTGAGGATGATCGCGAACGCGGTGCGCGGGCGGCCACCGGCGCTGGCGAGGGAGGCCCAGGTGTGCCGGCCGGCGGAGAAGCTGGGCACGAGTGCCCGGAAGAAGGCCGTCCCGCGCCGGGTCTGCGGCAGCGTGGCGCGCCCGCCGATGAGGTCGGCGACCCGCAGCCCCGCGGGGTTCTCGATGCGGTGCCGGCCACGGGGGAGGGTGCCGACAGCCGACGGTGTGCCAGTGCTCGTGGAACGGGACATGATCGTCGCTGCCTCTCTGCTGTGGCGGGGGAGGTCCACCGGGACGAAAGATAAGTCCTGTGACTGGTGTGACTGGACCACGACGCGCCGGGCACGACGCGCCGTGACCAACCCGATATCAAAGGCTGTTCGCGGCCCCGTCCAGGGCCCCGCCCCGAGCGTGCGAGGGGTGGGTGGGACGGGGTCCTTATAGGGTCGCCGGGTGCTGAGGATCGGGTTGACCGGTGGCATCGGGTCGGGCAAGAGCACGGTGGCGGCGCTGCTCGCCGAGCGCGGGGCGCAGGTGGTGGACGCCGACCGGATCGCCCGGGAGGTGGTCGAGCCCGGCACCCCGGGGCTGGCCGCCGTGGCCGCGGAGTTCGGCGAGGGCGTGCTGGCCGCCGACGGTGCGCTCGACCGGGGCGCGCTGGCGTCGATCGTGTTCGGCGACACCGCGGCCCGCGCCCGGCTCGACGGGATCGTCCACCCGCTGGTGCGCGCCCGGGCCGCCGAGCTGGTCGCTGCGGCCCCCGCGGACGCCGTCGTGGTCCAGGACGTCCCCCTGCTCGTGGAGACCGGGCAGGCGGGCAGCTACGACCTCGTGCTGGTCGTCGAGGCCGACCCGGACACCCGGGTGCAGCGGCTGGTCGGCCGCGGACTGTCCGCCGAGGACGCCCGGGCCAGGATGGCCAGCCAGGCGAGCGACGAGGAGCGCCGGGCCGTGGCCGACGTGGT
>NZ_JAAGWH010000057.1 GCF_010682105.1 Modestobacter muralis | reverse complement strand
CCTGCGCAACGACGGGGACCGCGCCGCGCTGGCCGCGGAGGTGGGGCGCTTCTGGGACGAGCGGGTGCGCCCGGCTCTCGGCTGACCGTCGCCGGCCCGCGGTACCGGCACCAGCGGGCCCCGGTCCGCCGGCTGAGCAGGTGCGTCGGTCGCCGCCGCGACGATCAGGGTGCCGGCGACCCCGGGTCGTCCAGACCCCGGTAGGCCGCGGCCTGCTGGCGCGCGGTCCGGGCGCTGTCGCGGTCCCCGGCGGCCGCGCTCCGGTCGCTGGCAGCAGCGCTGCGGTCGGAGGCGGCAGTGGTGCGGTCATCGGCTGCGCCGGCCAGGAGCTGCCCCGCGTGCTGCAGGTCGACCCGCAGGGCGGACCGCTGGACGCCGGCGGCCAGCACGTCGGCGACCTGCACGTCGAGCAGTTCGAGGACCCGCCGCAGCAGGTGGAGCAGCGGCTCGTCCGCGCCGGAGTCGATCGCCTCCTGGATCGCCTCGGCCGCCAGCTGCAGGTGCAGGTGCTGGTCGGCCTCGTCGGCGTCCTGGGCGTTCAGGCGCCGGGTCACCTCACGGATCCGCTGGTAGGCCAGGGCCTCGCGGTCCCGTGCACCCAGGACCCCCTGGTCCGCGGTGTCGTCGCGTCCCCGCGCGGTGGTGTCGCGCTGGTCCGCCCGCCGGTCGGCCTCCTCGGCGCGGGCGTCGCGGTCATCGGAACTGGTCCACCAGGACCTCGCCTGCCGTTCCTGCTGCCAGGGACCGTCGTGTCCCGCCCCGTCCTCGGGCGGCGGTCCAGCTGCTGCCGGGTCGTGCACGTGTCCTCCACTGGTCGGGTGCGGGCGGCCTGTCCGGTCGCTGAGCGGGACGGGGTCACCGGTGTGGGTGCTCAGCTCAGCCACGTGCCCCAGCTCCGCGTCACGCCGCCGGCTCCGGTCGGACCCGGCTCCTCGGTGAGGAGGTGCCGTTCCACGAGTGCTCCGGTGGCCGTGCCGGTCCTCCGGTGGTCCGGGACCGCGCGTGCGGGGTGTGTGGCGTGGTCGGGCGCCGCGGCGCGGGCCTTCGCGAGCTCCGCTGCACAGTCCCACCGGTCATGGCGAACGAGACTACGACGACGGCGGAGGACGGGCCGGGTCGGCAGCTCGACGGGTCCGCGGCCGGGACGGCGACCATCCGGCCGGCGCAGGCGGGGACGGGTCGGTGGGTCAGGGGCCGGCAGGTCGCGGCGGGAGGGGCAGGGGGAGCCCGGACCGGGGGAGCGGCACGCCGGGACGACCAGCGTTATGCCCGGGGGACGACGAAGGCCCCAGGTCGGTGACCTGGGGCCTCTCGTGGTGGGCGATACTGGGATCGAACCAGTGACCTCTTCCGTGTCAGGGAAGCGCGCTACCGCTGCGCCAATCGCCCGTCCCGGCCTCGCGACCGGACCCACCTCCACGCTCGTGCTCCGCGGAGGAGACGAGGTGGAGACGGGATTTGAACCCGTGTAGACGGCTTTGCAGGCCGTTGCCTCGCCTCTCGGCCACTCCACCGCACGCCGGGCACCAGTCCTGAGACCAGCGCCCGGGGTTCCGAGCGGATGACGGGATTCGAACCCGCGACCCTCACCTTGGCAAGGTGATGCTCTACCACTGAGCCACATCCGCAGTGCCCCGCTCTCGCGGTGCGTGGAGAACTCTAACCGACCCGCTTCCGGGGGTTGAACCGGGGGGGTACCCGGGGTGGCCCTCCGGTCGTTCCTGCAGGTCAGCGGCGCGTGCGGACCTGCAGGAACGGCGTCAGTGCCCCGAGGGGTCCGAGCCGCCCTGCAGCAGCGCCGACAGCTCGTCGTCCACCCGGAGCGCCTCGCTCTCGTGCCCGACCGCCACGAGCTGCTCGCTCTCGCGCAGGAAGTCGCCCACGACGGCGGCCGACAGCTCGAACAGCGCCTCGCCCGAGGGGGCGCGCAGCTGCAGGAACAGCACGTCGAGCCCACCGCGGGCCGGCCACAGCCGCACGTCGCCCTCGCCGGCCGGCCCGGTCAGCCCGGCACGCAGCAGGTCGCGGCTGAGCAGCCACTCCACGCCGCCGTCCTCGTCGGGGACGTCCTCGCCGAGACCGGAGCCGTGCAGCCCGTCGTCCGTGCGGTCGAACTCGTCCTCGCCGCCGTCGCCGAAGCGGACCCGGACGGCGAAGGGGTCGCTCGCGTCGTAGACCAGGGCCGCCGGGACGGCCGTCCACGACTGGGGGCCGACCAGGTGGAGGGTGGTTCGTGCAGTGCAGCCAGACCTCGGGTAGCGCGCCATGTCCCTGTAACGACCCAGAAAGGGCTCCGGCTACGCATGGACTCGGCGTGTCGCGCCCCTGCCGCCTCCTGGGTCACACGAGTCCCACCCGTCACCGGGTCGCCGGCGTCCGGCGACGCGGTCGAGGGAACTGAACCGATCGGGGCCCACGCGACGAACCCGTCGTGTGACCATGGGCCTCGTGACTCGACCTGCGCGCAGCACCGAGGACGGCGCTGCCGACCTCGAACTGCTGCGTCGTGTCGCGGCCGGCGACCGTGGCGCCGTCGACGACCTCTACCAGCGGTTCCGCCGTCCGGCCTTCGCGCTGGCGCGCCGCGTGCTCGCCGACGACGTGCTGGCCGAGGACGTGCTGCAGGACGTCTTCCTCGGCATCTGGCGGGACCCGGGTGCCTTCGACGGCACCCGCGGCAGCGTGGCCTCCTGGCTGCTGACGATGGTCCACCACAAGGCCGTGGACGCCGTCCGGCGCGAGGAGTCCCACCGTCGCCGCACCGCGCGGGCCGAGGACGACCTGGCCCTGTCGGCTCCGGTGCAGACCAGCGACGTCGAGGACGACGCCTGGGAGCGGATGGAGGCCGGCCGGGTGCGCAGCGCACTGCGGGCGCTGCCCGAGCCACAACGGGAGGCACTCACGTTGGCCTACTACGGCGGGTACACCCAGCGGGAGGTCGCGGCCCTGACCGGCACGCCGCTGGGCACCGTCAAGACGCGCATGCTCGCCGGGATGCGCCGGCTGAAGGACACCCTCGGCACCGGCGTCCCCGGGGCAGCCGGTGTCACCCCGTTCGACGGGACCGCCCGATGACCGCCCCCGGACAGCAGCCCGGCCGGGACGACGAGCACCGGACCTGGGACGAGCTCGCCGTGGGCTGGGGCCTGCATGCCCTCGAGCCCGAGGACGAGACGCTCTTCGCCGCCCACCTGCGCACCTGCGACCAGTGCCGGCAGACCGTGGCCGACACCGCCGAGGTGATGGCGGCCCTCGCCGGCGACCTGCCCCAGGCCGAGCCCTCGGACGCGCTGCGGGACCGGCTGCGCGCCGCGGTCGAGCAGACCGAGCAGGTGCAGCCCGCCGCGCGGCCCGAGCCCCCCGTCGTGCAGGCGCCGGTCGAGCGGCCCGCTGCGGTCCCGGTGGGTGGTGCGTCCGCCTACGGGAACTTCCGCGCACCGCTGCCTCCCCGGCACCGCGACACACGGCCGGCCTGGCGGCGGGTGGTGCCGACCGCCCTGGTCGCCGCTGCCGTGGCCGCCGTCCTGGCCCTGGGTGCGTGGAACGTCGTCGTCACCGGCGACCGCGACGCCGCCCGCACGACCGCTGCCGAGCAGAGCCGGGTCATCGAGTCGCTGCTGCAGCCGGGCCGGGCCGCGATCGCGCCGCTGACCGAGGACGGCCGGCCGGTGGCCACGGTGGTCGCCCGCGACGGTCAGGTGCAGGTGCTCGCCGAGGGCCTCCCGGTCAACGACGTGTCCGGTCAGACCTACGTCGTCTGGGGGATGCGCGACGGTTCCCCGGTGGCCATCGGGACGTTCGACGTGGTCACTCCCGAGATGGACCTGCGGACCGTAGGCTCCCAGGCGACCGGTCTCGACGACTACTCCGCGTACGCCATCAGCATCGAGCCCGGTCGACAGGCTCCGACGACACCGTCGAGCATCGTCGCGACCGGGCAGGTGACCAGCTGAGCGGACAGGACATCCGGACCCCGCCCGGGGAGCAGTTGCCCTCCGGGCGTGAGCGCGCGCTCAGGCCCGGGCACGAGAAGGACCGCAGCCTGCGGGAGCGCGTGGCCGAGTCGGGCTGGCGGCGGCGGATCGCCGCCCGCAAGAGCCTCGAGGCCCCCTACCGGCTGGGTGTGGGCATCGTCGGCGGCCTGGTCGTCGCCGTGGGCATCGTGGCCATCCCGCTGCCCGGTCCCGGCTGGCTGATCGTCTTCGCCGGCCTGTTCGTGCTGGCGACGGAGTTCCTGTGGGCCGAGCGCGTGCTCGAGTACGCCCGCCGCCGGGTGGAGGGCTGGACCGACTGGCTGGGCCGCCAGTCCGCCGTCGTCCGGGTCGCGGTGGCCCTGCTGACCGCGGCCTTCGTCTACGGCGTGCTCGTGGTGACCCTGCACCTGACGGGCGTGCCGCACTGGGTGCCGGGGTGGGTGCCGCTGTGGCACTGAGCGTCTGGCACAATTGTCAGCAGCACGGGCGATTGGCTCAGCGGTAGAGCGCTTCGTTCACACCGAAGAGGTCACTGGTTCGATCCCAGTATCGCCCACCGTGCCCGAGGGCCAGGTCCCCCCGCGACGGGGTGACCTGGCCCTCGTCGCGTTCCCGGGCCAGGACGCCGGCACGGGCGCACCATGGACGGCGATGGCACTGGACCGCGCCGCCCGCCTGCGGGTCGCCGTCGACCGTGACGGGCCCACCTGCATCTGGTGCGCCCGCGAGTTCGGCGAGCACGTCGAGCCCAGCACCGAGCACGTCGTCCCGCGGGTCAAGGGCGGGCCGTCGTGGCTGGAGAACGAGGTGGCCGCCTGCCGCCGGTGCAACGCCGACCGCGGCCACACCGCACCGGTGGAGTGGCTGGAGGAGTGCGAGCGCCGTGGCTGGCACCCCGACGAGCCACGGCTGGTGCGGTCGCTGACCGCCCTGGCCGGGGCGATCGCCCAGCGCGGCGGCCAGCGCCGCGCCCGCCCCTACCTCGACGCCCAGCTGCGCCGGCTGCGCCGCCGGGGCGGCACGACCGGGCAGCGGGCGGGCTGAGGCCGGCTCACCGCCCCGTGAACGGGATGGCGGCCGGTGCCGAGGAGGCTGCGGGCGAGCCGGCCGGGGGCGCCCACAGCCCGCGACGCTGCAGCTGGGGCAGCACGCCCTCGCCGACCCAGTACGCCTCCTCCAGGTGCGGGTGGCCGGACAGCACGAACTCGTCGATGCCCAGCGCGTGGTACTCCGCGATCCGGTCGGCGACCTCGGTGTGGCTGCCCACCAGGGCGGTGCCGGCACCGCCGCGGACCAGGCCGACGCCGGCCCACAGGTTGGGGGAGACCTCGAGGTCGGCGGCGCGGGCGGTGCCGCCGGAGTGCAGCGCGCGCATCCGCCGCTGGCCCTCGGACTCGCTGCGGGCCAGGTTCGCCTGGACGCGGTCGATCATCCCCTGCGGGATGCCGGCCAGCAGGGTCTCCGCCTGTGCCCAGGCGGCGTCGGAGGTGTCCCGGGTGATGACGTGCAGCCGGATGCCGAAGCGCACGGTGCGCCCGCGCGCGGCGGCCAGGCCGCGGACCCACTCGATCTTCTCGGCCACCTGGGCCGGCGGCTCTCCCCAGGTCAGGTAGACGTCGCAGTGCTCGGCGGCGACCTCGCCGGCCAGCGGGGAGGACCCACCGAAGTAGACCGGCGGCACCGGGTCGGGCACGGTCTCGAGCCGGGCCCCCTCCACCTGCACGTGCTCACCGGCCAGGTCGACGGTCTCCCCGCGCCACAGCCCGCGCACCACCTGCAGGAACTCCCCGCCCCGGCGGTAGCGGTCGTCCTTGCTGAGGAAGTCGCCGTAGGCGCGCTGCTCAGCCGGCTCGCCGCCGGTGACGACGTTGAGCAGCAGCCGGCCACCGGAGTGCCGCTGGAAGGTGGCGGCCATCTGCGCGGCCAGGGTGGGCGACAGCAGTCCGGGGCGGAAGGCCACGAGGAACTTCAGCCGCTCGCTGGCACCGGCGAGCATGGCGGTGGTCAGCCACGCGTCCTCGCACCACAGCCCGGCCGGGGTCAGCGCCGCCTCGAAGCCCACGGTCTCCGCCGCCCGCGCGACCTGGGTGAGGTAGCCGAGCGACGCCGGGCGGGAGCCGCCCGCGGCGGTGGCGGCCATGCCGTGGCCACCGCCGACCAGGCCGCGGGAGTCGCCGTAGGTGGGCAGGAACCAGTGCGCGACCAGCGGCGGGCGCCCGGCGGCGTCGTCCGCGGTGAACGGGTCGGCGGGGGAGGGGAGAGCAGGGGCTCCGGTCATGACGACTCCAGGGCAGAGGGGTGCCGGCTCGGGGGCGAGCGGGCGGGGAGGGGCGACCGGTGAAGGGTCGGGAGGGCGCGTGGCGTCAGCGCGAGGTGGTGCAGGGGCGCGGACAGACCGCGCTGCCGACCCGGAGCAGGTCGACGTGGAGACGGCGGGTCAGCGGGCCACCGGCGGTCCCCGCTCCCGTCACAGCGCGAGTCTCGCAAACCGATGGACTTGGTCGACGAGGAGCTCGGTGCGCTGCCGGTAGCGTCCCCGGGGTGAACGACGTCGTGGGTGTGGTCGACCAGCTCTCCGTCTACCCGGTGAAGTCCCTGGCCGGCCGCACCGTGCCCGAGGTCGAGATCGAGGCGGCCGGACTGCGCGGTGACCGGGCGTGGTCGGTGGTCGAGGCCGGCTCCGGCGAGCGCGTCACGGTGAAGACGACCCCGCAACTGGCGGAGATCGTGCCCAGCGGCGACACCGAGGTCGACACGGTCACCGTCGCCGAGCGGATCGGCCGCCCGGTGCGGTTGGCCCCCTCCGGCGGCGGGCCGCAGGTCGACGCCGCCGCCGTCCACCTGGTCTCCCGGGAGGCGATCGACCGGGCGGCCGCCGGTGACGTCCCCGAGGGGTGCTCGGCCGACGACCCACGGGCCAACCTGCTGCTGCACCTGACCGGCGGCGACGAGCGCGACTGGGTGGGCCGGCGGCTGCAGGTCGGTGGCGCCGAGCTCGAGGTCGTCCGCACGCCGAAGCACTGCCTGGGCGTCTACGCCGAGGTCCGCGTCCCCGGCCGGGTCGCCGCCGGGGACGCCGTCCGGCTGCTGGGCTGAGCCCCGCCGTGAGGGTTCCGGTCCCGGTGGCGCGGGGGTCGCTCCGCCGGTCCACCGGGTGGTGTCCTCCCAGGGTGCGTGCGGTCGGGCTGCTCGCCGTCCTGGCGCTGGCCGGCTGCAGCAGCGAGCCGGCACCCCCGGCCGCCGTGCCCGCCCCGACGACCTCGACCCCGGCCGCACCGACGACGTCGGCCGCACCACCGCCGCAGTCGTTCACGCTGGTGGCCACCGGCGACGTGCTGGTGCACCAGGGCCGCGCGCTGACCGAGGGCGCCCGCCGTCCCGACGGCGGGTACGACTTCTCCGCGGTGTTCGCCGGGGTGGCGCCGGTGCTGCAGGCGGCCGACCTGGCGATCTGCCACCTGGAGACGCCGGTCGCCCCGCCCGGCGGCCCGTACTCCGGCTACCCGAGCTTCGCCGTCCAGCCCGAGGTCGTCGACGCGCTGGCCGGTGCCGGGTACGACCTGTGCTCGACGGCGTCCAACCACTCCCTGGACGACGGGTTCGACGGCCTGGTGCGCACGCTGGACACCCTCGACGCCGCCGGGATCGCGCACACCGGCACGTACCGCAGCCAGACCGAGGCCGACACCCCGCGGGTCGTCGACGTCGGCGGCGTACGGGTCGGGCACGTGGCAGCCACCTTCTCCCTCAACGGCGTGCCGCTGCCGACGGGGGAGCCGTTCGCCGTCGACACCTTCTCCGTGCCCGACGTCAGCGGGGTGCTGGCCGACGCGGCCGCCGCCCGGGCCGCCGGTGCGGAGGTGGTGGTGGCCAGCGTGCACTGCTGCGCCGAGTACGACCACGAGCCCACCGCCGGGCAGGAGGAGGCCGTGCGCACCCTCCTCGCCTCACCCGACGTCGACCTGGTGCTCGGCCACCACGCGCACGTCGTCCAGCCGTTCGTGCGCATCGACGGCGAGTGGGCCGCCTACGGCCTGGGCAACGCGCTGGCCGAGCACTCGACCCGCGGCCACGACACCGAGGACTCGGTGATCGCCCGGTTCACCTTCACCCGCGGCCCCGACGGCCGGTTCACCGTGACCCGGGCCGAGGCGGTGCCGGTGCAGATCGAGCTGGGGGAGGACGCCGTCCGGCTGCTGCCCGCCGACCCGGCCACGACCGGGCGGGTGGCCGCCGTGCTGGACGCCCGGGGCGCCGTGGCCGCCGGGCTGGGCATCGTCCCCGGCTGACCCGCCCGGTCGCCGGCGCCCATTAGTCTGCGGTTACCAACCCGCGGCCTGACCAGCCGTACGACAAGGAGTTCCCGCATGCCCAGCGCTCCCGAGCCGTCCTCCGCCGCCCCCGTCCGGGTGCCGGCCGGGACGACGGCCCTGCAGGCGCTCAAGGACGCCGGGCTGCCGCTGAAGGGCCCCGACGGCGCGGTCGTCGTCCGTGAGCTGGCCACCGGTGACCTCAAGGACCTCGCCTGGACCCCCGACGCCGACACCGACGTCGAACTGGTGCCGGCTGCGAGCGCCGAGGGCCGTGCGGTCATCCGGCACTCCGCCGCGCACGTGCTCGCCCAGGCGGTGCAGGAGCTGTTCCCCGGGACCCGGCTGGGCATCGGCCCGCCGGTGGAGAACGGCTTCTACTACGACTTCGACCCCGAGCGGCCCTTCACCCCCGAGGACCTGGTGGCCCTCGAGAAGAAGATGACCGAGATCGTCCGGGCCGGCCAGCACTTCCGCCGCCGGGAGATCGACGACGACGCCGCCCGCGCCGAGCTGGCGCACGAGCCGTACAAGCTGGAGCTGATCGGCCTCAAGGGCGGGGCAGCCGACGCCGCCGAGGGCGCCGACGTCGAGGTGGGCGGCGCCCAGCTGACCATGTACGACAACGTCGACGCCCGCACCGGCGACCCGGTCTGGACCGACCTGTGCCGCGGCCCGCACCTGCCGCGCACCTCGAACATCCCGGCCTTCGCCCTCACCCGCAGCGCGGCCGCCTACTGGCGGGGGAGTGAGAAGAACCCCCAGCTGCAGCGGGTCTACGGCACCGCGTGGGAGAGCAAGGACGCCCTCAAGGCGTACCAGGAGCAGCAGGCCGAGGCCGAGCGCCGCGACCACCGCAAGCTCGGCTCGGAGCTGGACCTCTTCAGCTTCCCCGACGAGATCGGCTCCGGCCTGGTGGTCTTCCACCCCAAGGGCGGGGTCGTGAAGCGGGAGATGGAGGACTACGTCCGCCGCCGGCACATCGAGGAGGGGTTCGACTACGTCGGCACCCCGCACATCAGCAAGGCGCAGCTGTTCGAGACCTCGGGGCACCTGCCGTACTACGCCGACACCATGTTCCCGCCGATGGAGCTGGAGAACGCGGAGTACTACCTCAAGGCCATGAACTGCCCGATGCACAACCTGATCTTCCGGTCGCGCGGGCGGTCCTACCGTGAGCTGCCGCTGCGGTTCTTCGAGTTCGGCTCGGTCTACCGGTACGAGAAGTCCGGTGTGGTGCACGGCCTGACCCGGGTCCGCGGCCTGACCCAGGACGACTCGCACAGCTACGTCACCCCCGAGCAGGCGCCCGGTGAGATCCGGCACCTGCTGGCCTTCGTGCTCGGGCTGCTGCGCGACTTCGGCCTGGACGACTACTACCTGGAGCTGTCCACCCGGGGGGAGTCGGAGAAGTTCATCGGCTCCGACGAGGAGTGGGCGCTGGCCACCCAGGTGCTCGAGGAGGCGGCGCGGGAGACCGGCCTGGAGCTCGTCGCCGACCCCGGCGGTGCGGCCTTCTACGGCCCGAAGATCTCCGTCCAGGCGCGGGACGCCATCGGCCGCACCTGGCAGATGTCGACCATCCAGTACGACTTCAACCAGCCGGCGCGCTTCGGTCTGGAGTTCAGCGCCGCCGACGGCACCCGCCAGCAGCCGGTGATGATCCACTCGGCCAAGTTCGGGTCGCTCGAGCGGTTCTTCGGCGTGCTCACCGAGCACTACGCCGGCGCCTTCCCGGCCTGGCTCGCGCCGGTCCAGGTCGTCGGCATCCCGATCACCGACGAGCAGGTGCCCTACCTGACCGACGTCGCCCTGCAGTTGCGCGCGAAGGGCATCCGGGTGGAGGTCGACGACTCCGACGACCGGATGCAGAAGAAGATCCGCACCGCCAGCAAGCAGAAGGTGCCCTTCGTGCTCATCGCCGGGGCCACCGACGCCGAGGCCGGCGCGGTGTCCTTCCGCTACCGCGACGGGTCCCAGCGCAACGGCGTCCCGGTGGCCGAGGCCGTCGAGCAGGTCGCTGCCTGGGTCGCGGCCCGGCACAACACCGACCCGACCGCCGAGCAGGCCCAGTGACGACGGAGCCGGTGACCGGGGAGCCGGGTGAGCTGCGGGTCCCCGTCGTCAACGACGAGGGGGGCCCGGCGGCGGTGTTCGAGCACCTGTGGACGCCCTACCGGATGGCCTACATCCGCGGGGAGCACAAGCCCACCGGTGACCACGACTGCCCGTTCTGCCTGATCCCGGCGATGAGCGACGAGGACGGGCTGGTCGTCGCCCGCGGCGAGACGGTGTTCGTCGTCCTCAACCTGTACCCCTACAACGCCGGGCACCTGATGGTGGTCCCGTACCGGCACGTGCCCGACTACACCGACCTCACCGTCGCCGAGGTCGCCGAGCTGGGCGCGTACACCCAGACGGTGATGCGGGTGGTGCGGTCGGTCAGCGGCGCCCACGGGTTCAACGTGGGCATGAACCAGGGGTCGGTCGCCGGGGCCGGCATCGCCGACCACCTGCACCAGCACGCGGTGCCCCGCTGGGGCGGCGACACGAACTTCATGCCGGTGATCGGGCTGACCCGGGTGCTCCCGCAGGTGCTCGCCGAGACCCGCGCGCTGCTGGCCGCCGCGTGGCCGGCGACCGGTCAGGGGGTCTGAGTGCTCGGGGTCAACCTGCGCCCGGCCGTCGCCCGGTTCTGGGCGCCGGTCGTGCGCGGCCTGCTGCGCGCCGGGGTCACCGCCAACACGGTGACCACCATCGGCACGGTCGGTGCGGTCCTGTCCGCCGCGTTCGGCATCGGCACCGGCCACCTGTTCTGGGGCGCGTTCGCGGTCACCGTCTTCGTGCTGCTGGACATGCTCGACGGCGCGCTGGCCCGCGCCCGCGGGGGCGGCTCGGTGTTCGGCGCCGTCCTGGACTCCACCGGCGACCGCGCCGCCGACGCCGCCATCTTCGGCGGTCTGGTCTGGTGGTTCTCCGGCGCCGGCGACAACCGGCTGCTGGTGCTGCTCGCCCTGCTGTGCCTGGTCCTCGGCGTGCTCACCTCCTACGTCAAGGCCCGCGCCGAGGGCGTCGGGCTGTCCGCCGACGTCGGCATCGTCGAGCGCACCGAGCGGCTGATCCTGGTGCTGGTCGGCACCGGGTTCAGCGGCCTGGGCATCCCCTACGCCGTGCACGTCGCGCTGTGGGTGCTGCTCGTGGGCAGCGCGGTGACCGTCGCGCAGCGGTTCGTCGCCGTCCGGCGGGAGTCGAGGGGCATGCAGCTGCCCACCCGCTCCTCCGGCGAGCCCACCGGCCGACCCGCGTCGTGAGCCGCGCGGGGCAGCTGCGCGACCGGCTGACCGACGGCGGCTACGCGGCCGGCTGGCGGGCCGTCCGGGTGCTGCCGGAGCCGGCGGCCCGGGCCCTCTTCGCCGCCGGTGGCGCCCTCGCCGCGCGCCGCGGCGGGCGTGGGGTG
Source organism: Modestobacter muralis (assembly GCF_010682105.1). Taxonomy (GTDB): domain Bacteria; phylum Actinomycetota; class Actinomycetes; order Mycobacteriales; family Geodermatophilaceae; genus Modestobacter; species Modestobacter muralis. Next base: position 23,412 of record NZ_JAAGWH010000057.1, on the reverse strand, counting down.
CAGCAGCTGCGGGCCAACCTCGACGTCGTCAGCGGCGGCCGGCTGGACGACGCCGCGCTGGCCGAGCTCACCCGGCGCGGGATGCGGTCCTACGCGCGGTACTGGCAGGAGGCCTTCCGGCTGCCCACGCTGAGCACCGGGCGCATCGTCGGCGGCTCGGTCATGGTCGGCCGGGAGCACCTGGAACGGGCGCACGCCGAGGGCCGCGGCGTCGTCCTCGCCCTGCCGCACAGCGGCAACTGGGACGCCGCGGGGGTCTGGCTGGTGCACTTCCTGGGCGGGGAGTTCGTCACCGTCGCCGAGCGCCTGCGGCCGGAGTCGCTGTACCGCCGGTTCGTGGCCTACCGCGAGCAGCTGGGCATGCGGGTCGTGCCGCTGACCGGCGGCGAGCGCCCCAGCGCCACCGTGCTGCGGGAGTGGCTGGCCACCGGCGGGACGGCGTGTCTGCTGGTCGACCGCGACCTCTCCGGGGGCGGCGTCCCGGTCACCTTCTTCGGCCGGGCGACGACGATGCCCGGCGGCCCGGCGCTGCTGGCCGCCCAGACCGGGGCGGTGCTGCTGCCGGCGGTGTGCCGGTTCGACGGCGCCGGCTGGCGGTTCACGGTGCACCCGCCGGTGCCGGTCGACGGGCCGGGGCGGCTGCGGGAGCGGGTCACCGCGGGGATGCAGCAGGTCGCCGACGCCTTCGCCGCCTCGATCGCCGAGGCGCCCGAGGACTGGCACGTGCTCGGCCGGATCTGGCCCGGGGTGGGCCCCGGCGACCGCGCGCCCGCGGAGGCGCCCTGATGCGGATCGGGCTGGTCTGCCCCTACCAGTGGGACGTCCCCGGCGGTGTCCAGTACCACGTGCGCGACCTCGCCGAGACCCTCCGCGGGCTGGGGCACCACGTGGAGGTGCTCACCCCCGCCGAGCACGAGGAGAACCTGCCCGCCGAGCACGTGACCTGGGCCGGGCGGGCGGTGCCGGTGCCCTACAACGGCTCGATGGCGAGCATGCAGATCGGGCTGGTGTCCGCCGCGCGGGTGCGCCGCTGGCTGCGCGAGGGCGCGTTCGACGTCGTCCACGTGCACGAGCCCGCCTCGCCGTCGGTCTCGCTGCTGGTCTGCATCGTCGCGAAGGGGCCGATCGTGGCGACCTTCCACGCCGCCACCACCCGGTCGAAGTTCCTCGCGGCGCTGGGGCCGTGGGTGCGGCCGTGGCTGGAGAAGATCAGCGGCCGGATCGCGGTGTCCGACTTCGCCCGCCGGGTGCAGGTCGAGCACCTCGGCGGGGACGCGGTCGTGATCCCCAACGGCGTGCACGTGCCCGCGTTCGCCGAGGGCCCCCTGCTGCCCACCCACGACCGCGCCGTGCCCACGATCGGCTTCCTCGGCCGCTACGACGAGCCGCGCAAGGGCCTGCCGGTGCTGCTCGACGCGTTGCGGCAGGTCGTGCGCGAGCACCCCGACGCCCGGCTGCTGGTGGCCGGCCGCGGTGACCCCGATGCGCTGACCGCTCTGGTGGGGGAGGACCTCCGCGGGCACGTGACCCTGCTCGGGGAGCTCACCGAGGGGGACAAGGCGGCGTTCTTGCGCTCGGTCGACGTCTACTGCGCACCGAACCTGCTCGGGGAGTCCTTCGGGGTGATCCTGCTGGAGGCGATGGCCGCCGGCTCCCCGGTCGTGGCCAGCGACCTCGACGCGTTCGGCCGGGTGCTGGCCGGCGGCACGGCCGGGGTGCTGGTGCCCCGTGGGGACGCCGACGCGCTGGCCGCCGCCGTCAGCGGCCTGCTCGCCGACCCGGCCCGCCGGGAGCAGCTCGCCGCGGCCGGCCGGGCGGTCGTCGCCGAGTACGACTGGTCGGTGGTCGCCCAGCGGATCCTCACCGTGTACGAGACCGTCGCCCCGCCCGGCGGCCCCGGGGTCACCGGCTCCGCCGCGGACGACGCCGCGCTGCTCGGGGAGGTCGCGGGCGCACCGCACGGGCCGTTCCGCCGCCGCGTGCGCCGCTGACCCGTCCGGCCCTCCTGCGGGGGCACCGCCGCGAGCGCACGAGCGGTGGGGGGCAGCGAGGTCCTCCCTCTGCAGGGGCCCACCGCGAGTGCGCGAGTGGTGGGGGGCAGCAGGGTCCTCTCTCTCGCTAGCCTGGGCGGCGATGACCACCGGGACCTGGCTGCTGCTCGTGGCCGCGGTCCTGGTCGCGGTGCACCTGCTCTGGACCGGCTGGACGCTGATCCGGCTGCGCCGGCTCGGCGGCAGGGTGCGCCGGGCCCGCGAGGTGCTCGACGCCGCGCTGCTGCGCCGGGCGGAGCTGGCCGCGGCACTTGCCCGGGAGCGCGCCGACGTGCTGGGCGCAGCTCTCGCTGCCGGGCTGGCCGCCGCCGCGGCCGCCTCGCGCACCCCGGCGGCCGGCGACCGCGAGGCGGCGGAGAACCAGCTGGGCCGGCTGCTGGGCCAGGTGCCGGCGGGGGCGCTGCCCCCCGAGCTCGACGAGGCCGCCGTCCGGGTGGGCCTGGCCCGGCGGTTCTACAACGACGCCGTCCGGGACACCCGGGCGCTCCGCCGCCGCCGGCTGACCCGGGTGTCGCGCCTGCACGCCCGCCGGCCGCTGCCGCGCTACTTCGACATCGACGACGGGCAGGACGCCGTCCTCTCCGGCGGCCCGTCCACCGGCAACTGAGCCGGTCGTAGGCTGGGGCGTTCCCCACCGACGAGCCAGCGAGGCAGCGACCGTGTCCCAGCAGCACAGCGAGTCCAGCGACACGACCACCGGCACCGTGCGGGTCAAGCGCGGCATGGCCGAGCAGCTCAAGGGCGGCGTCATCATGGACGTCGTCAACCCGGAGCAGGCCAAGATCGCCGAGGACGCCGGCGCGGTCGCGGTCATGGCGCTGGAGCGGGTCCCCGCCGACATCCGCGCCCAGGGCGGCATCGCGCGGATGAGCGACCCGGACATGGTCCAGGGGATCATCGACGCGGTCTCCATCCCGGTGATGGCCAAGGCCCGGATCGGCCACTTCGTCGAGGCCCAGGTGCTGCAGGCCCTGGGTGTGGACTACATCGACGAGTCCGAGGTGCTGACCCCGGCCGACGAGGCGCACCACATCGTCAAGACCGACTTCACCGTGCCCTTCGTCTGCGGCGCGACCGACCTGGGCGAGGCGCTGCGGCGCATCTCCGAGGGCGCGGCGATGATCCGCTCCAAGGGCGAGGCCGGCACCGGCAACGTCGTGGAGGCCACCCGGCACATGCGCGCGCTGCGCGCCGGCATCAAGCGGCTGACCACCCTCGACGACACCGAGCTCTTCGTCGCCGCCAAGGAGCTGCGCGCCCCGCACGACCTGGTCGTCGAGGTCGCCCGCACCGGCAAGCTGCCGGTCGTGCTGTTCACCGCCGGTGGCCTGGCCACCCCCGCCGACGCGGCGATGATGATGCAGCTGGGCGCCGAGGGTGTGTTCGTCGGCTCGGGCATCTTCAAGTCCGGTGACCCGGCGCAGCGTGCGGCCGCGATCGTGCAGGCCACCACGTTCTTCGACGACCCGGCCGTGATCGCCAAGGTCTCCCGCGGGCTGGGCGAGCCGATGGTCGGCATCAACGTCGACACCCTGCCGGAGTCCCAGCGCTACGCGACCCGCGGCTGGTGACCGCGCCCGTCATCGGCGTGCTCGCGCTGCAGGGTGATGTCCGGGAGCACCTGGCCGTGCTGCGTGACCAGGGCGCGCAGGCGGTCACCGTGCGCCGCCCGGAGGAGCTGGCCGCCGTCGACGGGCTGGTCGTGCCGGGCGGGGAGTCCACCACGATGGCCAACCTCGCGTCTCGGTTCGGACTGCTCCAGCCGCTGCGCGAGGCGGTCGCGGGTGGGCTGCCCACCTACGGCTCCTGCGCCGGGATGATCATGCTGGCCGACACGGTGCTCGACGCCCCCGCCGGCCAGCAGACCATCGGCGGCCTGGACGTCACCGTGCGCCGCAACGCCTTCGGCCGGCAGGTCGACTCCTTCGAGACCGAGGTCGAGGTCGCCGGCGTCCCGGGCGGCCCGGTGCACGCCGTCTTCATCCGCGCGCCGTGGGTCGAGGAGGTCGGCCCGGGGGTCGAGGTCCTCGGCCGGGTCGTGGGCGGGGCGGCCGACGGTAAGATCGTCGCCGTCCGCCAGGGTCACCTGGTGGCCACCAGCTTCCACCCCGAGCTCACCGGCGACCCCCGGGTGCACGCGATGTTCGTGGAGCTGGTGCGGGCAGCCCGTGCCCGCGGTCTGGGTTCCGACGGTGCCACTGCTGGTGCCGACAGTGAGGGGAGAGCTTCGCGTGAGTGAGCGTGCGAACTCACCAGAGGGCACAGTGGCTCGGCTGCGAACGCAGCCGACGAGCGCTAGCGAGGAGAGCAAGTGAGCGGCCATTCCAAGTGGGCGACGACCAAGCACAAGAAGGCCGGGATCGACGCCAAGCGGGGCAAGCTCTTCGCGAAGCTGATCAAGAACATCGAGGTCGCGGCCCGTACCGGCGGCGGTGACCTCCAGGGCAACCCCACGCTGTTCGACGCCGTCCAGAAGGCGAAGAAGAGCTCGGTGCCCAACGACAACATCGACCGCGCCGTCAAGCGCGGCTCCGGTGCCGAGGCCGGCGGCGTCGACTACCAGGGCATCACCTACGAGGGCTACGCCGCGGCCGGGGTCGCCGTGCTCATCGAGTGCCTCACCGACAACAAGAACCGGTCGGCGATGGAGGTGCGCACCGCGATGACCCGCAACGGCGGCACCATGGCCGACCCGGGCTCGGTGTCCTACCTGTTCTCCCGCAAGGGCGTCGTCGTGGTGCCGGCCGCCGGCCACACCGAGGACGACGTGCTGATGGCCGTCCTGGACGCCGGTGCCGAGGAGGTCCGCGACCTCGGCGACACCTTCGAGGTGGTCAGCGAGCCCGGTGACATGGTCGCGGTGCGCACCGCGCTGCAGGAGGCCGGCATCGAGTACGACTCCGCCGACATGGGCTTCGTGCCCAGCGTGGAGGTCGAGCTGGACGCCGAGGGCGCGGCCAAGGTCTTCAAGCTCATCGACGCCCTCGAGGACCTCGACGACGTGCAGAACGTCTACGCCAACTACGACGTCTCCGACGAGGTCATGGAGTCCATCGACGCCTAGACGAAGGACCCCCTCGCCCCCCACCCTTCGCAGGCTCAGGGCGGGACCCTGCGAGGGGGCCGAGCCGACGGGCGTGTCGGGGGCCGTTCGTCGGGGACGCCGGTTAGCGTGGTTCGAACACGTGTTCGCGCCGATCGGAGGAGGTCCCATGCGGGTGCTCGGCATCGACCCGGGCCTGACCCGGTGCGGGTGGGGTGTGGTCGACGGGCGTCCCGGCGCCCGGCCCACGGCGATCGGGGTCGGCGTCATCCGCACGCACCCCGACCTGGACCTGGAACTGCGACTGCTGGAGGTGCACACCGCCGTGACCGCCCTGTTGCGGGCGCACCGCCCGGAGGCCGTCGCCATCGAGCGCGTCTTCACCCAGAACAACAAGGGGACGGCGACCGGCACCGCCCAGGCCGCCGGGGTCGCCGCGCTGGCCGCCGCGCAGGCCGACGTGCCGGTCGCGTGGCACACCCCGAGCGAGGTCAAGGCCGCCATCTCCGGCAACGGCCGCGCCGACAAGGACCAGGTCACGATGATGGTCACCCGGGTCCTCGGGCTCACCGAGGCGCCCAAGCCCGCCGACGCCGCCGACGCGCTGGCGCTGGCCGTCTGCCACGTCTGGCGCGCCCCGGCGCAGGCCCGGCTGCGGGTCGCCGCGCTCGCCGGCGGCATCGGGGCCCCGGTCCCGGCGTCCCGGACGCTGCCGCGCTGGCAGGGGGTCAGCCGATGATCGCCAGCGTGAGCGGCCGGGTCGCGGCCGTGTCGCCCGACGGTGCCGTGGTCGAGGTGGGCGGCGTGGGCCTGTCGGTGCAGTGCACCCCCGGCACCATCGCCCGGCTGCAGGTGGGGGAGCAGGCCCGGCTGGCCACCAGCCTGGTCGTCCGCGAGGACTCCCTGACCCTCTACGGCTTCGCCGACGACGACGAGCGCCAGCTGTTCGAGCTGCTGCAGACCGCCAACGGCGTCGGCCCGCGGGTCGCCCAGGCCGTGCTGGCCATCCACCCGCCGCGCGAGGTCCGCCGAGCCGTGTCGATGGGCGACCTCAAAGCCCTCATGCAGGTGCCCGGCATCGGCAAGAAGGGCGCCGAGCGGCTGGTGCTGGAGCTGCGCGACCGCCTCGGCGTCACCACCTCCGACACCTCCCTCGACGGTCCGGCCCTCCCCGGGATCGCGCCCGTCCAGCCCTGGCGCGACCAGCTGGGCCAGGCACTGGTCGGTCTCGGCTGGAGCACCCGGGAGGCCGACATCGCCGTCCTCGAGCTGGTGCCGGTCGCCGACGCGCAGCTCGCCGAGACCGGTGGTGTCGAGGTCGCCGTCCTGCTGCGCCAGGCGCTGCGGATGCTGGGCCGGCCATGAGCTCCTTCGACCGGGGGCTGTCCGCTGCCGACGCGGGCCCGGGCCGGTACACCGCACCGGACTGGGACGACGCCGTCGACCCCCGGGCCGGTGACGAGGAGCGGGTCGTGGAGTCCGCTCTGCGGCCCAACTCGCTCGCGGACTTCATCGGCCAGCCCAAGGTCGCCCGCCAGCTCGACCTCGTCCTCGAGGGCGCCAAGCGCCGCGGCCGGCCGCCGGACCACGTGCTGCTGTCCGGTCCGCCCGGGCTGGGCAAGACCAGCCTCGCGCTGATCATCGGGTCTGAGCTGGGCACCGCGGTCAAGATCACCAGTGGCCCGGCGATCGAGCGCTCCGGCGACCTGGCCGCGATGCTGTCCAACCTGTCGCCCGGCGACGTCCTGTTCATCGACGAGATCCACCGGATCGCCCGGCCCGCCGAAGAGCTGCTGTACATGGCGATGGAGGACTTCCGGGTCGACGTCGTGGTCGGCAAGGGCCCCGGCGCGACGGCGATCCCGCTGGAGATCAACCCGTTCACGCTGGTCGGGGCGACCACCCGCGCGGGCCTGCTCACCGGCCCGCTGCGCGACCGGTTCGGCTTCGTCGGCCAGATGGAGTTCTACGACACCACCGACCTGCAGAAGGTCATCGCACGCAGCGCAGACCTGCTGGGGGTCGAGCTGACCGCCGACGGCTCGGCCGAGATCGCCGGCCGTTCCCGCGGCACGCCCCGCATCGCCAACCGGCTGCTGCGCCGGGTGCGGGACTTCGCCGAGGTCAAGGCCGACGGGCGGGTCACCCTGGAGGTGGCCCGGGCCGCGCTGGCCCTCTACGACGTCGACGACCTGGGCCTGGACCGGCTGGACCGCTCGGTGCTCGACGCGCTGGTGACGAAGTTCGGCGGCGGGCCGGTCGGCGTCGCGACGCTGGCCGTGGCGGTGGGGGAGGAGCCGCACACCGTCGAGGAGGTGTGCGAGCCCTTCCTGGTGCGCGCCGGGCTGCTGGCCCGCACCCCGCGCGGGCGGGTCGCCACCGAGGCCGCGTTCCGTCACCTGGGACACGCCGTCCCGCGCGGTGGGGTGCCGCTCAGCGGCGGCACAGGTGACCGTCCGTCGGACGGGTCTGGTACTTCGACGCTCTTCGACGCCTAGACTCCGACGCGCTGGCGCGCCCGGCTCGCCGGGGCGCTCTGCCCGGCGGAGCCCGCGGACGTGTGCCGGCGCCGATGTACCCGAGCGACCCGATGACGGGTCGCACCCACCGCGCGACCTGCTGCGGTAGAGAGGCTCACCAGTCGTGGAATACCTGCCGTTGATCGTGCTCGTCCTGCTGTTCGGCCTGCTCATCGTGTTGCCTGCCCGGCAGCGCAAGAAGATCCAGGCCAACGCCGCGGCGATGCAGTCCGCGCTCACCCCGGGCACCCCGGTGATGCTGACCAGCGGCATCCACGGCACCGTCGCCGCCCTCGGTGCGGACACCGTCGACCTCGAGGTCTCCCCGGGGGTCGTCATCACCGTCGCCCGCCCGGCGGTGCTGGAGGTCCGGAAGCCGCTCGACGCCGGCACGACCGGGGGCAGCACGGCCACCGGGTCCATCGACGGCGACGGCGACCCCGCCGACCGCGCACGCTGAGCCGGGCACCCCTCGTGGCAGCCCGACAGATCCCCGCCCGGCGGTACTTCGCCGCCTTCCTGCTCATCGTCGTGGGCCTCTACGCGCTGATCTTCCTCACCGGGGACCGGCGCACCCCGCAGCTCGGCCTGGACCTCCAGGGCGGGACGACGGTCACCCTCACCGCCCGCACCCCCGACGGCCAGCCGCCGGAGTCCGCCGACCTCGAGCTGGCCCGCCAGATCATCGAGCAGCGGGTCAACGGCCTGGGCGTCGCCGAGGCCGAGGTGGTCACCGAGGGCAGCAGCAACATCGTCATCTCGGTCCCCGGCGACAACGGCGACCGCGCCCGTGAGCTCGGCGCCACCGCCCAGCTCCGCTTCCGCCCCGTCCTGGGCGGCCCGGAGGCGGCCACTCCCGCCGCCGACCCGTCGGCCGCGCCCACCGACCCGGCCGCGCCGACGGACTCCGCCGCGCCGACGGACTCCGCCGCACCGACGGACTCCGCTGCCCCGACCGACTCCGCTGCGCCGACGGACTCCGCTGCCCCGACCTCGGGTGCGCCGGCGACCGACGACGGTGCGGTGGCCGACCCTTCGGTCCCCGACCCGAACGCCCCCGTGGTCACGGCCGAGCAGGCGCAGGCCGAGTTCGCCACGCTGACCTGCGACACCACGACCACCGAGGTCGACCGGCCCGAGGACGCCATCGCGGCCTGCTCCGACGACGGCACGGCCAAGTACCTGCTGGGCCCGGCGGTCATCGAGGGCACCGACGTCTCCGACGCCACCGCCGGCACCGAGCAGGCCACCGGCGAGTGGATCGTCAACCTCGACTTCACCGGCGCCGGCTCGACCGCCTGGGCGGACTACACCACCGCCAACGTCGGCAACAACGTGGCGATCACCCTGGACGGCCGGGTCGTGTCGGCCCCCACGATCAACTCGGCGATCGTCGGTGGCACGACCCAGATCTCGGGCAGCTTCGACCAGGAGTCGGCCACGGAGCTCGCCAACCAGCTGAAGTACGGCGCGCTGCCGCTGACCTTCAGCCAGGCCACGGCGCAGTCGATCTCCACCGAGCTGGGCAGCGAGCAGCTGCAGGCCGGGCTGATCGCCGGCGCCATCGGCGTCGCCCTGGTGTTCGTCTACGCGCTGCTGTACTACCGGCTGCTCGGCCTGGTGATGATCGCCAGCCTGCTGCTGTCGGCGGTGGTCGTGTACGGCTGCCTGGTGCTGCTGGGCCGGGAGATCGGCTTCGCGCTGAGCTTGGCCGGCATCGCCGGGTTCATCGTCTCCATCGGCATCACCGCCGACTCCTTCGTCGTCTACTTCGAGCGGCTCAAGGACGAGGTCCGGGAGGGGCGGACGCTGCGCAGCGCCACCCCGCGGGCCTGGGTCCGGGCGCGCCGGACGATCCTGTCCGCCGACGCCGTCAGCTTCCTGGCCGCCGCGATCCTGTACTGGCTGGCCATCGGTGACGTGAAGGGCTTCGCGTTCACCCTGGGTATGTCCACGGTCCTCGACCTCGTCGTCGTCTTCCTCTTCACCCACCCGCTCATGGCGGTGCTCAGCCGGGTCAAGAGCTTCGGCACCAACCGCTTCTCCGGCCTGGGCCAGGTCGACCACAGCCGCCGCACGGGGTCACCGACCCGGGGCGACCGGCAGCTGGTCGGTGCCGGCACCGGCAGCAGCACGAACGGGAGCAACCGATGACCACCCCCCGCGAGCCCGGCTCCACCGGGTCCACCGCCTTCGGGGCGGGCGACCTGCCCGCCGCCGGCCAGCCCGGCACCGAGCCGACCGGCGCTGAGAAGATCAGCACCGAGCTGACCGGCAGCGAGCCGACCAGCACCGAGGAGACCGTGGTCCCGGTCGGGACCGCTGCCGACGAGGTCGTCGACGAGGCCGAGGTGCGCGAGGAGGCCGCCGGTGAGAGCACCGGTGACCAGGCGCTGGCCGACGCCGGCCTGACCCCCGAGGGGGAGTCCGACCGCCGGGCGCCCTCCCGCGCCTCGTTGGCCCACCGGCTCTACAACGGCGAGGCCGGGCTGGACGTCGTCGGCAAGCGGCGGTTCTGGTTCAAGGTGACCGCGGTCGTCGTGGCGCTGTGCACGCTGCTGATGATCGTGCGCGGGTTCAACTTCGGCATCGAGTTCGCCGGCGGCAACAGCCTTCGCGTGCCGGCCACGACCGAGCAGCTCGCCGACGTCCGCCAGGCCGCCGAGGGCGCCGGGGCCCAGGTATCCAGCGCCCAGGTCGTCGGCGGCAACTCCGTGCTGCTGCGCACCGAGGCCCTCGACCCCGCCACCGAGGAGTCCGTCGTCGCCGCCGTGGCGCAGGCCGCCGGCGTCGCCGAGACCGAGGTCAGCCCGCAGGCCGTCAGTGCCGACTGGGGCGGCGACGTCACCAACAAGGCGCTGCTGGCGCTGGTCGTCTTCCTGGTCGCCGTGGTCGCGTTCCTGGCGATCCGCTTCCGGCCCACCATGGCCGTGGCCGCGATCGTCGCGCTGGTGCACGACATCGTCGTCACCGCCGGGGTCTACGCCCTGATCGGCTTCGAGGTCACCCCCTCCACGGTGATCGGCCTGCTGACCATCCTCGGGTTCTCCCTCTACGACACCGTCGTGGTCTTCGACAAGGTCGACGAGAACACCAAGGACCTCACCAAGAGCGCTCGCTCGACCTACGGCGAGGCAGCCGACCTGGCCGTGAACCAGACGCTGATGCGGTCGATCAACACCTCGGTGATCGCGTTGCTGCCGGTGGCCGGGCTGCTGTTCGTCGGCGCCGGCCTGCTGGGCGCGGGCACGCTCAAGGACCTCGCGCTGGTGCTGTTCATCGGCCTCGCCGCCGGCACCTACAGCTCGATCTTCCTGGCCACCCCGGTCCTGGCCGAGCTCGAGGAGCGCAAGCCGGAGAACATCGCGCTGCGCAAGCGCGTGCTCGCCCGCCGGGCCACCGAGGCCCGCACCGGCGGGGCCCGCCCGGCCGGTCCGGTCGCCAGCGCCCGCCGGGGTGGCGGGGCCTCCGCGGCCCGCCGGTCCGCTGTCCCGGTCGCCGAGCGCCCGGCCGCCCTGCCCGAGCGCCCGGAGGCCGACGTCGTGGTCGAGTCGCCGTCCTCGGTGCAGCGGGAGACCGGGGCGACCCGCAGCGGTGCGACGACGCCCCGGCCGGGGCAGCGCCCCGGCACCCGCCCGGCGGGCAAGAAGCGCCGGTGACGACGGCGGAGCAGCTGCCGGTCGAGGAGCTGATCGCCTCGCTGTCGGTCGACGTCCCGGACTTCCCGGTGCCCGGGGTGGTGTTCCGGGACCTGACGCCGGTGTTCGCCGACGCCGGGGCCTTCCGCCGGGTCGTCGACGCGCTCACCGCGCCCGCCGACCTCGACCCGCGGGCCGCGGCGCTCAGCGGGTCCGACGGCGGTCCGGGGTTCGACGTCGTGGCCGGCGTCGAGGCCCGCGGCTTCCTGCTGGCCGCCGCGGTCGCCCTGGACGCCGGCACCGGCGTGGTCCCGGTGCGCAAGGCCGGCAAGCTGCCCCGGGAGGTGGTCTCGGCCTCCTACGACCTGGAGTACGGCACCGCCACGCTGGAGCTGCACACCGACTCGATCCGGCCGGGGCAGCGCGTGCTGGTCGTCGACGACGTGCTGGCCACCGGCGGGACGCTCGAGGCAGCCGTCGCCCTGGTGGAACGGCTCGGCGGGGTGGTGACCTCGGTGGCCGTGGTGGTCGAGCTGGTCGCCCTCGGCGGGCGCCAGCGGGTCGCCCCCCACCCGGTCCACGCGCTCTGGCGGACGTGACCTGCACCCCCGCCGGGTGAGCACCCGGCAGGGGGCCGAAGGGCGCGTCTAGCATGGGAGGAACGCCCCTCCTCAACAGTGCAGGAGCACCCGTGGCCTCAGACGTCGTCGTTCCCCGGACGTCGGACGCGCCCCCCGCAGCGGAGGCCGCGCCCCGGGTGACGCTGCCCGAACGCCCCGCGGTCCGCCGTCCCGACGACGTCGCGCCGGACCCGGGCGGGGAGAACGAGACCGTCCCGCGCCGCCGCGTCCGTGACCGGCTGGCCCGCCGGATCGTCGCCGGCCAGCGCTCCACCGGCATCCGCCCGGTCCTCGAGCCGCTGGCGGCCCTGCACCGGGCCAGCCACCCCAAGGCCGACCTGGGACTGCTGCAGCGCGCCTACGACGTCGCCGAGGAGGCGCACGCCGAGCAGAAGCGCAAGAGCGGCGACCCCTACATCACCCACCCGCTCGCGGTCGCCACCGTGCTGGCAGGGCTGGGCATGGACACCACCACGCTGGTGGCCGCGCTGCTGCACGACACCGTCGAGGACACCGGCACCACGCTGGAGTCGATCACCGCCGACTTCGGCCCGGAGGTCGCCCACCTCGTCGACGGCGTCACGAAGATCGACAAGGTCAAGTTCGGGGACGGCGCGCAGGCCGAGACGATCCGCAAGATGATCGTCGCGATGTCCCGCGACCCCCGGGTGCTGGTCATCAAGCTGGCCGACCGGCTGCACAACATGCGCACGCTGCGCTTCCTCCCGCCGGAGAAGCAGGAGAAGAAGGCGCGCGAGACGCTGGAGATCCTCGCCCCGCTGGCCCACCGGCTGGGCATGAACACCATCAAGTGGGAGCTCGAGGACCTCGCGTTCGCCACGCTGTACCCCAAGCGCTACGACGAGATCGTGCGGCTGGTGGCCGAGCGGGCGCCCTCCCGCGACACCTACCTGTCCGAGGTCACCTCCGCGGTCACCGACCAGCTCAAGGCCGCCAAGATCGAGGCGACGGTCACCGGCCGGCCCAAGCACTACTACTCGATCTACCAGAAGATGATCGTGCGCGGCCGCGACTTCACCGACATCTGGGACCTCGTCGGCATCCGCATCCTGGTCGAGTCGGTGCGCGACGTGTACGCGGCCCTGGGCATCATGCACGCGCACTGGCAGCCGGTGCCCGGCCGCTTCAAGGACTTCGTGGCGATGCCCAAGTTCAACATGTACCAGTCGCTGCACACCACGGTGATCGGGCCGCAGGGCAAGCCGGTCGAGCTGCAGATCCGCACCTTCGAGATGCACCGCATCGCCGACTACGGCATCGCGGCGCACTGGAAGTACAAGGAGACCGCCCGCGGCGGCAAGACCGAGCCCGTGCCGACGCCGGGCTCGGCCGGTGACGACATGCTGTGGCTGCGCCAGCTGCTGGACTGGCAGCGCGAGGCGCAGGAGCCCGGCGAGTTCCTGGAGACGCTGCGCTACGACCTCGGTCCGCAGGAGGTCTTCGTCTTCACGCCCAAGGGCGACGTGATCAGCCTGCCGGGGGAGTCGACCCCGGTCGACTTCGCCTACGCGGTGCACACCGAGGTCGGGCACCGCTGCATCGGCGCCCGGGTCAACGGCAACCTGGTGTCCCTGGACAGCAAGCTGTCCAACGGCGACGTCGTGGAGGTCTTCACCTCCCGCTCGCCCACGGCCGCCCCGTCGAAGGACTGGCTGGCCTTCGTCGGCAGCTCCCGCGCGCGGACCAAGATCCGCCAGTGGTTCACCAAGGAGCGCCGCGAGGACGCCGTCGAGGCGGGCAAGGACGCGCTGACCAAGGCGATGCGCAAGGCCGGGCTGCCGCTGCAGCGGCTGATGGGCGGGGAGTCGCTGGCCACCCTGGCCGCCGACCTGCACTACCCGGACATCAGCGCGCTCTACGCCGCGGTGGGGGAGAACCAGGTCTCGGCGCACTCGCTGGTCGAGAAGCTGCTCACCGCCCTGGGCGGCACCGAGGGCGCCACCGAGGACATCGCCGAGACCGCGATCCCCACCAAGCGCACGGTCGCCCGCACCGCCGGCGGCGACCCGGGCGTCGTCGTCCACGGCATGACCGAGGTGTGGGCCAAGCTCGCCAAGTGCTGCACACCGGTGCCGGGTGACGCGATCCTCGGCTTCGTCACCCGCGGCGGCGGGGTGAGCGTGCACCGCACCGACTGCACCAACGCCGCGGACCTGCAGCGCACCCCGGAGCGGCTGGTCGAGGTCGACTGGGCGTCCTCGCCGGGGTCGGTCTTCCTGGTCGCCATCCAGGTCGAGGCGCTCGACCGGCACCGGCTGCTCTCCGACGTCACCAAGGCGCTGGCCGACGAGCGGGTCAACATCCTGTCCGCGTCGGTGCAGACCAGCCGCGACCGGGTGGCGATCAGCCGGTTCACCTTCGAGCTGGCCGACCCCGCGCACCTGGGTGCGGTGCTGCAGACGGTGCGCAACGTCGACGGCGTCTTCGACGTGGAGCGCGTCACTGCGTAGATGGCGATCCTCCGGATCGCAGCGCGGCCAGGAGCCGTGCCCCGGGTGAGCTGAGCGATCCTGTTCCCTCCTCGGGGAGGGGGCTCGTGCCTCGCCCCCTCCCGTCGTCGGGAGGGGGAACGGGTCCTCCCTCGGGGGACCCTCCGGGCCCCCGCTCGGGAGGACGGCGCTGCGCGCCGCGGCGGGTCAGACGGTGCGGGTGGCGACGACGGCGTACAGCGGGTCGCCCACGCCGGGTGCGGTGCGCAGCTGGACGGTCGGCTCGGTGAAGGCGCCGGTGCGGCGGACCAGTTCGGAGATGACGGCGCCGTGCTGCTCGTCGTCGGTGGCCAGCCAGCCGCGGACGGCCTTGGTCGGGAAGCACCGGTTGGAGAAGGTCACCGCGAGCACCCCGCCCGGGCGCAGGACCCGGCCCACCTCGGCCAGGACCTCGACCGGCCGGGTGAGGTAGTCGATCGACACGCAGCACACGGCCGCGTCGACGTCGGCGTCGGGCAGCGGCACGGCCGGGTCGGCGTTCAGGTCGTGCACCAGCGTCTCGGTGGCCGCCGGGTTGGCGCGCAGCTCCTCGGCGTTCATGCCCAGCACGACCAGCTCGGCCGGCGGGGTCCGGAAGTGCGACACCCACGACGACATCAGGTCCAGCACCCGGGTGGGTGCGGGCGCGGACCCGTCGATGCCCAGCTCGGCGTACAGCTCGCCGACCGCGGTGATCGCGGCGTCGTCGATGTGCGTCACCAGGCGAGGACTGTCGTAGAAGCGGGCGTCCGGGGTGTCGTCGCTGCGGTCGAAGAAGCCCGGGGGGAAGCCCGCGTAGGGGTCGGCGTCCATCGGCCCAGTGTGCGGCGCCGGACGCACGAGGGCCCGGCCTCCGGGGGGAGACCGGGCCCTGGGGCGGTGGCGCCTACTGCTGGACGGTCACCGCAGTGAGGGTGACCGGCTCGGCCGGGGCGCCGTCGGTGGCGCCGCCCTCGATGCCCTTGGCCGCGATCGCGTCGAGCACGCCGAGGCCGGCCTCGTCGATGGTGCCGAAG
Organism: Modestobacter muralis; assembly: GCF_010682105.1. Lineage (GTDB taxonomy): Bacteria > Actinomycetota > Actinomycetes > Mycobacteriales > Geodermatophilaceae > Modestobacter > Modestobacter muralis. The sequence goes on along the minus strand of NZ_JAAGWH010000057.1, from coordinate 8,036 downwards.
ACGGTGTAGTCCGGGGGCAGCTGGCTGTCGGCGTAGACCAGGAAGAACTGGCTGCCGTCGGTGCCCGCGCCGGCGTTGGCCATGGCCAGCGTGCCGCGGCCGTAGGTCTCACCGCCGGTGACCTGGGTCGGGAAGGAGTAGCCCGGGCCGCCGGTGCCGGTGCCGGTCGGGTCACCGCACTGCAGCACCTTCAGGCCCTCGGATGCCGTCTCCCGGTGGCAGGGGGTGCCGTTGAAGAAGCCGGTCTGGGCCAGGTGCACGAAGCTCGCCGCGGCGCACGGGGCGTTCGCCTGGTCCAGGGACAGCCCGATGTCGCCGGCGCTGGTGGCCATCGTGACCGCGGCGGTCCCGGTGCCGGGCACGTCCGGCGCGGGCGTACCGGCTGAGGTGCCCGAGTCGTCGGCGGTGAAGGTGCAGGTCACGGTGCCGTCGGCGTTGGTGCTCGGCGCGGCGGCGGCGCTGGTGGCCGGGGCCTCCGACGTCGGGGCGGCCGAGGTCGAGGGAGCCGCGGCCACGTCGTCGTCGTCCCCGCCGGCGACGCTGGTGATGGCGAAGATGGCGCCGACGACGGCCAGGACGGCGATCACGGACAGCGCGGCGAGCAGGTTCCGGTGGCGCTTGCGGGCGAGCTGCTCACGCCGTTCCAGCTGGCGCTGCAGTCGTCGCTGGGCGGCCTCGCGGGCCTGCTTGTTGCTCGGCACGTCTCTCGGGCTCCTCGGGATGGCGCGCTGGGGAAGGCGCTCGGGGGCGGGCGGTGCGCACCCATGGCGCCCCGCGGTGTCGAGTGCGCAGTGTAGGTCTGCCGCCTGTCCGCTCCCTGGCAGCGCCACCTGCACCGATGGCGCCCGCGTAACCTGCACGGGTGCTCATCCGCTCGTTCCCCGCCGGCGCGTTCGGCACCAACTGCTACGCCATCGCCCCCGGTCCCGGGACCGAGTGCGTCGTCGTCGACCCGGGGATGGACGCGGTCGAGCCGCTGGTCCGGATGCTGGACGAGGACGGGCTCAAGCCGGTCGCCGTCGTCCTCACCCACGGGCACCTGGACCACACGTTCTCCGTGCTCCCGGTCTGCTCCGGCTACGACATCCCCGCCTACCTGCACCCGGCCGACAACGGGATGCTGTCCGACCCCGTCCGCTGGCACGGCCCGCAGCTGGCCCCGCTGATCACCGGCGTCGCGCTGCCCGACCCCGACGAGGTGCGTCCGCTCGACGACGGCGCGGTGCTCTCGCTGGCCGGCGTCGAGCTGACCGTCCGGCACGCGCCCGGGCACACCCGGGGCTCGGTGGTCTTCTCCCTCGACCTCGGCGAGACGCCGGGGCTGCTGGCCGGCGACGTGCTCTTCGCCGGGTCGGTGGGCCGGGTCGACATGCCGGGCGGGTCCTGGACGGACATGGTCGGCTCGCTGCGCGACGTCGTCCTGCCGCTGGACGACGCGACCGTCGTCCTCCCCGGGCACGGGCCGGCCACCACGATCGGGCGCGAGCGCGCCACCAACCCGTACCTGGCGCAGGCCGCCGAGGCCCCCCGGGGTCGGGGCCTGTGACCGGGCCGCACCCACGAGCGAAGCGAGTCATCACACCGTGAGCACGTTCAGCGCGCCCAAGGGCACGTTCGACACCCTGCCGCCGGCCTCGGCGGAGTTCCTCGCCGTCCGCGACACCCTCGTCGCCCCGCTGCGGCGGGCCGGGTACGGCTACATCGAGACCCCGACGTTCGAGGACACCACCGTCTTCGCCCGCGGGGTGGGGGAGTCGACCGACGTCGTCTCCAAGGAGATGTACACGTTCACCGACCGCGGCGGCCGGTCGCTCACGCTGCGCCCAGAGCTCACCGCCGGGCTGATGCGCTCCTTCATCGAGCACCGGCTCTACTCCGGCGCGCTGCCGGTGAAGCTGTGGAGCGTCGGGTCGGTCTTCCGCTACGAGCGCCCGCAGGCCGGCCGGTACCGGCACTTCACCCAGGTCGACGTCGAGGCGCTCGGCGTCGACGACCCGGCGCTGGACGCCGAGCTGGTCGCCTTGGCCACGCAGGGCTACCGCGACCTGGGGCTGACCGGCTTCGAGCTGCTGCTCACCTCGCTGGGCGACGAGACGTGCCGGCCGCAGTACCGCGAGCTGCTGGTGGAGTTCCTCGCGAAGCTGGACCTGGACGAGGAGACCCGGGCGCGCGCCGCGCTCAACCCGCTGCGGGTGCTCGACGACAAGCGGCCCGAGGTGCAGGCCCAGCTGGCCGACGCCCCGCTGATGGTCGACCACCTCTCGGACTCCACGAGGGCGCACTACGACGCGGTGCGTGAGCACCTCACCGACCTCGGGGTCACCTGGACCGAGGCGCCGCGGCTGGTGCGCGGGCTGGACTACTACACGAAGACGACGTTCGAGTTCGTCCACGACGGCCTGGGCGCGCAGTCCGCGATCGGCGGCGGTGGGCGCTACGACGGGCTGTCGGCGGCACTCGGGGGCCCGGACCTCTCCGGCATCGGCTACGCCGTCGGCGTCGACCGCACGCTGCTGGCGATCCGGGCCGAGGGGCTCGACGTCGTCACCTCACCGGGCGTGCAGGCCTTCGTCGTGCCGCTGGGCGCTGCGGCCAAGAGCTTCGCCGTCCGGCTGGTCGGGCAGCTGCGGGCGGCCGGGGTCTCCGCCGACACCGTCTACGGCGACCGCGGGCTCAAGGGCGCGATGAAGGCCGCCGACCGGTCGGGTGCCACGCACGCGGTGGTCGTCGGTGACCGTGACCTGGCCGAGGGCGTGGCCCAGCTGCGTGACCTGCGCACGCACGAGCAGGTCGCCGTCCCCCTGGGTGAGCTGTTCGACCGCGTGCGTGCGACGGTGGGGGCATGACCTCTTCGACTCCGCTGGAGACCCGTCCGCTCGGCCGGACCGGTGCCGACGTCTCCGTCGTCGGCCTGGGCACCTGGCAGCTGGGCGGCGACTGGGGTGACGTGTCAAGCGAGGACGCCGCGGCCGTGCTGGACGCCGTCCTGGACGCCGGTGTCACCCTGCTCGACACCGCCGACGTCTACGGCGACGGCAAGAGCGAGGAGCGGATCCGCCAGTCGCTGGCCGCCCGCGGCGAGCGCCCCTTCGTGGCCACCAAGGCCGGCCGCCGCGCCGACCCGTTCACCGCCGAGCAGTACACGCCGGAGAACCTGCGCGCCTGGATCGACCGCTCGCGCCGCAACCTCGGCGTCGACACCCTGGACCTGGTCCAGCTGCACTGCCCGCCGCCGGCCGTCTACTCCGACCAGCGGGTCTACGACGCCCTCGACGCCCTGGTCGCCGAGCAGGCCATCGCCGCCTACGGCGTCTCGGTGGAGACCGTCGAGGAGGGCGTGACCGCCCTGCAGCACCCCGGCGTCCAGTCGATCCAGGTCATCCTGAACATCTTCCGGCGCAAGCCGCTGGAGGAGCTGCTGCCCGCCGCCGCGCGCGCCCAGGTCGGCGTCCTGGCCCGGGTGCCGCTGGCCAGCGGCCTGCTCACCGGCAAGTACGACGAGTCGACGACCTTCGGCGCCGACGACCACCGCAACTACAACCGCAACGGCGAGGCCTTCGACGTCGGCGAGACCTTCTCCGGCGTGCCGTTCGACGTCGGGGTGGCCGCCGCCCGCGAGGTCGCCGAGATCGCCGGCCCGGACGTCGAGACCGCCGCGTTCGCGCTCCGCTGGGTCATCGACCAGCCGGGCGTCACCGCCGTCATCCCCGGTGCGCGCAACGTGAAGCAGGCGCTCGGCAACGTGGCCGCGGCCTCGATCCCGTCGCTGAGCGACAGCCAGCTCGCCGACCTCGAGCGCGTGTACGACGAGCGCATCCGCGCCCACGTGCACGACCGCTGGTGACCCCCCGCACCTCCTGACTCCCCGCACCTTCCGAGAGAGGCACCACCTTGCTCCGCACCCACGACGCCGGCACGCTGCGCGCCAGCGACGCCGGCACCACGGTCACCCTCGCCGGCTGGGTCGCCCGCCGGCGCGACCACGGCGGGGTCGTCTTCCTCGACCTCCGCGACGCCTCGGGCTACGCCCAGGTCGTCGTCCGCGAGGAGGAGGCGCACGCGCTGCGCAACGAGTACTGCGTGCTCGTGACCGGGCAGGTGCAGGCCCGGCCGGCCGGCAACGAGAACCCCGAGCTGCCCACCGGGGAGATCGAGGTGGTCGCCTCGACGCTGGAGGTGCTGTCGGCGTCGGCCCCGCTGCCGTTCCCGATCGAGACCGCCCAGGCCGCCGGTGACGACGTCCGCTACAAGTACCGCTACCTGGACCTGCGCCGGCAGGGCCCGGCGTCGGTGCTGCGGCTGCGCAGCGAGATCAACCGGATCGCCCGCACCGTCATGGCCGAGAAGGGCTTCGTCGAGGTCGAGACCCCGTCGCTGACCCGCTCCACCCCCGAGGGCGCCCGCGACTTCGTCGTCCCGGTGCGGCTGCAGCCCGGTCACTGGTACGCCCTGCCGCAGTCGCCGCAGCTGTTCAAGCAGCTGCTCATGATCGGTGGGCTCGAGCGGTACTACCAGATCGCCCGCGCCTTCCGGGACGAGGACTTCCGCGCCGACCGCCAGCCGGAGTTCACCCAGTTGGACTTCGAGATGAGCTTCGTCGACCGGGACGACGTCCTGGCCGTCGCCGAGGACGTCGTCCGGGCGCTGTGGGCGCAGCTGGCCGCCTACGAGCTGCCGGCCATCCCGCGGATGACCTACCGCGAGGCCATGGACCGGTTCGGCTCCGACAAGCCCGACCTGCGCTTCGGCATCGAGCTGACCGAGCTGACGTCCTACTTCGCCGAGACCCCGTTCCGGGTGTTCCAGGCGCCCTACGTCGGCGCGATCGTGATGCCCGGCGGCGGCTCCCAGCCGCGCCGGGCGTTCGACGCCTGGCAGGACTGGGCCCGTTCGCGCGGGGCCAAGGGCCTGGCCTACGTCACCATCGCCGAGGACGGCACCCTCGGTGGGCCGGTGTCGAAGAACATCTCCGAGGCCGAGCGCGCCGGCCTGGTCGAGGCCGTCGGTGCGAAGCCCGGTGACTGCGTCTTCTTCGCCGCCGGTGCCCGCCGCGGTGCGCAGGAGCTGCTGGGCGCTGCCCGCAACGAGGTGGCCAAGCGGCTGGAGCTGATCGAGCCCGGTTCCTGGTCGTTCCTCTTCGTCGTGGACTTCCCGATGTTCGAGGAGACCGAGGACGGCGACTGGACGTTCATGCACCACCCGTTCACCTCGCCCACGCCGGAGTTCCGCGACGGCTTCGAGGCCGACAAGGGCGCCGCGCTCTCGGACGCCTACGACCTGGTGTGCAACGGCAACGAGCTGATGAGCGGCTCGGTCCGCATCGCCGACGCCACGCTGCAGGAGCGGGTGTTCGCCGCGATCGGCATGTCGACGGAGGAGGCCCGCGAGCGCTTCGGCTTCTTCCTCGAGGCCTTCGACTACGGCCCGCCGCCGCACGCCGGTGCCGCCCTCGGCTGGGACCGGCTGACCGCGCTGCTGGCCGGCGTCGACTCCATCCGCGAGGTCATCGCCTTCCCCAAGACCGGCGCCGGGTACGACCCGCTCACCGGTGCTCCGACCCCGATCTCGGACGCCCAGCGCACCGAGGCCGGCATCGACTTCGTCCCCGAGCCCCCCGCCGAGCCCGAGGCCGCCCCCACCGCCTGAGCCGCCCCCTGGCGTTGATCCTGGGCGTCTTGCCAGCGACACCCCGCTCGGCGGCGTGTCGCGCGGCAAGACGCCCATGATCATCTCTGCCACGGGCGCCACCCGCGGCTGAGGAGGGCGCGGCGCGTGCGGTCGAGCACGATGTGCGGCGTCCGCAGGTGGTGGTCGGCGAACCGCAGCAGCAGCCAGCCGCCGGCACCCATGAGGGAGTACCGGTCGACGTCCCGCCGGAACTGGTCGGGCTCGGCGTGGTGCCGGCCCTCGTACTCGAGCAGGATCTTCCAGTCGCTGTAGCCCAGGTCGCCGTGGGCCACCTCGCGGCCCCACCGGTCGGTCACCGGGACCTGCGGCGTGGGGTCGGGCAGGTCGCTGGTCAGCAACCAGTAGCGGAGCAGGCTCTCCGGCCGTGACTCGGCCAACGGGCTGAGCAGTGGTGCGCACGACCGCGCGGACCACTCCTCGCACCCGGTCGGCGCGCGCCAGTCGTTCCTGCAGCCCGTCGGCGTCCAGGTGCCGGCCCCCGGTACAGCGCGTCACCCACAGCGACCAGGTCGTGCGGCGGCAGGACAGCGGCCAGGTCGAGGAACGTCTGGGCGCCCGAGGTGACCCGGAGGCCCTCGAGGACCCGGACGTCAGTCGGCAGGAGCGTCCGGACGAGCCCCACGAGTTCGCGCCGGGCAGGGACGACGACCCCCGGCGGGACCACCACCGTCGGGTGGGACGGCTCGGCCAGTGGCGCGCCGGCGAGCACGGCTGCCGTGGCACCGCCGAAGGCAGCACCGGGCGGGAGCAGCCGCGCCCATGCGCGGCACCGCTCGTGCAGCGTGGGGTCTGCGGCGGCTGAGAGGTAGAGCCCCTGCCCGATCCGCCGTCCGTCGCGTTCGACCTGCCGCCGGGTGACGCCCGCCGCGCGTGCCGATGACCACGTGTAGCTGCTGCCCAGCGAGATCCCGTCCACCAGGCGACCGTGACGGGGGAGGGCACCCCTCGACCAGTGGTCGACCCCATCTGTGGACCGCCCGTGCCGCTGTGGATACAGCGGCTGTAAGCACGCTCGCCGCCTGTTGATCATGGGCCTCCTGCTCGACGACGCGCCGGTCAGCGGCGTGCCCGCGGCAAGACGCCCATGATCAACGGGCAGGTGGGGCGGCGGGGGTCAGGCGGCGTTCAGGCGGGCGAGCTGCTCGGCGGACAGCTCGAGGTCGGCGCCTCCGGCGCTGTCCTGGATGGACTGCGGGCGGCTCGCGCCGGGGATGGGGAGGACGACGTCGGCCTGCGCGAGGTGCCAGGCGATGGTCACCTGGTGCACCGAGACGCCCAGCTCGTCGGCGACGGCACCGAACTCCGCGGCCGTCGAGCCCAGCGACTTGGCCGCGGTGATCCCGCCGAAGGGGCTCCACGGCAGGAACGCCAGGCCGACGGCGGCGCAGTGCGCGAGCTCGCCGGCCGAGGAGCGCCAGCCCGGCGAGAACTGGTTCTGCACGCTCACCAGCGCCTCGCCCACGATCGCCCGGGCGGAGTCGATCTGGCCGATGTCGGCGTTGGAGATCCCGGCCATCCGCACCAGCCCGGCGTCCACGAGCTCGCGCAGCGCGCCCATCGTGTCCTCCCACGGCACGGTGGGGTCGGGGCGGTGGTACTGGTACAGCCCGATCTGCTCCACGCCCAGCCGGCGCAGCGAGTCCTCGCAGGCCCGGCGCAGGTAGGCCGGCGAGCCGTCGATCTCCCAGTCGCTGCCGCGCCGGGTGTGCCCGCCCTTGGTCGCCACCAGGACGTCGTCCGTGGCGGAGCCGTAGGAGGCCAGGGCGCGGGCGATGAGCTCCTCGTTGTGGCCGAACTCGGACTCGTCGGCGGCGTAGGCGTCGGCGGTGTCGATCAGCGTGACGCCGGCGTCGAGGGCGGCGTGCACCACGGCCTCCGCGTCGGCGGGCGACGGGCGGTCGGACTTGGTCGACAGCGGCATCCCGCCGAGGCCGACCGCGCCGAGGGAGACGGTGCCGACGGTGGCGTTGCCGATCGTGCGCTGCTGCATGGAGAGGGCCTTCCCGATCGCGGAGTGGTCACCGACCGTCGTGCCCCGCAGGTAGCGTCGCAACCGTGACCGCAGGGGACGCCGGGCTGTTCGGCGAGGGGCTGTTCGCCGACGCCGAGGCCGACCCGGGGGCGGCGCCGGTCGACCGGGGCGCACCGCTGGCCGTCCGGATGCGACCGCGGTCGCTGGACGAGGTCGTCGGCCAGACCCACCTGCTCGGCCCGCGCGCCCCGCTGCGCCGACTGGTCGAGGCCGACGAGCCGATGTCGCTGGTGCTCTACGGCCCGCCCGGCACCGGCAAGACGACGCTGGCGCACGTCATCTCGCTGGCCACCAAGCGTTCCTTCGTGCAGTTGTC
>NZ_JAAGWH010000056.1 GCF_010682105.1 Modestobacter muralis | reverse complement strand
GGCGCTGGACGCCGGGGTGAAGGAGGTGCGCGCGGTCATCGCCACCGCCAAGCGCGAGCTCACCCACGCCGGCCGGCGCACCGTGCTGTTCATCGACGAGGTCCACCGGTTCTCCAAGACCCAGCAGGACTCGCTGCTGTCCGCGGTCGAGGACCGGATCGTCAGCCTGATCGCCGCGACCACCGAGAACCCGTTCTTCTCCGTGGTCAGCCCGCTGCTGTCCCGCAGCCTGGTGCTGGCGCTGCAGCCCCTCGACGACGACGACCTGCGGGCCGTGCTGCGCCGGGCGCTGACCAGCGACCGCGGCCTGGACGGCGCGGTGACGCTCACCGAGGAGGCCGAGGAGCACCTGATCCGGGTGGCCGGCGGGGACGCGCGCAAGGCGCTGACCGCGCTGGAGTCCGGTGCCGGCGCGGCGAGGGCGGCCGGCGGCACGGTGCTGGACCTGCCGACCCTGGAGACCGCGGTCGCCCAGGCGGCGGTGCGCTACGACCGCTCCGGCGACCAGCACTACGACATCGCCAGCGCGCTGATCAAGAGCATCCGCGGCAGCGACGTCGACGCCGCCCTGCACTACCTGGCCCGGATGGTCGAGGCGGGGGAGGACCCGCGCTTCATCGCCCGCCGGCTGGTCATCTCCGCCAGCGAGGACATCGGCATGGCCGACCCCACGGCCCTGGTCACCGCGGTGGCCGCCGCGGACGCCGTGGCGTTCATCGGCATGCCGGAGGGGCACTTCCCGCTCGCCCAGGCCGTCGTCCACCTGGCCACCGCGCCGAAGTCCGGCGCGCTCACCGTGGCGATCGGGGAGTCCGTCGCCGACGTGCGCGCCGGGCTGGCCGGGCCCGTGCCGCCGGGGCTGCGCGACGCCCACTACGCCGGGGCCAAGAAGCTCGGCCACGGCGCGACCTACGTCTACCCGCACGCCCACCCCGACGGCGTCGTGCCGCAGCAGTACCCGCCGGACGCCCTCGTGGGCCGCGACTACTACCGGCCCACTGCTCGTGGCGTGGAGGCCCAGATCGGCGCCCGGCTGGCCAAGCTGCGGGCGATCGTCCGCCGCCGCTGACCGTCGTCCCCAGCAGCGGCGGTCGGTCGGGACGTCGGCGGCTAGTGTTGCGCGACCGGTGGACACCCGCCGGGGCCGTGCACGAGACGACGAAGGGGACCCTCGAGTGTCCGCAGGAGAGATCGCCGGGCTGATCGCAGCCATCGCCGTGGTGCTGCTGGTCGTCCTGCTGGCGGTGCCGCTGCTCAAGCTCGGGCGCACCCTGGACGAGACGACGTTGACCATCCGGCAGGTCCGGGAGCAGAGCCAGCCCATCCTGAGCCAGGCGTCGACGACGGTCACCCACGTCAACGCCAACCTCGAGCGGGTCGACGACATCACCGGCAACGCCGCCAACGTCTCCTCCAACGTGGCCGCGCTGACCTCCGTCTTCGCCGCCACGCTGGGCAGCCCGCTGATCAAGGTCGCCGCGTTCAGCTACGGCGTGCGCACCGCCGCCAAGAAGAAGCGCGAGGGCGCGGCCCTGGCCACCGCCCAGCGCTCGGCCAAGGACGAGCGCCGCAGCCGGCGTGAGTCGCGGCGGGCCGCCTGATGCGCCGGCTGTTCTGGCTCGCCATGGGCATCACCATCGGCGCCCTCGTCGTCCGCAAGCTGTCCCGGACGGCGGAGAAGCTGACCCCGGCCGGCATCGGTGCCTCGCTGGCGGAGGGGCTGCGCGAGCTGGCCGACGCCATCGGTGACTTCGGCGCGGACGTCCGCGCGGCCGCTGCGATGCGCGAGGACGAGCTGCGCGCCGGCACCGGGCTCGACGCCCCGCTGCCCGACCGCGGTGCGCTGCCCGACGCGCTGCCCCGCCGCGGCGCGCACGCCGCGGACAGCTGAACCCCACATCCCACCCGCGGCCCGGGCCCCTGAGCGGGCCGGGCCGCGACCGCAGGAGACCTCCCCATGCAGACCGCTGAGATCCGCCGTCGCTTCCTGGCGCACTTCGAGCAGCGCGGGCACACCGTCGTCCCCAGCGCCTCGCTGGTGTCCCCGGACCCCTCGCTGCTGTTCACCGTCGCCGGGATGGTGCCCTTCATCCCGTACCTGACCGGCCGGGAGCCCGCGCCGTTCCCGCGGGCCACCAGCGTGCAGAAGTGCGTGCGCACCCTCGACATCGAGGAGGTGGGCAAGACCACCCGGCACGGCACGTTCTTCCAGATGAACGGCAACTTCTCCTTCGGCGACTACTTCAAGGCCGAGGCGATCGCCTTCGCCTGGGACCTGGTCACCGGTGCCGTCGCCGACGGCGGACTGGGCCTGGAGGCCGACCGGATCTGGCCGACGGTCTACCTGGACGACGACGAGGCCTTCGACGCGTGGCGGGCCTACGTGCCGGCCGAGCGGATCCAGCGCCGAGGCAAGGACGACAACTACTGGGACACCGGTGCGGCCGGCCCGGCGGGCCCCTGCTCGGAGATCCACTACGACCGCGGCCCGGCCTACGGTCCGGACGGCGGCCCGGCGGTCGACCCCACCGGCGACCGGTTCCTGGAGATCTGGAACCTCGTCTTCATGCAGTACGAGCGGGGGCCGGGGGAGGGCAAGGACTACCCGATCCTCGGCGAGCTGCCGAAGAAGAACATCGACACCGGCATGGGCCTGGAGCGGGTCGCCTTCCTGCTGCAGGGCGTCGACAACATGTACGAGATCGACCAGGTCGCCCCGGTGCTGCACCGCGCCGCCGACCTGGCAGGGGTCCGCTACGGCGCCGACCACGACACCGACGTCCGGCTGCGCGTGGTCGCCGACCACGTGCGCAGCGGGTTGATGCTCATCGGCGACGGCGTCACCCCGGGCAACGAGGGACGCGGCTACATCCTGCGCCGGCTGCTGCGCCGCGCGGTGCGGTCGATGAAGCTGCTCGGCGTCGACGACCCCACGCTGCCGGAGCTGCTGCCGGTCTCCCGCGACGCGATGGGCGCCAGCTACCCCGAGCTCGTCACCGACTTCGCCCGCATCTCCGGCACCGCGTACGCCGAGGAGGAGGCGTTCCGGCGCACCCTCGTGGCCGGGACGACGCTGTTCGACACCGCGGTGAGCACCGCCAAGAAGGCGGGCACCCCGGCGCTGTCGGGGGAGCAGGCGTTCTCGCTGCACGACACCTACGGCTTCCCGATCGACGTCACCCTGGAGATGGCCGCCGAGCAGGGCGTGACCGTCGACGAGGCCGGCTTCCGGGCCCTGATGAAGGAGCAGCGCGACCGCGCCCGCGCCGACGCCCGGGCCAAGCGCACCGGCTCGGTCGACGTGCTGGCCTACCGCCGGCTGCTGGCCGAGTTCGGCCCCACCGACTGGCGGGCCTACGACGCGCTGCACACCCAGTCGCGGGTCCTCGCCGTGGTCGACGAGGACGACGCCGGCGAGCCGGTGGTCGGCCCCGGGGACATCACCCGCGTGGTCCTGGACCGCACGCCGTTCTACGCCGAGTCCGGTGGCCAGGTCGCCGACGCCGGCGAGCTGACCTGGGACGGCGGCCGCGCCGAGGTCATCGACGTCCAGCGCCCGGTCAAGGGCCTGGTCGCCCACCAGGTGCGGGTGCTCGAGGGCGAGCTGCGCGCCGGCACCGAGCTCACGGCCGCCGTCGACCGCGAGTGGCGGCTGTCGGCCTGCCAGGCGCACTCGGGCACCCACGTGCTGCACGCCGCGCTGCGCCAGGTGCTCGGCCCGCAGGCGCTGCAGTCCGGGTCCTACAACCGGCCCGGGTACCTGCGGCTGGACTTCGCCTGGCAGGGCGCGCTCACCGCCCAGCAGCGGCTGGACATCGAGGACGTCGCCAACGCCGCCGTCCGCGCCGACCACGGAGTGCGCGCGCTGTACATGACGCTGCCCGAGGCGCGCGAGTTCGGCGCGATCGCGCTGTTCGGCGAGACCTACGGCGAGCAGGTGCGCGTCGTGGAGATCGGCGGCGAGTGGTCGCGCGAGCTGTGCGGTGGCACCCACGTGCGTGGCAGCGCCCAGATCGGCACCCTCGCGCTCACCGCGGAGAGCTCGGTCGGCTCCGGCGCCCGCCGTGTCGAGGCCGCCGTGGGCCTGGAGGGCTTCCGGTACCTGGCTCGCGAGCGCGACCTGGTCCGCCAGCTCGCCGACCTGCTCAAGACCCCGCAGGACGGCATCGTCGACCGGGTCAGCGGCATGCTCGGCCGGCTCCGCGACGCCGACCGCGAGCTCGCCGACCTGCGCGGCAAGCAGACCCTGGCCGCCGCCGGTGACCTCGCCGCGTCGGCGAAGGACGTCGGTGGGGTCGCCGTCGTCACCGCCTCCCCGGCGGGCCTGTCCGGTGGCGACCTGCGCGGCCTGGCGCTCGACGTCCGCGGCCGGCTCGGTGAGCAGCCCGCCGTCGTCGTGCTGGCCTCGGCCTCCGATGGCAAGGTGGCACTCATCGCCACGGTCAACCCCGCGGCGCAGCAGCGCGGCCTGTCCGCCAACGACCTGCTGAAGGCGGCGTCGCCGGCCGTCGGCGGTCGTGGCGGTGGCAAGGCGGACGTCGCCCAGGGCGGCGGCACCGCGCCCGACGGCATCCCCGCCGCGCTGGTGGCGGTCGAGCAGATGATCGGAGTGGCCACGACGTGAGCGGTACCGACGGCACGGACGAGGGACCGGTGGAGGAGTGGACCAGGAGGTCCGGGCGGCCACCGGTGCCCGCGCCCGTGCCGTCGGAGGCCGACGCCGGCGACGGGCAGCACCGCACCGAGCGGGTGCCCTTCCCGCTGCCGGCCCCGCACGGCGACCGGCCGGCGGCGCCACGCACCGAGCAGCTGCCCGCCCAGCCCGCCCCGGGCACCCCGGGCGGGCAGCCGGCGGCGGCCCCGGAGACCGGGCAGCTGCGGCTCGGCGGCTACCCGCCCCGGGTGCCCGGCCCGGCCCGTCAGCGACCGGCCGAGCCGCGCACCGGCGAGGACGACGACCGTGCCCGCTGACGCCCTGCCTGCCGGCGCCCAGCCGGCGGGCGCGCCCCCGGCCTGGGTGCCGGGCCGCCGGCTGGGTGTGGACGTCGGCACGGTGCGGGTCGGGGTGGCCGTCTCCGACGTCACCGGGATGCTCGCCAGCCCGCTGGTGACCCTCCGGCGTGCCAAGGACCAGAGCGATCTGGACCGCCTCGCTGAGCTGGTTGTGACAGAGGAGGTGGTGGAGGTGGTGGTGGGACTGCCGAAGCACCTGTCCGGTGCGTCGGGCGCGTCGGCAAGAGATGCCAGTGCCTACGCTGAAGACCTGGCCAGTCGCATCGGGGAGGTCCCGGTGCACCTCGTCGACGAGAGGCTCTCCACCGTGACCGCTGCGAGTCATCTGCGCGCCGGGGGCATCACCGCCCGCAACCAGCGCTCGGTCATCGACCAGGCAGCCGCGGTGGTCATCCTGCAGAGCCACCTCGACCGGCGACCACGGACTGGCCCCGACGCCTGGGGGCCCCGATCATGACGGACCCGGACCAGCCGCGTGCCCGCGGCCGCCACTCCTCCGCAGAGGGCGGCCGGTCCGCCGCCGAGCTGCTCGCCACCTGGAACGGCGCCTCGACGGTGCAGCTCGCCGACGACCACGCCGACGGCACCCGCCGGCGCCGCCGTGCCCCCGAGACCGAGGGCACCGGCGTCCAGGTGCTCCCCGGCCGGTCCGCCGTCGACGTCGCCGACGTGGAGATCACCGGGCTCGACGCCGCGGGCATGGCCGACATCGGCCTGGCCGCCGCCGGTCTGGACGTGAGCGCCTTCGGTCTCGGCCGTCCCGGCGCCACCCGCCGTCCGCTGCCGCCGGCCCCGGCGCCGGCGCAGACCTCGGTCGGCTTCGTCCGGTCCGCCGCCCCCCGCACCACCGAGATGTCGGTCGCCGCGCCGGCGGTGCCCTCCGTCGCCGCCGGCGACCCGACCGGCGCCGTGCCCGTCGGTGGCCGCCGCGTCGTCCCCGCGCCCCGCCCGACGGCCGAGCGCGGCGCCGAGCGGTACGACACCGGCCCCGGCCGGGTCGCCGTCCGGGCCGCCGCGCCCGTCCAGCAGCCGGTCGTGGCCGGGGCGGCCTCGCTGGCCGCGCTGTTCGCCGAGAGCCACCCGACCGGGGGCCACCCCCGGCAGCGGTTCGACGACCTCGCCACGCAGGCGCACCCGGCGGCGGCAGGCGACCTGCGCGCCGCCGACCCCTACGACGAGCACGACCCGCACGACGACTGGTCGCCGGCCGACGCCCGCCACCACGACGACCGCGACCACGGGCACGACGACCACGGACACGATCCGCACGGGCGCGACCAGCACGACGACCACACCGGTCCGGCGACGGTGTTCGACGAGACCGGTGGCCTCGAGGTCATCGCCGGTGACGACGACCACCACGACCACCACGACGACGGCGGTTCCTCCGGCGGCCGGGGTGGGCGCGGCGGTCGCGGTGGGCGCGGCTCCGGCCGGCCCCGTCGCCGGCGCCGCGGACCGGTGATCGTGGTCCTGTCGCTGCTCGTGCTCGTCGGGATCGTCGTCGGCGCCGTGGTCGGCGGCCGCGCGCTGTGGAACACGATCAACCCGATGGCCGAGGACTACCCCGGTGCCGGCACCGGCACCGTGCAGGTCCGGGTCGACGACGGCGACTCGCTGCGGGCCATCGGCACCACGCTCGTCGGCGCCGACGTCATCGCCTCCACCGGGCCGTTCGAGGACGCCGCGGCCGCCAACCCGGCCGCCGCCGGCATCCAGCCCGGCGTCTACGACCTCCGGTCGCAGATGTCCGGCCAGGCCGCGCTGGAGCTGCTGCTCGACCCGACCTCCCGCGTGGTGAGCCGGGTGACCGTCCCCGAGGGGCTGACCGCCACCGCCGTCCTGCAGCGGCTGGCCGACGGCAGCGAGCTGCCGCTGGAGGAGTTCCAGGCCGCCGCCGCCGACCCCGCGGCGATCGGCCTGCCGGCCTACGCCAACGGGCTCATCGAGGGCTTCCTCTTCCCGGCCACCTACGACATCGAGCCCGGCCAGACCGCCGTGCAGGTGCTCAGCCAGATGGTGGCCCGCACCGACCAGGTGCTCACCGGTCTGCAGATCCCCGCCGACCAGCGCCTCCGGGTGCTGACCGAGGCCAGCATCGTGCAGGCCGAGGCCGGGTCCGTGGAGGACATGGGCAAGGTCGCCCGCGTGCTGGACAACCGCATCGCCCAGGGCATGCGGCTGCAGCTGGACACCACGGTCAACTACGCCAACGGCAAGGCCGGCGTGACCACCACGGCCGAGGACCGGGCCAACCCCTCGCCCTACAACACCTACGCCAACGACGGGCTCCCGCCCGGCGCGATCAGCAACCCCGGTGAGGACGCCATCAAGGCGACGCTCAACCCGACGCCGGGTGACTGGCTGTTCTTCG
Source organism: Modestobacter muralis (assembly GCF_010682105.1). GTDB lineage: Bacteria > Actinomycetota > Actinomycetes > Mycobacteriales > Geodermatophilaceae > Modestobacter > Modestobacter muralis. Next base: position 10,418 of record NZ_JAAGWH010000056.1, on the reverse strand, counting down.
TGGTGACCAACCCCGACACCGGCGAGACCCGGTTCGCCGTCACCGGCGAGGAGCACCAGGCCAACGTGCTGCTGTTCCAGCAGTGGCTGCGGGACAACCCGGGCAACTGAGGTCGCACCAGGTGGCACCAGCTCCCGCGGGCGGGCCGGCATGAGGGCAGCAGTCCTCGGCCGGCCCGTCGGCCACTCCCTGTCCCCGCTGCTGCACCGGGCGGCCTACGCCGCGCTCGGGCTCGACGACTGGACCTACGACGCCCTCGACGTCGGCGCGGAGGACCTCCCGGTCCTGCTGGCCGGGCTGGGCCCGGAGTGGCGCGGCTTCTCGGTCACCATGCCCTGCAAGCAGGCGGCCGTCGCGGTCGCCGACACCGTCGAGCTGCTGCCCCGGCTGCTGGGTGCGGCCAACACCCTCGTGCGCACCGACACCGGGTGGCGCGCGGAGAACACCGACGTCGCCGGGGTCGGCATGGCGCTGCAGCTCGGTGGCGTCGAGCAGGTCGAGCACGCCGCCGTCCTCGGCGCGGGCGGGACGGCGGCCGCCGCCGTGACCGCGCTGGCGTCGCTGGGCGCGCGGCACGTGGACGTCGTCGTCCGGGAGCCGGCCCGCGCCGCGGACCTGCTGCGGGTGCTCGACGCGCTGGGGGTGACCGCCGACGTGCAACGGCTGGACCGCACCGGCACGCTCACCGCGCCGGTCGTGGTGAGCACCGTCCCGGTGTCCGGGCAGCCCGCCGTCGCCGAGCTCGCCTGGTGGCGCGGGCAGACCGTGCTCGACGTCCTCTACGCCGGCTGGCCCACCCCGCTGGCCCAGCGGGTGGCCGAGGCCGGGGGCCGCACCATCAGCGGGCTCGAGGTGCTGTTCTGGCAGGCCACCGCCCAGGTCGAGCTGATGACCGGGCACCCCGCCCCGATCGAGGCCATGCGCGCCGCGCTGGACGCCTGACCCCAGCGCCGTGACCTGGCTGTTCGCGGCCGTGGGGCTGGTGCTGGGCCCGTGGCTGGCCGCCGTCACCGTCCGGCTGGCCACCCGGGACCCGGCGGCGCGGCCCGCGCCCGGCCGGGTGCTGCTCACCTGCCTGCTGTCGGCCGCGGCCGTCGGTGCCGCGCCGGTGCTGGCCGGGGACCGCCCCGCAGTGCTGGCGCTGGCCTGGTTCGGGGGAGCGGCGGTCGTCCTGGCCGGCGTGGACCTCGCCAGCCACCGGCTGCCCGACCGGGTCACCTTCCCGGCGGTCGCGGTCTGTGCCGCCGTCCTGGTCGTGGACGCGGCCGTCGTCGGCCCGTGGGGTGCGCTGCTGCGCGCGGTGGCCGCGGGCGTGGGCGCGTACCTGCTGGGCACCGTCGCCCGGCTGGTGCAGCCGCGCGGGTTCGGCGGCGGGGACGTGAAGCTGCTCGGCCTGCTCGGCCTCGTGCTGGGCCGGGCCGGCTGGGACGTGCTGGTCGCCGGGGTGTTCGCCGGTCTGCTCATCGGCGCCCTCGGGTCGCTGCTGCTCATGGCGCTGGGCCGGGCCGGCTGGCGCACCGCCGTCGCCTTCGGCCCGCCCCTCCTCGCCGGCGCCTACGTCGCGCTGGCCCTCGCCGCACCCTCCTAGCCGGCTCCGTCACCGGGGTCCAGCGTGCTCCTGCGACGGCCTCGGTCCAGAGGCTCGCCCCGAGCTCGCGAGGGGGGAGGGGGACCGAGGTCCTTCGACTTCTAGGATCGTCGGCATGTTGCGTTGGCTGACCGCAGGCGAGTCCCACGGGCAGCAGCTCACGGCGATCATGGAGGGGCTGCCCGCCGGGGTGCGGGTGCAGACCACCGACCTCGACGCCCAGCTCGCCCGCCGCCGACTCGGCCACGGCCGCAGTGCGCGGATGCAGTTCGAGGAGGACGTCGTCACCCTCACCGGCGGCGTCCGGCACGGGGTGACCCAGGGCGGGCCGATCGCCGTCCAGGTCGGCAACACCGAGTGGCCGAAGTGGTCCAGCGTGATGTCCGCGGACCCGGTGGACGCCGAGGTGCTGGCCGGCCAGGCCCGCAACGCCCCGCTCACCCGCCCGCGCCCGGGCCACGCCGATCTGCCCGGCATGCAGAAGTACGGCTTCGATGACGCCCGCCCGGTGCTCGAGCGCGCCAGCGCCCGGGAGACCGCGGCCCGGGTCGCGCTCGGCACGGTCGCCCAGGCGTTCCTGCACCAGGTCCTCGGCGTCCGGGTGGTCAGCCACGTGGTCGGCATCGGCCCGGTGACCGTGCCCGACGGCGTGCTGCCCGGCCCCGACGACAACCCCCGGCTCGACGAGGACCCGGTGCGCTGCGCGGACCCCGCGACCAGCGCGCGGATGACCGCCGAGATCGACGACGCCCGCAAGTCCGGCGACACCCTGGGCGGGGTGGTCGAGGTCGTCGTCCACGGGTTGCCGCCGGGCCTGGGCAGCCACGTCCACTGGGACCGGCGGCTGGACTCCCGGCTGGCCGGCGCGCTGATGGGCGTGCAGTCGGTGAAGGCCGTCGAGATCGGTGACGGGCTGGGCACCGCCCGCCGCCGCGGTTCCGTCGCGCACGACGAGATCGACGTCAGCGACGGCCAGCTGTCCCGGCGCACCGACCGCGCCGGCGGCATCGAGGGCGGCATGACCAACGGGGAGGTGCTCCGCGTGCGCGCGGCGATGAAGCCGATCAGCACCGTGCCCCGCGCGCTGGCCACCGTCGACACCGCCACCGGCGAGGCCGCGGTGGCGATCAACCAGCGCAGCGACGCCTGCGCCGTCCCGCGCGGCAGCGTGGTGATGGAGGCGATGGTCGCCCTGGTGCTCGCCGACGCGGTGCTGGAGAAGTTCGGCGGCGACTCGGTCCTGGAGACCCGGCGCAACGTGCAGGGCTACCTCGACGCCTTGTCCTTCTCGACCCGACCCAGCCCACCCCAGCGGTGACCCGCCCGGTGCTCGTGGTCGTCGGCCCGCCGGCGTCGGGGAAGACGACGGTGGGCACGGCCGTCGCCGCGGCGCTGGGCGTCCCCTTCCGGGACACCGACGCCGACGTCGAGGCCACCACCGGGACGACGGTGGCCGACCTGTTCGTGCAGCACGGCGAGCCGCGCTTCCGGGAACTGGAGTCCGCCGCCGTCGCCCGGGCGCTGGCCGAGCACGACGGCGTGCTGGCCCTGGGCGGGGGAGCGGTGCTCAGTCCTGCGACCCGGGAGCTGCTCGTCGCGTCCGGGTGCACCGTCGTCTGGCTCGACGTCGACGTCGCCTCCGCGGCCCACCGGGTGGGCCTGTCCCGCGACCGGCCGCTGCTCGCGGTCAACCCCCGCGCCATGCTGCGCACCATGCTCGAGGCCCGCGCCCCCCTCTACGCCGAGGTGTCCACCGTGACCGTCCCGACCGCTGGCCGCCCGGTCACCGACGTCGTCGCCGACGTGCTCGCCGCCACCGGGCAGGTGGCCCCGTGACCGCGCGGCGGATCACCGTGGCCGGCGACCGGCCCTACGACGTCGTCATCGGCCCCGGCGTGCAGATCGAGCTCGCGCTGGTGCTCGACGGCACCGCGCGCGCCGCGGTCGTGCACAGCCCCGCGCTGGCCGCGGCCGCGGGGGCGGCGGTGGAGACCCTGCAGCAGTCCGGGGTCGCCGCCGAGGCGGTCGTGGTCCCCGACGGCGAGGCCGCGAAGACCGCCGAGGTCGCCGCCGCGACCTGGGCCGAGTTCGGCCGGCTCGGCCTCACCCGCTCCGACGCCGTCGTCGGCATCGGCGGGGGAGCGGTCACCGACCTCGCCGGCTTCCTCGCCGCCACCTGGCTGCGCGGCGTCCGCGTGGTGCAGGTGCCCACCAGCCTGCTGGGCATGGTCGACGCCGCGGTCGGCGGCAAGACCGGCATCAACACTGCGGCCGGCAAGAACCTGGTCGGCGCCTTCCACCCGCCGGTCGCCGTCCTCGCCGACACCGACGCCCTCGCCGGGCTGCCCGACGCCGAGTTCCGCTCCGGGCTGGCCGAGGTCGTCAAGTGCGGCTTCATCGCCGACGGGCGGGTGCTCGAGCTGCTGGAGGCAGACCCGACCGGTCGCGCCGACACCGCCGAGCTCATCGCCCGCGCGGTGCAGGTCAAGGCCGACGCGGTCGGTGAGGACCTCTACGACACCGGCCGCCGTGAGTTCCTCAACTACGGCCACACCCTCGCCCACGCCATCGAGCGGGTCGAGGACTTCCGCTGGCGGCACGGCGAGGCGGTCGCAGTGGGCCTGGTGTTCGCCGCGGAGCTCGCGGTCCAGGCCGGGCGGCTGTCCCGCGCGGACGCCGACCGGCACCGGACCCTGGTCACCGCGATGGGCCTGCCCACCCGCTACGCCGGCGACTGGGCGCAGCTGCAGGCGGTGATGCGGCTGGACAAGAAGGCCCGCGGCGCCTCGCTGCGCTTCGTCGTCCTCGACGGGCTCGGCGTGCCCGGCATCCTGACCGACCCCGACCAGGCCTGGCTCGACGCCGCCTGGGCAGCTGTGGAGGACGCATGACCATCCAGGTGTTCAACGGGGCCAACCTCGGCCGGCTCGGCACCCGCGAACCGCTCGTCTACGGCGACACCACCCACGCCGAGCTGGTCGAGATGATCCAGGCCACCGCCGCGGAGCTGGGGTTGGACGTCGTCGTGCGGCAGACCGACTCCGAGGCGGAGCTGCTCGGGTGGGTGCACGACGCCGCCGACGCCGGCGATCCGGTCGTCATCAACCCCGGCGGCTGGTCGCACACCTCGGTGGTGCTGCGTGACGCGCTCGCCGCGCTCACCGCGCCGCTGGTCGAGGTGCACATCAGCAACATCCACGCCCGCGAGGCCTTCCGGCACCACTCCTACGTCTCCGCCGTCGCCGACGGCACGATCGTCGGCCTGGGCGTGCAGGGCTACGAGCTGGCCCTGCGCCACCTGGCCGCCAAGGCAGCCCGATGAGCGCGCGCGAGGCGGGACGCCGGGAGCGGCTGCGGGCCACCGCGGCGGCGAACGGGCTGGACGCCGTCCTGGTGACCAACCTGCTGAACGTGCGGTACCTGACCGGGTTCACCGGCTCCAACGGCGCGCTGCTGGTGCGCACCGACGGCCAGGACCTGCTCGGCACCGACGGCCGCTACACCACCCAGGCCGGCACCCAGGTGCCCGACGTCGAGCTGCTGATCGACCGGGCCACGATGCCCGCGCTGGCCCGGGCCGCGCTGACCGGCGGGGCGACCCGGCTGGGCTACGAGTCCCACGTGGTCACCGTCGACGAGCTGCGCGGGCTGGAGGGGCTGATCGGCGAGGCCGGCCGGGCCGTCGAGCTGGTGAGCGTCCGGCGCACCGTCGAGACGTTGCGCGCGGTCAAGGACGAGACCGAGATCGAGGCGCTGCGCCGGGCGTGCGCGGTGGCCGACCAGGCGCTGGCCGAGCTGGCCGCCGAGGGGGCGCTGCGCCCCGGGCGCACCGAGCTGCAGGTCGGCCGCGAGCTCGACGCCCGGATGCTGGCGCTGGGCGCGGAGGCACCCAGCTTCGAGACGATCGTGGCCGCGGGCGCCAACTCCGCGATCCCGCACCACCGCCCCGATGCCACCGAGCTTCGGGACGGCGACTTCCTCAAGCTCGACTTCGGCGCCACCGTCGACGGCTACCACTCCGACATGACCCGCACCCTGGTCCTCGGGCACGCCGCGGACTGGCAGCGCGAGGTGTACGAGCTGGTGGCGACCTCCCAGGCGGCCGGACGCGCCGCGCTGGCCGTGGGTGCCGACGTCACCGCCGTGGACGCCGCCTCGCGCGACGTCATCGTCGCCGCCGGGCACGGCGAGCACTTCACGCACGGGCTCGGGCACGGGGTGGGGCTGGAGATCCACGAGGCTCCGGGCATCTCGGCGCTCGGCGCAGGTACTCTGGCCGCTGGCATGGCCGTCACCGTGGAGCCCGGGGTGTACCTGCCCGGCCACGGCGGTGTCCGGATCGAGGACACCTTGATCGTCACGGACGACGAGCCCGAGTTGTTGACCCTCACGAGCAAGGAACTGCTGGTCCTCTAGATGGCTACCACCAACGACCTCAAGAACGGCACCGTCCTCAACCTGGACGGCCAGCTGTGGACCGTCACCGACTTCCAGCACGTCAAGCCGGGCAAGGGCGGCGCCTTCGTGCGCACAACCCTGAAGAACGTGCTGTCGGGCAAGGTCGTCGACCGGACGTTCAACGCCGGCCTGAAGATCGAGACGGCCAACGTCGACAAGCGGTCGATGACGTTCCTCTACGCCGACGGCACCGACTACGTCTTCATGGACGGCGACACGTTCGAGCAGATCTACGTGCCCGGGACGACGCTGGGCAGCGGCTCGGACTACCTGCTGGAGAACACCGAGGTCACGGTGGCGGTGCACAACGACACCCCGCTGTACGTCGAGCTGCCGGTCACCATGGAGCTCGTGGTCCAGCACACCGACCCGGGCCTGCAGGGCGACCGCTCCACCGGCGGCACCAAGCCCGCGACGCTGGAGACCGGGGCGGAGGTCCAGGTCCCGCTGTTCATCACCACCGGCGAGAAGCTGAAGATCGACACCCGCGACGGCCGCTACCTCGGCCGGATCAGCTGATGTCGTCCGCCCCCACCCGGCCCACCTCGTAGTGGCAGCCCGCACCAAAGCACGCAAGCGTGCGGTCGACGTCCTCTACGAGGCCGACCTCCGCAGCGGCGACCCGCTCGCCGTCCTGCGCGACCGGATCGCCGACGGCACCCCGCCCGTGCCCGACCACGCGGTCCGGCTGGTCGAGGGCGTCGTGGAGCAGCAGGCCCGCATCGACGAGCTGATCGAGGCCCACGCCTCGGGCTGGTCGCTGGACCGGCTGCCCGATGTCGACCGCGCGATCCTGCGCATGGCGGTCTACGAGCTGCTGTGGGTCGACGACGTCCCCGACGCCGTGGTCATCGACGAGGCGGTGGAGCTGGCCAAGACGCTGTCCACCGACGACTCGCCGTCCTACGTCAACGGCGTCCTCGGCGGCATCGTCCGCGCTGAGATCCCCACGTAGCCCGACCGCTGAACGCCCACGGCCCACTCCGGCTCCCGGAGTGGGCCGTCCGCGTTCACCGGGTGCCGAGTGTGCAGGTGCTGCCGCCGACGCAGCCGGACGCGCCGGCGCAGGCGATCACATCTGCCCACTCGACGGGGACGGTCGGTGTCGTGGTCGCTGGACCGCTGCCCTGACCGACGGACGGCGGAGCGGCGAGCTCGGTCGCGGGTCCCCGACCCATCGGCTGCGAGATCTGCGCTCTCGGGGTCTCCGGGGCCGGGTGGCCACGAGAACGCAGAACTCACCCCGGCCCGGGAACGCACGAGAGGCCCCACCCGCTCAGCGGGTGGGGCCTCCGTGTGTCGCTGGGGTCAGCGCGGGGAGCGGCGGCGGTCGCCGAAGGCGGTCTCGTCCTCGTCGGCGTCGGCGTAGATGCTGCCGTCGGCGCCGGGGGAGAGCACGCCCCACTCGATGAGCCGGGTGGTCAGCTCGTCGGGGCTCATGTCGTAGATGATCGCCAGCGACTTGAGGTCCTCGGCGCGGATCGAGAGCACCTTGCCGTTGTAGTCGTGGCGCTGCGCCTGGATGGTGGAGGCGTAGCGGGCCAGCGGGCCGGCCTCGTCGGCGGGCAGCGAGCCCAGCGACTCGAGGTTGAGCACGATCTTGGTGCTCTTGGTCACCGCGGAGCTCGGACGCGGGTCGGGCAGCAGTTCGGAGACCGGGACGCCGTAGAACACGGCGAGCTCGGACAGCCGCTGCACGGTGACCGCACGGTCGCCGCGCTCGTACGAGCCGACGACGACGGCCTTCCACCGGCCGTGGGACTTGTCCTCGACGCCCTGCAACGACAGCCCCTGCTGGTTGCGGATGGCGCGCAGGCGGGCGCCCAGCGCCCTGGAGTAGTCGGTGCTCATGACCCTCTGCTCACTGACTGTCGTCGGTTCGGAAGCGTTCTGGTCACGGAGAGTACTTGGCTTCCGGAAGCGGCGACAGTCAGGCGACCCGAACGGGGGATGTGACCCGGTCGGGCCCTCCGATCCTGCTGATTGGGAGTCACCGCGGGGGGTGCAGTACGGTCGACGCCGGTCCCACCCGCCGTCGGCCCAGGCCGGAGGCGGGATCTCCTTTAACGACCCGTCCCGTGAGGCGGGGAAGGAGGCTTGATGACCATGTCATCAGAGCTGCCCGCACCACCCGTCCCGCCGCTGCTGAGCGCCGAGGACGTCGCCCGCGTCGTCGACCGCGTGGCCCACCAGTTGATCGAGAAGGCCGCGAGTCACCTGGGCGACCTGGTCCTGGTCGGCATCCCGACCCGCGGCGCCCCGCTGGCCCGCCGGCTCGCCGCCCGGATCGAGGCCTTCAGCGGCACCCCGGTCGACGTCGGCACCGTCGACATCACCCTCTACCGCGACGACCTGCGGCTGCGCGGCGTTCGCGCGCTGGAGGACACCCGCCTCCCGGAGTCCGGCATCGACGGCCGGCTCGTCGTCCTCGTCGACGACGTGCTGTTCTCCGGCCGCTCGGTCCGCGCCGCCCTCGACGCGCTGCGCGACCTGGGCCGGCCCCGCGCGGTGCAGCTCGCCGTCCTGGTCGACCGGGGCCACCGCGAGCTGCCGATCCGCGCGGACTACGTCGGCAAGAACGTGCCCACCTCGCGCACCCAGAAGGTCGAGGTCCACCTGGCCGAGATCGACGGGCTGGACGAGGTCCTGCTCACCGGGGGCGAGGCATGAGGAGGCACCTGCTGGAGGTCGCCGACCTCGACCGCGCCGACGCCACCCTGGTGCTGGACACCACTGCCCAGATCGAGCAGGCGCTGGCCGGCCGCGAGGTCAAGAAGCTGCCCACGCTGCGCGGCCGCACGGTGGTCAACCTCTTCTTCGAGGACTCCACCCGCACCCGGATCAGCTTCGAGCTGGCCGCCAAGCGCCTGTCCGCCGACGTCATCAACTTCTCGGCCAAGGGCAGCAGCGTGTCCAAGGGCGAGAGCCTCAAGGACACCGCGCTGACCCTGGAGGCCATGGGCGCCGACGGCATCGTCGTCCGGCACCCGGCGTCGGGCGCACCGCACCGGCTCGCGCAGTGGGTGCAGGGCAGCGTGGTCAACGCCGGCGACGGCACGCACGAGCACCCCACCCAGGCGCTGCTGGACGCGTACACGATCCGCCAGCGGCTGGGCCGGCTCGACGGGGTGCGGGTGGCGATCGTCGGCGACGTCCTGCACTCCCGGGTCGCCCGGTCCAACGTCGGCCTGCTCACCACGCTCGGCGCCGAGGTCACCCTGGTCGCCCCGCCCACGCTGCTGCCGGTCGGCGTCGAGAGCTGGCCGGTCGCGGTCAGCTACGACCTGGACGCCGTCCTGCCCAAGGCCGACGTGGTGATGATGCTGCGCGTGCAGGCCGAGCGGATGAACGCCTCGTTCTTCCCCAGCGCGCGGGAGTACAGCCGCCGCTACGGCCTGGACGGACGCCGGATGGCCGCGCTGACCGACGACGCGATCGTCATGCACCCGGGCCCGATGAACCGCGGGATGGAGATCGCCGCCGAGGTGGCCGACTCGCCCCGCTCCACGATCGTCGCGCAGGTCGGCAACGGCGTCAGCGTGCGCATGGCCGTCCTGTACCTGCTGCTGGGAGGGGCTCCCGAGTGAGTGAGCATCGCAGCGAGGAACGAGCGAGGAGCGGAGCGAACGGCCGAGCGGAGCGAGGAGATGGACACAGAATGACGCTCATCAGGAACGTCCGCCCCTACGGCGAGGACGCCGTGGACATCCGCATCACCGACGGCCGGATCGCCGAGATCGGCCACGGGCTCACGGGGGACGACGAGGTCGTCGACGGCGGCGGCCTGGTCGCGCTGCCGGGCCTGGTCGACCTGCACACCCACCTGCGCGAGCCGGGCCGCGAGGACGCCGAGACCGTCGAGACCGGCAGCCGGGCCGCGGCACTCGGCGGGTACACCGCGGTGCACGCCATGGCCAACACCGACCCGGTCGCCGACACCGCCGGGGTGGTGGAGCAGGTGTGGCGGCTGGGCCAGGAGGCCGGGCTGGTCGACGTCGTCCCGGTGGGCGCGGTGACCGTGGGCCTGGGCGGGACGCAGCTGGCCGAGCTCGGCGCGATGGCCGACTCCGCCGCCCGGGTGCGGGTGTTCTCCGACGACGGGCACTGCGTGGCCGACCCGGCGCTGATGCGCCGCGCGCTGGAGTACGTCAAGGCGCTGGACGGCGTCGTGGCCCAGCACGCCGAGGAGCCGCGGCTGACCGTCGGCGCGCAGATGAACGAGGGCGAGCGCTCCGCCCGGCTCGGGCTGGCCGGGTGGCCGGCCGCGGCCGAGGAGGCGGTCATCGCCCGCGACGTCCTGCTGGCCCAGCACGTGGGCGCCCGGCTGCACGTCTGCCACGTCTCCACGGCGGGCTCGGTGGACATCCTGCGC
>NZ_JAAGWH010000055.1 GCF_010682105.1 Modestobacter muralis | reverse complement strand
TGGGCCAAGGCCCGCGGCGTGCAGGTCACCGCGGAGGTCACCCCGCACCACCTGCTGCTCACCGACGCCCTCGCCGAGACCTACGACCCGGTCTACAAGGTCAACCCGCCGCTGCGCACCGACGCCGACGTCGCCGCACTCCGGGCGGGGCTGGCCGACGGCACGATCGACGCCGTCGCCACCGACCACGCCCCGCACGCGGTGGAGGACAAGGAGAGCGAGTGGGCCGCCGCCCGCCCGGGGATGCTCGGGCTGGAGCAGGCGCTGTCGATCGTGGTGCAGACCATGGTCGAGCCGGGCCTGCTCGACTGGCGCGGCGTCGCCGACCGGATGTCGGTCCGCCCGGCGGCCATCGGCCGCCTGGAGACCCACGGCCGCCCGCTCGCCGTCGGCGAGCCGGCCAACCTGCTGCTGCTCGACCCTGCGCACCGGGCCACCGTCGACCCGGCCGCGCTGGCCAGCCGCAGCCGCAACAGCCCCTATGCCGGCCGGGAGCTCCCCGGCCGGGTGGTCGCCACGTTCCTGCGGGGCGTGGCCACCGTGCTCGACGGAAAGGCAGTCAAGTGACACAGGCGATCCTCGTGCTCGAGGACGGGCGGACGTTCCGCGGCGACTCCTACGGTGCGACCGGCACCACGGTCGGCGAGGCGGTGTTCTCCACCGGGATGACCGGCTACCAGGAGACGCTCACCGACCCCAGCTACGCCGGCCAGATCGTGGCGATGACCGCGCCGCACATCGGCAACACCGGCGTCAACGGCGAGGACGACGAGAGCCGCCGCATGTGGGTGGCCGGCTTCGTCGTCCGCGACCCCGCGCGGCGCCCGGCGAACTGGCGCGCCACCGGCAGCCTGGACGACGAGCTCGTGGCCCAGGGCGTCGTGGGCATCAGCGGCATCGACACCCGCGCGCTGACCCGGCACCTGCGCGACCGCGGCGCCATGCGCGCGGGCATCAGCACCGAGCTGGACCAGGCCGAGCTGCTGGCCCGGGTGACGGCGAGTGAGTCGATGACCGGCGCCGACCTGGCCCCGGGCGTCAGCGCCCGCGAGGCCTACGTCGTCCCGGCGGTGGGGGAGAAGCGGTTCACCGTCGCCGCGCTCGACCTCGGCATCAAGACCGCCACCCCGCGGTACCTGGCCGAGCTCGGCGTGGAGACCCACGTGCTGCCCGCGACCTCGACCGCCGAGCAGCTGCTCGAGGCCGGCATCGACGGTGTCTTCGTCTCCAACGGTCCCGGCGACCCGGCGGCGGCCGACTACGCGGTCGCCGCCGTCCGCGGGGTGCTGGAGGCCCGGCGTCCGCTGTTCGGCATCTGCTTCGGCAACCAGATCCTCGGCCGCGCGCTGGGGCTGGGCACCTACAAGCTGCGCTTCGGCCACCGCGGCCTCAACCAGCCGGTGCTCGACCGGGTCAGCGGCACCGTGCGGGTCACCAGCCACAACCACGGCTTCGCCGTCGACGCCCCGCTCGACCGCCCCACCGACACCCCGTTCGGCCCGGTCGAGGTCAGCCACGTGGGCCTCAACGACCAGGTGGTCGAGGGCCTGCGGCTGCTGGACGCCCCGGCGTTCAGCGTGCAGTTCCACCCTGAGGCCGCGGCCGGCCCGCACGACGCCAACCCGCTCTTCGGCCGGTTCGTCGACCTGATGGCGGCCGAGCGCGAGCGCGGAGAAGCGGTCAGCCCTCCGCTGACCGTGCAGGACACCACCGGCGAGAAGGGGGCCTGAGATGCCCAAGCGGACAGATCTGAAGCACGTCCTGGTCATCGGCTCCGGCCCGATCGTCATCGGCCAGGCCAGCGAGTTCGACTACTCCGGCACCCAGGCCTGCCGGGTCCTCAAGGCCGAGGGGCTGCGGGTCAGCCTGGTCAACAGCAACCCGGCGACGATCATGACCGACCCCGAGGTCGCCGACGCCACCTACATCGAGCCGCTGACCCCGGAGTTCGTCGAGCGGGTCATCGCCAAGGAGCGCCCGGACGCCGTGCTGGCGACCCTCGGCGGGCAGACCGCGCTCAACATCGCCATCGGCCTGTTCGAGAACGGCGTGCTGGAGAAGTACGGCGTCCAGCTCATCGGCGCCGACGTCGAGGCGATCAACCGCGGGGAGGACCGGCAGCGGTTCAAGGACATCGTGCGCTCGATCGGCGCCGACGCCCCGCGCTCCACCGTCTGCGGCACCGTCGAGGAGGCGCTGGCCACCGCCGAGGAGGTCGGCTACCCGGTCGTCATCCGGCCCAGCTTCACCATGGGCGGGCTCGGCTCGGGCATCGCCACCGACGAGCCGATGCTGCGCCGGATGGCCGGGCACGGCCTGGCCGACTCCCCGGTGCACACCGTCCTCATCGAGGAGTCGGTGCTGGGCTGGAAGGAGTACGAGCTCGAGCTGATGCGCGACCGCAGCGACAACGTGGTGGTCATCTGCTCGATCGAGAACATCGACGCGATGGGCGTGCACACCGGTGACTCGGTGACCGTCGCCCCGGCGATGACCCTCACCGACCGCGAGTACCAGCAGATGCGCGACGTCGGCATCGCCGTGCTGCGCGAGGTCGGTGTGGAGACCGGCGGCTGCAACATCCAGTTCGCCGTCCACCCCGGGACCGGCCGCCTCGTCGTCATCGAGATGAACCCGCGGGTCTCCCGGTCGAGCGCTCTGGCGTCGAAGGCCACCGGTTTCCCGATCGCGAAGATCGCGGCCAAGCTGGCCATCGGCTACACCCTCGACGAGATCACCAACGACATCACCGGGGTCACCCCCGCCTCGTTCGAACCCTCGCTGGACTACGTGGTGGTGAAGATCCCGCGGTTCGCCTTCGAGAAGTTCCCGGGTGCGGACCCGCGGCTCACCACCACCATGAAGAGCGTCGGTGAGGTCATGGCCATGGGCCGCAACTTCACCGAGGCCCTCGGCAAGGCCATGCGCTCGACGGAGACGAAGGCCAGCGGCTTCTGGACCGACGAGGCAGAGCCGGCCGACGCCGTGACCCTGGTCGAGAAGCTGCGCACCCCGGTCGACGGCCGGCTCTACACCGCCCAGCGGGCGCTGGCCGCCGGCGCGACGGTCGCCGAGGTGTCGGCGGCCAGCGGCTACGACGAGTGGTTCGTCGACCAGATCGCCATGGTCAACGAGATCGGCGAGCAGGTCCGCGCGGCCCCCTCACTGACCCCGGAGCTGCTGCGCCTGGCCAAGCGGCACGGGTTGAGCGACCGGCAGGTCGCCGCGCTGCGTCCCGAGCTCGCCGGTGAGGACGGCGTCCGGGTGCTGCGCTGGCGCCTCGGCATCCGGCCGGTCTACAAGACCGTGGACACCTGCGCCGCCGAGTTCGCCGCGAAGACCCCGTACCACTACTCCTCCTACGACGAGGAGAACGAGGTCGAGCCGCGCACCAAGGCGGCGGTGCTGATCCTGGGCTCCGGGCCCAACCGGATCGGGCAGGGCGTGGAGTTCGACTACTCCTGCGTGCACGCCGTCATGGCGCTGCAGGACGCCGGCTACGAGGCGGTGATGGTCAACTGCAACCCCGAGACCGTCTCCACCGACTACGACACGGCCGACCGGCTGTACTTCGAGCCGCTGACGTTCGAGGACGTGCTGGAGGTCGTCGAGGCCGAGCGCGCCGCCGGTCCGGTCGCCGGGGTCATCTGCACCCTCGGCGGGCAGACGCCGCTGGCGCTGGCGCAGCGCCTGAAGGACGCCGGCGTCCCGGTGCTGGGCACCTCGCCGGAGGCCATCGACGCCGCCGAGGACCGCGGGGAGTTCTCCCGGGTGCTGTCCGACACCGGGCTGCTCGCGCCCAAGCACGGCATGGCCACCACGTTCGCCCAGGCGCAGGAGATCGCCGCCACCATCGGCTACCCGGTGCTGGTGCGCCCCTCCTACGTGCTCGGCGGGCGCGGCATGGAGATCGTCTACGACGACGCCACGCTGGAGTCCTACATCCGCAAGGCCACCGACGTCAGCACCGACCACCCGGTGCTGGTCGACCGGTTCCTCGAGGACGCCATCGAGATCGACGTCGACGCCCTCTACGACGGCACCGACCTGTACCTGGGCGGGGTCATGGAGCACATCGAGGAGGCCGGCATCCACTCCGGCGACTCCGCGTGCGCGCTGCCCCCGATCACCCTGGGCGGGGCGGACCTGCTGAACATCCGCGCCGCCACCGAGGCCCTCGCCGCCCGGATCGGCGTCCGTGGGCTGATGAACGTGCAGTACGCGCTCAAGGACGACGTCCTCTACGTCCTGGAGGCCAACCCGCGGGCCAGCCGCACGGTGCCGTTCGTGTCCAAGGCGACCGCCGTCCAGCTGGCCAAGGCCGCGGCCCGGATCGCAGTGGGGGAGACGATCGCCTCGCTGCGCACCGCTGGCGTGCTCCCGCTGACCGGCGACGGCACCGACCTGCCCGTCGACGGGCCGATCTCGGTGAAGGAGGCCGTGCTGCCCTTCCACCGCTTCCGCACCGTCGAGGGCCAGGGCGTCGACACGATCCTGGGCCCGGAGATGAAGTCCACCGGTGAGGTGATGGGCATCGACGCGGAGTTCGGCACCGCGTTCGCCAAGTCCCAGGCCGCCGCCTACGGCGACCTGCCGACCTCGGGCACCGTGTTCGTGTCGCTGGCCAACCGGGACAAGCGGTCGGCGATCTTCCCGGTCAAGCGGCTGGCCGACCTGGGCTTCCGGGTGCTGGCCACCGTCGGCACCGCGCAGGTGCTGCGCCGCAACGGCGTGGCCTGCGAGGTCGTCGGCAAGTTCTCCGACGGCCCGGGCAACTGCGTGGAGCGGATCCAGTCCGGCGAGGTCGACCTGGTGGTCAACACCCCGTTCGGGACGCCGGGCAACGGCGGCCCGCGACTGGACGGCTACGAGATCCGCGCGGCCGCCGTCGGCATGGGCATCCCCTGCATCACCACCGTGCAGGGCATGGCGGCCACCGTGCAGGGCGTGGAGGCGCTGCGCCGCGGCGACCTGGGCGTGCGCAGCCTGCAGGAGCTGCACCAGGTGCTGGCCGACGCGCAGGCCGCCAAGGCGCTGGGGTGACCGATCCCTCCCGCGCGGGGGCAGAAGTGGCCACTCCTGCCCCCGGGGGGCCGGACGACGTCGTCGTGGCCGAGCTGCAGCGCGAGCTGGGCTCCGTCGGGCTGACCGGCTCCGTGCTCCGCGGCCTGGCTGCCGCCGCGGTCGCCCGGCTGGACGGCGCGGCCCACGCGGCCGCGCCGTCCTGGGCGACCGACGTGACCACCCGGCTCGACCAGGGCGGGCTGGACGCCGGCGACCTGCCCTCGCTGGTGCGGCTGCTGGCCACCACGGGTCAGCACCGGCTGCTGGCCCGCACCGGCGTGCGCTTCCCGGCCTACGCGCTGACCGACGACGTGGCCGGCGCGCGCGTCGGCCCGCCCGGTCCCCGGCTGCCGGTCCGCCCGCGGGCCGCCGGCAGCTGGGAGGTGCTCGGCCGCCGCCTCGGTTTCCCGATCGGGGTGCCGGCCTGCCCGATGACCGGCACCGCGGCGTGGGTGCAGTACCTGGCCGGCAACGGCTTCGACCTGCTGACCTACAAGACCGTCCGCAGCCGGGAGCACGCCGCCAACCCGTTCCCCAACTGGGCGTTCGTGCCCGGGGTGCGGGAGCCGTTCGGTCCCGGGGCGCCGCCGGTGGTCACCTCCGAGCCCTCGGACTGGGTGACCCCCGGCGACCCGGCGGTCACCAGCACCAACTCCTTCGGCGTCCCCTCGCCCGACCCGGCGGTGTGGACCGAGGACGTCGCCGCCGCCGTCCGCTGCCTGGCCGACGACCAGCTGCTGCTGGTCAGCGTCCTCGGTGAGGACGACGACGACGGGCCGGCGCAGCTGCAGGCCATCGCCGACGACTTCGCCCGCACCGCGCGGCTGGCCGAGGCCGCCGGCGCCCCGGTCGTGGAGCTGAACCTGAGCTGCCCGAACACGCTGGGCTCCGGCGGCGGTGTGCGGCCGCCGATCTGTCTGGACCCCGAGCTGACCACCGCGATCGTCGAGACCACCCGACGGGCGCTGTCGTCCAGCACGGGCCTGGTCGCCAAGCTCTCCTGGCTCGACGGCCCGGCCCTGGCCGGTCTGCTGCCGCGGATCGCGCCGCACCTGGACGGGGTGGCCGCCATCAACACCGTGCAGTGCGCGGTGCAGCGCGCCGACGGCACGCCCACCTTCCCCGGCCGCCCGCTGGCCGGGGTGTCCGGCCGCGCGGTGCGCGACCTGGCGCTGGAGTTCACCGCCCGGCTGCTGGAGCTGCGCGCGGCCGGCGGCCACCGCTTCGACGTCCTGGCGATGGGCGGGGTCACCGACCCGGCCAGTGCTGCGGCGCTGCTGGAGCTGGGCGCCGCCGGGGTGCAGAGCGCCACCGGCGCCTGGGCCGACCCCTACCTCGCCCGGGCCTGCGTCGAGGAGCTGGCATGACCACCCCCTTCGGCACCCGGCTGGCCGACGCCGTCGCCGCCCGTGGCCCGCTGTGCGTGGGCCTCGACCCGCACCGCGAGCTGCTGCTGGAGTGGGGCCTCACCGACGACGTCGACGGGCTGCGCCGGTTCACCGACCTGGTGGTCGAGGCCCTGGCAGGGCACGTCGCGGTCCTCAAGCCCCAGCTGGCCTTCTACGAACGGCACGGGTCGCGGGGCATGGCCGTGCTCGAGGACGCCGTCGCGTGGGCTCGGGCGGCCGGTGCGCTGGTGCTGCTGGACGCCAAGCGCGGTGACATCGGCTCGACCATGGCCGGCTACGCCGACTACCTGCGCCCGGGGCACCCGCTCGCCGTCGACGCGCTCACCGTGAGCCCCTATCTCGGACCGGACTCGCTGGAGCCTGCCCGCCGGACCGCCGAGCAGTGCGGCGGCGGGCTGTTCGTGCTCGCCCGCACCTCCAACCCGGACGCCGCGACCTTCCAGTCCGCGCTGGTGGGGGAGCGCAGCGTGGCCCAGACCGTGGTCGACACCGTCGGCCGGTGGAACGCCCCCGGCCGGCTGGTGGGGGACCCCGCATCCGACCCGGCCTCCTTCGCCGACCAGCAGGGCAGGTGGGGGGCGTTCACCGGCTCGCACGGCGTCGTCGTCGGCGCCACGCTGGCCGAGCTGGACGTCGACCTGTCCGGACTGCGCGGGCCCGTGCTCGCTCCGGGGCTCGGTGCGCAGGGCGGCTCGGTGGCCGACCTGCGCCGGCTGTTCGGCGACCGGGCCGTCGTCCCGTCGGTCTCCCGGGACGTGCTGCGGGCCGGGGCGGACGTCGCCGCCCTGCGCGCGGCCGCCGACCGGTGGACGGCCGAGCTCACCGCATGAGCCGCGCGGCGCGGTGGCCGGCCCCGGTCCTCGGGGCGCTGCTGTGCGCCGTCGGCGTCGGCGTGTTCTGGTGGACCAACGCCTCCTCGCCCGGGGTGGACGGCGGCTGGTTCGCCTACGTCCCGGTCGGGGAGGCCCCGCCGCAGCCCGACGGTGCCTACCAGAGCGAGCTGTCGATCGCCTTCGACGACGCTCCCTGGTCGGTGCTGTGGACCACCGGGCACCTGGTGGGCCTCGGGCTGGCGCTCGCCGGGCTGCTGGTGCTCAGCGGCTGGGGTGGCCGGCTGCTGGGCCGTCGTGCCGCCGGGCCCGCCCGGGTGGCGTGGGCGCTGGGCGCGGCGGGGGCGCTGCTCGTCGTCGGCGTCGTGCTCGCCCTCACCGCGGGCCCGGAGCCGGTGGTGACCTACTCGGGCTCCTACGAGCCGCTGGCGTGTCCTGACGCCACCGGCTGCGCCGCGGGCGGGACGCCGCTGCAGCTCGGCGCCGGCCAGCTCGTCGGGCTGGCGGCGGCGGCCCTCGGGTCGGCCGCGCTGGCCGCGGTGTGCGGCTGGGTGCTCGGGCGGGACCAGCGGACCGCCGTCCCGCCGCGACGTCTCGGCCCCGGGTGACCGGGGTGGTGGCCGGACGGCGGGTGGTGGCCTGGTCGGCCGTGGTGGCCGGTGCGCTGCTGGCCGTGCCGGGCCTCGTGCTGGTCTCGCGCCCACCCGCCGCCGTCCCGGAGCTCGTGTTCCTGTCGACCGAGCAGTACGACCAGCTCGTCACGGCGGGCTGGCTCGCCGACGCCGGCCGGGTCCTCATCGCCCTGGGCGCCCTGCTGGTCGCGGGGGCCGTCCCCTGGTTCCGGGGCCGCCCGCCGCGGGACCGGCGGGTGGGGGGCGCGGCCCTCGGGGCGGGCGCCGGCTTGGCCGTCCTCGGGGCCGCCCTGCTGGGTGCGTCCCGTGCGGCCGGGCGGGCCGTCGAGGGCGTCGTCCCAGCTCCCCTGACCGGGCCGGGGCAGTGGGCCGGGCTGGTCCTCGTGCTGGCCGGTGGCGCCCTGCTGGGCGCCGGTGTCCAGCGGGTGGCCGGGCGGTGACCGGCGCGCTGACCAGGGGTGACGGGACGGTCACCGGACCGATCGGTCCGCCGCGCGTCCGGTGAAGCACACCGTCCTGTCCGGATGCGCACGGGGTCCAGCGTGACCAGCCGGTTCAGGGTGACTAGGTTGGCGCCCAGGCTCAACAGCAGGGCCGCCTGCAGGCTGACCCAGACCTCGAACACCCCGCCGGTCGCAGCGCCGGCACGAACACGATTGGGTTGCTCCGTGCCCCTTCCCGAGTTGTCCCCCGAACAGCGCGCCGCCGCCCTGGAGAAGGCCGCCGCGGCCCGCAAGGCCCGCGCCGAGCTCCGCGAGAAGCTCAAGGCCAAGGGCACCACGGTCGGTGACGTCCTCAAGCAGGGCGAGACCGACGAGGTCATCGGCAAGATGCGCGTCTCCGCCGTCCTGGAGTCCCTCCCGGGCGTCGGCAAGGCGCGCGCCGCCAAGATCATGGAGCGGCTGGAGATCTCCCCGACCCGCCGCGTGCGTGGTCTGGGCGCCAACCAGCGCAAGGCGCTGGAGGCCGAGTTCGCCGGCGAGCAGGTCCAGCCCGACCAGATCCCGGCCGAGGGCGCACTCTGAGCGGACCCCGCGGTGGCCTCCGGCCGCCCCGGACCGAGGACGACGAGTGGCTGACCTGAACCGTGCGCGGCTGACCGTGCTCTCCGGCCCCTCCGGGGTCGGCAAGGGCACGGTCGTCGCAGAGGTCCGGCGCCGGCACCCCGAGGTCTGGGTGTCGGTGTCGGTCACCACCCGGGCCCCGCGCCCCGGCGAGGTCGACGGCGAGCACTACTGGTTCGTCGACCGCGAGTCCTTCGACCACCTGCTCGACAACGACGGGCTGCTGGAGTGGGCGGAGTACGCCGGCAACCGCTACGGCACCCCCCGCGGGCCGGTCGAGGAGCAGCTGCGCGCCGGGCTGCCGGCGCTGCTGGAGATCGAGCTGCAGGGCGCCCGGCAGGTGCGCGAGCGCGCGCCGGAGGCCCAGCTGGTGTTCCTGGCCCCGCCGTCGTGGGCGGCGCTGGTCAGCCGGCTGGCCGGCCGGGGCACCGAGCACCCCGAGGTGCAGGAGCGCCGGCTGGCCCTCGCGCAGGCCGAACTGGACGCCTCCGGCGAGTTCGACGTGGTGGTCGTCAACGACGACGTGGCCAGAGCGGCGGACGAGTTGGTAGGCTTGCTGACTGCGCCTCCGCCCGCTGGTCCCTGACCGCAGCGGGGACGCACCCGAGGCGACCGTGCGGAGCACATCCGCCGCCCGCCCGCACACCGAGTTGAGGAGCACGCCCGCCCGTGTCCGGAGTCGCACCCGCCCCTGAGGGCATCACCAACCCGCCGATCGACGAGCTGCTCGAGCGCACCAGCAGCAAGTACGGCCTGGTCATCTACGCCGCCAAGCGCGCGCGCCAGATCAACGCCTACTACAGCCAGCTCTCCGAGGGCCTGCTGGAGTACGTCGGCCCGCTGGTCGACACCGCTCCCCAGGAGAAGCCGCTGTCGATCGCGCTGCGCGAGATCAACGAGGGCCTGCTCACCCACACCGCCGGCGAGAACTGAAAGGACCCCGTCGCCCCCCACCGCTCGCACGCTCGCGGCGGGCCCCTGCGACGGGGCCGGACACCACTCGTGGTGATGAAGTCCCCGGCACCTGGTGCCGGGGACTTCGTCGTGTCTGGCGCAGGATGAGCGCATGAGCCGGATCGTGCTGGGCGTCGGTGGCGGCGTCGCGGCCTACAAGTCCGCCCTGCTGCTGCGGGCGCTCACCGAGCGCGGCCACGACGTGCGCGTCGTCCCGACCGCCTCGGCGCTGCGCTTCGTCGGTGCGGCGACGTTCGAGGCGCTGTCGGGCAACCCGGTGTCCACCGAGGTGTGGGACGACGTCCCCGAGGTCGCCCACGTGCGGATCGGGCAGACCGCCGACCTCGTGCTGGTCAACCCGGCCACCGCCGACCTGCTGGCCCGAGCCGCCGCCGGCCGGGCCGACGACCTGCTCACCGCCACGCTGCTCACCGCGCACTGCCCGGTCGTCTTCGTGCCGGCCATGCACACCGAGATGTGGCTGCACCCGGCCACCCAGGACAACGTGGCCACGCTGCGCCGGCGCGGGTCGGTCGTGCTGCCCCCGGCCGTCGGCCGGCTCACCGGCCCGGACTCCGGGCCCGGTCGGCTGCCCGAGCCCGCCGACGTCGCGGCGCTCGCCGAGCTGGTGCTCGCCGCCGGCCCGGGCGCGCTGGCCCAGGACCTCACCGGCCGCCGGGTCGTGATCAGCGCCGGGGGCACCCGCGAGGCCCTGGACCCGGTCCGCTTCCTGGGCAACCGCTCCTCGGGCCGCCAGGGCTGGGCGCTGGCCCGGGTCGCCGCCGCCCGGGGCGCCGACGTCGTCCTGGTCGCGGCCAACGTCGACGCCCCGGCGCCCTTCGGCGTCCGCGTCGTCGCGGTGGAGTCGACCGAGCAGCTGCGGACGGCGGTGCACGCGGAGGCCACCGGCGCCGACGTCGTGGTCATGGCCGCCGCGGTCGCCGACTTCCGGCCGGACTCCGTCGCCGGCACCAAGCTGAAGAAGGGCGGCGCCGCAGAGCCGTCGGAATTGCGGTTGGTGCGCAACCCCGACGTCCTGGTCGAGCTGGTCGCGGCCCGGCCGGCCGGTCAGCGGGTGGTGGGCTTCGCCGCGGAGACCGGGGACGCCGAGGGCGACGTGCTGACCCACGCCCGCGCCAAGCTCGCCCGCAAGGGCGTCGACCTGCTGGTGGTCAATGACGTCTCCGCCGGGCGGGTGTTCGGCCGCCCGGACAACGAGGTCACCCTGCTGGACGCCGACGGCACGGCCACCGCCGTCCCGGCCGCGGGCAAGGACGTCGTGGCCGCCGCGATCTGGGACCGGGTGGTGGGCGGACTGCCCGTGCGGGCCTGAGCGGACCGCCGCCGACGACGTGTGTCGGCCCCCGCCGGTACCCTCGCACCGCCAGGGTCCCGACCATCGCCGGAGGCCCTCCCGACCGCGATCAACGCGCCGGGCAGCCGACCGCAGGGAGAACCCAGTGCCACGCCGTCTCTTCACCTCCGAGTCGGTGACCGAGGGCCACCCCGACAAGATCGCCGACCAGATCAGCGACGCGATCCTCGACGCGATGCTCACCCAGGACCCCCGCAGCCGGGTGGCCGTCGAGACGATGATCACCACCGGCCAGGTGCACATCGCCGGTGAGGTGACCACCTCCGGCTACGTCGACATCGCCGACATCGTCCGCGCGACGATCCTGCGCATCGGGTACGACTCCTCGCGCAAGGGCTTCGACGGCGCCTCGTGCGGTGTCAGCGTCTCCATCGGTGCGCAGTCCCCGGACATCGCCCAGGGCGTGGACACCGGCTACGAGGCCCGCCGGGCCGAGATGAGCGGCGCCGAGCACCGAGCCGCCGTGGCCGACGACATGATCGAGCGCCAGGGCGCCGGTGACCAGGGCCTGATGTTCGGCTACGCCAGCGACGAGACCCCCGAGCTGATGCCGCTGCCCATCGCGCTGGCGCACCGGTTGTCCCGCCGGCTGTCCGCGGTGCGCAAGGACGGCTCGGTGCCCTACCTGCGGCCCGACGGCAAGACCCAGGTCACCGTCGTCTACGAGGACGACCGCCCGGTCGCCGTCGACACCGTGGTCGTGTCCTCCCAGCACGCCGAGGACATCTCGATCGACACCCTGTTGGCCCCCGACATCGAGGAGCTGGTGGTCGTCCCCGCGCTCGCCGAGCTCGGGCTGCCCACCACCGGCCACCGGCTGCTGGTCAACCCCACCGGCAAGTTCGTCATCGGCGGCCCGATGGGCGACGCCGGCCTGACCGGCCGCAAGATCATCGTCGACACCTACGGCGGCATGGCCCGGCACGGCGGCGGCGCCTTCTCCGGCAAGGACCCGTCGAAGGTCGACCGCTCGGGTGCCTACGCGATGCGCTGGGTGGCCAAGAACGTCGTCGCCGCGGGCCTGGCGCGGCGCTGCGAGGTCCAGGTGGCCTACGCGATCGGTGCCGCGCACCCGGTCGGGCTGTTCGTGGAGACCTTCGGCACCAACGTCGTCCCGGAGGAGGTGCTGGAGAAGGCGATCAGCTCGGTGTTCGACCTGCGCCCGGGCGCGATCGTCCGCGACCTGGACCTGCTCCGCCCGATCTACGGCCCCACCGCCGCCTACGGGCACTTCGGGCGCACCGACATCGAGCTGCCCTGGGAGCGGCTGGACCGCGTCGACGCCCTCCGCGTGGCCACGGGCGTCTAGACCCCTGAGCGACACGCCTGTCCTCGACGACCCGGGTCCCCGCGCGCAGCGGGTCGCCCGGGTCGTCGTCGATGTGCCGCTGGCCCACCTGGACCGGCCCTTCGACTACGCCGTGCCCGAGGAGCTGGCCGAGCAGGTCGTGGCCGGCTGCCGGGTGCGCGTGCGGTTCGCCGGCAAGCTCGTCGACGGCGTGGTCGTGGAGCTCGCCGGGAGCACCGACCACACCGGCAAGCTGGCGCCGCTGGCCAAGGTCGTCTCGCCCGAGCCGGTCCTCACCCCCGAGGTCGCCGAGCTGGCCCGCTCGGTCGCCGACCGCTACGCCGGGTCGATGACCGACGTCCTCCGGCTGGCGCTCCCGCCCCGCCGCGGAGCACCGGAGAAGCGGCCCCGGCAGGACCCGCCGCCGCCTCCGCCGGCCCCGGACCCGGCCGGGTTCGCCCGCTACCCGACCGGGCCGCTGCTGCTGGAGGCCGTCGCCCAGGGGCACCCGGCCCGCGCGGTGTGGACGGCGCTGCCGGGGGAGGACTGGCCGACTCGGCTGGTCGAGCTGTGCCAGGCGGCGCTGTCCGGCGGGCGGGGCGCGCTCGTCGTGGTCCCCGACGGCAAGGACCTGGACCGGCTGGCCGCCGCGGCCGAGCGGCTGCTGCCCGACGGCGCGGTCGCAGTGCTGCGCGCCGACTCGACTCCCGACACCCGCTACGGCCGGTTCCTCACCGCGTCTCGCGGCACCGCCCAGGTGGTGCTGGGCACCCGCGGGGCGGTGTTCGCCCCGGTGCGCGACCTGGGCCTGGTGGTGATCTGGGACGACGGGGACGACCTGCACGCCGAGCCCCGCGCCCCCTACCCGCACGCCCGCGACGTGCTGGTGCACCGCGCGCACCTGGCCTCCTGTGCCGCGGTGGTCGCCGCCACCTCCCGCACCGCGGAGGCCGCGCTGCTCGTCGAGTCCGGCTGGGCGCACGAGCTGATCGCCGACCGCGCCACCCTGCGCACGGCCGCCCCGAGGGTCGAGGCGCTGGGCAGCGACTTCGAGCTGGCTCGCGACCCCGCGGCCCGCTCCGCCCGGCTGCCCACCCTCGGCTTCGACGTCGCCCGGAAGGCCCTGCAGGCCGGCCGGCCGGTGCTGATCCAGGTGCCCCGCTCGGGCTACGTGCCCTCGCTGGTCTGCGACCGCTGCCGGGCGCCGGCGCGGTGCGCGCACTGCGCCGGGCCGCTGGGCATCGCCCCGGCGCCCGGGCCGAACGGGGTGCGCATCGCCGCCTGCCGCTGGTGCGCGCGACCGGCGGCCACCTTCGACTGCCCGCACTGCCACGGCACCAAGCTGCGTGCCGCCGTCATCGGCGCCTCCCGTACGGCCGAGGAGCTGGGCCGGGCGTTCCCCGGGGCGGCGGTGCGGGTGTCCGGCCGCAGCTCCGGGGTGCTGGCCACCGTGGCCGGCGACCCGGCGATCGTCGTCGCCACCCCGGGTGCCGAGCCGGTCGCCGAGGGCGGCTACGGCGCTGCCCTGCTGCTGGACTCCTGGGCGCTGCTGGGCCGGGCCGACCTGCGGGCGGGGGAGGAGACGCTGCGGCGCTGGATGAACGCCGCGGCGCTGGTGCAGGCCGGCGGTCGGGTCGTGGTGTCCGCCGACGCCGCGCACCCCGTCGTGCAGGCGCTGGTGCGCTGGGACCCGGCGGGGCTGGCCACCCGCGAGCTCGCCGACCGCCGCGAGCTCGGCTTCCCGCCGGTCACTCGGATGGCGTCGCTGTCGGCGTCCCCGGCCGCGCTGGCGGAGTTCCTGGGCGCGCTGCGGCTGCCCGAGGGCGCCGACGTCCTGGGGCCGGTCCCGGAGCCGCCGCGGCCGGGGCAGGAGGGCGAGCGGGAGCGGTACCTGGTGCGGATCCGGCGCAGCGAGGGCGTCGCGCTGGCGCGGGCGCTGCACGACGTGCAGGGGGTCCGCAGCGCCCGGAAGGTGCCCGAGCACGTGCGGGTCCAGCTCGACCCGCTCGAGCTCGCCTGAGCCTCCGAGCCCGCCAGGTCAGCCGGCCGGCTGGTCGAGCAGCTCCGCGAGCTCCTCGTCCAGCCGGGCGGTCGCCTGGTCGACCGCGGCGCCCTCGTCGGCCTGGCGCCACCAGCTGGGCAGCGTGCTGAGCGCCGCGCCCAGGCCGGCGACCGCGCCCAGCAGCAGGTGCGGACGGGCGACCCCGCGATCGCGCAGCGCCCGCGCCAGCGGGCCGTCGACCACCGTCAGCACCACCGCCCAGGCGCCGACGACCAGGCCCTGCTGCAACCGCACCTCCAGCTCCTCCGCCGACATCCGCTCCGGGGGCACGCCGTCGGCCAGCGCCGCCCGCAGGCCCGGCAGCTCGGCGATGCCGACGTCGAGCGCGGCGACCCCGGCCATGGCCAGGTACAGCCGGCGGCGGGCCGCCGAGCGGGCGGGATGGTCCAGGAGTGCTCCGCAGAGGGCGAGGACCAGTCCGTCGGCGGCGCTGCCGACGACGGCGCGGACGTGGTGGGAGGTCACCGGGGTCATCCTCGGAACGGTAGCGAGGTGACCGCGCATCCGGCGTCCTGGACGCCGCCTAGACTCACCCGGTGAGCGTCACCCCGATCCGGATCATGGGCGACCCGGTGCTGCGCACCCCGGCCGCCCCCGTCGTCGAGTTCGACAAGGAACTGCAGCAGCTCGTCGCCGACCTGACCGACACCATGCACGCCGCCGGCGGCGCCGGCCTCGCCGCGCCCCAGATCGGCGTCGGCCTGCGGGTCTTCACCTGGTACGTCGACGGCGAGGTCGGCCACATGGTCAACCCCGACGTCGTCCCGGTGGGCGAGGACGTCGAGCGGGACGCCGAGGGCTGCCTGTCGATCCCCGGCTACCGGTTCGACTGCGACCGCTACCTGACCGTCGCGGCCACCGGCTGGGACATGTTCGGCGAGCCCCTGCGCGTGGAGGGCTCGCACAAGCTCGCCCGCGCCATCCAGCACGAGACCGACCACCTCGACGGCGTGCTGTTCGTCGACCGGCTCGACGCCGAGGCGCGGGCGGCCGCCCTGGACGTCCTGCAGGCCGCCGAGTGGCAGGGGCACCCGTCCTGGCTGCCCGAGGGCTCGCCGCTGCCGGCCCCCGTCGTGAAGGTGAGCCCCCACTGAGGCTCCTGTTCGCCGGCACCCCGGCCCCCGCGGTCGCCTCCCTCGAGGCGCTGCTGGGCTCCGCACACGAGGTCGTCGCCGTCCTCACCCGGCCCAACGCCCCGGCCGGGCGGGGACGGCGCACCAGCCGCTCCCCGGTCGCCGAGCGGGCCGACGCCGCCGGCATCCCGGTGCTGCAGCCCCGCTCGCCCCGTGAGCCGGAGTTCCTGGACACCCTGCGCGAGCTGGCCGTCGACTGCGCACCGGTGGTCGCCTACGGCGCGCTCGTGCCGCCCGCGGCCCTCGACGTCCCGGTGCACGGCTGGGTCAACCTGCACTTCTCCCTGCTGCCCGCCTGGCGCGGTGCCGCACCCGTCCAGCACGCGATCATGGCCGGTGACGAGGTCACCGGTGCGGCCACCTTCCAGCTGGAGGCGGGCCTGGACACCGGCCCGGTCCTCGGCGTGGTGACCGAGCCGATCGGCCCCCGCGACACCGCCGGCGACCTGCTCGGCCGACTGGCCGTCAGCGGCGCCGGGCTGCTCGTCGCGACCCTCGACGGTCTCGCCGACGGCTCGCTGCGCGCCGAGCCGCAGCCGGTCGAGGGCATCAGCCTGGCGCCGCGGATCCAGACCGAGGACGCCCGGGTCGACTGGGCGCTGCCGGCGCACGTGGTCGACCGGCGGGTCCGCGGGGTCACCCCGGCGCCGGGCGCCTGGACCACCTTCCGGGGCAACCGGCTGCGGCTGGCCCCGGTCGAGCCGCTGCCGTCCGCACCGGCCCTGGAGGCCGGCGAGCTGTCGGTCGGTGCCGACGGCGTCCTGGTCGGCACCGCCCGCGGCGCCGTCCGGCTCACCGAGGTGCAGCCGGCGGGCAGGAAGATGCTCCCGGCGGCGGACTGGGCGCGCGGCGCCCGGCTCGAGCCCGGCGAGCGCCTCGGCGAGCAGGGGGGCGCATGACCGGCCCCGACCGGCGCGCCGGGCACAAGCGGCGCAACGACCCCGGCACCGGCAACCAGCGCCCGCAGTCCCGCCGGCACCGGCCGGTCCTGGACGGCGCCCGGCTGACCGCCTACGACGTGCTCGACGGCGTCTCCAGCCGCGACGCCTACGCCAACCTGCTGCTGCCCCAGCTGCTGCGCGAGCGTCAGCTCGAGCCGCGCGACGCCGCGTTCGCCACCCAGCTGGCCTACGGCACGCTGCGCGCGACCGGCACCCTGGACGCCCTCCTGACCACGCTGGTCTCCCGCCCGCTGGCCGAGCTGGACCCCAAGGTGCTCGACCTGCTGCGGCTGGGCACGTACCAGATCGTCGACCTGCGGGTCCCGGCGCACGCCGCCGTCGACACCACCGTCGCGCTCACCCGGGCGATCGTGGGCACCGGCGCCTCCGGGCTGGTCAACGCGGTGCTGCGGAAGGTCGCCGCCGGCGGTGACCGGGCGGCGTGGGTGGCCGCGCTGGCCCCCGCCGAGGACGCCGACCGGCTCGCGCTGAGCACCGACCACCCGCGCTGGATCGTCGACGCCTGGCGCGACGCGCTGGCCGAGGACGGCGAGGTCGAGGCCGCGCTGCTGGCCGACGACCTGGCGCCGGAGGTGCACCTGGTGGCCCGGCACGTCGACCGCGACGAACTCGTCGCCGAGTCCGGGGGCGAGGCCGGCCCCTGGTCGCCCTACGCCGTCCGGCTGGGCGGGGGCGACCCCGGCAAGGTGCGCAGCGTGCGGTCCGGGGCGGCCGCGGTGCAGGACGAGGGCAGCCAGCTGGCCGCGCTCGCCCTCGTCCGTGCCCCGCTCGAGGGCCCGGACGCCGCCTGGCTGGACATGTGCGCCGGCCCCGGTGGCAAGGCCGGGCTGCTGGCCGCGGTCCGCCCGGCCGGGGTGCACCTGACCGCGGCCGACCGCGCCGAGCACCGGGCCGAACTGGTGCGTGGCGCGCTGGCCGGCGAGGACGACGTCGACGTGCGGGTCACCGACGCCACCGCGCCCGACTGGCCGGCCGGCTCCTTCGACCGGGTGCTGCTCGACGCACCGTGCACCGGGCTGGGGGCACTGCGCCGCCGTCCCGAGGTGCGGTGGCGCCGCGTGCCTGCGGACGTCGCCCCGCTGGCCGAGCTGCAGACCCGGCTGCTGGACAGCGCGCTCGCCGCGGTCCGGCCCGGGGGAGTGGTCGCCTACGTGACCTGCTCACCGCACACCGCCGAGACGGTCGCGATCGTCGACGCGGTCGCCGGCCGGGACGACGTCGAGGTGCTCCCGGTCGCACCGCTGTTCCCGGAGGTGCCGGGCATCGCGCGCGGCGACTACGGGCAGCTGTGGCCGCACCGGCACGGCACCGACGCGATGTTCATGGCCCTGCTCCGCCGCACGCGCTGAGCCCGGGGACGGTTCCGCGGAACCGTCCCCGCTCGCGAGATCCGCGTTCTCGTGGCCTCCCGGCCCAGGAGGCCACGACAGATCTCGTGCCGAACGGCTAGCCGACGGAGGCGTAGGCGCGCACGGGGAAGGTGGCCAGGCCGCGGACGGCGACCGGGACGGCGGTGAAGACCGCGCCGGTGTCGGGCAGGCCGCCCAGGCCGGTCAGGTGCTCGACCACCGGGATGCCGGCGGCCAGCAGCAGGCTGTGCGCAGGGCGGGCCGTGCCGATCGTGTCGTCGATGTTGACCGAGTCGATGCCGACCAGCGTGGCGCCGGCGTCCACCAGCGCGCGGGCGCCGTCCTCGGTCAGGTGCGGGTGGTCGCGGTCCAGGTAGGCCTCGGTGCCCCAGGAGGCGTCCCAGCCGGTGTGCACGAGCACCGCGGCGCCCGCGACGTCCAGCCCGGCGAACGCCGCGGCGTCCAGTGCGTGCCCGCGGCCGGCGGCCCGGACGACGACGGCCGGCAGCCCGGCGCAGCGCGCCAGCGGCAGGTCGGCGAGGTCGTGGCCGTCGCGGTACCGGTGCGCGGGGGTGTCGAGGTAGGTGCCGGTGTTGGCGACCATGGAGATCCGGCCGATCTGGAACTCCGTGCCCGCCGCGTAGACGCCGTGCGAGTCCTCGAAGCCGAGGTGGACGCCGATCTCGGGGGCGGGCAGGCCGGGGTAGGTCGTCAGCCCGTGCTCGACGACGTGGCTCAGGTCGATCAGTCGCATGGCGTGGATCCTGGCAGGGCGCACCACGGGTGGATCAGGGTGGACGACGGGGCGGCGCGCGGGGACCCTGCCGTCATGGTCGCCTTCCTCTCCCACGTCAGCGTGGACAGTCGCGACGCCCATGCGCAGTCCCTCTTCTGGGCGGCGGTGCTCGGCTGGTCCGAGGACCCCGGCGACCCGAACGAGCCCGGGGACGAGGAGTGCATGGTGATCTCACCCGACGGGCGGCAGCGGCTGCTGTTCCTCGAGGTGCCCGAGCCGAAGGTGGACAAGAACCGGCTGCACCTGGACCTGCGGCCGGAGACGGGCACCCGCGACGGCGAGCTGCTGCGGCTGCTGGAACTGGGTGCGGTCGTGGTGGAGGACCGGCGCCGGCCCGACGGAAGCGGCTGGTTCGTGCTCGCCGACCCGGAGGGCAACGAGTTCTGCCTGCTGACGAGCGAGGCGGAGCGGGCCGCAGCCCGCTGAACGCAGGACGGGGCGCACCGCCGGTCTGCGGTGCGCCCCGTCCCGTGCAGGTCGTTCAGCCGGTTAGCGCACGGCCTCCAGCGCGTCGACCAGGCCCTCGCCGAAGTAGCCGTTGTCGGCCGCGGGGCCGGTGCAGGTCGTCGTCCCGGTCGGGCAGGGGACGTCGTCGGCCTGGGCGTACAGCAGGTCGGTCAGCGCCGTGCCGGACAGCTTCGGGTGCGCGGACTTCAGCAGGGCGACCACGCCGGCCACGTGCGGGGAGGCCATCGAGGTGCCGTTCTTCCGGCCGTAGCCGCCGCCGGTGACGGTGGACAGGATCGACGAGCCCGGGGCGGCGACGTCGATGACGCCCTCGCCGTAGTTGGAGAAGGACGACCGCGCGCCCGTCGAGGTGGTGGAGGAGACGGTGACGACGCCGTCCAGCTCGGCCGGGATGTCCTCGCAGCCGGCGTCGATCGGCCGGACGACCGGGGTGGTGTCGTCCGGGCTGGTGGCGTCGGTGGTCTTGTGGGCCAGGTCGACGTTGGAGTTGCCGGCCGCGGCCACGTTCACCACGCCGCGGCCCTGCGAGTACTGGACCGCCCGGTCGACGGCGGTCTTCACCGCGCGCTGGTCGGCGTCGTCGTCGCACCAGAACTGCCACGGGTCGATGTAGTAGCTGTTGTTGGTGACGTCGGCGCCGGTGGCCACCGCGTACATGAACCCGCAGATCGCCGACTCGGGGTAGATGAAACCGGCGTCGTCGACGACCTTGACCGAGGACATCCGCACGCCCGGGGCCACCCCGACGATGCCGATCCCGTTGCGCGCCGCGGCGATGGTGCCGGCCACGTGGGTGCCGTGGTCGCTGGTGGTGGGCTGCCAGGAGGCGTAGCTGGAGTCCGGCGAGCCACTGAGGCAGCTTGCCGAGGCGGCGGTGTCGATGTTGGCCGCCAGGTCGGGGTGGTCGCCCTGGATGCCGGAGTCCAGGACGGCGACCAGCACGTCCCGGCTGCCGTCGGTGACCAGGTGCGCCTGGTCGGCGCCGATCGCCTTCATGTCCCACTGCTCGGCCTCGCGCGGGTCGGCCGCGGCGGCCGTGGTGTCCTCGATGCTGGGCGTCCGGGTCACCCGGGCCCCGGGCTTGCCCTTGCCGGACTCGCCCCTGGCCAGCGGGTCGCTGACGCCGTAGGTCGGGTCGGTGACGGCCACGGCGGCGGTGCGGGTCGCGCCGACGGACTCGACGGTCTTCTCCCGGCGCAGCGCCGCGGCGAAGTCCCTGTTGTCGGACTGGGCGATGACCACGCCGATCTCGGCGTAGGACTCCACGACGCTGCCGCCGGCGGCGGCGACGGCCCGCTCGACCTTCAGCGTCTGGCCGCGGTTGGCAGCGTTGATGTTGACCGCGTAGTTCTGCAGCGCGCCCTGGACGTAGCCCGGCGCCGGGCCGGCCGCCGGGGGTGCGGCGAGGGCGGCGGACGGCGTGAGGGCGGCGAGGCCCAGGGCGGTGGCCAGGGCCAGGCCGGTGGCCACGGTGTGCGTGGAGGTCCGGCGGGTGGTGCGGGGCATGGGGCTCCTCGTCCAGCGGGGCAGGGACCGGGGGGCTCTGTGGAGCGGGTCCCGGTGGCGGAGGACGTTAGGTCGCACGACGCAACGTCACAAGTCGGTCACAGGAAGTGGCTGGCCAGCGCCTCGCCACGCGGGAGAGGACCGGTCCGCCACGCCGGACGGGTGACCTGGGCCACAAGACGACCCTCGGCCCCACGAGGGCGACCGGACCGTCGTCACAGGTGGTGGGCCAGAAGGTCCGCGCGTCCTCGGGTGGAGGGAGCGGGCACCTACGATCACCGCGTGGCACAGGACCCGATGATCGCGCCCAGTCTGCTGTCCGCCGACTTCGCCCGCCTCGCCGACGAGGTGCAGCGGATCACCGACGCCGACTGGGTCCACGTCGACGTCATGGACGCCCACTTCGTGCCCAACCTGACCCTGGGGCTGCCGGTCGTGCAGGCCATCCAGGCGGTGAGCCCGGTGCCGCTGGACTGCCACCTGATGATCACCGACCCCGAGCGGTGGGCCCCCGGGTACGCCGAGGCCGGCGCCCGCAACGTCACGGTGCACGCCGAGGCCTGCACCGACCCGCGCGCCGTGGCCCGCGACCTCCGGGCCGCCGGTGCGCTGGCCGGGCTGGCGATCAAGCCGGGGACGCCGCTGGAGGCCTACCTCGACGTGCTGCCCGACTTCGACACCCTGCTGGTGATGACCGTCGAGCCCGGCTTCGGCGGGCAGTCGTTCATGCCGCAGACGATGAGCAAGGTCCGCGAGGCGCGGCGGCTCGTGGACACCGGGCACCTGCAGCTCTTCGTCGAGGTCGACGGCGGGATCAACGCCGACACCATCGAGCAGGCCGCGGCCGCCGGTGCCGACGTCTTCGTCGCCGGCTCCGCCGTCTACGGCGCCGAGGACCCCGCGGCGGCGATCCGCGGACTGCGCGCCCAGGCCGCCGCCGCCCGATCCCGCTCGTGACCACCACTCGATGAACGCCGTCGAGCAGGCGGCGATGGCCCGCGCCCGCGAGCTGGGGGAGCGGGTGCTGGGCACCACCAGCCCGAACCCGCCGGTCGGCGCGGTCGTGCTCGACGCCGACGGTGCCGTGGCCGGCGAGGGCGCCACCTCCCCGGTCGGCGGCCCGCACGCCGAGGTGCACGCCCTCACCCAGGCCGGCGAGCGCGCCCGCGGCGGCACCGCGGTGGTCACCCTGGAGCCCTGCGCGCACACCGGCCGCACCGGCCCGTGTGCCGACGCGCTGCTCGCCGCCGGGGTGCGCCGGGTCGTCGTCGCCGTCCCCGAGCCCACCGCCCTCGCCGTCGGCGGTGCCGCCCGGCTGCGAGCCGCCGGGGTCGACGTCGAGCTCGGCGCCGACCAGCAGGCCGCCGAGGACGGCGCACTGGCCGGCTGGCTGACCGGTGTGCGGGAGCACCGCCCGCAGGTCGTCTGGAAGGTCGCCACCACCCTCGACGGCCGGGTCGCCGCCGCCGACTCCACCAGCCGCTGGATCACCGGACCGCAGGCCCGCGCCGAGGTGCACCGGCTGCGCGCCACCTGCGACGCCGTCCTGGTCGGGTCGGGCACCGTGCTGGCCGACGACCCGCAGCTGACGGTCCGGGACGCCGAGGGGCGCACCGCGCTCCGGCAGCCGCTGCGGGTGGTGCTGGACCGGCGCGGCCGGGTGCCCGCCACCGCCCGGGTGCACGACGACGCGGCCGCCACGCACCTCAGCCGGGCCGCCGACCCCGCCGCACTGCTGACCGAGCTGTTCGACCGCGGGGTGCGCCGGCTGCTCCTCGAGGGCGGCCCGACACTCGCCGCGGCCTTCCTCGCCGCGGGCCTCGTCGACGAGGTCGTGCTGCACCAGGCGCCGCTGCTGCTGGGTGACGGTGCACCCATGGTCGGCGGCCTGGGAATCGACACGATCACCTCGGCGCTGCACCTGACGATCACCGACGTCACCCGCCTGGGCGGGGACGTGCAGATCCGGTTGCGGCCCACCCGGCACACTGGTGGGCCGACGACCGGCGGAGGGAGCTGACGTGTTCACCGGCATCGTGGAAGAGCTCGGCACCCTGGAGGTGCGGGAGGACGGCGCGGACAGCGCCGTGCTGCGCATCCGGGCCTGCAAGACCCTCGACGGCGTCGCCCTCGGCGACTCGATCTCCGTCAACGGCGTCTGCCTGACCGTGACCGGCGTCCAGCCCGGTACCGACGGCAGCTCCGTGTGGAGCACCGACGTCATGGCCGAGACGCTGCGGCGGTCCAGCCTGGGTGCCACCGGCGTCGGCGACGCGGTGAACCTCGAGCGCGCCGTCACCGCCGAGACCCGGCTGGGCGGGCACATCGTGCAGGGCCACGTCGACGGCGTCGGCACGATCGTGTCCCGCACGCCCGGCGACCAGTGGGAGGTCGTGCGCATCGCCGTCCCGGTGGAGCTGGCCCGCTACGTGGTGGAGAAGGGCTCGATCACCGTCGACGGCGTCTCCCTCACCGTCAGCGCACTCGCAGACGAGCCGGAGCCCTGGTTCGAGGTCAGCCTCATCCCGACCACCCTGCGCGAGACCACCCTGGGCGCCCGCACGCCGGGCAGCCCGGTCAACCTGGAGGTGGACGTCATCGCCAAGTACGTCGAGCGGCTGATGGGGGCACGTCGATGAGCGAGTTCCGGCTGGACACCATCGAGGACGCCCTCGCCGCGATCAAGGGCGGCCGCCCCGTCGTCGTCATCGACGACGAGGACCGCGAGAACGAGGGCGACCTCATCTTCGCCGCCGAGCTGGCCACCCCCGAGGTCGTCGCCTTCACCGTGCGCTACACCTCGGGCTACATCTGCGTCGCGGTCAGCGAGGCCGACGCCGACCGGCTCGACCTCCCGCCGATGTTCCGGGTCAACCAGGACCGCCGCGGGACCGCCTACACCGTCACCGTCGACGCCCGCGAGGGCGTGACCACCGGCATCTCCGCCGCCGACCGGGCGCGCACCATCCGCACCCTGGCCTCGGCCGAGGCCACCTCCGGCGACCTGGCCCGCCCCGGGCACGTCGTCCCGCTGCGCGCCCGGGACGGCGGGGTGCTGCGGCGCCCCGGCCACACCGAGGCCGCCGTCGACCTGGCCGTGCTGGCCGGGCTGCGGCCGGCCGGCGCGCTGTGCGAGGTCGTCAGCGAGCAGGACCCCACCGGCATGGCCCGGGGTGCGGAGCTGCGCGAGTTCGCCGATGCCCACGACC
This sequence comes from Modestobacter muralis, assembly GCF_010682105.1. Lineage (GTDB taxonomy): Bacteria > Actinomycetota > Actinomycetes > Mycobacteriales > Geodermatophilaceae > Modestobacter > Modestobacter muralis. Next base: position 92,084 of record NZ_JAAGWH010000055.1, on the reverse strand, counting down.
TGGTGATGGTCTCCATCGCCGACCTCATCGCCTACCGCAAGCGCTTCGACAAGCTGGTCGAGCGGGTCGCCGAGGCGCGGGTGCCGCTGCGCGCGGGGGAGTTCACCGCCGTCGGCTACCGCAGCTCCTATGACGAGCGCGAGCACGTGGCCTTCGTCTACGGCGACATCGCGGACGGTGAAGACGTGCTGGTGCGCGTGCACTCCGAGTGCCTCACCGGCGACGTCTTCGGGTCGCTGCGCTGCGATTGCGGGCCCCAGCTGGACGCCGCGCTCGCCGCCGTCGCCGTCGAGGGCCGCGGCGTCGTCCTCTACATCCGCGGGCACGAGGGCCGGGGCATCGGACTGCTGCACAAACTGCAGGCCTACCAGCTCCAGGACGCCGGCGCGGACACCATCGACGCCAACCTCGGCCTGGGCCTGCCCGCCGACGCCCGCGACTACGGCACCGGCGCGCAGATCCTGGTCGACCTGGGCATCCGCACCATGCGGCTGCTCACCAACAACCCGACCAAGCGCGCCGGTCTCGAGGGCTACGGCCTGAAGATCACCGGCCGGGTCGGGCTGCCCACCCACGTCACGGCCGACAACATCGGCTACCTGCGCACCAAGCGCGACCGGATGGGCCACCTGCTCGAGATCATCGAACCGGAGTCCGTCGTCGAGCCGGCCGTGCCCGTGCGGCGCGCCGAGGAGCAGCCGCTGTGAGCGGCCCGGCCGCCCGCACCGGGCACACTGCAGCGTCGTCCACCACGAGCACCGAGGAGCAGTCATGAGCGGGTCCGGAGCACCGGGGCAGGAGCCCATCGACGCGGCGGGCCTGACCCTCGGCATCGTCGCAGCCACCTGGCACGGCGAGATCGCCGACTCCCTGCTGGCCCGCGCGCTCGCCTGCGCCGAGGCCTCCGGCGTCGCCTCGCCGACCGTCGTGCGGGTGCCCGGCGCCCTCGAGCTGCCGGTGGTCGCCCAGGCGCTGGCCGCCACCCACGACGCCGTCGTCGCCCTCGGTGTCGTCGTCCGCGGGGGGACGCCGCACTTCGACTACGTCTGCGACTCCTTCACCGCCGGCCTCACCCGGGTGGCGCTGGACTCCGGCAAGCCCGTCGGCAACGGCGTGCTCACCACCGAGGGCGAGCGCCAGGCCCGCGACCGCGCCGGCATGGACGACTCCGGCGAGGACAAGGGCTGGGAGGCCGCCGCCGCCGCGTTGCAGACCGCGCTGGTCCTGCGTGAGCTGCGCACGCGCAAGCAGGGCACCGGCTTCGGGGTGACCCCGGCGTGAAGACGTTCGACGCGCTCTTCGCCGAGCTGAGCGAGAAGGTCGCCGCCGGCGACCCCGCCTCGGGCACCGTCACCGCCGTCACCGACGGCGTGCACGCCGCCGGGAAGAAGGTCGTCGAGGAGGCGGCCGAGTCCTGGATGGCCGCGGAGTTCGAGGACGAGCAGCGCACGGCGGAGGAGATCAGCCAGCTCCTCTACCGGGTGCAGGTGCTGATGCTGGCCCGGGGCCTGTCCCTGGCCGACGTCTACGCTCACCTCTGATCAAGGACCTCGTCCCTCCCCACGACGCGCTTCGCACGCCGCGGGGCCCTGGGACGAGGCCGTTCCATCCCCTCGCTTAGGAGAGCTCTGTGCTGCGCGTCGCCGTCCCGAACAAGGGCGTCCTGAGCGAACCCGCTCAGACGATGCTCGCCGAGAGCGGCTACCGGCAGCGGCGCAGCCTCAAGGACCTCGCGGTCTACGACCCGGAGAACGACACCGAGTTCTTCTACCTGCGGCCGCGGGACATCGCGATCTACGTCGCCGCCGGCACGCTGGACGTCGGCATCACCGGCCGCGACATGCTGCTGGAGACCACCCCGACGGACGGCGCCGGGGCGGTCGCGGCCGAGGTGATGCCGCTGGGCTTCGGGCGGTCCTCCTTCCGGTTCGCCAGCCCCGCGGACTCGGCCATCGACGAGGTGGCCGAGCTCGAGGGCAAGCGGATCGCCACTGCCTACCCGGGGCTGCTGCAGCGTTTCCTGGACTCCACCGGCATGAAGGCCGAGGTCGTGAAGCTCGACGGCGCGGTCGAGACCGCCTGCCGGCTCGGTGTCGCCGACGCCGTCTGCGACGTCGTGGAGACCGGGACGACGCTGCGGGCGGCCGGGCTGCGGATCATCGGCGAGCCGGTGCTGGCCAGCGAGGCGGTGCTGGTGCGCCGTGAGGGTGCCGAGGAGATCCCGGCCGTGGCCCAGCTGCGCCGGCGGCTGCAGGGCGTCCTGGTCGCCCGGCGCTACGTGATGCTCGACTACGACTGCCCCAACGACCTGCTCGCCCGGGCCACCGCGATCACCCCCGGGCTCGAGGGCCCCACGGTCAGCCCGCTGCACACGCCAGGCTGGTCGGCGGTGCGCGCCATGGTCGGCAAGGACGACACCAACCGGGTCATGGACGACCTCTACGAGCTCGGCGCCCGCGCCATCCTCGTCACCAGCATCGCCGCCTCGCGCATCTGAGGTCGGGTCCTCCGCGCCCCCGCCGGCCCGCGGACGTCGCCGTCCCAGAGCGGGCCGTGTCCGCGGCCGGCCGCGTGCCGGACGCGGCATGCTGGGGGGATGCGCCGCATCGCCGTCCCGGTCCTGCTGCTGTCGTCCGCCCTGGTCACTGCCTGCGGCGGGTCGTCGACGGCGGGAGACGCGTCGGCGCAGACGTCGAGCTCGGCGGCGGTCCCGAGCGGTCCGGCCGACGGGGAGCTGGTCGTCGAGCTGGTGCCCGGGCCCGGCGAGGCCGCGCAGACCTACGAGCTCTCCTGCGCCGTCACGCCCGCCGGTGACCTGCCCGACCCGGCCGCCGCCTGCGCCCAGCTCAGCGGCCAGCCGGACCCGTTCGCCGCGCTGTCCGGCGACACGATGTGCACCCAGCTGTTCGGCGGCCCGCAGACCGCACGGGTCAGCGGCCGGTGGGCGGGGGAGCCGGTGGACCTGGAGCTCTCCCGCACCGACGGGTGCCGGATCGCCCAGTGGGACCGGCTCGGCGCGCTGCTGCCCGGTCCGACCGGCTGACGCCGGCCGGACCGGGGACGCTCAGCGCGGCCGGGCGGTCCGCTCGACGAGGTCGATCGCGGTGCTCAGCCCCAGGGCCAGCGCCCGGCCACTGGTCGAGCCGCTGCTCAGCAGCGCCCGGATCGCCGGGACCAGCGGGCCGTCCCCGACCATCGCGCGCAGCACGGCGGCGTACTCGCCGGTGACCCGTCCGGCCGCGGCGTGCCGCAGCAGCGCGCGGGACAGCTCGGTGGTCCGCCCGGCGGCCAGGCCGGTCACCCCGCTGCCGAAGCGCTCGGCGGCCGGGTGACCCAGCAGCACCAGCCCGGCAGTGGTGCCCGCCAACACGTCGTCGCCGACCGGTGTCATGCCGGGGCCCTCGCCGATCAGTCGGGTCGCGGTGCGCAGCGCCGCGTCCAGGTCGGCGCGGCGGACGGCGCCGCGCAGTGCGGCGAGCGGGCCGCTGGGCCCGCCGGCCAGACCGGGCAGCACGAAGGCGCTGTGCGGGACCCCTTCGCCGTAGAGCGCGGCCCGCAGCTCACGGACCCCCTCGGGCAGCAGCGCCGGGCGCGCGGTGGGCAGCTTGGGACGCGGGTCCCACCACGCGGCCGCGCTCACCGTCAGGTCACCGACGACCAGCCGGCCGCCACCGACGGTGGCCGGGGCGCCGCTGGGCGCGGAGACCAGCGGGCGGCCGTTGGACGGGCGGAAGAGGATGCAGCCCAGCGGCAGCCGGGCGGCGTCGGAGGTCAGCACGCCGACCACCTCGGGCCCGGAGGGCGTGGGCACGGTGACGTACAGGGCCGAGGGTGCCGACAGGAGCACCGTGCCCTGGCGCAGCGGGCCGCGGAGCAGTTCGGCCACCCCGGTGCTCGCCTGGGCCGGCACCGACGGACGGGGCACGATGCCCGACGGCGCGCCCCCGGCCAGGTGCAGCGTGGGCATGCCGGCGCGGGCGGCCCGCCCGGGGCGGCCCGACCGCGGCGCCGGAGCCGCGGTCGATCGTGGTGCGGCGGTGCGGCGTGAGCCGGTACCGGTCCTGTCCTCGCTGGTCGCGGCGTCGCCCTGCCCGCCGGTGCTCTCGTCGATCGTGCGCATCTGACCTCCACCCCCGTGCGGTCGCCGGTGTCGGTCGATGTGCCGACTGCCGTCCCGGTCTGGTGCTCCCGGGCGGCGGCACCGACCCCCTGGTGCGTGGGGCCGCCTACCATCCGAGCGGGACACAGGTCGGGGGTCGAACGTAAGTGGCGCGTCCCTCAGACCTGTATGGCGATTCTCGCCAAGCGTGGGTTCGCGCGTCCAGAGACGTCTGACAGAATCTTGCCGAGTTGTTCGTGACACGGCGTCTTGGGGGTACGTAGAGTGACTGAACGTGAGACGTCCGTGACGTATGTAGCACACAGTGACCGTGCCGCCACGTTCAGCAGCGTCCCGCCGTCGGCTGAGCCGGTGCTCTCGCAGCTGCCCCCGGGCGACCGGACCGCCCTGCAGGACAGCATGGGGCTCACCGTCGACCAGGTGCTGGACCTCCCGGGCCTGATCGGCACGATCGTCGTCGGGGGTGCCACCGGCACCCGGCGCATCGTGCGGCACGTCGTCGTCGAGGAGCCCGACGCCCCGCTCGGCAGCGCCGGTCCCGACGTGCTGGTGGTGCTCGCCGGTCGGCTGGCCACCCGGGACCCGGCACAGAGCCGTGCGGTGATCGAGCGGCTGCACCGCGCCGGCAGCGGCGCGCTGGCCTTCCGCTCCGAGGGCGGGCAGGGCAACGCCGCCGGCGAGGTGCCCGCAGAGGTCCTCGCCGAGGCCGACCGGCGCGGGTTCCCGGTCCTCGCGCTGCCGTCGACCACCCGGCTGGACGAGGTCGTCGCCGAGGTGCTCGGCGCGATCATCGACAAGCAGACCCAGGCGCTCAGCCTCGCAAACCGGATGCACAACCAGTTCATCGACGTGGCGCTGTCCGGCGGTGGGCTGGCCGAGGTGACCACCCAGGTGTCGACCTTCCTCGCGGGTGCGGCGGTGCTGGGGCTCGGGCCCGACCGCGAGGTCGCCACCTACGCCGGCCCGCCCGAGGAGGTCACCGAGATCCGCGACTGGCTGTGGCTGCTCGACGCCGCCGCCGACGACGCGTTCGGGGACCTGACCCCGGCCCGCCGGCTGTCGGGCAACCGCGCCGACCAGTCCGTGGTGACCCCCGCCGACGTCCTGGCCGACGCCGACCTGTCCCCGGCCGACGGCATCCTGCTCGTCCCCGGTCACCACGAGCTGCCCGGCGGGGTGGGGGAGTACGCGGTCGCCCCGGTCATGGCCGGTGAGCAGCGGCACGGCTGGCTGGTCGCGGTGAACCGGCACGGGCCGATGCTGCTCGGGGCCGGTGTGGTGCTCGAGCAGGCCGCCGTCATCGCCGCGCTGTCGGAGATCCGGCTGCAGGCCGTCCACTCCGTGGAGCTGCGCTTCCAGGGGGACATGGTGCGCCGGCTGGTGGGGGGCTCCTTCGCCCACACCGAGCGGGCGCTGGCCTACGCGCGGTCCTTCGGCTGGCGCCTGGACGGCCCGGTCGTCGTCCTGGTGACCGCCACCGAGACCGTCGCCGACGCCGGCGCCGACCCGACCCGCGCGCTCGACGTCCTCGACCGGCTCGCCGACGGCTGGCGGTCCGCGGTCGACAGCGAGGTCGCCGGTGCCGCCGTCGCGGGCCTCGCCACCGAGATCGTCACCGTGCTGCCGCTGGACGGGCGCACCCCCGAGGAGCTGTCCGGGCTGGTCGCTGCGGTCACCGCCCGGGTCAACGCGCGGCTGCGCCGGGTCGGGCGGCTGCTGGGCACCGGCATCGGTCGCCCGGCGGAGTCCCTGCAGGTGCTGGGCGACGCCTACCAGCAGGCGCAGCGCGCCCTGGTCGTCGGCCAGGAGATCCACGGCGGGCACGCGGTCACCCACTTCGACCAGCTGGGCGTCTTCCGGCTGCTGTCGCTCATCCCGGACAGCTCCGAGCTGCGCTCCTACGTCGACGAGGTGCTCGGGACGCTGGCCGACTCCACCGACCCGGACTCCGTCGACCTGCGCGACACGCTGCGGGTGCTGCTGGAGACCAACCTCAACGTCGCGGAGTCCGCGCGCCGGCTGCACTTCCACTACAACACGATGCGCTACCGGATCGGCAAGCTGGAGCGGATGCTGGGTTCCTTCACCACCGACCCGACGCTGAGGCTGAACCTGCTGCTCGCGCTGCACGCTGCCCGGATCCGCGGGCTGGACCAGCCGCACCGCCCGCCGGTAGAGAGCGTCGCCGCCGCCGTCCTGGACGACGGGCTCGAGTCCCTGGTCTGAGGCACGACAGCGGGGCCGGTCGGTTCCTCAGTGACCGGCCTCGACCACCCGCTTGAGGGTGGCGAGGTCGGTGGTGACCGCCGCGGCGTCGGTGGCGAACTCCTCGTCGGTCATCGCCGGCGCGCGGCGCAGCGTGAACACGACCTCGCAGCCCGCCCCGTCGGGCAGCACCCGCAGCGGGTTGGTCACCGTCGTCCCGTCGGGCAGCGTCACGTCGTGGTCGAGGACGCCGAACGGGTTGCGCTCGGCGAAGCGGACGACGACCCGCCCCATCGGTGAGTCCGCGACCCACTCGCCGTCGACCTCGGCGATGCCGCCGGCCAGCCCCGCCGCCCACGCGGGCAGGTGGGCGGGGTCGCGGGCGTAGTCGTACACCTCGGCGGCGGCCCGGTCGATCGACACGGTCAGGTGCAGGGACGCGCTCATGTCGGCCATCCTGGCCCAGGGCCCCGACGGCCGGGGTCTACGGCTGTCCGGCGGCCAGGGCGTCGACGGCGCGGTCGAGCAGCTCGCCGAGCAGGTGCTGCTCGCCCGGGGTGAGCACGTCCAGCTGCGGTGCCACCGCCCGGAACGCGACGGTGGCGGCCATCGGCCCGGCGTCGGCAGCCGCCGGTGCGTCGGTGAGGACCTCCCGGAGCACGGCGGCGAACATGCTGTCGGCCAGCCCCGGGTCCCGCTGGTCGGCCGGGGTGGCCAGCAGGACGTGGATGGCACCGATCCCGGCCGCCTGGAAGACGGCGACGGCGCGCGGCTCGCTCACCCGCAGTCGCCCGGCTGCGGCGACCCGCCGGATCCGGGCCTCCAGCACGCGGCGGCCCGACTGGGCGGCAGGGGAGGGGCGCACCCGGTCGGGGTCGCTGAGCAGCCGGAACAGCGTCGGGTTGCCCACGCCGAAGTGGATCTGCCGGTCCCAGCCGGCGCGCAGGTCCGCGATCGGGTCGACGTCCTCGGCGGTCGCGGACTCCACCGAGGCTGCCTTCTCGGCCACGTACTGGGTCATCACGTGCTCGGCCACGGCGTCGAGCAGGCCGTCCTTGTCGCCGAACAGCCGGTAGATCGCCGGCGGCTGCACGCCCGCCGCCTCCGCCACCCCGCGCGTGGTCACCGCTGCCGGGCCGTGCTCACGGAGCAGCTGGGCGGCGCCGTCGACGATCCGCGTGCGCAGGTCGCCCCGGCCGGTCTCGGTCACGTATCAACGATAGCGCACCGCTGGTACCACTGTGCTATCAATGGAAGCACCTCACCGTTTCCAGCGATACGAGTCCAGGAGCCCCCCATGATCACCGTCACCGGAGCGACCGGCGCCCTCAACGGCGCGACCGTCGACCACCTGCTCGAGCACGTGCCCGCCGACCAGCTCGTCGTCGTCGCCCGCGACGTGGCTGCGGCCCAGCGGTTCGCCGACCGGGGGATCGAGGTGCGGCACGGCGACTATGCCGACCCGGCGTCCCTGCCGGCCGCCTTCGCCGGCGCCGACCAGCTGCTGCTCGTCTCCTCCAGCGACCCCGCGGCCGATGCCGTGGCCCTGCACCGCACCGCGATCGAGGCAGCTGTCCGGGCGGGGGTGGGGCGCGTGCTCTACACCAGCCACCAGGGGGCTGCGCCTGGTACGCCGTTCGGCCCGGGCCGCGACCACGCCGCCACCGAGCAGCTGCTGGCCGACTCCGGGCTGCCCTGGACCTCGCTGCGCAACGGCTTCTACGCCCACAGCCTGCTGTTCATGACCGGGCCGTGGCGGGAGACCGGCCGGATCGAGGTCCCGGCCGACGGTCCGGTGTCCTGGACGTCCCGCGCGGACCAGGCCGAGGCCGCCGCCGTCGTCCTGCTCTCCGACGGCGGGTACGACGGGCCGGTGACCCTGACCGCGAGCGCCGCACCGACCTTCGCCGACGTCGCCGCCCTCGCCGGTGAGGTGGCCGGGCGCCCGGTCGAGCGCGTGCTGGTCGACCCCGACGCGTGGGTCGCCGGTCAGGTCGCCGGCGGGACGCCGGAGTTCGTGGCCCGCTTCCTGCTGGGCATGTACTCCGCCGCCGAGCAGGGCTTCTTCGCCGGCGTCGACCCGCTGCTCGGGGAGCTCCTCGGGCGCGAGCCGCGCAGCGTGCGCGACCTGCTGGCCGCGCCGGTGCACTGACCGACCGCGTCGGGACTGCCTGCGGTCGCAACGGGACGGCCAGTCCGGGGTGCGGTGGCCGGATCCCGCCAGGGGACGTCGCCGGCGCCACCTAGGGTCGGCGACGTGCCCTCCACCCCGCGCTCGCCCCTGGTCCTGCTCGCCGTCTCGGTGACGGTGCTGGCCTGGGCCTCGGCGTTCATCGGCATCCGCGCGGTCGGTGAGGACCTCTCGCCCGGCGCGCTGGCGCTGGGCCGGCTGGCGGTCGGCACGCTCGTGCTCGGTCTGCTGCTGGCACCCCGTGGCTGGGTCCGGCCGACCGCGGGGGAGTGGCGGCTGCTGGCTGTCTGCGGGGTCGGCTGGTTCGGCGTCTACAACGTGGCCCTCAACGCCGCCGAGCAGCACCTGGACGCCGGCACCACCGCGATGCTGGTCAACATCGGCCCGGTGCTCATCGCCGTCTTCGCCGGGCTGCTGCTGGGTGAGGGGTTCCCGCGCTGGCTGGTGATCGGGCTGGCGATCGCCTTCTGCGGCGTCCTGCTCATCGGGTTCGCCACCCGCGAGGCCGGGGCGGACCTGCTCGGCGTCGTCCTGTGCCTGGTGGCCGCGCTGACCTATGCCATCGGCGTGGTGTCGCAGAAGCCGCTGCTGCGCCGGCTGCCCGCCCTGCAGGTCACCTTCACCGCCTGCGCCATCGGCGCGCTGTGCTGCCTGCCCTGGGCCGGGGCGCTGGTCACCGACCTGGGTGCCGCGCCGGCGTCGTCGGTGCTCGGCATGGTCTACCTGGGGGCCGTGCCGACGGCGCTGGCGTTCAGCACCTGGGCCTACGCGCTGGGCCGGATGGACGCCGGCCGGCTCGCGGTCACCACCTACCTGGTGCCGCCGATCGTGGTCCTGCTGGGCTGGGCGCTGCTGGACGAGGTCCCGCCGGGCCTGGCCTTCGTCGGCGGCGCGGTGTGTCTGCTCGGGGTGGCGGTGTCCCGGCGGCGGGTGCGCCCGCCGGTGCCGGTGCCCGCCGAGGCGACCGCGTGAGCGGTCAGGGCGTGGACAGCACCCGGGCGAGGTCGGCCAGCGCGCCGGGCACCAGGGCGTAGTAGGCCCACACCCCGCGCTTGTCCCGGGTCATCAGCCCGGCGTCGACGAGCACCTTGAGGTGGTGGGAGACCGTGGGCTGCGACAGGCCCACCGGCTCGGTGAGGTCGCAGACGCAGGCCTCGCCGCCGTGCGCGGCGACCAGCGAGACCAGCCGCAGCCGGGTCGGGTCGGCCAGCGCCTTGACCGTGCGGGCCAGCGTCTGGGCGTCCTCCGCGGACAGCGGCGCGCCCTGCAGGGGGGAGCAGCAGACTGCCTGCGTCGGCTCGGTCGCGGTGGTCACCCGCCCATCCTGCCCCGGACATTGACATCCGTCGATGCCTCGGGTCAGAGTTGCCCCACGACGAGGCATCGACAGGTGTCGATGGACGGAGGACGACATGGGCGAGGTCCACGACCTCGTGCGCGAGCGGTACGCCGCGGCGGCACGGGCGGTCACCGGTGGGGCGGGCACGGACGCCGGTTGCTGCAGCGCCGGCAGTTGTGCGCCGGACGCCCTCCAGGTCGACGAGCGCTTCGGCGCCGGGCTCTACGCCGGCGGCGAGACCGACGGGCTCCCCGCCGAGGCGGTCGCGGCCAGCCTGGGTTGCGGCAACCCGATGGTCGTGGCCGACCTGCGGCCGGGGGAGCGGGTGCTGGACCTGGGTTCCGGCGGCGGCATCGACGTCCTGCTGTCCGCCCGCCGCGTCGGGCCGACCGGCTTCGCCTACGGCGTGGACATGACCGAGGAGATGCTGGCCCTCGCGCGGGCGAACGCGGCGCAGGCGGGAGCCACCAACGTGGAGTTCCACCGCGGGGAGATCGAGGCGCTGCCCTTCCCCGACGGCAGCGTCGACGTCGTGATCAGCAACTGTGTGGTCAACCTGTCCCCGGACAAGGCGGCCGTGCTGGCCGAGGCGTTCCGGGTGCTCGCCCCCGGCGGGCGGTTCGGCATCTCCGACGTCGTCGCCGAGGACCACCTGACACCGGCAGAGCGGGCCGAGCGCGGCAGTCACGTCGGCTGCATCGCCGGCGCCCTGTCGATCGGCGAGTACACCGCCGGGCTGCGGGCCGTCGGTTTCGTGGACCCGGAGATCGTGCTGACGCACCAGGTCGCCGACGGCATGCACGGCGCGATCGTGCGCGCGGGCAAGCCCGCGTGAGCGACGTCGTCGGCGACCTCGCCCGAACCACCCCCGACGCACCGGTCCTGGCCCGGCTGTCCCGGCTCGACCGCTTCCTGCCGGTCTGGATCCTCGCCGCGATGGCGCTCGGCCTGCTGCTGGGCCGCGGGGTGCCCGGCCTGGACGACGCGCTGGACGCCGTCCGCGTGGGCGAGGTCAGCCTGCCGATCGCGCTGGGGCTGCTGCTCATGATGTACCCGGTGCTGGCGAAGGTCCGGTACTCCGAGCTGGACCGGGTCACCGGCGACCGCCGGCTGCTCGGCGCCTCGCTGGTGCTCAACTGGCTCGTCGGGCCGGCGCTGATGTTCGCCCTGGCCTGGCTGCTGCTGCCCGACCTGCCCGAGTACCGCACCGGCCTGGTGATCGTCGGGCTGGCCCGGTGCATCGCCATGGTGCTGATCTGGAACGACCTGTCCTGCGGTGACCGCGAGGCCGCCGCGGTGCTGGTGGCGATCAACTCGGTGTTCCAGATCGTGGCGTTCGCCGCGCTGGGCTGGTTCTACCTGCAGGTGCTGCCCGGCTGGCTGGGCCTGTCGGCCACGTCGGCGGACTTCAGCGTGTGGGCCATCGTGCTCAGCGTGCTGGTGTTCCTGGGCATCCCGCTGGTCGCCGGCTTCCTCACCCGGACGATCGGGGAGCGCACCCGGGGCCGCGACTGGTACGAGAGCCGCTTCCTGCCGCGGATCGGCCCGGTCGCGCTCTACGGCCTGCTGTTCACGATCGTGATGCTCTTCGCGCTGCAGGGGGAGGCCATCACCTCAGCTCCCTGGGACGTCGTCCGGATCGCGCTGCCGCTGCTGGCCTACTTCGCGTTGATGTTCGGTGGCTCCTTCCTCCTGGGCCTGCGGCTGCGACTGGGCTACGCCAGGACGGCGACCTTGGCCTTCACCGCCACCGGCAACAACTTCGAGTTGGCCATCGCGGTGGCCATCGGCACCTTCGGGGTGACCTCCGGCCAGGCCCTGGCCGGCGTGGTCGGCCCGCTGATCGAGGTGCCGGTGCTCGTCGCGCTCGTGTACGTCTCGCTGTGGGCCGGCCGCCGCTGGCTGCCCGACGACCCCGCTGTCCCGATGAGGAGCACCTCGTGAGCACCCCCAGCGTCCTGTTCGTCTGCGTGCACAACGCCGGCCGTTCCCAGATGGCCGCCGGCTGGCTGCGGCACCTGGCCGGGGACGCCGTCGAGGTCCGCTCCGCCGGCTCGGTGCCCGGTGACCAGGTCAACCCGGCCGCGGTCGCGGCGATGGCCGAGGTCGGCATCGACATCTCCGACCAGCGCCCGAAGGTGCTCACCACCGACGCCGTCGAGGCCTCCGACGTGGTGATCACCATGGGCTGCGGCGACGCCTGCCCGGTCTTCCCCGGCAAGCGGTACCTGGACTGGGCGCTCACCGACCCGGCCGGCAAGGGCGTCGAGGCGGTGCGCCCGATCCGCGACGAGATCGAGGCCCGCATCCGCGGCCTGCTCACCGAGCTGGACGTCGCCCGGTGACCCAGGCCGTCCTCCGCACCGGCCGGCTGCTGCTCGAGCCGCTGTCCGACGCCCACCGGGAGTTCGAGGTCGCACTGGACGGCGACCCGCAGGTGATGCGGTACCTGGAGCCCCGCCCGCGCACCCGCACCGAGGTGCTCGCCCGGCACGTGGAACGGCTCGCGGTCGCCGCGCGGGCGCCCGGGCTGGGCTTCTGGGTGGGCTCGGTGGACGGCGACCCGGTCGGCTGGTGGCTGCTCGACGTCCCCGGACGCCCGGACCAGGGGCCCGGCGAGGGGCAGGCCGAGCTCGGCTACCGGCTGCTCCCACCGTGGTGGCGGCAGGGCCTGGCGACGGAGGGCGCGCTCGAGCTGGTGCGACACGCCTTCGCCGACCTGGGGCTGCGCCGGGTCCTCGCCGAGACGATGGCGGTCAACGCCGGGTCGCGGGCGGTGCTGGCCGCGGTGGGCATGCGGCACGTGCGCACCTTCCACCTGGAGTGGCAGACGCCGCTCGCCGGGGCCGAGCACGGCGAGGTCGAGTACGAGCTCACCCGCGAGGAGTGGCTCGCCGGCTGACGCCCGCTGAGGCGGACGTCGACTGTGCGCTCAGCGAGCTCGAGGCGGCCTCCAGCGCCCGTTGAGCGCACTCTCCGCGCGGCCAGCAGTGTGCGGACGGTCGACAGCCGCCGTCGTCCTGGCTGGCCGTCGTCCTGACTGGGGCGTCGTCCTGGCTCACCGCACGTGCTCCTGGCTCAGCGCACACCGTGAGCCAGGAGCACGCACGATCAGGTCGCCTGATCCCGGCGGCAGCGCACTCTCGGCGCTCCGCAACGCCCGGATCAGCGGGGGCCCGCTCCGCGCACGCTCGGCGTGGGCAGCGGGCCGCGCTGCTCAGCGGCGGCGGGGGGCCCAGGGGTCGTCGGGGTCGAAGTCGTCGTCGTCGGCGGCGGCCTGCTGGACGGGCGCGGCCGGCCGGGGCTCGGGCCGGCGGGTGGCGGCGGCCTCCAGCGCGGCGTCGCGGGCGGCGGCCTGCTGGGCGCGCTGCAGCCGGGCGTCCTCGCGCAGCTGGCGGCGGCTCGGCGTCCCGTCGGGGTTGGTCAGCGCCAGCCAGTCGTCCTTCTGCCGCCACAGCGCGATGCCGGCGGCGACCAGCCCGATCGGCAGCACGTAGGCGGCGACCCGCTCGGTGCCGCCCTCGCCGAGGAAGAGGAAGACGGCCGCGCCGAAGAAGATCGTCGCGATGATGCCCAGCAGGCCGAGGACGGCCAGCGTGGTGCCCAGCCCCTCCGAGCGCGGCCGGACGCCGTAGGCCAGCGCGGTCAGCCCGATCGCCCCGCCCAGCAGGTGCGCGCCGGCAGCGACCGCGTGCACGGTGGCGTTCCCGTCGGAGGGGAAGACGCCGACCAGCAGCACGCCGATGCCGGAGACGGTCAGCAGCACCCGGGACAGCCGCCCGCCGGTACCGGCCAGCCCCGGCCCCAGCAGCAGCGCGCCGGCGATGATGAGCACGCCCTGGACGATGAAGGAGCCGTTCATCAGCACCCGGGCCGAGGACTCCGCCGTCCCCAGGTCGCTGATCGTGTCGCGGGTGTAGGCGTAGCCCCCGAACCGGGAGGCCGCGATCGCCTCCACGACGAAGAACTGCAGAGTCAGCACCCATGTGAGTCCGCCCAGGCGGTACCGGCTGTCCGTCACGAGGTCTGATGGTCCCAGCCCGGAGGGGGCCGCGGGGCCGGGGGCGGCAGAGTGGGGGTGTGACCATCCGCTCCATCGCCCTGTTCGTGCTCGCCGCGCTCCTGGAGATCGGCGGCGCCTGGCTGGTGTGGCAGGGCCTGCGCGAGCACCGCGGCTGGCTGTGGGTGGGTGTGGGGATGGTGTCGCTGGCGCTGTACGGGATGGTCGCCACCCTCCAGCCCGAGGCTGCCTTCGGACGGGTGCTGGCCGCCTACGGCGGGGTCTTCGTCGTCGGGTCGCTGCTGTGGGCGGTGGTCGCCGACGGCTTCCGCCCCGACCGGTGGGACCTCCTCGGCGCGGCCGTCTGCCTGGCCGGGGTGTCGCTGATCATGTACGCCCCGCGCGCCGGCTGACTCAGGCCAGCGCGAGGACGGCGGCGTACTGCCCCGCCGACAGCCACGACGGGTTGCTGCCCGCCGGCATCCGCAGCACCTCGGCGTCCCGCGCGACCGGGTCGGCCAGCAGCTCGGCCCGGTCCACCGGCTCGGCCAGCCGGGTCAGCCGCACCGGGACCGCGGGGCCGCCGTCGGTCGCGGTGACCGGGCCGGTCACCACCCCGAGGGCGTGGACGCCGGGACGGTCCCGTCCGCTGACCCACAGCAGCACCGGCTGCCCGGCGCCCATCAGCTCCAGCCGGTAGGACGGGCGCACGCAGCGGTCGAGCTCGGCGGTGCCCCCGGGCAGCCAGCCGGGCAGGACGGCGTCGGGCGGGCGGGCGCTCTTGATCACCCAGCAGGCGACGTCCGCGGTGGTCAGTCGGGCCATGTCCGCAGCCAACCAGCACCGGACCGGTCGTGCACCGTCCGGTCTCGTGCTGCCGGACCTGCCGGACCTGCCGGACCCTCTCTGGCATCGGAGCGGTGTCGTTCCCCCGGGTGGTCTGGTCAACGGTCGAGCAGCGGGCACGCAGCGCTGCGACCGGCCCGGTCGTGGTCTCCGGCGCGACGGACGGGCTGGTGCTGCACGGCCTGGTCACCGACTCCCGGGCGGTGACCCCGGGCTGCCTGTTCGCCTGCGTGCGGGCGGGCGCAGCGACGGTCACCGGTTCGCCGCCACCGCGGTCGCCGCCGGTGCCGCCGCCCTCCTCGTCGACCGGCCGGTCGACCTCGACGTCCCGCAGCTGCTGGTGCCCTCGGTGCGCGCCCAGCTCGGGCCGCTGGGCGCCGTGCTGGCCGGCGACCCGGCCGACCGGCTCCGGCTGGTCGGGGTCACCGGCAGCAACGGCAAGACGACGACGAGCACCCTGGTGCGCGGCGTCCTGCAGGCCGCGGGGGAGTGCGCCGGGGTGCTCACCACGCTGGGGGCCCGGGTGGGCGACCAGACGCCCAGCACCCGGCTGACCACCCCCGAGGCCCCCGAGCTGCACGGCCTGCTGGCCTGGATGCTCGACGCCGGCGCCACCAGCGCGGTGGTGGAGGCCCCCTCGATCGCCCTGGACGTCGGCCGGGTCGACGGCGTGCACGTGTCGGTGGCGGTCTTCACCGGCTTCGAGGAGGACCACCTCGACAACCACGGCACCATCGAGCAGTACTGGGCCAGCAAGGCGCGGCTGCTCACCCCCGAGCGCACCGACAGCGCGGTGATCGTGGTCGACGACCCCACGGCCGACGTGCGGGTGGTGAGCTGGCAGATCGGCGCGGCGGGCACGAACCTGGTGGTCGAGGACGCCGACGGCCGGCACTGGCTGTCCTCGCCGCTGGTCGGCCGGGTGCACATGGGCAACCTCGCCGCCGCCTGGGCCACCGGCCGCGCGATGGGCGTCCCGCCGCAGACCGTGGCCGCGGGGCTGGCCACCACCGCACCGCCGGCCGGGCGCAACACCCTGCTACGCGCGGACGCCGGCCCGCTGGTGGTCGTCGACTACGCGCACACCCCGCGCGCCCTGGCCGCGGCGCTGCAGACCGCCCACGAGCTGACCGGGCCCGGCGGCCGGGTGCACCTGGTGCTCGGCGGCCCGCGGCCCGCGGCCCGCGGCCGGCGCGACCGCTACAAGCGGCAGGGCCGGGGCGTCTCCGCCCGTGCCGCCGACACCGTCTGGCTCACCGACGAGGGCAGCCACGGCGAGCGGCCGGAGTCGATCGTCGAGGAGCTGCGGGTCGGGCTGCTCGGCGGCACCGCCGAGGTGCACACCGTGCTCGACCGCCGGGCGGCGATCACCGCTGCGGTGCAGGCCGGCGGCGACGCCGACGTGGTCATCGTCGTGGGCCGCGGCCACGAGACGACGATGACCGACGACGGCGCCCCGGTCGACTTCCACGACACGACCGTGGCCCGGCAGGCGCTGGCCGCCAGGTCCGCGCGGACGCCGCAGGCGAACGTCGTGGCCGGTCTGAACGAGGTGGCGGCCGTCGAGCTGCTGGCCGACCGCGCCTCCTGACCCCCGCGCCGCCCGGCCCCCGGGTGGGTGACCCGGCGCACCCGGGCAAGCTGGCGTCGATGACGACGGGGGAGTGGGCCGGGCACCGCACCGGGGAGCCCGGTTTCCGGCGCGCCTCGATCGCGGTGTTCCTCGCCGGCGTGGCCGTGTTCTCCAGCCTGTACGCGCCGCAGGCGCTGCTGCCCGAGCTCACCCGCTCGTTCGCCGTCACCCCGGCCGGCTCGACGCTGGCCATCTCGGTGAGCACCGCCGCACTGGCCGTGGGCCTGCTGGTGCTCGGCCCGCTGTCGGACCGGCGCGGTCGCACCGGCATCCTGCACGCCAGCCTGGCCGCCAACGCGGTGCTCGGTGTGCTGATCGCGCTGGCCCCGGCCTGGCCGGTGCTGCTGGTGCTGCGCGGGCTGCAGGGCTTCGCGCTGGCCGGTCTGCCCGCGGTGGCGGTGGCCTACCTGCGGGAGGAGCTGCACCCGGGGGTGAGCTCGCGGGCGATCGGGCTCTACGTCAGCGGGACGGCGATCGGCGGGCTCTCCGGGCGGCTGATCACCGGGTTCCTCACCGAGCTCGGCGGCTGGCGGACCGCGCTGGGCGGGACGGCGGTCCTCGCGGTGGCCTGCGCGGTCGCCGTCCGGCTGCTGCTGCCCGGCTCCCGGCTGTTCGCCCCGGTGGTGCGCCAGGGGCGGCTGCTGCGCCAGCTGGCCCGGGCCTTCACCGACCCGGCGCTGCTGGCGCTGTACGGGATCGCCGCGCTGCTGATGGGCGGGTCGGTCGCGGTCTACAACGCGGTCACCTTCCGGCTGGAGGACGCGCCGTACCTGCTCACCCCGGCGCTGGCCGGGCTGGTGTTCCTGGCCTACCTGCCCGGCTCCGCGAGCTCCCCGGTCGCCGGGGCGCTCGCCGACCGGTTCGGCCGCCGGCTGGTGGTGCCGGCGACCGTGGTGGTCATGGGCGGCGGGATCGCGCTGACCCTGCTCGACCCGCTGTGGTGCGTGGTGCTGGGCCTCTGCGTGCTGTCCACGGGGTTCTTCGCCGCGCACGGGGTGGCCAGCAGCTGGGTGGCGGTGCGGGCGCAGCTGGGCGGGCGGGCCGTCGGGCAGGCCGCGTCGCTGTACTCGTTCTGGTACTACGTCGGCTCGTCGGTGGCCGGCACGCTGGCCGGCCGGGCCTGGCAGGGCGCGGGGTGGACCGGCGTCGTGCTGCTGGCCGGTGGGTGCACCGCCGCGGCTGGAGTGCTCAGCGTCGTCCTGGGGCGGACCCGCGCACTGACCCCCTGACGTGCCAGGGGCGGCGCCCCGGTGGTGCCGGGACGCCGCCCCTGGAGGCGACCGGTGCGGTCAGGCCTCGGTCGCGTCGTGCTCGTAGGCCCCGGCCGGCTTCGCGTCGTCGGAGCCGACGGCCTGGCGCTCCAGCTCGGTGCGGTGCTCGAGGACCTCGTCGGAGGGGTGCGGGTCCTTGGCGTGCTGCGTGCGGTCCTGGGTCACGGGCTCCTCGGGGAGGATCACGTCGTCGAGCGTCGGTTCGTCGTGCGGGCTGGTCATCTCTCGCCTCCGCTCACGGTGCCCGGGGATCTCCCGGACGGCGTCCCCTCCTCCGTATCCCGCGACGGTGCCTGCGCAAACGGACGGCGGCGCTGTCGGCCCTCTCGACGTCCGGCCGACGGGTGTCCCCGGTGCGGTGCCCTCCCGCCCTGGCCCCTGCGAACGGGACGCCGACCACGGCGGTCCGGGTCCAGGTCAGCACCGGAAGGCGGCGACCACCGTCTGCAGTTCTCCTGCCATCCGGGCCAGCTCGTCGGCCGCTTCGGCGGTCTGCCCCGCACCCGCGGTGGTCTCCTGGACCGTGATGGCCACCGAGCCGATGCTGCGGGCGATCTCCCGGGCACCACCGGCGGCCTCCGTGACGTTGCGGGCCATCTCGTTGGTCGTGGCGGTCTGCTCCTCGACCGCCGCGGCGATGGTCGACTGTGCGTCGTTGATCCGCGTCACGATCTCCGAGATCTCGCCGATGGCGGACACCGCTGCTCCGGTGCCCTCCCGGATGGCCTGCACGCGCCGGGTGATGTCCCCGGTCGCCCTCGACGTCTCGTCGGCGAGCTCCTTGACCTCGTTGGCCACCACGGCGAAGCCCTTGCCGGACTCCCCGGCCCGCGCCGCCTCGATCGTCGCGTTCAGCGCCAGCAGGTTGGTCTGCTCGGCGATCGCGGTGATGACCCGGACGACGTCCTCGATCTCCACCGACGACCGGCCCAGGTCCGCGACCGTCCGGGTCGTCTGCTCGGCCAGCACGACCGCCTGTCCGGCCACCTGCGTGGCCGCGCTGGCGTTCTGGGCGATCTCCCGGATCGACGCGCCCATCTCCTCGGTGCCGGTGGCCACGGTCTGCACGCCCGAGGAGACCTCGTCGGCGGCCGCCACGACGATCCCGGCCTGGGCGGCGGACTGCTCGGCCGATGCCGTCATCCGACCAGAGGTCGCCGACAGCGCCTCTGCGGCCGAGGACAGCGTGGCGGCGTCGTCCCCGATCCGGCGCACCACCGACGCCAGCGCGTCCATGGCGGTGTTCAGCGCGCGGGCCATGGCGCCGATCTCGTCCGAGCGGTCCTCCTCGGCACGCTGCCGCAGGTCCCCGCCGGCCATCGACTCGAGCACCGCTCCCATCGCCTTGACCGGCCGGGTGACCGAGCGGGTGATCAGCCAGGCCAGTGCGACGGCCAGCAGGGCCGCGACCGCGGCCACGGTCAGGAGCATCCTCCGGGCCGAGTCCGCGGCCGCGGTCGCCTGGGCGGCGGCAGCGTCGCTGTCCGCCCGCACGGAGTCCACCAGTGCGGACACGTTCTCGGCCATCACCGCGAACTGGTCCAGCGCCGCTCCGGAGGCGAGGTCCCCGGCGGCGGTGACGGACGCGGGCGTACCAGTACGGAGGCCGGCGATGATCTGGTCGTCCACGGCCATGTACGCGGTGAAGGCGTCGCGGGTCGTGGCGACGTGCTCGCGCTCCGCCGCGGTCAGCGGCAGCTCGCTCAACCGGTCGAGGTCGGCGCCGAAGGCCGCGGTGGAGGTGAGGAACTCCTTGCGCTGGCCGACGTCGTCGGACGTCGCGCCGGGCACGCCGCGCAGCGTGTCGAACCCGTAGCCGGTCTGCCAGCCCGCGAAGTCCGCGGTGCGGAACTTCGCCTGCCCGGCCGCCTCGGTCGTCAGCCGGGCCTCGGCCAGCTGTCCCGCGGCCGCGTGCAGCCGGCCGACGCTCTGGAGGCCGGTCAAGGTGATGCCGGCGGCCAGCAGGCTGATGAGCCCGAAGCCGATCCCCAGGCGCCAGCCCAGTCGGAGGTTCTTCCAGTGCATGACGTCCTCGTGTTCTCGGTGTCCGGATGAGCCGCCACCCTTATCGGCACTCTTCCGGCCGGATCGGCCGGATCGGCTGACGAGGACACGGGGCGACGGAGCACCACGGGTGGAGGAGGTCGCCGTCCGGTCCGCCCTGGGCTCGCGCCACCGCCGGCTGTTCCCGCGTCCTGCGGCGCCACGAAGGGCGCTCAGCCCTGCTTCAGCTGGTCGGCGGGGAGCCAGGCCTCGACCAGCACCGGCCCGTGCGCGCCGGGCACCGCGTAGGCGACCCGGCCGTGCCAGCCGTCTTCCTGCTGCCGCCACTCGACCAGCAGACCCGGCCAGGTGCCGGGGGCGTCGGGCGGGTCGTGCACCCAGCAGTGCCGGCCGGACCCGTCACCGGCCGGTCGGCGCGTCGCCGCTGGGGGAGCAGGCTGGGACGGCGGGGCGGGCTGGGACGGCGGGGCGGGCTGGGACGGTGAGGCGGGGACGCCGGAGCGGGCGGCGCGGTCGGCCAGCGAGATGCCGTGGTGCCCACGGTTCATCCCTCCGGCCACGTGCAGATGCTCTCACGGTGATCGAACACCTGTTCGACGAGGAGGGGTCAGCGCCCGCGGCGTGGGACCGTCGGTGCTGCCTGCCCGGCCTGTCGCGACTCACGGGGGGTGACCCCGTACGCCGCGCGGAACCGGCGGCTGAAGTAGGACGCATCGGTGAAGCCCCACCGCCGGGCCACCACCGCGATCGGCCGGCCGCGGCTCCCGGGGTCGGCCAGCTCGGCGCGGGCACCCTCCAGCCGCTGCTCGATGACCCACTGCTCGAGGCTGAACCCGGCCGCGGAGCACACCCGGTAGAGCTGACGGACGGAGACGGCCAGGGCGGCGGCGACCCGTGCGGCGTCCAGGTCGGGGTCGGTGAGGTGCTGGCGCACGTGGGCGCGCACCTGGCTGAGCATCGTCTCGGCCGCCGCGTCCTGCGCCGCCCGGCCGGTGTCGACGGCCGAGGCGATCAGCGCCCGGGTCAGGTCGACCGTCGCCGACGCCAGCGCCTGCACCATCGGCTCGTCCAGCAGTTCCTCGGCGTGCAGGGTCACCTGCTGCAGGTGGGCGCTCACCAGACCGTGCAGCGGGCTCTGCCGGGCCAGGGGCAGTGCCCGGCGGACGACGTCGACCGGCACGCCGAGCCGCGCCACCGGGATCTGCAACGACCGGCACACGCCGCGACCTGACCACCGGTACTCGTAGGGCGAGGTGACGTCGGTGAACGTCAGCCCGCCGACCGGCACGACCCGGCGGCCGCCGAGGTGGTCCTGCAGCGCCTCACCCACCTCCTGGACGGCGAAGGACACCAGCGGCTCGACGTCCTGCCGGGCCTGACGGGCCGACTGCGTGAGCTCCAGCTCGCCGGTGAGGTCGGCGCGGGTCACCGTCAGGCCGCCGAGGTCCCAGACGTCCATCCGGGCGTGCGTGGGCGGGCGGCGGCCCGGGAAGCGGACGCGAGAGCCGATCGCCGCCTCCAACCGGGCGCCGACCTGGGCGGGACGGCGTTCGGACGGTGGGAGCAGGTCGGTGTCGACCAGCGTGACCATGGATCCCTCCGGGGTGGGTCCTCGGCGACGCTGCCCTGACCCGGACGATCGTGAGCGGTCGGGCACCGTGTGGCAAGGACCCGGTGCGGGGACCGGGTCGGCAGGCAGGGTCCGGGGTCGGGCACGCAGGGCACACCCGGGGTGGGCGCCGTCGTCCTACGGTCCAGGCGGTCCGGCCCCGGGCAGCGGGCCGGACGACGCCCAGCGCGACGGACCCCGTCGCACCCGCACCGAGCACAGGAGCCCAGCCATGCCCTTCGTCACCACACCCGACGGCGTCGAGATCTTCTACAAGGACTGGGGCACCGGTCAGCCGATCGTCTTCAGCCACGGCTGGCCGCTGTCCAGCGACGACTGGGACGCCCAGCTGATGTTCTTCCTGGCCCACGGCTACCGGGTGATCGCCCACGACCGCCGTGGCCACGGCCGGTCGACCCAGGTCTCCGACGGCCACGACATGGACCACTACGCCGACGACCTGGCCGCGCTGGTCACCCACCTGGACCTGCACGACGCCGTGCACGTCGGCCACTCCACCGGTGGCGGCGAGGTCGCCCACCACATCGCCCGCCACGGTGAGGACCGCGTCGCCAAGGCGGTGCTGATCAGCGCGGTGCCGCCGATCATGGTGCAGACGCCGGCCAACCCCGGCGGGCTTCCCAAGAGCGTGTTCGACGGCATCCAGGAGCAGGTCGCGACCAACCGGTCGAACTTCTACCGTGAGCTGCCCGCGACGGCGTTCTACGGCTTCAACCGGCCCGGCCGTGAACCCCAGGAGGCCGTGATCCAGAACTGGTGGCGCCAGGGGATGGCGGGTGGCGCCAAGGCCCACCACGACGGTGTCGTCGCCTTCTCCCAGACCGACTTCACCGACGACCTGAAGAAGATCACCGTGCCGGTGCTGGTGATGCACGGTGACGACGACCAGGTCGTGCCCTACGCCGACTCCGCCCCTCTGTCGGCCGAGCTGCTCCCGAACGGGACGCTGAAGACCTACGCCGGCTTCCCGCACGGCATGCCGACCACCGAGGCGGCCACGATCAACGCCGACCTGCTGGCCTTCCTGCAGAGCTGACCCACCGACGCCGTCCCCTCAGCTCGAGGGGACGGCGTCACCGCAGCGCGGGACCCCGCACCGACGTCACTTCTTCTTGCTCTTCCCCGCCTTCTTGGCCTTGTGCTTGCTCGCGGGCACCGCCGGGTGCAGCCCCTCGGCGAGCACCCGGGCCACGGCCTGGACGCCGGGGTGGGCGGCGAGGTCCTCGGTGGGCACCGGCAGCGGCAGGCACCAGTTGGGCCGGGAGTTCGCGCCCGGGATGTTGGGCCGGCGCTCCTCGCCCAGGGCGTCGTCCAGCGTCGCCGACAGCAGGGTCGAGGGCGCGGCGGCCAGCCGGCGGTAGGCCGCCAGCACGGCCTCGTCCGGGGTGGCGCCGTCCGGGACGCCGGGCAGGTGCTCCAGCAGGGACGTGCGGCCGGTCTCCAGCTCCTCGGCGGTGCCGGTCCCGTTCTCCAGCTGCTCGGCCATGTCCGACCCGGTCCACAGCCCCGGGATCGTGGGCAGGTCGTGGGTGGTCACCGCGGCCATCGACTCCGCCGGCCACTGCGTCGGCTCGTCGTCCTCGAACCACAGCAGCTTGTAGGACAGGATCCCGTGCTCGGCCATGGCCTCGCGCACGCCGTCCTCGACGACGCCGAGATCCTCACCGACCACGATCGCCTGCGCGCGGTGGCTCTCCAGCGCGACGATGTCGAGCATGTCCTCGTAGGGGTAGCGGACGTAGGCGCCCGCCTCGGGCCCGCCGTCCGACGGCACCCACCACAGCCGGAACAGGCCCATGACGTGGTCGACCCGCAGCCCGCCGGCGCCGGCCATGGTGGCCCGGATCGACTGGATGAACGGCTCGTAGTCGGCGGCCTGCAGCCGCCAGGGGACCAGCGGCGGGGAGCCCCAGTCCTGGCCGCGGGCGTTGAAGGCGTCCGGCGGGGCGCCGACGCTCACCCCCTGGGCGAGCACGTCCTGCCAGGCCCATGCGTCGGCGCCGCCGCCGGCGACGCCGATGGGCAGGTCCTGGATCACGGTGATGCCCTCGGTGGCCGCACGCAGCTGGCGGTCCAGCTGCCACTGCAGCCAGGCGTGGAAGGCGATCTCCCGCTCGTGGGCGGCGGCGAAGTCGGCCACGCCGGCACCACGGGGGTCGACCAGCTCCGCGGGCCAGGTGTGCCAGTCGGGGCCGTGCGCGTCGGCGACCGCGCACCAGGTGGCCCAGTCCATCAGCGGCTGGCCCTGGTGCCACCACCAGTCGCGCAGGGCGGTCTCGTCGATGCCGGCGTCGAAGACCCGCTGCAGCACCCGGCGCTTGAGCGCCCAGATCGCGTCACGGTCGATGAGCTCGCCGTCGTTCAGGGCCGGCCCGGCGTCGCCCTCGACGTCGACGGCGTCAGCCCCCGGGACGTCAGCGATGCGCAGGTAGACCGGGTTGCGGAAGCGGCGGGTGGCCGGCAGGTACGGGCTGGCCTCCTGCTCCGGCGTGGGGGCGACCGCGTGCAGCGGGTTGACCAGCACGAACCCGGCACCCTGGTCCTTGGCGAACTGCGTCACGGTGCGCAGGTCACCGAGGTCGCCGATGCCCCAGCTGCCCCGGCCGCGGGTGGCGTAGAGCTGCACGGCCCAGCCCCAGCCGCGCCAGCCCTCGGGCAGCCAGCACCGGCCGGGGGAGACGATCAGCCGGCGCTCGCGGCCGTCGGCGGTGCGCAGCCGGTGGTAGCCCAGCGGGAAGTCCTCGGGCAGCACTCCGTCGACGGTGCGCATCGTCCCGTCCTCGCACTCGACGTCGGCGGCCTCGACCTCCAGGGCGTCCCCGGGGCGGGCGACGATCGGTGCCCGGTCCAGCAGGTCCGCCGGCGGGTCGCCGATGACCTCCCGCAGCTGCGCGATCGTCGACTCGGCGATCAGGTGCTCGGTGTCGGAGACGTCGAGCCAGCGGGCGTCGATGCCCCATGCGTCGGTGGTCGAGGCGTCGATGGTGGGCGTCGGCTGATCGGCAGTGCTCGTCACGTCCCGATCCTCACCGGTCGGGGCGTGTTCTGCGCGGTGGAGCGGCTGCGCGGGCCGTCACACCGGCGTGCCGGTGGCCTCCGCCGGCGGCCTGAGCGCGCCGGCGACGAGGGCGGCGATGCCCAGCAGGACGGCGACCACGGTGAGCGCGCGCAGCACGGTCACCTGCTGGCCGAGCAGGCCGATCAGCGGCGGGCCGGCCAGGAAGGCGCAGTAGCCGATCGAGGCCACGACGCTGACCCGGGCGGCGGCCGCGGCGGGCTCGTCGGCGGCGGCGCTCATCCCGGTCGGGAAGCCGAGGGAGGCCCCGGCACCCCACAGCAGGGCGCCGACGAAGGCCAGCACGGGGGAGCCGAACACGAACAGCAGCAGCCCGACCACGGCGAGCCCGGCGAGCAGTCGGATGACCTGCACCCGGCCGTACCGGTCCAGCACGGGTCCGCCGAACCAGCGCGCCACGGTCATCGCGGTCAGGAACAGCGCGAAGCCGAGCGTGCCCGTGGTCTCCGACGTGCCGTGGTCGTCGATGAGCGCGACGCCCAGCCAGTCGTTGGCGGTGCCCTCGGCGAAGGAGAAGGCGAGCACGACGACGCCGATGAGCCAGGTGCGCGGCTCGCGCCAGGCGGTCAGCGCGCTGCCCGTCGCGGCCGGCTCGCCGTCGGCGTCGACGTGGACGTCGCTGACGAAGCCGCGCACGGAGACCGGCACGACGAGGACGATCAGCACGGCGACGCCGGCCAGGTGCACGGGCACCCCCACGCCGAGGTGCACCATCGCCGCGCCCAGCAGCGCACCGGCGACCGTGCCGAAGCTGAAGCCGGCGTGGAAGCGGGACATCGTGGCCCGGCCCAGGTGGCGCTCGACCACGGCGCCCTGCACGTTCATCGCGACGTCCCAGGCGCCGTTGGCCAGGCCCATCACGAACAGGCCCACCACCAGGACGGCGACTCCTGTGACCGAGCCGACGGCGACCACGCCCAGGGCCGCGGCCAGCACCAGCGACATGACGACGACGGTGCGGCGCGAGCCGAGGCGGGCGATCACGGTGCCGGCCAGTGGCAGGCCGATCACCGACCCGGCGGCGATGGCCAGCAGCACCAGGCCCAGCGCGGCCGGGTCGAGGTCGAGCCGGTCGCGCACCGCGGGGATGCGGGAGGCCCAGCTGGCGAAGGCGAAACCGGCGCCGACGAAGGCGGTGTAGACCCCGCGCTTGGCCGCCTCGACCTGCGCCGGGCCGGGTGCCCGGCGGGCGTCGGTGCTGGTCACTGCGCTGCTCCCTCGGTGGTGGGCCGGACGGCCCGGGCGATGATCTCGTGGGTCTCGGCCCGGGACACCGGGCCGGTGGAGAGGACCTTGTGCATGACCAGGCCCTCGATGAGCCCGTCGACGCCGCGGGCGGTGGTGGCATCGACGAACTGCTCCAGCACGCTGCGGCTGCGGCGCATCCAGGTCTCGGTGACCGTGCGCAGCGCCGGGTCGCGCAGCGCGGCCAGGTACAGCTCGTAGGACACCGCCCAGTCGCGGTCGTCGGCACCGGCGTGGCCGTGCACCAGGTCGGTGACGGCCTCGACGACGTCGTCCCGGCTGCGGACGTCGGCGAAGTGCGCCTCGTACGTCACGGCCATCCGCTCGGCGTGCACGGCGAAGGCTTGGGCCAGCAGGTCGTCCAGGCCGGTGAAGTGGTAGGTCATCGAGCCCAGCGGGACGTCGGCGGCGGCGGCGACCAGGCGGTGCGTGGTGCCAGCGACGCCGTGCTCGGCGATCACCCCGATGGCGGCCTCGACGATCCGCTGCCGTCGCTCGGGGTCGTGCCGGCGGGCCGGGCGGTCCAGTGGCTCGGCGGTCACCCGATCGACCGGACGACGCGGGCCGGGCTGCCGACCGCCACGACGTCCGCGGGCAGGTCACGGGTCACGACCGAGCCGGCGCCGACCACCGTGTTGGGACCGATCGTCACCCCGGGGCAGACGATGACACCGCCGCCGAGCCAGACGTTGTCGGAGATGGTGATCGGCTCGGCGGACTCCCACTTGTCCCGGCGGGGGCCGGGCTCGACCGGGTGGGTGGCGGTGAGCAGCTGGACGCCGGGGCCCATCTGCACGTCGTCGCCGATCGTCACCCGGGCGACGTCGAGGCAGACCAGCCCGAAGTTGGCGAACGTCCGCGCGCCGATCGTGGTCTGGTAGCCGTAGTCGCAGTGGAACGGGGCGCGGATCTCGCTGCCCGGGCCGAAGGCGCCGAGCAGCTCCTCGAGCACGGCCCGCCGCTGCGCGCCGTCCGTGGGGTCCATCGTGTTGTAGCGGTGGGCGAGGGCCTGGGCGCGGGTGCTGTCCCGGGCGATGTCCGGGTCGTCGGCGATGTAGGCGTCGCCGGCCAGCATGCGGTCGCGCATCGAGCGCTCGTCGGGCATGTGTACGACCGTACACAGCGATGCGTACGGCCGTACACGCGGCTGGCCGACATCGCCCATCTCCCGTTATCCCCAACTCGGCGCCGTCGACGGCGGGGGAACACCCGCACCTGCCGGAGAGTGGCCGCTCAGGTGCCGCGGGGCTTGGCGCGCCGGGTCGGGCTGGCGGCGGCCGGGTCCTCGGGCCAGGGGTGGCGCGGGTAGCGGCCGCGCAGCTCGCTGCGCACCGCCGGGTAGCCGGTGACCCAGAAGCCGGCCAGGTCCGCGGTGGTCGCGACGACCCGCGAGGCGGGGGAGAGCAGCTGCAGACGCAGCGGTCGGCCGGCGACCACCGGTGCCACGGCCCAGCCGAACAGCTCCTGCACGCGCGCGGACAGGGTCGGGACGTCCGGGTCGCCGTAGTCGACCCTGATCGCCGAGCCGGTGGGCACCTGGACGCGCTCGGGCACCAGCTCGTCGAGCCGGCCGGCCAGCTCCCAGGGCAGCAGCGAGCGCAGCGCGGCGACCACGTCGACCCGCGTCAGGTCGCGGCGGCTGCGCGCACCGGACAGCGCCGGGCTGCCGCCCAGGGCGGCCAGCAGCGACTCGTCGTCCACGGCCGGCCACGGGTCGCCGAGCCCGGCGCGCGCGGCGGCCAGGCGTTCGCGCAGCGCGGTGGCCGCCGGCGTCCAGCGCAGCAGCGCCAGGCCCTCCCGGCGCAGCCCCTCGGCGAGTGCGGCGGTGACGGCGGCCGGGTCGGGGTCGGGCAGTGGCCGCTCGGCCAGCACGATCGCGCCCAGCCGCTCGACCCGCGCGGCGGACACGTCGCCGTCGCGCCAGGTGACCTCCGGGCCGTCGGCGTGCGCGGCCGCCCCGGCCTCCAGCGCGGTGGCCTCGTCGACGGCGACCGCGGTGCGGACCCGCGCGTCGCGGCGTCCCGGCGCACGGTCGGCCGCGGCGACAGCCAGCCACGGTGCACCGGCCAGCGCGGTCCCCGGGGCGAGCTCGGCGCCGGTGCCGGCGGCCAGCAGGTAGGTGCGCTCGGTGCCCGGACGGCGGCGGGCCAGCCACTCGGGGTGGGCGAGCCCCACCACGAGCCCGGCGGCGACGTCGTCGGGCAGCCGGGTCTCGGGGGAGTCCGGGGCGGCACGGGTCAGCCGGGCCACCTCGTCCCGCCAGCGCCCGTCCCGGGACCGCCGGACCTCCCGCCAGTCGGCGACCAGGTCGTCGGAGCGGGACGGGACGTCGGCCGACAGCAGGGCGACCACCTCCGCCGCGCGGCGCCGGCCGACCAGCGGCGTGCCGTCCAGCAGTGCCCGGGCCAGCCGGGGGTGCGCGCCGACCGCGGTCAGCGACCGGCCGCGCGGGGTCACCCGGCCTGCGTCGTCCACCGCGCCGAGCTGCCGCAGCGTGTCGCGGGCGACGGTGAACGCGGCGTCCGGCGGGGCGTCGGGCAGGGCGAGGCCGGTGCCGTCGGGCTCGCCCCAGCAGGCCAGCTCCAGTGCCAGGCCGGTGAGGTCGGCGACGGCGATCTCCGGCTCGGGGGCGGCGGGCAGCCGGTCGTGCTCGGCGGCCGACCACAGCCGGTAGACCCGGCCCGGCGCCTCGCGCCCGGCGCGGCCGGCCCGCTGGGTGGCCGCGGCCCGGGACACCCGGACGGTGACCAGCGAGCCGAGCCCGCGGGCGACGTCGTAGCGGGGGACCCGGGCCAGTCCGGCGTCGACCACGGTGCGCACGCCGGGGACGGTCAGGCTGGTCTCGGCGACGTCGGTGGACAGCACCACCCGACGCCGCGGGCCCGCGGTCAGCGCGGCGTCCTGCTCGGCGCTGGGCAGCCGCCCGTGCAGCGGCCGGACGTCGGCGTCGACACCGGACAGCAGACCGGCGACCCGGCCGATCTCGGCGGCGCCGGGCAGGAAGACCAGCACGTCGCCGGTGGTCTCGGCCAGCGCCCGCCGCACGGTGTCGGCGACGGCGGCCAGCAGCCGTGGGTCGACGTGCAGGCCGTGCGCCGGCGCGACCGGGGGAGAGGGCGGGCACCACACCGGCTCGACGTCGTGCAGCGAGCCGGTCGCCTCGACGACCGGGGCGCGCCCCATCAGCTCGGCGAGGCGGCCGGCCTGCGCGGTGGCCGACATGGCCAGCAGTTCGAGCTCCGGCCGCAGTGACCCGCGGACGTCGAGGGTGAACGCCAGCGCGAGGTCGGTGTCCAGGGCGCGCTCGTGGCACTCGTCGAGCACGACGGCGTCGACGCCGGGCAGCTCCGGGTCGGCCTGCAGCCGGCGCACCAGCAGCCCGGTGGTGACCACCTCGACGCGGGTGGCGGCGCTGTGCTGGGAGTCCCCGCGCACGCTGTAGCCGACCGAGCGGCCCACCGGCTCACCGAGCAGGGCGGCCATCCGGCGGGCGGCGGCGCGGGCAGCGACCCGGCGCGGCTCGGCGACCAGGATGCGGCCGGGCAGCCGGTCGGCCAGGGCGAGAGGGACCAGCGTGGTCTTGCCGGTGCCCGGCGGGGCGACCAGGACGGCGGCGCCACCGCGGTCGAGGGCGGCGTCCAGGGCGGGGAGGACCGAGCGGACGGGGAGGTCGGTCCCCGGGGTCCCGGTCGGTGGCAGCACCTGGTCAGTCTGTCCGACGCGGTGCTCCGTCCTCCTCGCCGCAGGGGCGAGGCAGCGATCGGTGCGACAGGCCGCGTCTCACCTGCGGGTCGGGACCGGACGTCGCCCGGTCCCGACCCGCAGGGCTGCTGCTGCGCATCGACTGCGGTGCACCAGCGGACGCGGTGGCCCCGGTCAGGCGTCGATGACCACCGGGATGACCATCGGCGAGCGGCGGTGTGCCCGGTTCGCCCAGCCGGCCACGGCGCGTCCGATCAGCTCCTCCAGCCGGGCGGCGTCGGTGACCCCGTCTGCGGCCGCCCGGGCCAGCTCGCGCTCGATCAGCGGGACCGCAGCGTCGAAGGACTCCGCCTCGTGCACGAAACCGCGAGCCAGGAAGTCAGGGGCCTCGGCGAGCTGCCCGGTCTTGGCGTCGACGATGGCCACGACGGTGATCACGCCCTCCTCGGCCAGGGTCCGCCGGTCCTTGAGGGAGGCCTCGGTCGCGCCGCCCACGGTGTTGCCGTCGACGTAGACGTTGGCGGCGGGCACCGTGCCGGTGACCGAGACGCGGCCGCCGACCAGGTCGATGACGTCGCCGTCCTCGGCGATGACGACCCCCCTGGGGTCGACGCCCGTGCGGATGGCCAGTTCGGCGTTGGCCCGCAGGTGACGGGGCTCGCCGTGGACCGGCAGGACGTTGCGCGGCTTGACGATGTTGTAGCAGTAGACGAGCTCGCCGGCGCTGGCGTGTCCGGAGACGTGCACCTTGGCGTTGCCCTTGTGCACCACGTTGGCGCCGATCCGGGTGAACTCGTTGATGATCCGGTAGATGGCGTTCTCGTTGCCCGGGATCAGCGAGCTGGCCAGCAGCACGGTGTCGCCCTCGGAGATCCGGATGACGTGGTCCCCGTTGGCCATCCGGGACAGCGCCGCCATCGGCTCGCCCTGGGAACCGGTGCAGATCAGGCACACCTTGTCCGCGGGCAGCTTCTCCAGCACCTTCATGTCCACGACCAGGCCCTTGGGCACCCGCAGGTAGCCCAGGTCGCGGGCGATGCCCATGTTGCGCACCATCGACCGGCCGACGAAGGCGACCTTGCGGCCGTGCTGGTGCGCGGCGTCGAGCACCTGCTGGATGCGGTGCACGTGGCTGGCGAAGCTGGAGACGATGACCCGCTTGGGTGCGGTGCGGAAGACCGTGTCGATCGCCGGGGTGAGCTCACCCTCGGAGGTGGTGAAACCGGGCACGTCGGCGTTGGTGGAGTCGGTGAGGAAGAGGTCGACGCCCTCCTCACCGAGCCGGGCGAAGCCGCGCAGGTCGGTGATCCGCTGGTCCAGCGGGAACTGGTCCATCTTGAAGTCGCCGGTGTGCAGCACCAGCCCGGCCGGGGTGCGGATCGCCACGGCCAGCGCGTCGGGGATGGAGTGGTTGACGGCCAGGAACTCCAGGTCGAAGGGGCCCATCCGCAGCTCGTCGCCCTCGGCGACCCGCTCGGTCACCGGGGTGATCCGGTGCTCCTTGAGCTTGGCCTCGAGGAACGCCAACGTCAGCTTCGACCCGACCACGGGGATGTCCGGCCGCTCCCGCAGCAGGTACGGGACACCGCCGATGTGGTCCTCGTGCCCGTGCGTCAGCACCACGGCCACCACGTCGTCCATCCGGTCCCGGATCGACGTGAAGTCGGGGAGGATCACGTCGATCCCGGGCTGGTGCTCCTCGGGGAACAGCACGCCGCAGTCGACGATCAGCAGCTTGCCGGCGTGCTCGAAGACCGTCATGTTCCGGCCGATCTCACCCAGCCCGCCCAACGGGGTGACACGGAGCGCGCCACGGGGCAGCGCAGGGGGTCGCTTGTTCTCACGACGCGGGCGGCTCATGGCGCTCACGCTACGTGAGACTGGTTCGGCGTCGTGCGGCTGTCAGGAACGACGATCTCAGGCTCGTCGAGGAGCTGCCCGTGTCGTCGCAGCCACGTGGTCGTCCGGCCCCGGGCCGTGCACCTCCACCGGCTGCTGCGTCGTCCGGTCAGCGCGGTGTGTCGGCGAGCAGCTCGTCCACGGACAGGTGGTCGGTGACGAGGTCGTGGGCGACCTCGTCGACCAGTCGGCTCGTGCTGTAGGCGCGGGCGCGGAGCAGGGCCAGTGCGTCGGCGCCGGACAGGGACAGGCCCTCGGTGACCATGCCGACCGCCTGCCAGACCGTGGTGCGGACCCGGGCAGCCGGGACGTCGATCCAGTGCTGCAGTCCCGGCTGGTGGGGTCCCGCCCAGGCGGTGGAGGCGCCCAGCTCCTCGGAGACCAGGCTGACGAGGGACTGGGCGTCGAGGGCGTCGAACTCCAGCGGGCCGGCCGGGCTGGTCAGGTAGATGACCATCGCGCCCACCCGGCTGAGGCCACCGTTCATCGGGAAGGCGACGACGCTGCGGAAGGGGGTCTGCCCGTGCAGGAGGTCGTGGTAGAACGGCCACCGGCGCTGCAGGTGGGACTCGACGGCGAAGACCGGCGTCTGGCTGTCCACCGTCGCCAGGCACGGGCCGCTGCCCACGGTGAACTGCAGCTGCTCGGCGAGTTGGGCCGTCTCGCCGCTGGCCCCGATCGAGGTCGGCCGCTGGGCGGCCAGGGTGAGGCCGACCGCATCGACGCCGAGGGCCCGCGCGGTGGCCGTGGCGAGCCGGTCGGGCAGGAGTCGGGGATCGGTCGCACCGGTGCTCACCCGTGCGAGCTCGACCATGAAGCGCCCTGCGATGTCCACGGTCGTCCTCTGCAGGCGCGACCGCTGAGCGGTCGCGCCGGTGGTGCGGAGGCCGCGCTGTGGGACCTGGCCCGTCGTCGACGGGCTGCGACCGCCAGTGTGGACGACGGCCCGGCGCCGGGCGACCGGGGCCAGGTGGTCTGGTCCTCCACCGCCTGGTCCGCCGCTGTCTGGTCGGTGGTGACGCGAACGGGCTGGTGCTGGCCACCATCGGCCCGGGGTGAGCACGCCCAACGCCCCGGGCGGCTCGTTGCGCGGCGCACCAGAGCCTGCGGATGATCACCCCGCCCGGTAGGCATGCCCCATGACGGTGATCGGCTTCCACAACTCCCATGAGCAGGTGCACCCCGCCGACCTGCTGCGCGCGGTCCAGCACGCCGAGCAGGTGGGCTTCACCGCCGCCATGTGCTCCGACCACCTCGAGCCGTGGAACGAGCGGCAGGGCCACTCCGGGTTCGCCTGGTCCTGGCTGGGTGCGGCGCTGGCCACCACGAACCTGCCCTTCGGCGCGGTCAACGCCCCCGGCCAGCGGTACCACCCGGTGATCATCGCCCAGGCGATCGCGACGCTGGGGTCGATGTTCCCCGGCCGCTTCTGGGTCGCGCTGGGCTCCGGCGAGGCGATGAACGAGCACGTCACCGGGCACGTCTGGCCCAACAAGGAGCTCCGCGACGCCCGGCTGCGCGAGTGCGTCGACGTCATCCGCGCGCTGCTGGCCGGCGAGGAGGTCAGCCACGAGGGGCTGGTCACCGTCGACCGCGCCCGGATCTGGACCCTGCCCGAGCAGCAGCCGGCCCTCATCGCCCCGGCGGTCAGCGCGAAGACCGCGGCCCGGCACGCCGAGTGGGCCGACGGCCTGGTCACGATCAACCAGCCGCACGAGAAGCTGCGCGAGGTGATCGACGCCTACCGCGGCGCCGGCGGTCAGGGCACGCTGACCATCCAGGTGCACGTCTCCTACGACCCCGACGCCGACCGGGCGCTCGCCCTGGCCCACGACCAGTGGCGCAGCAACGTCTTCCCGCCACCGCTGTGCTGGGACCTCGACACCACCCACGCCTTCGACCAGGCCAGCACCTTCGTGCGGCCCGAGGACATGCACGACGCCGTCCGCATCTCCAGCGACCTGGCCCAGCACGCGGCCTGGATCGCCGAGTACGTCGACCTCGGCTTCGACCAGGAGTACCTGCACCACGTGCCCAAGGAGCAGATCTTGTTCCTGGACGCCTTCGGCGAGCACGTGCTGCCCCAGCTCGACGTCACCGCACCCGCACCGGCGGTCGCCATCGACCCGCCCGGCTCGGCCGACCCGCTGCGCCCGCACCAGACGCCGCAGCCCGCCGTCCTGCCCTGACCCGCGCCACCCCGACCTCGCTCCACCCCGCCCCGAGAAGAGGAGCGACATGCGCATCACCGACACCGCGGACCTGTGGTGGAAGAACGCCGTCGTCTACTGCCTGGACGTCGAGACCTACATGGACTGGAACGGCGACGGGATCGGCGACCTCGCCGGCCTGGCCCAGCGCATCGAGCACCTGGCCGACCTGGGCGTCACCTGCCTGTGGCTGATGCCCTTCTACCCGACCGCCGAGCGGGACGACGGCTACGACATCACCGACTTCTACGGTGTCGACCCGCGGCTGGGCAGCCACGGTGACCTGGTCGAGGTGATCCGCACGGCGAAGGACCGCGGCATGCGGGTCATCGCCGACCTGGTGGTCAACCACACCAGCGAGAAGCACCCCTGGTTCCAGGCCGCGCGGAGGTCCAAGGACTCGCCCTTCCGCGACTGGTACGTCTGGCGGTCCGACCCGCCGCCGGACACCTCCGCGCAGGTCGTCTTCCCCGACCAGGAGGACAGCATCTGGGAGCTGGAGGAGAAGACGGGGGAGTGGTACCTGCACAAGTTCTACAAGTCCCAGCCCGACCTCAACGTCGCCAACCCGCTGGTCCGCGACGAGATCGCCAAGGTCATCGGCTTCTGGCTGCAGCTGGGCCTGGACGGCTTCCGGGTGGACGCCGTCCCGTTCCTGCTGGAGACCGAGGGGATCGACCCGGCCGAGGCCGAGCGGTTCCCCGACCCGCACGAGTACCTGCGGGCGCTGCGCGCGCTGGTCGACCGCCGGTCCGGCGACGGCGTGCTGCTCGGTGAGGTGAACCTGCCGCACGACCAGCAGGCGCAGTTCTTCGGCGGCACCGACGGGGACGAGCTGACCATGCAGTTCGACTTCATCGCCATGCAGGCCATGTACCTGTCGCTGGCCCGGTCCGACGTCGCCCCGCTGGTCGACGCCCTGATGGCCCGTCCGGCGACGTCGCCGGACAACCAGTGGGGCATGTTCGTGCGCAACCACGACGAGCTCACCCTGGACAAGCTCTCCGACGACGAGCGCGCCGAGGTGTTCGCCGCCTTCGGTCCCGACCCCGAGATGCAGGTCTACGACCGCGGCCTCACCCGCCGGCTGCCGCCGATGCTGGCCGGCGACCCGCGGCGGGTGCGGATGGTCTACAGCCTGATGTTCTCACTGCCCGGCACGCCGGTGCTGTTCTACGGCGAGGAGGTCGGCATGGGGGAGAACCTCGCCGCCGACGGCCGGATGGCGGTGCGCACGCCGATGCAGTGGACCGCCGGCCGCAACGGCGGGTTCTCCACCGCCGCACCGGGGAAGCTCCCCGGGCCGGTGGTGGAGGGCGGCTTCGCCCCGGAGTTCGTCAACGTCGCCGACCAGCGCCGCGACCCGGACTCGCTGCTGTCGTTCATGAAGCTGCTGGTCCGCCGCTACCGGGAGTGCCCGGAGCTGGGCTGGGGCACCTTCGAGGTGCTCGGGCAGCCGCACCCGGAGGTGCTGGCGCACCTGACCACCTGGGACGACGGCACCCTGGTCGCGCTGCACAACCTCGGGCCCGAGCCGCGCACCGTGCCGCTGGTGCTGGCCGACTGCGGCGCCACCCACCGCCTGGAGGACCTGCTCACCGTGGGCAGCACCCCGCTGGCCGACGACGGCTCGGTCGAGCTGACGCTGGAGGGCTACGGGTACCGCTGGCTGCGGGTGGTCGCCGAGGACAGCCGCCGGCTGCTCTGACCGTGCGCTCGGGTCGATGGCGCGCCCCGGCTCTGACGGTGCGACCCCGGCGGACCACGGAGGGTGACTCCGCGCCGGGGTCACACCCGCCCCGCACGCCACACCCGCCCACCTCCCGGTGGTGTCGGAGGGCCCACCTAGCGTCTGACCCGAGGTGATCACAGACATGAGTGACGAGCAGGACGTGGTGGCGGCCGGACGGGTCGACCAAGGACGACCGGAGACCGGGGCGACCGCCGTGGTCCCCGGCCAGCGGACCGAGGCCCAGACGGTGGTGCAACCGGTGGCCCAGCCGGTGCCGCAGCCGGTGGCGGCCGAGCCGGGGACGGAGCACCTGACCCAGCCCGGCGTGCCGATGGTCGGGCCGCGGCAGCACGACGCCCCGGCCCCGGCGGCCACCGACTCGCAGCCGGTCCCGGCGCTCGGGCAGCCGCCGGTGGGCGAGCCGGCGCCGGGACACCAGCCGACCACGCCGGTGGAGGCCCGCTCCCGGCCGCGCCCGCGGATGCCACGGCCGGACCAGATGATCCGGATGGGCCCCTGGGCGCCGGTCGCCGGTGCCGCGATCGGGCTGCTGCTCGGGCTGGTCGTGGTGGCGTTCCTGGCCTCGTCGGCTAACACGTTCGACCAGCGGATGGCGCTGGTGTTCGTCGTCCTCGGGCTCGCCCTGCTCGGTGCCGGCGGCACGCTGCTGGCCGACGAGGTGCGGCTGCTGCGCCGCGGCACCCAGGCCGTCGAGGCCCGGTCGGCCAACGCCGGGATGATCGCCGGTCTGCTCAACGGGCTCACCCCGGCGCGGTTGCTGATCACCGCCAGCGCGTTCTCGCTGCTGCTCAGCGCCTACGTCACCAGCGGCAGCTGACCCAGCGACCCGGCCGGCGCCACGGCGCCGGCCGGGGGCCGGGTCAGTGCCGGCGGGGGACGGACAGCTCGTCCAGGCCCATCCGACCGGCGACCAGGTCGTCGGCGACGTCGTCCACCACGCGGCCGGTGGCGAAGGCGTGGGCCTTGAGCACGGCGAGGGCGTCGGCGGTGTCGAGGTCGAAGCCGACGTTGACCATGCCGGTGGCCTGCCACACGCGGGCCCGGCGCAGTGCGTCCGGGCCGTCCCACCAGCCGCGCCGGCCCTCCTGCACCGGGGCCCCCAGTGCGGCGGCGACCATCGCGCGGGTCATCGCGATCGTCACGTCCGCCACGTCCTCGCGGTCGGTGGCCGGCAGCGCGTCGGCGTCGCGCACGTAGAGGTCCAGGACCACCAGCGGCCCCAGCGGCGGCAGCAGCGGCACCGACAGCACCGCGTGCAGGTCGGTCTGACCGATCATCGACTCGTGCAGCTCGGGCCAGTTGCGGGCGATGGCCGCCTCGTCGAAGGCGATCGCCACACCGTCGTCGTGCGCCCGCAGCGCGGGGCCGTCGCCGTGGGTGAACTGCAGCCGCTCGGCCTGGGACGCGACCGGGTCGCTGGCGCCGATCGGCGTCCGGTGCCCCTCCATGTCGTGGATGCTCAGCCCGGCACCGTCCACCGGCAGCGCGGCGACCGCCGCCCGCGACAGCCGGACGGCGAGCATCTCGGGGCCGCGCAGCTCCGGCGGCGGGAGCTGGTCGAGCTCCGCCACGAAGCGCTGCGCTGCCGGACCCGGCACGATCATGTCGTTCCTCCGTCGTCGGGGCGCCCGTGCGGACGCCGGGCCCGGCCGGTGGTGCGACCGGGCCGGGTACCACTCTGCCCGGTCAGCCGAACGCGTCGAGGCCCAGGTGCACCGCGAGGCCCAGTCCGGCCACCGCGATGACCCGGCGCAGCAGCACCTGCGGCACCCGCCGGGCCACCCGTGGGCCCAGCCGCCCCCCGATCAGGAAGCCGATCGCCAGCGGCAGCGCCGCCAGCCAGGCCACGTCGGCGAAGACGGCGTAGCCGATCGCGGCCACCGAGTTGGCCAGGCCGAGGACGACGTTCTTCAGCGCGTTGCCCTGCGGCACGCCGACCCCCAGGACCAGCAGGAACGTGGCCAGCATCAGCACCCCGGCGGCCGCACCGAAGTAGCCGCCGTAGATCGAGATGGCGAAGGTGCCCAGGACGACGCCCCAGTGGTCGCGGTGCGGGTGGGCGGCCTGTTCGGCCGCCCCCTGCGCCGCCAGCTCCCGGGCCGGGCGCTGCACCAGGATCGCCGCCGAGGCCACCGCGATCAGCACGGGCACGGCCTTCTCGAACGCCGCCGACGGGGTGAGCAGCAGCAGGACCGCGCCGACCGCCCCGCCGGCCAGCCCGGCGGCGCCCAGCCGCAGCAGCCTGCTCCGCTGACCGGCGAGCTCGGGGCCCGAGGCGCTGACCGAGCCGACCCCGTTGGCCACCAGGGCGACGGTGTTGGTCACGTTCGCCGACACGGGGGACAGGCCGGTGGCCAGCAGCGCCGGGTAGCTGATCAGCGAGGCCAGCCCGGCGATGCTGCCGGTCAGGCCGGCGCCGGTCCCGGCCAGGACGAGGAGGGCGAACTCGAGCACGCTCACCGGCTGACCAGCACCCCGATCGCCACCAGGCCCAGGACGACGATCGCCGTCCGCAGCACCGGGGCGGGCAGCCGCCGGCCGTAGGTCGAGCCCAGGTGCCCGCCGACGAGTGAGCCGCCGGCGACCAGCCCGGCCGCGCGCCAGTCGATCCGGTCGGTGGCCACCACGACGTAGGCCAGGGCGGCGACGGCGTTGACGCCCAGGGTGAGCACGTTCTTGATCGCGTTGAGCCGCTGCAGTGGCTCGCGCAGCAGTAGCCCGAAGATGCCGATCTGCAGCACGCCCTGGCTGGCGGCGAAGTACCCGCCGTAGGTGCCGGTGGCGTACGCGCCGGCGACCAGCCCGGCCAGCCGCGCGCCCCGGACGTCGCCGGGCCCGCCGCCCGGGCGGGTGCGCAGCCGGCGCTGCAGCCACGGCTGGACGGCGACCAGCACCACGGCGAGCCCGACCAGGCCCGGCACGACCGCCTCGAACGCCGACGCGGGCAGATGCAGCAGCAGGAACGCCCCGGTCAGCGCGCCGAGCACCGAGGCCGGCAGCAGTCGCAGCAGCAGCCCGCGCTGCCCGGCCAGCTCGCGCCGGTAGCCGATCGCGCCGGTGAGGTTGCCGGGCACCAGGCCGAGTGAGTTGGAGATCGTGGCCGTCACCGGCGGCAGCCCGACGGCCAGCAGCACCGGGAAGGTCACCAGGGTCCCGGAGCCGACGACGGCGTTGATGCTGCCCGCCGCCAGCCCCGCGGCGGCGACCGCGACCATCTCCTCCACCGTCATGCCCACATCGCCGCGAGCGTGTCACAGCCCCCGGTGCCCCCCGGTCAGGCGGGGGTGAGCTCACCGGTCGAGGAGCGGCGCCGGTTGTCGGCCAGCCAGGCGCTGAACGCCTCGGCCGGCGCCGGCGGGAGGTACAGGTAGCCCTGCAGCGAGCCGATGCCGACGCGTTCGAGGACGTCCTGCTGCTCGACCGACTCCACGCCCTCGGCGACGGTCTCCAGTCCCAGCCGGTGCGCCATCTGCACGATCGCCTCGACCACGGCCTGGTCGGCGGCCTGGGTGAGCACCCCCGCGACGAAGGAGCGGTCGATCTTGACGATGCCGATCGGCAGGCTGCGCAGCGTGGTCAGCGCCGAGTAGCCGGTGCCGAAGTCGTCGAGCGCGATGACCACGCCGAGGGCCACCAGCGCGTCCAGCGTCGCCGCGACCACGGGGGAGTCCAGCACCGTCGTCTCGGTCACCTCGACGACCAGCTGCCCGGGGTCCAGGTCGGCGGCGGCCAGCGACTCGCGCACCAGCTCGACGAACCGCGGGTGCGCCAGCTGGGTGGGGGAGGCGTTGACGTGGACGGCGACCGGGTGGCCCTCCTGCGCCCACCGGGCGGCGTCGGCGCAGGCCCGGCGGACCACGAACTCGCCCAGCGGCACGATCGCGCCGGTCTCCTCGGCCAGCGCCAGGAACTGGTCGGGGCCCAGCAGCCCGCGGAAGGGGTGCGCCCAGCGGACGAGCGCCTCGACCGCGGTGCAGCGCCCGTCGCCGGCCGCGACCACCGGCTGGTAGGCCAGCACGAGCTCGCCGCCGTCCACCGCGGCGCGCAGCTCGGCCTCGGCCTCGACGGCGTCGTCCAGCTGGAGCATCGCCGGGTCGAAGAACTGCACGCGGTTCTTGCCCGCGGACTTGGCCGCGTACATGGCCACGTCGGCCTGGTGCACGACCAGCGTCTCGGTGGAGCCGGGCAGCACCCGGGTCGCGCCGACGCTGGCGCCGATCCGGGCCAGGCCCTCGCCGAGCTGGACGGGGGTGGAGATCGTCTCCACGATGCGCTGGCCGATCCGGCGGGCCTCGGCCTCGCCGGCGCCACGGAGCAGCACGGCGAACTCGTCGCCGCCCAGCCGGGCGCACAGGTCCTCGGCGCGCAGCGTCCCGGTCAGCTCGCAGCCCAGATGGGCCAGCAGCCGGTCGCCGGCCAGGTGGCCGAGGGTGTCGTTGACGACCTTGAAGTCGTCGAGGTCGAGGAAGAGCACCCAGGCCTCGGAGTCCGGGTCGGCCAGTGCGGCGTCCACCGCGGTGGAGAAGGCCGTGCGGTTGGCCAGGCCGGTGAGCCGGTCGGTCAGCGCCTGGGCGCGCAGCTCGCGGTGGGCGCTGCTGGTGCGCAGGGCGAGGGCGACCTGGTTGAGCATCGACTGGACGGCGAGCACCGCGTCGCGGGGCACCGTGGGGTGGCCGCCGAGGAGCATGTAGCCGCCGGGGGAGTCCGGCATCGGCAGGCCCAGCCACTCGCCGCGGACACCCGAGCTGAGCACGAGCGCGGTGGGCGGCACGACCCGCTGGGGACCCGGTTCGTCGTCGGACAGCAGGTCGCCGGGCAGCGTCGTGGGCGGGCGGAGGAACTCACCGGCCGCGCCGTGCACCCGCAGCAGGTCGCCCTCGCGGGCCAGCACCGCGGTGCGCAGTCCGGGGGTCGCCGCGCAGACGGCCTCGGCGGTGGCCCACGCCGTCCGCAGGATCGCCGTCCGGTCGGTGACGCCGAGCAGCTGCCCGCCGAGGGCGGCCAGGGCGGTGTCGCGGGCCTGGGTGTGCTCCCGCTCGAACAGCCCCACGGCCAGGTGCCGGACGACGAAGACGGTCAGCAGCAGCACCGGCAGGTTGCCCACGACGGCGGCCACCGCCAGCTGCGCGCCGTGCCCGGGGACGGCCGACCACAGCTCCAGACCGCCCACGAGGGCGAGGCAGACGCCCACGCCGTAGCCGACGATGCGGCCGGTGTCGCCGTAGACGGCCCGGTACCAGACGGCGGGGAAGGCGACGCCCAGGGCGAGCACCGGCCGGGGGCAGGCCGCGGCGAACACCGCCAGCGCCAGCAGGTCGGCCAGGTCGGCGACCAGCGGCGCCCGGCGACGTCGGTAGCGGTGCAGCCAGGACGCCACGAAGGTGGCCGCCGCGACCGCGGCCAGCGCGAACGACCAGCCGGTGACGCCACCGGACAGCACGGTCAGGCTGGTGAGCCCGACGGCGGCGATGCTGGCCAGGCAGAACAGCCAGCGGGTGTGCTCGACCAGCTCGGTGGGCGGGTGCACGCGCTGCAGGGCGGCGCGCAGCACCGTCTCGACGCGGGGGGAGCTCATCACGGTGGACCGTCCTCGGGCTGGCGGAGGGGACGTCGTGGTCGCGACGTCGGTCCTCATGCCACGTCCATCGTCATCGGACGATCTCGTCTTGATCACCCCGTCGGGGCACTTCCGTGGGCTCCAGGTCCCGTCCGGGCCCCCGCGTGGACATCCGCGGCCGGGGTGAGCAGGCTCGGGTGGTGTCCCGTCCCGCGCCGTCCTACCGGTTCCGCAGCACCTGGCGGGTGGCCGGCACCGTGGCCGAGGTGCAGGCGGTGCTCAGCGACCCGGACTCGCTCACCCGTTGGTGGCCCTCGGTGTACCTCGCCGTCGTGCCGGTCGCCGACGGCGGGCCGGACGGCGTGGGTCGCAGCGTGCAGCTGTCCACCACCGGCTGGCTGCCCTACACGCTGCGCTGGACGCTGACGATCACCGAGACGATGACCGACACCGGCTTCGCGCTGTCCGCGACCGGTGACCTGGTCGGCTCGGGCCGCTGGACGTTCGTGCCCGACGGGCCGGAGGTGGTGGTCACCTACGACTGGTCGGTTGCGGCGGCCAAGCCGCTGCTCGCCCGGCTGAGCTGGCTGCTGCGCCCGGCGTTCGCCGCCAACCACCGCTGGGCGATGGCCCGCGGCGAGCAGAGCCTGGCACTCGAGCTGCGTCGTCGCCGGGCCACCGGGCTCGAGGTGCCCCCGCCGCCCGGCCCGACGTTCCGCCGTTCGGCCCCGTCCAGAGGCTCGTCCCGAGCTTGCGAGGGATGAGGAGGACGGGGTCCTTCATCAGTCCTTGCGGCCGGCGTCCACGAGGCGCATCACCAGCACGCCCTCCTCGTCGGAGGCGTCCAGGTCGATCTCGGCGTCGACGCCCCAGTCGTGGTCGCCGGCCGGGTCGTCGAGGACCTGCCGCACCTGCCACAGCCGCGGGTCGGACTTGTCGACGATGAGCAGCGCGGGGCCGCGGGCGTCGCCGCCGGTGTTGAGCTCGCCGTGCTCGGCGAAGTAGGCCTGCACGACCTCACCCCACCGGTCGGCGTCCCAGCCGGAGGCGGCGTCGAGCTGGCCGAGGTCGTACCAGCGGCGGCGGGCGATGAGGTCGACGCGGCGGAACAGCGCGTTGCGCACCATCGCGGTGAACGCGCGCTCGTTGCCGGTGAGCGGGCGCGGCCGGGCCGGCACCGACACCGGGGCGTCGAGCGGACCGGAGGGGTTGGTCAGCTCCTCCCACTCGTCCAGCAGCGAGGAGTCGACCTGGCGCACCAGCTCGCCGAGCCACTCGACGATGTCGGTGACCTCCTCGGTGCGGGCGTCGGCCGGGACACCGGAGCGCAGCGCCTTGAACGCATCCGACAGGTACCGCAGCACCGCGCCCTCGGAGCGGGTGAGCTGGTAGGTGTTCACCAGCTCGCGGAAGGTCATCGCCTGCTCCCACATGTCCCGCACCACGGACTTGGGTGAGAGCTGAGCGTCGGCGACCCACGGGTTGGAGGTCCGGTAGGTCTCGAACGCGTACTCGAGCAGCTCCTCCAGCGGCTTGGGGTAGGTGATCTCCTCCAGCAGCTCCATGCGCTCGTCGTACTCGATGCCCTCGGCCTTCATCTGCGCGACCGCGGCGCCCTTGGCCTTGTTCAGCTGGGCGGCGATGATCTGCCGCGGGTCGTCCAGCGTGGCCTCGATGACCGAGACGACGTCCAGGGCGTAGGTGTCGACGCCGTTCTCGTCCGGGCCCGGGTCCAGCAGCCCGATCGCGGCCAGCGCGAAGGTCGACAACGGCTGGTTGAGCGCGAAGTCCGGCGGCAGGCTCACCGTGAGCCGGTAGCGGCGGCCGTCGGGCTCGGGGACGGCGAGCCGCTCGATGACGCCGGCCTGCAGCAGGCCGCGGGCGATGCCGATCGCCTCCCGGATGTGCTTGCGCTGCCGGGAGCGGGGCTCGTGGTTGTCGGTGAGCAGGTGCCGCATCGCCGCGAACGGGTCGCCGGGGCGGGCCAGCACGTTGAGCAGCATCCCGGTGGACACCTTGAAGTGGCTGGTCAGCGGCTCGGGGTCGGCGTTGATCAGCCGCTGCTGGGTGGCCTCGCTCCACGGCACCATGCCCTCGGGGGCCTTGCGGCGCACCAGCTTGCGGCGCTTCTTCGGGTCGTCGGCGACCTTGGCGAACTGCTTGAGGTTCTCCACCTCGTGCTCGGGCGCCTGGACGACGACGGTGCCGGCGGTGTCGTAGCCCGCGCGCCCGGCGCGGCCGGCGATCTGGTGGAACTCGCGGGCGTTGAGCAGCCGGGTGCGGGTGCCGTCGTACTTGCTGAGCGCGGAGAACACCACGGTGCGGATCGGCACGTTGATGCCCACGCCCAGGGTGTCGGTGCCGCAGATGACCTTGAGCAGCCCGGCCTGGGCCAGCTGCTCGATCAGCCGCCGGTACTTCGGCAGCATGCCGGCGTGGTGCACGCCGATGCCGTGGCGCACCAGTCGCGACAGCGTCGTCCCGAACGCCGAGGAGAACCGGAAGCCGCCGATCATGTCGGCGATCGCGGCCTTCTCCTCCTTGGTGGAGACGTTGACGCTCATCAGCGCCTGCGCGCGCTCCAGTGCGGAGGCCTGCGTGAAGTGGACGACGTAGACCGGCGCCTGCTTCGTCGACAGCAGTTCGTCGATCGTCTCGTGCATCGGGGTGGTCGCGTAGTAGTGCGACAGCGGCACCGGGCGCTCGGCGTTGGCGACCAGCGCGGTGGGCCGGCCGGTGCGCCGGGTGAGGTCCTCGCGCAGCGTGGTGACGTCGCCGAGCGTGGCGCTCATCAAGAGGAACTGGGCGTTGGGCAGCTCGATCAGGGGCACCTGCCAGGCCCAGCCGCGGTCGGGGTCGCCGTAGAAGTGGAACTCGTCCATCACGACCAGGCCGATGTCGGCGTCCGGGCCCTCGCGCAGCGCGATGTTGGCCAGCACCTCGGCGGTGCAGGCGATGATCGGGGCGTCGGCGTTGACGCTGGCGTCACCGGTGAGCATGCCGACGTTGGCCGCGCCGAAGACCCCGCACAGGGCGAAGAACTTCTCGCTGACCAGCGCCTTGATCGGTGCGGTGTAGAAGCTGACCCGGTCGGTCGCCAGCGCCGCGTACTGCGCGCCGGTGGCCACCAGTGACTTGCCCGAGCCGGTCGGGGTGGCGAGGACGACGTTCGCCCCGCTGACCAGCTCGATCAGCGCCTCCTCCTGCGCCGGGTAGAGCACCGTGCCCGAGGCCTCGGCCCACTCGGCGAACCGGGCGAAGACGGCGTCCGGGTCGCTGCCCAGGGCCAGCAGGTCGGACAGGTCGTCAGGGTCGGCGATCAGCGGAACCGCGCCGGACGAGGGCAGCGCGGAGGCGGGGGAGTCGGCCGGGGTCGAGTCGGTACCGGCGGGGGAGAGCGTCATCGTGCCCATCAGCGTGCCCGATGCCGCAGACGTTCCCGCGCCGGGCCGGGCCCAGCCGGGTCACCCGTTCGGGTCACGAACCGGTCTCGGTGGGTCGCTGCGTGCATGAAGAGGCGAACAGTGGGACATTAGGTGAACGGA
The DNA here is from genome assembly GCF_010682105.1 of Modestobacter muralis. Lineage (GTDB taxonomy): Bacteria > Actinomycetota > Actinomycetes > Mycobacteriales > Geodermatophilaceae > Modestobacter > Modestobacter muralis. The sequence continues at coordinate 47,858 of NZ_JAAGWH010000055.1, read as the reverse complement.
AGGTTAACGAGAGGTGGATGTCATGCGTGAGAACCTGTGCCCGGAGCTGCACTGGGTGGCCGTCGTCGACGGTGCCGGACGGCGTCGTCTCGAGATGCGCTGGGAGCAGCCCGTCGGTGCCGTCGTCCCGATGCGCAGCACTGCGCGCGTGGCCGCGTCCCGCGCGGCCTGAACGACGACGTCCCACCGGCTGCCGGTGGGGCGAGCAGGAGACCGACCGGCGACCCGGGAGGAGGCGAGGCGCGCGACACGTGCCTCCTCGCCACCTCCCGGGTCGCTGGCGGTCCGGGGTCACGTCGACGGTGCGGGCACCCGCCGGCGCGTGCGCGGGTTCGCCGAGTCCGGGCTCGGGTAGGCGGGACACGACGCGGTACCGGGCCGGCCGCAGGATCAGCCGGCCGCGTGAGCAGAGCGCGGGAGTGCCGCCGTCCGTGAACCGCAGGAGGACCACCATGTCGTCACCGCGCCCCGAGTCCCAGCCCGAGCAGCAGCAGACCCCGCCCGGCGTCCTCGCCGAGATGACCCCCACGCCCGACCACGGCGAGGAGAGCTACGTCGGCTCGGGGAAGCTCACCGGCAAGCGGGCCGTCATCACCGGCGGTGACAGCGGCATCGGCCGCGCCGTCGCGATCGCCTTCGCCCGCGAGGGCGCCGACGTGCTCATCTCCTACCTCAACGAGCACGAGGACGCGCAGGACACCGCGAAGTACGTCGAGCAGGCCGGCCGCAGGTGCGTCCTGGTCCCCGGCGACCTGTCCGACCGGGCGCACGCCAAGACGATCATCCCCAAGGCGGTCGAGGAGCTCGGCGGGATCGACATCCTGGTCAACAACGCCGCGTTCCAGATGAGCCACGAGACGCTGGACGAGATCAGCGACGACGAGTGGGACCACACCGTGGCCACGAACCTCACCGCGATGTTCATCCTGTGCAAGGACGCCATCCCGCACATGGGGCCGGGCTCGGCGATCGTGAACTCCTCGTCGGTGAACTCCGACATGCCCAAGCCCAACCTGGCGCCCTACGCCATGACGAAGGCCGGCATCGCCAACTTCACCGCCAGCCTGGCGCAGATGTACGGCGACAAGGGCATCCGGGCCAACAGCGTGGCCCCGGGGCCGGTGTGGACCCCGCTCATCCCGGCGACCATGCCCCCCGAGCAGGTGGCCAGCTTCGGCTCCGAGGTGCCGCTGGGCCGCGCCGCGCAGCCGGCCGAGCTGGCGCCGGCGTACGTCCTGCTGGCCAGTGACGAGGGCAGCTACATCTCCGGTGCCCGCCTCGCGGTCACCGGCGGGAAGCCGATCCTCTGATGGTCTTCGTCTGGGGCTGGGGCGGCGGGGGGCCGCGTCGCCGACGTGGCTTCCGCCGTCCCGGCTACGGCCGCGGGTACGGCCCCGGCTACGGTCCGCCGCCCGGGTACGGCGGGTACGGCCCGGCGTACGGGCGCAACGACTCGTGCCTGCGCAACCTGTTCTTCCTCAACACCGGTTGCTGTCTGGCCCAGGCCCTCGGCTGCGGGATGGACCTCCTGCTGGTGGCGCCCACGACCCTGCGCAGGGTCCGATCGGAGAGCCCGGGCGGCCGGACAGCTGACCGGCTGATCGCGGCGGTGCGGGTCTACCAGCGGGAGGTCAGCCCGCGCCGCGGTGCCTGTTGCCACTTCACGCCGACCTGCTCGGCGTATGCGATCGAGGCGGTCGAGCGGCACGGGGCGCTGCGCGGCAGCTGGCTCACCGCGCGGCGGCTGGTGCGCTGCCGGCCCGGCGGCCGGCGGGGCGAGGACCCGGTCCCCGCCTGAGGGAGGACCCCGCTGCCCCCCACCACTCGCGAGCCGGTGACGGGACGCGGCAGCGGGGCCGGGTCACCGGACGGCGTCGGCGATCGCGCGGACGTCGTCCGGTCGCACCCGGCAGCAGCCGCCGACCAGCCGCGCGCCGGCGGTCACCCAGGCCCGGACGTCCCCGACCCCGGTCGTGCCGGTCCAGCGGCGGGCGACGGCGTCCCAGCTCTCGCCGCTGTTCGGGTAGGCCACGACCGGCTTCCCGCTGGCCGCCTGCGCCGCCACGACGGCCGGGACCACCGTGGCCGGATCGGTGCAGTTGACGCCCACGGCCACCACCTGCGCGACCCCGCGCGCCATCCCGAGGACGTCGGCGACGAGCTCGCCCCGGCGGGTGCGGACGGCCCCGTCCGGTCCGGTGACCGCGGAGACCGAGAGCCACACCGGGACGTCGAGGGCGGTGACCTCGTGCAGCAGCGCCTCGACCTCGGCGGCCGCGGGCAGCGTCTCGCAGGCCAGCACGTCGGCGCCGGCCTCGGCGAGCACCTCCAACCGTGGCCGGTGGAACGCACGCAGCGCCGCCACCGGGACGTGGTCGACGTAGTCCCCGGAGTACTCCGACCCGTCGGCCAGGTACGCCCCGTACGGGCCGACCGACCCGGCGACCCAGCCCTCGGGTGCGCCCTCCCGGGCCAGCGCCACGGAGCGGGCCATCAGTGCACGTGCCTCGTCGGCGCCGATGCCGGCGGCGGCGAAGCCCGGGAGGGTCGCCTGGTAGCTGGCCGTGGTCGCCACCTGGGCGCCGGCCGCGGCGAAGGCGGCGTGCGCGGCGACGATCGCCCCGGGGTCGTCGCGCAGCAGCCGGGCCGACCACAGCGCCGACGTGACGTCGTGCCCCCGGGACTCCAGTTCGGTGGACAGGCCGCCGTCGAGCACGACGGGTCCGTCGGCGAGGGCGGCGGCGAGGCTGGTCACCGGTCCATGGTGCCGGGTCGCGGCCCTCCCGGTGACGTCAGCGGGGGGTGCGGCCCCGCCGGTGGTCGGCGGCCACGAAGGCCACGGCCAGCGCCAGCGGCACCGCGCCGGAGAGCAGTGTCATGCCCAGGACGTCGCCGAGGCCGGCCGGGGCGCCGGAGGAGGCCAGCAGCGACCACCCGAGCGCGGTCATCGGCACCGTGACCACCCCGGTGCCCAGCGCGGCGCGGATCCGGGCGCCCCGCCCGTCGGCGTGGGCCAGCGCACCGGCGAGCAGCGCGGCGACCAGCGGGACCAGGCAGCGCACGGCCAGCCCGCCGGGCCGCTCGCCGGTGCCGGCGTAGGAGGTCAGGGACAGCGCCGAGGTCAGCGAGACCACCATCGCGCCGATCACGAGCAGCCACCACACCCGGACCGCGCCGGCGGAGTCGAAGGTGCGCTCCGGGCGCACCGCGCGGCCGGCGGCCCAGACGCACAGCGCGCCGCAGATCAGCAGGAAGGTCACCAGCGACTGCGGGACGGCGCCCACGGCACCACCGACCCGCTGCGGCAGCTGCCAGGGCTGGTCGCCGAGCAGGGCCAGCAGGACGGTGAGCCCGAGGATGAGCGGCACGACCAGCCCGGCGCGCGTGCCGGTGACCGGGCGGGGCGCCGTGGCGGCGTCCAGCTGCTCGGCGCGGGCCAGCAGGTCACGGAACCGGTCGTCCTGGGCGGCGGCGAAGGCCCGGTCGTCCTCGGTCTGCGCGGGGTCGGGCTGCGCACTGACGGAGTTGCCGGCGAACTCGGTGCCGGTGACCAGCTGCAGGTGGTTCGCGCTCCGGGTCGTCACGTCCTGAGCGTCACACGCAGTGACCGCACCGGCGAGCCGAGTGGGTGACGTGCACCCGACCGGGCGACCTCCTCGTGACCGGCCGTGGGCAGACGTCCCCCGGACCGGTGACGCGGCCCGCCCCGGCCCGGCCGCGAACTCGGTGGTGGACGCCGACGGTGACCAGGGAGGATGGGCGCATGGCCGGTGACGACGCGTTCGGTGACCTGCCGGTCGTCGGGTCGCTCGTCGTCCCGGCGTCCGCGCTGTCGTGGCGGTTCTCCCGGTCGTCCGGGCCCGGCGGGCAGGGCGTGAACACCGCTGACTCGCGGGTGGAGCTCGTGGTCGCTCCGCTGGAGCTGGCCGGGCTGACCGAGACCCAGCGGGCCCGGCTGACCGAGCGGCTCGGCCCCCGGCTCGTCGACGGCCTGCTCACCATCGCGGCGAGCGAGCACCGGCAGCAGCTGCGCAACCGGGAGGCCGCCCGTGCCCGGCTGGCCGCGGTCCTGCGCGCCGCCGTCGCCGCGCCGCCGCCGGTCCGTCGGAAGACCAAGCCCTCGCGCGGGTCGCAGGAGCGCCGGATCAAGGCCAAGAAGGAGCGCGGGCAGACCAAGCGGCTGCGCGGCTCCTGGGACTGAGGCCTGACTGCGGGGTCAGCGCCGGCGGGTGAGCCACGAGCCCACCAGCACGCCCGCCAGGGCCCAGACCGCGCCGGCCCCCACCCCGGCGAGCACGACCCAGAAGGGGACCCGCAACTGGTCCGTCGCCACGTGCACCAGCCGCTGCTCGGTCGTCTCGTCCATGCACCGGAGCGTGGCCCAACCGCCGCGCCCCCGCCAGGGCCTGCGGCACGGACGTCCAGCCGGTGGGTGCGCGGTCCGGTCGGGTGCCCACAGGTCGGGTGCTGGTCGCTTGTGCTCTGCTCCCTCCCAGGGAGCAGAGCACAAGCGAGGAGGTGGTGGTCCCGTCGACCGCGCCGGCTCAGCCGTGAGCCAGGACCCAGCTCGAGCCCGGCGCAGGACCTGGCCGCCGAGCGACGCAGTGCGTACGGTCCGGCCGTGCCGCCGCGCGGGCTGACCAGGTGGACCGGCGCGCCGCGTCGGGTTCGGGTGGTGGCCGCAGCGACGGTGCTCCTGCTCGGGTACGGCACGGCCGTGCACGTGATTCAGTTGGTGGACGCCGGCTTCGCGCCCTACCCGCACCTGCCGGGCTGGCTGCGGAGCTACTTCATCGGCCTGACCGTCCTCGACCCGCTGGCCGCCGTCCTGCTCGCCCGCGCTCGGCGGAGCGGCGTCGTCCTGGCGGTGGGCGTCCTGGTCACCGACGCCGCGGCCAACGCCTGGGCGAACCTGGTGCTCGACGAGAGCCCGGGCCTGACTTCCGGTCGGGTCGGTACCGCGGTCATCGCGGCTCTGGCGGTGGTCCTGCTCGTCACCGCGCGGCCGCTCTGGCGGCACGCGGGCGGCCCCGGTCGCTAGCCTCCGCCCGTGACGCTGACCTGGTGGCTCGTCTACGTCGCCGGTCTGCTCCTCTTCGTCGGCGCGTTCATCGTGCCGCTGCTCCGCTCGGAGCCCGCAAGACGGCTCACCGCGGCGAGGGCGTTCGAGGGCGGGGGGCCGTGGGCGGCCGTGGCCGGCGTCGTCGGCTCGGGCTTGCTGATGACGGTGGTGGGGATGGCCACCGAGGGCGTCCTGGCCGCGGCTGCGGTCCCTGGCTCGGCGGTCGCCGTCGGCGTGGTCGCCTGTGCGCTGGTCATCCGGCGGCACAACGCGCGGCTCACTCGGACCGGCCGGGGCGGGACCGACCGCTGACGGCCGCGCGGCCTTACCGTGCGGTTGTGGACCTCGACCGGGCCGTCGCCGCGGTGCTCGCCCTGCCCGGGGTGACCGAGGCCGACCACCACGGACGGCGCTCGTTCCGGGTCGGTGCTGGCACGGTGCTGGCCACCGTGCCCTCGGACGGCGTGCTGAACGTGCTGGTCGGCGAGGAGCTGGCCCAGGCGGTCGCGGCACAGCCCGGCGTCACGCTGCTCACCTGGGGCATGACCACCCCCGGTGTGTGCGTCGAGCTGACCGTCGTCGACCCCGACCTGCTCGACGAGCTGCTGCACGCGGCCTGGTCGCGGCGCGCCCCGGCGTCCCTGCGGCGGCAGCTGCCCGGCTGAGCAGTCAGCGCGGCGGCCCCACCGTCGTGGTGAACGGGGCCAGCAGCAGGCGGCACTCCCGACGCAGGTCCAGCACGAAGACCGCCCACAGGCCGATCAGCACGGCGAGCGCGAGCACGGCCCAGTCGAGCAACGTCGACGGTCCCGGTGAGGCGATGAACCAGACGGCCTCACCGGCCAGGAGCACCGCTGCGGCCAGCACCAGCGGGAACGCCCAGCGGGCGCCCCGCTGGCTCTGCCACCAGTGCGGACCCGTGGGGCGCAGCACCGCGGCCGCGTAGACGACCGCCGCCCAGGCGGCCGGCTCGTGTGGGTGCCGGTGGCCGAGCTTCGCAACGCGCACCACCTCACGTCGCAGCGCGTACGGGTATGCCGCCCAGGTCCGGCGGACCCAACGCCGTTCATCGCGGGTGGTCGGCACGCTCAGGTCGAACACGGGCCGAGGATGGCAGCACGACGTGCCCGGTGGCCGCACCGCCACCACCGGCTCGGTGTGAGGCCGACGGAACGCGACCTTGACGCGGGCGCATCGGCGGGGAAACCGCGCCACCGCAGTCTCGGTTCGTGTCCACCGCCGTCTCGCTGCCGCACCCGGCGACCGGTACGCGCACCACCGCCACCCACTGCCCGTACTGCTCGCTCCAGTGCGGCGTCACGATGACCGCCGGCGACCGCCCGGCGACGTTGGTGCCCGCGGACTTCCCGGTCAACCGCGGCGGCCTGTGCTCCAAGGGCTGGTCGGCCCCCGAGCTCCTCGACCACCCCGAACGGCTCACCCGCCCGCTGGTCCGCGCCGTCCCCGGCGACCGCACCAGCCCGCTGGTGGAGAGCACCTGGGACGACGCCCTCGACCGCATCGTCACCGCCGTCCGCACCACCCAGGACCGGCACGGCCGGGACGCCGTGGGCTGCTTCGGCGGCGGTGGGCTGACCAACGAGCAGGCCTACCAGTTCGGCAAGTTCGCCCGGGTCGCGCTGCGCACCAGCGCCATCGACTACAACGGCCGGTTCTGCATGTCCTCCGCAGCGGGCGCCGCGATCAAGGCGCTCGGCCTCGACCGCGGGATGCCCTTCCCGCTGGCCGACGTCGCCGAGGCCGACGTGGTCGTGCTGGTCGGCAGCAACCCGGCCGACACCATGCCCCCGGCCATGCAGTACTTCGACGCCGGCCGGGCGCGTGGCGCCGAGCTGATCGTCGTGGACCCCCGCCGCACCAACACCGCGAAGAACGCGAGCCTGCACCTGCAGCCGCTGCCGGGCACCGACCTGGCGCTGGCCAACGGGCTGCTGCACATCGCGCTGGCCGAGGGGCTGGTCGACGAGGCGTACATCGCCGCACGCACCACCGGCTTCGACGACGTCCGGGCCGGGGTCGCCGGGTACTGGCCCGACCGGGTCGAGCGGCTCACCGGCGTGCCGGTCGCCCAGCAGCGCCGCACCGTCTTCGCCCTGGCTCGCGGCAAGCGGGCGATCATCCTGTCCGCCCGCGGGGCCGAGCAGCACCGCAGCGGCACCGACACCGCGCTGGCCTGGATCAACCTCGCGCTGGCCCTCGGCCTGCCCGGCCGCGAGGGCAGCGGCTGGGGCACCGTCACCGGCCAGGGCAACGGGCAGGGCGGTCGCGAGCACGGGCAGAAGGCCGACCAGCTGCCCGGCTACCGGAAGATCACCGACCCGGCCGCCCGCGCCCACGTCGCCGCCGTCTGGGGCGTGGACCCCGAGTCGATCCCCGGCCCCGGCCGCAGCGCCTTCGAGATGCTCGACGCGCTGGGCACCGACGGCGGCGTGCGCACGATGCTGGTGCTCGCCTCCAACATCGCCGTCTCCGCGCCCGACGCCCGCCGCGTCATCAGCCGGCTCGGGAACCTGGACTTCCTCGCCGTCAGCGACTTCTTCCTCTCCGAGACCGCCGAGCTCGCCGACGTCGTCCTCCCGTCCGCCATGTGGGCGGAGGAAGAGGGCACGATGACCAACCTCGAGGGCCGGGTGGTCCGCCGCCGCCAGGCGATGAGCGCCCCCGACGGCGTCCGCGACGACCTCCAGTCCCTGGCCGAGCTGGCCGGTCGGCTGGGGGCCGCCGGGTTCAGCGGGGACGCCGGGACCGTGTTCGCCGAGCTCGGCCGGGCCAGCGCCGGCGGGGCCGCCGACTACTCCGGCATCAGCTACGACCGCATCGACGCCGAGGACGGCGTCTTCTGGCCGTGTCCGCAGACGCCGGCCGGAGCCCCCGAGCACCCGGGCACGCCGCGGCTGTTCACCGAGCGGTTCGCCACCCCCGACGGGCGGGCGCGCTTCCACCGCGTCGAGCACGTCGACGCCCACGAGCGGCCCGACGCGCAGTACCCGTACGTGCTCACCACCGGCCGGGTGCTCGCCCAGTACCAGTCGGGCACCCAGACCCGCCGAAGCAGGAGCCTGCAGCTCATCGCCCCGACGCCGCGCGCCGAGCTGCACCCCGACCTGGCCCGGACGCTCGGCATCGCGCAGGGCGACGCGGTCGAGCTGGCCACCCGCCGCGGCCGCGCCCGCTTCCACGCCCAGGTCACCGACACCATCCGGCCCGACGTCGTCTTCGTCCCGTTCCACTGGGGCGGCGGCGCCAGCGCCAACGCGCTCACCGACCCCGCCCTCGACCCGACCAGTCGGATGCCGGCCTTCAAGGTCTGCGCGGTCGCCGTCACCCGCGTCGGGGTGGCCGAGGAGCGCATCCCGGCCCCCGAGCCGGCCGCCCAGCCGCAGCCCCTCGCCCACACCCCACCCACGGCCCACACCCCGCACGCCCCGTCACGGAGGAGGACCACCAGCGTGAAGAGCACCCCGCGCTTCCTGTCCGGCGTCTACCCGATCACCGGCGAGGGGCTGGGCAAGCCCGGCCCGGTCGACCCGGCGTTGCGCTACCAGGTGCCGGAGGGGAGGACGGCGCAGGCGCTGTACTTCCGCGGCGGCAACTCCACCGACGAGCTGGTCTACCTGCTCCTGGTGCGCGACGGCGAGCCGATGCGCTGGTTCCCGATCGGAGCTAAGGGCGACTGCCACGTGCCGCTGCGCGTGGTCGAGGACCTCGACGGCGGCACCGTCGTCGAGCTGCACGCCGCGGCGCCGCTGGGCGTCACCGGCGAGATCGTGGTCGACCTGGGACTGGTGGAGGTCTGATGACAGCTGTCCTCGGCGGGCGCCCCGAAGGCGTGAGCACGCTGCACTTCGCGATGGACGAGGCCGACGGGATCGACACCCGCCAGCGCCTGGTCGTCATCGGCAACGGCATGGCCGGGGCCCGGGTGGTCGAGGAGGTGCTCGAGCGCGGCGGCGGCGACCAGTTCGCGATCACCGTGTTCGGCGAGGAGCCGCACGGCAACTACAACCGGATCATGCTCAGCCACGTGCTGGCCGGCGAGGAGCACGAGGACGACATCGTCCTCAACAGCCACGACTGGTACGCCGACAACGGCGTCGTCCTGCGGGCCGGGGTCCGGGTGGTGCGGATCGACACCCACGCCAAGGTCGTGCACGCCGCCGACGGGACGACGGCGCCCTACGACCAGCTGGTCATCGCCACCGGCAGCCGCTCCTTCGTCCCGCCGATGACCGGGCTCTACCAGGCCGAGGAGCAGCTCATCCCCGGCGTCTTCGGCTTCCGCACCATCGACGACACCCGCGCGATGCTGGCCGCGGCCGCCGAGCACGACAAGGCCGTCGTCGTCGGCGGTGGGCTGCTGGGCCTGGAGGCCGCCCGCGCGCTGCAGGGCCACGGGCTGGCCGTCGAGGTCGTGCACGCGGGCACCCACCTGATGAACCAGCAGCTCGGCGCGGAGGCCGGGGCGATCCTGGCGAAGAGCGTGGAGGCGCTGGGCATCGTCGTCCACCTGGCCACCCGCACCACCGAGGTCATCGGCCCCGACCGGGTGCGCGGCGTCGTCCTGGCCGACGGCCGGGCGATCGACGCCGACATGCTCGTCCTCGCCGCCGGCATCCGGCCGGTCACCGAGGTCGCCCTGATGAGCGGCATCGAGGTCGAGCGCGGCGTCGTCGTCGACGACCAGCTGCGCACCGACGACCCCGACGTCTACGCGGTGGGGGAGTGCGCCCAGCACCGCGGCGAGCTCTACGGCCTGGTCGCCCCGGTCTGGGAGCAGGCCCGGGTGCTCGCCGATCTGCTCACCGGCACCGACCCGGACGCGGAGTACCACGGCTCCCGGACGGCGACGAAGCTCAAGGTCGCCGGCGTCGACGTGGCCACCATGGGCATCAGCAGGCCCGAGCGGGACAGCGACGAGTTCTTGGTGATCTCCGAGCCGAAGCGGGGCGTGCACCTGAGCGTCGTCGTCCGGGACGACAAGCTCATCGGCGCCACCCTGCTTGGTGACACCCGCAAGGTCGCCTACCTGACCCAGGCCTTCGACCGCGGCACCCCGCTGCCGGAGGAGCGGATCAAGCTGCTGGTCGACCTCTCCGACGGCGCCGCGGAGGTGGGCGTGGCCGAGCTGCCGCACGACTCCCAGGTCTGCAACTGCAACGGCGTCACCAAGGGCGCGATCTGCGAGGCGGTCGCCGGTGGCTGCGGCAGCGTCGGGGCGGTCATGGACAAGACCCGCGCGGGCAAGGGCTGCGGCTCGTGCAAGGGCCTGGTCAAGCAGGTCGTGGAGTGGGCCGCCGACGGCGACGTCGTCGAGGACCCCGCCGCCAGCTGGTACGTCCCCGGCATCCCGATGGCCAAGCCCGAGCTGATGGCCGCCATCCGCGAGCGCGGGCTGCTCAGCCCCTCGGCGGTGTTCGCGGCGCTGGCCCCCGGGGGTGCGGAGGACGCCAAGTCCAAGATGGGCCTGACGTCGCTGCTGCGGATGATCTGGGGCAAGGACGCCGTCCAGGAGAACGACGCGAAGTTCATCAACGACCGCGTGCACGGCAACATCCAGCGCGACGGCACGTTCTCCGTCGTCCCGCAGATCAAGGGCGGGGTGACCACCCCGGCGCAGCTCCGGAAGATCGCCGACGTGGCCGAGAAGTACGAGGTCCCGATGGTCAAGATCACCGGTGGCCAGCGGATCGACCTGCTCGGGGTCCGCAAGGAGGACCTGCCGGCGATGTGGAACGACCTGGGCATGCCCTCGGGCTACGCATACGGCAAGAGCTTCCGCACCGTGAAGACCTGCGTCGGCAGCGACTTCTGCCGCTTCGGCCTGGGCGACTCCACGCAGCTCGGCATCGACCTGGAGACCCGCTTCCAGGGCATCGAGAGCCCGGCGAAGATGAAGATGGCCGTGGTCGGGTGCCCACGGAACTGCGCCGAGGCCTATGTCAAGGACGTCGGCGTCGTCGCGGTCGGGAACGGCAAGTGGGAGGTCTACGTCGGCGGCGCCGCCGGGGCCAGCATCCGCAAGGGCGACCTGCTGGCCACCGTCGACTCACCCGAGGCCGTGATGGAGCTGTCGGGCCGGTTCATGCAGTACTACCGGGAGAACGCCAACTGGCTCGAGCGCACCTACGACTTCGTGCCCCGGATCGGGCTGGAGAAGATCAAGGCGGTGCTGCTGGAGGACAGCGAGGGCATCTGCGCCGAGCTGGACGCCAACATGCAGCAGTCGATCGACGCCTACACCGACCCGTGGGGCCAGGACGGCAAGGCACCGGCCACGCCGGGCCAGTTCCGCACCGCCCTGCCGCTGGTCGAGCTGCCGCTGGTGCCGGTCCGATGAGCGTCACGCAGAGCGAGGCCGCGGCCGGCGGACCGGGCCTGTTCGGCACCCAGGAGGTCAGCGCGGGCACCCCGCACGTCGTCGGCCGGGTCGAGGAGGTGCCGCCCGGTGAGGGCCGCGCCTTCGTCGTCGACGGCGTGCAGGTGGCGGTGTTCCGGCTGCGGGACGGCTCGCTGCACGCCACCCAGGCCGCCTGCCCGCACGCCGGCGGACCGCTCGCCGACGGGCAGACCGACCTCGACGTGCTGGTCTGCCCGTTGCACCTCTACACGTTCCGCTGGACCGACGGCACCAGCCCCGGCGGCGCCGCGTCGCTGCGCGTGTACCCGGTCCACGAGGAGTCCGGCCAGCTCGTCGTCACCGTGTGAAGCCCGGTCGGGGCCATGTTCGCGGACATGGCCCCGACAAGGAGGGCCATGTCCGCGAACACGGCCCTGCGGGGCGTCAGGGGTGCATGCGGGCGCCCTTCATGACCTTGTCGACGGCGTTCTTCGGGCCGTGGACGGCGAGCCCGACCAGGTCCAGGTCGCTGCCGGCGACGGCGCGGACCGCGGCCCGGTTCTGCACGTCGCCGGGGGTGCTGAACAGCTCGGCGGTGAACACGGCCGGCGTGAGCGAGCGCTCCAGCGCCCGGGTGCGGGCGGTCGCCAGCAGCTCGCCCGGACCGGCCAGCACGAGCACCGGCTGCCGGATCATCGGCAGATAGCCGGTGCCGTCGGCGTCTTCGTAGGGCTCGCCGACCAGCTCCGGACCGGTCGCGGTGAGGCCGCTGACCAGGAACGCGGTGACGTTGAGCGCCTGCCAGGGAGCGAGGTCCTCGCGCAGCAGGACGGCGATCTTGGTGGCCCAGCGGGGCAGCTCGTCGGGGGTGTCCATGCCGTCCAGGCTCGCGGCCCACCCGGCCCCGGGTCTTGTACGTTCCTGACGTGGCCGAGGTGACGGCGTGGCGGCCCGACGTGCCGGGGCTGACCGAGGTGCTGCACGCGCACTTCACCGACCACGTCTACCCGGCGCACACCCACCAGGCCTGGACGCTCCTGCTCGTCGACGACGGCGCGGTCGCCTACGACCTGGACCGGCACCGGCACGGCGCCACCCGCGGCCTGGTCACCCTGCTGCCGCCCGGGGTCCCGCACGACGGGCGCTCCTCCTCACCCGCCGGCTTCCACAAGCGGGTGCTCTACCTGGAGCCGGACACCCTGGGTGCGGGGCGGGTGGGCACCGCGGTCGACCGGCCCGCGGTCGAGGACCCCGCGCTGCGGGTGCGGCTGTCGGCGCTGCACGCCACGCTGCGCCCGGGCGGCGACGCCCTGGAGGCGGAGAGCCGGCTGGGCTTCGTCCTCGAACGGCTGGCCCAGCACCTGGACGGCGCGGTGGCCGCCGCTCCCGACGTCCGCGAGGACGCCCTCGCCGACCGGGTGCGCGACCTGATCGACGCCCGGGTGGCCGAGGGGGTGTCGCTGACCGAGACCGCCGAGACGCTCGGCGTGCACCCGACGTCGGTCGTGCGGGCCTTCACCCGGCGGCACGGGCTGCCGCCGCACCGCTACCTCACCGGCCGCCGGATCGACCTCGCCCGCCGGCTGCTGCTGGCCGGGATGCCCGCCGCCGAGGTCGCCGCGGCGGCCGGGTTCGCCGACCAGTCGCACCTGACCCGGCACTTCCGCCGGATGCTCGACACGACCCCGGGTGCCTACGCCCGCTCCGCGGCAGCCGGCCCGGCCCGCTCCTCGGTAGTCGGCACGGCCCGCTGATCGGCGGGACGCGGGTCAGCCCCGCAGGTCGGTCTCCTCGACCACTCGTGCCCGGACGGTGCTGCCGTCGGCGGTCGTGACCTCGACGTCGGTCACGACCGCGGGGGAGGTGAGCACCGCGACCCCGTCGTCCATCGGGCTGTCGTCCAGGGCCGCACCCGTCTCGTCGAACAGGCGCACCGTGCCCGCTCCCCGCGGCCCCACGACCAGGAGAACCGGCGTGGGCCCGCCGAGGTCGCAGCGCACCGCGACCACCCGCTGGCGGAGCGGCGGGCCGGCCGGCTGCACCCCGGTCACGCACGAGTCGTTGTCGGACCGGCCGCTGAGGTCGGCGGGGGTCCCGTAGGGCGCGGTGACCACGACCGCCCCGGACAGCTGCGGCACCGCCAGCAGGGTGGTGCGCACCGGCCGGTCGTCCCGTCCGGGCAGGTCGCCGGCCCACAGCACCGTCGTCCCCGAGGTGTCGGCGCGCTGGCCCAGCCGGCCGAGCAGGCCGCGCAGCTGCTCCCCGGCCGCCGCGTCCCCGGCGGCCGGCCGGGGCGCGGGCCGCAGCCGCGGCAGCCACGGCGGGCCGGGGTCGGGCTCGGTGAGCACGTCGAGCGGCCCGGCCGGCAGCTCGCGCCCGTCCCGGACGACGCTGAACCGGACCGCGGGGGAGTCGGTGGGCGTGGACTGCGGCAGCTCCACCACCGCGACCCCGTCGACGGTGGCCGCGGGGGCGGAGGTGCGGGTGACCGAGCCGTCGGCGGTGATCTCCGGGCGCGGCGAGACCTGCACCTGGTCGCCCGGGGCGCCGACCACCACCAGCGCGCCCCGCACCGGCGCAGCCAGCGCGACGGGCAGGGTCCGGTCCGGGGCGAGCTGCACCGCCTGCACCCGCATGCCGCGCGGTGGGGCGCCGGACGGGCCGGCGAACCAGGCGGCGGCGAAGTCCTGGTCGGTGCCGCTCACCACGAGCGCGGCGCGCCCGCCGTCCACGTCGGCGGCCCACACCACCCGGCGGTCGGCCGGTGGTGGCTGGGTGGCCAGGTCGGTGCCCGCCCACCCCTGCGCCTGCAGCTCGGCGAGGAACTCGGCGTTCCCGGCGAGCGACCCCCGCGGCGGGCCGGCGAAGACGTCGACGGGTGCGGCCTCCTCGCCCGGCGACGGGACCACCCGGACCAGCGCGGCCAGCCCGGCCAGCGTCAGGACGGCGGCGAGCACCCGCAGCCGGGTCCGCCGGCGCGACCGGCGCCGCTCCCCGCCGTCCTGCTCCAGGGCGGCGGCCTGACCGGTGGTGAGCTCCGAGCCGGCGGCCAGTGCGCGCAGCCGGTCGGGCAGCGGCGTGCGGTCGGGCCGACGCACCGGCGGCGGGGACCCGGGGGCCCGGAACGGCGCCTCGAGGACCTCCCGCTCGGCCAGGGCGCGGGCGTCCTGCCGGCCGAGCTCGGCGGCCAGCGCGGACACGGCCGCGTCGGTCTCCGCCGGGCCGGCCCGGAGCTCCCCGGCGGAGACGGGGTCGAGCAGGTGGACGACGGCCAGCACGCGGGTGCGGCGGGGGAGCGCGCGCAGGGCGGCGGCCAGCGCCGCGGCGCCGTGGTCGCGCAGCGGGGACGCCGGTGCGGGACGGTCCGCGGCGTCCAGCGCCGCACGCGCCACCGCCCGCCGCAGCGCCGTGGGCTCCCGGTGCCGGCCGGCCAGCGCCGTCGTCACCAGCGCCTCGGCGTCGGCGCGGTCGTCGGTGAGCAGCACGGCGAGCGGCCAGGCGGCCGCCGGGCCGTCGACGTCGTCGTCGGTGTGCACGTGCCCTCCGTCCCGCCGGACGCCCGGCGAGGACCATCGTCCGCCCCGCGCCGCCCCCGCGCTGGCCCCCTCGCAGGGCCCCACCGCGAGCTCGCGAGTGGTGGGGGGCGAGGGGTCCTTCAACTAGGGGGTCGCGAGGTCCAGGTCGGCGAGCGCGCCGGTGAGGTCGTCCTCGCGGACGAAGTCCAGGGCCAGCAGCCGGTGCACCAGCACCCCGCGCCGGGTGAGCCGCAGGTCGGCCGGGCGGAGCCGGGCGCGGACCGCACCCGGGCGCGCGACGGCCGGCGGCGGGTCGAGCAGCCCGGCGCGCTGCAGGTCGATGACGTCCTCCCGGGCGCCCCAGGCGAGCCACGTGCGCGGCTCGTCCGCCAGGGCCCCCAGTGGCAGGGGAGTGCGGTCGCGCCGGCCGACGGCGGCCAGGAACACCAGCTGCCGCCAGCTGCACGACTGCGCCAGCTGCAGCGCTCGGGCGGCCAGCGCGGTGTCGACGTCGGGGGAGACGACCACCTCGGCGAGCAGGTAGCCCAGGTGCCGGACCCGCCGCTCCTCGGTCGTGGCCCGCGCCGCCTGGACGACGTCCTCGACCAGGCGCTCGGCGGCCGACCGGGCCGCGGTGCTGACGTGGAAGAAGCCGTCGGTGCGCACCGGCCGGCCCTGGGCGGAGCGGGTGACCGACAGCTCGGCGGCGAACGCCAGGACGGCGCCGGCGCGGGCGCGCTCCCAGGTCAGCGGCAGCTCGGCGGCGGAGGTCGCGGCGTCGCGCAGGCAGGCGGCCAGCCGCTCGTCCAGCCGCACCGCGCTGCCCTCGGGGTCGAACAGCAGCCCGGCGACCGCGCGGGTCATCGACCCGGCGACCAGCTCACCGGTCTCGACCACGTCGCGGCCGGGAGCGCGCTCGTTCCCGCGGGAGTCCCTCACGCGGTGATAATGGCCCGGCCCGGGCGGTGACGCACCCGGCGGACCGCGGCCCTCACCACAGCGGGGCAGGAGCCGTGAGCACAACGGAACACGAGGTCACCGCCTCGGCAACGACCAGGCCATGCCGACCCGTCACCGTTCGGCCATGGCCAGCTCCGTCACCGCGACCACCGCTCCGCCGACCCCGCACCAGCCCGGCCGTCTCGGCGGTCGCTGGATCGACGACTGGCGCCCCGAGGACCCCGCGTTCTGGGAGTCCACCGGCAAGGGCGTCGCCCGCCGCAACCTGTTCTTCTCCGTCTTCTCCGAGCACATCGGCTTCTCCATCTGGAGCCTGTGGTCGGTGCTGGTGCTGTTCCTGCCCGAGCCGGTGTTCGGCATCGACCCGGCCGGCAAGTTCCTGCTCACCACCCTGCCCACCGCGCTCGGGGCCTTCGTCCGGCTGCCCTACACCTTCGCCGTCGCCAAGTTCGGCGGCCGCAACTGGACGATCATCAGCGCCGCGCTGCTGCTCGTGCCGACCGTCGCCACCGCGATCGTGCTGGAGCCGGGGGTCTCCTACTCCACGCTGCTGTTCGTCTCCTGCCTGGCGGGCGTCGGTGGCGGCAACTTCGCCAGCTCCATGACCAACATCAACGCCTTCTACCCGACCCGGCTCAAGGGCTGGGCGCTCGGGCTCAACGCCGGCGGCGGCAACCTCGGCGTCCCGGTGGTCCAGCTGCTGGGCCTGCTGGTGCTGGCCACCGCCGGGGCCGACAGCCCGCGGATCGTGCTGTTCGTCTACATCCCGTTCATCGTGCTCGCCGCGGTCGGCGCAGCCCTGGTGATGGACAACCTGACCTCGGCGCGCAACCAGCCGCGGGCGATGCGGGAGGTGGCCCGCCAGCCGCACACCTGGATCATGGCCTTCCTCTACATCGGGACCTTCGGCTCGTTCATCGGGTTCGGGTTCGCCTTCGGCCAGGTGCTGCAGAACCAGTTCACCTCCGACTTCGCCACCCCGCTGGCCGCCGCGCAGCTCACCTGGCTGGGCCCGCTGCTGGGCTCGCTGATCCGCCCGCTCGGCGGCTCGCTGGCCGACCGCTTCGGCGGCGCCCGGATCACCTTCTGGACCTTCATCGCCATGGCGGCCGGTGCCACGGTCGTGCTGGTGGCCAGCACGCAGCAGTCGCTGCCGCTGTTCCTCGTCGGCTTCGTGTCGCTGTTCGTGCTCAGCGGCATCGGCAACGGCTCGACCTACAAGATGATCCCGGCGATCTTCCGGGCCAAGGCGATGGACGACGTCGCCGCCGGCGGGGACACCGTGGCCGCCGACCGGCTGGCGCTGCGCCGCTCCGGTGCGCTGATCGGCATCGCCGGCGCGGTCGGGGCCTTCGGTGGGGTGCTGGTCAACCTCGCCTTCCGCCAGTCGTTCCTGGAGACCAAGACCGGCGACAGCGCCTACCTGGCCTTCATCGCCTTCTACGTGGTCTGCGTCCTGGTCACCTGGGTGGTCTACCTGCGCCCCGGCAACCGGATGGCCGGCGTCTGACCCACGGTGGGACAGCGGGGCGGGACGCGGCCGGCGTCCCGCCCCGCTGCACGTCCGGGGTCGTTCCGGCTGCGTTCCACCGGCCGCACGGCGGTGCCCGGAACGGCGTGCGCGGCATGTTGCCCACGGGTCACGCGGCCGAGAGGGGGCCGTCACGCCGGCTCCCTACGGTCGGCGACGACGGGGCACACAGCCGGCGCTCAGCGGCCCCCGGACACCCGCCCCTCCTCGTGCAAGGAGCTCGATGTCCCCGATCCTCCCGAAGTCCGACGCGGCCGACCTGGTGGTCGCGGCCCGGATCCGGCGTGGCCTGTCCTGGTCGCAGATCGCCGACCAGATCGGTGCACCGCTGGTGTGGTGCACCGCCGCGCTGCTGGGCCAGCACCCGATGAGCCGGGAGCAGGCCACCGCGGTCTGCGCGCTGCTGGAGCTCGACGAGACCGTGGCCGAGAGCCTGCAGCTGCAGCCCTCGCGCGGCTCGGACCCTGCGCTGCTCACCGACCCCACCGTCTACCGGCTTATGGAGGCGATGTCGGTGTACGGGCCGGCCCTGAAGGAGCTGATCCACGAGGAGTTCGGCGACGGGATCATGAGCGCGATCAACTTCAAGATCGACATCGCCCGCCGTCCCGACCCCGACGGCGACCGCGTCGTCGTCACCCTCGACGGCAAGTTCCTCGACTACCGCTGGTGACCCGCCCAGCTCCCCAGTCCCTCGCCGCACCCCACCCCTGTACCCGAGGAGCACGCCCGTGTCCTACGTGATGCCCGAGGACTTCGTGACCAAGATGATCGACGCCGGTGAGGCGAAGGTCTTCATGGCCACCCGCGACACCCTCATCCGTGCCTTCATGGCCGGCGCGATCCTGGCGCTGGCCGCCGCGTTCGCCGTCACCGTCACCGTGCAGACCGGGCAGGCGATCGTCGGCGCCCTGCTCTTCCCGGTCGGGTTCTCCCTGCTCTACCTGCTCGGCTTCGACCTGCTGACCGGTGTGTTCACGCTGGTCCCGCTGGCGCTGATCGACAAGCGCAAGGGCGTCACCGTGCGCGGCATGCTGCGCAACTGGGGCCTGGTGTTCACCGGCAACTTCGCCGGCGCGCTGGTCGTCGCGGTGATGATGGCGGTGATCTTCACGTACGCCTTCTCCGTGCCGCCGAACGAGATCGGGGAGCGGATCGGGTCGATCGGTGAGGGCCGGACCGTCGGCTACGCCGACCACGGGGCGGCGGGGATGCTCACGCTGTTCCTGCGCGCGGTGCTGTGCAACTGGATGGTCAGCACCGGGGTCGTCGCGGCGATGATGTCGACGTCGGTGTCCGGGAAGGTCATCGCGATGTGGATGCCGATCCTGCTGTTCTTCTACATGGGCTTCGAGCACTCGATCGTGAACATGTACCTGTTCCCCTCCGGCCTGATGCTCGGCGGCGACTTCTCGATCGGCGACTACCTGGTGTGGAACGAGATCCCGACGGTGCTGGGCAACCTGGTCGGCGGGCTGGCCTTCGTCGGGCTGACCCTCTACGCCACCCATGCCCGCACCGCGGCCACCCGCCGTCCCGCGGACGCCGCCCCGGTCGCGCCGGCGCCGGCCGCGGCACCGCGGGAGCCGGAGACGCTCAGCATGAGCTGACGCTCCTCCGTCGTCGCGGGGCGGCCGCTCACCTCCGGGGGAGTGGCCGCCCCGTCGTCGTCCGGCTCAGGCCCCCGTGCAGCGTCCCACCGCGGGCGGAGCGAGTGGTGGAGGGCACGGGGGTCCTTCGTCAGACCGCCAGTCGGTAGCCGCGCTTGACGACGGTCTCCACCACCGGCGCGCCGAGCGCGGCCCGCAGCCGGGTGACCGCCATCTCCACCGCGTGCGCGTCACCGCCGCCGGAGAGCGCGCCCAGCAGGTCGGGCCGGGAGACCACCACCCCGGGACGGCGGGCCAGCGCGCGCAGCACCGCCATCGGGCCCGGCGGCAGCTCGACCAGCCGCCCGTCGAGCACCGCGGCGTGCCCGCGGACCTGGAGCGTGTGCGGGCCGGAGGTCAGCACCGGGTGCCGGGCGGGCAGGTCGGAGACGACCGAGCGGGCCAGCGCCCCCAGCCGCGCGCGCTCGGGCTGCACGGTGCGGATGCCGGCCTCCTCCAGCGGGGCGGCGGTCACCGGCCCCACGGCCACCGCCAGGACGGCGTCGGTGAACGCGGCGAGCACCCCGGCGCGCACGCCCTCCTCCCCGGCGACCTGCAGCAGGCTGGCCGCGGCCGGGGCGCTGGTGAAGGTGACGGCGTCGACCCCGCGGGCGGCGATCGTGCCGACCAGCCGGCGCAGCGGCGCGGTGTCCTCGGGCAGCACCCAGCGGTAGACCGGCACGGTCAGCACGTCGGCGCCGGCCGCGCGCAGCCCGGAGACCAGGTCCGGCAGTGGGTCGCCGTGCAGCTGGACGGCGATCCGGCGTCCCTCGATCGGTCCCTCGGCGCCGGACAGCAGGTGCGCCAGCACCTCGGCGGAGTTCTCCGACTCCGGCGACCAGGCGTCGACCAGCCCGGCACCGCGGATCGCACCGCGCGCCTTCGGCCCGCGGGCGAGCACCCGGGAGGTGAGCAGGTGGTCCCGCAGCGGCAGGTCCCAGGCCTCCGCCGCCTCCAGCCAGCCGCGGAAGCCGACGCCGGTGGTGGCCACCACCAGGTCGACCGGCTCGGCCAGCACCTCCCGGGTGGCGGCCACCAGGTCGGCGTCGTCGGACAGCGGCACGATCCGGATGGCCGGGGCGTAGACGACCCGGGCACCGCGGCGGTCCAGCAGCGCGCCGAGCTCCTCGCTGCGCCGGGCCGCGGTGACCGCCACGGTGAACCCGGCCAGGGGCAGCAGCTCCTGGGCCGGGGCGTCTCCGCCGGGGCCGTCCACCGGACGGGCGAGCGCGGGATCGGTCACCCCTCCATGGTGCGGGCTGGGTGTTCCAACCGTGTGACGCGCCCCGACGGGACCGGTCCTCGGGTCGGCGAGAGCTGTCCCGCGGTCCCGGCCGGCACAGCCGGCGCGCCCGCTGCCGCCCGGAGGGTCCTCAGCGGCGTGCCGTCCCGGTCATGGGGATCACCGGTCGCACAGCGGCGCCGGGCCGGTGCGGCGGTGCAGGATGGTGGCGTGCCCGCCGACGTCCCGCCCCCTCCCACCGGGCCCGCTCCGGTCTCCGCCGTCCCGCGCCGGCTGCGGCTGATCACCGCCCTGACCGCGGCCGGCCTGGTGGCCGTGATGAGCGTGGTCGCCGTCCTGCTGAAGAGCTCGACCACCGGGGTGGTCTCCTTCCAGACCGCCGACCAGGTGGCGATGGTCGGCCTGGGCCTGGCGATGGGCGCCGGGGTGGTGCTGGTGGGCCGCTCGCGCGTCGACGCCGACGCCTCCGGGCTGCGGGTGCGCAACGTCGTGGTCAACCACGAGGTGCCCTGGGAGGCGGTGCGCGCGGTGCGGTTCGACCAGCACTCGCCGTGGGCCACGCTGCTGCTCACCAACGACGACGAGCTGGCCGTCTCCGCGGTGCAGGCCGCCGACGGTGCGCGGGCGCTGGTCGCGGTCCGCGGACTGCGCGCGCTGCTCAGCGACCACCAGGCCCGTGCGGCAGCCGCCGCGCCGCCGAAGGAGGACCTGCTCTACCCGGACTGAGGCTCCCGCGCGGGGACCGGACCCCGGGAATGACGCACGGGTGCCCGGCGCTGTACAGTGCAAGCGCCTCCCCCTGCACCATCGAGGCGTGAGAACCACCGGTGGTGGGATCGTGAGGTCCGACCACCGACCAAAGAGGAGCCCGCTCCCACCTGGTGCCTTCACAGGCGTCCAGGTCCCCGGAAGACGACCGGCGTGTCCGGTCGTCGCTGGAACCGCACCCTCGTCGAGGACGCGGCTGCAGCAGTCGGCGAGTGGGCCCTGTGAGCGATCAGCTCACGGGGCCTTTCTGTCGTCGGTGCCCGGGACGGGTGCGGCTCCTCCCCGCAGCAGCAGAGGAGAGGCCATCACCGAGCCCCGTATCAACGACCGTATCCGCGTCCCCGAGGTCCGCCTCGTCGGACCCGAGGGCGAGCAGGTCGGCATCGTGTCGATCGGCGAGGCGCTGCGGCTGGCGCAGGACAGTGAGCTCGACCTGGTCGAGGTCGCGCCCATGGCCCGCCCGCCCGTCGCCAAGCTCATGGACTACGGGAAGTTCAAGTACGAAGCCGCGCAGAAGGCCCGCGAGGCCCGGCGGAACCAGGCGCTCACCGTCATCAAGGAGATGCGGCTGCGCCTCAAGATCGACCCGCACGACTACGAGACCAAGAAGGGCCACGTCGAGCGCTTCCTCAAGGGCGGCGACAAGGTCAAGATCACCGTGATGTTCCGCGGTCGCGAGCAGTCCCGCCCCGAGATGGGCTACAAGCTGCTGCAGCGACTGGCCGGGGACGTGTCCGACCTGGGGATCGTGGAGTCGAACCCCAAGCAGGACGGCCGCAACATGGTCATGGTGATCGCTCCGCACCGGAACCAGGTGGCCTCCGACGCCGTCCGGCGCACCGCGAAGGCGGAGAAGCACGCAGCGTCGGAGACGCCGGCCGCGGCCCAGCAGGCCCCGGTCGCGCAGGCCCCGGCAGAGCAGGCCCCGGCCGAGCAGGCGCCTCCGGCCTGAGCCGGACGGCCCTGAGCACCGACCTGCACCACGCACCACCGAGACCGCCCGCGCCGGGGAGCACGACCTGCCCCGGCGCGGACATCCACGAACAGGACGAGGACATGCCGAAGAACAAGACCCACAAGGGCGCCGCCAAGCGGATCCGCGTCACGGGCACCGGGAAGCTGGTGGCCGAGCACACGAACAACCAGCACAAGTTCGAGCACAAGTCCGGCTCTCGGAAGCGGCGGATCTCCGGCACGGCTGAGCTGAACCCGGCGGACACCAGCCGGATGAAGAAGCTCCTCGGCATCTGATCCCGCCCCCCTCCCGAACGAGCAGACAGGAGCTTCCACGTGGCACGCGTGAAGCGGGCGGTCAACGCCCAGAAGAAGCGTCGTACGACCCTCGAGGCAGCCAGTGGGTACCGCGGTCAGCGGTCCCGGCTGTACCGCAAGGCCAAGGAGCAGCTCCTCCACTCCGCGACCTACAACTACCGCGACCGCAAGGTCCGCAAGGGTGACTTCCGCAAGCTGTGGATCACCCGGATCAACGCCGCGGCGCGGCAGAACGACATGACCTACAACCGGTTCATGCAGGGCCTGAAGCTGGCCGGCATCGAGCTGGACCGCAAGGTGCTGGCCGAGCTCGCCGTCAACGAGCCCGCCACCTTCACCTCGCTGGTGGCCTCTGCCCGGGCCGCGCTCCTCGCGAACCCGCAGGCGACCGGCGCGGCGCAGGCCGACACCGCCGCCGCGTAAGACCCCCGTTCCACCCAGCGACGCCGTCGCCGGTGGGTCCCCGTGACCCACCGGCGACGGCGTCGCTGTCTGTGCAGCCCACCCCGAGAGGAAGCCCGTGCCCGACCTCCTGACCGACCGCTCGGCGCGGGTCGTCGCCGCCCGCAAGCTCACCCGCCGCAGCGGTCGGGACGACGCCGGCGCCTTCCTCGCCGAGGGCCGCCAGGCGGTCAGCGAGGCACTCGCACAGGCCGAGGGCGAGCCGGGCGCCGTCCGGGAGGTGTTCGCCACCGAGGCGGCGGCCGAGGCGCACCACGAGCTGCTCGCCGCGACCCGGGTGCCGGTGCGGCTGGTCGACGAGAAGGCCGCGGCCTCGCTGTCGGAGACGGTCACCCCGCAGGGGCTGGTCGCGGTCTGCGCGCTGCGCGACGTCCCGGCGCAGCGGCTGGTCACCGACCCGCCCCAGCTGGCCGTGGCGCTGGCCGAGCTCAACGACCCCGGCAACGCCGGCACGGTGCTGCGCACCGCCGACGCGTGCGGTGCCGGCGCGGTGGTCTTCGGTGCCGGCTCCGCCGATCCCTACAACGGCAAGGTCGTGCGCAGCAGCGCCGGCAGCCTGTTCCACGTCGACGTCGTCCGCAGCGCGCCGCTGCCCGCGCTCATCGCGGGGGTGCAGGCCGCCGGGGTGCGGGTGCTGGCCGCCGACGGCGGGGGAGAGATCGCCCTGGACGCCGCCGCCGGCGACGGGCTGCTGGCCGGTCCGGTGCTGTGGCTGTTCGGCAACGAGGCCCGCGGGCTGGACCCGGCGCTCGCCGCGGCCGCCGACGTCCGGGTCCGCATCCCCATGCGCGGCCGGGCGGAGAGCCTCAACCTCTCGGTCGCCGCCGCGATCTGCCTCTACGCCACGCAGCTCGCCCAAGGCTGACCGGAGTGGGTCCGTGCCGGTGACCGGCACCGACCCACTCCGCTCAGCGGTCGGCGGGGTGCTTGCTGGCGTACATCCGGGCGTCGGCGCGGTGCAGCAGCGGGGCGAAGTCGTCGCCGTCCTCGGGGTGCACGGCGATGCCGATGGTCACCTGCACCGTCACCGTGGTGCCGGCGAGGGGCACCGGCTGCTCGATCACAGCGCGCAGGTCACCGGCGACCCGCTCGGCCTCGGCCAGGGCGCTGGCGCGGTCCAGGCCCAGCAGGCCGACGAGGAACTCGTCGCCGCCGAGCCGGGCCAGCAGGTCGCCCCGGCGGAGCCGCCCGCGCAGCCGGTCGGCCACGGTCTGCAGCAGCTCGTCACCGGCGGCGTGCCCGTGCGCGTCGTTGACGGCCTTGAAGCCGTCGAGGTCCAGGAACAGCAGGGCCACGGCGCCGCCGTCCAGGCGCGCCTGCCACAGTGCGGTCTCCATCCGCTCCTCCAGCCGGCGCCGGTTGGGCAGGCCGGTGAGCGGGTCGGTGTAGGCCAGCTCCTCGATCCGGGCCAGGTGCTGGCGGGTGCGGTCGCGCTCCTGCAGCAGCTCGCGCTCGGCGTTGACGCGGGTGGTCACGTCGGTCTGGACGCCGATGTACTGCACGACGGTCCCGCGGGCGTCGGTGACCGGCGCCAGGTGGATCTCGTTCCACCACGGCTCGCGCTGCGGGCCCCGGTGGTTCAGCACGGTCGCCCGGAACTCCTGACCGGCGTTGATCGCCGAGCGCATCCGGCTGACCATCGCCGGGTCGGTGTCGGCACCCTGCAGGAACCGGCAGTTGCGGCCCAGCACCTGGGCGGCCGACAGCCCCGCCAGCTGCTCGAAGGCGGCGTTGACGTAGATGAGGGGCTGGTCGGGAGCGGTCATGTCGCTGATCGTCACGCCGCTGGTCGTCGCGGCCAGCGCGCGCAGCAGCAGCGGCTCCTCGGGGGTGGGGCCGGCCAGCGATGACTGCGCCAGGGGCAGCTGGACCGGGGGAGCCGCGACCTCGGGGACCGGCGCGGGCTGGGCGGCCACCCGGGCGACGAGGGAGATCCCCGCCAGCTCCACGGTGGTCCGCTCGTAGGTCAGGGCGTACTCGTACCGGCGCTGTGCGTCCGGGCCGCCGTCGCCGAGGTCGCGGGCCAGCAGTGCGGCGCTGAAGTGCGGGCTGAGGACGACGACGTCCCACTCGCCGCGCACCGGGTCGGCGGGGTCCAGGTGGGCACCGCGCAGGCCGGGGACCGGCTCCAGGGGCAGGTCGGCACCCAGCGCGCAGACGAAGCCGGTGCGGGCGACCAGGTCGCGGTAGCGGAGCTTCGTGGCCGGGGTGAAGTGCCGGGCCTCCTGGAAGGTGGAGGCCACCACGCAGGTCTCGCCCAGTCGCATGGCCTGTCGCTCCAGGTGCTTGCTCAGCTCGATCAGCAGCGCCTTGGGGGCGACCCGCAGCTCGGTGCCCGCGGGCAGGCAGCCGAAGGGGGAGCCGTGCACGTCGGCGTCCAGGGCGACCGGGGCGGGCAGCTTCAGCGTGCTGACGGCGCGGTCGGTCACCGCGGTCGCGCCGGGCCGGCCGAAGTGCCAGCCCTGGCCGAGGCTGGCGCCCAGGGCACGGGCGGTGGCCAGGTGGGCCTCGTCCTCGATGCCCTCGGCGAGCACCAGGGCGCCGGTCCGCTCGGCGTAGCCGTTGACGGCGTTCATGATCTCCGCGACCGCGGGGCCGGGGCGCTGTTGCACCAGCCGCAGGTCGAGCTTGACGACGTCCGGGCGCAGCAGCGGCATGAAGGCCAGCGACATCGACTCCGCGCCCACGTCGTCCAGGGCGATGCCCCAGCCGACCTCGCGGACGCGCTCGACGGCCCGCAGGAGGTCGGCGGGGCGGGTGGCCAGCGCCCGCTCGGTGATCTCCACGACGACGCGCAGGCCCGCGGGTGCGGTGGTGGCGATCGCCAGCAGGTCCTCCAGGGGTGCGGACTCCAGCACCTCGGGCTCGACGTTGACGAACACGGTCAGCGGCGGGCCGAGCCGGGCGGCCACGGCGCCCCGGAGGGCCGCCGAACGGCACAGCGCGTCGAGCTCGGCCAGCCGGCCGGCGGTGCGGGCCGCGGCGAAGAGCGCGTCCGGGGTCTGCAGCGGGCCCTGGGGGCCGCGCGCGAGCGCCTCGTAGGCGACGACGTTGCCGGTGCTCAGCTCGACGATCGGCTGGTAGACGCTGTGCACGCTGCCGGTACGGAGGACGTCGTCGAGCGACGAGGTGAGGGTGGCGATGGAGGTCACGAGAGCGCATCGGCACGATCGGGTCCCGCTCGCGCACCTGGGCGGGTGTCGCCACCCCAACGGGTGATCGGCAACCCGGGCGCGCGGGGAGTCCTCCGCCCGGCAGAATGACCACCTGTGTCTGGCGCCAACGATCCCTACGACCCCAAGCAGGTCGCCGCGCTGTCCCCGGAGGCCCTCGAGGCCGCGGTGGACGCCGCGGTGACGGCGTTCGCCGCGGCCGGTGACCTCACCGAGCTGGCCGCCGTCCGGCCGGCGCACCTGGGCGACCGCGCGCCGGTGCTGCTGGCCCGCCGCGAGCTCGGGGCGCTGCCCCCGGCGGCCCGCTCCGACGCCGGCAAGCGGGTGAACGCCGCCCGGGTGGCGGTCACCGAGGCCCACGCGTCCCGGCTGGCGGTGCTGGAGGCCGAGCGCGACGAGCGGGTGCTGGCCGAGGAGCGCGTCGACGTCACGCTGCCCTGGGACCGCGCCCCGCGTGGCGCCCGGCACCCGCTGACCACGCTCACCGACCGGATCGCCGACGTCTTCGTCGGGATGGGCTACGAGGTCGCCGACGGGCCCGAGCTGGAGGCGGAGTGGCTGAACTTCGACGCCCTCAACACCGGCCCCGACCACCCGGCCCGGTCGCTGGCCGACACCTTCTTCGTCGCGCCGGAGGACTCCGGCCTGGTGCTGCGCACGCACACCAGCCCGGTGCAGGCCCGGACCATGCTCGAGCGCACCCCGCCGATCTACGTGGTGGCGCCCGGGCGGGTCTACCGCACCGACGAGCTCGACGCGACGCACACCCCGGTGTTCCACCAGGTCGAGGGCCTGGCCGTCGACCGCGGCCTCACCATGGCCCACCTGCGCGGCACCCTGGACCACCTGGCCCGCTCGCTGTTCGGCGCCGACGCCCAGACCCGCTGGCGCCCGCACTTCTTCCCCTTCACCGAGCCCTCGGCGGAGTTCGACGTGTGGTTCCCCGAGCACCGCGACGGTCCGCAGTGGGTCGAGTGGGGTGGCTGCGGGATGGTCAACCCGCGGGTGCTCACCGCCTGCGGCATCGACCCGGAGGTCTACACCGGGTTCGCCTTCGGCATGGGCATCGAGCGCGCCCTGCAGTTCCGCTCCGGCGTCGGCGACATGCACGACATCGTCGAGGGCGACGTCCGGTTCACCACAGCGTTCGGAGTCGATCAGTGAGTGAGCATCGCAGCGAGCGCCAGCGAGCGAGGAGCGGAGCGAACGTGTTGCGGAGCAACGGAGTGAACCAGTGAGAGTCCCTGTCAGCTGGCTGTCCGAGATGGTCGACCTCCCGGCCGGGATCACGGTCGAGGAGCTCGACGCCGCCTTCATCCGGCTCGGCCTGGAGGTCGACGCCGTCCACCGCCCGCCGGTCACGACCGGCCCGCTGGTGGTCGGCCGGGTGCTGGAGATCGAGGAGCTCACCGGCTTCAAGAAGCCGATCCGGTACTGCCAGGTCGACGTCGGCGAGGACGCCCCCCGCGGCATCGTCTGCGGCGCCCGCAACTTCGCCGTCGGCGACCTCGTGGTCGCCGCGCTCCCCGGCGCCGTCCTGCCCGGCGACTTCGCCATCGCCGCCCGGACGACGTACGACCACGTCTCCGACGGGATGATCTGCTCGGTCCGCGAGCTGGGCATCGGCGAGGACCACGCCGGCATCCTGGTGCTCGGCCAGGACGGGTACACCCCCGGGACACCGGCCGCCGGTGTCCTCGGCCTGGACGACGTCGTGTTCGACCTCGAGGTGACCCCCGACCGCGGCTACGCGATGAGCCTGCGTGGCATCGCCCGCGACCTGGCCGCTGCGCTGGCCGTCGACTGGCGTGACCCGGCGGCGCTCACCCCGCCGGCCTGGTCGGGCGAGCCGGCCTGGCAGGTCACCGTCGCCGACCCCGACCGTTGCGACCGGTTCTCGATGGTCGCGCTCGAGGGCCTCGACCCGACCGCGCCCAGCCCGTGGGCGATCCGCCGCCGGCTGGCCCAGTGCGGGGTGCGCAGCATCTCCCTCGCCGTCGACGTCACCAACTTCGTGATGCTCGAGCTCGGGCAGCCGATGCACGCCTTCGACCGGGACCGCCTCACCGGCCCGATCGAGGTGCGGTTGGCCCGCGCGGGGGAGCGGCTGACCACCCTGGACGGCGTCGACCGCGCGCTGACCGACGACGACCTGCTGATCGCCGACGGGTCCGGCCCGATCGGGCTGGCCGGGGTGATGGGCGGGGCGTCGACGGAGATCGGTGACGGGACGACGAGCGTGCTGCTGGAGGCCGCGCACTGGGCCCCGACCGGCATCTCCCGCGGGGTCCGCCGGCACAAGCTGCCCAGCGAGGCGGCCAAGCGCTTCGAGCGCGGCACCGACCCCGAGGTCACCGTGGTCGCGCTGGCCCGCGCCGCGGCGCTGCTGGCCGAGCACGGCGGCGCCCGCGTCGTCGGTGCACCGGTCGACCTGGACGTCCGTGGTCCCCGGCCGGTCATCGCCCTGGACGCCGCGCGGCCCGGGCGCATCGCCGGCGTCGCCTACCCGGTCTCCCAGGTCGTCGACGTCCTGCGGGCCGTGGGTGCCACCGTCGACGCCGACGGTGCGCAGCTGCAGGTGACCCCGCCGTCCTGGCGCGGTGACCTCACCGACCCGGCCGACCTGGTCGAGGAGGTCGTGCGGTCCGTCGGCCTGGACGAGATCCCCTCGGTCCTGCCGAGCGCGCCCCCCGGCCGCGGGCTGACCGAGCGCCAGCGCCGCCGGCGCAGCATCGGCCGCGCGCTGGCCGAGGCCGGCTACGTCGAGGCGCCGTCCTACCCGTTCCTCGGCACGACCGTCCTCGACGACCTGGGCATCCCGGCCGAGGACGAGCGCCGCACGCTGATCACCCTGCGCAACCCGCTCTCGGAGGAGGCCCCGGCGCTGCGGACGACGCTGCTGCCCGGGCTGCTGGGCTCCCTGGCCCGCAACCTGGCCCGCGGCCAGCGCGACGTGGCGCTGTTCGAGCACGGCTCGGTCTTCCCCGGCGGCCTGACCGGCACCGCGCCGGTGCCCGGCGTCGACGCCCGCCCCGACGACGCGACGCTGGCCGCGCTGCTGGGTGCGGTGCCCGTGCAGCCCTGGCACGTGGGCGTGGTGCTCACCGGGCACCGCGAGCCGCGCGGCTGGTGGGGGCCGGGCCGTCCGGCCGACTGGGCCGACGCGGTGCAGGCCGCCCGCGTGGTGGCCGCGGCCGCCGGTGTCGAGCTGACCGTGCGCGCCGGCGACCTGGCGCCCTGGCACCCCGGCCGCTGCGCCGAGCTGCTGGTGGGCGAGCAGGTCGTGGGCCACGCCGGCGAGCTGCACCCGCGGGTGTGCGCGGCGCTCGAGCTGCCGGCCCGCACCTGCGCGATGGAGCTCGACCTCGACGCGCTGCCGCCCGCCGGGGTGCCGGTCGGCCCGGCCATCTCCACGTTCCCGCCGGTGCGCATGGACGCCGCGCTGGTCGTCGCCGACGGCCACCCGGAGGCGCTGGTGCGCGACGCGCTGGCCGCCGGGGCGGGGGAGCTGCTGGAGGACGTGCACCTGTTCGACGTCTACACCGGCAGCTCGATCCCCGCCGGCAGCCGGTCGCTGGCCTACGCGTTCACCTTCCGCGCGGCCGACCGGACGCTGACCACCGAGGAGGCCAGGGCGGCCTTCGAGGCCGCGGTCGCCGCCGCGGCGTCGGCCACAGGGGCGACCCTCCGTGCCTAGTCCGGACCTCCGCGGCACGGTCGCGCTGATCACCGGGGCCTCAGCCGGCATCGGCCGCCACCTGGCGCAGGGCTTGGCCGAGCGCGGCGCGACCGTGGTTGGGCTGGCCCGCTCCGGTGACCGGCTGGTCGCGGCGATGGACGACGTCGCCGAGGCGACCGGGGCCCGCACCCTGGCCGTGGCCGCCGACGTCACCGACCCCGACGCCGTCCGGGCCGCCGTCGACCAGGTGGTCGCCGAGCTCGGACCGGTCACCCTCCTGGTCAACAACGCCGGGCTGATCGACGCCGCCGAGGTCCCGCTGTGGCAGGCCGACCCCGAGCAGTGGTGGTCGGTGGTGGAGAGCCAGGTGCGCGGGCCGTTCCTGATGGCGCACGCCGTCGTGCCCGGGATGGTCGCTGCCGGTGGTGGCCGGGTGATCGGGCTGGGCAGCGGCCTGGGCACGCGGGGGAGCGACGTCTACAGCGCCTACTCGGCCGGCAAGACCGCGCAGATGCGGATCACCGAGGGCATCGCCCTGGCCGGGGCCGCGCACGGCGTGCGGGCGTTCGACCTGGCGCCGGGTGTCATCGACACCGCGATGACCCGGGCGATGCCGGTGCACGCCGGGCGCACGGAGTGGACCCGGCCCGAGGACGTCGTCGCCCTCGCGGTGGCGATCGCCGCCGGCGAGCTCGACCAGTGGTCGGGCCGTTTCCTGCGCGCCGGGGCCGACGACCTGGACACGCTGCGCCGCACGACCCCGGAGGGCACGGCGCGCCAGCTGCGGCTGCGCCCGTACGGGGACGCCGACCCGATCGGCTGAGCGGCCCCGGCGACACGGCCGCCGCCGGGCGCGCGTCCTCGTGCTCCCAGGGCCGGGCTGCCAGGCTGGGCTCCTGCTGAAGGAGGTCCACCATGGCCACTCCCTCCCGGGGAGCCACCGGGCTGATCGTCGTGGCACTGCTGATGGTCGTCGGCTTCACCGCGTGGTCCGGCCGAGCCGGCTGGGAGGCGAGCGGGTGGTGGTCCGCCGTCCTCTTCGGGGTCCCGCTGACGTGTGCCGCGGGAACCCTCCTGGCTGAGCGCGTGATCCGGGGGCGGCTGGCCCCGGTCGTGGTCGGTGTCCTCGCCTGGGTCTCGCTGGGCTGGTCGCTGCTCACCGGGCTCGGCATCGGGCTCGGCTTCCTGCTGCCGGCGTTGCTCCTGGTGGTCGCCGCGCTGGTCTCCGCGGTCGACCGGGCCACCGGTACGCGGGCGCCGCTGCCCGGCTGAGCTGCGCCGGCCTCAGACCAGGGTGGCCAGCGCCCGGGGTGCGATGTCGACGGTGACCGTCGTGCCGGCCTCCAGCTCGACCAGTTCGCCGTCCAGCTGCAGCGGCATGGGGGTCAGCGTGGTGAACGCGTAGTGCGTGGCGCTCGGCTGCGGGCCCAGCCCGCGGGTCGCGGCGCGCAGCGCGGTCGCCAGCACCCGCAGCTTGCCGGTGCGCCGCTGGGTGACCACCTCGAACCGGCCGTCGTCGGGTGCGGCGCCCTCGGTGAGCGTGGCGACCTTGGCCATCTGGGAGATGTTGGCGAACACCAGGCTGTCGATGGTCCGCCGCTGCCCGTTCTCGAGCCGCACCGGGAAGGGGCGGAAGCGAGCGAACCCGCGGACCACCGCGACGATCTCCCGCCACGAGCCCTTGCCGCCCTTCTCCAGGTCGACCGCGACCACCGGGGTCAGCCCGACGCCGATGTAGGAGTGCGCGTACCGGACCTCGGTCCCTGCCCCGCGGCCCAAGGTGAGCCGGAGCAGGTCGATCCGCCGGACGTCGCCGGCCACGATCGCGTCGGCCAGGTGGTGCTCCTTGGTCGTCCGGCGGTGGTCGTTGGCGTTGCCGGCGGCCCGGACGGCGCAGACGACCTGGTCGTTGCCGGCCTGCACCGCCCCGTCGACGACCTCGTTGTACCCACCGTCGCCGCTGACCGAGACGAGCAGCGGCCGGCCGGTG
This sequence comes from Modestobacter muralis, assembly GCF_010682105.1. Classification (GTDB taxonomy): domain Bacteria; phylum Actinomycetota; class Actinomycetes; order Mycobacteriales; family Geodermatophilaceae; genus Modestobacter; species Modestobacter muralis. The sequence goes on along the minus strand of NZ_JAAGWH010000055.1, from coordinate 16,196 downwards.
GCCGCCACCTCGCGGGCGATCTCGCGGGCGTGCCCGGCGCGCTGGGTCGGGCGCAGCTCCACCGGCACGTCCGGCAGGCGGTCCACCAGCTCGGCCTGCAGCTCCTCGGCGAGCCGGGGGGCGTCCCCGGTGCTGTGCGGGTTGAAGACGATGACGATCCGGTCGAACGGGCTCACGGCGGACGTCTCCTCGGGCTGCGGGTCGGCGCGTGGCGCGGGCACCACGACGGGGCGATCCTGCCCGGTCAGCAGCCCGGCTGCCGCCCGTGTCCCGGCGCGGCGACGGTCCACCGCGCCCGACCGGTCAGAGGACCGCCGCGAAGAGTCGCGTCACCCCGGCGATCTCGACCATCCGCTGCACGGTGTGCGAGGGGCGGCGCAGCTCCGGGACCCGGCCCGACCGGCGGGTGGCCTCGGTGGCCCGGACCAGCAGCCGCAGCCCGGGGCCGTCGAGGAAGGTGGCCGCGGACAGGTCGACCGCCACCGCCGACCGCCGGGCGGGGGAGGAGGTGGCGTCGTAGGCGGCGACCACGAGCTGGTCGACCTCGCCGTGCAGCCGGAGCACCGGCCCGCCGTCCTCGTCGACCAGGTCGATGCCGCCGGGCAGGTCGATGGTCTGCATGGTGTCCCTCCCCCTGGCCGGCACCGTCCGCCGACCTCGCGCACACCCTGCCCCGGGGGTCTGACAGTTCTGCTGCGCGTCGCCTGCCGACCGGCTGGGAGCTCAGGCCGCCGGCGTCGCCCCGACGACCCAGACCGTGTTGCCGTCCGGGTCGCGCAGCGCGAACAGCAGCGGCGCACCCGGGAACGGCTCGGGAGCCGGGTCGAGGTCGACGTCCCCGCGGGCCGCCAGCCGGGCGTGCTCGGCGAGCACGTCGATCGAGTCGACGCCGATGGCGCCACCGCTGGGTCGCCCGTCCGTCGGGGGCGTGAGCGCGAGCCGGGCGGCCGACCCGGGCGGGGCGACCTCAAGCCAGCGGTGCTCGCCGCGGGCGCCGAACCGGACGTCGGCGCGGACCTCGAAGCCGAGGACGTCGGTGTAGAAGGCCAGCGCCGCGTCCTGGTCGCGGACCGGGAACATCGCCGTGGACAGCTGGGTCAGGGTGGTGGTGGTCGTGGTGGTCATGCCAGGGGAGACCGGCCTGCGGGGTCGGACTCATCGGTCCGAGGTCGTCCCGACCGGTGCAACCCGGCCTCCGGCCGGCGGTCGCGTCAGCGCGCGAGGGAGCCGAACAGCTCGACCAGCCGGTCGGCATGCGCGTCGAACGTGTACCGCTCCCGCACCGCGAGCGCCGCGCGGGCGCCCGCCCGGGTGGCCAGCTCCCCGGCCAGGACGTCGGCGACGCCGTCCGCGGAGTCGTAGAACAGGCCGGTGCCGTCCTCGCGCAGCGCCCGGGCCACCGAGACCAGCTGCCCGGGGTGGTCCGGCTGCAGCAGCGGCAGCCCCGCGGCCAGGCAGACCGGCAGCCGGGCGGGGGAGTTGAGGTCGTCCCAGCTGGCCCGGCGCAGCTCGCCGTCGTTGTCGCTGGGCAGGCGGTGCAGCCAGCCGGCGTCGTAGCGGGACAGCTCGGTCACCCAGCTCTCCGGGCCCACCGCCGGGTGCACGTGGACGTGCCCGGGCGCGGCGGCCAGCGCCTCGTCCAGCCAGCCGGTCCACGACCCGGTGGGGCCGGGCGCCCGGACGCGGCCGTAGAGGTGGGTGTGCACCCCGCGCCGGGCCAGCTCGACCAGCCACTCGGCGTCCAGCCCGGCGGGGCGCCCCACGACGACGGTGTGCGGCTGCCCGTCGGCGTCGGAGAGCCTCGCCGACCGCGGCGCGTCCAGCCAGTCGCGCTTGGGCAGGTCGCCGTCCAGCACACCGAGCCGGGCCGGGTCGACCCGCCCGCGCAGCGCACCGGCGAACCAGTCGCGCTCCTCGGCGGTGGCCAGCAGGCAGGCGTCGGCGCCGGTGACCAGGTCGGCGAGCAGCGGCCACTCGCCGCGCACCATGCTGCGCTGCGGCGCCTCCTTGAAGTGCCAGACGAACGGGACGTCGGGGAACGCGCTGCGCACCGCGTGCGCGAAGGGGACGGCGCGCCAGTTGAGCTGGGCCCACACGACGTCGGGGGCCGGCGCGGCGACGCCGTCGCGCCAGGTGTCCCGGTCGAGGTCGGGCACGTGCCCGAACGGGAGCGGCCCCACCGTCGAGTCGCCCAGCCCGTCGGGGGTCCACAGCCCGGTCAGCCGGTGCCCGCGCTCGCGCAGCGTCAGCACCCGCTCGGGGTTGAAGGCCAGCTCCCCGACCAGCAGCACCGACAGGCCGTCGGGCTCGGGGTACGTGCGGTCGCGGAAGCGGGCGTAGCGGGCGACCTCGTCGACGTCCCCGCTGTCGGTGGAGGCGAAGCGCAGCGGCTGCGCCACCCGGTAGCGGCTGCGGAAGACGTTGAGCCCGCCGTCGGTGGACTCCCGGATCGCCCGCGAACGCTGACCGGCGTGCCGCGTCCAGGTGCAGGTGACCCGGCCGGTGTCCGCCGTCCGGCCCGAGCCGGCCAGCCGGTGCCAGAACAGCCGGTCGAGGTCGTCGGCCTCCAACTCGGCGCGCTCGGTCCACCGGTGCGCCGTCCGGCGATGGGCGACCTGTACCAGCTGGGCGTACTGGGTGTCTGAGGGCTCGGACAGCCCGCTGCGTGCCAACACCACCTCCGGGTCGGCAAGGCACCCCAGCAGCGCGCCGAGGTGGTCGGGCGCCCAGACGTCGTCGGCCGGCAGGTACGCCACGACCGGTGCGCCGGTCGCGTCCAAGCCGGTGTTGAGCGTGGCGCCCAGGCCGCGGTTGTCGGCCCGGGCGAGCAGCCGGACGCGCGCGTCGGGCAGCCCGGCGACCACGGCGGCCACGGCCTCCGGGGCGGGTGAGCCGTCGTCGACGACGACGGCCTCCCAGTCGGTCACCGTCTGGGCCAGCAGGCCGTCCAGGGCACGGGGCAGCCACGCCGACTGGTCGTGCACCGGGACGACGACGGCGACCCGGGGACCGCTCACGCCGGGACGGACAGCGCCGGCTCGCCGCCCCGGACCTGCCGGTAGACGTCGGCGACGCGCGTCGCCAGGTGCGGCCACGAGTAGTGCCGTGCGTTCTCCCGGGCACCGGCGGCCAGTCGGGCGCGCAGCGCGGGGTCGGCGACCAGCCGGTCCAGGGCGGCGGTCAGGGCGGGTACGTCACCGGGCGGGACGAGCAGCCCCGTCTCCCCGTGCCGCACCACCTCGGGGATCCCGCCGACGTCGCTGGCCACCACCGGCAGGCCGGCGACCATCGCCTCGACCAGCACCGACCCCATCTCCTCGTAGGCCGAGGGCAGCACGAGCAGGTCGAGCGAGGCGAGCACCCCCGGGACGGCGGAGTGCTCGACGAACCCGCGGGTGCTGATCCGGTCGGCCGCCGGGCTGGTGCGCACCAGGCGGTGCACGCGGTCGCGCTCGGGACCGTCGCCCACCACGACCAGGTCGGCCACCTCCTGCATCGCGCCGAAGGCGGTGACCAGCAGGTCCGCCCGCTTCTGCGCGGCGAGCCGGCCCACGTACCCGATCCGCGGCCGGCTGCGCGGGGCGCGGTCGGCCGGCACGTCGAACACCGCGGGCTCGAAACCGGAGGGGATCGTGCTGATCCGCTCCGCCGGGACGCCGTCGGCCCGCAGTGCCGCTGCCGTGCGGCCGGTGAGGACGACGACGGCGTCGGCCCGGCGCAGGGTGCTGCGCTCGATGCGGCCGCCGACGGCCCGGACCATGCGGGCGTGCAGCGAGTGGCCGGTCAGGGTGTGCCCGACGCTGCAGTGCACGGTCACCACCAGGGGGCAGCCGTGCCGCAGGGCGGCGAGGCGGGCCAGCAGCAGGGTGGCGAGGTCCTCGCCCTGGTGGCCGTGCACCACGTCGACGGGGCCCGCGGCCCGGGACAGTGCGCGCGGCAGGGCGGCGAGCGCCCACAGCTGGCGGGCGCGCCGGGTGCGCACCCCGGTGCGGTGCACCAGCGCGCCGACTCCCTGCCGGTCGGACCGGCGTGGCCCGCCCAGCCGGGAGGTGAGCACCGTCTGCCGGTGGCCCTGCGCGTCCAGGCACCGGGTGAGCGCGGCGGTGTGGTTCTGCATGCCGCCGATCGGGTCGAACCGGGCGGTGCGGGCGTCGAGACCGACGCCGTCCGCACGCGTCCCGGAGCCGGCCGGGGGCTCGAAGACACTGCACAGGCGCAGGACGTGCACCTCGCCACCTCTCCCGATGGTCGACCTGTCCGCTCGGTCGGTTGTGCGCAGTAGAACACGGACCACCGGTCAGGTGCCCGGTGCGCAGCCCGCCGGGCGCGGGTTGGCGCCGGCAGGCAGGATGCCCTGCGTGCTCCCGCCGCTCGCCGACCCCGCCGTCCGCCGGGTGGCGCTCGTCCGGCTGCGGGTCGGCCTGGGCGACCTGCTCTGCTCGGCCCCGGCGCTGCGCCGGCTGCGCGAGTTCCGGCCCGACCTGCACGTCACGCTGATCACCTGGCCGGAGATGGCCGACGTGGTCGGGCGCTACGCCGACGACGTCGACGAGCTGCTCCCGTTCCCCGGCGCGGACGGCATCCCCGAGCGGACGCCGGACCCGGCCGGCTGGGCACCCTTCCTGGCCGCCGCCCGGGAGCGGGAGTTCGACCTGGCGCTGCAGGCCTACGGTGACCGGCCCCCGGCGAACGCGGTCGCCGCGGCGCTGGGCGCCCGCCTGGTCGGCGGTTTCGCGCCGACCGGCTGGGACCCGCCCCCGGGCACCGGCGACCTCCACCTGCGCTACCCGCTGGACCTGCACGAGGCGCAGCGGCACCTGCGGCTGTTCGAGCACCTGGGGCTGCCGGCCGGGCCGGCGCCGGCGATGCACTTCCCGCTGACCCCGGCCGACCGCACCGAGCACGCCGCGACCCTGGACGCCGCCGGCCTGGTGCCGGGCCGCTACGTCGTCCTGCACCCCGGGGCGTCGGCGGCCACCCGCCAGTGGCCCACGGAGCGCTACGCGGCGGTCGGGGACGCGCTCGCCGCCGACGGCTGGGACGTCGTGCTCACCGGGGTGCCCGGCGAGCGGGGGATCAGCGCCACGGTCCAGGACCGGATGCGCGCGCCGGTCACCGACCTGACCGGCGCGACGAGCCTCGGCGGGCTGGCCGCGCTGCTGGCCGACAGCGCGCTGCTGATCGGCAACGACACCGGGTCCGCGCACCTGGCGGTCGCCGTCGGCGCGCCCAGTGTCACCGTCTTCCTGCCCGGCGACCCGGTGCGCTGGGCCCACTCCGGGCCGCGGCAGCGGGCGGTGGTCGCCGACGTGCCCTGCGCACCGTGCCCGCACCTGGTCTGCCCGATCGACTTCCGGTGTGCGGCGTCGGTGCGGGTCGCCGCCGTGCTGGCCGCGGCCCGCGAGCTGCTGGGGCCCCGGTGAGCCGCCGGATCAGCGTCGTCGCCGACTCCGACGCCTGGGGCGGGGCGGAGGTCTACCTGACCCACCTGCTGCGGGGAGCCGCCGACTCCGGATGGACGGCGTCGCTGGTGGTCGCCGAGCCGGTGGCCGACGGCTTCGCCCGCAGCGTGCCCGGGGTGCCGACGACGGTCGTGCCGCTGGTCCGCCACCGCGCCGACGCCCCCGAGGTCTCGGCCGCGCTCGCCGCGCAGCGACCCGACGCGGTGCTGGTCAACCTCGTCGACCCGGGGTCCAACGCCGCCGCCGTCCGTGCCGCGCTGGCCACGGCTCCCACCGCGGGGGTGCTGCACCTGCCCGGCGACACCGGCACCGGCGACGACCGCCGCCGGCTGGCCGACCTCTACGGCCGCCTCGGGCTCGTGCTCGGCACCTGCGAGGACGCTCGCGCCCAGGTGGTCACCGAGCTGGGCGTCGCGCCGGAGCGCACCGGCGTCGTCCCGAACGGGGTGCACGTCCCGGCGGTCGCCACCGGGCCGGCCGGGCACACCCCGCCGCGGCTGGGCACCTTCGGGCGGCTCACGGCGCAGAAGGGCTTCGACGTGCTGCTCGCTGCGGTCGGCCGGCTGGTCGCGGAGGGCCGTGAGTTCGACGTGGTGATCGGCGGCCACGGCCGGGACGCCGACCGCCTGCGCGAGCTGGCCACCGGCCTGCCCGTGACGTTCACCGGGTTCGTCGACGACGCCCCGGCCTTCCTCGCCGACCTCGACCTGTTCGCGTTGTCCTCCCGCCGCGAGGCGCTGCCGCTGGTCCTGCTGGAGGCGATGGCGGCCGGGCTGCCGTGCGTCACCACCGCCGTCGGCGACGTGGTGCCCGCGGTGGGAGAGGACGCCGTCGTCGTCCCGGTCGACGACGAGGCCGCGCTGGCCCGTGCGCTCGGTGCCCTGCTGGACGACGCCGACCGGCGGGCCGACCTCGGGGCACGGGCCCGGGAGCGGGCGGTCCGGGAGATGGGGGCCGATCTCATGGCCCGCCGCACGTTCGCCCTGCTGGACCGGCTCGTCGACTGACCCGCCGGGCCGCTCCGTACAGCTATGCATGGCAGTGTATGGTCATGCAGGTGAGCAGCGGACAGACGTGGACGGTCGGGGTCACCGGCGCCACCGGGTACGCGGGCGGTGAGGTGTGCCGGCTGCTGGCCGGGCACCCGCACCTCCGGCTGGCCGGGGTGCACGCCAACACGAGCGCCGGCCGACGCCTGGGCGAGCTGCAGCCGCACCTGACCCCGTACGCCGACATGGTGGTCCAGCCCAGCGACGCAGCCAGCCTGGCCGGTTACGACGTCGTCGTCCTGGCCCTGCCGCACGGGGAGTCCGCGGCCATCGCCGCGCAGCTGCCCGACGACGTCCTGGTCATCGACTGCGGCGCCGACCACCGGCTCAACGACCCGGCCGCCTGGGCGCGCTGGTACGGCGGTGAGCACGCCGGGCACTGGCCCTACGGGCTGCCGGAGCTCCCCGGTCAGCGCGAGCAGCTGGCCACCGCCCGGCGGATCGCGGTCCCCGGCTGCTACCCGACCTCGGTCACCCTGGCGATGGCCCCGGCGCTGGATCACCGCCTGGTCACCCCCGACATCGTGGTCGTCGCGGCCAGCGGCACGAGCGGCGCGGGCAAGTCGGCCAAGACCCACCTGCTGGGCAGCGAGGTGATGGGCTCGGCCAGCGCGTACGGCGTCGGCGGGGTCCACCGGCACACCCCGGAGATGGTGCAGAACCTGTCACAGGCGGCCGGTACGAACGTGACCGTGAGCTTCACCCCGACGCTGGTGCCGATGAGCCGCGGCATCCTGGCCACCTGCTCGGCGCCGCTCGCACCCGGCGTCGACGCGGCCACCGCCCGCGCCGCCTACGCGGCCGCCTACGACGACGAGCCGTTCGTGCACCTGCTGCCCGAGGGCCAGTGGCCCACCACGGCCGCCGTGCTCGGGGCCAACACCGTCCAGCTCCAGCTGGCCGTCGACCCCGACGCCGGCCGGCTGGTCGTGGTCGCCGCCGTCGACAACCTCACCAAGGGCACCGCCGGTGCCGCGCTGCAGTGCGCCAACCTGGCCCTCGGCCTCCCCGAGACCACCGGTCTCCCGCTCGTCGGAGTCGCACCGTGACAGTCACCTCCCCGCAGGGCTTCCGCGCCGCCGGCGTAGCCGCCGGCTTGAAGACCTCCGGCAACCCCGACGTCGCCCTGGTCGTCAACGACGGCCCGGACGACGTCGCGGCCGCCGTCTTCACCACCAACCGCTTCCCGGCCGCGCCGGTGCTGTGGAGCCGCCAGGTGCTCGCCGCCCACCGGCTCAAGGCCGTGGTGCTCAACTCCGGGGGCGCCAACGCCTGCACCGGGCCCGAGGGCTTCGCCGACACCCACACCACCGCCGAGCACGTCGCGGCCGAGCTGGGCATCGGCGCCGGCGAGGTCGCGGTGGCCTCCACCGGGCTGATCGGCGTCCGGCTGCCGATGGACAAGCTGCTGCCCGGCGTCACCGCCGCGGTGGCGAAGCTGTCCGCGGACGGCGGCACGGCCGCGGCCCAGGCGATCATGACCACCGACTCGGTGCCCAAGACCACCGTCCAGCGCGGCGAGGGCTGGACCGTGGGTGGCATCGCCAAGGGCGCCGGCATGCTGGCCCCGAGCCTGGCCACGATGCTCGTCGTCCTCACCACCGACGCCGTCGTCCCGCCCGCGCTGCTGCAGACCGCCCTGGCGCAAGCCACCAGCGTGAGCGTCGAGCGGGTCGACTCCGACGGCTGCCTGTCCACCAACGACACGGTCATCGCCATGGCCAACGGCGCCAGCGGCGTCACGCCCACGGTCGAGGAGGTCACCGCGGCACTGACCGCGGCGATGACCGACCTGGCCATGCAGCTGCTCGCCGACGCCGAGGGCTCGACCAAGGACATCGCGATCACCGTCCGCGGCGCGGCCTCGGTCGCCGACGCGCTGACCGCCGGCCGGGCGTGCGCCCGCAACAACCTGCTGAAGACGGCGCTGTTCGGCAACGACCCCAACTGGGGCCGGGTACTGGCCGCGATCGGCACCACCGACGCCGCGTTCGAAGCCGACCAGGTCGACGTGACGATCAACGGCGTGACCGTCTGCCGCAACGGCGCGATCGGCGACCCGCGCGAGGGCGTCGACCTCTCCGGCCGGGCGATCGCCATCGACGTCGACCTGCGGGCCGGCACCGAGGAGGCGACGATCTGGACCAACGACCTCTCGATCGCCTACGTGCACGAGAACTCGGCGTACTCGACATGAGCGGCGAGACGAACCCCGCCGAGGACGACGACGTGACCACCGCCCAGGACCCCACCCCGCCCGACGTCGCACCCGACGAGACCGCGCCGGAGGGCACCGTGCCGGGGACCGCTCAGGACCCCACGCCCCCGGACGTCGCCCCCGACGAGGTGCCGCCCCGGCGGATCGGCACCCACCGGGTCATGCGGGTCAACGACCCCGCGGGCGACGCGGCCAAGGTCGCCGTCCTCACCGGGGCGCTGCCGTGGCTGCGGGAGTTCCACGGCAACGTCGTGGTGGTCAAGTACGGCGGCCACGCGATGGTCGACGAGGAGTGCCGCCGCGCGTTCGCCGAGGACATGGTCTTCCTGCGGACCTGCGGCATCCTGCCCGTCGTCGTCCACGGCGGCGGCCCGCAGATCAGCGCCATGCTCAACCGGCTGGGCATCACCAGCGAGTTCCGCGGCGGCCTGCGGGTCACCACGGAGGAGACCATCGACGTCGTCCGGATGGTGCTCACCGGCCAGGTGGGCCCCGAGGTCGTCGGCCTGATCAACTCCCACGGCCCGCTGGCCGTCGGGCTGTCCGGTGAGGACGGCGGGCTGTTCACCGCCGAGCGCACCGCAGCCGTCGTCGACGGCGAGCCGGTGGACGTCGGCCTCGTCGGGGACGTCGTGGCCGTCGACCCCGCACCGGTCACCGCGCTGCTGGAGGCGGGGCACATCCCGGTCGTGGCGACCGTGGCCCCCGATGCCTCGGGCCAGGTGCACAACGTCAACGCCGACACCGCCGCCGCCGCGCTGGCCGTGGCGCTGGGCGCGGTCAAGCTCGTCGTCCTCACCGACGTCGAGGGTCTCTACGCCAACTGGCCCGACCGGGACTCCCTCGTCGAGCAGATCGACGCCCGGGAGCTCGCCGGGATCCTGCCCGACCTGGACGCCGGGATGATCCCGAAGATGGCCGCCTGCCTGCGGGCGGTCGAGGGCGGGGTGAAGCGGGCGACCGTCGTCGACGGCCGGCTGCCGCACGCCCTGCTGCTGGAGATGTTCACCACCGAGGGCACCGGGACGATGGTCGTCCCGGCCGACACAGACGGGGAGGCAGCACCATGACCACGCACACCGAGGAGCTGGCCACCCGCTGGTCGGCCGTGATGATGGGCAACTACCGCACCCCGCCGGTGGCGCTGGCCCGCGGCGCGGGCGCGACGGTCTGGGACGTCGACGGCCGGGAGTACACCGACCTGCTGGGCGGCATCGCGACCACGATCCTCGGCCACGCCCACCCGGCGGTCGTGCACGCGATCACCGCCCAGGCACAGCTGCTGGGCCACGTGTCCAACCTGGCCATGCACGAGCCCGAGCTGGTGCTCGCCGAGCGGCTGATCGAGCTGGCCGGCCGGCCGGGGCGGGTCTTCTTCGCCAACTCCGGCGCCGAGGCCAACGAGGCCGCGTTCAAGATCAGCCGGCTGACCGGCCGCACCGAGGTCGTCACCGCGCTCGGCTCCTTCCACGGCCGCACGATGGGCGCGCTCGCGATGACCGGCCAGCCCGGCAAGTCCGGCGCCTTCGCCCCGCTGCCCGGCGGCGTCCGGCACGTGCCCTACGGCGACGCGGACGCCCTCGAGCTCACCGACGCCACCGCGATGGTGTTCCTCGAGCCGATCCTCGGTGAGGGCGGCGTACTGCCCGCGCCGCCCGGCTACCTGGCCGCCGCCGAGTCCGCGGCCCGCTCGGTCGGCGCGCTGTTCGCCGTCGACGAGGTGCAGACCGGGACCGGCCGCACCGGCTCGTGGTTCGCCCACCAGGCCGACGGGCTGACCCCCGACGTCATCACCCTGGCCAAGGCCCTGGGCGGTGGGCTGCCCCTCGGGGCCACCCTCGCCTTCGGTGCCGCCGCGGACCTGATGACGGCCGGCTCTCACGGCTCGACCTTCGGCGGCAACCCGATCGCCGCCGCCGCCGCGCTGGCGGTGCTGGACACCATCCGCGACGAGGGGCTGCTGGAGCGGGCCAAGGAGATCGAGCACCGGTTCACCGCCGGCGTCGAGGGCCTCGGGCACGCCGGCGTCCGCGGCGTCCGCGGCCGGGGCGCGCTGCTCGGCATCGTCCTCACCGCACCGGTCGCCGCCGCGGCGGAGACGCACCTGCGCGCCGCCGGCTTCCTCACCAACGCCGTCGCGCCGGACGTGATCCGGCTGGCCCCCTCGCTGGTGGTCACCGACGCCCAGATCGACGCGTTCGTCACCGCGCTGCCCGCTGCGCTGGACGCCGCCCTGCAGGAGGCCGACTCGTGACCCGCCACTTCCTCGCCGACGACGACCTGACCCCCGACGAGCAGGCCGAGGTCCTCGCCCTGGCCGCCGAGCTCAAGGCCGGCCGGCACACCGCAGAGGCGCCCACCCCGCTGCGGGCCGCCAACGGTGTGCCGCGCACGGTGGCGCTGCTGTTCGACAAGCCGTCCACCCGCACCCGGGTCAGCTTCTCCGTGGGCGTCACCGAGCTCGGCGGCCAGCCCCTGGTCATCGACGCCGGCAACAGCCAGCTCGGGCGCGGGGAGTCCGTCGAGGACACCACCCGCGTGCTCGACCGCCAGGTCGCGGCGATCGTGTGGCGCACCGGCGCGCACGAGCGGATCGAGCAGATGGCCGCGGTCAGCCGGGTGCCGGTGGTCAACTCCCTCACCGACGACTACCACCCGTGCCAGATCCTGGCCGACCTGCAGACGGTGGTCGAGCACAAAGGGCGGCTGGCCGGGCTGACCTTCAGCTACCTCGGCGACGGTGCCAACAACATGGCGCACTCCTACCTGCTCGGCGGCGCGCTGGCCGGCATGCACGTGCGGATCGGCTCCCCGGAGGCCTTCCAGCCCGACCCCGCCGTCCTCGCCCGGGCTGCCCGGGTCGCCGCCGGGACGGGCGGCTCGGTGCAGTGGACGGCCGACCCGGCCGCAGCCGCCGACGGCGCCGACGTGCTGGTCACCGACACCTGGGTCTCGATGGGCCAGGAGGACGAGTACGCCGCGCGCAGCGCGCCGTTCCTGCCCTACGCCCTCGACGAGGCGGCGCTGGCCCGCGCCGCCGCCGACGCCGTCGTGCTGCACTGCCTGCCGGCCTACCGCGGCAAGGAGATCGCCGCCGGGGTGATCGACGGCCCGCAGAGCGCGGTGTGGGACGAGGCGGAGAACCGGCTGCACGCCCAGAAGGCCCTGCTGCTGTGGCTGCTCGAGCGATCGGGGTGACCACGGCGCTGACCCGCTCGGCCCGGCACGCCCGGATCGCCGAGCTGATCACCGCCGGGCCGGTGACCTCGCAGACCCAGCTGGCCCGGCTGCTGGCCGAGTCCGGCGTCGACGTCACCCAGGCGACCCTGTCCCGGGACCTGGAGGAGCTCGGCGCGGTCAAGATGCGCGGCTCCGACGGCGCCCCGGCGTCCTACGTGCTGCCGCCGGAGAACGCCCCGCTGCGCCCGGCCCAGTCCGCGCCGGCCCGGCTCACCCGCCTGCTGGCCGAGCTGCTCACCAGCGCCGAGGGCAGCGCCAACCTCGCCGTCGTCCGTACGCCCCCGGGAGCAGCGCAGTTCCTGGCCTCCGCGCTGGACAAGGTCGGCCTGCCCGACGTGCTGGGCACGATCGCGGGGGACGACACTCTGATGGTCGTCTCCCGCGCCCCCGACGGGGGCCCGGCCCTGGCCGACCGGCTGCGCGCGCTCGCCGAGCGCGCCGCCGCCGCACCGGCACCCCCGGGGCCGGACACCGACCTGGACGACGACGTGGAGGAGAGCGCACCGTGAGCGAGGCCAGCGGCGAGAACACCGGAGGCGGCCACACCCGGCTGTGGGGCGGTCGTTTCGGCGGCGGGCCCTCGGCGGCGATGGCGGCCCTGTCGAAGTCCACCGACGTGGACTGGCGGCTCGCGCCCTACGACCTGGCCGGCTCCCGGGCGCACGCCCGGGTGCTGCAGCGGGCGGGGCTGCTGAGCGTCGACGAGCTGGCCCGGATGATCGGCGCGCTCACCGAGCTGTCCGCCGAGGTCGCCGCGGGCAGCTTCACCCCCGTCGAGGCCGACGAGGACGTGCACGAGGCGCTCGAGCGCGGCCTGTTGGAGAAGCTGGGCGAGCTCGGCGGCAAGCTGCGCGCCGGGCGCAGCCGCAACGACCAGGTCGCCACCGACCTGCGGCTCTACCTGCGGCACAACGTCCGCACCCTGGTGCACGAGATCGCGGCGCTGGAGAAGGCCCTCATCGGCCTGGCGCTGCGCTACCGCGACGTCGCCGCACCGGGGATGACCCACCTGCAGCACGCCCAGCCGGTGCTCATCGCCCACCAGCTGCTGGCCCACGCGCACGCCTTCTCCCGCGACGTGGGGCGGCTCTTCGACTGGGACAAGCGGGCCGCGGTCAGCCCGCTGGGCTCCGGGGCGCTCGCCGGCTCCTCGCTGGCGCTGGACCCCGACGCGGTCGCCATCGAGCTCGGCTTCGACCGGGCTGCGGACAACAGCATCGACGCGGTCAGCGACCGCGACTTCGCCGCCGAGTTCTGCTTCGTGGCCGCGCTGCTGGGCGTCCACCTCTCCCGCCTGGGCGAGGAGGTCGTGCTCTGGACGTCGACCGAGTTCGGCTGGGCCCGCCTGGACGACGCCTGGGCCACCGGGTCCTCGATCATGCCGCAGAAGAAGAACCCCGACATCGCCGAGCTGGCGCGGGGCAAGGCCGGCCGGTTCATCGGCAACCTGACCGGGCTGCTGGCCATGCTCAAGGGCCTGCCGCTGGCCTACGACCGCGACCTGCAGGAGGACAAGGAGCCGGTCTTCGACTCGATCGAGCAGCTGCTCCTGCTGCTGCCGGCGGTCACCGGCATGATCGCCACGCTCACCCTCCAGCCCGACGTCATGGAGGCCTCGGCGCCCCAGGGGTTCGCCCTGGCCACCGACGTCGCCGAGTGGCTGGTCTCCTCCGGCGTCCCGTTCCGGTCCGCGCACGAGATCAGCGGTGCGATGGTCGCTTACTGCGAGGAGGCCGGCCTCGAGCTCGACGAGCTGGACGACGAGCAGCTGGCCGGCATCGACGAGCGGCTCACCCCCGAGGTGCGCTCGGTGCTGCACGTCGACGGCGCGCTCGCCGCCCGCCGGGCCCGTGGTGGCACCGCTCCCGAGCGGGTCGCCGAGCAGCTGAGCTCGCTGGCCGAGCAGGCGCGCCGGCACACCGAGTGGTCGACGCTCTCCCCGGTGGCGGCGGCGCTCTGAGCTCGCCAGGCCACCCCGGCGGCCGGCCCGGGCCGGGTCCCCTCCTCATCGAGGCGGACCTGCTCGGGCCGGTCGACGTCGTGGGCCGTGCCCTGCTCGGCTGCTGGGTGGTCACCGACCGGCCCGAGGGCCAGGTGGCGGTGCGGCTCACGGAGGTGGAGGCGTACTCGGGGGAGGGGGAGGACCCCGCCTCGCACGCCCACCGCGGGCCGACCCCGCGCGCGGCGATCATGTTCGGCCCACCCGGCCGGCTCTACGTCTACTTCAGCTACGGCGTGCACTGGTGCGCCAACGTCGTCGTCGGCCCGCCCGGGCGGGGGTCGGCGGTGCTGCTGCGGGCCGGTGAGGTGGTCGTGGGGGAGGAGCTGGCCGCCTCCCGCCGTCCCGCCGCGAAGGTCCCGCGTGACCTGGCCCGCGGCCCGGCCCGGCTCACCCAGGCGCTGGCGATCGGCCCTGGCGACAGGGACGCGCACCTGCTGGAGGCCTCCTCCCCGGTGCGGCTGCACCGGGGGACGCCGCCGGCCGCGGTCTCGGCCGGGCCCCGGGTCGGCATCAGCGTGGCCACGGACCTGCCCTGGCGGTTCTGGGAGACCGGCGCGAGCTCGGTCAGCGCCTTCCGGGCCGGGGGGAAGGCCCGGCGCCGACCCGCGCCGCCCGGGTGATCAGGCAGGATGGGCAGTCGTGACCGACGTGATCGACGAGCTGCACCGCCGTGGGCTGATCGCCCTGAGCACCGACGAGGACGCCCTGCGCGCCCACCTCGCGGAGGGGCCGGTCACCTACTACTGCGGGTTCGACCCGACCGCGGCCAGCCTGCACGTCGGGCACCTCATCCAGTTCATGGTGCTGCGGGCCCTGCAGCGGGCCGGACACCAGCCGATCGTGCTGGTCGGTGGCGCCACCGGGCTGATCGGTGACCCCCGGCCCACCTCCGAACGGGTGCTCAACGACCCGGCGCAGGTCGCCGCGTGGGTGGACCGCATCCGGGCCCGGGTGGCGCCCTTCCTCGACCGTCCGGCCTCCGACGACGGCCACCGGGCGCCGATCTACGTCGACAACCTCGAGTGGACCGCGCCGATGTCGGCGATCGAGCTGCTCCGCGACCTGGGCAAGCACTTCCGGGTCAACCGCATGCTGGCCAAGGAGGCGGTGTCGGCCCGGCTCAACAGCGACGCCGGCATCAGCTACGCCGAGTTCAGCTACCAGATCCTGCAGGCCAACGACTTCCGTGAGCTGCACGGTCGGCACGGCTGCACGCTGCAGACCGGCGGCTCGGACCAGTGGGGCAACCTCACGGCGGGCATCGACCTGGTCCGCCGCACCGAGGGCGCCTCGGTGCACGCCCTCGGGACGCCGCTGATCACCACCGCCGACGGCAAGAAGATCGGCAAGACCGAGGGCGCCACCATCTGGTTGGACCCCGAGCTGACGTCGCCCTACGCGTTCTTCCAGTACTGGCTCACCCTGGACGACGTCGATGCCCGCGCCTGGTTGCCGCTGTTTTCCGAGCGGCCTGCCGAGGAGGTCGCGGCACTCGTCGCGGAGTCGCAGGAGCGGCCGGCCTCCCGGGCTCCGCAGCGCGCACTCGCCGAGGAGCTCACGGCCCTGGTGCACGGACCGGGGGAGCTGGCCCAGGCCGAGGCTGCCGGCCGGGCCCTGTTCGGCCGGGCCGAGCTCACCGAGCTGGACGCCGCCACGCTGGAGGCGGCCCTCCGGGAGGCCGGTGCCGTGGAGGTGGACGACCCGGCGGTCCCGGTGTCGGCGCTGCTCCAGGCGACCGGTCTGGCGTCCTCCCTGTCGGACGCCCGGCGCACGGTCAAGGAGGGGGGCGCCTACGTGAACAACGTGCGCGTCACCGACGCCGACGCGGTGCCGGCGGCGGGGGAGTGGCTGCCCGGTGGGTGGCTGGTCCTGCGCAAGGGGAAGCGCAGCGTGGCGGGCGTGCACCGCCCGTCAGCCGCCCCCGCAGGTGGCTCTACGGCCTGATCTGGGGCCTGACCTGGGCACTCGCGGCGTGTGAACGCCGGGTGTCGGGCACGTTCCGTCCAGGTGGCGCGCGTCACCAGGGCCCGGGTTTGACACCGCCGCCAGAGGCACGTAACTTTCTCTTTGCGCCGGGGACGACCGCGAGGCCGGGCCCGAAGCGCCGAGCAGGACAACACAAGCTGGCAACGACGATCCGAGAGGGTCTGGTTTGCTGCGCGTCCGCTCCTTGAGAACTCAACAGCGTGCCGAAAGTCAGTGCCAAGTAACACATCCCCATGCGA
>NZ_JAAGWH010000054.1 GCF_010682105.1 Modestobacter muralis | reverse complement strand
GCGCACCCGTCGCCGGACTCGCGTACACCGAGCCGTTCTCGAACGTCTGGAACGACCCGCCGGCGGCCAGCCCGCGGGACTCCGCGGTCGGCCAGCCGAGCGGAGCAGCGTCCCGCACGGCGGTCACCGCGGCCTCGAAGACCCGGGACACCGGGAAGGCACCGGGCTGGCCGACGTAGACCGTGCCGCCCTGGAACACCTGCGTCGTGCCCCCGGCCGGGACCGAGCCGGCCGGCGAGGCCCCGGCGGTGGCCGTCGCGGCGCCCGCCGGGTAGCCCAGCGGACCGTGCTCCCAGCCCGACCGCGCCCAGACCTCACGGACGGCGGCCGGCACCGTCACCGCCCCCGCCGAGGTGCGGTAGAGCGACCCGCCCTGGAAGTGCTGGAACGTGGCCTGGCCGTCACCGGTCCGCCCGGCGTCCGCCGTCGGCAGGCCCAGCGCACCGCCGGCCCCACCCGCTGCCCGGTAGTCGGTGAGCATCGCACCGGCGACCGCGTGCGCGCCCGTGGCAGCCGACGCGAGCACCTGGCCGCCCTGGAACTGGACCGACTGGCCACCGGCCACCGCGACCGCGTCGGCCACCGGGTAGCCCAGCGGACCGCTCTCCCAGCCCGCCGCGCCCCAGGCCTCGCGGACGACCGTCGGCAGCACACGCGCACCCAGGGTGGCGTGCGCGTAGACCGACCCGCCCTCGAAGTGCGCGAACTGCGCCGCGCCGTCCGGCGTCCGGCCCACGTCGGACAGCGGCAGCCCGAGCGGGCCGTTCTCCCACCCGTCGGTCGCCCAGCGGTCGCGCACGGCGCCCTCGACGACGTGCGCACCGGTCGTGGCCGACCAGTACACCGAGCCGCGCTGGAACTCCACGAACTGCGCGGCACCGCCGCGGACCGTGGTCTGGTCACCGACGGGCCAGCCGAGCCGGCCACCCTCCCAGCCGGTCGTCCCCCACTTCTCCTTCACCGCACCGGCCGTGACCACGCGGGCGCCCGAGGCGGCCGACCAGTAGACCGAGCCGCGCTCGAAGTCCTGGAAGGAGCCGCCGCCGGCCAGGCCGGTGACGACGTCGCGCACCGGGTAACCCAGCGCACTGCGCTCCCAGCCGAGGACACCCCACCGGTCGCGGACGGCGCCCTTCAGCACCACCTGCGCCCCGGTGCCGGGCGAGGAGTAGAGCGAGCCGCGCTCGAAGTCCTGGAAGGAACCGCCGTTCGCCAGCCCACCGACGGCGTCGCCGACCGGGTAGCCCAGCGCACTCTGCTCCCAGCCCAGCGCTGCCCAGCGGTCCCGCACCGCGCCGTCCGGCACGACCCGGGCTCCGGTGGCCGGCGACCAGTAGACGGCGCCGCGCTGGAAGTCCTGGAAGGAGCCGCCGCCGGCCAGCCCGGTCACGGTGTCGCCGACCGGCCAGCCCAGCGGGCTGCTCTCCCAGCCCAGCGCTGCCCACCGGTCCTTCACCGGGCCCCGGACGACGCGCGCGCCGGTGGCCTCGGAGGCGTAGATCGACCCGTTGGCGTAGTGCGCGAAGGCGCCGCCCGGGATGGACGTGACCGGACTCGTGCGCACGCCCAGCACCGCGCGGACCCCGGCGTCGGAGTCGTAGCGCTGCTGCACCAACCGCGCGGGCGTCACGACCTGGGCGGCCACCTTGTCACGGATCTCTCCGAGTCGGGCGTAGCCGTACTGCCCGGGGCAGAGGGTGCTGCCCACGTCCCGGTGACCGAAGACGGTGGGCAGCGTGACGGTGACGCCCTTGGCGTACTTGGCCGTGCCGCCCCCGCCGGAGACCAGTTGTGTGGTCCCACGCGGGTCCACCCCGGAGAGGGTGAACTTCCAGGCGATGAAGGCCGAGACGGCCTCCACCGTGGCCTGGGGGACGGGTACGTCCTGGTAGTTCCCGAGCATCGACACCCCGAAGGTCCCGGTGTTGAAGCCGCCCGCGTGGGCCCCGATCACGGTGCTCCCGAGGCCGCCGTAGCGGCCTTCCCACGTCCGGCCGAACTTGTCGACGATGACGTTGTAGCCGATGTCACCCCATCCGAGTGTCTTGGTGTGGTATGCGTAGATCGACCGCAACATCTTCGGGACGTCGGCAGACGCATAGTCGTTGCTGTCCGCGGTGTGGTGCACCGTCGCGGCCTTGATCGTCGGCGCGTACTCCGGGTCCCAGGCGCGGATGGACTCGTCGGCGCCCCACTGCGCGCGTGAGAAGACGGGCGGCATGACCGCATCCGCGGCCTGTGCGGTCGCCCCTGCCACCGGTTCGCCGAGGGAGGCGTCGGCGTCGCTGGTGCCCGGATCGACCAGGTCCAACTGGACGTCGGCTGGATGAGCGCCCGAGCGGGTCAGCAGCTCGACCTCGATGCCATCGCTGGCGCCCGCCCACAGCGGGGACGTGCCGGTCCGGACCGTGCCGCCGTCCAGCGCCGCCTCCTCCTCGGTGACCTCCGTCCAGGTGCCCCAGTCCTCGTCGTCCACCTGGCGCGTCCGCACCCGCACGACGGTGTCGGTGACGGCGGCGTCCGTGGCCCAGGTGACCCCCACGAGGGAGAACGGCGCCGTCTGCGGTCGGCTCACGGTCAGCACCGGGGAGTCGGCCGGCGCCCCGGGGCCGGCAGTGGCCGCCGCGGTGGCGACCACGGCACCCGGTGCTGGCGCCTCGACCGAGCCCATCGGGACCGCCTCGGTCGAGGTGGCCACCGGCACCGGCTCCGGCTGGGGCCGCGTCACGACGGGCAGCACGACCAGCACGCCGCTGACCCCGAGCACCGCGACGGCGCCGGCGACCACGCGCCTCCCGCGCCGGGTCAGCCTGGCGCGGGAGGGGCGGTGCCGTCCGGCGCCGGACGGGGAGCCAGCGGCCGACTCGACCGGGGACGCCCCGGCAGGTCGCTGGGCACTCGTGGCAATTCGACGTGTACGTGGCACTGGGTCATGGCATCACAACGCTGAGCAACGAAACGGTCGACACGGGCGTCCTGGGGACAGGTGGTGCGGGACGTGACTCCTGTGGTGGGACACGGCCGAGGAGCCCGGGACGGCCCTGCCGGCGGACCTATGGTCGCGGTCGATCACGCCGCTGGACGTCTGACCACCCCTGGTCAGCAGACCGACGTCGGCACCCGACGTGAGGGACCAGGACATGCGCAGAGACGAACTCGACACGCCGGCCCGCCCGGGCCTGCCGCCGCGACTCGACCCCCGGGCCGGGTCGCCGGCCCGACGCGACGCCGACGGCGGTGGCCGCCGCCTGGTGTGGACCGGCCGGGTCACCGCCGGCCTGCTGTCACTGGCGCTGCTGGTGACCAGCGGCTGGGGCTGGTACCTCGGTCAGGTGGCCGGGGCCAGCGTCGCCCGCACCGACGCGATCCCCACGTCGGGCAACGACCAGACCGTCACCACGGGTGCGGCGATGAACCTGCTGCTCGTCGGCAACGACAGCCGGGCCGCACTGACCGACGAGCAGCTCGCCGAGTTCAAGGCCGGCGCCGATGCCGGGACCAACACCGACACGATGATCCTGGTGCACGTCCCCGCGGACGGCTCGAAGGCCTCCTTCGTCTCCTTCCCGCGCGACTCCTTCGTGCAGATCCCGGGCCACGGCCAGGCCAAGCTCAACGCCGCCTACGCCTACGGCCGCCAGGACGCCCCGGAGTCGGCGACCGAGGAGGAGAAGTCGGCGAAGGGCGCCCAGCTGCTGGTGCAGACCCTCAGCCAGCTCACCGGGCTGCGCATCGACCACTACGCCGAGGTCGACCTGCTCGGGTTCTTCGAGCTGAGCAACGTCGTCGGCGGCGTCGAGGTGAACCTGTGCCAGGCCGTCGACGACCGCAAGTGGTCCGGCGCCGTCTTCCCCGCCGGACCGCAGACCATCACCGGCGCCGACGCGCTGAAGTTCGTCCGCCAGCGGCACAACATCGGCAAGACCAGCAGCGACTTCGACCGGATCCGCCGCCAGCAGGTGTTCCTCGCCGGCGTGCTGCGCAAGATGCTCTCCGAGGACGTCCTGCGCGACCTGGGCACCCAGCACGAGCTGGTCGAGGCGGTCTCCGAGGCGCTCACGGTCGACGCCGACCTGGACCTGATGGAGCTGGCGCAGCAGATGCAGTCGGTGACCGCCGGCAGCATCGAGTTCCAGACCGTGCCCAACGAGGGCGTGGACAGCGACGAGGACGCCGGGTCGATCATCCGGCTGGCCGACGCGGCCACCCTGCGCGCCTTCTTCACCGACCTGTCCGCCGAGCCCGCGCCGGCCACACCCGAGGCCGCCCCAGCCACGCCCGAGGCGCCGGCACCCACCGCCGCCCCCGCCGACGTCGCCGTCGAGGTCCTCAACGGCTCGGGCACCTCCGGCCTGGCCGGCAAGGCCGCCGCCGGTCTCACCGCCGCCGGCTTCCAGGTGACCGGCACCGGCAACGCCGACTCCATGGGCCACGACGTCACCGAGGTCCGCTTCGCCGCCGGGGACGACGCGCTCGCCGCCGCCCTCGCCGCCCAGGTCCCCGGGGCCGTCACCCAGCAGGCCGACGACGCCACCAGCGGCACGGTCCAGCTCGTGCTGGGCGCGGACTACAACGGCGTGGGCAAGGCCGTCAGCCCGGCAGCGCCGGTGGCCGCCGCCGAGACCCCGGCCGAGCCGCCGCGCACCGCCGCGGACACCAGCTGCATCAACTGAGCAGCACCCGGCCCGGCCCACCGCCCGGCGTCCCCTCGGGGACGCCGGGCGGTGGGCTCACCCGCCGAAGACCGCCAGCGCGACGGTGACCAGCCAGACCACGGCGAGCGAGAGCAGCACCCGGTCGTGCAGCACGACGGCCTCGGGCTCGCCCGCCTCGCCCTTGTCCAGGTCGACCGCGTGGCGCAGCAGGCCCAGCACGAACGGCGCGATCGAGATCGCCGCCCACGGGACGCCGTCGCCGCTCGCGCCGACCTCGAAGGCCCACAGGCTGTAGACGGTCACCGTCACCCCGGCCGACATGCTCCAGACGAACCGCAGGTAGCTCTCGGAGTACTCCTTGAGGCTCCTGCGGGTCGCGGCGCCCTCCCCGACGGCCACCAGCTCCGAGTAGCGCTTGCCGGCCACCATGAACAGCGAGCCGAACGCCGCGACCAGCAGGAACCACTGCGACAGGGCGATGCCGGCCGCCACGCCACCGGCCACGGTGCGCAGCAGGAACCCCGAGGCCACGATCGCCAGGTCGATGACCGGCTGGTGCTTGAGCGCGAAGCAGTACGCCAGCTGCAGGACCGCGTAGATCCCGAGCACCCACGCCAGCTCCGGGCGGGCCAGCAGCGCGGCCAGCGCGAGCGGGACGACGAACAGCACCACGGCCAGCCCCAGGGCCAGCCCCCGCGGGACCAGACCGGCCGCGATGGGCCGGTGCCGCTTGACCGGGTGCCGCCGGTCCTCCTCGACGTCGACCGCGTCGTTGACCAGGTACACGGCGGAGGAGATCGCGCAGAACAGCAGGAAGGCCAGCAGGCTGGCGCGCAGGACGTCGAGCTCGACGATCAGGCCCGAGGCCAGCGGCGCGGCCAGCACCAGCACGTTCTTCACCCACTGGCGGGGGCGCAGCGCCCGGACCAGACCCCAGGCCGGCGAGCCGCGGAACCCCGCGGGGCGGTCGGCCACGGCGGGCACGGGCGGCGCGGCGTCCGGCGTCCGGGGAGCCGCGCCTTCCGGGACCAGGGGCGTGGTGCGGACCGGCCGAGCGCTCACGCCGCGGCCCCGGGGCCGGCGACCCGCCGGACGCCGGCACCCACCGCGCTGCCCAGCAGCGCCCCGGCGACGACGTCGCTGGGCCAGTGGACGCCCAGCAGCACCCGGGAGACCGCCATCGCGCCCAGCGCACCGACCATCACCGGCCGGCCGACCATCGGGCCGTAGCCGACCACGGCGGCGGCGGTGGAGGTGGCGTGGGCGCTGGGGAAGGACAGCCCGCTGTGCACCCCGCCCAGGTGCGGGACGTGCTCCAGCGCGGGGCGGGCCCGGCGCACCACGCGCTTGGCCACCACGGCGGAGGCGTGCGCGAGGGCGACACCGGCCGCCCCCGCGGCCCACTCCTGCCGGCGTCGGCCGCTGGCCCAGCCGACGGCGCCCAGCACCAGCCAGCCGCGCGCGTGCTCACCGAACCAGGAGACCGCGTGCGCCGCGGGCACGAACGGCGTGCCGCCCAGCAGCTCGCGGCAGGCCCCGAGGACGGCGACCTCGACGCGCACGGGACGGGAGGAGATCAGGGACGCGGTCATCGCGACCAGAGTAGCCAGCGCACCGGGTCCGGGCGGGGCGGTCACCGCTCCCGGTGCCGGCGCCCGGACGGCGGCGGTGGTGGTGGCGCACCACCGCCGCCGCGGGGGTCAGACGGGGGCGCCGGTCGCCTCGAAGGCGGCGAGCTCCTCCGGGGTCCCGAAGCAGTAGAAGTCACCGCGCACCAGGCCGACCCGGCGGCCGGAGTCGATGAGCTCGTTGAACACCAGCGACACGTAGTACTCCGGCATGGCCGCGTCGATCTGGCGGGCCATCAGCCGGTCGGCGGCGTCGAGGAACACCCGCGCGGAGGTGAACGAGTAGACGCCCATCAGTGCGTCGGAGGAGATGGCCTGCTTCTCGGCGGTGCGCACCACCAGCCCGTCGGCGTCCACCTCGGCGAAGCTGTAGCGCGGCTCGGTCGACCGGAAGGACAGCAGCAGGCCGTCGACGTCCTGCCGCTGCGCCGCCTGCTGCATCGCCGGGAAGTAGGCGGGGCTGACGAAGGCGATGTCGCAGTCCATGATGACCAGCGGCTGGTCGGGGTCGAGCTGGTCGCGGGCCACCAGACAGGTCTCGACCGCACCGCGGGTGTCGTGGTCGAGCAGCACGATCTGCGCCGACGGCTCGGCGGCCACCACCCTGTTCGCCAGGTCGAACTCGCGGTCGTTGTCCTCGCGGACGACGACCGTGACGGCCTTGTCCCCCGCCCACGGGTCGAGGGAGGCCAGCGCCCGCTGGAACATCGGCACGCCGCCGACCTCGATCAGCGGCTTGGGGGTGGTGACGCCGACCTTGCGGAAGCGCGTCCCGAGCCCGCCCATCGGCATGAGCACCTGCAGGGTGGCCATCAGAGCACCTCGTCCCACTCGTAGTCCCGGCCGGTGGCCGGTGCGGTCGTCTGCCGGCCCAGCCGCCACAGCGCCAGGTTGCGCAGCGCCGTCCGGAAGACGTTCCAGTTCCGGGCGTTGGAGACCTGGTCCTCCTCGCGCCAGGTGATCGGCACGAAGGCGAAGCGCACCTTCCGGGTCACCAGGTCGAGGATCAGCTCGTAGTTGAACGTGAGCTGGTTCGCGAACTGCAGGTAGGTGCCGGGGTCCAGGTCGCGCAGGGCGAACAGGTTGAGCCCGGAGCCCAGGTCCTCCAGCCGGCGCAGGGCCACGGCGCTGTAGACGGTGTTGAGCACCCGGTTGCCCCAGACCCGCTTGGCGTCGTAGCCGTGCAGCCGGGACGCCCGGCTGAAGCGCGAGCCCAGCACGGTCTGCGTCTCCGGGTGCGCCTGCGCGTGGTCGAGCAGCAGCGCGACCTCGTCGCTCTTGGCCTGGTTGTCCCCGTGCAGGATCACCACGTGGGTGTGCCCGGCGGCCCGGGCGTGCTCGAAGGCCACCTTGTGGGTGCCGCCGAGGCTGTTGTTCTGCCGGTTCCGGAACACCCGCAGTTGCGGCAGCCGGCCGCCGCGCCGGTACTCGGCTGCCCGGTCCAGGGTGTCGTCGGTGCTCTGGTTGTCGATGACCCAGATCTCGGAGACCCGGGCGGCCACCTCGTCGGTGATCTCGTCGAGCACCCGGCCGATCTGGGCGGCGCAGTTGTACGCCGGGATCGCGATCACCACGTTCACTTGCTGAGCACCTGGTCCGTCCTGGTCTCGATGCCGAAGAGGTCCTCGCCCCGGTCGTCCCGGCGCGGCAGGTCGTACTGGTCCAGGAAGCGGTTGAGCGCCTGGAGGCAGACCCCGTAGTACTTGAGCACGGTCCCGGAGTTGATGACCACCCGGTGGGTGAGCATCCGCCCGTAGAAGAGCCCGACGTGGAAGAGCACCGACCGCTGCTCGGCCACGCTGAGGTGGCGCGGGATGACCTCGGTGCTGACGAAGTCGGCCAGCTCGGCGTACCGGGCCGACCGGTCGTCGCGGTAGGTGATCTCCGGCATGCCGTCGCGGGCGCCGAGCATGACCGGCGACTCGTCCTCGTTGAGGAACTCGTAGCCGTAGAGCAGCGACTGCATGTGCCGGGCGAAGTCGATGATCGGGCCGCGGACCTGGTTGTCGTCGGAGGGGTCGATGACCAGGACGTCGCGGGTGGGCAGGTCGACCAGGATGTTGTCCACCGTGAGGTCGCCGTGGATGTGCGCGGAGGTCCGGTAGGTGGCCAGGTCCCGCCAGGCGGTCTCGTTGGCGGTGATCCGGTCCAGGATCGTGGCGAAGTTGTCCAGCTCCTGGCCGTTGACCAGGATCCGGTCGCTCTTCATCGCCTCGGCCAGCGCCGGGTGGCTCTCCGCGGCGGCCTGCACGCGGCGGACGAACCGCTCGCTGACGTAGTCGTCACGGACGTCCGGGTGCTCCTCGAGCTCACCCAGGACGTAGACGCGGCTGTACATGTAGTCCCAGACCTGGGCCAGCTTGGCCGCCGACTCCGCCAGCGGCTGCTCGTGCACGTACTCGAACAGCGGCACGCTGCTGGGCCGGTACTCCAGGTCGATGGCGTAGTGGTCGTCGGCGTGCTCCTCGCGCAGCACGGTCACCAGCAGCGGGTGGTCGGCGCGCTCGGCGAGCCAGTCGTACTGGTTCTTCAGCCGGTGCGCGTGCTCGGTCGGCACCATCTTCTTCACGAACAGCTCACCGCCCGAGGTGGCCAGCAGCGTCACGGCGTTGGACCCGCCCTTGAAGAACTGGACCAGGCTGACGTTGCCGTTGACCTCCAGGCGGTGCATGACCTGGCTGAGGTGCTGGCCCCGGAAGTAGGAGTCCAGGAAGTGCGTCATCCGGCCCGAGACGTCCTGCTCGCGGGCGAGCTTGTTGACGTAGCGGTCCTGCGCCGCCAGCGGTGCACCGGCCAGCGGGTCGCTGGTGCGCCGGGCCCAGTTGACGAACAGCGCCACGACGCCGATGACAAGCACCGGGACGTTGGCGACCGCCCACGAGGCGCTGGCGAAGACGAGCAGCTCACGCCCGCCCAGGCCGCCGCTGCGCTCGACGAACTCGACCACGCCGTCGACGAAGCCGCCCGGCGCGCCGTTGCCGATGGTCGGGCCGACCACCGCCGAGGGGGCGGTGGTGGCGATGAAGGCCTGCCGGCCGGTGAGGGCCGGCAGCACGGTGACGGCCACGGCCGCGGCCGCGGCGAAGTAGCAGACCCAGGCGGCCAGGGCCAGGAGGCCGTAGCGGACCAGCTGCCGGCGCTGCCGGAAGAACCGCTGGAAGCCGAAGATGACCGACCACAGCTTGAACCGCAGCCGGTTCTCCAGGTCGTTGTTCAGCCAGCTGGAGGCGCGCCAGGCCACCCGCAGCATGAACGGGTTCTCCCGCACGAAGGCGACGAACGCCACGATCAGCGCGACGGCCACCACCAGGGCGACGACGGCGGTGATCGGCACGACCCCGCCCTCGGGCACCCCGACGACGGCGACGAACACCAGCAGGGTCACCGAGACGAACACGACGTCGATGAGCCGCTCGAGCAGCACGGCCAGCAGCGTGTACAGGAAGCTGATCCGCACCGTCTTGGCGATCAGCCAGGAGCGGACCACCTCGCCGATGCGCAGCGGCCAGACGACGTTGAACAGGTAGCCGATGGTGAGGTGCCGGAACTGACCGGCCAGGCTGCCCCGCCGGACGTTGTCCAGCGGCACCTTGGTGCGGGCGGCGCGGAGCACGTGCCCGAGCAGCTGCACGACCGCGGCGGCGCCGATGACGGCCCAGTCACCGCCGTCCAGGGAGGCCGAGAGGCGGTCCCACAGGTCCGCGAGCGCGGTGCGGTTGATCAGCAGGAAGCCGGCCAGCGAGAGCAGCGCGACGACGATGAGCGCGACACGGCCGCGTGAGTAGGGGTGCGACATCAGAACAGCGGCACCTCGAGGACGGCGAGGCCCGCCGCGACCGCCGCCGCACGGCCCGTCGCGGAGTCCTCGAACGCCAGGGAACGTCCGGCGTCGGCGCCGAGCAGGTCCAGGGCGCGCAGGTACCCCTCGGGGTCGGGCTTGCTGCGGGCGACCTCGTCGCCCCAGACCACCACGTCGAACAGCGGCGTCAGGCCGTGCACCTCGAGGATCTGCCGGCCGTTGCCGGACTTGGCGGTGCTGACCAGCGCGGTGCGGTGGGTGGGGGCCATCAGGCGGAGGAAGGCCACCAGCGCCTCGTTGACGGTGGTGCGGTGCAGCTCGGCGGCGTAGAGCCGGCTCTTGGCCGCGCGGATCCCGTCGACCTCCGCCTGGTCCACGCCCGGCAGCAGGTCGGGGATGAAGTCCCGGGAGTCCCGGCCCCAGGTGGTGGCGAACTGCTCGGGGGTCAACTCGTGGCCGAACTCGGCGAAGGCGTCCCGGTAGGCCAGGTGGTTGGCCTCACGGGTGTCCACCAGCGTGCCGTCGAGGTCGAAGAGGAGCGCCTGCACGCTGCGCGACCGGCTGTCGGTGTCCACCGCCCCTCCCCCCGCCTCGGTCGTCGTCACGGTCGATGTCATCGTCTGGCTCCCTGCTGGGCGCGCTGCGGCGCCCTGGTCTCTGCCCGGCCGGTCGTGGGCATCAGGCCGCTGCGTCCCTGAGGTCGGAGGGGACCGAGGCGTCGGGGCCGCCGGCCGGGCGCGCCCCCCGCCCGAACAGCCACTTGCTGGCCGCGAAGTTCGCTGCGAAGGACGGCGGGAGGGACACCAACTTACAGAGGAAGGGCGCCCACCCCGTCGCCTCCTGGAACAGGTCGATCAGCACCGAGAAGGCCAGCACCGACACGACGTACCAGCCCACGAAGAGCACGAACCGCGAGGCCGACCGTCCGCCGGCGAAGGCGTACTTCGTGACGAAGAAGTAGACCACCAGCACCGCCGCCGCCGCGCTGATCAGGTTGGCCGCCCAGGGCTCCAGCCCCAGGTGCACGCCGAGGGCGAACAGCCCCAGGTCGACGGCCAGCCCCAGGCCGGAGCCGAGGGAGAAGTGCAGCAGCTGGCGCAGGTGGGTGGGCATCCGGGCGGTCACGCGGCCACCTCCGCCGGGGCACGGTGCCGGCGGCCAGCCGCACCGCGCGGCCCGCGCCGGTCGGTGAGGACCCAGACGGCCAGGGCGGCGACCAGCAGGACCCCGGCGACGACGAAGGAGGGGACCAGGATGCGCTCACCGATCGGCACGTAGGAGATCTCCAGGCGGGCGCCGTCCAGGCCGGCCGGCAGGTCCAGCCGCAGGACGGCGCCGTCGACCGTGCCCACCGGGATCGACTGCCCGTCGACGGTGGCCTCCATGCCCGGCCACCAGGTGGTGCGCAGGGCCAGCTGACCGGCGGAGCCGCCGGTGCTCACCGTGTAGGAGTCCATCGGGCCGTCGCCGCGGCCGAGCCCGACACCGCCGGGGACCTCGGCCACGTCCGCGCCCCGGGCGGCGGTGACCCGGCCGGGGAGGCCGTCCTCGCGCTGGTACTCCCGGAAGACGCCGGCCTGGCGCACCAGGGTCCAGCCGGGCTGCTCGAAGTGCGCGCGCAGCGGCTCGGGCGCGGCGTCGGAGATGAGCACGCGGTCGCTGGAGAGCAGGTCGATCCAGGGCACGCCCACGCCCGGCGCCTCGGCCAGCAGCAGCTGCGGGTCGCCACACGTGGCGCCCTGGTAGTTGCGGCACCAGTGGGCGTTCTGCGCCAGCTGCCAGACGGCGAAGGACCCGGTGCCGGTGGCGAAGTCGCCGAGCAGGTTGCCGTTGCCGCGGATCACGCCGGCGCCCCAGCCGAAGTCGCCGCCGAAGCCCGGGGTGATCACGGTGGCCGCGGAGTCGGTCGCCACCAGCTGCCGGCGGTAGTCCTGCACCGTGGAGCCGGTGGGGTCGTAGCTGCCGAAGACGCGGAACGGCGTGTCCCCGAGGTCGGGTCGCGCGTCGAGCACGTCGGCCCGGTCGGAGAGGGAGACCATCATCTGCTCGCCCACGAACACGGTGCCCCAGGCCGACAGCACGAGCACCACGGCGGCCGCGCCGGCGACCCGGCGGCCGCGGTCGCCGCGCGGGCCGGCCGCGCGGCCGAGCGCCAGGACCAGCGCCGCGACGGCCACGACGGTGAGCACCGCGGCCAGGGCGTGCCAGCGGAAGAACACCGGCGCCCGGAAGGCGGCCAGCAGCGCCTGGACGCCGATCAGCCCGGCGGCCAGCGCCAGCCGCGGGCGGGTGAGCAGCGGCGCGGCGGTGAGCGCGAGGAGCACCAGGACCGGCAGGACGACCTGCACCACCACCAGGTAGCGCACCGGGTACCGGAAGACCGCGACCGTGGTCGGCAACTGGGTGAAGACCACGGCCAGCACCAGGACCGCGGCCGCGGTGAGCACGCCCGGGGAGCGCAGCGCGCGCCGCCAGTCGACCAGCGCCAGGGCCGCGACGGCCACCAGGAACGTGTACATGGCCGGGGCCAGCGACAGGCTGCCCGACCAGGCGTTCGTCTGGCCCATCAGCGTGGGCGAGCCCAGCACCACGTCGGCCAGGTTGGGCACCGCGAAACCGACGTTGCCGACCAGCGGGTCGGCCTCCTGGCGCTCGATGTAGGGCGACATCTGCACCGTCGACAGCAGGGTGGGCAGTGCCATCGCCAGGCCGGCGGACATCGCCAGCAGCCGGGCGACCACGGGGCCGGCGAGGAGGCCGCGCAGCGACCGGGCATCGCGGACCAGCTCGACGGCGTGCGCCAGGACCAGCGCCAGGGCGAAGAAGAGGATGTAGGGGTTGCCCGAGGCCAGCAGCGCCCAGGTGGAGACGGCGAGGACGACGACGCCCACCGTGCGGCGGGACACCAGCCCCCACCAGAACCACGGCAGCCAGGCCACGCTCCACAGCAGCGGCCACCAGGCGCTGCCGTACCAGAGGAGGAAGCCGCTGGAGGCGGTGCCGAGGGCGCCGGCCAGCGCGATCGCGGGGTGGACGCCGTGGTGCCGCAGCAGCGTCAGCAGGCCCAGGCCCAGCAGCAGGACCGACAGCGTGGCGAAGACCCAGGACATCAGCACGACGTCGTCGGTGCGCGCGGCCAGCGCCTGCAGGCCCCAGTGCAGCGGGTCCAGCGCGCCGTACTGCATGTCGGCCACGAGGTTGCCGGCCTGGCCCTGCTCGGGGTCCATCAGCGGCGGGCGGCCGCCCTCCATGTGCCGGCCCAGCCACCAGGTCATCGGCCCGAACTGCGCCTGCGCGTCGTCGTACCAGAAGAACCGGGGCGCCAGGCGGCTGAGGACGAACAGCTGGAGGACCTGCAGGACGACGTACCCGGCGTACACGCCGACCCCGGTGAGGACCCGGTCGCGCCACGGCGCCGCCGGCCCGGCGGCGGCCACGGACGGGGACCCCGCCGCGGTGGCGCCGCCGCGCGCAGCGGTCTGCGTGATCATCCCTCGGCCTCCCCGTTGGCGTCGTCCTGCCCGACTGGTGCGGAGCAGGTCGGCACCCGGCAGGGCGACGACGACGCAGCACCCATGGCGTTCGCGAGGCGACTGTAACCGCGCCCGGGAGGGCGCAGCCCGCAGCGGTCGGTTCCGGTGCCACCCTGTTCTCGTGACACACACCCGTCCCACCGACCCCAGCCAGCTGTGGGCCGCGGCTGCGCGGCGCGATCCCGCGGCGCCGATGCTTACCCAGTACGACGACGTCTCCGGAGAGCGCACCGAGCTCTCGGGCACCACCCTGGCCAACTGGGTGGCGAAGACGGCCAACCTGCTGCAGGAGGAGTTCGACGTCGGCCCCGGCAGCACGGTCGGCGTCGCGCTGCCGGTGCACTGGCAGACCGCCGCCGTCCTGCTGGGCGCGTGGAGCTGCGGCGCCGCGGTGCTCGAGACGGCCGCGGAGGACGACGACCGGCTCACCGCGGCCGACGTCGTCCTGGCCGCCGCCGACCGGCTGCCGCCGCTGGAGGAGCTCGGCCTCGACGAGCTGCTCGGGCTGTCGCTGCACCCGATGGGCATGGGGATGACCGGCTACACCGGCCCCGCCCGCGACTTCGCGCTGGAGGTGCGCGGGCAGGGCGACGTCTTCTCCCCCCGGCAGCCGGTCGACCCCACGGGCGTCGGGCTGGTCCTCGGCGGGGGGTCGCTGACCCTGGCCGGGCTGGTCGACACGGCCACCGAGCTCGCCGCCCGGCTGGGCATCGTCGCCGGTGACCGGGTGATGGTCGACGAGCGGGCGGCCACCGAGGCCGGACCGGTGGCCTGGCTGCTCGCCCCGCTGGCCGCCGGCGCCTCGCTGGTGCTGTGCCGGTCGGCGGCGCCGTCCGCGCTGCCGCACCGCGCCGCCACCGAGCGGGTGACCGCGACCCTGGGACTCTCGCTCGAGGGCGTCCGCGAGCTGGGCCGCCCGGCCTGAGGCCGTGACGGACGGCGCGCTGCGCGGACCGGGCCGGGCCGGTCCCGGCAGGATGGGTGACCGGGCGGCGGCGGACCACCCCGGCGGGGAGGTCGCGATGAGGACGGCGGCGGCCCGCGGTGCGGGTGCGGTGGCGGGATGACCTTCTCGGTGATCGGGCGGGACGCCGCCACCGGAGACCTGGGCATCGCCGTCTCCTCCTGCATCCTCGCCGTCGGGCGCGTCGTGCCCAGCGTCCGGCCGGGGGTCGGCGTCGTCGCCGTCCAGGCGCGCAGCCGGCGGGGGCTGGGCGGGTCGCTGCTGGCCGGGCTCACCGAGGGCACCTCGCCCTCGGACCTGGTGCGCCGGGCCGCGCACGCCGCCGAGGACGTCGACCGGCAGATCGCCGTGCTGGACCCCACCGGCCAGGTGGCCGCCGACACCGGCCGCGGCTCGCTGCCGGTGAGCGGGCACCTGGTCGGCGAGGGCTTCAGCGTGCAGGGCAACATGCTCGCCTCCGCCGACGTGCTGCCGGCCATGTCGCAGGCGTTCACCGCCACCGGCGGGCCGCTCGCCGACCGGCTGCTGGCCGCGCTCACCGCCGGCCAGGACGCCGGGGGCGACCTGCGGGGACGGCAGTCCGCCGCGCTCCAGGTGGTCAGCGGCTCCCCCGCCACCGACGACGACGACGGGGTCCGGCTGGACCTGCGGGTCGACGACTCCGGGGACCCGGTCGCCCAGCTGCGGATGCTGCGGAACCTGCAGCGGGCCTACGACGAGCGGGACTACGAGACGCTGGCGGTCTTCGCCCCCGAGGGCGCCCGCGACCTCTACGCCGCGCTCGCCGCCTCGCGCCGCGGCGACCGGGCCGCGGCGCGCAGCGCCCTGGAGGCGATGCGCGCCCGACCGGGGTGGTCGGCGTGGCTGGCGTCGATGGCCGGAGACGCCCGGCTGGCGGGGGTCTCCCGGCTGCTCGGCTGAGCCGGTCTCACTCCTCCGGGGCGACGTAGGGCCAGGCGGCCTCGGCCGGCCCCTGCCAGCCCCAGCGCGTGACCGAGGACTCGCGCACGTCGTAGCCCTGCGCCGGGTAGGCGGGCACGACCCGGAACACCTGCACCGTGTCGATCTCGGGGAAGTCGGGGAACGTCCCGCCGAGGAAGGTCACCGACGAGTCCGAGCGGGTGGGGGCGAACAGGCCGCCGCGCGGCAGCTGCCAGGTGGCGTCCTCGACGCCGTTGATGCCCTCGTCGCCCCAGAGGACGGCGTACTCGACCGGCTCGGTGATGCCGTCGGAGAGGTCCGGCTGCCGCTGGCACGGGAAGAGGAAGGCCAGCTGCCAGGCGAGGGCCACCGCCGCGTCGTCGGGCAGCTGCTCGCTCAGCGGCACCGCCGGCACGACGGACGGGCCGGTGAACGCCAGCCAGCCGGAGATGCCGGTGGTGGAGTCGGCGCCGACCAGCCGCACCGCGTCGGCGCCGGCCGAGGGCCCGGCCGGCGCCGGGAGCACCCGGGTCCGCCAGGCCTGCGACAGGACGTCGTCGGCCAGGGCCGCGGAGCCCAGCGGCTGGACCGCCGTCCCGCCGGTGCGGCCGTACTCGACGGTGAGCTGGTTGCCGCCCTCGGTCAGGTCGCCGCTGACCAGCACGGCGACCTGCTCGCCCTCGGCCAGGTCGGCCGGCAGCCGGGACCAGGGCGTGGTGAGCCGACCGACCGCGCTGCCGTCGGCCTCGCCGCGCAGGCTGCCCCAGACCTCGGTCGCCGGCCCGGTGCCCGGTGCGGTGGGCGGCGGGCTGGCCGGGAGGAAGCCACCGCCGGCGACGAACGCGTCCCCGGGGACCGCGGTCTCCGGTGCGGCGCCGGGCACCCGGGTCAGCGGCTGCGCGGCGTCGACGTCGGCCGCGACGACGGCCTTGGTCGGACCGCAGGTGCTGCCCGTCGGGTCGGCCACCGCGTCGGCCCACGGCGACCAGGTGTCGGCGGTGGCCACGGCCGCGACGGCGAAGCCGCCGACCAGGTAGCCGGTCGTCAGGGCGAGGGCTGCGGTGACGGCCACCGGGACCGCGGTCGCCCAGGGGCGGCGCCCGGGCAGTTGGAGGCGGCGGTGGAACAGCCGCACGGCCAGCGTCAGCGCACCGACGAGCAGCACCCACAGCAGCGCGTTGTCCAAGGTGATGCCCCCGAGGGCCGGCCGCAGGCGCGGGCGCGGGAGGCCCTGCAGCCAGGAGTAGGCCCAGTCGTTGGGCCCGTGGAAGGACAGCGCGATCACCAGCACCGCGGACCCGGCGGCCACCGCCCCGACCAGCGGCCCGTTGCGCAGGCCCCCGGGCATCGTGCGCACCAGGACCGGCACGGAGACCAGGAACAGCGCGAGGAACGCCGG
Organism: Modestobacter muralis; assembly: GCF_010682105.1. Lineage (GTDB taxonomy): Bacteria > Actinomycetota > Actinomycetes > Mycobacteriales > Geodermatophilaceae > Modestobacter > Modestobacter muralis. Next base: position 8,414 of record NZ_JAAGWH010000054.1, on the reverse strand, counting down.
TCCGATGCCGTCCAGGGCGCCGAAGTGGTGCGTCCACTTGCTCGGGGTGATCCACAGCAGCAGGAAGGCCAGCGCCAGGCTCTGCCCGGCCAGCAGCAGCTGGGGGCTGAGCACGCCCCGGCGCCGGGACGCCGCGGCGACCACCGCGAACCACAGCAGCGCGGCGATGCCGAGCACGACCGCGACCCGCTTGGCGTAGGCGCCCATGGCGATCGGTGCGAAGAGGAAGTTGTAGCGCTGGTACTCGTCGAACCAGTCGTTCTGCGCCTGGATGGACAGGAAGATCTCCTGGCCGCGGAAGAAGTCGTTGAGCGAGCCGTCGCCGAAGGCGGCGATCCCGGCGACCGAGCCGGGGGCGATCACGGCCAGCCCCCGCAGCCAGGCGCGCCGCGCCGGGACGCCGTCCCGCAGCACGCCGACGATCCGCGGCAGCCCGGCCAGCAGCGGGGCCAGGGCCACGAACCCGGTCGGGTGGCAGACCGCGCTCAGCGCTGCGGCGACCACGGCCAGCCCGAGCAGCGGCAGGCTGCGCCGGCGCAGCCCCGAGGCGACCGCCAGCAGCGTCACCACGGCGAGGAACCCGACGATCGCCTCGGGCCGCACGCCCATGCCGTAGGGCAGCCACCAGGCCAGGTAGGCGAACGCCAGGACGAGCACCATCGCCCCCCGGCCGCGGCGGGAGGACTGCAGCACCGTCGGCAGCGCGCCCGGCTGGGTGGTGAAGCGGCGCAGCACGAACCAGGTGAGCAGCCCGGTGACCAGCGCCGGCACGCGCAGCACGGCCGGGCTGTCGCCGACCTGCTGCCACACGCCGAGCATGCGGTAAGACCAGGTGAACGGGGTGAAGTTCTGGTTGAGCAGCTGGTAGAAGTTCCCGACCGCGCCCTGGTCCGCGCCGTTGCGCGCCATGGCGGCGTAGTAGCCGTCGTCGTCGGACATCGGCGCCAGGAACAGCCAGGCGACCATCACCAGCGGGACGACGACGTCCAGCACCCCGAACCGGCGCCGTCCGGGCGCCGACGTCTGCCGGTCGCCGCGCTGCTCGAGGAACAGGAACACCACGGACCCGGCGGAGCCGAGGAGCACCAGCGCGATCAGCGCCCACTTCAGCGCCGAGGGCGTGGTGGCGAACTGGTCGTCGACGGCGATCTCGGCCGACAGCACCTCCCCGTCCGCCGGGGACAGCGTGATCAGCGAGGTGGCCAGGACGTCGATCCGCGGCAGCTGGCCGGCCGGGCCGCGGGCGAGCCGGTCGCCGTCCCGGCTCAGGACCAGGCCGGCGGCGTCGCCGGTGACCGCGTAGCCGCAGTCACCGGTCACCGCGACGTCGCGGACCAGGGTGCGGCCGAGGGCCTCGACGGTGAGCCCGCCGGGCAGGGACCGCACGAGCAGCCCCTGGGCCGCCGCGGTGGGCTGCCCGGGCCGGACGGTGGACAGCACGACGCCGTCGGCGGTGCCGGCCGCGGCCCGCACCGCGGCACAGCTGAACCGGACGTCGAGCGACAGCGGTGTCTGGGCGGTGAGCTGCAGCATCGTCGAGGCCGGGGCCGTCGCCGACTGGGGCCAGGAGACGACCGGTGCGGCCATCGAGACGGGGGCCACCGGCAGCAGCAGGGTGCTCAGCACCGCGACCAGCCCGGCCACCAGGGCGAGGGGGGACAGCCAGCGCCGGCGGTCGCGGCCGGCCACCCGGGTGGCCCCGCGGTCGGGTCCGGTCGACCCCTCGACGGGACCCTCCACCACAACGCCTCGCGACACACCCACTCCTCGCCTCGCCCGCACCTGCTCGGGCAGTCAACCCTGCCCAGCCCCCGATCGGCGCCGGGGACCCGCCGCCCGGTCGCTGCCCGGCCACCGGGCCGGGTCGTGCCACTACCGTTCCCGAGGTGCGCGGGGAGACGACGGCCGGGACCGGCAGCGCGCCCCCCACCGCCCCACGACGCGTCGGCGCCGGCTCGGTGGGCTGGGTGGCGGTCTGCATCATCCTCTCCGGCGTCGCCACCTACGCCTACCTCGCCCTGGTGGCCCGGGCGCTCCCCGTCGCCGACTACGGCTGGTTCGGCTCCTACTGGTCGCTGGCCCTGGTCATCGGCTTCGGCGCCTTCCTCCCCGTCGAGCTGGAGCTCGCCCGGCTGGTGCAGCTGCGCCCACCGGGCGCGCGGGTGCCAGCCGGTGCCCCGGTGGCCCTCGCCGGGCTGGCGCTGGTCAGCGCGGCCGTCCTGCTCCTCGCCGCGCCCGCGCTGGTGCCCGCCCTCGGCGGCCAGACCGGCTTCCTGGTGGCCCTGCTGTGCGTCTGCGCCGTCTCGGCCGGGCAGTTCCTGCTGCGCGGGCTGCTGCTGGGCACCGGCCGGCTGGGCCTGCACGGCACCGTGCTGCTCCTGGACTCCGGGCTGCGGGTGCTGCTGGCCGCCGGGCTGACCTGGGTGGCGCCCGACGCCGGCGGGGCCGCCTACGCCTGGACGCTGGTCGCCGCGATGGCGCTGGCCCACCTGCCGCTGCTGGGATGGGTGCTGCTGCGCCGCCGGCGCGCGGCCCCGGTGCCCGTGCCGGTCCCCGGACCGGCGGGGCCCCGCCCGTTCCTCGGCGCGGTCGGGCCCCTGCTCATCGGCACGCTGTGCGCCCAGGTGCTGCTCAACGCCGCGCCCGTGCTGGTCACCGGGGCAGCCGGCGCCGGGGAGGCGGTGCTGGCCGCCCAGTTCGTGGCCTCCTACACGTTGGTGCGGCTGCCGCTGTTCGTCGCCGTGCCGCTGCAGAGCGCGCTGATCCCGGTGCTGACCCGGGTGCAGGCCGAGGGCGACGGCGCCCGGCTGCGTGCCGCCGTGGTGCGCGGGCTGGCCGTGCTCGCCGCCGCGGCGGTGCTGGCCCTGGGCGTGGGGCTGTGGCTCGGTCCGCCCGTGGTCGGGCTGGTGTTCGGGGACGGGTACGCCCTGCCGGGGAGCGAGATCGCGCTGCTGGCCGTGGGCAGCGTGGCGCACCTGGGCCTGCTGGTGGCCAGCCAGGCGCTGGTCGCCGGCGCCCGCCACCGCGCGGTCGCCGCGGTCTGGCTGTCCGGGCTGGCCGCCGCCGCGGTGGTGTTCGTGCTGGTGCCCGGCCTGGTGCTGCGCTCGGGGCTGGCGTTCACGGTCGGGTCCACGGTGGCGCTGCTGGTCGCCGCGGCCGTGCTGCTCACCGCCCGGTCACCGGCCGGCGGGGGCACCGCCTCCGTCGCCGCCGCGGCCGCTCGGGGAGGATCGCCGGCATGAGCGCCGACCACGACCTGCTGATCGCGCTGAACTACTACGCCCCCTACGTCAGCGGCCTGACCAACGTCGCCCGCGACGTGGCGGTGGGCCTCGTGGAGCGCGGCCACCGGGTCAAGGTGGTGACCACCCGGCACGACCCGGCCCTGCCGGAGCACGAGACCGTGGACGGCGTCGACGTCGAACGGACCCCGGTGGTCGCCCGGTTCGGCAAGGGCGTGATCAGCCCGGCGCTGGTCCCCCGCGTCATCGCGGCCAGCCGTCGCGCGCGGCTGACCAACCTGCACCTGCCGATGCTGGAGGCCGGGCTGATCGCCGGCCGCTGCGCCTCGCCGGTGGCGCTGACCTACCACTGCGACGTCAGCCTGCCCCCGGGCGCGCTCAACGCCGTCCAGCGCACCGCGGTGGACGCCTCCAGCCGGCGGGCGATGCGCGCGGCGCAGACCGTCGTGGTCACCAGCGACGACTACGCCGAGCACAGCCGGCTGTGGCCGGCTCTGCGCGGCCGCACGCTGGTCATCCCACCGCCCTGCCACGAGCGCCCGGCCGGGCAGCCGCGATTCCGCGACGGCGACGGGCTGCACGTGGGGTTCCTCGGCCGGATCGTGGAGGAGAAGGGGCTGCAGTACCTGGTGCGCGCCTTCCAGGCCCTCGGCGACCCCGCCGCCCGGCTGCTCATCGGCGGCGACTTCGCCACGGTGGTGGGCGGCTCGGTCGTCGACGAGGTCCGCGCCCTGGTCGACGGCGACCCGCGCATCCGGCTGCTGGGCTTCCTGCCCGACGCCGACATCGCCGACCTGTACGCCTCCCTCGACGTGTTCGCGCTGCCCTCGGTCAACGCGTTCGAGGCGTTCGGCATCGTCCAGGTCGAGGCGATGATGGCCGGCGTCCCCGCGCTGGCCAGCGACCTGCCGGGGGTGCGCACCCCGGTGCAGGAGACCGGCTTCGGCGCGATCGCCACCCCGCGCGACGTCCCGGGTCTCACCGCCGGGCTGCGCGAACTGGCGGCGGCCGGGCTGGACCGGGCGGCGGGCGCGGAGCGGGCCCGGGCCCGGTTCGCCGTGGGCACCGTCCTGGACGCCTACGAGCGGCTGGTCGAGGCGGCCCCGCCGCGCTGACACCCGGTCGGCGCCGGGGCCCGTTGGGTGTCGGGGCTCAGTCGCTGTCGAGGCGGTCCTGGAGGACGGCGTCGCGGGCCAGCACCGAGTCGGCCAGGTCGGCCTGGAAGCGGACGACGGCGGCACGCAGCCGGTCGTCGCCGGCGGCGAGCACCCGCACGGCCAGCAGGCCGGCGTTGCGGCCGCCGCCGATGGAGACCGTGGCCACCGGCACGCCGGCGGGCATCTGCACGATCGACAGCAGGCTGTCCAGACCGTCGAGCCGGTCCAGCGGCCGCGGGACGCCGATGACCGGCAGCGGGGTGACCGCCGCGATCATCCCGGGCAGGTGGGCCGCTCCCCCGGCCCCGGCGACGATCACCCGCAAGCCGCGGTCGGCGGCGGTCTCGCCGTACTCGAGCATCCGCCGGGGCGTGCGGTGCGCGGAGACGACGTGCGCCTCCCACGGGACGTCGAACTCCGTCAGCGCCGCCGCGGCCGGCTCTAGCATCGGCCAGTCGGAGTCGCTGCCCATGACGATGCCGACGACCGGGTCCCCACCGGGTGCGCTGCTCACGGTCGGTGCTCCTCGTCGTGCTCGAAGGCGAAGGCCGGGTCGACGACCCCGTCGGCCAGGTACCGGGCGGCGGCCACGGCTCGGGCGCGGACCTCGGGAACGTCCTCGCCCAGCGCGGTGACGTGGCCCAGCTTGCGGCCGCGCCGCTGGGTCTTGCCGTACCAGTGCAGCTTCACGTCGGGCCAGTGCGCCATGAGGTGGTGCACCCGCTCGTCGAGCCCCGGGCCGGCCCAGTCCTCGTCGGCGGTCGCCCCGCCCAGCACGTTGGCCATCACCACGACCGGCGCGGTCATCGCCGTGGAGCCCAGCGGGTAGTCCAGGACGGCGCGCAGGTGCTGCTCGAACTGGCTGGTGCGGGCACCCTCGATGGTCCAGTGCCCGGAGTTGTGCGGCCGCATGGCCAGCTCGTTGACCAGGATGCCGTCGGCGGTCTCGAACAGCTCCACGGCCAGCATGCCGACCACGCCGAGGGAGTCGGCGATCCGCACGGCGAGCTCCTGGGCGGCGGTGGCCAGCTCGTCGGACAGCCCGGGGGCCGGGGCGAGCACCTCGTTGCAGACGCCGTCGCGCTGGACGGTCTCGACCACCGGCCAGACCGCGACCTGCCCGAACGGCGACCGGGCCACCTGCGCGGCGAGCTCGCGCAGCATCGGCACCCGCTCCTCCACCAGCAGGGTGCCGTGCCGCTCGAGGAGCTCGGCGGCCTCGTCGGGGCCGTGCACGACGAACACGCCCTTGCCGTCGTAGCCACCGCGCGGGGTCTTGGCGACCACCGGCCAGCCGACCTCGGCGCCGAACGCGGCGACGTCGTGCACGGTGCGCGCCTCGGCCCAGGCCGGCTGCGGCTCGCCTGCGGCGGCCAGCGCCCGGCGCAGCACCAGCTTGTCCTGGGCGTGCACGAGAGCCGCCGGCCCCGGGGCGACGCGGTGGCCGGCGTCGACGAGCGCCTGCAGGTGCTCGGTCGGCACGTGCTCGTGGTCGAAGGTCAGCACCGTGGCGCCCTCGGCCAGCCGTTGCAGGTCGGCGAGCTCGCGGTGGTCGCCGAGCTGCACGTCGGCGGTCACCAGGGCGGCGGACTCGGCGGGGTCGGTGGCGAGCACGCGCAGCGACTGGCCGAGGGCGATCGCCGCCTGGTGCGTCATGCGGGACAGCTGCCCCCCGCCCACCATGGCGACGACGGGCAGGCCGGTGCGGGGGTCCAGGGCTCCGGGCATCGACGAGAGGTTAGCGGTCGGCCGACGGCGTCCGGTGGGCCCGCTGCCGGCCGACGTCACACCGGCGACCTCCGCGAGCCGACGGCGGGGCCCGCGCACACGCCGTACAGTCGGGACGTGGCTGGAGTGGATGCGTTGACCAACCGTCTGCGCAGCACCTCCCGTCTGCTGCTCAAGGAGCTCGGCGCCTTCGGCGTCGTCGGGGCCGTGTGCTTCGTCCTGCAGATCGCCTGCTTCCAGCTGCTCTACGCCCACCTGGGCGTCGGCGCGGTGCGATCGAACCTCATCGCCACCGTCATCTCGATGACGGCGGCCTACGTCGGCCACCGCTACTGGTCCTTCTCCCACCGGGCCCGTTCCAGCGTGCGCCGCGAGTACGTGCTGTTCGCCGCGATCAACGGCGTCACCCTGCTGCTGGGCCTGGCCGTCGTCGCGCTGGTGCGCTACCCGCTGGGGCAGGACAGCGCCCTGGTGCTGCAGATCGCCAACATCGCCTCGATCGTGCTGGGCACCGTGATCCGCTACCTCGGCTACCGCCGCTGGGTCTTCACCGCGCCCGCGGCACCGGCCGCCCCGGTCGCCCCGGTGGTCGAGCGGCGCGTCGCCCCGCGGTCCCCCGACCCCGACCTGGTCTGACCGCCCCGCCCCACCCGCCCCATACGGCGCAGGGGTCGCCCGCTCCCCACGGCGGGCACGTCGGCGGACGTGCCCTGGGTAGCCTCGTCGACGTGTTCCAGGTGGCCGAGAGGCGGCGGGCCCAGCTCCGCGAACTGGCGGCCAGCTACGGCCGCGGCCCCGACGTCCGCTCCGTCGCGGTGGTGGGCAACAAGCCGCTGGACCCCTCCTCCGAGCGGGCCCGGGCCGTCGACGACTGCGACCTCGTCGTCCGGGTCAACGGCTTCCGGCTCGACGACGACGGCGACGCGCCCACCTACGGCCGTCGCGCCGACGTCGTCTTCTTCAACCGGGCGCTGCGGGCCACCCCGTGGTTCTTCACCGGCTACCGCGACCGGCTGCACCTGCTGGTGGAGCCGGGGCGGCTGCACTGGGAGCCGGACTCGATCCCGGCCTGGTGGCCGCAGGACCTCGGCCAGGTGCACGTCGACAACGACGACCTGACCGTCCCGCTGTCGCAGGACATGGGGCTGGACTCGCTGACCGAGGGCCTGTGGGCCACCACCGGGACGATGGCCGCCTGGTGGGCGCGCACCACCTTCCCCGGCGCCGCCCTGCACGTGGCCGGCTACTCCTTCGTCACCGAGCCGGCCCAGACCCGGTGGCAGCACGCCTCCGGAGACGACTGCATCGTCGGCCCGGAGCACCGCATCGCCCTCGAGTCTGAGCTGTTCCACAGCTGGGTGTCCGACGGCCGGACGACGATCTGGCCGTGAGGCCGACCCCCGAACACCCCCAGGAGGGACTGAGATGACACTGCGGGCCGCCCTCAGGAACCGGATCGACCGCATGATCGCCTGGCGGGTCGACCGCCGGTTCGACGACGTGCACGCCCAGCTCGGCGACCTGCGTGGGCGGATCGAGCGGATCGAGGGCCGGCTGGACGAGCTCGGCGGGCACGGCCACCACCTCGGCGAGCGGCTGGAGGCCGTGGAGCGCCGCCTGGACCCGGTCGTCCACGAGTCGTCCTGGTCGGCCAACGAGCTGGCCCGGATCGCCCCGCAGGTCGCGGCCTTCGAGACCCGGCTGGAGCAGCAGGCCCGGCCGCAGGTCTACACCGGCGAGCTGGCCGACCTGCCCGAGGCCCGGCTCCTGGTCGACGTCGTCCGCGAGGAGCACGCCCGCGTCCGCGCCCGGCTGTCGCTGGTGTCGGCCTACGAGGAGCGGCTGCGCCGGCTCGAGCAGCAGGCCCTCGCACAGGCGCCCCGGTGACCACCGACCCCGGCGCCCTCGTCGCACAGCTGCTCGCCGACGCCGAGACCGCCCGCCCCTGGGTGATCGCCGAGCTGTCGGCCAACCACGACGGCAGCCTCGAGCGGGCGCTGGCCACGATCGACGCCATCGCGGCGACCGGCGCGCAGACGGTGAAGTTCCAGACCTACACCGCCGACTCCATGACGCTGGACTCCACCGAGCCGGCCTTCCGGGTCACCGACGGCCACGGGCTGTGGGGCGGCCGCGGCCTCTACGACCTCTACCGCGAGGCCGGCACGCCCTACGAGTGGCACGCGCAGCTGTTCTCCCACGCCCGCGAGCGCGGGCTCACCCCCTTCTCCAGCCCGTTCGACGCCGCCGCGGTCGAGTTGCTGGAGAGCGTCGACTGCGCCGTCTA
>NZ_JAAGWH010000053.1 GCF_010682105.1 Modestobacter muralis | reverse complement strand
CAAGATCGCCTCCGCCGAGCTGCTGGACCTGCCGCTGATCCGGCTGGCCGCCTCCACGGGCAAGCCGCTGGTCATCTCCACCGGCATGGCCACCCTCGGGGAGGTCGACGCCGCGCTGTCCGCGGCCCGCGGCGCCGGGTCCGGCCAGGTCGTCCTGCTCAGCTGCACGGCCGCCTACCCCGCCGACCCCGCGCAGAGCCACCTGGCCAACATCGCCGTCCTCCGCGACGCCTTCGGCGTCCCGGTGGGGCTGTCGGACCACACTCCTGGCATCGGCGTGCCGATCGCGGCCGTGGCGCTGGGCGCGGTGGCCGTGGAGAAGCACATCACCCTCAGCCGGGACGGCGGCGGCGTCGACTCCGCCTTCTCCCTGGAGCCGTCCGAGCTGGCCGCGCTGGTGCGCGAGTGCGCCGCCGCCCGGGCCGCCGTGTCACCGGGCCCGGCGTTCGGGGTGCGCCCCGGCGAGGAGGAGACCGCCCGCTTCCGCCGCTCGCTGTGGGTCACCCGCGACGTCGCCGCCGGTGAGGTCGTCGGCCCGGACACCGTGCGGGCGCTGCGCCCGGCCGGCGGCCTGCTGCCGGGCACCCTGGAGCAGGTGACCGGGCGCCCCTTCGCCCGCGCGGTCCGCCGGGGCACCCCGCTGGGCTGGGACCTGCTCGACGCCCCGGTCGGCCCCTGAGGGTCAGCCGGCGAAGTAGGCCCTGACCAGGTCGCAGACCCGGTCGACGTCGTCGTCGGTGAGGCCGACGAACAGCGGCAGCGAGATCTCCTGGCGGTACCAGCGCTCGGCGACCGGGCACTGCCCGCGCTGGTAGCCCAGGTCGGCGAAGACCGGGTGCCAGTAGGCAGGTACGTAGTTGACCTGGACGCCGATGCCGGCGGCCCGCAGGTGCTCGAACAGCGGCCGCCGGGCGTCCTCGGGGACCCGGGCCGGGTACAGGTGCCAGGCGACCTCGGCGTCGGCCGGCCGGGTCGGGGTCCGCACCTCGGCCACCTCGGCCAGCGCCGCGTCGTACCGGGCGCTGATCTCCGCGCGCCGGGCGACGAAGCCGGCCAGCCGCCGGAGCTGGCTGGAGCCCAGCGTGCACAGCACGTCGGGCAGCCGGTAGTTCAGCCCCAGGGAGTGCACCTCCTGGTGCCACGGCCCCTCGTCCGGCCACCGCTGCTCGGCCGGGTCGCGCACCAGCCCGTGGTTGCGGAACCGGGCGGCCGCGCGGTGCAGGTCCGGCGAGGTGCTCACCACCGCACCGCCCTCGGCGGTGGTGAGGTTCTTGGTGGCGAAGAAGCTGAGCGTGGTCAGGTCGGCGAGCGAGCCGACCGGGCGCCCGCGCCAGGTGGTGCCGATGGAGTGCGCGGCGTCCTCGAGCAGCAGCGCGCCGGCCCGGTCGGCCACCGCACGCAGGGCGTCCATGTCCGCCGGCGCCCCGGCGTAGTCGACGCTGGCGACCACGGACGTGCGCTCGGTCAGCGCGGCCTCGGCGGCCGCCGGGTCCAGGCAGCCGGTCGCCTCGTCGACGTCGGCGAAGACGACCTCCGCCCCCAGCAGCGCGGCGGCCGCGGCGGTGGCCACGAAGGTCAGCGGCGGGACGACGACCTGCTGCCCCGGACCGACCCCGGCCGCGGCGTAGGCGGTGTGCAGGGCCGCCGTGCCGGAGGTGACGACGACCGAGGGGTGCCCGCCGGTCCAGGCGGCGAGGTCGGACTCGAACCGCGCCACCGCCGGGCCGGTGCTCAGGAAGGGGTCGGTGAGCGCGGAGGAGACGGCCTCGACGTCGGAGGCGTCGATCTCCTGCCGGGCGTAGGGCAGCACGCCGCTCAGTCCAGGGACTCGACGAGCCGGCGGACACCGTCCACGTCGAGCAGGAGGTCGTTGGTGTCCGACTGGTACGCCTGCCCCTCGGGCACCTGCTCCCCGGCGGGCGGCTCGTACCCCCAGCCGGCGAGGTAGGGGGTGATCACGTACCGGTCGCCGGTGAGCAGCGTCCGGCGCGCGTCGTCGGCGGCGATCATCTCCTCGTGCAGCTTCTCCCCCGGCCGGATGCCCACGTCGACCGTCGCCGCGCCGGGCGCGACGGCCTCGGCCAGGTCGATGAGCCGGCTGCTGGGGATGCGCGGGACGTACAGCTCGCCGCCCACCATGAGGTCCAGTGACTCCACGACGAAGTCCACGGCCTGGGGCAGGGTGATCCAGAACCGGGTCATCCGGCGGTCGGTGATCGGCAGCGGCCGGCCCTCGGCGGCCAACCGGCGGAAGAAGGGGATGACGCTGCCCCGGCTGCCCAGCACGTTGCCGTAGCGCACCACGGCGAACCGGGTCGGCTGGTGGGCCGCGTAGTGGTTGGCGGAGATGAACAGCCTGTCGGCCGACAGCTTGGTCGCGCCGTAGAGGTTGATCGGGCTGGACGCCTTGTCCGTCGACAGCGCGACGACCTTCTGCACCCCGCAGTCGATGGCGGCCTCGACCACGTTCTCCGAGCCGTTGACGTTGGTGCGGATGTACTCGACCGGGTTGTACTCGGCGGTGTCGACCTGCTTGAGCGCCGCGGCGTGGACCACGACGTCGACCCCGTGCATGGCGCGGCGCAGCCGGTCGCGGTCCCGGATGTCACCGATGAACCAGCGCAGCCGGTCCTCGCCGGGGAAGTCACCGCGCATGTCGTGCTGCTTGAGCTCGTCGCGGCTGAAGACGACGACGCGGCGGGCACCCTCCTCCAGCGCGCGGCGCACGAAGGCCTTGCCGAACGAGCCGGTGCCGCCGGTGACGAAGACCGAGGCCCCCTCGAGAGAAGTCCGACCGCTCAGCTCCACCAGGTGTTCCCCCTACCGCGTTCGGTGACCCCGTGCCCGGATCGTGTCACAGCGTGCTGCAGCGGGCTCCGCCGCGGTCGGCGCCGTGGGGCAGGATGAGCGGGTGCGGGTCGCAGCTGTCGTCCAGGCCCGGATGGGCTCCACCCGGATGCCCGGGAAGGTGCTGCGGCCGCTCGCCGGCCGTCCGGTGCTCTCCTGGGTGCTCCGCGCGGTCGCCGAGAGCGGCTGCGCCGACGAGGTGGTGGTGGCCACCAGCACCCTCCCCGAGGACGACGCGGTGGCCGAGCTGGCCACGATCGAGGGCGTGGCCGTGGTGCGCGGCCCGGTCGACGACGTGCTGGACCGCTTCCTGCTGGCCCTCGACGCCCACCCCGCCGACGCCGTGGTGCGGCTGACCGCCGACTGCCCGCTGCTCGACCCGGCGCTGCTGCGCTCCGTCGTGGGCGCGTGGCGGGCCGCGCCGGACCAGCACGACTACGTGGCGACCACGCTGCAGCGCACCCTCCCCCGCGGGCTGGACGTCGAGCTGGTCACCGCGGCCGCGCTGCGGACGGCCGGGCGCCTGGCCCGCGACCACGACCGCTCGCACGTCACCTCCTACGTGTGGTCCCACCCGGCGGACTTCCGGCTGCTCGGGCTGGTGGTCGCCCCGGCCGCGCAGGACCTGCGGGTCACCCTCGACACCGCCGAGGACGCCGCGCTGCTCGACGCCGTGGTCGCCGAGCTGGGCGACCGGGCGCCGGGGTGGCGTGAGCTGGTGGCGCTGCTGCGCTCCCGCCCGGAGCTCATCGCGCTGAACGCGGCGGTGCAGCAGAAGGCGCTGGAGGAGGGCTGACCGTGACCGCTCCGGGCACGGCGCCCCTCGTGCTGCTGCGGTGCGACGCGGTGCCCGCCGGCGGGGTCGGTCACCTGGTGCGCTGCCTGGCGGTCGCCGAGGCGGCCCGCGCGGCGGGCTGGCGGTGCGTGCTGGTCGGTGAGGTGACCGCGCCGCTGGCCCGGGAGATGGTCGGGCACGCGGGCGTCCTGGTGCACCCGGCCGGCCCGGGCCCGCTCGACGCGCTCGCCCGGCAGCTGGGTGCCGCGGCGGTGCACGTCGACTCCTACGACCAGCTCGACTGTGCCGTCGGGGACCCGGCCGAGCTGCTGGTCAGCGCCGTGCAGGACGGCCGGTACGGACGCCGCGACGCCCACGTCGTGCTCGACGCCTCCGCCGCCGGGCACGTGACCGCCGCGGTGGTGTCGTCGGCGCGGGTCCGGCTGACCGGGCCTCGCCAGGCGATGGTGCGTGCGCAGGTCCGCACCGCTGCGCAGACCCGCACCGGACGCACGCCCGCGGCCCGGGTGCTGGTCGTGGCCGGCGGCACGGATGCCACCGGGGTCGCGCCCCGGCTGGCGGCCCTGGCGCTGGCGGCCACCGACGGGCTGCGGGTCGGCGGCGTCCCGGTGGAGGTGCTGTCCCTCGACCCGGCCGCCGGGGAGGAGCCGTCCACCGATGGGCGGCTGGTGCGCCGGCGCCCGGCGGCCGACCTGGTGGAGCTGGCCGCCGACGCGCTGCTCGTGATCACCGCGAGCGGCACGACCACCGCCGAGCTGGCCGTCCTCGGGGTGCCGATGGCCGTGGTGCAGGTCGTGCCCAACCAGGCCGAGACCCACGACCGGCTGGTCACCGCGGGCGCGGCGCTGGGTCTGGGGGCGGCCGAGGAGCTGGCCGACGACGGCGCCCGGGCGCTGCGGGAACTGCTGGACGACCCGGACCGGCTGGCCGCGCTGACCGCCGCCGCCGCCGACCAGGTCGACGGTGCGGGTGCCGCCCGGCTGGTGGCCGCGTGGAGTGCGGTGGCGGCGGGGTCGAGCGCGCCGGAGCAACGCGGCTGGGAGGTGGCACCCGCGACGGCCGCCGACAGCGACCTGCTGCTGTCCTGGCGGAACGACCCGGAGACCCGGCGCCGTTCGCTGAACCCGGCGGAGGTCTCGCCCGCCGAGCACGGGGCGTGGTTCGACCGGGTGCTCGCCGACCCGGACCGCGAGCTGCTGCTGGTGCGGCACGACGGGGACCCGGTGGGCACCGTGCGGTTCGACCGGGACACCGGCACCGACCGGGAGGTGTCGATCACCCTCGCCCCGCAGCAGCGGGGCCGGGGCCGGGCGGCCACGGTGCTGGCCTGCGGCGAGGAGTTCCTGGCCGCCGGGCCGGCGGCCGACTGCCGGGTCACCGCCCGCGTCAAGGTGGACAACGCCGCCTCGGGGGCGCTCTTCCGGCGGGCCGGGTACTCCCGCGACGAGGCCGCGTCGGCGGCGGACCCCGGCGTCGACCACTGGGCCAGGACGCTGGACCCCGGACCCGCCGGGTCACTCCGCGCAGGATCGGCCGGCCCCGGCCCGACCCGGTAGGCCGACCCGGGAGGTCGGGTCCAGCCGGGTCGACCCGGGGCGTCAGCTCGCCAGCCGGGAGCCCTCCCGGCCGCTGACGACCTCCAGTCGGCTGGTGATCCGGGTGCGCAGCTCCTCGACGTGGCTGATCACGCCGACGGTGCGCCCGCCGCGGCGGAGCTCGTCGAGCACGGTCATCACCGCGTCCAGCGACTGCGGGTCCAGGGTGCCGAAGCCCTCGTCGACGAAGAGGGTGTCGATCTGCACGCCGCCGCTCTCGGCGGTGACCACGTCGGCCAGGCCGAGCGCCAGGGCGAGGGAGGCCATGAAGCTCTCGCCACCGGAGAGGGTCTTGGTGGGCCGGCGCACGCCGGTGTACTCGTCGAGCACGTCGAGGCCGAGGCCACCGCGGGCACCGTGCCGGCCCTGGGCGTCGCTGTGCAGGAACGTGTAGCGCCCACCGGACATGTCGCGCAGCCGACGGCTCGCCACCTCGGCCACCTGTTCCAGCCGCGCGGCGAGCACGAAGGACTGCAGCCGCATGCGCAGGGTGTTCGCCCCCCGCCCGTTGACCAGGTCGGCGAGCGCGGTCACCTGCTCGGCCGCGGCCCGCCGCTCGTCGAGCTCGACCTCGACGGCGGTCAGGTCGGCGGCCAGCCCGTCGAGCGCGGTGGTGCGCGCCCGCGCCTGGGCCAGCGCGGCGACGGCGTCCTCGCGGGCGGTGGTGGCCGTGCGGCAGGTGGCGGTGATCGCCTCGACGTCGGGCCGCGGGGCGAGGTCGGCCAGCTCGGGCTCGGCCAGGGTGGCGTTGACGACCTGCCACTGCTGGTCGTGCCCGGCCACCCGGGCGCCGATCGTGGCGGCGCGCCCACGGTCGAGCAGGGCGTCGGCGGCGGCCAGCAGGTCGGGGAAGCCGGCCTCGACCACCCGCTCCCGGGCCAGCCGCTGCGCGGCGTCGGCCACGGCGCGGGACCGCAGCTCGGCGCCCTCGGCGTCGACGAGCGCCTCGCAGCACTCGGCCTCGCCGGTCAGGCGCCGGATCCGCTCGGCGAGGCCGGCGTCCTCGCCCCGGGCCGCGGTGAGCCGCTGCTCGACGTCGGCGAGCTGGTCCCGGGTGGCGGCGAGCTCGGCGCGGGCCAGGGCCAGCTCCTCGCGGGTGGCAGCCCGGGCGGTCACCGCGGCGTCCCGTTCGGCGACGAATGCGGCGAGTGCCCGGCGGGCGCCGTCGAGTGCGCCGGCCCGGTCGCGGACCACCCGCTCCTCCGCCGCCGCCGCGGCCAGCGCCGCCTCCTGCTCGGCGAGCGGCGTGCTGCCGGCCCGGGCGCGCAGCGCGGCCAGCTCGCGCTCGGTCTGCTCGGCCTGCTGCTGGACGGCCCGGTGCGCTGCCTCGAGCCGGTCGGTGGTGGCGCGGGCGGCGTCCTCGTCGGCCTGGGTGACGACGGGGCCGGTGTGCACGGCCAGCCGGGGGTGCTCGTGGGCGCCGCACACCGGGCAGTCGGCGCCGTCGGCGAGGCCGGCGGCCAGCTCGGCCGCCATGCCCTCCAGCCGCTGGGCCCGCAGGTCGGTCCAGCGCTCGCGGGCGTCCAACCAGGTCTCCCGGGCGGCGGTGGCCCGGTCGTGCTGCTCCTGCGACCGGGCGGTGAGGGAGAGCACCGCGGCGGCGGCCCGCACCGCTGCCCGGCCGCGCTCCAGGGCCTCGGTCAGCCCCGGCAGCCGCGCGGCGGCCTCGGCGGCAGCCTCGACCACCTGCTCCTGGGCGGCCACCCGGGCCGGCCAGGCCTCGGCCGCGGCGTCGTCGGCGGTGCTGCGGCGCTCCAGGTCCTCGACCCGGCGGACGCCGCGGCCGACCGCGGTGGTGAGCGCGGCGGCCCGGTCGACCTCCGGCAGCAGGGCCCGCAGGGAGGCTGCCTCGTCCCGCAGCGCGCGGGCCAGCGCGGTGTCGGCGGGCCGACCGGCCGCGACGGCGGCCCAGGACCGCCGCGCCCCGGCCAGCTGCCCGGCGGCGTGCTCGGCGTCCAGTGCGACGCGCCCGGCGGCCTCCAGCACGTCGCGGACCGGTTCGGCCCGGGTGCCGGCGTCCAGCAGGTCGCGCAGCGGCTCGAGCTCGTCGGCCTCGGCGGCCAGCCGGGCCCGCTCGGCCCGCGCGCGGTCGCGGCGGACGTGCCGGTCGACCTCGGCCCGGGCCGCGGCCAGCACGGCGTCGACCCGGACCACCTCGGCCGCCGCCTCCGCGGCCGCCCGCTCCTGCGCGCGCAGGTGCTCGGCGGCCCCGGCCCGCACCCGGTGCACCCAGGTACCTGCACGTGCGGACGAGGGGGCGCCCACGAGGTCGGGTGCCAGCTCCTCGGGCACCGCGACGTCGGCGACCTGGGCGACGCGGGCCAGCAACGTGCCGGCCTGCCCCGCGACCGCCCGCAGCTCGCCCTCGGCGGCGCGGCGCTGCTCGTCGAGCCACCCCTCGACCTGGCCGAACCGGCTCACGTCGAACAGGGTCTGGAGCAGCTTGCCGCGCTCCTCGGGCTCGGCCCGCAGGAACCGGGCAAAGTCGCCCTGGGGCAGCAGCACGACCTGGCAGAACTGCTCGGCCGAGAGCCCCAGCCGGGTGCGCAGGTGCTCGGAGCCCTCGTCGATACGGGTGCTCACCGGCTCCCAGCCGGCACCGGTCCACCGCTGGACGGTGAGCCTCGCCTGCTCCTTGGTGACGCCGGTGCCCTTGAGCTTGGGGCGCTGCTGCTCGGGACGGCGGACCACCAGCAGGCGCTCCCCGCCCAGGGTGACCTCGCACTGGACCTCGGTGCGCACGCCGGGGCCGGCGTGGTCGCTGCGCAGCCGGCGCTCCTGCCCGCGGGCCCCGGGGACGGTTCCGTAGAGGGCGTAGACGACCGCGTCGAGCAGGGTGGTCTTGCCCGCGCCGGTGGGGCCCCAGAGCAGGAACAGCCCGTCGCGGCCGACCTCGTCGAGGTCGACGGCGACCGTGTCGGCGAACGGGCCGAACGCGGTCAGCTCCAGCCGGTGCACCCTCACAGCGCCGCCTCGGCGCGCGCCGCGGCGGCGAGCGCCCGACCCAGCAGCTCCCGCTCGACGGCGCTGGCCTCGACCCCGCCGCGGACGTGGGTGACGAACTCCCCGGCGACCTCGAGGTCGCTGCGGCCGGAGAGCCGCTCGGTGTAGGAGCGGGTGTCGGTGCCCGGGCCCGAACCGGTCCACTCCAGGTGGACGCAGTGCGGGAACCGGCCCTGCAGCTGGCGCATCGGGTCGACCGGGCGGACCGGGTCGCTGAGCTGCACGGAGACGAAGTGCTCCTCGACCGGAGCGAGGGCCGGGTCGGCGAGCAGCTCGGGCAGCTCGCCGCGCAGCACGGTGAGCCGGCGCGGCGTCGGCAGCGGCACGGCCCGCACCCCGGCCAGGCCACCGGCGTCGAGGTCGACGAGCCAGGCCTGCTTCTGCTGCCCGGCCTCGCCGAAGGAGTAGGCCAGCGGCGAGCCGCTGTAGCGCACCCGGTCGCTGAGGGACTGCGGGCGGTGCAGGTGGCCCAGGGCGACGTAGTCGACGCCGTCGAAGACCCCGGCCGGCACCAGGTCCACCCCGCCGACGGCGATGTCGCGCTCGCTCTCACTCGGCTGGCCGCCCCCCACGAAGGCGTGCGCCAGCACGACCGACCGCGCGCCCGGCCGCCGGGACAGGTCGGCCCGGACCCGCGTCATCGCCGCGGCGAGCACCGCCTCGTGGCTGCGGGCCTCGGGCAGGCCCAGCTCGTGGCGGGCGATCTCCGGCTCCAGGTAGGGCAGCCCGTAGACGGCCACCTCCCCGTGCTCGTCGGTGAACAGCACCGGCTCGTCGAGCCGCGGGGTGTCGGCGCGGACGTGCAGCCCACCGGCGGCGAGCACCTCCGACAGGGTGCCGAGCCGGCGGGCGGAGTCGTGGTTGCCCGGGGTCAGCACGACCTGCGCGCCGGCCCGGAGGAGGCGGTTGACGACCCGGCTGAACACGCCGGTCGCGTCGGCGGAGGGCACCGCGCGGTCGTAGACGTCCCCGGCGACCAGGACCACGTCGACCCCCTCGGCGGCCACCACGTCGGCGAGGGCACCGAGCACCGCCTCCTGCTCGGCGAGGAGGTCGGTGCCGTGCAGGGAACGGCCGACGTGCCAGTCGGAGGTGTGCAGCAGCCGCATGCCCCGCACGGTAGGTCGCCCCTCCGACAGGACCGGACGCGGCCCGCCGTCCGTCGCCGGGTCCGGGCTCAGAACCGCTCGGTGGGGTGCTGCCCGTCGTAGGCTTCCCAGGGCTGGTGGCCGGCGGCCGGGGACCCGCCGCGGGCGGCCCGCCGGTCGGCGTCCTCCTCGACCAGCTGGTTGAGCAACTGCTGCACGCCCTCGCTGTCGGGGATCGCGGAGAACACCGTGGCCCCGCCCTCCCCCGCGGTCTCGATCGAGACCGTGCCGGAGTTCACGACCCGGTCCCACAGGCTCTGCCGGAAGGAGACGTCGGTGATCCGGGACAGCCCGATGTCCCGGCCGTGCCGGGCCAGCACCCCGGTGCGGAACAGCAGCCGGTGGGTGGTGAGCACGTAGTGCGTCGTCCGCCAGCGCAGCAGCGGGACGGCGACGAACACCAGGGCGAGGACCAGCGCGGCCGCGACCAGGACCAGCCGCCACGTCCCCTGGTCCGCCCCCGCCGGCACCAGCGCGGCACCGAAGGACGTCGCCCCGACCAGCACGAGGAAGAGCACGACGGGCCGCAGGACGGTCAGCCAGTGCGGGTGCAGGTGGCGGACGACCTCTTCGTCCTCGCCGAGGACCTTGTCGGGGTACGGCACCCCCTGAGGATGCCCGAGCACCGGCCCGATCGAGGGCACCCCCGCCGTGGTGACCGTGTCCCTCCCCTCACCCGCGCGGCACCGTGCCTAGCATCGCCGAGGGGCCCGGGGCCGGCGCGGCCCCGCCCGCCACCGGTGACCGCGCCCAGCGCAGGGAGGAGGCCCGTGGACGTCGACCGCCGCGACGACCGGGTCGGCCGGGAGCGCACCGGCCGGCCGGTCGGGGGCGCGGGCGTGACGGCCGTCCACCCGGCGCCCGGTCCCGTCCCCGGTCTGCTCGCCGTCCTCGCCGCAGGCGTGGGCCTGGCCGCGCTGCTGTGGGTGCTCGCCGGCGTCGTGGGCCCGGGTCTCACGGTCCGCTCCGTGCTCGCCGTCGCCGGGCTCACCGCGCTGCACTGCGGTCTCGTGGCCCTCGCGCTGCCGCGGGCCGGCGCTGCCGTGCGCCTGCTCGTCGGCGCGGTCGTCGGCCTGGCCGTCGCCGGGACCGCGGTGTGGCTGTCCGGCGTCGCCGGCTGGGCGGGCCTGCGGTGGGTGGTCGTCGCGGCGCCGGCCCTGGCCTGGCTGCTGCCCGCTGCCCGCACCGGCTGGCGGTCCCCGGCGGAGGACCGGTGGGCGCGGCTCACCCGCCACGCGCCGGCGCTGTGGGGCCTGGCCGGCGCGTGGCTGCTCGCCGCGCCGGTGCTGGCCGACCGGATCGGCCCGTCGGCGGGGGCCGGCCCGTTCCGCGTCTACTACGTCGACGTCACCTGGCACATCGCGCTCACCGCCGAGGCCATGGCCCGGGCACCCGAGGTCTACCCGTGGATCCCCGACGTCCCGATCGGCTACTCGTGGCTGTTCTTCGGCACGCTCGGGCTGCTGGGCAACGCGACCGGCGCGACGGCCGCGCAGCTCGTGCTGGCGGTCGGGCCGGCGCTGATGGCGGTCCTGGTGCCGGTGGCGCTGGCCGGCTGCGCGTGGGTGGTGAGCCGCAACCGGCTGGCCGCCGCGCTGGCCCCGGTGCTGTTCGCGGTCATGCGCGGCCCGGTCCTGGCCACCGTCGAGCAGGTGCAGCAGACGCCGGGCTGGGTGCTGATCAACCGCGACTCCACCAACGCCCTGGTGCTGGCGGTCGTCGTCGTCCTCGTGCTGCAGGTGCGCACCCCACGCGGACCCCGGGGTGCCCGGGCGGCGTCGGTCCTGCTGCTGTTCCTGCTGACCTTCGCCGCGGCCGGCGGCCGTGGCGGGGCGGTGCTGCCGGTCCTGGGCGCCGTGGGCCTGACCTGGCTGGCCTGGCTGCGCGACCGGGACCGCCGCCTGCTGCTCACCTGGTCGTCGGTCGCCGTCGTGGTCGCGGTCGTGGGCGCCACGCTGGGGGTGACCCGGTCCTCGGGGAGCTTCCGGGTCGAGCCGCTGAGCTTCCTGCCGGCCGGTGCCACCGTGGGCCACGACGGCCCGCTGCTGCAGCTGGCCTCCGTCGCGGTGATGGTGGCGATGACCAGCGCCCTGCTGCTGCTCCACCGGTGGACGCCGCAGGCAGCCGCGGGCCAGCCGGCGCTGGTGGGCGGCGCGCTCGCCGGGGTCCTGGGGCTGGCCGTCTTCGGGCACCCGTCGTTCTCCCAGCTCTACTTCTTCCACGCCTGCTGGCCGCTGCTGGTCGTGGGCCTGGCGGTGCTGCTGGCCGGGGCGGTGCGTGCTCTGGGACCGCTGGTGCTGGTACCCGTGGCGGCCGCCGTCGTGGCCACACAGCTGGTGTCCCGGCCGCCGGCGGCCCTGTCCGCCACCTCCGGGCCGGTCCGCCTCGCCCTCGCCGCGGCCCTGGTCCTCGCCGGGCTGGTCGTCGTCGGCCTGGCCGTGGCCCGGCGCCGCGGTGGGCTGTGGCCGGTCGTGTGGGCGCTGCCGGTCCTGGTGCTGGCCCTGCAGCCCTGGGCGCTGCCGGAGGTGCTGCACGCCTCGGTCACCGTCGAGGCCGTCCCGAGCGACGCGACGGTCAGCGACGGCCAGCTGGCGGTGATGGCCGAGCTGCGTGAGCGGTCGGACCCCGAGGACCTGGTCGTCACCAACAAGCACTGCCTGCGCGGCGACGTCGGCGACTGCGACGCGCGGTGGTTCACCGTCGCCGCCTTCTCCGAGCGGCGGGTGCTGGTCGAGGGGTGGTCCTACGACTACACCTGGACGTCGTCGGGGAACGACACCGCCGACTACGACGACCCGGAGCTGCTGGCCGCCAACGACGCGCTGATCGCGGCCCCGTCGGCCGCCGGCTGCGCCCGGATGCGGGCCGAGGGCGTGCGCTGGGTCTACGTCGACGAGCGGGAGGCGTGGAGCCCGGCGCTGGCCGACGTCGCCGACCTCGTGGCCTCAGCCGACGACGCGGCCCTCTACCGCCTGCACGACGACTGCGGCTGACCGCTCAGCTGCGGGGACGGACGTGCCGCACGTCGCCCGACGCCAGCTCGACGACGCCGCCGTCGGTGCGCACCACGAGCCGGCCGTCCCAGTCGACGGCCTCGGCGACGCCGTCGAGGGTCGAGCCGTCGGGCAGGGTCACGGTGACCGTCGTGCCCACGGTGGAGCACCAGGCCAGGTAGTCGCGGGCCAGCCCCGACACCACCGGGTCACCGAGCACCTCGACCCAGCGGGTGTACCGGGTCTCGAACGCCCGCAGCCAGGCCAGCAGCAGCGCGGCCCGGTCGACCGGGGCGCCGGTGGCCAGCTCCAGCGACGTGCCGGTGTCGGGCAGCTCGTCGGCGCGGGTGGAGACGTTGACCCCGGCCCCGATGACCACCGCCTGCCCCGAGCCCTCGGCGAGGATGCCGGCCAGCTTCGACCCGTCGGCGGCGAGCAGGTCGTTGGGCCACTTCAGCGACGTGCGGACGCCGGCCACCCCGGCCACCGCCTCGGCCAGCGCGACCCCGGTGAGCAGCGACAGCCAGGCCCGCCGGGCCGCCGGGACGTCGGGGCGCACCAGCACCGAGACGGTGAGCCCGGCCCGCGGCGGGGAGGTCCAGCTGCGGTCGAGCCGGCCGCGGCCGGTGACCTGGTGCTCGGCGACCAGCACCAGCCCGGCCGGCTCCCCGGCGGCGGCGCGGGCGGCCAGCTCGGCGTTGGTGGAGCCGATCTCCTCGACGACCTCGACCGACCGCCACAGCGCGCTGGACCCGGCGACCGCGGCGGTCAGCGCGGCGGCGTCCAGCGCCGGCCGGTCGGGGTGAGGAGCTGCGGGGGAGGCGGCGTCGGGCACGTCACCTACGCTACGGCGCTGTGAGTGCCGCTGAACCGGAGAACACAGCTCCTGACCCGCACACCACCGCCGGGAAGCTGGCCGAGTACGAGCGGCGGGTGGAGGCGGCGACGCACGCCGGCTCCGAACGTGCCGTGGAGAAGCAGCACGCCGCGGGCAAGATGACCGCCCGCGAGCGGATCGAGGCGCTGCTGGACCCAGGCTCGTTCACCGAGCTCGACGAGTTCGCCCGGCACCGCTCCACGAACTTCGGCATGGAGGCCCGCCGCCCGTACGGCGACGGCGTGGTCAGCGGCTACGGCACGGTCGACGGTCGCCAGGTCTGCGTCTTCTCCCAGGACGTCACCGTCTTCGGCGGCAGCCTCGGCGAGGTGTACGGCGAGAAGATCGTCAAGGTGCTGGACCTCGCGGTGCGCACCGGGTGCCCGGTCATCGGCATCAACGAGGGCGGCGGCGCGCGCATCCAGGAGGGCGTGGTCAGCCTCGGCCTCTACGCGGAGATCTTCCGGCGCAACGTGCACGCCTCCGGCGTCGTCCCGCAGATCTCCCTGGTCCTGGGTGCCGCGGCCGGCGGGCACGTCTACTCCCCCGCGCTCACCGACTTCATCGTGATGGTCGACAAGACCAGCCAGATGTTCATCACCGGCCCCGACGTGGTGAAGACCGTCACCGGCGAGGACGTGACGCTGGAGGAGCTGGGCGGGGCACGCACCCACAACACCCGCTCCGGGGTCGCCCACTACCTGGCCGAGGACGAGACCGACGCGCTGGACTACGTGAAGGCCCTGCTGGCCCACCTGCCCAGCAACAACCTCGACCCGCTGCCGGTGGTCGAGGTCGCCCCGGTCGACGTCGCGCTGCCCGAGGCCCTCACCGAGGCCGACCGGGAGCTCGACACCTTCATCCCCGACTCCCCCAACACCCCCTACGACATGCACACCGTGCTCACCCACGTCCTGGACGACGAGGAGTTCCTCGAGGTGCAGGCGCTGTGGGCGCCCAACATCCTGGTCGGCTTCGGCCGGGTCGAGGGCCGCCCGGTGGGCGTGGTGGCCAACCAGCCCACCCAGCTGGCCGGCACCCTGGACATCGACGCCAGCGAGAAGGCCGCCCGCTTCGTGCGCACCTGCGACGCCTTCAACATCCCGGTCCTGACCTTCGTCGACGTCCCCGGCTTCCTGCCCGGGACGTCGCAGGAGTGGGACGGGATCATCCGGCGCGGGGCCAAGCTGCTCTACGCCTACGCCGAGGCCACCGTCCCGCTGATCACCGTGATCACCCGCAAGGCCTACGGCGGCGCCTACGACGTCATGGGCTCCAAGCACCTGGGCGCCGACGTGAACCTGGCCTGGCCGACCGCGCAGATCGCCGTCATGGGCGCGCAGGGTGCGGTCGGCCTGCTGTACCGCCGTGAGCTGGCCGCCGCCGAGGACCCCGAGGGCCTGCGCGCCGAGCTGGTCACCGAGTACGAGGACACCCTGGCCAACCCCTGGGTCGCCGCCGACCGCGGGTACGTCGACGCGGTCATCCCGCCCTCGCACACCCGCGTCCACGTCGTCCGGGCGCTGCGGCTGCTGGCGAACAAGCGCCAGACGCTGCCGCCCAAGAAGCACGGGAACATCCCGCTGTGACCGGCGTCCCGATACTGCAGGTCGTGAAGGGCGAGCCGACCGCGGAGGAGCTGGCCGCGCTCACCGTCGTGGTCTCCGCCCTGTCCCAGCGCCGTCCCGCGCGCCGTCCTCCGCTGCCGGTCGGGGGCTGGTCGGCGCGGGCCGGCCTGCTGCGCCGTCCGCTGCAGGTCGGCCCCGGTGGCTGGCGTGCGGCCGGGGGCCCGGCATGAGCCGGCGTCTGGTGCTGGCGTCCCAGTCCCCGGCCCGGCTGGCGCTGCTGCGCCAGGCGGGGCTCGCACCCGAGGTCGTCGTCAGCGGCGTGGACGAGTCGGCGGTCACCGCGCCGCGGGTGCCGGAGCTGGTGGCGCTGCTGGCCACCGCCAAGGCCCGCGCCGTCGCCGAGCAGACCGACGACGCGCTGGTCCTGGGGGCGGACTCGCTGCTGGAGTTCCGCGGCGAGCCGCTGGGCAAGCCGGCCGACGCCGCCGAGGCACGCCTGCGCTGGCTGCGGATGGGCGGCCGCTGCGGCACGCTGCACACCGGCCAGGCCGTCCTCGACGTCCGCGACGGGGGCATCGCCGCCCGGGACGTCGCGGTCTCCTCCACCGTCGTGCACTTCGCCACCCCCACGCCCGAGGAGCTGGAGGCCTACCTGGGCTCCGGCGAGCCGCTGCACGTCGCGGGCGCCTTCACCCTCGACGGGCTGGGCGCACCGTTCGTCCGCCGGGTCGAGGGTGACCCGTCCGGCGTCGTCGGGCTGTCGCTCCCGCTGCTGCGCACGCAGCTCGCGCGGCTGGGAGTCCGGCTCACCGACCTCTGGGTGCGCTGAGGCCGCAGCTCAGGGACGCACGAGGTCGTGGACGATCGCCCCCGCGAGGAACGGACGGTGCTCCCAGCGCCGCTCCAGGCGCGCGGCCCAGCCGGGGACCCGGGCCACGCCGCTGGGGTAGGTGAACAGCCGCCGCCGCCGGACGAGCGCCCAGCCGCGGGACCGGGCGCGCCGCAGGAAGTCACGGGCCGGGAAGGTGCGCTCCCCCTCGGTCAGCACGTGGTAGGCCAGCACGTAGGGGTGCAGCCGGTCGGGCTCCATGGCCACCCAGCGGCCGCTGCGCCTCGTGGCGGTGAAGACCTCGTCCACGACCCGGTCGAGGTCCTGGACGTGGTGCAGGGCGTCGACGCTGATGACCAGGCCGGCCGACCCCGGCGGGACGACCGTGCCCAGCACCTCCCCCGTCGCCGCCTCGAACCGGACGTTGGACAGCCCCAGCGCCGCCGCCTCCCGCCGGGCGAAGTCGACGTAGTTGGCCAGCGGCTCGACGCCGAGGAAGGACCGGTCGGGGTGGGCGGCCGCCAGCTGGCGCAGCAGCGTGCCGGTGCCGCA
Source organism: Modestobacter muralis (assembly GCF_010682105.1). GTDB lineage: Bacteria > Actinomycetota > Actinomycetes > Mycobacteriales > Geodermatophilaceae > Modestobacter > Modestobacter muralis. The sequence goes on along the minus strand of NZ_JAAGWH010000053.1, from coordinate 30,335 downwards.
GCCCAGCTCGACCACCGGTCCGGGGGTGCGGTGGACCGCCATGCTGAAGAACGCCACCCGCCGCCGCGCCATGTGCCCGGCGGCCCGCAGGTCGTCGTACTGCTCGGGGTCGTCGTCGAAGCTGCCGTTGAGGGCACGCCCCTGGGCCACCTGCGCAGCGAGCATGTCCCCGTCGACGGCCATGGGCAGAACCTAGGGCAGAACGGGCCGATCGACTCACTGGCGGCGCGCGTCGCGGCGACCGGCGTCACACCGGCCCGCCGCGGGTGGCGCCGCCCACCGCACCGACCCACCGCCCCGGCTGACTACAGTCCGATGGTCGTCGTCGAGGGAGTGCGAACGTGCAGAAGGTCCTGATCGCCAACCGCGGTGAGATCGCGGTACGGGTGGCGCGTGCGTGCCGGGACGCCGGGCTGACCAGCATCGCGGTGTACGCCGAGCCCGACCGCGACGCCCTGCACGTGCGCAGCGCCGATGAGGCCTTCGCCCTCGGTGGCACCACGCCGGGCGACTCCTACCTGGTCATCGACAAGATCCTGGACGCCGCCCGCCGGTCCGGCGCGGACGCGGTGCACCCCGGGTACGGGTTCCTGTCCGAGAACGCCGACTTCGCCCAGGCGGTCATCGACGCCGGGCTGACCTGGATCGGGCCGTCCCCGCAGGCGATCGTCGACCTCGGCGACAAGGTCGCCGCGCGGCACATCGCGATGCGCGCCGGCGCCCCGCTGGTGCCCGGCACCAAGGACCCGGTGGCGAACGCCGAGGAGGTCGTCGCCTTCGCGCAGGAGCACGGGCTGCCGGTGGCGATCAAGGCCGCGTTCGGCGGCGGCGGCCGCGGCCTCAAGGTCGCCCGCACCATGGAGGAGATCCCCGAGCTGTTCGACTCCGCCGTCCGCGAGGCGGTCTCCGCCTTCGGCCGCGGCGAGTGCTTCGTCGAGCGGTTCCTGGACGAACCCCGCCACGTCGAGGCCCAGGTGCTCGCCGACACCCACGGCACCGTGATCGTCGTCGGCACCCGGGACTGCTCGCTGCAGCGGCGCAACCAGAAGCTGGTCGAGGAGGCCCCCGCGCCGTTCCTCACCGCCGAGCAGCGCGAGCGCATCCACTCCTCGGCCAAGGCCATCTGCCTGGCCGCCGGTTACGTGGGCGCGGGCACCGTCGAGTACCTGGTCGGCACCGACGGCTCGATCTCCTTCCTGGAGGTCAACACCCGGCTGCAGGTCGAGCACCCGGTGAGTGAGGAGACCTCGGGCATCGACCTGGTGCGCCAGCAGTTCCGGATCGCCGACGGCCTGCCGCTGGAGATCACCGAGGACCCGGTGCCCCGCGGGCACAGCATCGAGTTCCGGATCAACGCCGAGGACGCCGGCCGCAACTTCATGCCCGCCCCCGGCCCGGTCACCCGGCTCGTCGTCCCGCAGGGACCCGGCGTGCGCTGGGACTCCGGCGTCGAGGCCGGCGGTGAGGTGGCCGGCGCGTTCGACTCCATGTTGGCCAAGCTCATCGTCACCGGGGCCACCCGGGCCGAGGCGCTGCAGCGGGCGGCCCGCGCGCTGGACGAGCTGGTCGTGGAGGGCATGCCCACCGTCGTCCCGTTCCACCGGGCCGTGGTGCGCGACGCCGCCTTCACCAGCGAGCCGTTCACCGTGCACACCCGCTGGATCGAGACCGAGTGGGACAACCAGGTCCCCGCCTACTCCGCCGCGCCGGTCGAGGCCGCCGACGCCGAGGGCCGGCAGACCGTCGTGGTCGAGGTCGGTGGCCGCCGGCTCGAGGTGACCCTGCCGGCCGGGCTGGCCGCCGGCGGCGCTCCCGCCGCCGCCGCCGCCGCGAAGGCGCGCCGGCGCAGCGGCGGCTCCGGTGGCGCAGCCGCCTCCGGGGACGCCCTGACCGCGCCGATGCAGGGCACCATCGTGAAGGTCGCCGTCGCCGACGGGGCGACCGTCGCCGCCGGTGACCTCGTCGTCGTCCTGGAGGCGATGAAGATGGAGCAGCCGATCACCGCGCACAAGGCCGGTGTCGTCTCCGGGCTCACCGCCGAGGTCGGCGCCGCCGTCACCAGCGGCGCCGTCCTCTGCAGCATCGCCGACGCCGGCTGATCCCCCGGGCGGGACGGCGTCCGTCGTCCCGCCCGGGTCGGCTCAGAGGACGCGGACGGCCCGGGTGCTCGCCGACCGGAGCAGCGTCCCCCCGTGGAAACGCTGCGAGGTGTCGCCGTTGGACAGCACCACGACCGCGGCGACCGGGTAGCCGAGCTGGCCGTTCTCCCAGCCCAACTGGCCCCAGCGGGTGCGGATGTCACCGTCCACGGGGTGCGCCCCGGTGGTCGGGGACCAGTAGACCGACCCGCCCTGGAACGGCTGGAAGCACCCGCCGTCGCGCAGCCCGCAGACCTGCTCGGCGACCGGGTACCCCAGCGCGCCGTTCTCCCAGCCGGTGCGGGCCCAGCGGTCGGCGACCGGACCGGCCGGCACGAGGCGGGCGCCGGTGGCGTCGGAGCGGTAGACCGCGCCCCGCTGGAACTGCTGGAAGCAGCCACCGTCGCGCAGGCCGCACACCTGCTCGGCCACCGGGTAGCCCAGCGGTCCCCGCTCCCAGCCCGAGGCGCCCCAGCGGTCGCGCAGCGCACCGGTGACCACCGTGGCCGGCGTCCCCGTGCTGACGTAGACCGCGCCGCCCTGGAACTGCTGGAAGCAGCCGCTCGCCGGCAACCCGCAGGCCGAGTCCGACACCGGCCAGCCCAGGGCCCCGTTCTCCCAGCCCGCCCGGGCCCACCGGTCGGCCACCGCGCCGGCCAGCACCACCCGGACACCGGTGGCCGGCGACTGGTACAGCGCGCCCCGTTGGAACTGCTGGAAGCAGCCGCCGTCGCGCAGCCCGCACACCTGCTCTGCGCTCGGGTAGCCCAGCGCGCCGTTCTCCCAGCCCGCGGCGCCCCACCGGTCGCGCACCGCACCAGTCACCACCGTCGCCGGGGTCCCCGCGCTGACGTACACCGACCCGCCCTGGAAGTGCTGGAAGCAGCCGCCGCCGGCCAGCCCGCAGGTGGCGTCCGAGACCGGCCAGCCCAGCGCGCCGTTCTCCCAGCCCGCCCGTGCCCACCGGTCCGCGACCGGCCCGGCCGGCACCACCCGGGCACCCGTCGCCGGCGACCAGTAGATGCTGCCGCGCTCGTAGGTCCGCAGACACCCGCGGTCGCGCAGCCCGCACAGCTCGGCTGCGGTCGCCGCGCCGAGCGGACCCGCTGCCCCGCCGGTGGCGCGGTACGCCAGCTCGACCGGTGACACCTCGACGGCCACCCGGACGACGGCGGCCGCGGCGCCCTGGCGGAGGACGGTCACCCGCACGCCCGCGCTGCCGACCGGCACCGACATGCCCACGGGGAGGGCCGTGGCGCGGTCGTCCCGCCAGCCCGACCGCGGCGAGGGGGTGGCGTCCAGCAGCAGCGACGTGTCGTCACCGTGGCTCCCGACCCGGACGGTCACCCCCGGCTGCAGCCGCGGCCAGTTCACGGTGGCGTCGCCGAGCCAGGCGTCCTGGCCGCTCGCCGTCCGGTACTCCAGCCAGTAGACGTCCCCGCTCACCGGGTCGACGTAGCGGGCCGCGCGGACCCCCGAGCCCGCCGAGACCGGGGCGAGGGCCACCTCGGCCGGCGCGCGGACCTCGGCGACCTCGGCGCCGGGGAGGAGGCCCAGCAGCGCCGCCTGGACCCGGTTGAGGGTGCCGACCGGGCCCCAGGAGACGCCCATGACGTCGTACTGGTCGCCGTAGGAGGCGACCAGGCAGTCGCCGGACTCGACGGCGCCGTCGCACTGGACCGCCGAGGAGTGCCCGAGCCCGAGGTTGTGGCCGAACTCGTGGGCGACCACCGAGGTGGCGGTCGACTGCACGTAGGCCAGTCCGCCGTCGTCCAGCGAGGTGCCCACGGTGCCCAGGCCGTAGGCGCAGCCCGGGGCGCCGGCCGGGACGTACACGAGCAGGTGCCGGCCCGACCCCGGGGTCCAGCCGGCCACCCGGGCCGCCGCGTCCCAGAGCGACCAGGGCGTGCCGCAGCCGGCGTCGGTCGTCGTCCAGTCGTGGCCGGCGACGACGGTGGGGCGCACCGCACCCCCGCTCTGCCGGACCCAGAAGTCGCTGACCGGCCCGTTCACCGCGGCCACCACGTCGGCCAGCGTCGTGCGGTCGGCGGCCCGCTGGCTGCTGCTCCCGGCCGGCTGCAGCATCACCACCGTCACCTGCTGCTGGGCGAGGGCCGCCGGTGCCGCGGCGCCGGGGTCCGCCGGGGCGACCACCGCGGCGGACAGCACGTCTCGCGCCGGCGCGAGACCGGCCTCGGTGACGCCCGCGTCGCGCACCTCCCCGCCCAGGGCGACCCGCAGCGTGGCACCGGCCTCGAGCCCGGTCACGTCGTCGGTGGGCACCCGCACGGCCGCGGTGGCGCCGGTCTGCACCCAGCTCAGCAACCCGCCGTGCGCGTCGCCCCCGTCCGCCCCGTGGTGCTCCTCCGGGCCGGGGTCGGCGTAGCCCTGGACGAGCTCCCCCACGACGGTGCTGCCCGCCGGCCCCCCGGCGGACGCCAGGGGCGGGACGGCGAGGGGCAGGGCCGCGGCGAGCAGGACGGCGGCACCGGACAGGGCGACCCGTCGGGACCGGGGGCGGGGCAGGACGCGCACGACGACTCCTGAGCAGAGGGGACCGTCCTCTGCATCGGCACCGCGCCGCGGATGTGGAGCGCTGCGGCCCGACCGGTCCCCGCCGGCACGTGCACCACCGGGGACCGGCGTCCCGGGTCAGACGACGCGGACCGTCCGGGTGCTGGCCGTGCGGTACAGCGTCCCGCCCTGGAAACGCTGCGAGGTGTCGCCGTTGGACAGCACCACCACCCCGGCCACCGGGTAGCCGAGCTGGCCGTTCTCCCAGCCGAGCTGACCCCAGCGGGTGCGGATGTCACCGTCCACGGGGTGCGCCCCGGTGGTCGGGGACCAGTAGACCGACCCGTTCTGGAACTGCTGGAAGCAGCCGCCGGCGCGCAGACCGCACACCTGGGCCGCCGTCGGGTAGCCCAGCGGCCCCCGCTCCCAGCCCGAGGCGCCCCACCGGTCGCGCAGCACGCCGGTGACCACCGTCGCCGGGGACGCGGAGCTCACGTAGACCGACCCGCCCTGGAACTGCTGGAAGCAGCCGCTCGCCGGCAGCCCGCAGCCCTGGTCGGACACCGGGTAGCCCAGCGCCCCGTTCTCCCAGCCCGTCGCACCCCACCGGTCGCGCACCGCGCCGTCGGGGACCACTCGGGCCGCCGTACCGTTCGACCGGTACACCGCGCCCTTCTGGAAGCGCTGGAAGCAGCCGCCGTCACGCAGCCCACAGACCTGGGCCGCCGTCGGGTAGCCCAGCGGCCCCCGCTCCCACCCCGAGGCACCCCACGCGTCGCGCAGCGCACCGGTCACCACGGTGGCCGGCGACGCGGAGCTCACGTAGACCGAGCCGCCCTGGAACTGCTGGACGCAGCCGCTCGCCGGCAGGCCACAGGTGGGGTCGGACACCGGGTAGCCCAGCGCACCGTTCTCCCAGCCGGTCGTGCCCCAGCGGTCGCGCACGGCACCGTCCAGGACCGCCCGGGCCCCGGTCGCCGAGGACCAGTAGACGGTCCCCTTCTGGAACCGCTGCAGGCAGCCGCCCGAGCGCAGCCCGCAGGTCTGCTCGCCGGCCGGGTAGCCCAGCGCGCCGTTCTCCCAGCCCTGCGTGCCCCACCGGTCGCGCACCGGCCCGGTGACGGCGACCGCCGGGGTGCTCGCGCTGACGTACAGCGCACCGCCCTGGAACTGCTGGAAGCAGCCGCCCCCGGTCAGCCCGCAGACCTGCTCGGCCGCCGGGTAGCCCAGTGCGCCGTTCTCCCAGCCCGCGGCGCCCCAGCGGTCGCGCAGCGCCCCCCTGACCAGGCGGGTGCCGCCGGCCGGTGACCGGTACAGCGTGCCGCCCTCGAACGCGTGCAGGCAGCCGCCGTCCCGCAGGCCGCACAGCTCGGCGGCCAGCGGCGCACCCAGCCGCGCCGGGTCGCCACCGGCTGCCTGCCAGGCGAGCACCGTCCGGCTCGGCGCCGGACCGGACAGTCTGGCGGGCGCGCTCGGGGCACTGGTCGGGCCGGTGCCGGCGTCGTTGACCGCCGCGACGGTGAACGTGTAGTCCGTGCCCCAGGTCAGGTCCCTGTCCACCGAGGCGTACCCGTAGGCGGCCTCCGGCGTGGTCTGCACGACCATCGTCCGGCCCCCGGGGTACAGCGTCACCCGGTAGCTGCTGACCCGGCTGCCGTTGCCGTCCGGGGTGTCCCAGGACAGCTGCAGGTCGCTCGGGTTGGCGGTGACGTGCAGGCCGGTGGGCACGGCGGGCAGGCCCTGGGGCACGACGTACGCCCCGGTGCTGGCCGGCCCGGTGCCCACCGCGTTCCGGGCCGTGACGGTGATCGTGTAGCCGGTGCCGTTGGCCAGGTCGGTCAGCTGCACCGACGTCGCCCCGGTGGTCGTCACCCGGGACGCGCCGGGGGACGCGCTGACGGTGTACCCGGCGACCGGCGACCCGTTGGCCGCCGGCGCGGTCCACGACACGGTGGTGCTGCGGTCCCCGGGCACGGCCGTCACCGCGGTCGGCGCGGACGGGACGTCGACCGCCTCGGGGCTGACCGTGACGCCGGCCGCAGGACCGGACTGCCCCCACGCGTCCACGACGGACACCTGGTAGGTCCGGGTGCTCCCCGGCGGGGCGGTGAGGGTGACGCCGGCGGTGCTCGGGGTGGCCACCACCGCGCCGGCCCGGCTGACCGAGTAGGTGTACCCGGGACCCTGGTCGTCCCAGCTGAGCAGGTCCCGGCCTCCGCTGCTCAGGCCCGAGAGCCCGGTGGGCGCTGCAGGCGGGGCCGGGCGTCCGGTACCGGTGGTCACCGCGTTGGACTGCGCCGACAGCCGTCCACGGTCGTCGACCCCGCGCAGCTGCCACCGCGTCTCCTGGGTCGGCATCGCACCGATGCCGAGGTTGACCGTGCGCAGGTCGGGGGCCAGGGAGAAGGCGTACGTCCCGACCGTGACGCCGTCCCGGAGCAGGGTGTACCGCGGGGCCGGCGTCGCGGCCACCGACGCGCGGATCTGCAGGGTGGCGTTGCTGCTGGTCCCCGACAGCGTGGCCGAGGACACGGTCGGGGTGCCGGGCACGGCGCCCGGGGTGACCAACGCGGCGGGGCTGCGCCCGCCGTCGTCCGCCTGGACGTCGATCGCCACCTGGGTGCCGTCCACCAGCCCGGTCAGCCGCGTGGCGACGCCCGCGGTGACCCGGTCGACGACGAGGCCGTCGACCCGGACCGCGTAGCTCGTGGCACCCGGGGTCCCCTCCCAGGACACGTCGAGCCCCTCGGGGCCGGCGAGGACGGTGGGGGCCGCCCCGGCCCGGTCGGTCGCCGCGAGGGCGGCGGGGACGTCCAGCCGGCCCGCGCCCCAGGCCCGGTCCCACGGGCCACCGCTGTCGGCCGTGGCCTGCAGTGCGGCCTGCACGTCGGCCGGCGTGATCCCGGGGTGGGCGGCCCGGAGCAGGGCCACCGCACCGGCCACCGCCGGCCCGGAGAACGAGGTCCCGGAGCCGGAGAGGTAGTCGCCCTGCGGCACGGGCAGGAGCACGCTCTCGCCGACGGTGGAGACGTCGACCTGCCAGCCGTGCTGGGCCCACGGGGCCGGCGTCCCGTCCGGGCTGGTGGCGGAGACGCCGATGACGCCGTCGAGGGCCGCCGGGTACTGCACCGCGTTCCCCTCGTCGCCGCTGTTGCCGGCCGAGGCGACCACCGGGACGTTCCTGTCCAGCGCGTAACGGACCGCGGCCGCGGTGACGTCGGACCAGCCACCCGACAGCGACATGTTGATCACGTCGGCACCGTGGTCGGCCGCCCACAGCACGCCGCGGGCGATCGCGGCCGACGGGCAGCTGGCGTTCGTGCAGACCCGGACGGGCAGGACCTGCGCCTCCGGGGCCATGCCGGCGCTGCCGACGCCGTTGTCGGCGCGCGCGGCGACCACGCCCGCGACGCCGGTGCCGTGCCACTCCGTCGAGTCCGCCGGCAGGCCGGTCGTGTCGGTGCCGGGGAGCACGGCGCCGGCCAGGTCGGGGTGCTCGGCGTCGACGGCGGTGTCCAGCACCGCGACGACCTGTCCCGCCCCGCGGGTGCGCGACCACACCTGCTCCACGCGGCTGACGGCCTGCGGGTCGTCGGCCTCCCAGTACGGGTCGAGGCTGCCGTCGAGCCGGTACTCGACCGCGGCGCTGGCCGTGACGACGTCGGCCCGGTCCTCGAGGGCCGCCTCGGTGGCCGCTGCCTGGGCCCGGGGTGCGGTGACCGTCTCGACGACGTACTCGCCGTCGACGATCCGCAGGACGTCGATGGTGACCTGCTCGGCCGCACCGGCCGGGGCCGCGGCGAGGAGCACCGGCCCGGCCAGCAGGACGCCGGCCAGGGCCATGAGCACGGGCCTGCGGCGCGACAGGGATCGCTGGGACTGCATGCGGTGAGAATCGGCCGGGCCGGTGTCGTCCTTGACCGCCCGATCGGGTGGCGGTCCCCGCGGGTCAGCTGTGCTCGTCCTCGATCCCCATCAGCCGGCGGCCGGCCTCGGTGATGGAGCCCGACAGCGACGGGTAGATGGCGAAGGTCTGCGCCAGGTCACCGGCGGTGAGCCCCTTGGTGACCGCCAGCGCGATCGGCAGGATCAGCTCCGAGGCGCCCGGGGACACCACGACGCCGCCGATGACGACGTCGGTGGAGCGGCGGGCGTAGAGCTTGATGAACCCGTCGTGCAGGTCGCCCATCTTGGCCCGGGCGTTGGTGGCCAGCGGCAGCCGGATCACCTCGACGTCGGCGCCCTCGGTGAGCGACTCCTCCTGCACGCCCACCGTGGCGATCTCCGGGTGGGTGAACACGTTGGCCGCGACGGTCTTGAGCCGGATCGGGGCCACCGCCTCGCCGAGGGCGTGCCACATGGCGATCCGGCCCTGCATGGCCGCGACCGAGGCGAGCTGGAAGACCCCGGTGACGTCGCCGGCGGCGTAGATGCCCGGCACGGACGTGCGGGAGACCCGGTCGACGACGATGTGCCCGGACCGGGTCACCGCGACCCCGGCGGCCTCCAGGTTCAGCCCCTCGGTGTTGGGCACGGTGCCCACGGTCATCAGCGCGTGCGAGCCCTCGACGACCCGGCCGTCGGTGAGCTCGACCCGCACGCCCTTCTCGGTCCGCTCGACCTTCTCCGCCCGGCCGCGCTCGGCGATCCGCCCACCGCGGGACTGGAACACCTTCTCGACCACGGCGGCGGCGTCGGCGTCCTCACCGGGCAGCACCTGGTCGCGGGAGGAGACCAGCGTGACCGGGACACCGGCCTCCAGGTAGCCGGAGGCGAACTCCGCGCCGGTGACGCCGGAGCCGACGACCACCAGGTGCTCGGGCATCTCGTCGAGGTCGTAGACGTCGCGCCAGGACAGGATGCGCTCGCCGTCGGGCTCGGCGCCGGGCAGCACGCGCGGGTCGGCGCCGGTGGCCAGCAGCACGACGTCGCCGGCGACCTCCTCGGCGACCTCGCCGTCGGGGCCGAGCACCTGCACCCGGTGGGCGGCCAGCCCCGGCTCCTGGTCGGCCAGCCGGGCCTGTCCGCTGACCACCCGCACGCCCTCGGACTCCAGCCGGGCGTGGATGTCGGCGGACTGGGCCATGGCCAGGCCCTTGATCCGCTGGTTGACCGCAGCCAGGTCGAGGCTGACGGTGTCCAGGTCGGTGCCGCGCAGACCCAGGACGGCGGAGTCGCGCACCGAGGTCATCGCGCCGGCGGAGGCGATGAAGGTCTTGGACGGGACGCAGTCGGTGAGCACGCTGGCCCCGCCGATGCCGTCGCGTTCGACCACGGTGACGTCCGCACCGAGGGAGGCGGCGACGAGCGCGGCCTCGTAGCCGGCCGGGCCACCGCCGATGATCACGATGCGGGTCATGGTTCCTCCTGCGAGCTGGGTTGCTGCGGCCATTGTCCCCCGTCCTCGCACCCCTGTCGGCCACCGACGCGGATCGGCCGGACCGGTGCTGGCTAGGCTCCCGAGGATGGGCCTCTACGCCGCGTACGGGTCGAACATGGACCCCGCGCAGATGCTGCAGCGCTGTCCCTCCTCGCCGTTCTCCGGCACCGGCTGGATCCCCGGCTGGCGGCTGACCTTCGGGGCGGAGGACGTGGGCTGGGAGGGCGCGCTCGCGACCCTGGTCCCGGACGAGGGGGCACCTGGGGTCTTCGTCGCCCTCTACGACCTCACCGCCGCCGACGAGACGGCGCTGGACGCCTGGGAGGGCGCCGACCACGGCCTGTACCGCAAGGTGCGGCTGCGGGTGCACACCCTGGCCGGTGACGTGGTGGCCTACGCCTACGCCCTCGACGCCTTCGAGGGCGGCCTGCCCTCGGCGCGGTACCTGGGCGCCATCGCCGACGCCGCCGAGGCCGCCGGCGCCCCGGACGACTACCTGGCCGAGCTGCGCCGCCGCGACTGCCGGTCCGTCACCGGCTGAGCCGGCGCGGGACCCGGACGCTCAGCCCCGGGCGCGCCGCCGGCGGATCTGCCAGACCGCGGTGACCGCCTCGACGGCGATCGCCGGGGCCATCTTCGACTCCCCGAACTGCCGGTCGCGGAAGACGATCGGCACCTCGGCCACGACCGCACCCAGCGAGAGGGCGCGGGACGTCGTCTCGATCTGGAAGGCGTAGCCCTCGGAGGTGGCGACGTCGAGGTCGAGCCGGGCGAGCAGCGACGTCCGCCACGCCTTGAACCCGCCGGTGAGGTCCTGGACGTGCACGCCGAGCACGGTGCGGGCGTACAGGTTGCCGGACGACGACAGCACCCGCCGGTGCCACGGCCAGTCGGCCACCGCCCCGCCGGGCACGTAGCGCGAGCCGAGCACCAGGTCGGCGTCGGCGGTGCGGGCCAGCAGGTCGTCGACCGAGGCCGGGTCGTGGGAGCCGTCGACGTCCATCTGCACGACGACGTCGAACCGGTCCTGGGCCAGCGCCCAGCCGAAGCCGGCGACGTAGGCCGAGCCCAGCCCGAGCTTCCCGGACCGCTCGATGAGGTGGACCCGGCCGGGGTGGGCGGCGGCCAGCTCGCGGACGGCGGCCCCGGTGCCGTCGGGTGACCCGTCGTCGACGACCAGCACCTCGGGTGCGGACGGGCGGGCGAGGACGGCGGTGACGTGCGTCCCGACGTTGTCGATCTCGTCGTACGTCGGGGACACGACCAGGACTCGCACGCTGTTGATCTCCACTCCCGGCGAGGAGCTCGACGCTCCTGGTCGCAGCGACCTTACGGAGCCCGGTCACGCTCCCCGGACAGGCCCGCGGTGAAGGCCGCCACCAGCCGCTCGGCGGCGCGGGCCGGCGGCAGCCCGCCGGCGAGCACGCCGGCCTCGAGCTCGGGCACCAGCGCCGCCACGTCCGGGTGGGTGCGCAGCCGGTGGTCCAGGGCGTCGCGCACGAGCTGCCACATCCAGCGCACCTGCTGCTCCCGGCGCCGCTGGTCCAGCGCCCCGGAGTCGCGCAGCCGGTCCTGGTGGTCCACCAGCGCCGCCCACACCTCGGGCACGCCGGTGCCGGTGAGCCCGGCGCAGGTGAGCACCGGCACGACGTCGGTGGCCCCGCGCAGCATCCGCACCGCACCGGCCAGCTCCCGGGCGGCCCGGCGGGCGTCGGCCTCCCCCGGCCCGTCGGCCTTGTTGACCGCGATGACGTCGGCGATCTCCAGGATGCCGCGCTTGATGCCCTGCAGCTGGTCGCCGGTGCGGGCCAGGGTCAGGAACAGGAAGGTGTCGACCATCTCGGCCACGGTCACCTCCGACTGCCCCACCCCGACGGTCTCGACCAGGACGACGTCGTGCCCGGCGGCCTCCACGACCACCATCGACTCCCGGGTGGCCTGCGCTACCCCGCCGAGCGTGCCGGCGGTGGGCGCGGGCCGGATGAAGGCGCGCGGGTCGACGGCCAGCCGCGACATCCGGGTCTTGTCGCCCAGGATCGAGCCGCCCGACCGGGTCGAGGACGGGTCGACGGCCAGCACCGCCACCCGGGAACCGGCCGCGGTCAGCGTCGTCCCGAGGGTGTCGATGAAGGTGGACTTGCCCACGCCGGGGACGCCGCTGATGCCCACCCGCCGCGCTCGCCCGGCGTGCGGCAGCAGCGCGCCCAGCAGCTCCTGGGCGGCGGCCCGGTGGTCGCCGCGGGTGGACTCCACCAGCGTGATCGCCCGCGCCGTCGCCCGGCGGTGCCCGGCGAGCACGCCGTCCACGAGAGCCGGGACGTCGGTCACGAGGGGGCCGTGTCGGCGGACATGGCCGCGGTCACGGGTGGCCCAGGCGCTGGGACAGGGTGGTCAGCAGCTCCTGCGCGGCGTCGGCGATGACCGTGCCGGGCGGGAAGACCGCGGCCGCGCCCATCTCCTCCAGCGTCGGGACGTCGTCGGGTGGGATGACCCCGCCGACCACGACCAGGACGTCGTCGGCGCCGAGCTCGGCCAGCGCAGTGCGCAGCGCCGGGACCAGCGTCAGGTGCCCGGCGGCCAGCGAGGAGACCCCGACGACGTGCACGTCGGCCTCGACGGCCTGGCGGGCGACCTCCTCCGGCGTCTGGAACAGCGGGCCGACGTCGACGTCGAAGCCGAGGTCGGCGAAGGCGGTGGCGATGACCTTCTGCCCGCGGTCGTGCCCGTCCTGGCCCATCTTGGCCACCAGGATCCGCGGACGACGGCCCTCGGCCTCGGCGAACGCGGCCGCCCGGGCCCGGGTCTCGGCCACCGCGCCGTCACTGCCTGCCTCGTCGCGGTACACACCCGAGATGGTGCGCACCTGGCCGGCGTGCCGCCCGTAGACGGCCTCCAGCGCGTCGGAGATCTCCCCCACCGTGGCCTTCGCCCGGGCCGCGTCGACGGCGAGCGCGAGCAGGTTCTGCTCCAGCCCCGGCCCGCGGCGGCCCTCGGCGGCGGCCCGGGCGGCGTCGGTGAGCCGGCGCAGCGTGTCCTCCACCGCGCGGGGGTCGCGGGTGGCCCGCAGCTCGGCCAGCCGGGCCGTCTGCTGGGCGAGCACGTCGGCGTTGTCGACCCGGAGCACCTCGACCGGCTCGTCGGTGTCGACGCGGTACCGGTTCACCCCGATCACCGGCTGCCGCCCGGAGTCGATCCGCGCCTGGGTGCGGGCGGCGGCCTCCTCGATGCGCAGCTTGGGGATGCCGTCCTCGATCGCCTGCGCCATGCCGCCGTGAGCGGCGACCTCCTCGATGTGCCCCCACGCCCGGCGGGCGAGGTCCCGGGTGAGCCGCTCCACGTACGCCGAGCCGCCCCACGGGTCGATGACCCGCGTGGTGCCGGACTCCTGCTGCAGCAGCAGCTGGGTGTTGCGGGCGATCCGGGCGGAGGAGTCCGTCGGCAGCGCGAGCGCCTCGTCCAGGGCGTTGGTGTGCAGCGACTGCGTGCCGCCCTGGGTGGCGGCCATCGCCTCCAGGCAGGTGCGGACGACGTTGTTGTAGACGTCCTGCGCGGTCAGCGACCAGCCCGAGGTCTGGCAGTGGGTGCGCAGCGACATCGACTTCGCGGTGGTGCCGCCGGCGTCCCGCACGAGCCGGGCCCACAGCAGCCGGCCGGCGCGCAGCTTCGCGACCTCCATGAAGAAGTCCATGCCGATGCCGAAGAAGAAGCTCAGCCGCGGGGCGAACGCGTCGACGTCCAGCCCGGCGCCCCGGCCGGCGGACAGGTACTCCACGCCGTCGGCGAGGGTGTAGGCCAGCTCCAGGTCGGCCGTCGCCCCGGCCTCCTGGATGTGGTACCCGGAGATGGAGATCGAGTTGTACCGCGGCATCCGGGCCGAGGTGAAGCTGAAGATGTCGCTGATGACCTGCATCGAGGGCTTGGGCGGGTAGATGTAGGTGTTGCGGACCATGAACTCCTTGAGGATGTCGTTCTGGATCGTCCCCGTGAGCTGGTCCGGTGCCACCCCCTGCTCCTCCGCGGCGACCACGTAGAGCGCGAGCACCGGCAGGACGGCGCCGTTCATCGTCATCGACACGCTCATCCGGTCCAGCGGGATGCCGTCGAAGAGCTGCCGCATGTCCAGGATCGAGTCGATCGCCACCCCGGCCATGCCCACGTCGCCGGGCACCCGCGGGTGGTCGGAGTCGTAGCCGCGGTGGGTGGGCAGGTCGAAGGCGACGCTCAGCCCCTTCTGCCCGGCGGCGAGGTTGCGCCGGTAGAAGGCGTTGGAGGCCGCGGCGGTGGAGAACCCGGCGTACTGCCGCACCGTCCACGGCTGGGTCGTGTACATCGTCGGGTAGGGCCCGCGGAGGAACGGCGGGAGGCCCGGGAGGGTGTCCAGGAAGTCGGCGCCGGCCAGGTCGGCCGCGGTCGCCAGCGGCGGGACGGCGATCCCCTCCGGCGTCTGCCAGGTCGCCTCGGCCACGCGGTGGCCGGTCACCCGCTCGTACTCGGTGGCCCAGTCCGCGGCGCCGGGGCTCGGCATGCCCAGCTCCAGCCCGCCGAAGTCGGGGATCGCGCTCATGCCCGCACCTCCTCGGAGCCGTGTTCGCCACCACGGCCCTCCTGCTCGGACAGGTCCTGACCCAGGTGAGGGCCATGTTGGCGAACATGGCCGGGGATCAGGTGGTCGACCACGGTGGTGAGGACCTCCAGGGCGTCGCAGCCGGTGTACAGGTGGCCGTCGACGCCGTCGACCTCGGCGGTGCCGGCCAGCCACACCTGGGTGGCGCCGGCGGCGCGCAGCTCGGCGACCAGCTCCGCGCCGCGCTCGGCGTAGTCGCGGTCGGTGCCGCAGAGGCAGGCCACCGTGGTCCCGGGGAACCCGCTCGCGCCGTCTCCGGTCGGGGTCGCCAGGCCGCCGGCGGCGAACAGGTTGGCGGCGAAGCCCGCGCGGGCGGTGTGCCGGGCGACCGGGCCGATCGTGGCCAGGTAGACGGCCGGGCGGGGATCGAGGGCCTCGACCCGGTCGCGCAGGTCCTCCAACGCGGCGGCGGCGCGCACCCGGGGCAGCCCCCCGGACGGCGGCGGCGCGGCGGGGCGGCGCACGGGCAGCACCTCGGCGGGGTCGGGGAACTCGCTCACGCCGGTGAGGGGGTCGGTGCGGTGCGCGACCCGGTCGGCCCGCTGCGCCCAGGCGGCGGCGAGCCGCTCGGCCACCAGCCCGCTGGACAGCGCGGCGGCCAGCCCGCCGGCGCGCTCGATCTCGGTGAACCACGCCCAGGCCGCCTCGGCCAGCGCGGCGGTGAGCGACTCGACGTACCAGGAGCCGCCGGCCGGGTCGAGCACGCGGGCCAGCGACCCCTCCTCGACCAGCAGGCTCTGGGTGTTGCGGGCGATCCGCCGGGCGAAGGCGTCGGGCAGGCCGAGGGCTGCGTCGAAGGGCTGCACGGTGACGACGTCGGCGCCGCCCACGCCGGCGGCGAAGCAGGCCACCGTCGTGCGCAGCATGTTCACCCACGGGTCGTGCCGGGTGACCATCACGTCGGCGGTGACCGCGTGCTGGCGCTGCGCCCGGGCGGCCGGCGACGCACCGCTGGCCTCGCCCACCCGGTCCCACAGCCGGCGCGCGGCGCGCAGCGCGGCGATGGTCGTGAACTGGTCGGCGCCGGCCGACAGCCGGAACTCCAGCTGGCCGAACGCCTCGTCGACGCCCAGCCCGCCCTCGGTGAGCGCCCGCAGGTAGGCCACCCCGGCGGCGGTCGCGCAGCCGAGCTCCTCCACCACCGAGCCGCCGGCGGCCGCGAACACCGTCCCGTCGGCGACGACCGCCCGCGTGCCCGGGTGCGCCTGCGCGCGCCGGGCCAGCGCCGCCAGGCCGGTGAAGTCCTGCGGCTGCCCGGTCGCGGCCTGCACGCCCAGCGGGTCCAGGCCCAGGCAGCTGCCCGGGGCCAGGTCGGTGCGCCCCTCGACCAGGTCGAGGAACGCCTCGGCCGCGGCGACGCCGCCCTGCACGGTCACCGGCGCCAGGTCCAGGTACACCCCGTCCAGCACCCGGCCCAGCGCCCCGACCGGCACCGCCCCCTCGCCCAGCACCAGCCACAGCGAGGAGACGCCGTTCTCCAGGTCGGCGAGCACCGCCTCCGTGGTGCGGACGACGTCGGGGTCGGCATGCCGCTGGCGGACGTCCCAGCCGGCGGGGGTGTCGACGTCGGTGCCGCCGGCCCGCGAGCCGCGGACGAACGGCGGCAGCCCGGGCACCCCGGCCAGCGCGGGCAGGTCGCCGGCGTCCTCGGCGGTGTAGAGCGGGCCCACGGTCACCCCGGTGGCGACCGGGTGCCGCAGCGCGTCCTCGACCGCGTCCGGGTCGACGTCACGGCCGGCCTTGCGCAGCACCCCGGTCACCAGGTCGCGCCACTGCGCGCGCGTGACCGCCGGGAAGTCACCGGCCAGCACGAGCTCCTCGGGCGGCGCCGGCTGGGCCGGCACGCTGGTCGGCTCCTCCGCGGCCAGGCTCGCGGGGGCCGGGCTCGCGGGGGCAGGGACCTCGCCAGAGTCGGGAGCCGGCCGGTCGGGGGTGCTCATCGAGTGGGTGCTGCCTCTCCGGTCGCGAGGGGGCAGACGCTACCGGGGGTCCTGGGCGGCCACGGGTGCGTCGGCGGCGGTGCGGTCGGCGGACAGGGCGTGCAGGGCGGTGCGGGCCATCAGCCGCACCCCGACCCCGATCGACCGCTCGTCGACGTCGAAGGTGCCGCGGTGCAGGTCCAGCGGTTGGCCGCCGCCGTGGGTGCCCAGCCGGGCCAGCGCGATGGGCAGCGCCTCGGCGAACCAGCCGAAGTCCTCCCCGCCCATGCTCTGCGGCGACAGCGCCACGCCCTCGCTGCCCACCGTCTCCAGCGCCGCGGAGCGCAGCAGCGCGACGCTGCGCGGGTCGTTGACCACCGGCGGCACCCCGCGCACGTACTCGATCTGCACCCCGGCGCCGGAGGCCTCGGCGACCTCGGTGACCAGCCGGCGCACCAGCTCCTCGGCCTGGCTCCACACCGAACGGTCCAGCACCCGCAGCGTGCCGCGCAGCTGGCCGGTCTCGGGGATCGTGTTGGCCGCGACGCCGGCGCTGAGCGCGCCCCAGACCAGGGACAGCGCGGAGCGGGGGTCGACCAGCCGGGACAGCAGCCCCGGCACCTCGGTGACCACCCGGCCCATGGCGTGCACCAGGTCGACGGTCAGCTGCGGGCGGGCGGTGTGCCCGCCGGGCCCGGTGAGGGTGACCTCGACCCGGTCGCAGGCGGCGGTGATGGCGCCGGTGCGCAGGCCGACCTTCCCGACGTCCAGCGAGGGGTCGCAGTGCAGCGCGAACGCCCGGGTCGCCCCGGTCAGCACGCCCTCCTGGAGGACCTGCAGCCCGCCGCCGGGCACCTGCTCCTCGGCCGGCTGGAACACGCAGCGCACCGTGCCGGGCAGCTCGTCGAGGGAGGCCAGCGCCAGGGCGACGCCGAGCAGCACCGTGGTGTGCACGTCGTGGCCGCAGGCGTGGGCCAGTCCGTGCCGGGTCGAGGCGTACGGGACGTCCTTGAGGTCGGTCAGCGGCAGCGCGTCGATGTCGGCGCGCAGCACCACCACCGGTCCGCCCACCTCACCGCCGACGTCGCAGACCAGCCCGGTGCCGCCCTTGAGCCGGCGCGGCTGCAGCCCGGCCCGGGTCAGCCGGGACTCCAGGAAGCCGGTGGTCTCGTGCTCGGCGAACCCCAGCTCGGGGTGGGCGTGCAGGTGCCGCCGGACGGCGACCAGCTCGGCCTGGTGGGCCCGCGACCAGCCGTCGACCGCGGTGCTCCGCACGTCCCCACCCGGGCGGGGAGTGCTGTCCGCCCCCGCCGTCCGCACGTCGTCCCCGCTCACTCCGCCGTCGCCCGAGGGGCGCCGTCGGCCGGCGGCAGGCCGTCGCGCAGCTCCGCCAGCAGGCTGTCCACCACCGGCTCCAGGGCGCCGCCGTGCGCCGCGGCGACGGCGCGCTGCCGCGCGGCGGACCCACCGGTGGCCACGATCCGCCGGACGTCGAGCAGCTCGGCCTCGCAGCCCAGCTCGCGGGCGACCGGCAGCAGCTCCTCGACCAGGTCGGCCAGGGCCTCACGGACCGGCCGCACGGTGCCGTCGTCGTCGACGACGATCGAGGCGTCCAGGCCGAACCGGGACGCGCGCCACTTGTTCTCCCGCGCCACCCAGCCGGCCGGCACGGGCAGCGTCTCACCGCGGTCGAGTGCCCGGTCGAAGGTCTCGACCAGGCACTGGGCCAGCGCGGCGACCGCGCCGATCTCGTCGAGGTTGGTCAGGCCGTCGCAGATGCGCAGCTCGACGGTGCCGAAGTCCGGGTGCGGGCGGATGTCCCACCACACCTCGCGCACGCTCTCCACCGAACCGCTGGCGATGAGCGTGCCCATGTACTGCTCGAACTCCGCCCAGCCGGCCAGCTGGTGGGGCAGGCCCGCGGTCGGCATCCCCTCGAACACCAGCGCGCGGGAGGACGCCAGCCCGGTGTCGATCCCGTCCCAGTAGGGCGAGGACGCCGACAGCGCGAGGAAGTGCGGCACGTAGCCGGTGAGCGCGTTGACGATCGGGATCGCCTTCTCCTGCCCCCGGACGCCGACGTGCACGTGCACCCCGAAGATCTGCATCCGCCGGACGACCCACTGCATCCGCTCGACCAGCTGCGCGTAGCGCTCCTTGGGCGAGATCTGCTGGCTCTCCCAGGGCGTGAACGGGTGGCTGCCGGCGCACATGACGCCCAGGCCGCGGCGGTCGGCGGCCTCGACGACCTCGGCCAGCGTGCCGGCCAGGTCGGCCTTGGCCTCGGCGACCGTGGTGCAGATGCCGGTGATGATCTCCACGGTCGACTGCAGCAGCTCGTGCTTGGCCTTGGGGTGCTCCTCGAGCCCCTCGGGCGTCAGCTCGGCGAGGATCTCGGTCGCGCCCGAGGTCAGCGCGCGGGTCTCCCGGTCGATCAGCTGGAGCTCCCACTCCACCCCCAGGCTGGTGCGCTCGGACGCGTTGAAGGGGATCTGCACGCGAGGAGTCTAGGCAGCGCAGGCCCAGGTCACCCCCCGAGTGATCACCTGCCGGGACGGCTCGGCTCGGACGGCGCCACCCCCTGCGTTAGCGTCGGTGCGTGAGCTCGCCGAACCCCGCCCCCGCCGACCCCACCGTCCTGGCCGCCCGCGCCGCCGAGGACCTCACCGCCGCACTCGGTGGCCGGCACGACGTCGCCGTGGTGATGGGCTCGGGCTGGGCGCCCGCGGCCGACGCGTTCGGGGAGACGCTGGCCAGCGTCGAGATCGGGCAGCTGCCCGGCTTCTCCGCCCCCACGGTCAGCGGGCACGGCGGTGAGGTGCGCTCGGTGGCCGTCGGGGACCGCAAGGTGCTGCTGTTCCTGGGCCGCACCCACCTGTACGAGGGCCGCGGCGTCGCCCCGGTCGTGCACGGCATCCGGACGGCGGCCGCAGCCGGGGTGCGCACCGTGCTGCTGACCAACGCCGCCGGCGGGCTCTCACCGGACCACCGGGTGGGCCAGGCGGTGCTGATCAGCGACCACCTGAACCTCACCGCGACCTCGCCGCTGGTCGGCGCCACGTTCGTCGACCTCACCGACCTGTACTCGGCCCGGCTGCGCGCGCTGGCCCGGGAGATCGACCCGGGCCTGGTCGAGGGCGTCTACGCCGCCCTCCCCGGCCCGCACTTCGAGACGCCGGCCGAGATCCGGATGCTGCGCACGATGGGCGCGGACCTGGTCGGCATGTCCACCGCGCTCGAGGCGATCGCGGCCCGCGCCGCCGGCGTGGAGGTCTTCGGCCTGTCGATGGTCACCAACGCCGCGGCCGGCATCACCGGCGAGGCGCTGGACCACAGCGAGGTGCTCGCGGCGGGCAAGGAGGCCGCGGGGCGGCTGGGTGCGTTCCTGGTCCAGCTGATCAGCCGGCTGCCGTGACCGGGCCGGACGACGTGCTGGCCCGGGCGCGCGCCTGGGCCGCGGACGACGCGCACGCCGGTGACCGGGCCGAGGTCGAGGCGCTGGTCGCCGCCGGGGGCGTTCCCGAGCTCACCCGTCGTTTCACCGGCCCGCTGACCTTCGGCACCGCGGGGCTGCGCGGCCCGCTGCGGGCCGGGCCCGCGGGCATGAACGCCGCCGTGGTCACCCGCGCCGCCGCCGGGCTGGGCGCCTGGCTGGCCGCGAACGGGCACGTCGGCGGCGGCGTGGTCCTCGGCTACGACGCCCGGCACCGCTCCGACGAGTTCGCCCGCATCTCGGCCGCGGTGCTCTCCGGCGCCGGCTTCGCCGTGCAGGTGCTGCCCCGCCCGCTGCCCACGCCGGTGCTCTCCTTCGCCGTCCGGCACCTGGGCTGCGTCGCCGGGGTGATGGTGACCGCCAGCCACAACCCGCCCCAGGACAACGGCTACAAGGTCTACCTCGGCGACGGTGCGCAGCTGGTGCCGCCGGCCGACCGGGAGATCGAGGCCGCGATCGCCGCGGTCGGCCCGGCCCGCGAGGTGCCGCTGTCCGACGACTGGCAGACCCTCGGCGACGACGTCGAAGCCGACTACGTCGCGGCCGTGGTCGGCGCCCTGCAGCCCGGCCGGGTGCCGCTCGCCGACCGGCAGCGGCTGCGCGTGGCCTACACGGCGATGCACGGCGTCGGCTCGGCGACCACCCGCCGGGTGTTCGACGCCGCCGGCTTCGCCCCGCTGCACGCGGTCGCCCAGCAGGACCGCCCCGACCCGACCTTCCCGACCGTCGCCTTCCCGAACCCGGAGGAGCCCGGCGCGGTCGACCTGCTGGTCGACCTGGCCGTCCAGGTGGACGCCCACGTCGCCATCGCGGAGGACCCCGACGCCGACCGCTGCTCGGTGGTCTGCGACGACCGGCAGCTGACCGGCGACGAGGTCGGCGCCCTGCTGGCCGACTGGCTGCTGCGCCGCGGGGTGCGCGGCACCTACGCGCGGTCGCTGGTCAGCGGCTCGCTGCTGGGTGAGCTGGCCCGGGCGCACGGCGTGCCCGCCGAGGAGACGCCGACCGGCTTCAAGTGGATCATCCGGGCCGGGTCGGCGCAGGCGCCGCTGGTGTTCGGCTACGAGGAGGCCCTGGGCTACGCGGTCACGCCCTCCGTGGCCCACGACAAGGACGGCGTCTCCGCCGCCCTCGCCGTCGCGCTGCTGGCCGCCGAGCTCGCCGCCGACGGCCGCACGCTCACCGACCGGCTGGACGAGCTGGCCGTCGAGCACGGGCTGTACGCCACCGGCCAGCTGTCGGTGCGGGTCGAGGACCTCACCCGCATCTCCGACGCGATGACCCGACTGCGGGCCGCTCCCCCCGTACAGCTGCTCGGCCGGGACGTCGAGGCCACCGACCTGGCCGCCGCCGACCCGCCGGTCGACGCCGTCCGGCTGCACGGGGACGGCGTTCGGGTGATCGTGCGGCCCAGCGGCACCGAGCCCAAGCTCAAGGCCTACCTGGAGACCGTCGTCCCGGTGGCGGACCCGGCCGGGGTCGCCGCGGCACGCGCGCGCGGCACCGACGAGCTCGACCGGCTGCGCACGGAGATGTCGACGGCCCTCGGGCTGTGACGCACCGGCCCTCCGCTGCGCCCCGGCGCGGCGCAGGGCCGGTCGGTCAGTGCCAGGTGGGTGGCACGTACAGCGGCTCGCCCGTGGTCGCGGGCGGGACGCCGGTGGGCGGGCCGTACCGGTTGGCGCCGGCGTCCCCGCGGACGAAGCCGGTGAGGCCGAGCAGGGCCAGCTGGCCGAACAGCGGCACGAACACGATCAGCATCAGCCAGGCGGGCAGCCCGCGGTCGTGCAGCCGGGTGACGGCGCCGGAGATCGAGGCCGGCAGCGTCAGCAGACCGACGGCCTGCACGAAGGGGCCGTAGTCCGGCACCCCCGTCTCCAGCATCCGCTGCAGGTCGGTGTTGCCCAGCGCCAGGTCCGCGAACAGGGCCAGCACGCTGAGGGCCGCCACCGGCAGGGCGTACTGCAGCCACCAGGTGCGCCGGTCGATCCGCCCCCGGCGCACGTACCACTCCCAGATGCTCACGTGCCCAGTGTCCCCGGAGTCGGGGTCCAGGGCAGGCAGGCGGCCCGGCCGGTCACGCCGCCACGGTCTCCCGGCAGCCGCTGCCCAGCGACCGCTGCGCGGCCTCCAGCACCCGGATGACGTCCCGGCCGAAGGCCGCGTCGCAGGGGTGCGCGCCCCCGGTGAGCGCCGCGTCCTGCAGCTCGTCGACGGCCACCCGGTGGGCGTCGACGGCGGTGTCGGACTCCGGCAGCAGCACCAGCCGGCCGGCGTCGCCGTGCACCCAGGACTCGATGCCGGCCGCCAGCGGGGCGGCGGTGGAGCTGAGGGTGACCGTGCTCGTGCGGCCCTCGGTGTGGGTGAGCACCAGGTGCACGAGGTCGCCCAGCCCGGCGCCGGCGGAGACCGCGGTGACCGGTCCGAGCGCGGGGACCAGCAGCGACAGCGCGTGCGGACCGACGTCCCACAGCGCGCCGTGCTCGTGTCGCCACGGCGAGGCGTCGAACGGGCTGCCGGCCAGCGAGCCCAGCCAGGTGACCGAGCCACCGGTCAGCGTCGTCCGGGCGGCCTGCTCCAGCCAGGTGGAGGTCGCCGTCCGGTAGCGGTTGGTGAAGAAGACGACCGACGCCACGCCGGCGTCCTCGGCGGCGGCGACCACCCGGTCGGCGGCGGCGACCGACAGGGCCACCGGCTTCTCCAGCAGCAGGTGCTTGCCGGCCGCGGCGGCGCGCTCGGCGAGCGGGGCCTGCACGTCCGGCGGCACCGAGATGCTGACCGCGTCGACGTCGGCCAGCAGCGCGTCGAGGTCGTCGGTGCCGGGGACGTCGAACTCCGCGCCGGCTGCCTGCGCCTTGGTCAGGTCGCGGCCCCAGATGCCGGCGAGCTCGGCGCGGGGGTGCTCGGCCAGCGACGCCGCGTGCACGGTGCGGGCCCAGAACCCGGTGCCGAGGACGGCGAAGCGCACCTCAGACCGCGCCGAACTGGCGGTCACCCGCGTCGCCGAGGCCCGGGACGATGTAGGCGTTCTCGTTGAGCCGCTCGTCGACGCTGGCGGTGAACACCCGCAGCGGCAGGCCGGACTCCTCCAGCCGCTGCAGCCCCTCGGGGGCGGCGAGGGCGCAGAGCACGGTGATGTCGGTGGCGCCGCGGTCGGTGAGCAGGGTGCAGCAGTTCACCAGCGAGCCACCGGTGGCCAGCATCGGGTCCAGGACGAAGACGTGCCGGTCGACCAGCGTGGCCGGCAGCGAGGCCATGTAGGGCTCGGGCTCGAAGGTGACCTCGTTGCGGGCCAGGCCGACGAAGCCCATCTGCGACTCCGGCAGCATGCTGTGCGCGGTCTCGGCCATGCCCAGCCCGGCACGGAGCACCGGCACGATCAGCGGCGGGCTGGCCAGCCGGTAGCCGGTGGTCGTGGTGACCGGGGTGGTGATCGGGTCCTCGGCCACCGCGAGGTCGCGGGTCGCCTCGTAGACCAGGTACGTCGTCAGGTCCCGCAGCGCGGCGCGGAAGGTGGCGTTGTCGCTGCGCTCGTCGCGCATCTTCGACAGGCGGGCACGGGCGAGCGGGTGGTCGACGACGGTCAGCTGCACGCCGCACACCGTAACGGCCCCGGCGACCTGCCGTCCGGCCCCGCTGCGGGGACCTGTGCCGTGCAGAGCGCGGCGTGGGCGGCAGCGGGGTCCGACTACGGGTTGACGGCCAGGAACACGAAGCTGGCCAGCAGCGCGAGGTGGACGACGCCCTGCAGCCGGGTCGCCCGGCCCGGCACGACGGTGAGCACCGCGGCCACGACGGTGACGCCCAGCAGCACCACCTGGGTCGAGCCCAGACCCAGCAGCAGCGGCCCGTCGAGCCAGATGGTGGCCAGCGCGATCGCCGGGATGGTGAGCCCGATGCTGGCCATGGCCGAACCGAAGGCCAGGTTGAGGCTGGTCTGCAGCCGGTTGCGGCGCGCGGACTTGGCCGCGGCGATGCTCTCCGGCAGCAGCACGAGCAAGGCGATGACCACACCGACGAAGGACTGTGGGAACCCGGCGGCGGCCACGGCGGCCTCGATGGCCGGCGACTCGACCTTGGCCAGCCCGACGACGGCGACGAGGGCGACCACGAGCAGGCCGAGGGAGGTGAGCGCGGCCCGGGCGGAGGGTGGGTCGGCGTGGTCGTCGTCGGTCAGCACCCCGCCGTCGGCGGCGACCGGTAGGAAGAAGTCGCGGTGCCGGACGGTCTGGGTGAGCACGAAGGCGCCGTAGAGGACGAGCGAGGCGACGGCGGCGAAGGCGAGCTGGCCCGGGGAGAACTGCGGCCCGGATGCGGCGGTGGTGAAGGTCGGCAGCACCAGGCTGAGGACGGCGAGCGTGGTGACCGTGGCCAGCGCGGCGCCGGTGCCCTCGGCGTTGAAGGACACCGTGCCGTGCCGCAGCGCCCCGAGCAGGATGGACAGGCCGAGGATGCCGTTGCAGGTGATCATCACCGCGGCGAAGACGGTGTCCCGGGCGAGGGTGGCGGTGTCGTCACCGCCGGAGATCATCAGTGTGACGATCAGCGCGACCTCGATGATCGTCACCGCGACGGCGAGCACCAGCGAGCCGTAGGGCTCCCCCACCCGGTGGGCGACCACCTCGGCGTGGTGGACGGCGGCGAGCACCGCACCGACGAGCACGACCGCGACGAGCACCGACAGCACCGCGGGCAGGTACCGACCCCAGGTGAGCGCCAGGACGAGGAGGGCGAGCACCGGGACGGCAGTGGTCCAGGTCAGGGCAGCGGGCAGCGGACGACGTCGGACCTGAGGCGTCATGCCCCCACGGTTGCACACAGCTCGTCGCCGCCCGGCCCGCCACAGGAGCGGCCCGATGAGGACCTCGGTGCCATCGGGTCGCCAGGTGCACCGTGGCCGACCGGGTGGCGCTCCGTCGTCGCGGCGACGCGGGGGAAGGCGGGCTCCCCGGCTCCACCGCCTGCCTCGGCCGGTGCGACCGAGGGGGCGGTCGGGTCGCCGACACATGACGACCCGTCGTCCCGGCGAGGGAGAACGCCCAGCCGGGACCGACCGCGTCGGCAGTGGAGAATGCCGGGCATGACCCACGTGCTGGACCCCGACGCCCTGGCCGGTGGTGAGCCCACGGTCGGCGGCCCGGCCGGCACGCCGCCGGACCCCTTCGCCGACGTCACCCGCTCCGACGCCGCCTTCCGTGCCTTCCTGCACGGGCTGCCCGGCGTCGACGCCGTCGGCGCGCAGCAGCGCACCGCCGTGCTGGGCACCCGGTCGATCAAGACCACGGCCAAGGCGTGGGCGATCGACACCGCCATCTCGATGGTCGACCTGACCACGCTCGAGGGCTCGGACACCCCCGGCAAGGTGCGCAGCCTGGCCGCCAAGGCCCGCCGCCCCGACCCGGAGGACCCGAGCTGCCCGACGGTCGCCGCGGTCTGCGTGTACGGCGACCTGGCCGACGTGGCGAAGGAGGCCCTGGCCGGCACCGGCATCAAGGTCGCCGCCGTGGCCACCGCGTTCCCCAGCGGGCGGGCCAGCCGCGCGGTGAAGCTCGCCGACGTCCGGGACGCCGTGGCGAACGGCGCCGACGAGATCGACATGGTCATCGACCGCGGCGCGTTCCTGGCCGGCCGCTACCTCGACGTGTTCGAGGAGATCGTGGCGGTCAAGGAGGCCTGCGGGCCGGCGCACCTGAAGGTCATCCTGGAGACCGGCGAGCTGGTCACCCTGGACAACGCCCGCCGCGCCTCCTGGCTGGCGATGCTGGCCGGCGGCGACTTCATCAAGACCTCCACCGGCAAGATCTCCCCCGCCGCGACCCTGCCGGTCTGCCTGGTGATGCTGGAGGCCGTGCGCGACTTCCGCGCCGCCACCGGCCGCCAGGTCGGGGTCAAGCCCGCCGGCGGCATCAAGACCACCAAGGACGCCGTCAAGCACCTGGTGCTGATCAACGAGACCGTCGGGTCGGACTGGTTGTCCCCCGACTGGTTCCGCCTCGGCGCCTCCAGTCTGCTCAACGACCTGCTCCTGCAGCGCCAGAAGCTCCGCACCGGCCACTACAGCGGCCCTGACCACGTGAGCGTGGACTGACATGACCAGCCTGTTCGAGTACGCCCCCGCCCTGGAGTCCCGCTCGATCGTCGACCTGCGGCCCAGCTACGGGCTCTTCGTCGACGGCGAGTTCACCGAGGGCACCGGCACCCCGCTGAAGACGCTGAACCCGGCCACCGAGGAGGTGCTCAGCGAGGTCGCCACGGCCAGCGACGCCGACGTCGACCGCGCCGTCCGCGCCGCCCGCCGGGCGTTCGTGAAGACCTGGGGCCCGATGCGCCCGGCCGACCGCGGGAAGTACCTGTTCCGCATCGCCCGGCTGCTGCAGGAGCGGGCGCGGGAGTTCGCCGTCCTGGAGACCCTGGACAACGGCAAGCCGATCCGGGAGAGCCGGGACGTCGACGTGCCGCTGGCCGCGGCGCACTTCTTCTACCACGCGGGCTGGGCCGACAAGCTCGAGCACGCGGGCCTGGGGTCGGCCCCGCGGCCGCTCGGTGTGGCCGGGCAGGTCATCCCGTGGAACTTCCCGCTGATGATGCTGGCCTGGAAGATCGCCCCGGCGCTGGCGACCGGCAACACCGTCGTCCTCAAGCCGGCCGAGACGACGCCGCTGACCGCGCTGCTGTTCGCCGAGGTGTGCCAGCAGGCCGACCTGCCGCCGGGCGTGGTCAACATCGTCACCGGCGCCGGCGAGACCGGCCGCGCGGTGATCAGCCACCCCGACGTCGACAAGGTCGCCTTCACCGGCTCGACCGAGGTGGGCCGCTCGATCGCCCGCACGGTCGCCGGCACGCACAAGCGGCTGACCCTGGAGCTGGGCGGCAAGGCGGCCAACATCGTCTTCGACGACGCCCCGGTCGACCAGGCCGTCGAGGGCATCGTCCGCGGCATCTTCTTCAACCAGGGCCACGTGTGCTGCGCCGGCTCCCGGCTGCTGGTGCAGGAGTCGGTGCACGACGAGGTGGTCGCCGCGCTGCAGCGCCGGATCGGCACCCTGCGCGTGGGCGACCCGCTGGACAAGAACACCGACCTGGGCGCGATCAACTCCGCCCCGCAGCTGGAGCGGATCCGCGAGCTGGTCGACGCCGGGGACGCCGAGGGCGCCCACCGCTGGCAGCCCGACGGCGACCTGCCCGCCCGCGGGTACTGGTTCAAGCCGACCGTCTTCACCGGCGTCTCCTCCGCCCACCGCATCGCGCGTGACGAGGTGTTCGGCCCCGTGCTGAGCGTGCTCACCTTCCGCACCCCCGACGAGGCCGTGGCGAAGGCGAACAACAGCACCTACGGGCTCTCGGCCGGCGTCTGGTCGGAGAAGGGGTCCCGGATCCTGTCGATCACCTCGAAGCTGCGGGCCGGGGTCGTGTGGGCCAACACCTTCAACGAGTTCGACCCGACCTCGCCGTTCGGCGGCTACAAGCAGTCCGGGTACGGCCGCGAGGGCGGCCGGCAGGGCCTGGCGGCCTACCTGCAGGAGGACAACCGATGAGCGACCGGCTGACGGTGCGCAAGACCTACAAGCTGTACCTGGGCGGGGCGTTCCCCCGGTCGGAGTCCGGTCGCACCTACGAGGTGACCGACAGCAGGGGGCACTTCCTCGCCAACGCCGCCT
This sequence comes from Modestobacter muralis, assembly GCF_010682105.1. GTDB lineage: Bacteria > Actinomycetota > Actinomycetes > Mycobacteriales > Geodermatophilaceae > Modestobacter > Modestobacter muralis. The sequence goes on along the minus strand of NZ_JAAGWH010000053.1, from coordinate 2,609 downwards.
GGGCCTCCCGCAAGGACGCCCGGGACGCCGTCGTCGCCGCCCGCGCCGCGTTCGCCAAGTGGTCGGCCGCCACCGCCTACAACCGCGGCCAGGTGTTGTACCGGGTCGCCGAGGTGATGGAGGGCCGCGCCGCCCAGTTCGCCGAGGAGGTCGCCGCCGGCGAGGGGCTGTCGGGGTCCAAGGCCCGGGCCGAGGTCGACGCCGCGATCGACCGCTGGGTCTGGTACGCCGGCTGGACCGACAAGCTGGCCGCCGTGCTGGGCAGCAGCAACCCGGTCGCCGGGCCGTACTTCGGCTTCTCGATGCCCGAGCCCACCGGCGTCGTCGCGGTCCTCGCACCGCAGCGGTCGAGCCTGCTCGGCCTGGTCAGCGTGCTCGCCCCGGTGCTCGCCGGTGGCAACACCGCCGTCGTCGTCAGCTCGAAGGGCCGCCCGCTGCCGGCGATCACCCTCGGCGAGGTGCTGGCCACCTCCGACGTCCCCGGTGGCGTGGTCAACCTGCTCACCGGTGACGCCGCGGAGATCGGCCCGTGGCTGGCCGAGCACGCCGACGTCGACGCGATCGACCTGGCCGGCACGTCCGGCCCGCTGGCCATGGAGCTGGAGCGCTCGGCCGCCGGCACGGTCAAGCGGGTGCTGCGCGCCCCGGCCGAGGAGCCCGACTGGGGCGGGGACCCCGGCCTGTCCCGGCTGCGCCCGTTCCTGGAGACGAAGAGCGTCTGGCACCCCATCGGGCTGTGAGGTGGGCACGGCCGCGGGGCCGGCGGGTGCCGTGTGGGCACGGCACAGGCTCACCCGGCAGGATGGGCGGGTGGCCAGGCCCAGCATCGTCCCCATCGCCCTGACGCTCGACGACCGCACGGGCTACACCCTGTGGGCTCCCCCGTGGGAGGAGGACGGCGAGGAGTGGCAGGCCTTCCTCGGCAGCACCGTCGACCCCGGCCCGGACGACGACCCCGAGGCCCGGCCGACCGCGGTCGTGCACCTGTTCCCCTCACCGGCCGCGCTGGCCGCGTTCTGCCGCACCAGCACCGACCACGACCTGGCCGACCACCCGGTCTGGCCGGTCGTCTCCACGCTGGGCGCCGCTGACCTCACCCCCGACGAGGAGCACCGCTACGACCTCGACGGCGTCTACGACATCGTCGCGGAGAACCCCGACCGCTGGGCCGTCGAGGAGCTGGCCGCGGTGCTGGACGTGGTCGGCCGGCTGGCCGAGTGCTGTGACGCCGCCATGGAGGAGGACGAGGACGACGACGACGCGGAGACCGGCTTCGAGGCCGTCGCCGACCTCGCCTCCCGCCCCGAGGCCGCGGCCCTGGGTCTGGGCATCGACGCGTTCGTCGGCCGCGACGGCGAGCAGAGCTGGAGCCGGCTGGGCACCGCGATCGACGAGCTCTGGGAGGACGTCCTGGAGGACCTCGACGACCACCTCGACTGGTCCGGCGCCGGAGCCGTCTCCGTCGACGACTACCCGTCCGCGGCCGAGGAGGCCGAGTCCCGCACCGCCCAGCCCGCCGACCTCGACGACCTGGACGACGAGGACGCGGACGACGACCTGGACGACGTCACCCCCGCCGCCCGCCCGGCCGCCGGTTCGACCGCGGCCGCCCCGGCGCAGGCGGCCACCGCGGGGATCCGCACGATCCGCAGCGGCAGTGGCCTGACCGCCAGCCCGGCCGCCGTCGCCGCGGCCCAGGAGTTCTGGGAGGCCGTGGGCATCCTCCCGGTCGAGCTGGTCACCCCGACCGTCAGCGGGGTGACCCTGCGCTGCTACGTCGAGGACCGGGCGCGCTTCCTCGGCCGCGACGGGCAGGTGTTCGTCTTCCCCTCCCCCGTCGACCTCGCCCGCTTCTGCGCCGGCGACGAACGGCACGACCTCACCGACATCGCCTCCTGGCCCGAGGTGGCCGACACCGACGTCATGCCGCTGCCGGCCGACGAGGACCGCTACGACCTCACCGAGCTGACCGAGGTGCTCGCCGAGGTCGCCTCCGGCGCCGGCGGTCTGGTCACGCACGCGGTGCTGGTGCAGCCGGCCGAGGGCGCCCTCGACCTCGCCGAGTACGCGGCCCTCCCCCGGGTGCAGCAGCTGCTCGGCGCCGGCTCCCCGCTGGGCCGTGCCGTGGCCCGCGGCGACTCCGAGCCGACCGCACCGCTGTCGGCGGAGGAGACGCCCGCCCTGGCCTCAGCGTGGGACGACGTGGTCGCCGACGTGTCCACCGCACTGGTCCCGCGGAGCGACGTCCTGCGCTGAGGGCGCACCCGCTGCCCCGCAGCGGGTGCGCCGACGGACGACGACGGCCGGCCCCCGCAGTGCGGGAGCCGGCCGTCGCCGTCTCGTGCTCGTCCCCGCCCCGCGTGAGCGGGACGGTCAGCCCCCCGCCCTCACCCGCACGTGTGCGGGATGGGGCGGGGGTCCTTCGTCAGTAGGAGCGCGCCGGGCGGGCGGGCCGACCGGAGGAGCGCTGCCCCTCGGCCGAGCCGCGGTACCCGCCGGGACGGCGGTCGCCGCCGGCCGAGCGATCCCGGTCGCCGTAGGAGCGCTCGCCCGAGGGGCGGTCTCCGTACGAGCGATCGCGGTCGCCACCGGTGGGGGCACCGGCCGAA
>NZ_JAAGWH010000052.1 GCF_010682105.1 Modestobacter muralis | reverse complement strand
CGATCCCGGTCGCCGTAGGAGCGCTCGCCCGAGGGGCGGTCTCCGTACGAGCGATCGCGGTCGCCGGCGGGACGACGGGGGGCACCACCGGAGCGGTACCCACCCGGACGGTCACCGGAGGGACGACGCCCACCGGAGGCACCGGCCGGACGGCTCGAGGAGCGCGCCGGACGGACGATCGGCTCGACGAACGTGCCGCCGGCCACCAGCTCGGTGATCGGCGCGTCGCCCGGACGGATCCGGGACACGGGCGGGTCGAGCTTGGCCTGGCGGAACCGGCGCTTGGCCTGTCCCACCTGGTCGGGCAGCAGCAGCGAGACGACGACACCCGCGGCACCGGCGCGCGCGGTGCGGCCGGAGCGGTGCAGGTAGGTCTTGTGGTCTGCCGGCGGGTCGTAGTGCAGGACCAGCGACACGTCGTCCACGTGGATGCCGCGGGCGGCGACGTCGGTGGCAACGAGCACCGGGCTGCGGGCGTCGGTGAAGGCCTCCAGCGCCCGACGACGGGCTGCCTGCGGCAGTCCACCGTGGATGGGCTCGGCGTTGATGCCGGCGTGCTGCAGGTTCTCCGCGAGCCGGTCCGCGCCGTGCTGGGTGCGCACGAAGATGATGATCCGGCCCGGACGGGCAGCCATCGCCTCGGCGATCTTCAGCTTGTCCGGGAAGGACACGCTGTAGGCCAGGTGCTCGGCCTGGGGACCGGAGTCCTCGGCCTTGGCGACCTCGTGGCGCGCCGGGTCCTTCAGGTAGCGGCGGACCAGGGTGTCGACCTCGCCGTCCAGCGTCGCCGAGAAGAGCAGGCGCTGGCCGTCGGGGCGGGTCTGGTCGAGGAGCTCCTTGACCACCGGCAGGAAGCCGAGGTCGGACATGAAGTCGGCCTCGTCGATGACGGAGACGACGACCTCGGCCAGGGTGGTCTCACCCTGGTTGATCAGGTCCTGCAGCCGGCCCGGGGTGGCGATGAGGACGTCGACGCCGCGGCGGAGCTGCTGGATTTGGCGGTACATCGAGGCGCCGCCGTAGACGGCCGCGAGCTGCACGCCCATCGACTGACCGAGGGGGGCCAGGTTGTCGTGCACCTGCTGGGCCAGCTCGCGGGTCGGGACCAGGATCAGCCCGCGCGGTGCGCGGCGACCCTGACCCGGCTCGGCGCCGAGGCGGGCGAGCAGCGGCAGGCCGAAGGCCAGCGTCTTGCCCGAGCCGGTGGCGGCCTTGCCCAGCACGTCGCGCCCGGCGAGGGCGTCCGGCAGGGCGGAGGTCTGGATGGCGAACGGGTGGCGGATGCCCTTGCGCTCCAGCGCGGTGACCAGCGGCTGAGGCAGGCCCAGCTGGGCGAAGGTCGGGCCGGTGGGCTCGGGGGCGACCTCGGCCTCAGGGGCCTCGATCTCGGAGACCTGGGTCTCCACGACGGCCTCGGGGGCGGTCGAGTCGTTCTGGGGGGTGTTCTGGGTGTCGACAGAGTCGAACGAGGACAAGCGGGGACTCCGATACGGATCGGTGCGCGTCCCGTGGTGATGCTGACCGCCGGGTGACCCGGCGTCCACACTGGTGATCGCGGCCGTCGTCGTCGACGCGTTGATCTGCACGGATGCGCTGTGCCCGGACAGGACCGCCCGGGAGGATGACCGGCACGCGCCGGCACACCCAGGCTAGCAGTGCGGGGCCCCAGATGATTCCCGTGTGATCAGGCTCCCTCGTGAGGGGCCCGCCGCGAGCGGGCGGACGGGGTCCTCCCTCAGGCGCGCAGCGCGTCGAAGCGGGGCCGGAGCACCTCGGTGGCGATCCGGGCCCGCACCGCGTCGTCGGCGAACCCGGCGCGCAGCGCCCGCTCGGCCACGGTCTGCACCTCGTCCCAGCCCCAGCCGAAGGTGCGCGCCACGTCGGTGAGCTCGCTGGTCGCCGACACCCCGCTCATCAGCCGGTTGTCGGTGTTCAGCGTGACGGCGAAGCCCGCCCGGTGCAGCCGGTCGACCGGGTGCTCGGCCAGCGAGGGGTACGCGCCGGTCTGCACGTTCGACGACGGCGCGACCTCGAGGGTGACCTGCTCGTCGCGCACACGCTCGGCCACCGGGCCCAGCGGGCCGTCGACGGGCACCTGGTCGGCGATCCGGACGCCGTGACCCAGCCGCTCGGCCCGGGCGCCGTCCAGGGCGGCGACGATCGAGTCGATGCCGGCGGCCTCCCCGGCGTGGATCGTGCGGTGCGCGTCGGCCCGGTCCAGGACGGCGATCGCCTCGGGGATCCGGTCCGGCGGGAACCCGTCCTCGGGTCCGGCCAGGTCGAAACCGACCACGCCCTCGCCGCGGCGCTCCACGACCTGCTCGGCGACCTCGACCCAGCGGTCGGCCTGGCGCATGGCGCACAGCAGCGTGCCGACGACGATCGGGTGCCCGGCCTCGGCGGCCTCCCGGCTGCCCTGCGCGTAGCCGTCGAGCATGGCCTCCACGACCTCGTCCAGCGACATCCCGCCGGTGGTCAGCAGCTCGGGGGCCATCCGCACCTCGGCGTAGACGACCCCGTCAGCGGCGAGGTCGAGCGCGCACTCCCGCGCCACCCGCTGCACGGCCTCGGGCCGTTGCATCACCGCGACGGTGTGCGCGAACGTCTCCAGGTAGCGCTCCAGCGACCCGGAGTCGGCGGACTCCCGGAACCAGCGCCCCAGCGCCTCCGGCTCGTCGGCCGGCAGGTCACGGTAGCCGGCCTCGTCGGCCAGCTCGATGACCGTCTGCGGGCGCAGCCCGCCGTCCAGGTGGTCGTGCAGCAGCACCTTGGGCGCGCGGGCGAGGGTCTCGGCGGTGAGCGGGAGTGCCATGCCGGAACCGTACTGACCGCCGCGCGAGGGGCCGACCACGGGCGGTCAGGTGTCGCCGCGCTCCTGCCAGCGGAACGTGCGCACGCACAGCACCAGGCCCACGACGCACCACAGGCCCAGCACGAGCGCGACCCGGCCCAGCTCGAAGGACCCGGCCGGCTCGCGCAGGGCGAGCTCGTCGGGCAGGAAGACCGAGCGCAGGCCCTGCGCCATCCACTTGAGCGGGAACAGCGAGGCGATCGTCTGCAGCCAGGTGGGCACCTGGTCGAAGGGCAGGAACACCCCGGAGATGAACTCCAGCACCAGCGCGATCGGGGTGACCGTCGCCGAGGCCGAACGGCTGTTGCGGGCCAGCGTGGAGACGGTGATGCCCAGCAGCGTGCAGGCCGCGGCCCCCAGCGCCGCGACCCAGGCGAAGGTCAGCCAGTCCCTGCCGGTGGGCAGCTCGATGCCGTACACGAAGACGCCGATGAGCAGCAGGATCACGATGGTCGCGACGGCGACCGCGAGCACCTGGACGACCTTGCCGATGAAGTAGGCGCTCTTGGGCATCGGCGTCCCGGACAGGCTCTTCAGCGTGCCGTCGGACCGCTCACCGGCGATGTGGATCGCCATGTTCTGCAGGCTGGCGCCGAAGATGCCGACGGCGATGATCCCGGCCATGAAGTACTGCGGGAAGTCGACCCCGGAGCCCAGGTCGTAGTCCAGGATCGCGCCCAGGGCCAGCAGCAGGATGACCGGGAAGAACAGCGTGAAGACGACGGACTCGCGCTGCCGGAAGAACTCCTTGAGCTCCACCCCCGCCCGGGTGCGGCAGACGCTGAGCAGCGACGGCAGCGGACGGTGCTCGGTGCTGGTGGTCATGCCGGGTCGCCGATCATGCGCAGGTAGACGTCCTCGAGGGTCGGGCGGGCCACGGCCAGGTCGGGCACCTCGCCGGGGAACCGGGCGGCCAGCGCGGCGACGAACGCAGTCGGGGTGGCAGTCTCCGCCGACCGCCGGGCGCCGTCCTCGGTCCAGTGCACGACCGCCGGCGCGGTCCCCCGCCCGCCCAGCTCGGCGGGGACGGCGACCTCGACCAGCCGGCCGCGGGCGATGACCCCGACCCGGTCGGCCAGCTCCTCGGCCTCGTCCAGGTAGTGGGTGGTCAGCAGCATCGTCGTCCCGAGCTCGCGCAGGGAGCGGATCAGCGACCAGAACTGCCGGCGCGCCTCGGGGTCGAACCCGGTGGTCGGCTCGTCCAGGAACAGCAGCCGCGGCCGCCCCACGATGCCGAGGGCGACGTCGAGCCGGCGGCGCTGGCCACCGGAGAGCGTGCGGCCCCGGGCGCCGGCCTTCTCGGTCAGCCCGACCAGGTCGAGCACCTCGGCGGGGTCGCGCGGGTCGGGGAAGTAGGCGGCCTGCGCGCGCAGCAGCTCGATGCAGCTGAGCTGGCTGTCCCCGGCGCCGGACTGCAGCACGATCCCGATGTCGGACTTCCAGCGCCGGTCACCGGTGGCCGGGTCGACGCCGAGCACCCGCACCTCGCCCCCGTCACGCCGGCGGTGACCCTCCAGGATCTCCACGATGGTGGTCTTGCCGGCGCCGTTGGGGCCCAGCAGCGCGAAGATCTCCCCGCGCCGGATGTCGAGGTCCACGCCGTCCACGGCGTTGCGGTCGCCGTAGCGGCGGACCAGGCCGCGCACCGAGATGGCGGCGTCCGGGTCCAGCGGCGTCGACGGGTGCACCGCGCCGGGAACGGTCGCAGCGGGCGTTCGGGTCACGGGGCGACAGTGTCCTCCTCGCCCCTGTGGCCCCCTCGCAGGGTCCCGCCGCGAGCCTGCGAGTGATTGGGGGGCGAGGGGGTCCTTCGTCAGGCGGTGATGCGGTCCAGGACCAGGGGCAGCGGGACGTCGTCGGTGTCGACGCCGATCGCCCCCTCCAGCGCCTCCAGGGCACGGGGGATGCGGGCCGGGTCGTCGGTCTGCAGCTCCAGCAGGGGCTGCCCGGCGGTGACCTGCTCCCCCACCCCCGCGGTCCACACGACGCCGGCCGCGGCCGACACCGGGTCCTCCTTGCGCGCCCGGCCCGCGCCCAGCCGCCAGGCGGCCACGCCCAGGGCGTAGGCGTCCAGCCGGGTGAGCGTGCCGGTCGCCGGGGCGGTGACCACGTGCCGCTCGGCCGGCTGCGGCAGCGGGGCGTCGGGGTCGCCGCCCTGGGCGCTGATCATCCGGCGCCACACGTCCATCGCGCGGCCGTCGGCCAGGGCGTCGGCGGGGTCGACGTCGGTGCGCCCGACCCCGGCGAGCATCTCCCGGGCCAGCGCCAGGGTGAGCTCGACGACGTCGGCGGGGCCGCCACCGGCGAGCACCTCGACCGACTCGGCCACCTCGACGGCGTTGCCGGCACTGCGGCCCAGCGGGCGGTCCATCGCGGTGACCAGGGCGACGGTGCGCACCCCGGCCGCCTCGCCCAGCCCGACCATCGTGCGGGCCAGGGTGCGGGCGTCGTCCGGGTCGCGCATGAAGGCACCGGAGCCGGTCTTGACGTCCAGCACCAGCGCGTCGGCGCCCTCGGCGATCTTCTTGCTCATGATCGAGCTGGCGATGAGCGGGATCGACTCGACCGTGCCGGTGACGTCGCGCAGCGCGTAGAGCAGCTTGTCGGCCGGGGCGAGGTCGTTGCCAGCGGCGCAGATGACCGCGCCCACGTCGCGCAACTGGGCCAGGTAGGCGTCCTCGTGCACGTCGGCCCGCCAACCGGGGACCGCCTCCAGCTTGTCCAGCGTGCCGCCGGTGTGGCCCAGCCCGCGGCCGGACAGCTGCGGCACCGCGACCCCGCAGGCCGCGACCAGCGGGGCGAGCGGGAGGGTGATCTTGTCGCCGACCCCGCCGGTGGAGTGCTTGTCGGCGGTCGGGCGGCCCAGCGAGGTGAGGTCCTTGCGGACGCCGGAGTCGATCATCGACTGCGTCCACACGGCCAGTTCGTCGGGGGACATGCCGCAGAAGAAGACGGCCATCAGCAGCGCGCTCATCTGCTCGTGGGGCACCTGCCCCGCGGTGTAGGCGCCGATCACCCAGCGGATCTGCTCGGCGCTCAGGCCCACGCCGTCCCGCTTGGCCCGGATGACGTCGATGGCGTCGAAGGGGGCGGTCACGCGGTCTGCCCCCGCTCGGCCGCCGCGACGAGGTCCTCGGGACCGAACGCGTCGGGCAGCACCTGGCTCATCGGCACGATGCCCAGCGACACCGTCTCGATCAGCATGTCGCGGCCGCCGTGCTCCCACAGCAGCTGACGGCACCGGCCGCAGGGCATCAGCGGCTGCCCGTCGCCGCCGACGCACGCCACCGCCACCAGCCGGCCGCCGCCGGTGCGGGCGAGATCGGAGACCATGCCGCACTCGGCGCACAGGCCCAGCCCGTACGAGGCGTTCTCGACGTTGCAGCCGGTGACCACCCGGCCGTCGTCGACCAGGCCGGCCACCCCGACCGGGAACTGCGAGTACGGGGCGTAGGCGTGCGCCATCGCCTCGCGGGCGGCACCGCGCAGGGCGTCCCAGTCGATGTCGGGCGGCGTCACGGGGTCGCTCCCACGGCTCGCTCCGCTCCTCGCTCGCTGGCGCTCGCTGCGATGCTCACGAACCGTTCCGCTCCCACTAGTGCTCTCCTCGTCGGTAGACCAGTCCGTCGGCCTTCGGTGGGCGGAGTCGCTGGGAGGCCAGCGACAGCACCAGCAGCGTGATCAGGTGCGGGGTGAAGGAGACCAGGCCCTCGGGCAGCTCGTCGATGGTCAGGTAGCCGACCAACGCGGCGACGGCGAAGACCCCGGCCACCACGGCCTGGGTGCGCTTGCCCCGGGTGGCCTGCCAGATCGCCACGCCCAGCAGCAGGACGGCGATGAGCAGGAACAGCGCGACGACGGCCGTCCGGCTGCGCAGCTGCAGGGCGTCGGAGAAGCCGAACAGGCCCGCGCCCGCGGCCAGCCCGCCCGGCCGCCAGTTGCCGAAGATCAGCGCGGCGAGGCCGATGAACCCACGGCCACCGGTCTGGCCCTCGCGGTAGATCGTGGCGATGAAGACCAGGAAGACACCGCCCAGGCCGGCCAGCGCACCGGAGATGACCACGGCGATGTACTTGAGCCGGTAGACCGGCACGCCGAGGGAGTCCGCCGCCGCCGGGTTCTCCCCGCACGAGCGCAGCCGCAGCCCGAAGGCCGTGCGCCACAGCAGCAGGTAGACCAGCGGCACGAGCAGGACGGCGAGCACGGTGAGCACCCCGACGCCGCTGGTGAACCCGCGCAGCAGCCCGGCCAGGTCCGACAGCAGGAACCAGTGCTCGTTCTCCAGGTCGCCCAGCAGGTCCGGCCCCGACGACAGCACCGGCAGCGAGAAGCTCGGTGGCGACGACGACAGCGACGGCGACTGCGTGACGCCACCGCCGGCGGGGTTGTCGGTGTAGACCAGCTCGGACAGGAAGCGGACGACGCCGTCGGCCAGGATGTTGATCGCCACGCCGGAGACCACGTGGTCCACGCCGAAGGTGACCGTGGCGATCGCGTGCAGCAGCCCGCCGGCGGCCCCGAACACGGCCCCGCCGATCAGCGCGCCGCCCCAGCCCCACTGGTAGCCGGCGTAGCCCGCGCCCCAGGTGCCCAGCACCATCATGCCCTCGAGGCCGATGTTGACCACGCCCGCGCGCTCGGAGAACAGCCCGCCCAGCGCGACCAGCACCAGCGGGACGGCGAGCAGCAGCGCGGCGGAGAACGTCGAGGACGACGTCAGCGCCTGCTCCCCGGAGACCACCCGCACCGCGGAGACCAGCACGACCAGGCCGACCAGCAGGTAGGCCAGCTTGCGCGAGCGGGACCCGCCGAACACCCGGTCGGTCAGCGTCCCGCGACCGGCGGCCGCCGGCGTCTTCATCGTGGTGCTCATGCCCCTGCTCCCTCACGGTGGTCGCTGCGGCCGCCGGCGCCGGTGGCGGTGCGCAGCCCCGGTCCGGTGCCCGAGCCCGGGCCGTCGTCCGGCGGGGGGCCGCCGTCGGGGCCCTGCCCGCCACCGGTGCTGCCGTCGCCGGCGGTCGGCGGGGCGACGGCGTTGCCGCGCTCGGCGGAGCGGCGGGTGAGCCGGCGGGACACCTCGTTGGCCACGACGACCGACAGCACGATCGTGCCCTGGATGATCGTGACCACCGAGGCCGGGATGTCGGCGAACTGCAGCGGGATGGCCGCTCGGTCGAGGAAGCCGAACAGCAGCGCGCCGAACGCGATCCCGAGAGGGGAGTTGCGGCCCAGCAGCGCGACGGCGATGCCCAGGAAGCCCAGCCCGGCGGTGAACTCGGTGCCGTAGCTGTGCTGGTCGCCCAGCAGGTCCGGCAGGCCGATCAGCCCGGCGATGGCGCCGGAGATGAGCATCGTCTTGATGACCATGCCGCGGGCGTCGACGCCGCTGGCGGTGGCCGCGGAGGGCGACAGGCCGCTGGCCCGCAGGTCGAAGCCGAAGCGGGTGCGCTTGATCAGCACCGAGACCACGATGCCGGCCACGACCGCGACGACGAGGAAGCCGTAGAGCTGGGTGCGCGGCTGGGCCAGGCCCAGGGCGCCCAGCAGCCCGTTGAGGCCGGGGAACCAGCCCGACTCCGGGATCGGCGTGGTGGTGATGATCTGCGCTCCCTCGGGGCTGCCCCGCAGCGGGCCGGTGAGCAGGAACGAGGCGATGCCCAGCGCGATGAAGTTGAGCATGATCGAGCTGATCACCTCGCTCACGCCGCGGGTCACCTTCAGCACCGCGACGATGCCGGCCCAGATCGCCCCGACGGCCATGGCGACCACGATGATCAGCAGCACGTGCAGCGGGCCGGGCAGCGCGACGGCGGCGCCCACCGCGGCGGCCATGATCGTGGCGAGCCGGTACTGGCCCTCGACCCCGATGTTGAACAGGCCCATCCGGAAGGCCACCGACACCGCGAGGCCGGCGAGGAACAGCGGCACGGCCCGGTTGAGGACCACCACGATGCCCTGCGTCTGCTGGCCCGGGGTGTCGCCGAAGTCGAACATGACCCGGACGGCGTCGAACGGGTTCTGCCCGATCAGGGAGATGACGACCCCGGAGATGAGCAGGGCCACGACGATGGCCAGCACCGGCGCGAACAGCGCCAGGCCGAGCCTGCGCAGGAGGTTCACGCCGCACCCGCCGTCGAGCCGGCGCCGGTCATGTGCGAGCCGAGCTCCTCCGGCGTCAGCGAGGCCGGGTCCAGGGTGGCGACCAGCGCCCCGCGGAGCATGACGTGCAGCGTGTCCGACAGGCCGATCAGCTCGTCGAGGTCCGCCGAGACCAGCACGATCCCCATCCCCTCAGCGCGGGCGTCCTTGAGCAGTTCCCAGATGACCGACTGGGCGCCGACGTCGACGCCGCGGGTCGGGTGGGCGGCGATGAGCAGCCGCGGTGAGGCGCTCATCTCCCGCCCGACGATCAGCTTCTGCTGGTTGCCACCGGACAGCGCCACGGCCGCGGTGTCCGGGCCGGGGGCCCGGACGTCGTACTCGCGCATGATCCGGGCGGTGTCGGCGCGGGCGCCCTTGCGGTCGATGAACGCGCCCTTCACCGCCGGCGGACGGGTCTGGTGGCCCAGGATGCGGTTCTCCCACAGCGGTGCGTCCAGCAACATGCCCTGACGGTGCCGGTCCTCCGGGATGAAGCCCAGGCCCTGCTCGCGGCGGCGGCGGGTCGACCAGGTGGCGATGTCGTCGGCGCCCAGCACGATGCTGCCGGCGGCCAGCGGGCGCAGTCCCATGACCGCGTCGACGAGCTCGGCCTGGCCGTTGCCCTCGACGCCGGCGATGCCGACGACCTCGCCCTCCCGGACGGTGAGCGAGACGTCGTCGACCAGCGCCCGGCCGCCGGGGGCGGAGACGGTCACGCCCCGCAGCTGGAGCACGGGGACGTCGCGGACGGTGGAGGTACGGGTCTGCGGCGTGGGCAGCTCGGCGCCGACCATCAGCTCGGCCAGCTGCTTGGCCGACGTCGTCGCCGGGTCGGCGGTGCCCACCGTGGTGCCGCGGCGGATGACGGTGATGGAGTCGGCGACCTTGCGGACCTCGTCCAGCTTGTGCGAGATGAAGATGACGGTGAGGCCCTCGCGCTTGAGCTCGGCGAGGTTGCCGAACAGCTCGTCGACCTCCTGCGGGACCAGGACGGCGGTCGGCTCGTCGAGGATCAGCGTGGTGGCGCCGCGGTAGAGGACCTTGGCGATCTCCACGCGCTGGCGGTCGCCGACGCCGAGGTCCTCGACCAGGGTGTCGGGGTCCAGCCCGAGGGAGTACCGGTCGGAGATGTCGCGGATGCGGCGGCGGCCCTCGGCCCGGTCCAGCCGCACGCCCCGGGTCGGCTCGCTGCCGAGCACGACGTTCTCCAGCACGGTGAAGTTGTCGGCCAGCATGAAGTGCTGGTGGACCATGCCGATCCCGGCGGCGATGGCGTCGGCCGGGCTGCGGAAGGTCACCGCGCGGCCGTCGATGAGGATCTCGCCCTCGTCGGGGCGGTGCATGCCGTAGAGGGTCTTCATCAGCGTCGACTTGCCGGCGCCGTTCTCCCCGACGATGGCGTGCACCTCGCCGCGGGCCACCCGCAGCTCGATGTCCTTGTTGGCCACCACACCGGGGAAGCGCTTGGTGATGCCGCGCAGCTCGACCGCCAGCGGTGCCGACTCGTTCAACAGGTTCTCCAGGGTGCCGGGGTGTTCGCGGGACCAGGGGCGGGCACGGCGAACGGGGACAGGACGTCCTCCGGCCGCGAGCCGGCCGGACGTCGTCCGACGCGCAGACGGTACACACGGAAAACGGCGGGCCGGGTGGCGTGTACCGCCACCCGACCCGCCGCGTCCGCGCTGATCAGCAGGAGCTGATCACGGAGCCGTGGGCACCGTGATCGCGCCGGAGGTGATCTGGGTGGCGTACTCGTCGATCTGGCCCTTGATGTCGTCGATGAAGCCGCCCGTGTAGGACAGGCCGACGCCCTCGGTGGACAGGTCGTTGACGATGTCGCTGCCGCCGGTGACCGAGCCCTCGCTGAAGTCGGTGATGAACCCCTGGACGGCGTTGTCGACCCGCTTGAGCATCGAGGTCATGATCACGGCCTTCTGGGCCGGGTCGTCGACGGTCTCGTACTGGTCGGAGTCGACACCGATCGCGCGCTTGCCGGAGGCGGCGGCGGCGGTGAAGACACCACCACCGGAGGCACCGGCGGCGTGGTAGACGATGTCGGCGCCGGCGTCGAAGATGCCCTGGGCCACGATCTGGCCGCGCGCGGGGTCGGCGAACCCGGAGAAGTCACCGGCCGGGGAGATGTACTTGACGTCGACGGTGATGCCCGGCTTGGCGGCCTCGGCACCGGCGGCGAAGCCGGCCTGGAAGCTCTGGATCAGCGGGGTCTCCACGCCACCGACGAAGCCCACGTGGTTCGCGGTGGACTTCAGCGCCGCGGCGACACCGGCCAGGAACGAGCCCTGCTCGGCGGCGAACTGCAGGCCGGTCACGTTGCCCGCACCCAGCGGCTGCCCGTCGGCGCCGACACCGCTGGAGTCGACGATCGCGAAGGTCGTGTCGGGGAACTCGCTGGCGACGTCGCCGATGATGTCGCCGTAGGCGAAGCCGACCGCGATGACGGGGTTGAAGCCCTGCTCGGCCAGCTGCGAGAGCAGCTCGGGCCGGTTGGAGGCGTCCTCGTTCGGGGTCAGGTCGCGCAGCTCGCCGCCGAGCTCGTTGACCGCGTTCTCCATGCCCAGGTAGGCGGAGTCGTTGAACGAGTTGTCGCCGCGGCCGCCGGTGTCGTAGGCCAGGCCGACCTTCAGGGCGGCGGCGCTGGCGCTGCCCCCGGCGCTGCCGCTGCTGGCGGTGCCGCCGCTGGTCTCGTCACTGGCACAGGCCGACAGGGCCATGCCACCGGCCAGCAGCAGTGCTGCGGCCTTCATCCCACGCGCTCGGCGCAAGACGCTCTCCTCTCTCAGAGGGCGCGCCCGACGGTCGTCGGTCACGCCCCGGTGCGGTGTGTGGTGCAGTTCCCCGCCGTCCGGACACCGCTGATCGAGCGGTGCGACCTGGCGACGGCGACCCAGGCACGCTAACTGCGGCCCCGGTCGACATGACCCCCGGAGAACGGATAGAGACCCGATCGTTGCCAACGGGCGACACACCGGACACACCGGGCGCCCGTCCGCGAGACGGTGCCCACACCCGGTGGGCGGACCGGTCCGTCCGGGCCGTCCCCGGCGCGGCGGGTTAGCGTCCGGTCATGCGCCTGTCCCTGCCGCTGCGCCGGCGAGCCGGCGTGCTGCTCGTGGCCGGGGCCGTGCTGCTCGGCCCGGCCGGCCCCGCCGTCGCCCAGGGCGCCGCGCCGGCGGTCGACCTGTCGGCACCCACGCCGACCGCACCCGTCGCCGGCGCCCCGCCGCAGGGGGCGGCCCCCGACGGGAGCACCGTGGGCGGTGCCGCGCTGGGCACCCGCGACCTGGTGACCGTGCCCGGTGCCCCGCCGCTGCCCGAGGGCATCGACGCCCGCGGCTGGCTGGTCGCCGACGCCGGCACCGGGCAGGTGCTCGGCGCGCGTGACCCCCACGGCCGCTACTACCCGGCGAGCACGCTCAAGACGCTGACCCTGCTCACCCTGGGGCCGGTCCTGGACCACGGGCAGGTCGTCGAGGGCACCGCCGAGGACGAGGCCGTCGAGGGCAGCCGGGTGGGCCTGGTGCGCGGCGGGCAGTACCCGGTCGACCTGCTGTTCCGGGCGCTGGTGATGCAGTCGGGCAACGACGCTGCCAACGCCCTGGCCCGCACCGCCGGCGGGGTGCCGGCGACCCTCGCCGCGATGAACCGCACGGCCGCCGAGCTGGGCGCCTTCGACACCGTCGCCGGGACGCCGTCCGGTCTCGACGTCGCCGGGCAGTCCTCCTCGCCCTACGACCTGGCGTTGATCATGCGCCGGCTGGTCGAGGACCCCTACGCCCGCGACGTCCTGCAGACCCGCGTCGCCGACATCCCCGGCGTGCCCGGGGGCGCCCTGGGCTACCAGATCCAGAACCAGGACACCCTGCTCGCCGACTACCCCGGCACGCTGGGCGGCAAGACGGGGTTCACCGACGCCGCCCGGCACACCTTCGTCGCCGCGGTCGAGCGCGACGGCCGACGGCTGGTGGTCAGCCTGATGCAGGCCGAGCGCCGTCCGGTGCACGAGCTGGAGCAGGCCGAGCGGCTGCTGGACTGGGGCTTCGCCACCCCGGCGGGTGCGGGCGGGGTGGGGCGGCTGGTCGACCCGGCGGAGGCCGCGCGGCTCACCACCCCGCCGCCGCCGGGCCCGTCACCGAGCCCGGCCCGCGCGGCCCCGACCCCGGCGGCCGCGGCACCGACCGCGCCGCCGCCGGTGGGGGGTGCGCAGGTCGCGACCCGGGCCGGCGAGAGCCCACTGGTGCCGGCCGGTCTGGCGGTCGGGGCACTGGCGGTCGTGGCCGCCACGCTGGTGGGGTGGCGCCGGGCACGGCGCCAGTCGGTCCCGGCACCCGGTGGTGCCGTCAGGCGTCCTCCGACGGACGCCGACGGCCTGCGCTGACCGCCCGCCGGTCGGACAGCCGGCCGGCCAGCCGGCTGCCCACCGCTCCCGCCACCGCCCCGGCGCCCAGCAGGCCCAGCGCCAGCCGGACCGGTGACGGGCCGGGGCCGCACTCGTGGACCCCGGCCACCTCCGGCAACGGGGTCGGCCCGGGCGGGACGGGGGTGTGCGCATGCTCGATCGAGCGGATCGTCGCCGTCCACGAGGCGGTGAAGAAGGCGAACCGCGCGACGACGTTGATCCACACGACCAGCCCGACGAAGCTGCCGAGGGTCTGCGCGGTCACGTTCTGCCCGATGCGGCTGAGGTACCAGTTGCCGACCAGCTTGAGCACCTCGAACCCGACCGCCCCGAAGAGCGCCCCGGGGAGCAGCTGCCGGAGACCGAAGGGGTTGTCGGGCACGCCCTTGAGCACCCAGAGGAAGACCAGGGTGTCCCCCACCAGCGCCAGCCCGATGGCCAGGCCGCCGGTGAGCAGGAACGAGCCGGGCTGCTCGTCCAGGCCCAGCAGGTCCAGCACCCGCGACGACGCGGCGGTGGCCCCGGCGGTCAGGGCGATGCTCAGCGCCCCGGCCGCACCCAACCCGAGCAGGGCGCCGAGGTCCTTGAGCCGGTCGCCCAGGAAGTCCGGCGGGTCGGGGCGCCCGCGCCACACGACGTCCATGCCGACCCGCAGCTTGTCCATCGCGCCCAGCCCGACGAGCAGGAAGCCGGCCAGGCCGACCAGCCCGAACGTGCCGGCGCTGTCGACCGCGCCGTTGACCTGGTCGGCGAGCTGCCGGCCGGTGTCACCGGGCACCGCGTCGCGGATGCCGGACACCAGCTGGTCCTCCAGCAGCGGGTCCCCGCGCAGCACGAAGCCGGCCACGGCGGCCACCAGCAGCAAGACCGGGAAGAGCGCCAGGAAGACGTAGTAGGTGACGCCGGCGGCCAGCACGTCGCCCTGGGCCCGGTTGTAGTGCCCGCCGGCGTGCACCAGGTGGTCCAGCCACGGACGGCGGTCCCGCTGGCGCCGCAGCAGCCTCCGGGCGGCGCCGACGACGCGGCCGATCGGGTCGCTCACCGGGCCGAGTCTGGACGGTGGTGCCCGCCCGCGCGCAGCCGGGACGGCGCCGGGAGGGTCAGCGGGGGGTGCCGGAGAGGCGGTACTCGGCGGCCACGGCCCAGGCGCCGTCGGGGAGCTGCTCGAACTCGGTGAACGACTCGACCCGGAACTCCCTGTGCAGGTCGGCCAGCCCCTCGGCGGCCATGTCGAGCATCTCCGACGGGACGTCGTGGGCCACGGTGACGTGCGGGTGGTACGGGAAGCTCAGCGACCGGGTCAGCGGGCCGGAGCGCACGGCGCCGGCCAGCAGCTCGCAGTCGACCCCGCCCCGGGCGACGGTGAGGAAGACGACCTCGGAGACCGGTCGGAAGGTGCCGGTGCCGGTCAGGTGGACGTCGAAGGGCGGGTGGGTCGCCGCGACCTGCTCCAGGTGCATCCGGATGGCCGGGCGCTCACCGATCGGCACCTCGGTCGGCGGCAGCAGCGTGACGTGCGGCGGTACCAGGCTGGCCTGCGGGTCGCCGCACTTGCCGCGCCACTCGATCATCAGCTGGGCCAGCGGCTCGGGCAGCGCCACGACCACCCCCAGCACGGAGGTGCCGGCCGAGATCGCGGTGCCCGGCCGGTGCACGAAGGTGTCGTCCGCGCGCAACGGTCGTCCGGTCACCGTGGTGCACCACCCAGTGGCGGCAGGAAGCCGACCCGCTCGTAGACGGTGGCCAGCGTGGGGGCGGCGACCCCGCGAGCCCGCGCGGCGCCGGCGGCGAGCACCCGCTCGAGCTCGGCGGTGTCGGCCAGCAGCTCGGCGGTGCGCGCCTGCACCGGCGCGAGCGCCTCGGTGACGACCGCGGCGACCTCCTTCTTGAGGTCGCCGTACCCGGAGCCGGCGAAGTGCTGCTCCAGCTCGGCGACGCTCTGCCCGGAGAAGGCGGAGTGGATCGTCAGCAGGTTGGTGACCCCGGGCTTGCCCACCGGGTCGGCGACGACCTCACGGCCGGTGTCGGTGACGGCGGATCGGATCTTCTTGGCCGTGGCCCTGGCGTCGTCGAGCAGGTTGATGCAGCCGGCGTCGGGCAGGCTCTTGCTCATCTTCTTGTCCGGCGACTGCAGGTCCAGCACCTTCGCCGTCCCCTGCGGGATGTAGGGCTCGGGCATGGTGAAGGTCGGCCCGTAGCGGCTGTTGAAGCGGGTCGCCAGGTCGCGGGTCAGCTCCAGGTGCTGGCGCTGGTCCTCGCCCACCGGCACCCGGGCCGCCTGGTACAGCAGGATGTCGGCCGCCTGCAGGACCGGGTAGGTGAACAGCCCGACCGACGTCGGCCCGGCGCCCTCCCGGGTGCTCTTGTCCTTGAACTGGGTCATCCGGCTGGCCTCGCCGAACCCGGTGAGGCACTGCATCACCCAGCCGAGCTGGGCGTGCTCGGGCACGTGGCTCTGCACGAACAGCGCGCTGCGCTCGGGGTCGACGCCCAGGGCCAGCAGCTGCGCGGCCGAGACCAGCGTGCGCCGCCGGAGCACCGCAGGGTCCTGCTCGACGGTGATCGCGTGCAGGTCCACGACGCAGTAGAAGGCCTCGTGGTCGTCCTGGAGCGCCACCCACTGCCGCAGCGCACCGAGCAGGTTGCCGAGGTGGAAGGAGTCAGCCGTCGGCTGGATGCCGGACAGCACGCGGGGAGCAGGCACGCCCACCATCGAACCACGCGCCCCAGCGGTCACCGGTCAGGCTCCGGCGACGCCGGCCGCGGTGCTGGTCAGGACGTCGTCCAGCGCGCCGAGGAAGACGTCGTCCTCGGCGGGGCTGCCCACGGTGACCCGGAGCCCCTCGCCGGGGAACGGGCGGGTGATGACCGCGCGGGCCTCCAGCGCCGCGGCGACCTCCACGGTGCGCTCGCCCAGCGGCAGCCAGACGAAGTTCGCCTGGCTGTCGGCGACGCCGATGCCGCGCCCGCGCAGCGCGGCGGTGAGCCGGGTGCGCTCGGTGGTGACCGCGGCGACCCGCTCGCGCACCTCGTCCTCGCTGGCCAGCGCGGCGACCGCGGCGGCCTGGGCGAGGCTGGAGACGCTGAAGGGCACCAGCGTCCGACGGACGGCGTCGGCCACGGCCGGGTCCTCGGCGATCAGGTAGCCCACCCGGAGCCCCGCCAGACCCCACGCCTTGGAGAAGGTGCGCAGCACGGCGACGTTGGGCCGCCCGCGCATCAGCTCGACGCCGTCGGGCACTCCCGGGTCGGTGACGAACTCGCGGTAGGCCTCGTCCAGCACGACCAGGGTGTCGGCGGGGACGGCGTCCAGGAACGTCTCCAGCTCCGCGCGGCGCACCGCCGTCCCGGTGGGGTTGTTGGGGTTGCAGACGAACACCAGCCGGGTGGTCTCGTCGACCGCGGCGGCCAGGGCAGTGAGGTCGAAGGTGTCCGCGGTCCCGCCCGGGGTGCCCGGGACGAGCGGCACCTGCTGGGTGCGCCCGCCGGCGACCTGGGCGAGCAGCGGGTACATCTCGAAGGAGCGCCACCCGAAGGCGATGGACGTGCCCGGGTCGACGAAGGCCTGGGTGAGCTGCTGGCAGACCGTCACCGCGCCGCAGCCCAGGGCCAGCTGCTGGGGGGCGACGTCGTAGCGGTCGGCCAGTGCGCGGGTGAGCACCGCGGCGCCGTTGTCGGGGTACCGGGTGGTCTCCGCCGCGGTGGCGGCGATCGCGGCCAGGACCGCGGGCAGCGGCGGGAACGGCAGCTCGTTGCTGGCCAGCTTCACCGCCGTGGGCACGCCGATCTCGCGGGCCAGGTCGGCGGCGTTGCGGCCGGGCCGGTAGGCCGGCATCGCGGCCACGGCGGGACGTGCGCTGACCACGGGGCTCCTCCTGAGCGCGGTGGGCCGCATCCCGGGCGGGGTGCTGTCTAGGCTCGCACCATGCGCGTTCTCGTCACCGGCGGAGCCGGGTACATCGGCAGCGTAGTCACCGCTGCCCTGCTGGAGTCCGGCCACGAGGTCACCGTGCTCGACGACCTGTCGACCGGACACGAGGACGCCGTCCCCGACGGTGCCCGCCTCGTGCAGGCCTCCCTGCACGACTCCGCACCCGTGCTGGCCGACGTCCGGCCCGAGGCGGTGCTGCACTTCGCGGCCAAGAGCCTCGTCGGGGAGAGCCAGGTCGCCCCGGAGCTGTACTGGGAGAACAACGTCGGGGGCTCGCTGGCGCTGCTGGAGGCCATGCGCGCCGCCGACTGCCGGCGGATCGTCTTCTCCTCCACCGCCGCCGCCTACGGCGAGCCCGAGGAGGTGCCGATCCTGGAGACGGCGCCGACCCGGCCGACCAACACCTACGGGGCCAGCAAGCTCGCCGTCGACGCGATGCTGACCTCCTACGCGACCGCGTACGGCTTCGCCGCGGTGAGCCTGCGCTACTTCAACGTCGGCGGCGCGGCCTACGGCGTCGGCGAGCGGCACGCCACCGAGACCCACCTGATCCCGATCGCCCTGCAGGTCGCCGCGGGCACCCGGGAGTCGCTGACCGTCTACGGCTCGGACTACCCGACGCCCGACGGCACCTGCATCCGCGACTACGTGCACGTCGTGGACCTCGCCGCAGCGCACCTGCTGGCGCTGCCGGCCCCGGCGGCCGGTGAGCACCGCATCTACAACCTGGGCAGCGGCACCGGGTTCTCGGTGCAGGAGATGGTCGACGCCGTCCGCACCGTCACCGGGCACGAGCTGCCGGTGGTCGTGGGCGACCGCCGGGCCGGCGACCCCGCGCGACTGGTGGCCAGCTCGGCGAAGATCCACAGCGACCTCGGCTGGGCCCCGGTGCACACCGACCTGACCGAGATCGTCTCCGACGCCTGGGCGTTCACGCAGTCCCGCTGACGGCCCTGTCGCAGGGGCCCGCCGCGAGCCTGCGAGTGGTGGGGGGCGGGGGGGTCCTTCGTCTCGGGCCCCGTCACGCGCACGCGCGGCGGGGCCCTGCGAAGGTCCCTCAGCCGCCCGGGCCGTGCCCGGGCGGCGGCCTAGCCGGCGCTGGCCTCGGCGGTGGTCTCGTCCACCGGCTGCGGTGCCGCGCCGACCGAGATGCGGGCGATCCGCCGGCCGTCGAGCTCCAGCACGGTGAGCGTGCGGCCCTCGACCGTGGCGACGTCCCCGAGGACGGGCAGCCGGCCGAGCTGGGCGAGCACGAACCCGGCCACCGTCTCGTAGGGGCCCTCGGGCAGCTGGACGCCGGTCGCCTCGGCGAAGTCGTCGAGGTTGAGCAGCCCGTCGACCTCGTGCGGGCCCTCGGCGGGGTCGTCGTTGTCGGTGGTGACGTCGTCGTCGTACTCGTCGTAGATGTCGCCGATGACCTCCTCGATGAGGTCCTCGAGGGTGACGATGCCGTCGGTGCCGCCGTACTCGTCGACCACGATCGCGAAGTGCTGGTTCTCCCGGCGCATCCCCGACAGGGCGGTGAGCACGCCGACGGTGCCCGGCAGCCGCTTGACCTCCCGGGCGAGGTCACCGACGGTCGCCGCGCGCCCGGCGGCGTGGGTGGGCAGCAGCAGGTCACGCACGTGCACGAAGCCCACCACGTCGTCCTCGCTGCGACCGGCGACCGGGTACCGCGACCAGCTGGAGTCCGCGACCTGCCTGGCCGCGCGACTGGCGGTCATCGAGGCGTCCAGGAAGTGGACCTCGGTGCGCGGGGTCATCACCTCGCGGACCTCGCGGTCGCCGGCGCGGAAGACCTCGTCGATCAGCCGGCGCTCGTCGCTGGACAGCGACTCGTGCGCGGCGACCAGGTCGCGCAGCTCCTCCTGGCTGATCGACTCACCACTGGCCTCGGGGTCCCCGCCCAGCAGCCGGACGAGCACGTTGGTCGAGCTGGACAGGAACCAGATGATGGGCCGGAACAGCTTGGCGATCGCGTTCAGCGGGGCGGCGACGACCAGCGAGAAGCCCTCGGCGCGCTGCAGGGCCAGCCGCTTGGGGGTCAGCTCGCCGACCACCAGCGACAGGTAGCTGATCATGATCGTGACCAGCACGAAGGCCAGCGGCTCGGCCAGGCCCGGGCCGACGCCCCGGGCGATGAGGAACTCGCCCAGCGGGCCCGACAGCGTGCTGGCACCGAACGCGGCCGAGAAGAACCCGGCCAGCGTGACGCCGACCTGGACGGCGGCGAGGAACTGGTTCGGGTCACCCAACAGCTTGTTGAGCGCCTGCCCGCGCCGGCCGGTCTCGGCCAGGGCGCGGACCTGGGACTCGCGGAGGGACACCAGGGCAATCTCGGCGCCGGAGAAGGCGCCGCCGATCAGCACGAAGGCGAAGACCATGACGATGTTGAGCCAGACGTCGCTCACGAGCGGCGTGCTCCTCCAAGGGTGGGGTGTGCCGGGGACGTCCCCGGCCGCTCCACGGTAGTGGCTGCGCCGATGCGCGGTCCTCGCTCACCAACGGCGGGCACCCGCCCGGGTGTTCCCCGGCCTCCCCCATCCGGGGCCGCCGGCCGCCTGGCCTCGCCCGGTACCGACCTGCCCGAGGCGAGGACGACACCGTGCGCACCCTGCTGACCGCGCTCCCCCGGCGGGTGTGGCTGCCCGTGCTGATCGCCCTCGCCGTGGCCGCGGTCGCGGTGGGGGCCCTGCTGACCAGCCGGGACGACGCGGTCCCCCGCCCCGCCGCCGCGCCGGCCTCCCCCACGTCCTCGCCGACGTCGTCGCCCGCGGTCTCCCCCGCGCCGTCGTCGGTCGCCGTCCCGCCGTCCGCTGCGCCGCCGTCGTCCTCCGCTCCGCCGCCGTCCAGCTCGGCCGCGCCGGTGACCACCGCCGCCCGGACCTCCAGCACCCCGACGCCGCGGAGCACCAGCCGCCCGCCGACACCGGCCACCTCGACCCCGCCCGCGCCTCCCCCGCCGCCGGCCCCGGCCCCGCCCCCGCCGCCTCCGCCGGCACCGGCACCGGCCGCGCCCGGACCCGAGGGGCAGGTGCTCGCGCTGGTCAACGCCGCGCGTGCGGACGCCGGGTGCGGCGTCGTGGCCGCGGACGGCGGGCTCGCCGGTGTGGCCCGGGCGCACAGCGCCGACATGCGCGACCGCGGCTTCTTCTCCCACACCGACCCCGAGGGCCGCTCACCGTTCGACCGCGCCGCGCAGGCGGGGGTGGACGACGCGCGGGCGGAGAACATCGCCCGTGGCCAGCCCGACGCCGATGCCGTCGTCCGTGCGTGGCTGGACAGTCCCGGTCACCGGCAGAACGTCCTGGACTGCTCGTACCGCACGATGGGCCTCGGCCTGGCCACCGGCGCCGGCGGCCCCTGGTGGACCCAGCTCTTCGGCGTCTGACGCCCCTCGGGTTGATCACCTCGGGCTGGTGGCGGTCATCCGCCGCCGATGACCACCGCCAGCCCGTGCTGATCACCGCAGCTCGGCACGCAGCAGGCGGAGGAGCCGATCCGGGCGGTGCAGGTCGGCCGCGGTGGCGAAGACGACGCGCCAGCCGGCGGCCGTCAGCCGGTTGAGGCGCTCGCGGTCGCGCCGGAACTGGGCTGGGTCGGCGTGCCAGAGCCCGTCGTACTCCAGCGCGACCTTCTGCGCGGGCCACGCGAAGTCCACCCGCGCGACGAAGGCCCCGGCGTCCCGCACCTCGAACTGCGCGACCGGACCGGGCAGGTCGCTGGCCGCCAGGAGCAACCGCACCCTGGTCTCCTGCGGGGACTGCGCCAAGCCGTCGGCGCGGGCCACGACCTCCCGCGCGGTCCGGCTCCCCCGACACCGGGGCAGCGCGGCGACTGCTGCCCGCACCGCGGCCAGCTCGACGACCCGCGCCTGGACCAGCTGGTCCAGGAGCACGACCGCCGCCGGCACAGGCCCTCGGCGAGCGAGGTCGACCGCGGTGCGCACCGGCGCAGTCCAGCGCAGGAAGGGGCCGAGCCCGACGACGTCGCCGTCCAGCTCGGCCGCTCGCACGAACACGCCCGGCGGGTCCCACCGGACGGTGGTCGGCAGCACCACCTCGACCGGGTCGTCGGGTCCGGCGGCGTCCGGCAGGCCGCTGAGCACGGCTGCCGTGCGGCCCCCCAGCGCCGCACCCGGTGGCATGACGAGGCTGACGGCGCGGGCGTGCAGGCGGTGGGTGTCGGGCTCGGCGGCGTCGGCGTAGACGTCCTCCCGGATGCGGCGCCAGGCGCTGCTGCGCAGCTGGGCACGGGTGAGCACCCCACTGTTCGTGGCCCACGAACCGCGGAACACGCGCCCGTGCAGCACCTGGGGGCGGTGGGGCGGCCGGGACACGACCGGCAGCCTCCCCGAGGACGCCGGCACCGCGCTGGCGCCGTCCACAGGTGTGATCACCTCGGGTTGCTGGCGGTCACCCGCCGTCCGTGGCCACCACCAGCCCGAGGTGATCACGACCCGGACGCGGGACGGCCCCCTCACCCGAGGGGTGAGGGGGCCGTCCGTGCTACGCCGCTGTCGTCAGGCCATGGCCTTCTGCAGGTTGCTGTCGATGGCCGCCAGGAAGTCCTGGGTGGTCAGCCACGGGGCGTCCTTGCTGATCAGCAGGGCGAGGTCCTTGGTCATCTGGCCGCTCTCGACGGTCTCGATGCAGACCCGCTCGAGGGTCTCGGCGAACCGGGTGACCTCGGGGGTGCCGTCGAGCACGCCGCGGTGGGCCAGGCCCCGGGTCCAGGCGAAGATCGACGCGATCGGGTTCGTCGAGGTCTCCTTGCCCTGCTGGTGCTGGCGGTAGTGCCGGGTGACCGTGCCGTGGGCGGCCTCGGCCTCGACGGTCTTGCCGTCCGGGGTGGCCAGCACGGAGGTCATCAGGCCGAGCGAGCCGAAGCCCTGGGCCACGGTGTCGGACTGCACGTCACCGTCGTAGTTCTTGCAGGCCCAGACGTAGCCGCCCTCCCACTTGAGCGAGGCGGCGACCATGTCGTCGATCAGCCGGTGCTCGTAGGTGATGCCGGCAGCGTCGAAGCGCTCCTTGAACTCGGCCTGGAAGACCTCCTCGAAGATGTCCTTGAAGCGGCCGTCGTAGGCCTTGAGGATCGTGTTCTTCGTGGACAGGTAGACCGGGTAGCCGCGGTTGAGGCCGTAGTTGAGCGAGGCCCGCGCGAAGTCGTAGATCGACGCGTCGAGGTTGTACATGGACAGCGAGACACCGGCACCGGGGGCCTGGAAGACCTCGCGCTCGATCGGCTCGCCGCCGTCCTCGGGGGTGAAGACGACCTTCAGCGTGCCCGCGGTCGGGAACGTGAAGTCGGTGGCGCGGTACTGGTCGCCGTAGGCGTGGCGGCCGATGATGATCGGCTTGGTCCAGCCCGGCACCAGACGCGGCACGTTCTGCATGATGATCGGCTCACGGAAGATGACGCCGCCGAGGATGTTGCGGATCGTCCCGTTCGGGGAGCGCCACATCTTCTTGAGGCCGAACTCCTCGACCCGCGCCTCGTCCGGGGTGATCGTGGCGCACTTGACGCCCACACCGTGCTTCTTGATGGCGTTGGCCGCGTCGATGGTGACCTGGTCGTCGGTGGCGTCCCGGTTCTCCATGCCCAGGTCGTAGTACTCGAGGTCGACGTCGAGGTACGGGAGGATCAGCTGGTCCTTGATGAACTGCCAGATGATCCGGGTCATCTCGTCGCCGTCGAGCTCGACGACCTTGCCCTCGACCTTGATCTTGCTCACGCGGTTCTCCTTTGTGCTGGTATGGCCCCGCTGCAGGGCCCCGCCGCGAGCCTGCGAGCGGTGGGGGGCAGCGGGGTCCTTCTTCAGAGGTCGGCTACGTCGGCCTGCTTGGAGCGCACGGCGTCCGCCGCCTCGCGCAGGCCTGCCAGCTCACTGTCGGACAGGTCGCCCTCGACGACCCTCCGGACACCCTCGCGGCCGATCTCGGCCTCGACTCCCAGGTAGACCCCGGAGATCCCGTACTCGCCGTCGACCCACGTGCACACCGGCATGACCGCACCGGAGTCCTCGATGACCGCGCGCGCCATGCGGGCAGCAGCGGCCGAGGGGGCGAAGTAGGCCGAACCGGTCTTCAGCAGCGCGACCACCTCGGCGCCGCCGTTGCGGGTGCGCTCCACCAGGTGCGCGATCCGGTCAGGGGGCAGCACGTCGGCCAGCGGGCGGCCGTCGACGGTGCAGCGCGAGGGGACGGGGACCATCGTGTCGCCGTGCGAGCCCAGCGTCAGGGTGCGCACCGAGGCGACCGGGACGCCGAGCTCCTCGGCCACGTTGTTCGTGAACCGGGCGGTGTCGAGCATCCCGGCCTGGCCCATCACCCGGGCGTGCGGGAAACCGGTGGCCAGCTGGGCCAGCGCGGTCATCTCGTCCAGCGGGTTGGAGACCACGATGACCACGGCGTCGGGCGAGGTACGGGCGATGGCCTCCGCGACCGAGCGCACGATCCCGGCGTTGGTCTCGAGGAGGTCCATCCGGCTCATGCCGGGCTTGCGCGGCAGGCCGGCGGTCACGACGACGACGTCGGAGTCCTCGGTGCCGGCGTAGGAGCCGCCGCCGACGCCCACGACCCGGGTGCCGAAGCCCTCGATCGCGCGCGACTGGTTGATGTCCAGCGCCAGCCCCTCGGGGCGGCCCTCGACGATGTCGGTGAGCACGACCGTGTCGAACACGTCGTACTCAGCCAGCCGCAGTGCGGTCGTCGAGCCGTAGAAACCGGCACCGACGACGGTCACCTTGCCGTTCCGGGCCCGATCCGCCATGCCCGTCAACCTAGCCCCGAGCACGGTCGGGGGGCCATGCGGCCCGGTCAGGTGCGCGGGATGGTCAGCACGCTGAGGACCAGGACGGCGCCCGCGCCCAGCATCAGGGCGATGTCGGCGGGCCGGCTGCGGACGGCGAGGAAGCCGATCCGGCGGACCGGCAGCAGCAGCCGGAACAGCCCGGCCAGCACCAGCGCCAGGCCCATCAGGACCAGCCCGGCGCGCCACCGCTCGGCGGCGACCAGCAGCAGCCCGGCGGCCACCACCACGATGCAGGCCAGCAACGGCCACTGCCGCAGGAACCCGGCCAGCAGCGGGCGCCGCAGGTACAGCGGCGGCCGGGCGCCGGGGCGGGTCGCGGGCCGGGGGCGGGTCATGCCGACAGGGCCGTCATGCCGAGAGCACCTGGGCCCCGGCCGCCTGCTCCGCGGCCAGGACGACGTTGGCCAGCAGCATCGCCCGGGTCATCGGGCCGACACCGCCGGGGTTGGGGGCCACGTGGCCGGCCACCTCGCGCACGTCGGCGGCGACGTCCCCGGCGATCTTGCCGTCGACCCGGCTGACGCCGACGTCCAGGACGGCGGCACCGGGCTTGACCATGTCGGCGGTGATCAGGTCGGGCACCCCGGCCGCGGCCACGATGACGTCGGCGGTGCGGGTGTGCGCCGCCAGGTCGCGGGTGCCGGTGTGGCAGAGGGTCACGGTGGCGTTCTCGGTGCGCCGGGTGAGCAGCAGGCCCAGCGGGCGGCCCACGGTGATGCCGCGGCCGACGACCACGACCTCGGCGCCGGCCAGCGGGACGTCGTAGCGGCGCAGCAGCTCGACGATGCCGACGGGGGTGCAGGGCAGCGCACCGGGGACCCCGAGCACCAGCCGGCCCAGGTTCACCGGGTGCAGCCCGTCGGCGTCCTTGGCCGGGTCGATCCGCTCCAGGACGGCGCTGTCGTCGATCCCCTCGGGCAGCGGGAGCTGGACGATGTAGCCGGTGCAGGCCGGGTCGGCGTTCAGCTCGTCGACGACGGCCAGGACCTCCTCGAGGCTGGCGGTGGCGGGCAGCTCGCGCTGGATGCTGGCGATGCCGACCTGCGCGCAGTCGGAGTGCTTGGCGTTGACGTACCAGCGGCTGCCCGGGTCGTCGCCGACCAGCAGGGTGCCCAGCCCGGGGCGCCGTCCCATCGCGGCCAGGGCGGCCACCCGCTCGGTGAGCTCGCCCCGGATCGCCGCCGCGGTCGCCTTGCCGTCGAGAGTCGTCGCTGCCACGTCGTCCAGTCTGCCCGACAGGTGCACCGGCCCGGGACCGGCGGCACCGGCGGCCGCGGGGTCAGTCGACGAGGGCGCCGTGGGCGGCGGTGAACTGCACCGCCTGGCTGAGGTCCACCCGCACCCCGGTCAGGTCCAGGGCCTGCCAGTTGAGCCCCTCGGTGAGGGCACCGCGCAGGTCCGCGCCGCGCAGCTGCGTCGTCTGCACGCGGGCGTGCCGCAGGTCGGCCTGGCGCAGGTCCGCCTCCCGCAGGTCGGCGTCGGTGAGGTCGGCCTCGGTGAGCCGCTGCCCGGAGAAGTCGGTGCCCGACAGGTCCGCGCCCCGCAGCGAGGCGTAGGACCAGTCGGACTCGACCGTCGTCATCGGCCGCATCGTGACGTTGGGGAACTGCGAGCCGGTGAGCTTGCACCCCGTCAGGGAGACGTCGAAGAGCTTCGCCCGGTCGAACCGGCACGAGAGGAACGCCGTCCCCTCGTGCCGGGAGCCCGACAGGTTGACCCCGGTGAGGACACAGCGCTCGAACACGCAGCGCCGGGTCACCAGCTCGGCGAGCTGGGCGTCGTCGAACCGGCAGTCGAGGAACGTGACCTGGTCCAGGACGGCGGAGTCCCAGTCGACCCGGGCGAGGTCCTCGTCCTCCCAGACCGACCCCGGCTCGGGCGGTTGGACACTGCGGTTCACGAGGCGCCCCTCCGGCCCCGCTGCAGGGCCCCGCCGCGAGCTCGCGAGTGGTGGGGGGCAGCGGGGTCCTTCATCAGTGGGCGAAGTGGCGGGTGCCGGTCAGGTACAGCGTCACGCCGGCGGCCTCGGCCGCGGCGACCACCTCGGCATCGCGCACCGACCCGCCCGGCTGGACGACGGCCTTCACGCCCGCGTCGAGCAGCACCTGCAGGCCGTCTGCGAAGGGGAAGAACGCGTCGGAGGCCGCGACCGAACCCGCGGCCCGCTCGCCGGCCCGGGTGACCGCGAGCCGGGCGGAGTCGACCCGGTTGACCTGCCCCATGCCGACGCCGACGGTGGCCTTGTCGGCGGCGAGCAGGATGGCGTTGCTCTTCACCGCGCGCACCGCCCGCCAGGCGAAGACCAGGTCGTCCAGCCCGGCGGCGTCCAGCGGAGTGCCGGTGGCCAGGGTCCAGCTGGTCGGGTCGTCGCCGGGGGCGTCGATCCGGTCGGCGGTCTGCAGCAGCAGGCCGCCGCTGACCGGACGCAGCTCGATCGACAGCCGGGGTGCGGTGGGCATCTGCAGCAGCCGGATGTTCTTCTTCTGGGCCAGTACGCCCAGCGCGTCCTCGGTGAACGACGGTGCGACGACGACCTCGGTGAACACCTCGGCGATCTGCTCGGCCAGGGTCAGGTCGACCTCGCGGTTGGCGGCGATGACCCCGCCGAAGGCCGAGACCGGGTCGCAGGCGTGCGCCTTGCGGTGCGCGGCGGCGATGTCGGCGCCGACGGCGATCCCGCAGGGGTTGGCGTGCTTGATGATCGCCACGCAGGGGTCGGCGTGGTCGTGCGCGGCCCGCCAGGCGGCGTCGGTGTCGACGTAGTTGTTGTACGACATCTGCTTGCCGTGCAGCTGTTCGGCGTCGGCGAGCCCGGGCTGGCCGCTGCGGTACAGCGCGGCGCCCTGGTGCGGGTTCTCCCCGTACCGCAGGACGTCGGCGCGCTCCCAGCTGCCCCCGACCCAGGCCGGGAAGCCGCTCTCGTCGTCGGGGGCGAGCACGTTGCCCATCCACGAGGCCACGGCGACGTCGTAGGCCGCGGTGTGCCGGAACGCCTCGGCGGCCAGGCCCTGCCGCTGCGCGAGGGTGAAGCCGCCGGCGGTGACGGCCTCGACGACCTCGTCGTAGCGGCCCGGGTCGACCACGACGGCGACCGACGGGTGGTTCTTGGCGGCCGCGCGCACCATCGCCGGGCCGCCGATGTCGATCTGCTCGATGCACTCGTCGGGGGTCGCACCCGAGGCCACCGTGTCGCTGAACGGGTAGAGGTTCACCACGACCAGGTCGAAGGCGGCGATGCCGAGCGCCTCGAGCTGCGCGACGTGCTCGGGCTTGCGGCGGTCGGCCAGGATGCCGGCGTGCACGGCCGGGTGCAGGGTCTTGACGCGCCCGTCGAGGGTCTCGGGGAAGCCGGTGACCTGCTCGACCGGGGTGACCGGCAGGCCGGCCTCGGCGATCCGGGCGGCGGTCGCGCCGGTGCTGACCAGCTCGACGCCGGCCGCGACGAGCCCGCGGGCGAGCTCCTCGACGCCGTTCTTGTCGTAGACCCCGAGCAGTGCACGGCGGACGGGGATGCGGTCGCTCATCGGGTGCTCTCCTGAGGTCGGTCGTGGGTCGTGTCGGCCGGCACCTGGGTCACCAGGTCGGCCAGGGTGTGCACCAGGAGCTCGCGCTCCACGGTCTTGATCCGTTCGTGCAGCCGCGCCTCGTCGTCCCCGGGGAGCACGGGGACGACGCGCTGGGCGACCACCGGCCCGGTGTCGAGACCGGCGTCGACGAGGTGGACGGTGGCACCGGTCGTGGCCACCCCGGCAGCCAGGGCGTCCCGGACGGCGTGCGCGCCGGGGAACGCCGGCAGCAGCGCCGGGTGGGTGTTGAGGACCCGGCCGCCGAAGGCGTCGAGGACGGCGGGGCCCAGCAGCTTCATGAAACCCGCGCTGACCACCCAGTCCGGACGCCGGGCGGACAGCTCCGCGGCCAGCGCCCGGTCCCAGGCCGCCCGATCGGGGTGGTCGCGCAGCGGGGTCACGAAGGTGTCGATCCCTCGGGCGCGGGCGGTGGCCAGCCCGGCAGCGTCCGGGCGGTCGGCACCGACGGCGACGACCTCGGCCGGGTAGCCGGCGTCGTCGGTGGCGACCAGCAGCGCGGCGCACAGGGTGCCGGCCCCGGAGAGGAGGACGACGACCCGGGACCGCGGTGCGGCGGGCGCGGCGGCGGGCACGAGCAGACCCTAGCCGGGCGGCAGGAGGACCTCCCTGCCCCCCGCCACTCGCACGCTCGCGGCGGGACCCTGCAGGAGGCCGGGGCGAGGAGGCCCTCGGTCAGCCCCGGGAGCGCCAGCGGCTGACCGGGGCCGCCAACGTGGCGGCGATGCCCGCCTGGGCCGCGATCGCCAGCCCGGTGGCCAGGGCGGGAGCCCCGACCTCGGCCAGGGCGCCGTCGCCGAGCTGTGCGCCGGCCACGAGCACGACCAGCCCGGAGGTGACGCCGACGCCCACGCCGGCCACCACGCCCCAGAGCGCGGCCGTGACGCTGCCGCCGTCGTCGTCGCCCAGCCGCCGGCCGAGGACCACCCCGGCGGCCAGCCCGGCGACGGCGGGCAGCGCCTGGGAGAGGAAGGCCAACAGCGGCACGGCCTGGGTGTCGGGCAGGGCGGCCATCAGCGGCAGCGCCGGCACCGCGGCCAGGCTCACCCCGCTCGCGGAGACGAGGGTGCCGGCGCCGACGAGGAAGCCCGGCCCGGCGGCCAGCCCCATCACCGCGGCGGTCGCATTCGGCAGCAGGAGCATGCTCAGCCCGACCTGGCCGGCGGCGCCGGCACTGGCCCCACCGAGGCCGGTGGCCAGCCGGCCCACCGCGGCGATGTCGTCGACCAGCGCGACGGCGAGGACGGCCGTGCAGCAGGCGGCGAGCACGAGGGTGCCGGCGGCGACGGCCTGCCAGAGCGCCCGGCCGGGGCCGGGGAAGCGGTCGGCGACCGTGGCGCTGAGGCCGGAGTCGCGCAGCACGCCGAGGCCGCCGGCGACGAGGGCGAGCACCAGACCGCCCAGGACCGGCCGGAGCAGACCGACCGACGCCGCGGGGCCGTCGGCGAGCAGCGCGAGACCGGCGGTGGCGGCGACGTGGACGGCGACGACCACGCCGAGCACCCGCGCCGCTCCGCCCACGGTCTGCACGGCGCGCACCGAGGCCACCGACCCGGCCGCGCGGCTCAGGCCCCAGGCGATGAGCAGGGTGAGCAGCAGCGGCGCCACCCGCAGCGGGCCGGAGGACAGCTCGAGCTGGGCGCCCTGGGCGAGCAGCCACAGCTGGGTGGCCAGCCGCGCCGAGGAGCCCACGGGCATGCCGCCGTCGGGGTCGAGGGTCTGGACGACGACGAGCGCCAGGCCCAGCCCGAGCAGGCCCAGCACCTGGACGGCGAGGGCGGCGGCAGCGGCCAGCCACGCGGTGGTGGAGCTGCGCGACTCCCCGTCTCCGGGCCCCAGCGAGGGCAGACGGGCGAGCAGGGACGTCACTCCCCCACTGTCCCAAGGCGCGCCGCCGGAGGCGCGGTGCACGCGCCGGGGCGAGTCACGTCACGTTCGGAGGGCGCTCGGCGGCGACCCACGCCCGCGCCTGCGGGACCAGCGCCCGGACGGCGACGGCGAACACGACGGCCGCGGTGAGCACGGCCAGCAGTCCGGGCACGCTGAGGCCGATGTCCAGGGTGGTGAGCCACTCCAGCAGCGTCAGCAGGAGGGCCAGGGCCGTGAGCCCGGCGGTGACCAGCTCCCGCGGGAACGGCGGGCGGACGTCGGCGACCGCCGGGAGCAGCCCCCAGCAGCTGGCCAGCACGAGCAGCACCAGCGCGGTGACGAGCAGGCCGGAGTCCAGGCCGTCGGCGGTGGCGGCCTCGACCCGGTGGCCGAAACCGAGGTCGCGGGCCTCGGTGCGGAACCACGGGGCGAGCAGGAGGAGCGCGAACAGCACGGTGCCCGCGGCGACCAGGACGTCGGCCAGGTGCAGCCGTCCCGAGCGCACCCACGGGGGGCGTGCGGGGACGTCCGGGCTCGACAGCTCAGGACTGGACCGTGTCGGCTCGGGATCGACCCCGGCCGGGTCAGGTGCCGTGGACGTCATCGGGGCTCCTCTCCGCCGGCGGTTCCTCCGCACAGTCTCCCGCGCCCGCCCGTCCCCCGGCACGCCGCTGCCCGGCACCCCCCGTGGAGGCTGCCGGGCAGCGGTGACGTCCCGTCAGGCCCTCGCACGGGTCGCGCCGCGAGCGTGCGAGCGGCGGGGGCGAGGCCAGGCCCCCGTGCAGGTCCCTGCCCTGAGCTGGCGAAGGGTGGGGGGCACGGGGGTCCTTCGTCAGGCGCCGACGATCTCCCGCATGAGGCGCGCGGCCTCCGAGGGGGTCTTGCCGACGCGCACGCCGGCGGCCTCGAGGGCCCCCTGCTTGGCGGCGGCGGTACCGGCGGAGCCGGAGACGATGGCACCGGCGTGGCCCATGGTCTTGCCCTCGGGGGCGGTGAAGCCGGCCACGTAGCCCACGACGGGCTTGGTGACGTTGGCCTTGATGAAGTCCGCGGCGCGCTCCTCGGCGTCGCCACCGATCTCGCCGATCATCACGATGGCCTCGGTCTCCGGGTCGTCCTGGAAGGCCTTGAGGCAGTCGATGTGCGTCGTCCCGATGACCGGGTCGCCGCCGATGCCGACGGCGGTGGAGAAGCCGATGTCACGCAGCTCGTACATCATCTGGTAGGTCAGCGTGCCGGACTTGCTGACCAGCCCGAT
The DNA here is from genome assembly GCF_010682105.1 of Modestobacter muralis. Lineage (GTDB taxonomy): Bacteria > Actinomycetota > Actinomycetes > Mycobacteriales > Geodermatophilaceae > Modestobacter > Modestobacter muralis. The sequence goes on along the minus strand of NZ_JAAGWH010000052.1, from coordinate 75,522 downwards.
CTTGCCGGCCTGGGTGATGTCGGCCGGGATGATGCCGGCGTTGGAGCGCCCGGGGCTGATCAGGCCGGGGCAGTTCGGGCCGATGATCCGGGTGGCGCCGCCCTGGGCGTGGGCCCAGAAGTAGGTCGAGTCGTGCACCGGGATGCCCTCGGTGATGACGACGGCCAGCCCGATGTGGGCGTCGACGGCCTCGATGACGGCGTCCTTGGCGAACTTCGGCGGCACGAAGACGACGGTGACGTCGGCCCCGGTCTCCTTCATCGCCTCGGCGACCGAGCCGTAGACCGGGACGGACGTGCCGTCGAAGTCCACGGTCTGGCCGGCCTTGCTCGGGTTGACGCCACCGACCACGGCGGTGCCGGAGGCGAGCATGCGCGCGGTGTGCTTGCGCCCCTCGGACCCGGTGATGCCCTGGACGATGACCTTGCTGTTCTCGGTGAGGAAGATCGACATCTCGTTGAGTCCTGTTCAGGCTGAGGTGGGGGCGGCGATCAGGCGGCGAGTTCGGCGGCGCGGCGGGCGGCGCCGTCCATGGTGTCGACCACGGTCACCAGGGGGTGGGCGGCCTCGGCGAGGATCCGCCGGCCCTCCTCAACGTTGTTGCCGTCCAGCCGGACGACCAGCGGCTTGGTGGCCTCGTCGCCGAGCTGGCCGAGCGCGGCCACGATGCCCTTGGCGACCTCGTCGCAGGCGGTGATGCCACCGAAGACGTTGACGAAGACGCTCTTCACGTCGGGGTCGGACAGGATGATGCCCAGGCCGTTGGCCATGACCTCGGCCGAGGCACCGCCACCGATGTCGAGGAAGTTGGCCGGCCGGACGCCGCCGAACTCCTCACCGGCGTAGGCGACGACGTCCAGGGTGCTCATGACCAGGCCCGCACCGTTGCCGATGATCCCGACCTGGCCCTGCAGCTTGACGTAGTTGAGGTCCTTGGCCTTCGCCGCGGCCTCGAGCGGGTCGGCGGCGGCGGCGTCCTCGAGGGCGGCGTGCTCGGGGTGCCGGAAGCCGGCGTTCTCGTCGAGGGTGACCTTGGCGTCGAGTGCGAGGACCCGGCCGGCGGGGTCCTTGGCCAGCGGGTTGATCTCGACCAGGGTGGCGTCCTCCTTGGTGAAGACGTCCCACAGCTGGACGGCGATGGCGATCACCTGGTCGCGGACCTCGGCGGGGAACCCGGCGGCGTCGACGATCTCGGCGGCCTTCGCAGCGTCGACGCCGACGGAGGCGTCGACGGGGATGCGGGCGAGGGCCTCGGGGCGCTCGACGGCGAGCTGCTCGATCTCCATGCCACCCTCCTTGCTGGCCATGGCCAGGAAGGTGCGGTTGGAGCGGTCGAGGAGGTAGGAGAAGTAGTACTCCTCGGCGATGTCGCTGGCCTGGGCGACCATGACCTGGCGGGTCACGTGGCCCTTGATGTCCAGGCCGAGGATGTCCTCGGCGCGGGCGCGGGCGGTCTCGGGGTCGTCGGCGAGCTTGACGCCGCCGGCCTTGCCGCGGCCGCCCACCTTCACCTGGGCCTTCACCACGACCGGCGCGGCGATCTCCCGCGCGATCGCCTCTGCCTGCTCGGGTGTCTCGGCTACGCCGCCGGGCAGCACGGGCACACCGTGCGCGGCCAACAGGTCACGGGCCTGGTACTCGAAGAGATCCACGAGCAGGGACCGTAGCCCGCCTGGCGCCGGTCCGCGTCACGCGCCTCCGGGACCGGCCCGTGTCAGCGCTCCCACGGCACGGGACGGGCGCGGCGGGTCAGTCCTCGGACGTGCTGCCGAACCGCTCGGCGTCGGTCACCGCGGCGGGCGCGGCCGCGTGCGCGCGCCAGGCGACCACGGTCAGCGCGACCAGCCCCAGTCCGAGCACCAGCAGCCCGGCGCCGGTCACCGTCCAGTCCAGGTCGGGGCCGTGCAGGGCGTCGCGCAGGCCGCTGAGCCCGGCCGCCAGCACGAAGACCGCGACCCCCAGCAGCCCGCCGACGGCGCCCAGCCGCGGCCGAAGCGACGGCGCGGTGACCGCGCACAGCAGCAGCGCCCCGGCCAGCAGCAGCCCGCCGAGCAGGGCCAGGCCGGGGCGTTCCAGCAGCGCCGGCGGACCCTGGGCGGTGACGACCGTCTCCAGGCCGGTGACCGGGTCGACCACCACCCGGTCCGGGACGTCGGCGGCCGGCGACGCCAGGCACAGCACCGCGCCGACGCCCAGCAGTACCGAGGCACCGGCGAGCACCGGCCGCAGCGGGTCCAGCGAGCCGCCGTCCTCCATGACCGTGCGTCCCCAGGCGACCAGCGCCATCAGCCCGGCGAGGACGGTCAGGACCAGGGCGACCACCCCGAGCACCCAGCCGGCGCCGAGGTCGACGGAGCTGGTCACGACCCTCTCCCCGGCCAGCACCTCGACGGCCGGGCGGGTCGTCGAGCCACGGCCCTGGTAGAGCTCGATGAGCAGCCGGCCCACCGCCAGCGCACCGCAGACCGAGGCGTAGGCCAGGCCCAGCCGCGGCACCCGGCCGAGCGCCAGCCCGGCGCCCACGGCGACGGCGGCCACCGGCGCCACCAGCGCCACGAGCGCGGAGACCGGCCCGGTGACCGGGTCGACGGCCTGCCCGCCCACGACGAGGTAGGTGGGGAAGACGGCGACGGCGCCGACCAGGCCGGCCAGCAGCAGGAGCGCCCCGGCGGCCCGGGCGAGCAGCGGGACGGTGCCGACGACCAGCCGGTCGGGACCCTGCACACCGGCGGCGCCCGAGGGGCGTCCGGGGCCGGACGCGGCCGGGCCACCCGGGCGCGGAGTGGTCCGGCGGGCGGCACCGGGGCGGCCGGACGCCGACGCACCCCCCTGGCCGGGGCGGGCGGGAACGCGGTCACGGGCGGGCACTGGTCGGCTCCTCGAGGTCGGCGGTCAGGACGCGGGCGCGTGTCGGACGACGGTGTGTGATGCCTGGCACATCAGGGCACTACGGTCCCCCGAGTCCGGCGCAGCACGTGCGCGGCACCGCCCAGCGCGGTGCCGGAGCGGACAGGGAGGGAGACCGGCGTGCACTCGACCGACCCCCCCTCCTCCCCAGCCTGGCACGCCCCGGGCGCCGGAGCCGGGAGCGACCCGGCAGCCCCGGGAGGTCCGCCCCGTGGCGGGCTGCGCTCGGTGGTCTCCCCGGTGGTCCTCGCCGGCACGCTGACCGAGCTCGCCTGGGTCGGGGCGCACGCGCTGCTCTACCCGCTGGGCGCCCGGGCCGAACGGCTGCGGCCCGATCCCGGCTACCGCCCTGCCGACCGGTCACCGGCGGTCCGCGCGCTCTTCGCCGACGACCCGCTGGCCGCCCGCGTCCCCGTCGTCCTGGTACACGGGCTGGTCGACAACCGGTCGGTGTTCTCGGTGACCCGGCGCGCGCTGCGCCGGCGGGGGTTCACCCAGGTCTGCTCCTGGAACTACAGCCCACTGCTGCGCGACGTCGAGACCGCCGCGGTGGCGCTGGGCCGGCACCTGGAGCAGGTGTGCCAGGACACCGGGCACGAGCGGGTCCACGTGGTCGGGCACAGCCTCGGTGGACTGGTGGCCCGCTACCTGGTACAGCGGCTGGGCGGGGACGCCCTGGTCGACTCCCTGGTCACCCTCGGGACGCCGCACGGTGGCAGCCGCTGGGCGCACGTGCTGCCGACCCCGCTGGTCCGGCAGCTGCGGCCGGGCTCGCCGCTGCTGCAGGAGCTGGCCACCCCGGCGCCGGGCTGCCGCACCCGGGTGACCGCGGTCTACAGCGACCTGGACCAGATGGTCGTGCCCTCGACGTCCGGGCGGTGCGAGCACCCCGACCTGAGCGTCCGCAACGTGCTGGTGCGCGGCGTGGGGCACATGTCCCTGCCGATCCACCGGTCGGTGCTCGACGAGATCGCCGCCACCCTGGCCGCGCCCCGGCCGGCGACGGAGCGACTGCCCACCGCCTGAGCACCCTGCGCCGGCTGGGGTCGGTGTGACTCCGGAGGGGGCTGGTGGGACGGATGGGGTCACTGTGCGTCGAGGGGAGCGACACGCGGCGTGAGGTGATGGTCCCTCTCCGTAGCTCTCCGTAGCGTCCGGGGACGACAGCAGCAGGATCTGCCACCCGGTGGTCCCACTGCTCCGCGCACCTGCCGATCACTTGACCGTCTGGTGCACGTCAGGCCCACGGCTCCCCCCGTGGCGTCCCCGGGAAGGTGCCTGTTGTCCCGTCTCCGTGAGCTCGTCGGCCGCACGCGGCCCGAGGACGGCCTCGATGCCGTCCTGTCCGTCGAACCGGCCGGCCCCGGCTGGGCCGAGGCCCTGGTCGCCGACGTCGACTGGGACGGCGAGTGGGCCGCGACCCAGGGCGCCACCGGCACCGACACCCCACCGGCCCCCGCCGCAGCGGCCCCCGGGACCACCGAGTCCCCCGCTCCCCTCCCCCCGACGCCGGCCCCGGCCATCGCCCCGGCCGGTGCCATCGCCCCGGCCCCGGCCCCGGTCGCCGGCCCGGCCACGGCACCCACCGCCCTCGCTGCTGTCGCCGCCACCGCTCCAGCCCACCGGGGTGTGCGCCCTCCGGCCCGTCGCGCGCCGCTGCTGCTGGCCGCCGCCGTCGTGGGCGCCATCGCCGCCGCGCTGCTCGGCAGCGGCACGGCGGCACCGGTGTCGGTCGTCTCCGGCCAGGACTACGGGCTGGGACTGGGCGACGCCAGCTTCGCCGGTGGCGTGGACGTCGAGGGCGCCCGCGGTGAGATCAGCCAGGCGGAGGCCCAGGCCCGGCTCAGCGAGATCGCCGCCTCCCGGGCCGCCCGCGAGCCCGACTTCGTCGTTCCCACCGACGGCTGGCTCAGCACCTGCTTCTGCCAGCGCTGGGGCACCATGCACTGGGGCATCGACCTCGCCGCCCCGCTGGGCACGCCGATCTTCGCGGCCGCCGACGGTGTCGTGCTGCGGGCCGGCGCGGCCTCGGGCTACGGGTACGCCGTCTACGTCCAGGACGCCGACGGCAACGTCCACATCTACGGGCACATGCGCTACTACAGCGTGAAGGCCGGGGACGTCGTCTCCGCAGGCCAGCAGATCGCCAAGGTCGGCAACGAGGGCCAGTCGACCGGGCCGCACGTGCACTACGAGATCCACAGCGGCGGCATGAAGGGCAAGCCGATCGACCCGGAGGAGTGGCTGGGCGAGCGGGGCCTCACCGTCAGCTGAGGCGGCGCCGGCGCCGGCGCCCCTGCGCTGCGGGCGCATGACCGCCCCGACGCCGTACCTGCACCTGCCCGGCACCGCGCGCGCAGCGCTGCCCTCCTACGCGGAGGTCGTCGGCTGCGGGTTCGCGGTGCACTCCTTCGCCGACCTCGGGCGCGAGGACGGCCCGGCCGACGCGGTGGGCCACGGGTACCTGGTCGACGGCCCGGTCGCGCTGTTCGCCGCCGACGTGGCCGGGGACGAGCCGGTCTTCACGTCCGCGGGCCTGGTGTGGGCACTGCTGGGCGCCGCCGATCCGGCCACCCTGCGCGCCTGGTTCACCGACCTCGCGGCCGGCGGCCGGGTGGTCGACCGCTTCGGCGTCCACTGGCTCATCGGCTTCGAGGGCGACGGATGAGAGGACCCCGCTGCCCCCGGCCCCGGCGCAGGGGCCCGCGCCGCGCGCAGCGTGGCGTGGGGGGCGCCGAGGTCCTTCTTCAGAGCTTGACGAGGGGGGCGTAGCGCAGCACGAGCCGCTTTGTGCCGCCGGAGCCGAAGTCGACCGTGGCCTGCGCCTTGTCACCGGCGCCGTTGATCTCCACGACGGTGCCCAGCCCGAACGCGTCGTGGCTGACCCGGTCGCCGATCTCGACGTTGATCACCGGGCGGTTGCCCGCCCCGCCGCGCAGCCCGCCGGTGGACAGGCCCGTGGCCGCCACCCGCGACTGCGCCGAGCTCATCGGCGAGCTGCTCACCGGCTGCGAGCCGGTCCACTGGACGGCGTCGGTCGGCAGCTCGTCGAGGAACCGGGACGGCGGGTTGTAGGCCGGCTGCCCCCAGCTGGTGCGGATGGTGGCCCGGGACAGGAACAGCCGCTGGCGGGCCCGGGTGATGCCGACGTAGGCCAGCCGCCGCTCCTCCTCCAGCTCCCGCGGGTCGCCGAGGGCACGCAGGTGCGGGAAGACGCCGTCCTCCAGCGCGGTGAGGAAGACGACCGGGAACTCCAGGCCCTTGGCGGTGTGCAGCGTCATCAGGGTGACGACACCGGCCTCGTCGCCGGTGACCGGGATCTGGTCGGCGTCGGCGACCAGGGAGACCTGCTCGAGGAAGTCGGTGACCGTGCCGTTGGGGTTGGCCGCCTCGAACTCCGCGGCCACCGAGACCAGCTCGTTGAGGTTGTCGACCCGGCCCTCGTCCTGCGGGTCGGTGCTGACCGCCAGCTCGGTGAGGTAGCCGGTGCGCTCGAGGATGCTCTCCAGCAGGGCGGCCGGGCCGGAGCCGGTGGCGACGAGGTGCTCGAACTCCTCCAGCAGGGACACGAACTCCGCGATGGCCTTCGCCGAGCGGGTGGCCAGCTCGCCGATCTCCGACGTCCGGCGCAGGGCCGAGGCGAACGGGATGCGCTCCCGGTCGGCGAACCGCTCGACGGCGGACTCGGCCCGCTCGCCGATGCCGCGCTTGGGCGTGTTGAGCACCCGGCGCAGGCTGACGACGTCGTCGGGGTTCGCGACCACCTTGAGGTAGGCCACGGCGTCCCGGACCTCGCGGCGCTCGTAGAAGCGCACCCCGCCGACGACCTTGTAGGGCATGCCGACCCGGATGAACACCTCCTCGAAGACGCGGGAGGCGTTGTTGGTGCGGTAGAAGACCGCGATGTCCTTGGGCTGGGCCAGCCCCTCGTCGGTGAGCGCGTCGATCTGCTCGGCGACCCAGGCGGCCTCGTCGTGCTCGTTCTCGGCGACGTAGCCCTGGATCATCTCGCCGTCGCCGGCCTCCGACCACAGGTTCTTCGGCCGGCGGGCGGTGTTGCGGGCGATGACCTGGTTGGCCGCACGCAGGATCCGCTGGGTGGAGCGGTAGTTCTGCTCCAGCACGATCGTGGTGGCCTCGGGGTAGTCGCGCTCGAACTCGTCGATGTTGCGGATCGTGGCGCCGCGGAAGGCGTAGATCGACTGGTCGGCGTCACCGACCACGCACAGCTCGGCCGGCGGGACCGGGCCGCCGGCGGTGCCGACCAGCTCGCGGACCAGCACGTACTGCGCGTGGTTGGTGTCCTGGTACTCGTCGACCAGCACGTGCCGGAACCGGCGCCGGTAGTGCTCGGCGACGTCGGGGAAGGCCTGGAGCAGGTGGACCGTGGTCATGATCAGGTCGTCGAAGTCCATCGCGTGGGCCTCGCGCAGGCGGCGCTGGTAGAGCGTGTACGCCTCCTTGAGCACCTTCTCCGGCGCCGTCTCCGGGGCGTAGGACTCCTCGTCGATGAGCTCGTTCTTCAGGTTCGACACCTGGTTGGCCAGGCTGCGGCCGGGATACCGCTTGCTGTCCAGGTCCAGGTCGCGGGCCACCATCGTCATCAGCCGGACCGAGTCGCCCTGGTCGTAGATGGTGAACGAGGTCTTCATGCCGAGCTTGGCGGCCTCGGCGCGCAGGATCCGCACGCACATCGAGTGGAACGTCGAGACCCACATCGCCCGGGCACGCGGGCCGACGAGAGAGGCGACACGCTCCTTCATCTCGCCGGCGGCCTTGTTGGTGAAGGTGATCGCCATGATCTCGCCGGGCTGCACGCCGCGGGCGCCCAGCAGGTAGGCGATCCGGTGGGTGAGCACCCGGGTCTTGCCCGACCCCGCACCCGCGACGATGAGCAGCGGGCTGCCCTCGTGCACGGTCGCCTGGCGCTGCGGGCCGTTGAGGCCGGCGAGCATCCGGTCCAGCTCGCGACCGATCTGGCCGGACGCCTGACGGTGGACGGTCTCGGTGCCGGGGAGAGAGATCTGCGAGCTGCTCATCTCGGGGCCCCCGCGACAACGCGGAGCGCCAGCGGAGCGTCTTCGTGGGGTGAGTTCATGACCCCGCCACTGTAAGCCGAGGGGCCGACGTTCCCCGCCCCTGTGGAACGGGTGCGACGGGCGTGACCGGTGGCGCGCCGGACGCCGTCCGTGCCAGACTGCCGACGTGCTCAGCCAGCGACGCTTTTCCTACGGCCACCGGTCCCCGGTGTCCGTGACCGCTGGCTGACCAGCCACCGCACACGACGCCCCGGGCCGACGGCCCCGGGGCGTTCCTCGTCTCCGGGTTCCGACGGCCACCACCGCCCCGGAGGACCTGATGACCACCAGCACCGACCCGGCCGCCCAGATCGACGCGCTGCGCGGCGAGATCGACTCCTGCGACGCCCAGATCATCGAGCTCGTGCAGCGCCGGCTGGCCGTCTCCCAGCAGATCGGCGCCCTGCGCTCGGCCAGTGGTGGCACCCGGTTGTCGCTGTCGCGCGAGCAGCGGGTGCTGGACCGCTTCCGCACCGCGCTGGGCCCGGACGGCGTCGCGCTGGGGATGATGCTGCTGCGCCTGGGCCGCGGCCGCCTGTGACGGCGGACCCCGTCCCGGGGTGCCCGGACGGCTGCTTAGGCTCGCGGGCGTGATGCCGCTGCCGACCGCCCCTGCCGAGCACGTCGAGCGGGCCCTGTGCGTGCTCGCCCACCCCGACGACGTCGACTTCGGCAGCGCCGGCACCGTGGCCCAGTGGACCGCAGCCGGCACCCAGGTCAGCTACTGCCTGGTCACCGACGGGGACGCCGGCGGGTTCGACGAGACCCCGCGCGACCAGATGCCGGTGCTGCGCCGGGCCGAGCAGACCGCCGCGGCCGCCGCGGTGGGCGTGACCGACCTCCACTGGCTCGGCTACCCCGACGGCCGGCTGGAGCCCACGCTCGGACTGCGCCGCGACATCAGCCGGGTCATCCGGCAGGTGCGCCCGCAGCGGGTGCTGACCAGCTCGCCGGAGCGGTTCTACGAGCGGATCGGCGCCAGCCACCCCGACCACATGACCGCCGGGGAGTCGACGCTGCGCGCCGTCTACCCCGACGCCCGCAACCCCTTCGCCCACCCCGAGCTGCTGGCCGACGAGGGCCTGGAGGCGTGGACGGTCTCCGAGGTGTGGCTCGGCGGCGGCCCGCACCCGAACCACGTCGTCGACGTCACCGACGTGGTCGAGCGCAAGTGGGCCGCGCTGATGTCCCACGTCACCCAGGTCAGCCACCTGCCCGAGGGCCAACTGCAGGAGTTCGTCGGCGGCTGGATGCGGCAGACCGCGAAGGACCACGGCCTGCCCGAGGGCCGGTTCGCCGAGGCCTTCCAGGTCGTCCACACCGGCTGACGGACCGCGCGGCGTCCGTGCGTGGCGTGTGACGGAACGTCTCGCCACCGACTCCCAGCGGCAACACAGCGTCCGTAGACATCTCCCGACCGCCAGGACCAGGCACCGGGAGAGACGTTGACCGACCGCTCGCACGACCTGCCCACCGACCAGCCCGACCCGGCCACCGCAGCCAGCGTGCTCGAGCGGGGGCTGGGTCGGCGCTCCTTCGTCCGGGCCGCCCTGGCCACCGGCGCCGTCATGGCGGCCGGTGTCGCCAGCGCGTCACCGGCCGCAGCCACCCCCAAGCCCCGCACCCGGCTGCCCGGGCAGGTCCTCCAGCCGGACACCGGCCCGATCGACGGCGACGTCTACCTGCCCTCCCGACCCGAGGAGGTGCTGTGGGGCTACCTGCCGCGCACCACGGACCTACCGGTCGTCCGGATGCGCTCCGGACAGACGATCACCATCGACACGGTGAGCCACGAGGGCCTGCTGGAGGACCAGGGCCGGGACCCGGCCGCCTGGTTCGCCGGCAAGGGCGTGCCGCGCGACCAGGTGCTCGACGATGCCGTTGCCATCGCCGCGGGGTACGCCCGGCACAAGCGGGACTTCGACGCCGACGGGCCGCACGTCATCACCGGACCGGTGTACGTCGAGGGCGCCCGCCCCGGGGACGTGCTGAAGATCGAGCCCCTCTCGGCGATGCCCCGGGTCCCCTACGGCGTCATCTCCAGCCGGCACGGCAAGGGGGCGCTGGCCGTCCAGTTCTCCCCCGACCAGGGCATCAGCGCGGCCGAGACGATGCCGCGGACGAAGGACGGCCGGAGCACGAAGGACCCGCTCCGCTACGGCAACGTCTCCGTCTTCACCCCGGTCCGGCGTGCCCGTGGCGGCGTCCCGACCGCCCACCTGCCGGTGGGCACCAGCGGCGAGGTCGCCTGGCCGCTGGACCCCTTCGCCGGGCTCATGGCGGTCGCCACCGTCGGCGACGCCGCGAAGCTCAACGACCCGCTGGTGAACTCGATCCCGCCGACGCTCGGTGGCGGCAACATCGACGTGAAGCACCTCAACGTCGGCTCGGCCTTCTACGTGCCGGTGGTCGCCGAGGGGGCGCTGTTCTCCACCGGCGACCCGCACATGTCGATGGGCAACGGCGAGGTGGCCCTCACCGCGATGGAGGGGTCGCTGCGGATCACCTACCGGCTCACCGTCTGCAAGCCCGGCTCGGGCGACGCACCGTCGGTGGCCTACCGGTACCCGTTCGGCGAGACGCCGGACGCGTGGGTGCCGATCGGGCTGTCGGACCCCGACGGGTCCCGCAACGGCCAGGGCAGCGACCTGGACACCGCCAGCCGGCGGGCCGTGGTCAACGCGCTGGACTTCCTGGAGACCGACCTCGGCATGGACCGGCAGGTGGCCTACGCCTACCTCTCGGCCGCAGCGGACTTCGAGGTCTCCCAGGTGGTCGACCGCACGGTGGGCGTGCACGGCGTCATCCCCAAGAGCCACTTCAGCTGATCCCGGCCCCCTCACCGGTCGAGCCCCGGGGAGGGGGTCTCACAGCAGTCGGTTCGTGGCCGCCCAGCGGGTGAGCTCGTTGCGGTTGGACAGCTGCAGCTTGCGCAGCACGTTGGAGGCGTGAGACTCCACGGTCTTGACCGAGATGAACAGCCGGCCGCCGATCTCGCGGTAGGTGTAGCCGCGGGCCAGCAGCTGCATGACCTCCCGCTCGCGGGCCGACAGCAGGTCCAGCCCCGGGTCGACCGCGGGGTCCTCCGCCGGTGCCGCGGGGGCCGAGGAGGCGGCGAACGCGTCGAGCACGAAGCCGGCCAGTCGCGGGCTGAACACGACGTCGCCCTCGGCCACCCGGCGCACGGCGTCGCGCAGGTCGGGCCCGGAGATCGTCTTGGTGACGTAGCCGCGGGCGCCGGCCCGGATGACGGCGATGACGTCCTCGGCGGCGTCGGAGACCGACAGCGCCAGCCACCGGGTCGCCGGGAGCTCGGCGCGCAGCGTCTCCAGCACGGCACGCCCGCCGCCGTCGGGCAGGTGCACGTCGAGCAGGACGACGTCCGGTGCGGTGGCCCGGATGCCCGCCACCGCCCCGGCGACGTCGGCGGCCTCGCCCACCACCTGGACGTCGTCCCCGAGCTCGGAGCGGACCCCGGCGCGGACCATCGCGTGGTCGTCGACGAGGAAGACCCGGGGCCCGGTCACGCCGCGACCTCCTCGGTGCGTGGGAGGCAGAGCTCCACCTCGGTCCCCTCTCCTGGTGCCGAACGCACCGTCGCCGTGCCGCCCAGCCGGGTGAGCCGGCCGATCACGGAGTCCCGCAGGCCGCGCCGGTCGCCGGGTACCGCGTCGGGGTCGAACCCGGTGCCGCGGTCCCGGACGTAGACGGTGACCGTGGTCGGGCTGATCTCGCTGTAGAGGGAGACGGTGGGGGCGCCCGAGTGCTTGGCGGCGTTGACCACCGCCTCCCTGGCGGCCTGGCCCAGGGTCGCCACCGCCTCGTCGACCTGGACGTCGCCGACGACGACCGGGTCGACGGTGACGGCGTGGTCGGCCTCCACCTCGGCGACCAGCCGGGCGACCAGCCCCGCCCAGGTGCCGCCGGTGACGACGGTGGGCTCGTACAGCCAGGCGCGCAGCTCGCGCTCCTGGCTGCGGGCCAGCCGGCCGACGACGGTGGGGTCGGCGGCGTGCCGCTGGATCAGCGCCAGGGTCTGCAGCACCGAGTCGTGCAGGTGGGCGGCGAGCGCGGTGCGCTCCTCCGACCGGATGCGCGCGGCGCGCTCGGCGGCCCGGGAGTCCAGCAGCCGGCGCCACAGCGGTGCCGTGGCCAGCGTGATGCCGACCAGGATGACGACGGTGGCGGTGAAGCCGTTGCGGGCGTTGGCGAGCTGACCGGTGGTGGCCAGCAGCAGGACCACGCCGGCGACACCCAGCACGGCACCGCCGAGCAGCCCCCAGCGTGCGCTGCCGCGGTCGAGGTCGTCGGCGGCCTCCAGCTGACGCCAGATGACCGCCAGGCCCGCACCGGCCAGCACCAGCGGCAGGACGACGGCCAGGCCGCCCGCGTTCGCCAGCCGGGTCACCGCCCCGGTCGCGACCACGGCCAGCAGCCCGAGGCCGAGCAGCTGCCGGCGACTGGGCCGGGCGGTCGCCACGGCCGGGTCGGTCGGGTCGCCGTCCGCGGAGGCCACCGGCATGGTCAGCCAGAGCAGGGCGTAGGCGACCACCCCGACACCGGTCAGCGCCAGTGCCAGGTAGACGACCCGGACGACGACGGCGTCCACCCGCAGGTGTGCCGCGGTCCCGGTGGCGACACCGGCGAGCAGCCGGCCGTCGCGGGGACGGACCAGCGGTGGTCGCTGCGTCATCCGCCGGACGGCGGGCACCGGCGGGGTGCCGGGCGCCGGCGCGGTGGTGGTCACCCGGTGATCGTGTCACCGCGCCGGGCCGGTGCGCATCGGTGATCACCCGGAGTGCGCAGGTCGGCCAGGTCCAGGGTCGTCTCCGGGGACTCACCGATGTGCCGGGGCGACTGGACGCGGCAGCGTGGTGGCATGACCTCGACGGAGCACCTGACGACCTCCATCCCGACCACCTCGACCTCGACCGCCTCCGCCCCGACCGGTCCCTCGTGGACCGCACCCACCCGTCCGCGGCTGGCCCGCAGCCGCACCGAGAAGATGGTGTCCGGCGTCTCCGGCGGGCTGGCCGTGCACACCGGCATCGACCCGCTGCTGTGGCGGTTGCTCTTCATCACCCTCACCGTGCTGGGCGCCGGCGCCGGTGCGCTGCTGTACGGCCTGCTCTGGCTGCTGATGCCCCTCGAGGACGCCCCGGCCCGCTGAGCCCCGGCGGGCCCGGCCCGCCGACCACCGACCCGGAACGGGGACGGACGCCACCACGGCGTCCGTCCCCGTTCGGCGTCCGGCCTCGCTTCCGGCGTCCGGGACCGCGTCCCGTCCGGACCGGTCCTGAGGATCAGGGTCGGCTCAGGTGGTTCCCGGATACCGCCGGACCGCGCCGGTCGGCAGGCTCAGCTCATGACCTCACCGCTCCCACCCCTCTCCCCTCCCCCGGCCGCCGGACCGCCGGCCGCCCAGCCTCCGCAGAGCTCGTGGCCCCCGCCCCCGCCGCCGGGACCGGCACCCCGCGGCCAGCTGCGGCGCAGCCGGGACGACCGGGTGATCGGTGGTGTGGCCGGCGGGCTGGCCGAGTACACCGGCATCGACGCCCTGCTGTGGCGGGTGGGTGCGATCGCGCTGACCGTGGTCGGTGGCAGCGGCGTCATCGTGTACGCGCTGCTCTGGCTGCTCATGCCGAGCGCGCCGTCGGGTCCGCCCGGCACGGCACCGGTCCGGGCGCCGCGCGGGCCGCGCTCCGCGGTCCCGGGGGTGACCCTCGCCGTCGCGCTGATCGTGCTGGGCATCGCGGCCCTGGTCGACCAGCTCACCAGCGCCGACCTGGGTCCCCGCACGTACCTCGGCGGGGCACTGCTGGTGGTGGGCGCGGGCCTGGTGGTCGGTGCGCTCACCGGCGTCGGTCGCGGCGCGAAGACCGGGCTCGTCGTGCTGGGGGTGCTGCTGACGGCGGCCCTCGCACTGGCCTCCACCGTGAACCTGTCCTCCGGTGACGTCGGCGACCGCACCTACCGTCCGCTCACCGCCGCCGCCGTGCAGCCGCGCTACGAGACCGGGCTCGGTGACCTCACCGTGGACCTGCGGGCCGTCGACCTGTCCGACCGGACCGCTCCCCTGTCGATCGCGATCGAGACCGGGGCCGGGGACATCGACGTGCTCGTGCCCCTGTCCGCCGACGTCCAGGTGACCGTGGACACCGGGCTGGGCGAGGCCGAGCTGTTCGGGCAGGAGGAGTCCGAGGGCGGCTTCTACCCCGGCTCCGGCACGACCTCCCGGTCCGGCGGCAACGCCGACCTGCTCCTCACGATCGAGTCCGGTCTGGGCGACGTGGAGGTGTCCCGTGGCTGAGCACACCGACCGTCAGGACACCGACGTGTTCCCCGGCGACCTGCCGATCACCAAGGACCCGACCCCACCGACCGGACGGCGCCTGGACGTCGGCGCCCTCGTCGCCGGCACCGTCTTCATCGTCCTGGCCATCGTCCTGATGTCCGGCGTGGACGTCTCCCTGGACTGGTTCGACCACGGCCTCGTCTGGATCGCCCTGGTCGCCGCCGGCATCGCCCTCCTGGTCAACGAACTCCGCAAGGCCCGCACCAGGCGGTGAACGCCCGAGCAGCCGGGTGGAGCGGGAGACGGGAGGTCCTCCCACGACACCACCCGGCACTCGTGCCCGGACCGAGCGTCAGCGAGGGCCGGCCAGGCCCTGTCCCGGGCCCCGCCGCGAGCGTGCTCGTGGTGGGGAGAAGGGGGTCCTCACTCCCACTCGATGGTGCCCGGGGGCTTGCTCGTGACGTCGAGGACGACCCGGTTGACCTCGGCCACCTCGTTGGTGATCCGGGTCGAGATCTTGGCCAGCACGTCGTAGGGCAGCCGGGTCCAGTCCGCGGTCATCGCGTCCTCACTCGACACCGGGCGCAGCACGACGGGGTGGCCGTAGGTGCGGCCGTCGCCCTGGACGCCGACGGAGCGCACGTCGGCCAGCAGCACCACCGGGCACTGCCAGATCTCGGTGTCCAGCTGCGCCGCCGAGAGCTCCTCGCGGGCGATCGCGTCGGCCTGGCGGAGGACGTCGAGCCGCTCGCGGGTGACCTCGCCGATGATCCGGATCCCGAGGCCCGGTCCGGGGAACGGCTGGCGCTGCACGAGGGTGTCGGGCAGGCCGAGCTGGCGGCCCACCTCGCGCACCTCGTCCTTGAACAGGGTGCGCAGCGGCTCGACGAGGGTGAACATCAGGTCCTCGGGCAGCCCACCGACGTTGTGGTGGCTCTTGATGTTCGCCGTCCCGGTGCCGCCACCGGACTCGACGACGTCGGGGTAGAGCGTGCCCTGCACCAGGAAGTCGACGGTCTCGCCGTGCTCCTTGGCGTCGGCGATGACGTCGAGGGCGGCCTGCTCGAAGACCCGGATGAACTCCCGGCCGATGATCTTCCGTTTGGTCTCGGGGTCGGTGACCCCGGCCAGCGCGGTGAGGAACTGCTCGCTGGCGTCGACGACCCGCAGGTCGGCACCGGTGACGGCGACGAAGTCCCGCTCGATCTGCTCGGTCTCGCCCTCGCGCATCAGCCCGTGGTCGACGTAGACGCAGGTGAGGCGGTCGCCGATGGCCCGCTGCACGAGGGCGGCGGCCACCGCGGAGTCCACACCACCGGACAGCCCGCAGATGGCCCGCCGGTCACCGATCTGCGCAGCGATCGCGGCGACCTGCTCCTCGACGACGTTCGCCATCGTCCAGCTGGGCTCCAGGCCCGCGATGTCGAACAGGAAGTGCTCGAGCACCGTCTGCCCGTGCGGGGTGTTCTTCACCTCGGGGTGGAACTGCACCCCGGCCAGCCGCCGGTCGACGTCCTCGAAGGCCGCGACCGGGGCGCCGGTGGAGGTGGCGGTGACGGTGAACCCGGGCGGGGCGGCGCTGACGGCGTCGCCGTGGCTCATCCACACCGACTGCTCGTTCGGCAGGTCACCGAACATCCGCGACTGCGTGGTGACGGTCAGCGGGGTGCCGCCGTACTCGCGGTCCCCGGTGTGCGCGACGGTGCCGCCGAGGCTCTGCGCCATGGCCTGGAAGCCGTAGCAGATGCCGAACGCCGGGACGCCGGACTCGAAGACCGCCGGGTCGACCTGCGGGGCGCCCTCGGCGTAGACGCTGGAGGGCCCGCCGGACAGCACGATCGCCGCGGGCTTGCGGGCCAGCAGCTCCTCGACCGCGACGTCGGAGCCGACCAGCTCGGAGTAGACGCCGGCCTCCCGGATCCGCCGGGCGATCAGTTGCGCGTACTGGGCGCCGAAGTCGACGACCAGCACGGTCGGGAAGTCCCTGTGCGCAGGGGTGCTCATCGTGCTCAGCCCACCAGGTGGCCCGGGCCGGCGACGGCTGCGCCGTTCCCGCCCAGGACCAGGTCGACCCGCTGGAACTCCTTGAGGTTCTGGTAGCCGGTCTTGGCCATGGTGCGGCGCAGGGCACCGAAGAGGTTGGTGCGCCCGTCGGCGGACTCGGCTGAGCCGTTGAGCACGTCGGCCAGCGACCCGCGCGGCTCCACCGGGGCCGACGTCCCGCCGCGCGGCAGCCGCGGGTGCGCCGCGACCGAGTCCCACCACACCCCGCCACCGGGGGCCTCGGCGGCCACGCGCAGCGGCTCGCCGAGCTGGACGGCGTCGGCGCCGCAGGCCAGGGCCCGGGCGATGGCGCCGCTGGTCTCGATCCGGCCGTTGGCGATGACGTGGACGTAGCGGCCACCGGTCTCGTCCAGGTAGTCGCGGCGCGCGGCCGCGGCGTCGGCGATGGCACTGGCCAGCGGCACCCGGATGCCCATGACGGCGTCGGCGGTCGACCAGCTGTCGGCGCCCACGCCGACGATGACGCCGGCCGCACCGGTGCGCATCAGGTGCAGCGCGGTCTGGTAGTCCGCCGCCCCACCGACGATCACCGGGACGTCGAGGTCGGCGATGAACTCCTTGAGGTTCAGCGCCTCACCGGTGGTCGTCACGTGCTCGGCGGAGACGATGGTGCCCTGGATGACCAGCAGGTCGACCCCGGCGGCCAGCACGGTCGGGGCGAGGGAGACGGTGTGCTGCGGGGACACCCGCACCGCCGTCGTCACCCCGGACTCGCGCATCTCCTTGATCCGGGCGGCGATCAGGTCGGCCTTCACCGGCTCGGCGTAGACCTCCTGCAGCAGCGCGGTCGGCGGGCCGCTGTCGGGGCCGGCGGCCTGACGCAGCCGGCGCAGCACGTCGGTCGGGTCGTCGTAGCGGGCCCACAGCCCCTCGGCGTTGAGCACGCCCAGGCCACCGGCCTGCCCGACGGCGACCGCGGTGGCCGGGCTGACCACGGCGTCGCTGGGGCTGGTGACCAGCGGGATGTCGAACCGGAAGGCGTCGATCTGCCAGGCGGTGGAGACGTCGTCGTGGTCACGGGTGCGGCGGGAGGGGACGATCGACACCTCGTCGAGGTCGTATCCCCGGCGGGCGAACCGGTTGAGGCCGATCTCGACGTTGTCACGAACTGGCATGGGTCAGCGGCCTCGGTAGTTGGGGGCTTCGGTGGTCACCTGGACGTCGTGCGGGTGGCTCTCGGTGAGCCCGGCGGAGGTGATCCGGGTCAGCTGGCCGCGCTCCTGCAGGTCGGCGATCGTGGCCGCACCCGCGTAGCCCATGCCGGCGCGCAGGCCGCCGACGAGCTGGTGGGCGACCCCGGCCAGCTTGCCGCGGTAGGGCACCTGGCCCTCGATGCCCTCGGGCACGAGCTTGTCGTCGGACAGGACGTCGTCGGCGAAGTAGCGGTCGCGGCTGAAGGACTGGTTGCCCCCGCGCTTCTGCATCGCGCCGAGGGAGCCCATGCCGCGGTAGGACTTGTACTGCTTGCCGTTGGTGAAGACGAGCTCGCCCGGCGACTCGTCGACGCCGGCGAACAGGCTGCCCAGCATCACGCTGTCCGCGCCGGCCACGATGGCCTTGGCGATGTCGCCGGAGTACTGCAGGCCGCCGTCGCCGATGACCGGCACGCCGGCCGGGCGGCAGGCGAGGCTGGCCTCGTAGATGGCGGTGACCTGCGGGACGCCGACCCCGGCGACCACGCGGGTGGTGCAGATCGAGCCGGGTCCGACGCCGACCTTGACCGCGTCGGCACCGGCGTCGACCAGCGCCTGGGCGCCGGCGCGGGTGGCGACGTTCCCGCCGATGACCTGGACGGGGAAGTCGGCCTTGACCCGGCCGACCATGTCCAGCACCGCGCGCTGGTGGCCGTGTGCGGTGTCGACGACGAGCACGTCGACACCGGCGTCCACGAGCAGCCCGGCGCGCTTGTAGGCGTCCTCACCGACCCCGAGGGCAGCCGCCACGAGCAGCCGGCCGTCGGCGTCCTTGGTGGCGTTCGGGAACTGGTCGCGCTTGACGTAGTCCTTGACGGTGATCAGCCCGCGGAGCCGGCCGGCCTCGTCGACCAGCGGCAGCTTCTCGATCTTGCGCGAGCGCAGCAGGGACAGCGCGGTGTCCGGGTCGACCCCCACCGGGGCGGTGACCAGCGGCATCGGCGTCATCACGTCACGCACGAGGCGGTTCGTGTCGGTCTCGAAGCGCATGTCGCGGTTGGTGATGATGCCGACCAGGACGCCGTCGGCGTCGACCACGGGCGCACCGGAGATGCGGTACCGGGCGCTGAGCGCGTCGACCTCGGCCAGGGTGTTGTCCGGGGAGCAGGTGACCGGGTTGGTGACCATGCCGGACTCCGACCGCTTCACCAGGTCGACCTGCCCGGCCTGGTCCTCGGCGGAGAGGTTGCGGTGCAGCACGCCCACACCACCGGCCCGGGCCATGGCGATCGCCATCCGCGCCTCGGTGACGGTGTCCATCGCCGAGGACAGCAGCGGGATGGCCAGCCGGATGCCACGGGTGAGCCGGGTGCTGGTGTCGACCTCGGTCGGCACGATGTCCGACGCGCCGGGGATGAGCAGGACGTCGTCGTAGGTCAGCCCCAGCGGGGCGAACTTCGCCGGCAGTTCAGGGGTGCGCTCGTCGGGCTGCACGTGCCGCCACCTCTCGTGTGTGGTTGGTGGGAGCGCCTCCGAGGCGCGCGGGAACCCCCTCCATGCTAGGCGGAGACCACCGAGGGGCCCTCCCCCCGTTACCGTGGTCCGGTGGACGGGCCAGCCCGACCACCTGCCGGCCCGCCGGCAGCGCCCTGACAGGCCGGCCCGGTGCCGGCGAGGAGGACACGTGGACGCGTGGGACGACGCATTCGGCGCGACCCCGGATCGCGACCCGGACTTCGGGGGCGACCTGGGCCCGGGCGACCACTCCGGTCAGCCCCCGCTGACGATCGAAGAGCGCGCCGGGGTCCTCGACGACCTCGCCGAGCTCGAGGTGTTCCGCACGCTGCTGGAACCCACCGGGGTCAAGGGCATCGTCGTGGACTGCCCGGACTGCGAGGAGGAGCACCACGTCGACTGGGCGCTGATGCAGGCCAACCTGCGCCAGCTGCTCGACGAGGGGCAGACCGGCCGGCACGAGCCGCCCTTCGACCCCGACCCCGACGACTACGTCAGCTGGGACTACGCCAGCGGGTACGCCGACGGGGTGGCCGCCCTGGCCGAGCGTGAGGAGCCCACCGGCCGCCACGGCAGCGGCGGCCGGCACGCCCGCGAGGACTGACGGAGGACGCCGTCCTCGGTGAGGTCCAGCCACCTCGCCGACCCTGCAGCCGGGTCGCACTGCGGCCGAGCGGTCGGCCAGTGGCTCAACCCACCGCTCGGCGACGCCCGACCGACCGCGGGACCGCGCGGAAGGGACGGACCGCCGGCCCGGGGACCAGCAGCTCCCGGCGCACCCGGTGCTCGACCGGGGCCCATCCCGGGCCCAGGTCCTCGTCGACCAGCCGGACGAACCGGACGCCGAGAGCCCGTAGGGCGTCCTCCGTGCGCTTCTCGTCGAACAGGACGTCCTCGGGGCGGCCGCCGTAAGCCGGACGGACGTACTTCACCCTGCCGTCGAACTCGACGGCGACGGCTGCGTCGTCGTACCACCCGTCGGCCACCTTGAGCAGCCGCTCCCCGACCCAGAGCTCGACCTGCGGCACGAAGGGCGGCAGACCCGCAGCCCGGAAGCGCAGCCTCCCCCTGGTCTCCAGCCAGGTCTCGGCACGACCGTCGGCGGCCGCGACCGCGCGCACCGCCCGCGGGTTCCTCGGCGCGAAGCGGTGCCGGCCGAGGGTGGCCTGCAGCTCCTCCTCCGTGACCAGCCCCCGCAGCAGGGCTGCGTCCATCGCGGCCACCGCGGGCAGCTCGCGCGACTCGCGCGCGTTGTCGACCAGGGTCCGGGAGACCGTGGTCAGTCGGTGCTGCCCGTGGGTGGTGACCTCCTCGGCCGGCAGGTCGGCGTGGGCGATCACGTACCCGGGCCCGGTCCGCCAGCGTCCGGGGTCGGTCAGCCGCACGTCCGTCGACAGCCCCGCCGGCACGGGCAGTCCCCAGATGCGCGCGGCGGTGGCGTGGCTGAGGACCGCCGTCGGCCTGGCCAGTGCCCCGGTCACGGCCAGGGCATCGACCTCGTGTCGCCGACCGGTCTCCTCCGCCACGGCCAGGGCGCCGGCGTCGATGAACCACCCACGGCGGAGCCGGACCCAGTCACCGGCCCGGACGGCGCTCCGCACCTCGCGCTCGGTCACCCCCGCTGCCGTGAGCTCGGCGAGTGAGAAGACGCCCAGCCGGGCGGACGCCGAGACGTGGACCGGACCGGGCAGCAGCGAGGGCACCGGCCGATCCTCGACCGGCCGGCCGGGCCCCGGCGGTGCCGCCGCCCGCGTGTGGACGCGCCGTCATCCGGTGGACGACGGCCGGCACGCCCCAGCAACCCGAGGTAGGGCCACCCGGCCGACGGTGCAGCCGCGTCACGCACCGGCTGGACGGTCGCCCAGGCGGCTGGACCCGGAGGCCGAGACGATGACAGCGCGGTGACCGGCCGATCTGGTCACCGCGATGTCGTGTGTCAGGTGCTCAAGCTCAGGTCATCATCCCGCGGCGGAATCCGGTGGCCACGGCCTCGGCGCGGTCCTTGACGGCCAGCTTGCGGAACAGCCGGCGGGCGTGGGTCTTGATGGTGTCCTCGGACAGGTAGAGCTCGCGGCCGATCTGGGCGTTGCTCTTGCCCTGGCTCATGCCTGTGAGCACCTGCATCTCCCGCATCGACAGCGCGACCTGCGGCGCGGCCGGGACGGTGGAGCGGACGGTGGTCGGCGCGAGGCCGGCGAGCGGGCTGGGACCGCCCCACGACGCCGGGCCCGGGTGCCCGCCTGCCGGGGCACCGGACATGGCGACCGCGTGCTGTGGGGTGCGTGGCGCCGGGGTGAGCTGCCCGGCCGGGCGCGGGGCCTCGGCCCGCACCCCGGTGCGGGACATGCCCAGGCCGAGTTCGAGCGGGCTGGCGTCCCAGCGCAGGAACCCGCGGGCACCGAGGGACACGGCGGCGCGGACGGTGTCGGCGTCGTCGGGGGCGCCCAGCATGAGCACCGCCAGCCGGGGGTGCGTGCGCAGCACCTGGGTGGCGACCGACAGGCCGCTGTCGGTGGCCCGCTGGGTGCCCACGAGCAGGAGGTCGGGGAGCCGGTTGTCCAGCCGCGCCATCAGCGAGGCCTGGTCGCCCACGGCCTCGACGCGGGCGACGAACGGCAGCGCGAGCAGCCGGCCTGCGACCTCGTCACGGACCCGGCGGCGCTCGTCGAACACCCAGACCACGGCCCCGCTGCTGCCGTTGCCACGCGTCCTGTCCTCGATCACCGGATGCTCCCGTCTGCGCCGTCCCGGAGGCCGGCGGCCTACCGACCGGGACGTGCCCGGGCGGGTGCCAGGAACGGGTGGACCCCGCTCCGGGGTGCCGGCACCGCCGGTCTCCCGGACGGGTGTCGGGGTGTCCCCCACACCGGTGGTCGGCACTCCCTGTGATCACCTTGATCCGCAGAGTCCCCATGCACCAGGCGCGATCACCCCCGCGGGTGAGGGCCGGTGGCCACCCGGTCGCTCACCGAGGGCAGCGGGATGAGCCGGAAGCACAAGTCGGCCGATCCCGCACGACGAACGCGGACGCAGGTGTTTGCGGCTGATCGGCGGCGGGCATCGGCGTGGAAGTGACCGGGCCGACCCCCCGGTGCGACACGAGCCGAGGAGAACCGATGGCCGACATCCGTCGCCTGCCCAATCCCGTCGCCGAGGTGTGGGACTGGCAGCTGCACGGCGCCTGCCGGGGCGAGAGCACGTCTCTGTTCTTCCACCCCGACGGGGAGCGTGGCCCTGCCCGTGCGCGCCGCCAGGCCGCCGCGAAGGCCGTCTGCGGCCGGTGTCCGGTGCTGGAGTCCTGCCTCAAGCACGCCCTGTCCGTCCGCGAGCCCTACGGGGTCTGGGGCGGCATGAGCGAGGAGGAGCGCACCCGGCTGATCGCCGCGGAGCCCGCTCCCATCGCCGCCGGGGTCTGAGCTCACCCGGCGGGACCACCTCCCCGCCGCTGACACACCAGAGGGCCGGCCCGACGAACTCGTCGGGCCGGCCCTCTCGTCTGTGCAGGGTGTCCCCCGACCGGCCGGGTGTCACCCGGCCGGACGGGGTCCTTCGTCAGTGGCTGTGGCCGTGCCCGCCGCCGTGGCCGTGGGTGTGGTGCGCCCCGCCCTCGGACTCGTCCTCGGCCGGCTTGTCCACGATCGCGGAGTCCGTGGTCAGGATCATCGTGGCGATCGACGCGGCGTGCGTCAGGGCCGCCTTGGTGACCTTGACCGGGTCGATGACGCCCTGGGCGGCCAGGTCGCCGTACTCGCCGGTGGCGGCGTTGAAGCCCTGGCCGACCCCGAGCTCGCGGACGCGGCCGACGACGACCGGCCCCTCGAACCCGGCGTTGGAGGCGATCAGCGCCAGCGGGGTGTCGATGGCCCGGCGGACCGAGCGGGCACCGACCAGCTCGTCACCGGTCAGCGTCAGGTCGTCGATGGCCGTGGCGGCGTGCACCAGAGCGGAGCCACCACCGGGGACGACGCCCTCCTCGACGGCCGCCCGGGTCGCGTTGATCGCGTCCTCGATGCGGAACTTCTTCTCCTTCATCTCCACCTCGGTGGCCGCACCGACCCGGATCACCGCGACGCCGCCGGCCAGCTTGGCCAGCCGCTCCTGCAGCTTCTCCTTGTCCCAGTCGGAGTCGGTCGCCTCGATCTCGTTGCGGATCTGGGCGACCCGGTCGGCGATCGCGCCGGAGGTGCCGCCGCCGTCGACGACGGTGGTGTCGTCCTTGGTGACGGTGACGCGCCGGACGGTGCCGAGCACCTCGAGGCCGACGCTGTCCAGGGACAGGCCGATGTCCTCGGAGACGACCTGACCACCGGTGACGACGGCGAGGTCGGTCATGAAGGCCTTGCGGCGGTCACCGAAGTAGGGGGACTTCACCGCGACGACCTTGATCGTCTTGCGGATGGAGTTGACGACCAGGGTCGACAGCGCCTCGCCCTCGACGTCCTCGGCGACGATCAGCAGCGGGCGGCCGCCGGTCGAGAGCACCTTCTCCAGCAGCGGGAGCAGGTCGGGCAGCGCGCTGATCTTGCCGCTGACCAGGAGCACGAGGGCGTCCTCGAGCACGGCCTCCATCGACTCGGAGTCGGTGACGAAGTACGGCGAGAGGTAGCCCTTGTCGAACTGCAGGCCCTCGGTGACGTCCAGCTCGGTCGTCATGCCGTTGGCCTCTTCGACGGTGATGACGCCGTCCTCGCCGACCCGCTCCATCGCCTCGCCGATCAGCTCGCCGACCTCGGCGTCCTGGGCGGAGATGGTGGCGACGCCGGCGATGGCCTTGCGGTCGTCGACCGGGATGGCCACGGCGTCCAGCGCGGCGGAGACCGCGGTGACG
Organism: Modestobacter muralis; assembly: GCF_010682105.1. Taxonomy (GTDB): domain Bacteria; phylum Actinomycetota; class Actinomycetes; order Mycobacteriales; family Geodermatophilaceae; genus Modestobacter; species Modestobacter muralis. The sequence goes on along the minus strand of NZ_JAAGWH010000052.1, from coordinate 51,702 downwards.
GCGGCGCGCATGCCGGCGCCCAGGGCCATCGGGTTGGCCCCGGCGGCGACGTTGCGCAGGCCCTCGTGGACCAGGGCCTGGGCCAGCACGGTGGCGGTGGTGGTGCCGTCGCCGGCGACGTCGTTGGTCTTGGTGGCGACGTTCTTCGCCAGCTGGGCCCCGAGGTTCTCGTAGGGGTCCTCGAGCTCGATCTCGCGGGCGATGGTCACGCCGTCGTTGGTGATGACGGGCGGGCCGAAGTTCTTGTTGATGACCACGTTGCGGCCGCGGGGGCCGAGGGTGACCTTGACGGCGTCGGCGAGCTTGTCGACGCCGCGCTCGAGGGCGCGACGGGCGTCCTCGTCGAACAGGATGATCTTGGCCATTGCCAGACCTCTCTCAGGGGTGTCGCGGGGAGTCCGGGGGCAGACGACGACCGCCCCGGGACCCGGTGGTTCGGGTCGCCGGGGCGGTGTCGTGCTGGTTCAGCGGTGGAACGGTGCGACCTGGGGTGCGGTCACTTCTCCACGACGGCGAGCAGGTCGCGCGCGGAGAGGACGAGGTAGTCCTGACCGGCGTAACGCACCTCGGTGCCGCCGTACTTCGAGTAGATGACCACGTCGCCGACGTTCACGTCGAGCGGGACCCGGTTGCCGTTGTCGTCGACGCGGCCGGGGCCGACCGAGATGACGGTGCCCTCCTGGGGCTTCTCCTTGGCGGTGTCCGGGATGACCAGCCCAGAGGCGGTGGTGGTCTCGGCCTCGTTGGCCTGGACCACGACCCGGTCCTCGAGCGGCTTGATGTTGACCTTGGTAGCGGTCGTCACAGGTGACGCCCCCTTCACTGTCGGACGGGCTTCCGGTGGATGGTGCGGTGGTGCTGATGCTGTGGCACGGGAGCTGGGCCTGCCGTCGCGGGGGTCAGGCTGCAGCTCGTGTCGATTGGCACTCTACCCATGCGAGTGCCAGCCACTCAACCGGGGGCGCCCGGGCGGCTGCACGGTGATGCGCCAGGCTGTGCCGGTGTCCAGCGACCTCGAGCCGGCCGACCAGGGCGCCGAGACCGTGCGCCAGCTCCGCGCACTGTCGACCCCGGCGGGCGCCGCCGCGCTGGCCCGGGCCGGCCAGCTGCTGGCCGCCCGCACCGACGCGGTGTCCGCGCTGAGCCGGCTGCGCGCCGAGGTGGGCGTGGAGCTGGCGGGCCCGGCCTGGGGCATCGCCCGGCAGCGGGAGCGCGCCCGGCCGGTGTTCGGCGCGGACACCGACCGGCTGCTGTTCACCTCCGACGCCCTGGAGCAGGCCGGCCGCCCGGTGCTCGCCGACCGGCGGGCGGCCCGACTGCTGGCCGGCGGGGCGGCGAGCGTGGCCGACCTCGGCTGCGCCGCCGGCACCGACACCGTCGCCCTGGCCCGGGCCGGCGCGCGGGTGCTCGCCGTCGACCTGGACCCGGTCGCCCGCGAGCTCACCGCGCTGAACACCGCCGCCCTGGGCCTGTCCGACCGGGTGGAGGTGGTGGCCGGGGACGCCGTCGAGCTGGTCGACGCGGCCACCGACGGCCGGGTGGCCGGCTGCGACGCCGCCGTCCTCGACCCCGCCCGCCGCTCCGGGGGGCGCCGCCAGCTCGACCCCGACCGCTGGTCGCCCCCGTGGTCGACGGTGCAGGCCCTGCTCGACGCCGTCCCCGTGTGCGCGGTGAAGGTCGCGCCGGGGCTGGACCACGAGCGGGTGCCGGCCGGCGTCGAGGCCGAGTGGGTGTCGGTCGGCGGCTCGATCGTGGAGGCGCTGCTGTGGGGCCGCGCGCCGTCGGTGACCTGGCGCCGGGCGACGGTCGTGACCCGGGACGGCGCCGTCCACGAGCTGACCGCCGACGCCGACCCCGGGCCCGCACCCGACGGCCCGGTGCGCAACTGGCTGCACGAGCCCGACCCGGCGGTCATCCGCTCCGGGCTGGTGTCCCTGGCCGGCCTGGAGCTCGAGGCGAACCTGGTCGACCCCACGATCGCCTACCTGACCTCCGACCGGCCCGCGGACTCCCCCTGGGTCAGCTCCTACCCGGTCACCGACGTCCTGCCGTTCAACCTCAAGAAGCTCAAGGCGCTGCTGCGCTCGCGCGGTGTCGGGCGGGTGACGGTGAAGAAGCGCGGCTCGGCGATCGAGCCCGAGACGCTGGCCCGACAGCTGCGCGGCCCCGGCGAGGGGACGGCGGTCGTCGTCGTCACCCGCGTCGCCGGCGCCCCCACCGTCGTCCTCTGCGGAGTCCCAGCGCTCGGTTCCTGATGCGCTGGGACTCCGTCAGCGCGAGACGACCTCGATCGGCAGCGAGCTGTCCGCGCCCAGGTCGGGCGCCGACGGGGCGACGCCGGCCTCCACCAGGCGCGAGCCGAGTGCGGCGACCATCGCGCCGTTGTCGGTGCACAGCCGCCGGCTGGGCACCCGCAGCACGATGCCGGCGGCGTCGCAGCGCTCCTGGGCCAGCGCGCGCAGCCGGGAGTTGGCCGCCACCCCGCCACCGATGACCAGGTGGTCGACGCCGTGGTCGCGGCAGGCGCGCACGGCCTTGGCGGTGAGCACGTCCACCACCGCCTCCTGGAACGAGGCCGAGACGTCGGCGACCGGCACCGGCTCCCCCGCCCGCTCACGCGCCTCGACCCAGCGGGCCACGGCGGTCTTCAGGCCGGAGAACGAGAAGTCGTAGACGGCGTCCCGGGGCCCGGTGAGCCCGCGCGGGAACCGGATCGCCGCCGCGTCGCCCTCGGCGGCGGCGCGGTCGATCGGCGGGCCGCCGGGGAAGGGCAGGCCCAGCACCCGGGCGACCTTGTCGAAGGCCTCCCCCGCCGCGTCGTCGATGGTGCGGCCCAGCTCCTGCACGTCCTGGGCGAGGTCGGGCACCAGCAGCAGCGAGCTGTGCCCGCCGGAGACCAGCATCGCGATCGAGGGCTCGGCCAGCCGGCCGTGCTCCAGCTCGTCGACCGCGACGTGGGCGGCCAGGTGGTTGACCCCGTACAGCGGGACGTCGAGGGCCAACGCGTAGGCCTTGGCCGCCGCGACCCCGACCAGCAGCGCGCCGGTGAGCCCGGGTCCGGCCGTGACCGCGACCGCGTCGACGTCGGTGGCGGTGACCCCGGCGTCGGCCAGCGCCCGGCGCACGGTCGGGACCATCGCCTCCAGGTGCGCCCGGCTGGCGATCTCGGGGATGACGCCGCCGAAGCGCTCGTGCTCGGCCATCGAGGTGGCCAGCGCGTCGGACAGCAGCGTCTGCCCGCGCACCAGGCCGATGCCGGTCTCGTCGCAGGAGGTCTCGAACCCCAGCACCAGCGGCTGCTCAGCCACGCTTCATCACCACTGCGTCCTCGCCGCTCAACGGGTAGTAGTTCGGCCGGACGCCGATGGGCACGAACCCGCGACGGGCGTACAGCCCCTGGGTGGCCTCGTCGGTGGCACGCACCTCCAGCAGCACCACCGGGGTGCGCCGGTCGGCCTCGGCCAGCAGCGCGTCCAGCAGCCGGCCGCCGATCCCCTCGCCCTGCCGGGCACCGGTGACCCCGATGGTCGCGACGTGCGCCTCGTCGGGGTAGGCGATCAGGCCGGCGTAGCCGACGACGTCCGCGCCGTCGACGGCCACCAGGTAGTACCGGGTGTCGGTCATGGCCAGCTCGTCCAGGTACATCGACCGGGTCCAGGTGTCGGGGGCGAAGAGCTCCTCCTCCATCCGCATGACCTCGCGCAGGTCCTCCCGGGTCATCGGCCGCAGCTCGACCGTCACTGGCTGACCGCCTTGCGGGTCACCGAGGGCACGGCGTCGGGCCGGCGCAGGTACAGCGGCTCCAGCGGCACGGGCGGGCGGCCGAGCAGCGGGACGGCGGCGCGGACCAGCCCGGCGGTGGTGACGTCGGCGGCGGTGACGGTGCGGCCCAGCCGCTCGGCGAACCGCACGTCGCCCACGACCGGGTCCCCGACCGGCGCGTCCTCCGGCCGGTCGACGCCGGGGCCGGTGAGCCGCTGCCCGGTGCCGTCGTAGGTGGCCCAGTGGACCTCCTTGCGGCGGGCGTCGGTGACCACCGAGCGGGCGCCGCTGCCGATCGCGTCCAGCGAGCAGACCCCGTGGACGGGCAGCCCCCGGGCGTCACCGAACGCGGCCGCGGTGACGATCCCGACCCGCAGGCCGGTGTAGGGCCCGGGTCCGAGCCCGGTGACCACGGCGTCCAGGTCGGCCATCGCGGCGCCGGCCTCGGCGAGCACCTCGCGCACGGCCGGGGTGAGCAGCTCGGCGTGCCGGTTGCCCGACTCCACGGCCCGCTCGGCGAGCACCTCGGTGCCGCCGTCGGGCGACCAGCGCGCCAGCCCGACGACGAGGGTCGGGGTGGCGGTGTCGAGGGCGAGGACCAGCACGGAGGTCGAGCCTAGGCCCCGGTGAGCCGCCGCTCCCAGCCGGCGCCGACCGGGACCAGCCGGGCGGTGCGGACGTCGTCGTCCCGGCGGTCCAGCTCCACCACCAGGTGCTCGTCGGCCAGCTGCTCGACCAGGCCGTGCCCCCACTCGACGACGGTGACCGCCTCCTCCGCGGTGGCGTCGAGGTCCAGGTCGTCGACGTCGGCCATGCTGCCCAGCCGGTAGGCGTCGACGTGCACCAGCGTCAGGCGTCCGCCGCGGTGCACGCGGGCGAGCACGAACGTCGGCGAGGTGACCGGGCCCCGCACGCCCAGGCCGGCCCCGATGCCCTGGGTCAGCGCGGTCTTGCCCGCGCCCAGCGGGCCGGCCAGCACGACCAGGTCGCCGGCGCGGAGCAGGGCGGCGAGCTCCCGGCCGAACGCCTGGGTGTCGGCCACCGTGGGCAGCTCCCGCTCGAAGGTCACGGCGTCCCTGCGATCGCGGCCAGGTCGGCGGCCAGCGCGGCCCGTGGGGCGCCGTTCGGGCCGAACCGGATCGCCGCCGAGGGGTGGTAGGTGACCCACACGGACCGCCCGTCGACCTCGTGCGGCCGGCCGCGCACCTGGCCGAGCACCGTCTTGGGCCCGAGGAACCACTTCGCCGACGACAGCCCGAGCGCGAGCACCGTGCCGGCGTCCAGCAGCTCCAGCTGGCGGCGCAGCCAGCCGCTGCAGCGGGCGACCTCGGGGGTCTTCGGCGTGCGGTTGGCCGGGGGACGGCACTTCACGATGTTCAGCACCGCGCACTCGGCCCGGTCCAGCCCGGCCTCGCCGAGGAGCTGGTCCAGCAGGGCACCGCTCTTGCCGACGAACGGCCGGCCGGTCTCGTCCTCAGTGGCGCCGGGGGCCTCCCCCACGATCACCAGCCGCGGCCGACCGGTGGCCGGGACGTCGCCGACGACGACGTGCTGCCGGGTGCTCGCCAGCTCGGGGCAGGCCACGCAGGAGCGGGCGACGGTCGCCAGCGCGGCCCAGTCGGGGGCCAGCGCGGCGGTGCGGGCGACCTCGTCGGCGGCCGCGTCGAGGCGGGGCGGTCGGAGGGCGGCCACACACCCAGCCTACGGGCGGTCGGTGCGGGCCGCGCCGGCCGCCCGCAGCAGCTCCGACAGCGCGGCGGTGACCTGGGCCGGCTTCTCCAGCAGCACCAGGTGCCCGGCGTCCGGGACGACGACGAAGCGCACCGTGCCGGCGCCGGAGGCCTCCAGCTGCTCGACGATCCGCTCGCTGTGCGCCTTGGGGATCATCTTGTCCGCGTCGCCGGTGAGCACCAGGGTCGGCACCCGGCGCAGCGGCTCGATCGCCCCGCTGGCGTCCAGCCCGGCGATGGCCGGGTACAGCTCCGCGATCACGTCGACCGGGGTGCCGCCGATCATCGCGTCGACGTAGCGGCCCAGGGCCGGGTCGACGTCGGTGGAGGAGAACGACAGCGACCAGGTGGCCGCCGACACGATGCCCTTGGCCAGCCGCCGGGTGTGCTCGGCCAGCGCCGGACGGCGGCGCATCGTCCACGCGGCGACCGGGATGACCGCGGTGCGCACCCGGGTGAGCAGGTGCGGCAGCCCCAGGTCCAGGTCGGCGAGGTTGCCCGCCGAGGTGGACACCAGCGCCGCGGCCACCACCCGGGTGCCGAACAGCTCCGGCCGCCGCTGGGCCAGGGCGAGCACGGTCATGCCGCCCATCGAGTGGCCGACCAGCACCACCGGGCCCCGGGGCACCCGGGCGGTGAGCACCGCCTCGAGGTCGGCGGCCAGCTGCTCCATGGTCGAGTGCTCGGCGACCCCGCGGCCGGAGGAGCCGTGCCCGCGCTGGTCGTAGAACACCAGCCGGGCGCGGGGGCGGTGGCCGTTCGCGGTGGCGAGCTCGGCCCCCAGGTCGCGGCGCTGGAAGGTCCAGGAGGCCATCGACAGCGCGTAGCCGTGCACGAGGACGACGGTCAGCGGGGCGTCGGTCGGGCCGACCTCCTCGACCGACAGCTGCACACCGTCATCGGTGCGCACCGTCGCACGACGGTCAGCGGCCCGGCTCTGCAGCCCCAGCGGGTCCTGCTCGCGCAGCTCCGCGGCCGGGACGTCGCCCACCTCGCGGCCGTCCCGCGCCTCGCCGGCCAGCTGGGTGGCCCGGACCGCCGAGGTGGCCGACCGGGTGACCGCGACGCCGATGGCCGTGCCGGCCGCCGCCAGCCCGACCACGGCGCCGATGAGCCCCGCGGTGCGGCCCAGGTGGTGGTCGGCGATCGGGTGGCGGGACATCACGCGACCCCGGCGGTGCCGACGTGGCGACGGCGGAATCGGCCACCGACCCGGGTGACCAGCTCGTAGTGGATGGTGCCGACGGCGTCGGCCCACTGCTGCGCGGTCGGCTCCCCCTCCGTGCCGGGTCCCCACAGCACGACCGGGTCGCCGGGGGCGACGGGGTCCTCGCCGACGTCGAGCACGAACTGGTCCATCGAGACCCGGCCGGCGATGGTGCGCTGGGTGCCCGCGGCCAGCACCGGTGCGGCGTTGCCGGCGGCCCGCGGCACCCCGTCGGCGTACCCGACCGCGACCAGGGCCAGGGTCGTCTCCGCCCCGGTCGTGTAGCTGTGGCCGTAGGAGACGCCGACCCCGGCCGGCACCCGCTTGGTCAGCGCGACCCGGGCCTGCACGGTCATCGCCGGGCGCAGACCGTGCGCCGCCGGGTCGCCGCCCAGCGGGTCCAGGCCGTAGATCGCCACCCCGGGGCGCACCAGGTCGTACCAGGTCTCCGGCAGCGCGACCGTGGCCGCGGAGTTCGCCAGGTGCCGGACGGCGTCGGTCAGCCCGGCCGCGCGGGCGACGGCGACGGCCTCGTCGAACACCCGCACCTGCGCGCCGACCGCCGGGGAGCCCGGCACGTCGGCGGAGGCCAGGTGGCTCCACAGCCCGGCGACCACCACGTCGCCGTCGGCCTGCGCCCGCGCCGCGGCGGCGACCAGGCCGGGCCAGTCCGTGGGGGTCGCGCCCTCGCGGGACAGCCCGGTGTCGGCGAACAGGTGCACCGACGCCGTCCGGCCGGTGGCGCGGGCGGCCTCGACCACCTCGGCCAGGCCCCACTCGGCGTTGACCGACACCTCGACGTCGGCCGACAGCGCGGCGGCGAAGTCCTCCCCCGGCCCGTTGAGCCAGGCCAGCACCGGCGCGGTGACCCCGCCGGCGCGCAGGGCGAGGGCCTCCTCGACCACCGCCACGCCGAGCCGGTCGGCACCGCCGGCCAGCGCCGCGCGGGCGGCGGGCAGCATGCCGTGCCCGTACCCGTCGGCCTTGACCACCGCCATCAGCGGCCGGCCCACCCGCTCCCGCAGGACGGCGACGTTGGCCGCGATGGTGTCCAGGTCGACGACCACCTCGGCACGGTGGGCGAGCCCTCGCTGCAACTGCGTCACACCGCCCACTGTCCCAGGCCCGTACCGCTCAGCCGACGCTGCCGCGCAGCCGGGCGACCGTCTCCGGCAGCCGGCGCACCAGGTCACCGGCGATCAGCGGTCCGTGCTCGGCGGCCAGCTGCCCGGCGCGGCCGTGCAGGTGCGCGGCGGACGCTGCGGCCTCGGCAGCGGGGAGCCCGGTGGCCAGCAGCGCACCGAGCACGCCGGCGAGCACGTCGCCGGTGCCGGCGGTGGCCAGCCAGGGGGTGCCCGTGGCGTTGACGTGGGTGCGGCCCGTGGCGTCGGCCACCACGGTCGCGTCGCCCTTGAGCAGGACCGTGCAGCCCAGCTCGGCGGCGCCCCGGCGGGCGGCCGCGAGCCGGTCGGGGCCGACGTCCCCGAACAGGCGGGCGAACTCCCGGTCGTGCGGGGTCAGCACGGTCGGGGCGCTGCGGTCGCGCACCAGCTCCGGGTGCCGGGAGACCAGCGTCAGCCCGTCGGCGTCCACCACCACCGGCAGGTCGGTGACCAGCACCTCGGCGAGCACGCTGAGCGCGTCGTCGTCGGTGCCCATGCCCGGGCCGGCCACCCAGGCCTGCACCCGGCCGGCGTCCCCGGGGCGGCCGGAGGTGACCAGCGCCTCCGGCCAGGCCGCCGTCACGCCCGCCGCGGCGGTGCCGGCGTAGCGGACCAGCCCGGGGCGGGTGCGCAGGGCGGCGCCGGTGCACAGCACGCCGGCGCCGGGATAGGTGGCCGAGCCGGCGATCACCCCGACCACGCCCCGGGAGTACTTGTCGTCGTCCGCGCCCGGGGCGTCCAGGTGCGCGGCGACGTCGGCGTCGGTGAGCTGGACGGCGTCGGGCGCAGGGAGGACGCCACCCAGCCCGATGTCGACCAGGTGCACCGTGCCGGCCAGCCCGCGGCCGGCACCGACGACGAGGCCGGGCTTGACCGCGCCGAAGGTGATCGTGTGCTGGGCGGCGAAGGCCGCACCCGGCACCTCGCCGGTGTCGGCCGCGACGCCGCTGGGCACGTCGACCGCCACCAGCAGCCCCGGCCCGGCCGTGGCCCGGGCGACGAGCTCGGCGGCCGGTGGGCGCAGTGGCCCGCTCCCGCCGATCCCGACGATGCCGTCGAGCACCAGGTCGGCGCGCTCGAACCCGGCGTCCTCGCCCCGTACGACCCGCCCACCGGCCCGCTCCAGCGCCGCCAGCCCGCCGGCGTGCGCCCCCTCCGGGGAGAGCAGGACCGCGCGGACCTGCGCGCCCCGGGCGGCCAGCCGGGCACCGGCCAGCAGCGCGTCCCCGCCGTTGTCACCGGAGCCGACGAGCAGCACCACCCGGGCGCCGGCCACGCGGCCGAGCAGGCCGGCGCAGATCGTGGCCAGCCCGGTGGCGGCCCGCTGCATCAGGGTGTCCGGACGCAGACCGGCCAGCAGCTGCTGCTCGGCGGGGCGCAGCTGCGCGGCGGTGTAGAGCCCGATCACGAGGTGCCCTCGGCGATGACCACGGCCGAGGCGATGCCCCCGTCGTGGCTCAGCGACACGTGCCAGGAGGTCACGCCCAGCTCGGCGGCCCGTCGCGCGACGGTGCCGCGCACCTCCAGCAACGGCCGGCCCCGGTCGCCGACCACCACCTCGGCGTCGTGCCAGCGCAGGTCACCGGGGGCGCCCAGCGCCTTGGCCAGCGCCTCCTTGGCCGCGAACCGCGCGGCCAGGGACTCACCAGTCCGCTCGGCCCCCGAGGGGGTGCGCTGCTCGGCGGCGGTGAACAACCGGTCGCGCAGTCCCGGCGTGCGGGTGAGCGAGGCGGCGAACCGCTCGACCGGGCAGACGTCGATCCCGACCCCGATGATCACGCCGCCAGTCTGCCCGTCTCCCCGCGCCGCCGTCCGTCGTCCCCCTGTACCAACGACTGTCCCCCTGCATCAACGCTGGCGCGGGGGGACAGACGGTGATCAGGTCACCTGATCGAAGTCCGGGACGACGCGGTCATTCGACCGTGACGCTCTTGGCGAGGTTGCGGGGCTGGTCGACGTCCAGGCCACGGGTGTCGGCGATCTCGCAGGCCAGCACCTGCAGCGGCACGGTGGTGACCACGGGGGCGAGCAGGGTGGGCGTGCGTGGCACCCGGATGACGTGGTCGGCGTAGGGCAGCACGTCGTCGTCGCCCTCCTCGGCGATCACGATGGTGCGGGCGCCCCGTGCGCGGACCTCCTGGATGTTGGAGACCACCTTCGAGTGCACGGAACCGCGGCTGCGCGGCGAGGGCACGATCACCACGACCGGGGTGCCCTGGTCGATGAGCGCGATCGAGCCGTGCTTGAGCTCACCGGCAGCGAAGCCCTCGGCGTGGATGTAGGCCAGCTCCTTGAGCTTCAGCGCGCCCTCGAGGGCGACCGGGTAGCCGACGTGCCGGCCGAGGAACAGCAGCGTGTTCTCGGTGGCCAGGGAGCGGCCCAGCTCGCGCACGGGCTCCATCTGCTCCAGCACCTTGGTCACCGCGGCGGGCAGCTGGCGCAGCTCGTCGACGATGGCGGAGACCTCGTCGGCGTACTTGACCCCGCGGACCTGGGCGAGGAAGGCACCGACCAGGTAGCAGGCGACGACCTGGGTGAGGAACCCCTTGGTCGAGGCGACGGCGACCTCGGGCCCGGCGTGGGTGTAGAGGACCGCGTCGGACTCACGCGGGATGGTCGAGCCGTTGGCATTGCAGATGGCCAGCACGCGGGCCTTCTGCTCCTTGGCGTGCCGCAGCGCCATCAGGGTGTCCATGGTCTCGCCGGACTGGCTGATGACCACGACCAGCGTCGAGCGGTCCAGCACCGGGTCGCGGTAGCGGAACTCGCTGGCCAGCTCGACCTCGACCGGGATGCGGGTCCAGTGCTCGATCGCGTACTTGGCGATCAGCCCGGCGTGGTAAGCGGTGCCGCAGGCGACGACGAAGACCTTGTCGACGTCGCGCAGCTCCTGGTCGGACAGCCGCACCTCGTCGAGCACCAGCTCACCGTTCTCACCGAGGCGGCCGAGCAGGGTGTCGGCGATCGCCTGGGGCTGCTCGGCGATCTCCTTGAGCATGAACCAGGGGTAGCCGCCCTTCTCGGCGGCGGCGGCGTCCCAGTCGACCGTGCGCGTGCGGGGCTCGACGGCCGCACCGTCGAAGTCGGTGACCGTGACCCCGGCCGTGCGGTCGAGCAGGACGACCTGGTCCTCCTCGACGTCCAGCGCGGTGCGGGTGTGGCCGATGAAGGCGGCGACGTCGGAGCCGAGGAAGTACTCGCCGTCGCCGACGCCGACGACCAGCGGGCTGTTGCGGCGCGAGGCGACCAGCCGGTCGGGCTCGGAGGTGTGGGTGGCGACCAGGGTGAAGGCGCCCTCGAGCCGGCGGCTGACCACGCGCATCGCCTCGGCGAGCCGGTCGGGCCCGGCCGGGGTCTGCCGGTAGACGGCGGCCAGCAGGTGGGCGACGACCTCGGTGTCGGTCTCGGAGGAGAACTCGATGCCGGTCGCCTCGATCTCCGCGCGCAGCGGCGCGAAGTTCTCGATGATCCCGTTGTGGATCACGGCCACCGTGCCGTCGGCGGAGACGTGCGGGTGGGCGTTGCGGTCGGTGGGCCCGCCGTGGGTCGCCCACCGGGTGTGACCGATGCCGATGGTCGAGGGTGGGAGCCCCTCCTCGGCCAGCACCTTCTCCAGGTTGGCGAGCTTCCCGGCCTTCTTGGCCGTGCTCAGCCGCCCCTCGGTCAGCAGGGCGACGCCCGCCGAGTCATAGCCCCGGTACTCCAGCCTGCGGAGCCCTTCCAGGACGACGTCCAACGAGTTCTGCGGGCCGACGTACCCCACGATGCCGCACATGTGCAGCGACGATACCGGCTGCGCAGGCCCGGCCACCGAGCGTCCACCACGCCCGCCCCGCCAGCCCCACGCACCGCACGGGCACGCCCCGGGGACTCAGCCGGTGGCGGCGACGACCGCGGCCAGCCGCGCGGCGACGGCGTCGGCCTGCTGCTGAGTGGGGGCCTCGACCATCACCCGGACCAGCTGCTCGGTGCCCGAGGGGCGCAGCAGCACCCGGCCGGTGTCCCCGAGCTCGGCCTCGACCTCGTTGACCGCCCGGGCGACGTCCTCGCTCTCGGCGACGGCGAGGCGGTCGGTGACGGGCACGTTGACCAGGATCTGCGGCAGCTTCTGCACCACCGAGGCCAGCTCGGCCAGCGAGGCGCCGGTGGCGCTCATCCGGGACAGCAGCGCCAGCCCGGTGAGCAGGCCGTCGCCGGTGGTGGCCCAGTCCAGGAAGACCAGGTGACCGCTCTGCTCGCCGCCCAGGGACAGCCCGCGGGAGCGCAGCGCCTCCAGCACGTAGCGGTCGCCGACCGCGGTGGTGGCCACGGAGATGCCGGCGGCGCGCATCGTGTGGTGGAAACCGAGGTTGCTCATCACGGTGGCCACGACGGTGCTGTCGGTGAGGTTGCCGCTCTCGTGCAGGGCCAGCGCGCAGATGGCCAGGATCGCGTCGCCGTCGACGACGTCACCGTCGGCGGTGACCGCCAGGCAGCGGTCGGCGTCACCGTCGTGGGCGATGCCGATGTCGGCGCCGTGCCGGGCGACGGCGTCCTTGAGCGGACCCAGGTGGGTCGAGCCGATGCCGTCGTTGATGTTCCAGCCGTCGGGCTCGCCGCCGATGACGTGCACCTGGGCGCCGGCCCGGCGGTACACCTCGGGCGCGCAGCGGGAGGCCGCGCCGTGGGCGCAGTCGACGACGACCCGCAGACCGCGCAGCGGCTGGCGCAGGGCGGACAGCACGTGGTCGATGTAGTCCTCGGCCGCGCCGGGGAGGTCCCGCACCCGGCCGACCCCACCGCCGGTGGGGCGGTTGTCCTCGGCCTCGTGGCCGGTCACGCGTCGTTCGATCGCCGCCTCGACCGCGTCGGGCAGCTTGTGGCCGCCGCGGCTGAACAGCTTGATGCCGTTGTCGGGCATCGGGTTGTGGCTGGCCGAGATCATCACGCCGAGGTCGGCGTCGGTCCGGCCGGTCAGGTGCGCCACGGCCGGGGTGGGGATCACCCCGACCCGGAGCACCTCGGCGCCGGCGCTGGCCAGGCCTGCGACCACGGCCGCCTCCAGCATCTCCCCGCTGGCGCGGGGGTCGCGCCCCACGACCGCGACGGGACGCGAGGTCCCGTCGCGGTCGGAGAGCACGCTGGCGGCGGCGCGGGCCACGGACATGGCCAGCTCCGGCGTCAGGTCGGCGTTGGCCCGGCCACGGACGCCATCGGTGCCGAAGAGGCGTCCCATGAACGGACTTCTCGCCGAGCCGTCAGCGCTTGGAGTACTGGGGCGCCTTGCGGGCCTTCTTCAGGCCGTACTTCTTGCGCTCGACGGCGCGGGGGTCACGAGTCAGGAAGCCGGCCTTCTTCAGCACCGGACGGTCGTCGATCTCGATCTCGATGAGCGCGCGGGCGATGGCCAGACGCAGCGCGCCGGCCTGACCGGAGACGCCACCACCGTGCAGGATGCCGACGACGTCGTACTGCTCGGCCTTCTCCAGGATCACGAACGGCTCACGGATGAGCTGCTGGTGCACCTTGTTGGGGAAGTAGTTCTCGATGGTGCGGCCGTTGAGCTTGAACTGGCCGGTGCCGGGGAGCAGACGCACCCGGACGATGGCCTCCTTGCGGCGACCCACCGTCTGGATCGGACGCCCGTCGGCGTCGGTGATGGTCTGGGCGCTGGTCACTGGGACACCTGCTTGATCTCGAAGGGCTGGGGCTGCTGGGCGGCGTGCGGGTGCTCGGGCCCGGCGTAGACCTTGAGCTTGGACAGCATCTGCCGGCCCAGGGTGTTGTGCGGGAGCATGCCCTTGATCGCGCGCTCGACGGTGCGGTCGGGGCGGGTCTTGAGCTCGTCGCCGACGTTGATCGTCGTGAGGCCGCCCGGGTAGCCGGAGTGCCGGTAGGCCAGCTTCCGGTCGTTCTTGGAGCCGGTCAGCGCCACCTTGCCCGCGTTGACGATGACGACGAAGTCACCGGCGTCCACATGGGGGGCGAACTGGGGCTTGTGCTTGCCGCGCAGCAGGATCGCGGTCTGGCTGGCGAGTCGACCGAGCACCACGTCGGTGGCGTCGATGACGTGCCAGGCCCGGGTGATGTCACCGGGCTTGGGGGTGTACGTGCGCACGAGGCTCACTGTTCCTTCGTCGTCGGGCGGGCGGCTGGTGGGATCGCCTCACCGAGCACGGGAGACTGGGCTGATCCGGTGAACCCCGGGCCCTGGACACGCGCGCACCAACCGGCGTCGCGCACCAGCAGGCGACGATACCAGCCGGCGGACCGCGCCCTCCCGGCCCGGCAGCTGCTCCGGGTCAGACGGCTTCGCGCAGCTCGCCGGTGCCGACGTCGTAGACCGTGCCCCGGACCTCGGTGGACAGCAGGTACGGGGTCGACCGGATCAGCCGGATCGACTCGCGGACGTCCGCGTCCACGTCGGTGAAGGCCTGCGCCGTCCACGGCGGCCGGTGCCCGGTCGTGCGCTCCACCAGGTCGGCCAGGTCGGCGTCGGTGGTCTTCTGCAGGCCGCAGTCGGTGTGGTGCACCAGCACGACCGAGCGGGTGCCCAGCAGGTGCTGGGAGATGGTCAGCGACCGCAGGGTGTCCTCGGTGACCACCCCACCCGCGTTGCGGATGACGTGCGCGTCACCGACCGCCAGCCCGAGCAGGCCGAACAGCGGCATCCGGGAGTCCATGCAGGCCACGACGGCGACCTTGCGCGCCGGTGCGACCGGCAGGCCGCCCGGGAACTCCGTCAGCCACTCGCCGTTGGCCGCCAGCATCTGGTCGATCTCGCTCATCGCCACCACCCTCTCCTCGCCGTGTGCGGGTGCACGGTAACGCCCGCGCCGTCGGCGGCGGGGCCCCCATCGGTGAGGATGGGGGCGTGCGCACCGTCGAGGAACACCAGGCAGTGGTCGCCGGGCTGCTCGCCCCGCTGCCGGTCGAGGAGGTCGCGCTCGCCGCGGCCGCCGGGCGGGTGCTGGCCCGGGACCTCCCGGCCCTGGTCTCGCTGCCCGGGTTCACCAACTCGGCGATGGACGGCTACGCCGCCCGGCATGCCGAGGTCGGCGGGGCGAGCGAGGACTCCCCGGTGCGGCTGCCGGTGGTCGAGGACGTCCCGGCCGGGCGCAGCGACGGCCCGCCCCTGCAGCCGGGCACCGTCCACCGGATCATGACCGGCGCCCCGGTCCCCGACGGCGCCGACGTCATCGTGCCGGTGGAGCGCACCGACGCCGCCACCGACGTCGTCACGGTCACCGGCTCCCCCGCCGCGGGCACCCACCTGCGGCACGCCGGGGAGGACATCCGCGCCGGCGAGCTGGCCATGCCGGCCGGGACGGCGCTGGGTGCCGCGCAGCTGGGGCTGGCCGCGGCGGTCGGGTACGCGACCGTGCCGGTGCGCCGCCGGCCGCGCGTGCTGGTGCTGTCCACCGGCAGCGAGCTGGTCGAGCCCGGTCTCCCGCTGGCCATGGGGCAGATCTACGAGTCCAACTCGGTGCTGCTGGCCGCCGCCGTCACCGAGGCCGGTGGCGAGGCCCGCACGCTGCACTTCGTCCCCGACGACGTCGACCAGTTCCTGGCCACGGTGCGCGCCGAGCTGTCCTGGGCCGACGTCCTGGTCACCAGCGGCGGGGTGAGCGCGGGGGCCTACGAGGTGGTCAAGGACGCGTTCCGCGAGCTCGGCACCGTGGAGTTCGGCAAGGTCGCCATGCAGCCCGGTGGGCCGCAGGGCGCCGGCACCGTGGACGGCGTCCCGGTGATCACCCTGCCGGGCAACCCGGTCAGCTCGTTCGTGTCCTTCGAGGTGTTCGTGCGCCCCGCGCTGCGGCGCGCCCTGGGCCACGCCTCCCCCGACCGGCTGCGCACCGCCGCCCGGCTGACCGCGCCGCTGCGCTCCCCCGCCGGACGCCGTCAGTTCCTGCGCGGCCGCTTCGACGGGGCCGTGGTCGACCAGGTCGGCGGGCCCGGCTCGCACCTGGTCGCGCACCTGGCCCGCGCCAACTGCCTGGTCGTCGTCCCCGAGGACGTCACCGAACTGCCCGAGGGCGCACAGGTCGCCGTCGTCCTGATCGAAGGAGCGCTCCAGTGAGCGAGAACCGACTGACCCACCTGGACTCCTCCGGTGCCGCCCGGATGGTCGACGTGACCGCCAAGGCCGTCACCCCGCGGGTCGCCACGGCTGCCGGGCGGGTGCTGGTCACCCCCGAGGTGGTCGCGCTGCTGCGCGGCGAGGGCGTGCCCAAGGGCGACGCGATCGCCGTCGCCCGGATCGCCGGCATCGCCGGGGCCAAGCGGACGCCGGACCTGATCCCGCTGTGCCACCCGATCGCGCTGCACGGGGTCACCGTCGACCTCGAGGTCACCGACGAGGCGGTGGAGATCACCGCGACCGCCCGCACCGCCGACCGCACGGGGGTGGAGATGGAGGCGCTGACCTCCGTCGCCGTCGCCGGGCTCACGGTGATCGACATGGTCAAGGCCGTCGACCCGCGGGCGACGATCACCGACGTCCGGCTGCTGGCGAAGTCCGGCGGCAAGAAGGGCGACTGGGTCCGATGAGCGCACCCCTGCCTGCCGGCGCCCGCGCCGTCGTCGTCACCGCGTCCAACCGGGCCTCGGCCGGGGTCTACGAGGACCGCAGCGGCCAGCTGCTCGCCGAGGGACTGCGGGAGCTGGGGTTCGACGTCGAGGGCCCGCACGTGCGCCCGGACGACGTCGCCGCCCTGACCGAGGTGCTGCGGGCCGCGGTCGCCGGCGGTGCGGACGTCGTCCTGACCACCGGCGGTACCGGCCTGTCCCCCACCGACGTCACCCCGGAGGCGACCCGCGCCGTGCTCGAGCGCGACGCCCCGGGGCTGGCCGAGGCGGTGCGCCGGTACGGCGAGCCGACCGTGCCCACGGCGGTGCTGTCCCGCGGCGTGGCCGGCACGGCGGGGCGCACGCTGATCGTCAACCTGCCCGGCTCGACCGGCGGCGTGCGTGACGGACTGGCGGTGCTGGGGCCGCTGCTGCCGCACGTGGTCAGCCAGCTCCGCGGCGGCGACCACCAGGCCTGAGCGGAGTGGATCCGTCGCGGTCACCTCGACGCATACACTCACCTACTCGGGCAGGACCAGCCGCTCGGGGTGGGTGTAGACGTTGCAGCCGTCACCGCGGAGGAACCCGATCAGGGTGATGCCGACCTCCTGGGCCAGCTCCACGGCCAGCGAGCTGGGCGCCGACACCGCGGCGAGCACCGGGACGGCGGCCATCGCGGCCTTCTGGGTCAGCTCGAACGACGACCGCCCGCTGACCATCAGCACGTGCCCGGCCAGCGGCACCCGGCCCTCGCGGACCGCGTCGCCGACCACCTTGTCCACGGCGTTGTGCCGGCCGACGTCCTCGCGGAGCGCGACCATCTCCCCCGCCGCGGTGAAGAGCCCCGCGGCGTGCAGTCCGCCGGTCTTGTCGAACACCTGCTGGGCGGCGCGCAGCCGGTCCGGGAGCGCCAGCAGCGTCTCCAGGGTCAGCCGGGTGTCGTCGGCGGCGACGTCGTAGGCGGTCTTGGTGCGGATCGCGTCGATGCTGGCCTTGCCGCAGACCCCGCACGAGCTGGTCGTGTAGAAGTTCCGGTCCAGCGCGGTGTCCGGGGCCTCGACGCCGGGGGCGAGGTCGACGTCGACGACGTTGTAGGTGTTGCGCCCCTCGTCGTCGGTGGAGTTGCAGTAGCGCAGCCCGGCGATGTCGGCGGCCGAGGAGATGACCCCCTCGGTGGTGAGGAAGCCGTGCACCAGGTCGAAGTCGTCACCCGGCGTCCGCATGGTCACCGCGAGCGGGGTCCCGTCGAGGCGGATCTCCAGCGGCTCCTCGGAGGCGACCGTGTCGGGCCGACGGGTGTGCACGTCACCACGGATGCGCAGCACCGGGGTGCGGCTGGTCACTCGTCCCACGCGGTCGACGGTACTCACCGTCCGCGCCCTACGGTTCCCCGCATGAGCCCGCTGCCGCCCTTCGCCGCCGTCGTCCTCGCCGGTGGCCGGTCGGCCCGGCTCGGCGGGCAGCCCAAACCGCAGCTGGAGGTCGGCGGGCGCACCATGCTCGCGACCGTCCTCGCTGCGCTGGAGGGCGCGGTGCAGCGCGTCGTCGTCGGCCCGCCGCAGCCGGTCCCGGACGGCGTGCTGCTGGTCCGTGAGTCCCCGCCGGGTGGCGGGCCGGTGCCGGCGCTGGCGGCGGGTCTGGCCGCCGTGTCGCCGGGGACCGAGGTGGTCGCCGTGCTCGCCGCCGACCTGCCGTTCGTGACCGGCGACCTGGTCGACCAGCTGCGGGAGCGGCTGGAGGGCGACGGCGTGCTCGTGGTCGACGGGACCGGGCGTGACCAGCTCCTGCTCGGCGTCTGGCGGACGGCGTCGCTGCGGGCGGCGACGGCCGGCGCGCGACCGCACGCACCGCTGCGCGGGGTGCTGGCCCCGCTGACCGTCGCACGCCACCGCCCGGTGGTCCCCGCCGGTGAGCCGGCGCCCTGGACCGACTGCGACACCCCCGCCGAGCTGGCCCGGGCGCGCACCGCGGCCGCCGCGCGACTGCCGGGGCCCACCGCCGGGTAGTCGCCGGGCATGCGCGTCGTCATCGCAGGAGCCCATGGACAGATCGCCCGCCGCCTCGGCCGGCTGCTCAGCGGCCGGGGGGACTCCGCCGTCGGGATCGTCCGCAACCCCGACCACCGCGCCGACCTGGAGGCCGACGGCGTCGAGCCGGTCGTGCTGGACCTGGAGCAGGCCTCCGTCGAGGACGTCACCGCCGTGGTCTCCGGCGCCGACGCGGTGGTCTTCGCCGCGGGTGGTGGACCGAACAGCGGCATCGCCCGCAAGGACACCGTCGACCGCGGCGCCGCCGTCCTGCTGGCCGAGGCCGCGGACGCCGCCGGCGTGCGGCCCTACCTGCTGGTGTCCTCCATCGGCGTGGACCAGGTCGCCGACGGAGCCACCCCCGAGGGCATGGACGAGGTGTTCGTCGCCTACCTGCGGGCCAAGCTCGCCGCGGAGGCGGACGTGCTCTCCCGCGCGGGGCTCGCCCCGATGGTGGTGCGTCCCGGGAGCCTGACCGACGACCCCGGCACCGGCCGCGTGCGACTCGAGCACCTCACCGAGCACGGGGAGGTGCCCCGGGACGACGTCGCCACCGTCCTGTTGGAGCTGCTGGACCACCCGAAGGACGGGTTGGTGGTCGAGCTGCTGTCCGGCGACACCCCGGTGGCCGAGGCGGTCGCCGCACTCCCCTGACGGACCGTCAGGACGCCGTGGTCGGGTCCGGTGCGCGCTTGGCGCGGGTGACCAGCGCCCGGGCGGCCAGCTGCGACTCGTCGGGGTAGTCGACCCGCACCAGCGTCAGCCCGCCGGCCGGCGCCACCGGGACGTCGTTGGCGCGGCTGGTCAGCGACAGCAGGGACGCCGGCCAGCCGGGCTCGCGGCGGCCCTCCCCCACGGCGATGAGCGCGCCGACCAGGCTGCGCACCATCGAGTGGCAGAACGCGTCCGCGGAGGCACGGACCTCGATGACGTCGCCGTGCCGTTCGACGTCGAGCTGCAGCAGCGTGCGGATCGTCGTGGCCCCTTCCCGGCGCCGGCAGTACGCGGCGAAGTCCTGCTGACCCAGCAGCAGCGCAGCGGCGACCCGCATGCGGCCGGCGTCCAGGCGGCGGCCCCACGCGGCGGTGTCGGCACGTCGCAGCGGCGGGGGGCCGAACTCGGCGTCGGTGAGCCGGTAGACGTAGTGCCGCGCGAGAGCGGCGAAGCGGGCGTCGAAGTCCGGGCTGACCACGTGGACGCCGGTCACGGCGATGTCGGCGGGCAGGACCCCGCGCAGCCGGCGCAGCAGCGTGCCCTCGTGCTGCGCGAGGAGGTCCGCGCGCAGGTCGGTGTGGGCCACCTGCCCGGTGGCGTGCACGCCGGCGTCGGTGCGGCCGGCCACGGTCAGGTCGACGTCGCGGCGCAGCACCGTCGCCAGCCCGAGCTCGAGCTCGCCCTGGACGGTGCGCTGACCGGGCTGGCGGGCCCAACCGTGCAACGCCGTCCCGTCGTAGGAGACCTCCAGCCGGACGCGGACGAGCCCGCCACCGGTGTCGGTGGCGGGCTCGTCGGCGTTCGGGTGCTCCACGGAGCTGACCGTCAGGAGACGGTCGAGGTCACTTGGGGTCGACCTCGGGCTCGCCGCCGGGGGCCTGACGGCCCGCAGTGGCGGCGTCACCGAGCTCGGCGGCCTCGACCTCGGCTGCGGCCGCACGGGCGACCTCCGGGGACAGGGTCGCGTCGTCGACGACGGCGGCGTTCTCGGCGGTCGGCTGCGGGGTGACGTCGCCGTCGTCCTGCCGGTCGCCGTCGGGGTTGTAGACGTCGGTGACGACGGCCTCGGCCTCGTCGAGGCCCTCGGCCCCGGCGACGACGGCCGGGCTGGTGTCCCCGCCCGGGCCGGTGGTCACGTCGGTGTCGACGAGACCAGGCTCGGTGGCGTCGGCGGTGACCTCACCGGCAGCCGCGGCGGCGCCGGCACCCGTGGCGGCGGAGGAACCAGCACCGGAGGCGAAGCGGCTGCCGCGGGCCTGCTCGGCCTCACCGACGGCCTGCTGCGCCACGGTCTGGCCCTCGACCAGCTCGATGATCGCCATGGGGGCGTTGTCGCCCTTGCGGGGGCCCACCTTGACGATGCGGGTGTAACCACCCGGACGGTCCGCGAAGCGCGGGCCGATCTCGGCGAACAGGTGGTGGACGACGGACTTGTCGCGGATCGTCGTCATCACCTGGCGTCGGGCGTGGAGGTCACCGCGCTTGGCGAAGGAGATGAGCTTCTCGGCCAGCGGGCGGAGCCGCTTGGCCTTGGTCTCGGTGGTGGTGATCCGCCCGTGCTCGAACAGCGAGGTGGCCAGGTTGGCCAGCATCAGCCGCTCGTGTGCAGGTGATCCGCCGAGACGGGGGCCCTTTGTGGGGGTGGGCATGTCGGTCCTTCCTCAGGCCGCCGGGAGAGTCCCTGCGAGCCGCGCGTTCACTGATGGGTGGTGCTCCGGTGCCGGCGGTGCCGGACCCGGCGGGACCTCGCCGCCCCGAGGGGCAGCGAGGTCCGTCTGTCAGAGCTGCTCGGTCTCCTGGAACGTGGTCTCGTCGAACTGAGCCGGGTCACCGTAGGCGGTGTCGCCCTGGTAGGCGTCGGTCTCGTAGCCCTCGTCGTAGCTCTCGACCGAGGTGGGGACGAACCCGGGCGGGCTGTCCTTCAGGGCGAGGCCCATGGCGGCGAGCTTGAGCTTGACCTCGTCGATCGACTTCGCACCGAAGTTGCGGATGTCGAGCAGGTCGGCCTCCGAGCGGGTGACGAGCTCCCCGACGGTGTGCACGCCCTCGCGCTTGAGGCAGTTGTAGGACCGGACGGTGAGGTCCATGTCCTCGATCGGCATCGAGAAGTTGGCGATGTCGGCGGCCTCGGCCGGGCTGGGCCCGACCTCGATGCCCTCGGCGTCGACGTTCAGCTCGCGCAGCAGGCCGAACAGCTCCACCAGGGTGGAACCGGCGCTGGCGATGGCGTCACGAGGCTCCATCGACGGCTTGGTCTCAACGTCGACCACGAGGCGGTCGAAGTCGGTGCGCTGCTCGACGCGGGTGGCCTCGACGGCGTAGGTCACCTTCAGCACCGGGGAGTAGATCGAGTCGACGGGGATGCGACCGATCTCCTGGCCGGGCTGCTTGTTCTGGGTGGCCGGCACGTAGCCGCGGCCACGCTCGACGACCAGCTCGACCTCGAGGCGGCCCTTGGCGTTCAGCGTGGCGATGTGCAGCTCGGGGTTGTGCACCTCGACACCGGCCGGGGGCGCGATGTCGGCGGCGGTGACCTCACCGGGACCCTGCTTGCGCAGGTACATGGTCACCGGCTCGTCGGAGTCGGAGCTGACCACGAGGCCCTTGAGGTTCAGGATGATCTCGGTGACGTCCTCCTTGACGCCCGGCACGGTGGTGAACTCGTGCAGGGTGCCCTCGATGCGGATGCTGGTGACAGCAGCGCCGGGGATCGAGGACAGCAGGGTGCGACGCAGCGAGTTGCCGAGGGTGTAACCGAAACCCGGCTCGAGCGGCTCGATGACGAACCGTGAGCGCTGGGCGTCGATGGTCTCCTCGGTGAGGGTCGGACGCTGTGCGATGAGCATGGTGGTTCTCCTTCGTGTCCTCCGGCACCCGCCATATGGCGCCATGAGGGACGTACCGGCGGGCGGGCATCGGTCCGCCCGTCCCGCCGTCGTGCGGTCTCGCTCCCCTGCCCCCCACACCGCGGGGTGTGGGGGGCAGGAGGGGTGTCGCTTACTTCGAGTAGAGCTCGACGATCAACTGCTCCTGGACGGGAGTGTCGATGACCTGCCGCGCCGGGATGTTGTGCACCAGCACCTTGAACTGCGAGCTGATGACCTCCAGCCACGGCGGGACCGGACGCGAGCCGGCCTTGGCTGCCGCGATCTGGAACGGCACCATCTCGACGGACTTCGCAGCCACCTCGAGGATGTCGTTCGCGGTCACGCGGTAGGACGGGATGTCGACCTTGCGGCCGTTCACCTTGATGTGGCCGTGGCGCACCAGCTGGCGGGCCATGTCACGGGACTCGGCGAAGCCGGCCCGGTAGACCACGTTGTCCAGGCGCGACTCGAGGATCTGCAACAGGACCTCACCGGTCTTGCCCGACTTCTTGTTGGCCTCTTCGTAGTAACCGCGGAACTGCTTCTCCAGCACGCCGTAGATGCGGCGGGCCTTCTGCTTCTCACGCAGCTGGAGCAGGTACTCGCTGTCCTTGGTGCGGCCACGACCGTGCTCGCCCGGCGGGTAGGGCCGGATCTCGATCGGGCACTTCGGGGACTCGCACTTGCTGCCCTTGAGGAACAGCTTCATCTTCTCGCGCCTGCACAGACGGCAGTCGGCTCCGGTGTAACGGGCCACGTCAAATACTCCTAGATCGTCTCGTCAGTGACCGGTCAGACCCGGCGGCGCTTCTTGGGCCGGCAGCCGTTGTGCGGCTGCGGCGTCACGTCCTGGATCTGTCCGACCTCGAGGCCAGTGGCCTGCAGAGAGCGGATCGCGGTCTCGCGACCGGAACCGGGACCCTTCACGAAGACGTCGACCTTGCGCATGCCGTGCTCCTGGGCCTTGCGCGCAGCGCTCTCGGCGGCCATCTGCGCCGCGAACGGCGTCGACTTGCGCGAGCCCTTGAACCCGACGTGGCCGGCCGAGGCCCAGCTGATCACGTTGCCCGTGGGGTCGGTGATCGACACGATCGTGTTGTTGAAGGTGCTCTTGATGTGCGCCGCGCCGTGAGCGACGTTCTTCTTCTCCTTGCGGCGCACCTTCTTGGTGCCAGCTGCCGCGCGAGCCCTGGGAGGCATCTCTCTCCGGTCTGAGTCTGTGTTCGTGGCCTGGTCGTCCCCCCTGCCGCAGCAGGGGGGACGGTCGTGCTGAGGCGCGCCGCCGGTCCGGCCCTACGGACCAACGACGGCGCGCCGACGAGCTGAGATCAGCGGGCCTTCTTCTTGCCCGCGATGGTCTTGCGCGGGCCCTTGCTCGAGCGCGCGTTCGTCTTCGTGCGCTGCCCGTGCACCGGGAGGCCGCGGCGGTGCCGCAGACCCTGGTAGCAACCGATCTCCACCTTGCGGCGGATGTCGGCGGCCACCTCACGGCGCAGGTCGCCCTCGACGCGGAAGTGCTCGTCGATGTAGTCGCGCAGCTTGAGGAGGTCCTCGTCGGTCAGGTCCTTGACGCGCAGGTCCGGGCTGACGCCCGTTGCGGCCAGGGTCGCCTTCGACGCAGTCGGACCGATCCCGTAGATGTACGTGAGCGCGACCTCCATCCGCTTCTCGCGGGGGAGGTCTACGCCAGCAAGTCGAGCCATGTCCGGTACTCCCTCAGCCCTGGCGCTGCTTGTGCCGGGCGTTCTCGCAGATGACCATGACCCGGCCGTGCCGGCGGATCACCTTGCACTTGTCACAGATCTTCTTCACCGACGGCTGGACCTTCACCGGTGCCGCCCTCATTCCTGTAGTTCGTGGCCGGCCCCGGGCGCCCGTGTGGGCGCCGGACCGGCGGGGGTCACTTGTAGCGGTAGACGATGCGGCCGCGGGTCAGGTCGTAGGGCGACAGCTCCACGACCACGCGGTCCTCGGGCAGGATGCGGATGTAGTGCTGCCGCATCTTGCCGCTGATGTGGGCGAGCACTCGGTGCCCGTTCTGCAGTTCGACTCGGAACATCGCGTTGGGCAGCGGCTCGACGACGCGACCCTCGACCTCGATGGCCCCGTCCTTCTTCGCCACGCCTACACGGCCTCCTCGTTCGATCAGACTGCATTCGCCCGTGCCGCAGCGGCAGGGCGGTGTTCCTGGGGATGGTGCAACGCGCAGGCCCGGAAGACCGGGGGGCTGGGCGCGGTGATGCGGGCGATCTCGCTGAGGGCGTCTGTCGGCGTACGGCCACAGCACGACGACGGACGGCGCGAACGCCAACGGTCACTGTACTCCCTGGAGGTCCCCGGCTCCAACCCGGTCCGGGGTGACCCCGGACCGTCCTGTCCCGCGGCCGCCGGGCGCACCGTGGCGTGGAGCGACCGGGGTGTGCTCAGGAGCGGGGCGTGACGCCGAAGGGCGCCAGCCCGGCGAGGCCACCGTCCTCGGCGGTGAGGACCCACGGGCCCTCGGGGGTGATGGCGACGCTGTGCTCGAAGTGGGCGGCCCGGGAGCCGTCCTTGGTCACCACGGTCCAACCGTCCTCGAGCTCCGCCGTCGCCGGGTCCCCCACGGTGACCATCGGCTCGATGGCCAGCGCCAGGCCCGGCACCAGCTTGGGCCCCCGCCCCGCGCGGCCGTAGTTCAGCACGTGCGGGTCCTGGTGCATCTCGGTGCCGATGCCGTGGCCGCCGTAGTGGTCGACGATCCCGTAGCGGTGGGGGTGAGCGGTGATCGACTCCTCCACCGCCGCGCTGATGTCGGTCAGCCGACCACCGGCCACCGCCCGGGCCAGGCCCGCCCACATGGCGCGCTCGGTGACCTGGATCAGCTCGAGGTCCTCGGCCCGGGGGGTGCCCACGGTGACCGTCACGGCGGAGTCGCTGTGCCAGCCGTCGAGGATCGCGCCGCAGTCGATGGAGATGTTGTCGCCGTCGGCGAGGACCCGGTCCGGGGACGGGATGCCGTGGACGACCTCGTCGTTGACCGACGCGCAGATGGTCCCGGTGAACCCGTGGTAGCCCAGGAAGTTGGGCACCGCGCCCTTCGACCGGATGTGGTCCTCGGCGATCGCATCGAGCTCTCCGGTCGTGACACCGGGCTTCACGGCGGCCTTGACCGCGGCGAGCGCGCCGGCGGTCACCAGCCCCGAGGCCCGCATGAGCGCGATCTCGTGCGCGGTCTTGATCTGGATCATGCGTCCACTCCACTTCGCCAGCACGGGCAGTCGTGCCAGGAGGGCGGCAGCACGGTCACCGTGCACCTGACCCTCGCATCCTCAGCTCGCGGCCGGAGCCCCGGCCGGGCCGTCGTCGGGAAAGCCGAGTGCCGTCAGCGCACGATCGGTGACCTCGTCGATCTCGCCGATGGCGTCGATCTGACTGAGCAGCCCGGCCTGGCGGTAGAACCCCGACAGCGGCGAGGTCTGTTCCCGGTAGACCTCCAGCCGGTGGCGGACGGTCTCGGGCTTGTCGTCGTCCCGCTGCACCCACGCGCCGTCGACGAGCATCCGGCGACCGGAGAGCCGGCGCACCAGCTCGTCCTCGTCGACCACGAGCTCCAGGCACCGGTCGAGCACGTGGCCCAGCTCGGTCAGCGAGTCCCGCAGCTGCTCGGCCTGGGAGATCGTGCGCGGGAAGCCGTCGAGCAGGAAGCCGGCCTTCGCATCGGGCTCGGCCAGCCGGTCGGTCACCATCGCCACGGTGATCTCGTCCGGGACCAGGTCGCCGGAGTCCATGTAGGCCTTCGCCTGCCGGCCCAGCTCGGTCTGCCCGGTCACGTTGGCCCGGAAGATGTCACCGGTGGAGATCGCCGGGACCGACATGCGGCCGGCGATGATCTGCGCCTGGGTGCCCTTGCCCGCTCCGGGGGGGCCCAGCAACACGACGCGCACTAGCGGAGGAACCCTTCGTAGCTGCGCTGGTTGAGCTGCGTCTCGA
The DNA here is from genome assembly GCF_010682105.1 of Modestobacter muralis. GTDB lineage: Bacteria > Actinomycetota > Actinomycetes > Mycobacteriales > Geodermatophilaceae > Modestobacter > Modestobacter muralis. The sequence goes on along the minus strand of NZ_JAAGWH010000052.1, from coordinate 25,716 downwards.
TCTGCTTGACCGTCTCCAAGCCCACTCCCACCATGATCAGCACCGCGGTCCCGCCGAACGGGAAGTTCTGGTTGTTCCCCTGCTCGGTGATCGAGAGGAACAGGTTGGGCAGCACGGCCACCAGCCCCAGGTAGATCGACCCGGGGAGGGTGATCCGGGACAGCACGTACTGCAGGTACTCCGCCGTGGGACGTCCGGGCCGGATGCCGGGGATGAAGCCGCCGTAGCGCTTCATGTCGTCGGCCCGCTCCTCCGGGTTGAAGGTGATCGAGACGTAGAAGTACGTGAAGAAGATGATCAGCGCGAAGTAGATGGCGATGTGCACCGGGCTGCTCTGGTTGATCACGTAGTTCTCGAAGAACCGTCGCACCGGGCCGCTGGTGTTGCCCTGCAGCTGGCTCAGCAGCTGCGGCAGGTACAGCAGCGAGGAGGCGAAGATGACCGGGATGACACCGGCCTGGTTGACCTTCAGCGGCAGGTAGGTCGAGGTGCCGCCGTACATCCGGCGGCCGACCATGCGCTTGGCGTACTGCACCGGGATGCGCCGCTGGGCCTGCTCGACGTAGACCACCGAGGCGATGACCAGCACCGCGAAGATGCACACGACGGTGAAGATGGCGGCCCCGCGGGTCTGCAGGATCGCCCCGCCCTCAGCCGGGATCCGGGCGGCGATCGAGGTGAAGATCAGCACGGACATGCCGTTGCCGATCCCCTTCTCGGTCAGCAGCTCGCCCAGCCACATGATGACGGCGGTGCCGGCGGTCAGCGTCACGACGAGGACGACGGTGGTCCACACCGAGTCCGACGGGATGATGTCCTGACCGCAGTTCGGGAAGAGCTGTCCGCTGCGGGCCAGGGCGATGATCCCGGTGCTCTGCAGCACGGCGAGCGCGATGGTCAGGTAGCGGGTGTACTGGGTCAGCTTCGCCTGACCCGACTGCCCTTCCTTCTTCAGCTGCTCGAACCGTGGGATGACCACCACCAGCAGCTGCACGATGATGCTCGCGGTGATGTACGGCATGATGCCGAGCGCGAACACCGACAGCCGCAGCAGTGCGCCACCGGAGAACAGGTTGACCAGCGAGTAGACGTCACGCTGGTCGGAGGCGTTGGCCTGCTCCAGACAGCTGTTGATCGCCTCGATGGAGACCCCCGGCCCGGGCACGCTGGCGCCCAGCCGGTAGACCGCGATCAACGCCAGGGAGAACAGCAGCTTGCGCCGGAGATCTGGCGTCCGGAACGCAGCGGCGAACGCCTGCAGCACGTGCCCTCCCCAAGTCGGTCGTGCGAGTGTAAGGACCACCCTGCCCCCCACCACTCGCACGCTCGCGGCGGGGCCCTGCAGGGCGGCCACCCGACCCTATCCCTGAGGGGCCGGATGGCAGACGACCCCCGAAGCACGATCACCCTGAACGGGTGCGCACCTCGGGGGTCGTCGGCAGTCAGAGCTGGGTGGTGCTGCCCCCGGCAGCGCCGATCTTCTCCTCGGCGGACTTGGAGAAGGCGTGCGCCTGCACGTCGACCTTCACCCCGCCGAGCTCGCCGGTGCCCAGGACCTTGATCGGCTGACCGCGACGGACGGCGCCGGCGTCGGCCAGCGTGTCGGGGTCGATGCGACCACCCTGCGGGAACAGGGAGGCGATCCGGTCCAGGTTGACCACCTGGAAGACGATCTTGTTGTTGTTCTTGAAGCCCGAGAGCTTCGGCAGCCGCATGAAGAGGGGGGTCTGGCCACCCTCGAACCGTGCAGAGACCTGCACGCGGGCACCGGAGCCCTTGGTGCCGCGACCGGCGGTCTTGCCCTTGGAACCCTCACCACGACCCACGCGGGTCTTCTTGGTGTGGGCGCCGGGGGCCGGACGCAGGTGGTGGACCTTGAGAGTCATGACGTTCCCCTGCTCAGACGATCTCTTCGACGGTGACCAGGTGCGGCACCGTCGCGACCATCCCGCGGATCTCGGGACGGTCCTCCTGGACGACCGAGTCGCTGATCCGCTTCAGGCCCAGCGAACGCAGCGTCTGACGCTGGTTGGGCTTGGTGCCGATCGCCGACTTGATCTGGGTGACCTTCAGCTGAGCCATGTCAGACCCCCTGTCCGGCCCGGGCGCGCAGCATGGCGGCCGGGGCGACGTCCTCCAGGGGCAGACCGCGGCGAGCCGCGATCTCCTCGGGACGGACGAGGTCCTTCAGCGCCTGCATGGTCGCGTGGACGATGTTGATCGGGTTGGAGGACCCGAGGCTCTTGGAGAGCACGTCGTGGATGCCGGCGCACTCGAGCACGGCACGCACCGGGCCACCGGCGATGACGCCGGTACCGGGGCTGGCGGGCTTGAGCAGCACGACACCGGCCGCCGCCTCACCCTGCACGGGGTGCGGGATGGTCGAGGCGATGCGCGGCACCTTGTAGAAGTGCTTCTTGGCCTCCTCGACGCCCTTGGCGATCGCCGCGGGCACCTCCTTGGCCTTGCCGTAGCCGACACCCACGGTGCCGTCGCCGTCGCCGACGATCACCAGCGCGGTGAAGCTGAAGCGCCGACCGCCCTTGACGACCTTCGAGACGCGGTTGATGGCCACGACCCGCTCGATGAACTGGCTCTTCTCGACGGGGCCGCCGGGGCCACGCCCGCCGTCCCGACGGTCCCGGCGGTCGTTGCCGCCCTGACCGCCCTGGCCGCCGGCGCCGGGGCCACCCGTACCGCCGGCGCCACCGCCGCGTCGCTGTGGTCCTGGCATCAGACGTCCCTCTCGATCGTGTTCTGCGTCGTGGAAGTGGTGGGCATTAGAAGTCCAGCCCACCCTCGCGTGCGCCGTCCGCCAGCGCGGCGATGCGACCGGCGTACCGGTTGCCGCCGCGGTCGAAGACGACAGCGGCGATGCCGGCGGCCTTGGCGCGCTCGGCCACCAGGGCACCGACCCGACGCGCCAGGGCGCTCTTGTCGCCCTCGACGCCCTTCAGGCTGGCGTCCATGGTTGAGGCACTGGCCAGGGTGCGACCGACGGTGTCGTCGACGACCTGGACGTGGATGTGCCGGCTGCTGCGCTTGACGACCAGACGGGGACGCTCCGGCGTGCCGCCGACGCGCTTGCGCAGGCGGTTGTGCCGGCGCAGCCGCGAGACGCGGCGCGCGGTGCTGATGTCGGTCCCGACGGGCTTGTGCACCCGGGGGCCCTTCGCGGTGTTCGCTGCAGTGGTCATCACTTGCCCGTCTTCCCGACCTTGCGCTTGACGACCTCGCCCTGGTACCGCACGCCCTTGCCCTTGTACGGGTCGGGCTTGCGGATCTTGCGGATCTTGGCGGAGACCTCGCCGACCTGCTGCTTGTCGATGCCGCTGACGCGCAGGCGGGTCGGGGCCTCGACGGTGAAGGAGATCCCCTCGGGGGCCTTCACGACGACCGGGTGGCTGAAGCCGAGCGCGAACTCGAGGTCCGCCCCACGAGCAGCCACGCGGTAACCGACGCCGACGATCTCCAGGGTCTTGTCGTACCCCTGGGTGACGCCGGTGATCATGTTGGCGATGAGGGTGCGGGAGAGACCGTGCAGGGCACGGCTCTCACGCTGGTCGTCGGGACGCTGCACCTGCAGCGTGCCGTCCTCACCGCGCTCGACGGTGATGGGAGCGGCCACCGTGTGGCTCAGCTTCCCCTTCGGGCCCGAGACGTTGACCGTGCGCCCGTCGATGGCGACGTCAACCCCGCTGGGCACCGGAATCGGGAGTCGTCCGATCCGTGACATGTCTGCGTCTCCTCTTACCAGACGTAGGCGAGGACTTCCCCACCCACGCCCTTCTTGTTCGCCTGCTTGTCGGTCAGCAGTCCGGTGGAGGTGGAGATGATCGCCACCCCGAGGCCGCCGAGGACCTTCGGCAGGGAGGTCGACTTCGCGTAGACCCGCAGGCCGGGCTTCGACACGCGCCGGATGCCGGCGATGCTGCGCTCACGGTTGGGGCCGTACTTGAGGGAGACCACGAGCTCCTTGCGGACGTGGCCGTCCACCTCGACGTCGTTGACGGTCCAGCCGCCGATGTAACCCTCCTTCTGGAGGATCTCGGCGACGTGCGTCTTCAGCTTCGACGACGGCATCGCAGCCGTGTCGTGGTACGCCTGGTTGGCGTTCCGCAGCCGCGTGAGCATGTCCGCGATCGGGTCGGTCATCGTCATGTGTGGGTCTTGCCTCTCTCACCGCGGTTCCGCACGCGCTGGGTCACGGGGACTTGGCGCAGGGCCTTCGGCGATCGGTGGTGCGTCTTCAGGTGACCGGTTGGTCGGTGGTGCAGAGCCGTGCCGACCCCGTCCCAGGGCGTGGCCCTGGGACGGGGGACGTCACCAGCTGGACTTGGTCACGCCGGGCAGCTCGCCGGCGTGGGCCATCTCCCGGACGCAGATCCGGCACAGGCCGAACTTGCGGAACACCGCGTGCGGACGACCGCACCGCTGGCACCGGGTGTAGCCGCGCACCTTGAACTTCGGGGTGCGGGCTGCCTTGTTGACAAGAGCCTTCTTGGCCATCTGTGTCTCTCCTGGGACTTCTACGCAGACCGCGTCAGCGGGTCGCGTTGACGACGGTCTGGCCGGCGAAGGGGAAGCCGAGCAGGCTGAGCAGCTCGCGACCCTCCTCGTCGGTGGTGGCGGTGGTCACCAGGGTGATGTCCATGCCCCGGGGGCGGTCGATCCGGTCGACGTCGATCTCGCGGAACATCGACTGCTCGTTCAGACCGAACGTGTAGTTGCCGTGGCCGTCGAACTGCTTGGGGCTCAGGCCACGGAAGTCACGGATGCGGGGCAGGGCCAGCGAGAGCAGCCGGTCCAGGAACTCCCACATGCGGTCGTTGCGGAGGGTGACCTTGGCGCCGATCGGCATGCCCTCGCGCAGCTTGAACTGGGCGATGGACTTGCGGGCCTTGACCACGGCCGGCTTCTGACCGGTGATGGCGGTGAGGTCACGGACCGCGCCGTCCATCAGCTTCGCGTCGCGAGTGGCCTCGCCGACGCCCATGTTGACCACGATCTTGACCAGACCGGGGATCTGCATGACGTTGCTGTAGCCGAACTCCGACATCAGGGCCGGTGCGATCTCCTCGCGGTACCGGGCCAGCATGCGGGGCAGTTCACGCGTGTCTGCGCTCATGATCAGAGGTCCTTACCGGTGCGCCGGGAGACCCGGATGTTGCGGCCGTCTTCGTCCTTGCGGTACCCGACGCGGGTGGGGTTGCCCTCGGAGTCGACGACCATCACGTTGCTCACGTGGATGGCGGCCTCCTGCGTCACGATGCCGCCGGACTGCGCGCCGCGCTGGTTGCTGCTGACCCGGGTGTGCTTCTTGACCCGGCCGATGCCCTCGACCAGGACCTTCGACGTCTTCGGGAAGGCGGCGATGACGCGGCCCTTCGCACCGTTGTCCTTGCCGGACAGGACGACGACGGAGTCGCCCTTCTTGACCTTCATCGACGGGGTCTTCCCGCTGCTCTGCTGAGCCATGATCACAACACCTCCGGAGCGAGCGAGATGATCCGCATGAAGCGCTTGTCACGCAGCTCGCGGCCCACGGGGCCGAAGATGCGGGTGCCGCGCGGGTCGCCGCTGTCGCGGATGATGACCGCGGCGTTCTCGTCGAAGCGGATGTACGAGCCGTCGGGACGGCGCCGCTCCTTCACGGTGCGGACGATGACCGCCTTGACGACGTCGCCCTTCTTGACGCCTGCGCCGGGCAGCGCGTCCTTCACGGTGGCGACGATGACGTCACCGATGCCCGCGTAGCGTCGACCGGAGCCACCGAGAACCCGGATGCACAAGATCTCCTTGGCCCCGGTGTTGTCGGCGACTCGCAGTCGCGACTCCTGCTGGATCACTACCTGCTCCTGTACATCGATGTCGACAGCCGGACCGGATCGGTGAACCGGCTGTCCGGGCTCCACGTGCGGACGCACCGGCAGCGACCGCCGCCGGTGCGTCCGAACACGGGTCCCGGGATGTGGCGCACACCCGGAGGGCGCGCCAGTCGTCCAGGGTACTCCCTGCTCACTGGCCTGGGGAGGCCGGTGGGCAGTCGGTTACTTGGCCTTCTCCACGACCGACACCAGCCGCCACCGCTTGGTGGCGGAGGTGGGGCGCGTCTCCATGATCAGCACCCGGTCGCCGATGCCGGCGGTGTTCTGCTCGTCGTGCGCCTTCAGCTTGCTGGTACGGCGGAGGACCTTGCCGTACAGCGCGTGCTTCACGCGGTCCTCGACCTCGACGACGATGGTCTTCTCCATCTTGTCGCTGACGACGAGTCCCTCGCGGACCTTGCGGTCAGCGCGCTCGACCGGTGCGCTGTTGGCTCCGTCGATGCTGCTGCTCATGCCACACCCTCGTTCGGGGCGACCGAGAGACCCAGCTCGCGCTCGCGCATGATCGTGTAGATCCGGGCGATGTCGCGGCGGACGGTCTGCAGTCGCCGGTTGTTGTCCAGCTGGCCGGTGGCCACCTGGAACCGCAGGTTGAACAGCTCTTCACGCGACTCGCGCAGCCGGGTGGCCAGCTCGTCGACGGAGAGCTCGCGCAGCTCGGGCGCAGTGAGACCGGCGGCCATCACGCCTCTCCTTCTCGGGAGATGAAGCGGCACTTCATCGGGAGCTTGTGGATCGCACGCCGCATGGCCTCACGGGCCACCGGCTCGTCGACCCCGGACAGCTCGAACATGATCCGACCGGGCTTGACGTTGGCCACCCACCACTCGGGCGAGCCCTTGCCGGAGCCCATGCGGGTCTCGGCCGGCTTCTTGGTCAGCGGACGGTCGGGGTAGATCGAGATCCACACCTTGCCGCCACGCTTGATGTGACGCGTCATCGCGATACGAGCGGACTCGATCTGACGGTTGGTCACGTACGCCGGCTCCAAGGCCTGGATGGCGAAGTCACCGAAGTTGATCTCGGTGCCGCCCTTGGCCTTGCCCGAGCGGTCCGGGTGGTGCTGCTTGCGGTGCTTGACCCGACGAGGGATCAGCATGATCAGGCCTCCGTGTTCTCGGCACCGGCGGCCTGAGCCACCGCGGTGCCCTCGGCGCCGGCAGCCTCGCCGACGCTCTGCTCGGCAGCGACCTCACCGGAGGTGGCAGCCACGGCGACAGCCGTGGTGTCCTCCACCGGGCCCGTGCCCTCGGCAGCGGCGCGACCGGCCTCGGTGCCGCCGGCGGTGGTGCCCGACGAACCCGACCGGCGCTGCGGGCGCTGGGCCCGCTCACGGCGCTGCTGACGCTGGGCGAGGGCCTCGAGGGCCTCCCGCTCGGCGCGCGAACCGCTGGCGTCGCCCTTGTAGATCCAGACCTTCACACCGATGCGGCCGAAGGTCGTGCGGGCCTCGTAGATGCCGTAGTCGATGTTCGCCCGGAGGGTGTGCAGCGGAACGCGACCCTCGCGGTAGAACTCCGACCGGCTCATCTCGGTGCCACCCAGGCGACCGGAGCACTGCACCCGGATGCCCTTGACCTGCGGGCTGCGCTGCGCGGACTGCATCGCCTTGCGCATCGCGCGACGGAAGCTGACGCGGCTGGACAGCTGCTCGGCGACACCCTGGGCGACCAGCTGCGCGTCGGACTCGGGGTTCTTCACCTCGAGGATGTTCAGCTGGACCTGCTTGCCGGTGAGCTTCTCGAGCTCACCGCGGATGCGGTCGGCCTCCGCACCACGACGGCCGATGACGATGCCCGGCCGGGCGGTGTGGATGTCCACGCGGACGCGGTCACGGGTGCGCTCGATCTCCACCTTCGAGATGCCGGCGCGCTCCATGCCCTTGCCCATGAGCTTGCGGATGGCCACGTCTTCCTTGACGTAGTCCGCGTACAGCTTGTCCGCGTACCACCGGGACTTGTAGTCGGTGGTGATGCCGAGCCGGAACCCGTGCGGGTTGACCTTCTGACCCACTAGCGGGTCCCTCCCCTCGAGTTGCTGGTCTGCTGCGTCGCCGGGCCGGACTGCCCGGTCTCGCGCCGTGCCTTGCGAGACCGCAGGGCGAGCTCAGCACTCGAGCTCACCTCGGAGACCTCGACGGTGATGTGGCTGGTCCGCTTGTTGATGCGGAACGCCCGGCCCTGGGCCCGCGGACGGATCCGCTTGAGCGTGGGGCCCTCGTCGACGAACGCGGCGCTCACGACGAGCGCTGCGGGGTCGAGACGGAGGTTGTGCTCGGCGTTGGCCACCGCGCTCGCGACGACCTTGGCCACCGGCTCGCTGGCGGTCTGCGGGGCGAAGCGCAGCAGCGCCAGCGCCTCGTCGGTCGGCAGGTAACGGATCATGTCCACCACCCGCCGGGCCTTCATCGGGGTGACGCGGACGAACCGGGCGGTGGCCCGGGCGACCGGCGTCTCCTGTCCCAACTGGGAAGTCATCTGATGTCTTCTCTCTACCTGGTCAGCCGCGCCGCGAGCGACGGTCGTCCTTGATGTGCCCACGGAAGGTGCGCGTGGGCGCGAACTCGCCGAGCTTGTGCCCGACCATCGCCTCGGTGACGAACACCGGGACGTGCTTGCGGCCGTCGTGCACGGCCATGGTGTGCCCGAGCATGTCGGGGATGATCGTCGAGCGCCGCGACCAGGTGCGGATGACGGTCTTGGTGCCCTTCTCGTTCTGAGCGTCCACCTTGGCGAGCAGGTGGTCGTCGACGAACGGGCCCTTCTTGAGGCTGCGTGGCATGTCTGTCGGACTCCTCTACCCTGCTCAGCGCTTCTTGTTCGTACGCCGGCGGCGGACGATGAGGGCGTCACTGGCCTTGCGCTTGCGCGTGCGGCCCTCCGGCTTGCCCTTGGGGTTGACCGGGTGACGACCACCGGAGGTCTTCCCCTCACCACCACCGTGCGGGTGGTCGACCGGGTTCATGGCGACACCACGGACGGTGGGGCGCTTGCCCTTCCACCGCATGCGGCCGGCCTTGCCCCAGTTGATGTTCGACTGCTCGGCGTTGCCGACCTCACCGATCGTCGCGCGGCAGCGGACGTCGACGTTGCGGATCTCGCCGGAGGGCATGCGCAGCTGGGCGAAACGGCCCTCACGGGCGACCAGCTGGACGCTCGTGCCCGCCGAACGGGCGATCTTCGCGCCGCCACCGGGCCGCAGCTCGATGGCGTGGATGACCGTGCCGACCGGGATGTTGCGCAGCGGCAGGTTGTTGCCGGGCTTGATGTCGGCAGCCGGGCCGCACTCCACCGTGTCGCCCTGGAAGAGCTTCGCCGGGGCGATGATGTAGCGCTTCTCCCCGTCGGCGAAGTGCAGCAGCGCGATGCGCGACGTGCGGTTCGGGTCGTACTCGATGTGCGCGACCTTGGCCGGCACGCCGTCCTTGTCGGCCCGGCGGAAGTCGATCAGCCGGTAGGCACGCTTGTGCCCACCGCCCTGGTGGCGCGTGGTGATGCGCCCGTGGGCGTTGCGCCCACCCCGACCGTGCAGCGGCCGGACCAGCGACTTCTCGGGGTGGTCGCGGGTGACCTCGGCGAAGTCGGCGACGGACGAGCCGCGGCGGCCCGGCGTCGTCGGCTTGTACTTACGGATGGCCATGGTTCCTCGTCAGTCCTCTGGTCCGATCGGTGGTCCGGGGCCGTCAGGCGCCCGGGCCCCCGAAGAGCTCGATGCGGTCGCCGGGGGCCACGGAGACGATGGCGCGCTTGGTGTCCTTGCGCTTGCCCATCAGAGCGCCCTTGGAGCGCTTCCTCTTCCCCTGACGGTTGATCGTGTTGACGGCGAGGACCTTCACGTTGAAGACCTGCTGCACAGCGATCTTGATCTGGGTCTTGTTGGCGTCGGGACGCACGATGAAGGTGTACTTGTTCTCGTCGAGGAGCCCGTAGCTCTTCTCGGAGATCACCGGGGACAGCAGGACGTCCCGGGGGTCGCGGACGCTCATGCCTTCTCCTCGGTGTCGTCGGTGCTGACGTCGGCGCGGACGGCCTGCGCCGGCGTGGTCACGTCGGCGACCGGCACGGTGCTGGGTGCCTGGACGGTCGGCGTGGGGTCGACCGGGGCCTCGCCCAGGTCGAGGTCCGTGGTGCCCTGGCCCTCGATGGACGGGATCGCACCCGGCACGTCCGGGGTGGTGAGGTCCGGCAGCTCCACGGAGGCACCGTCCTTCCCGCCACGGGCCGGACCCGAGACGAACTCGGCCAGCGCGACCTCGGTGAAGACGACCTCGTCGGCCACCAGCACGTCGTAGGTGTTCAGCTGACCGGCCTCGATCAGGTGGACCCGCGGCACGTTGCGCAGGCTCACCCAGTTGAGGACGTCCTCGCGGTCGAGGACGACCAGCACGCGCTTGGCGGTGCTGACGGCGTCCAGGACCTTGAGAGCGGCCTTGGTCGACGGGGCGTCGCCCTCGACGAAGGCGGTGACCACGTGCACGCGGTCCTCGCGGGCCCGGTCGGAGAGGGCACCGCGCAGGGCGGCGGCCTTCATCTTCTTGGGGGTCTTCTGCTCGTAGTCACGCGGCTTGGGGCCGTGCGAGATGCCACCGCCGGAGAACTGCGGTGCACGCAGCGAACCCTGACGGGCGCGGCCGGTGCCCTTCTGACGGTACGGCTTGGCACCGGTACCGCTGACCTCGGCGCGCGTCTTGGTCGAGTGCGTGCCCTGGCGGGCCGCGGCCAGCTGGGCCACGACGACCTGGTGCATGAGAGAGACGTTGGCGTTGGCGTCGAAGAGCTCACCGGGGAGCGTGACGCTCCCGGAGGTCTCCCCGGCCGGCGTGCGGACCGGGACCTGACGGTCGGTCCGTGCCTGCGCCTTGGACTCGGCGATCGACTGGCTCACTTGGTGTCACTCCCCACGGGCCCGCCCTTGACCGCAGAACGGACGAGGAGGAGCCCACCACGCGGACCGGGGACGGCGCCCTTGATGAGCACCAGCCCGTTCTCCGCATCGACCTTGTGGACCTTCAGCGACTGGGTCGTCGTGGTGACGTGGCCCATCCGCCCGGCCATGCGCACGCCCTTGAAGACGCGACCCGGGGTCGAGGCCCCGCCGATCGAGCCCGGCGCGCGGTGCTTGCGGTGCGTGCCGTGTCCGGCGCCCAGGCCCTTGAACCCGTGGCGCTTCATGACACCGGCAGTTCCCTTGCCCTTGCTGGTACCGGTGACGTCGACCTTGGTGACGTCGGAGAAGACCTCGACGGTCAGCTCCTGGCCCACCGTGAAGTCGGAGGCGTCCTCGGTGCGCAGCTCGACCAGGTGCCGTCGCGGCGTGACGCCCGCCTTGGCGAAGTGCCCGCCCTCGGGCTTGTTCACCTTGCGGGGGTCGATCGCGCCGAAGCCGAGCTGGACGGCGGAGTAGCCGTCCTTCTCAGGCGTACGGACCTGGGTGACCACGCACGGGCCCGCCTTGACCACGGTCACCGGCACGATGCGGTTGTTCTCGTCGAAGACCTGGGTCATCCCCAGCTTCTCGCCGAGGAGCCCACGGAATGTGCTCGCCATGTCTGGAAACAGCCCTTACTGGATGTTGACGTCGACCGAGGCCGGCAGGTCGATGCGCATGAGCGCGTCGACCGTCTTCGGCGTCGGGTCGAGGATGTCGATGAGCCGCTTGTGGGTGCGCATCTCGAAGTGCTCGCGCGAGTCCTTGTACTTGTGCGGCGAACGGATGACGCAGTACACGTTCTTCTCCGTCGGCAGCGGCACGGGGCCGACGACGCGCGCACCGGTCTTCGTCACCGTCTCGACGATGCGACGAGCCGAGGCATCGATCGCCTCGTGGTCGTAGGCCTTCAGCCGGATGCGGATCTTCTGTCCCGCCATCGGTTGTCTTCGCTCCTGCCGATCGGTTGTGAAAGTTCGTGTGGGTCTGCTGACCCTGGGTCGGTCTCCCGACCCGACTGACGGGCGGCGGCCGGTCCGGCCGCCGCCCGTCAGGGTGTCACTTGTTGATCTTGACGACCCGGCCGGCACCGACGGTGCGGCCACCCTCACGGATGGCGAAGCGCAGGCCCTCCTCCATGGCGATCGGCTGGATCAGCTCGACCGACATCTCGGTGTTGTCACCGGGCATGACCATCTCGGTGCCGGCGGGCAGGGTCACCACGCCGGTCACGTCCGTGGTCCGGAAGTAGAACTGGGGACGGTAGTTGTTGAAGAACGGCGTGTGACGGCCGCCCTCGTCCTTCGAGAGGATGTAGACGGAGCCCTCGAAGTTCGTGTGCGGGGTGATGGAACCCGGCTTCACGACGACCTGGCCACGCTCGACGTCCTCGCGCTTGATGCCGCGCAGGAGCAGCCCGACGTTGTCGCCGGCCTGGCCCTGGTCGAGCAGCTTGCGGAACATCTCGACACCGGTGACCGTCGTCTTCGACGAGGTCGGGCGGATGCCGACGATCTCGATCTCCTCGGAGACCTTGACGATGCCGCGCTCCACGCGACCGGTGACGACGGTGCCGCGACCGGTGATGGTGAAGACGTCCTCGACGGGCATGAGGAACGGCATGTCGATCTCACGCACGGGCTCGGGGATGGCCGAGTCCACGGCGTTCATGAGCTCCATGAGCTTGTCGCCCCACTCGGCGTCGCCCTCGAGGGCCTTCAGCGCGGAGACGCGGACCACGGGGAGGTCGTCGCCCGGGAACTCGTACTCACTGAGGAGCTCACGGACCTCCAGTTCGACGAGCTCGAGGATCTCCTCGTCGTCGACCATGTCGGCCTTGTTGAGCGCCACGACGATGTAGGGGACACCGACCTGACGGGCCAGGAGCACGTGCTCCTTGGTCTGCGGCATCGGGCCGTCGGTCGCCGCGACCACCAGGATCGCGCCGTCCATCTGCGCGGCACCGGTGATCATGTTCTTGATGTAGTCGGCGTGCCCGGGGCAGTCGACGTGCGCGTAGTGACGGTTCTCGGTCTGGTACTCGACGTGGGCGATCGAGATCGTGATCCCGCGCGCCTTCTCCTCGGGAGCCTTGTCGATCTGGTCGAACGCCGACGCCTCGTTGAGGGTGGGGTACTTGTCGTGCAGGACCTTGGTGATCGCCGCGGTCAGCGTCGTCTTCCCATGGTCGATGTGCCCGATGGTGCCGATGTTGACGTGCGGCTTGGTCCGCTCGAACTTGGCCTTGGCCACTGGGATCCTCTCTCCGTGTCTTCGCAGTCGTGCGCGTGTCTGGGGGTGCGGGCGGTACTCGCCGGCCGCGGGCTCTCACCCGCGGCCGACCGACTGGTTATTCGCCAGTCGCCTTGGCGATGATCTCCTTGGCGACGTTGGCAGGAACCTCAGCGTAGGTGTCGAACACCATGGTGTAGCTCGCCCGTCCCTGGGTGCGGCTGCGCAGGTCACCCACGTAGCCGAACATCTCCGACAGCGGGACCAGCGCCTTGACAACTCGGGCGCCGGAGCGCTCCTCCATCGCCTGGATGGTGCCGCGGCGGGAGTTCAGGTCGCCGATGACGTCGCCCATGTTGTCCTCGGGCGTGACGACCTCGACGGCCATGAGCGGCTCGAGCAGGGCCGGGCTCGCCTTGCGCGCCGCCTCCTTGAAGGCGATCGAGCCGGCGATCTTGAAGGCCATCTCCGAGGAGTCGACCTCGTGGTACGCACCGTCGAGCAGGGAGGCCTTGACGCCGACCATCGGGTAGCCCGCGAGGATGCCGTACTGCATGGCGTCCTGCATGCCCTGGTCGACCGACGGGATGTACTCCCGCGGGATGCGACCACCGGTGACCTTGTTCTCGAACTCGTAGGTCGCCGAGTCGGCGGTCATCACGAGGGGCTCGAGAGCGATCTGCACCTTGGCGAACTGGCCGGAGCCACCCGTCTGCTTCTTGTGCGTGTAGTCGTAGCGCTCGACGGCCTTGCGGATCGTCTCGCGGTAGGCCACCTGCGGCTTGCCGACGTTCGCCTCGACGTTGAACTCGCGCCGCATGCGGTCGACCAGGATCTCCAGGTGCAGCTCACCCATGCCGGAGATGACCGTCTGACCGGTCTCCTCGTCGAGGCGGACCTGGAACGTCGGGTCCTCCTCGGCCAGCTTCTGGATGGCCGTGCCCAGCTTCTCCTGGTCGCTCTTCGTCTTCGGCTCGATGGCGACCGAGATGACCGGCGCGGGGAAGGTCATCGACTCGAGGATGACCGGCTTCTGCGGGTCGCAGAGGGTGTCACCCGTCGTCGTGTTCTTCATGCCGTTGACGGCGACGATCTCGCCGGCGCCGACACCGGCCCGCTCCTCACGCTTGTTCGCGTGCATCTGGTAGATCTTGCCGACCCGCTCCTTGCGGTCCTTGGTGCTGTTCAGCACCGGGGAGCCCGCGTCGAGCTTGCCGGAGTAGACCCGGATGTAGGTGAGCTTGCCGAGGTGCTGATCGGTCTGGATCTTGAAGGCCAGCGCGGAGAACGGCTCGTTCTCGTCGGCGTGCCGCAGGACCTCGGTCTCGCCGTCGAGGGCGGTGCCGACGATGGCCTCGATGTCCAGCGGGCTGGGCAGGTAGTCCACCACGGCGTCGAGCAGGGGCTGGACGCCCTTGTTCTTGAACGCGGTGCCGGTCAGGACCGGGTTCACCTGACCGGCGATGGTCGCCTTGCGGATGGCGGCCTTGAGCCGGTCGACGGCGATCTCCTCGCCGGCGAGGTAGTCCTCCATCAGCGAGTCGTCGAAGTCCGCGATGTTCTCGAGGAGCTTCTCGCGGTACTCCGCGGCCTGCTCGGCCAGCTCGGCGGGGATGTCCTCGATGGCGTAGTCCTCGCCCATCTTGGTCTCACCGCGCCAGGTGAGGGCCTTCATGCGGACCAGGTCGACGACGCCGATGAAGTCGGCCTCGGCACCGATCGGCAGCTGCAGCACCAGCGCGTTGGCGTTCAGCCGCTCGATCATCATGTCGACGCAGCGGAAGAAGTCGGCACCCGTGCGATCGAGCTTGTTGACGAAGCACATGCGCGGGACGCTGTACTTCTCCGCCTGCCGCCAGACCTGCTCGGTCTGCGGCTCGACACCGGCGACACCGTCGTAGACCGCGACCGCACCGTCGAGCACCCGCAGCGACCGCTCCACCTCGACGGTGAAGTCGACGTGCCCAGGGGTGTCGATGATGTTGATGTCGTGGTCGTTCCAGGTGCACTTCGTCGCGGCCGACGTGATGGTGATGCCGCGCTCCTGCTCCTGCTCCATCCAGTCCATCGTGGCAGCGCCGTCGTGGACTTCACCGATCTTGTAGTTGATACCGGTGTAGAAGAGGATCCGCTCGGTCGTCGTCGTCTTGCCGGCGTCGATGTGCGCCATGATCCCGATGTTGCGGGTCCTGGCCAGTTGGTCCTGGTTCTGGGCCATCATTCACTCCTCTTCGTTCTGGTCCGTGCACGGTGTCCGGGGGTCGCCCGGGGTCACCGCGGGCAGCGGCTGCTGATGGACTGTCGTCACCAGCGGTAGTGCGCGAAGGCCTTGTTCGACTCGGCCATCTTGTGGGTGTCCTCACGACGCTTCACGGCGGCACCGAGGCCGTTGCTGGCGTCCAGGAGCTCGTTCATGAGCCGCTCGGTCATCGTCTTCTCGCGACGGGCGCGGCTGTACTGGATGAGCCAGCGCAGGCCGAGCGTCGTGCTGCGGGAGGGACGGACCTCGATCGGCACCTGGTACGTCGCGCCACCGACACGGCGGCTGCGGACCTCGAGGGCGGGCTTGACGTTGTCCAGCGCGCGCTTGAGGACGACCACGGGGTCGGTGTCGGCCTTGGCACGGACACCCTCGAGGGCGCCGTACACGATCGCCTCGGCGATCGAGCGCTTGCCGTCGACGAGCACCTTGTTCACCAGCTGGGTGACCAGCTGGGACTGGAAGACCGGGTCGATGACCAGCGGACGCTTCGGCGCGGGGCCCTTGCGAGGCATTAGCTCTTCTCCTTCTTCGCGCCGTACTTGCTGCGCGCCTGCTTGCGGCCACGGACGCCCTGGGTGTCCAGCGAGCCGCGGATGATCTTGTACCGGACGCCGGGGAGGTCCTTCACGCGGCCACCACGCACGAGCACCATCGAGTGCTCCTGCAGGTTGTGCCCGACACCCGGGATGTACGCGGTCACCTCGACGCCACTGGTGAGCCGGACACGAGCGACCTTGCGCAGCGCAGAGTTCGGCTTCTTCGGCGTCGTCGTGTACACGCGGGTGCACACCCCACGGCGTTGAGGAGAGCTCTTCAACGCCGGGGTCTTGGTCTTCTCGACCTTGTCCTCGCGGCCCTTGCGGACCAGCTGGTTGATCGTGGGCATGGGTGGCCTGGATCTCCTACCTGCGCTGGGTCGTGCTGTGGATGTGGTGCGGTGCTCGATGCGTGCCCGGTCACCCGGCCGACGGGCCCGGAGGACCGCCTCCGGCCCCCGAGGTCGGGCGTGTCGCCCGACCCGAGAACCAGCCGACTGACTCGACCGGACTCCGCACCCCTCGCTCGGTGCCGGTCACCCCGCCTTGCAGCGGCCCCGCCGTCAGGCGGGAGATGACCCCCGGCGCTCTGTCGATCCGGAGACCGACGGACGCTCAGGTGCACCACGAACAGGAGCAGGCCCAGTCATCCTGGGCACAGCTGACCACAGTACCCGGCCGTCCCGACCCGGTCAAAGCCGGGTCGACATGTGGTCCGCGCACCGGGCTCACCGGTCTGCTGGGTGCCAACCGCCGGTGGCGGTGGCCCATTCCCGGGCGCCGGCGGTCTCCACCGGGCCCGCCGGGAACGTACACCGACCGGGCCCCGGTGCGGCCGTCCCGGGACCGGCCTCCCTCGTCCGCGTCGCTCCTGTCGGTGCCCGGCCCTACCGTCGGTGGCGAACTGCTCACGTCCCGCTGCTGCCCGGAGGTACCCCGTGCTCCCCGACACCGCCCGCGAACTCAAGGCACGCCTCTCCCGGCGCCTCAGCGAGTCACCGCCCGGGGGCGTGGTCGCCAGCTCCGTCGAGGGAGCCACCCGCTGGAGCGGAGTCGCCCTCGGGCTGCGCCCGGTGGCGCCCGAGCAGGTGCACCTGGCCATCCGGCTGATCGACCAGCGGGACGCCGACATCGTCCTGGCCGGGCTGGACGACGCCGCGCTGGCAGAGGTCGACGTCCGGGTGATCGGGACGGTGCGGCTGTTGTCGTCGCCGGACCCCTCCGCCCCGGAGGAGTTGCAGCGCCGGGTCCGGCCGCTGCGTCCGGGGCTGTCGGTCGGCCACTCCGACGTCACGGCCGGCACCCTGGGCGGCTTTGTCCGCCGCCCCGGCACCGACGGGCTGCTGGTGCTGAGCAACAGCCACGTGCTGGCCGACAGCGGGGCCGCGGCCCTCGGGGACCCGGTGCTGCAGCCCGGCATCGCCGACGGCGGGCGGAACGCGGACCGCATCGGTCGACTGGCGGGCTTCGTGCCCTTCGGCGACGGGCCCGGCACCCTGGTCGACGCCGCGGTCGCCGCGCTGGACGCAGGCGTGGCGGCCGACCCGGCCGGCTACCCGGGTGGCGCCCTGCGGGGACAGGTGGCCGCCCCCGACGACGTCGACCCCGACGAGCTGGTGGAGAAGGTCGGGCGGACCACGGGGCACACCCGTGGACGCATCACCGCGGTCGAGGTCGACGGGGTGGGCGTGCAGTACGACGACGGCGTCCACACCTTCGACGACCAGGTGGAGGTCGAGGGGCTGAGCGGCGGCTTCAGCGCCGGCGGGGACAGCGGCTCGGTCATCTGGCGCACCCGCGACCGGGCACCGGTGGGGCTGTTGTTCGCCGGCTCCACCGAGGGCGGCAGCGCCGGCGGAGGGGTCACCTTCGCCAACCCGCTGGCCACCGTGCTGGCCGGCCTCGGGGTCACCTGGGTCGCCGGTTGAGCAGGCGGCACCCACCGCTCGGCCGCCTGCGGGGTCCGGCCACGAGCGTGTGAGTGGGAGGCCCTCCCCCTGGGCAGGGGGCGCGCACCGGGGCACCATGGGGGCATGACCGACCGCGCCTCCGCCCGGGCCGCCAAGAGCACGCTGGCTGCCCGCTTCGCAGCCGACCCCGGCGTCGCCGGCGTCGGGCTGGCGCGCCAGGACGCCGACTACGTCGTCCGGGTCGACCTGACCGAGGCCGACACCGACGGCCGGGTGCCGCGGGACGTCGACGGGGTCCGCGTCGTCACGCACGTCGTGGGGGCCGTCCGCGCCCTGTAGGGCGGTCCCCTCCCCCGCCGCCGGGCCGGTGGCCGGGGTGGGTGCCCGGTAGCGTCCGGCCATGCGGATCGGGATCCAGGCCAGCTATGCCGGGGACTTCAGCCAGACGGCGGAGGAGGTCCGCGACCTCGAGTCCGCCGGCCTCGACGTCGTCAGCGTCGCCGAGGTGTACACGTTCGACGCGGTGAGCCAGCTGGGCTACCTGGCTGCGGTGACCGAGCGGGTCGAGCTGATGAGCGGCATCCTGCCGATCTACAGCCGCACCCCGGCCCTGATGGCGATGACCGCCGCCGGCCTGGACCACGTCTCCGGCGGCCGGTTCACGCTGGGGCTGGGCGCCTCGGGGCCGCAGGTGGTCGAGGGCTGGCACGGCGTCCCCTACGACGCGCCACTGCAGCGCACCCGGGAGATCGTCGAGATCTGCCGTCAGGTGTGGCGGCGGGAGCGACTGGTCCACGAGGGCCCGAAGTACACCGTCCCCCTGCCGGCCGACCAGGGCACCGGACTGGGCAAGCCGCTGAAGCTGATCAACACCCCGGTGCGCGAGCGGGTCCCGGTGCTGCTGGCGGCACTGGGCCCGAAGAACGTCGAGCTGGCCGCGGAGATCGCCGAGGGCTGGGAGCCGATCCTCTTCCACCCCGAGCGCGCGGCCGACGTGTGGGGCCCCGCACTGGCCGCAGGCCGGGCCCGGCGCGACCCGGCGCTGGGTGACCTCGACGTCGTCGTCGGCGTCCCGGTGGCCGTCGGTGCGGACGTCGACCACCTGGTCGACGCGGTGCGCCCGGGGATCGCGCTCTACGTGGGCGGGATGGGCGCCAAGGGCCGCAACTTCTACAACGACCTGGCCCGCCGCTACGGCTACGAGGCCGAGGCCGAGACCATCCAGGACCTGTACCTGGCCGGACGGACGGCGGAGGCGGCTGCGGCCGTGCCCGAGGAGCTGGTCCGGGCGACGTCCCTCATCGGGCCGGAGTCCCACGTCGCCGAGCGGATCGCCGCCTTCGCCGAGGCCGGGGTGACCACGCTGGTGCTCCAGCCGCTGGACGACAGCCGGGAGGGGCGCCTGCGCACCGTCGAGACCATGCGACGCCTGGCGGGCTGACCCGCTGCCGCTCTGGGACACCAGTGCGGTTCCGTCACGTGACACCACAGTGCACGCAGAAGGGCCCCGCCGACCGAGGTCGACGGGGCCCTTCTGTCACTCACTCAGCGCATCAGCGCCAGTCGTACTCCTCGAGCCGGACAGCCTCGCCCGTGCCCTGACCGAAGACGTCGGGGCTGTAGTACTGCCCGTCGTCGTAGCCGGCCATGGTGTAGACCGCGGCGCGTGCCTCCTCGGTCGGCTCGACCGTGATGTTGCGGTAGCGGCTGATCCCGGTACCGGCCGGGATGAGCTTGCCGATGATCACGTTCTCCTTGAGCCCCAGCAGGCTGTCGCTCTTGCCCTGGATCGCGGCGTCGGTGAGCACCTTGGTCGTCTCCTGGAAGGAGGCGGCCGACAGCCACGACTCCGTCGCCAGCGACGCCTTGGTGATCCCCATCAGGACCGGGCGGGCCGAGGCCGGCTCGCCACCCTCGGAGACGACCCGACGGTTCTCGGTCTCGAAGAGGGTCCGCTCGACCAGCGCACCGGGCAGGAACTCCGTCGCGCCCGAGTCGATGATGGTCACCCGCTTCAGCATCTGGCGGATGATCACCTCGATGTGCTTGTCGTGGATCGACACGCCCTGGCTGCGGTAGACCTCCTGGACCTCGCGGACGAGGTGCAGCTGCACCTCACGCGGGCCCATGATCCGCAGCACCTCGTGCGGGTCGACGGCACCCTCGGTCAGCTGCTCGCCGACCTCGACGTGACCGCCGTCCTCCACGCGGAGCCGCGACCGGCGCGACATCTTCTCGTAGACGACCTCGTCCGAGCCGTCGTCCGGGGTGATGGTGAGCTTGCGGAACTGCTCGCCGTCCTCGATCCGGACGGTGCCGGCCAGCTCGGCGATCGGGGCCTTGCCCTTGGGGACGCGGGCCTCGAAGAGCTCCACCACACGCGGCAGACCGTGCGTGATGTCGGCACCGGCCACACCACCGGTGTGGAAGGTGCGCATCGTCAGCTGGGTGCCGGGCTCGCCGATCGACTGGGCCGCGATGATGCCGACGGCCTCACCGACGTCCACCAGGTGACCGGAGGCCAGCGACCGGCCGTAGCAGGTGGCGCAGGTGCCGAGCAGCGACTCACAGGTGAGCACGCAGCGGACCTTGACCTCCGCGACACCGGCGTCGACGAGCTGGGCGATGAGCACGTCACCCAGGTCGGCGTTGGCCGGCGCGATGACCGTGCCGTCCTCGGCGACCACGTCGGCGGCCAGCGCACGTGCGTACACGCTGGTCTCCACGTGGGCGTCCCGGGTGACCTTGCCGTCGACCAGGGTGCCGATCGGCATGATCACGCCGCGCTCGGTGCCGCAGTCCTCCTCGCGGATGATGACGTCCTGCGAGACGTCGACCAGCCGGCGGGTGAGGTAGCCGGAGTCGGCTGTGCGGAGCGCGGTGTCGGCCAGGCCCTTGCGGGCGCCGTGCGTGGAGATGAAGTACTCCAGCACGGACAGACCCTCCCGGAAGTTGGCCTTGATCGGCCGCGGGATGATCTCGCCCTTGGGGTTGGCCACCAGGCCACGCATGCCGGCGATCTGGCTGATCTGCATCATGTTGCCGCGGGCACCGGAGTTGACCATGACCCAGACCGGGTTGGTGGTCGGGAAGTTGTCCACCATGGCCTGGCTGACCTCGGCCCGGGCGCGGGTCCAGATCTCGATGAGCTCGGAACGGCGCTCGGCGTCGGTGATGACACCGCGGTCGTACTGACGCTCGATCTTGCGGGCCTCCTCCTCGTGACGCTCGAGGATCTGGGCCTTGACCGGCGGGGTGACGACGTCGTCGATCGCGATCGTGACGCCCGAGCGGGTCGCCCAGCGGAAACCGGCCGCCTTCAGGGCGTCCAGCGTCGCTGCCACCTGGACCTTGGGGTAGCGCTCGGCGAGGTCGTTGACGATCGCGCCGAGGGCCTTCTTGGGCACCTGGTAGTTGACGAAGGGGTAGTCCTCCGGCAGGGCCTCGTTGAACAGGACCCGGCCCAGGCTGGTGGAGATGAGCGCCGGCGTGCCGGGCTCCCAGCCCTCGGGGGCCTCCCAGGGGTCGTTCGGGCCGTTGTCGACGCCGAAGACCTCCGACAGACGGATCGTGACCCGCTCCTGCAGACCCAGGGTGCCCTGGTCGAACGCCATGATCGCCTCGGCGGTCGTGGAGTACGCCCGGGCCCGCTCGCCCTCGGGCACGTCCACCGACGCCGCGAGGGTCGTCAGGTGGTAGATGCCCAGCACCATGTCCTGGGTCGGCGCGGTGATCGGACGACCGTCGGCCGGGCTCAGGATGTTGTTGCTCGACAGCATGAGGATGCGGGCCTCGGCCTGCGCCTCGGCCGACAGCGGCAGGTGCACCGCCATCTGGTCACCGTCGAAGTCCGCGTTGAACGCGGTGCAGACCAGCGGGTGGATCTGGATGGCCTTGCCCTCGACCAGCTGGGGCTCGAAGGCCTGGATGCCCAGACGGTGCAGCGTGGGTGCACGGTTCAGCAGCACCGGGTGCTCGGTGATGACCTCCTCGAGCACGTCCCACACGACCGGCCGCGCGCGCTCCACCATCCGCTTGGCGGACTTGATGTTCTGCGCGTGGTTGAGGTCCACGAGCCGCTTCATGACGAAGGGCTTGAAGAGCTCCAGGGCCATCTGCTTGGGCAGACCGCACTGGTGCAGCTTCAGCTGCGGGCCGACGACGATGACCGAACGGCCGGAGTAGTCGACGCGCTTGCCCAGCAGGTTCTGGCGGAACCGGCCCTGCTTGCCCTTGAGCAGGTCGGAAAGGGACTTCAGCGGGCGGTTGCCGGGACCGGTGACCGGGCGGCCGCGACGACCGTTGTCGAACAGCGCGTCCACGGACTCCTGGAGCATCCGCTTCTCGTTGTTGACGATGATCTCCGGCGCACCCAGGTCGAGCAGGCGCTTGAGCCGGTTGTTGCGGTTGATCACCCGGCGGTACAGGTCGTTCATGTCGCTGGTGGCGAAGCGGCCACCGTCGAGCTGCACCATCGGGCGCAGGTCCGGC
The DNA here is from genome assembly GCF_010682105.1 of Modestobacter muralis. GTDB lineage: Bacteria > Actinomycetota > Actinomycetes > Mycobacteriales > Geodermatophilaceae > Modestobacter > Modestobacter muralis. Next base: position 3,470 of record NZ_JAAGWH010000052.1, on the reverse strand, counting down.
GGGATGACCGGGACGCAGTCGAGCACCATGCCCATGGGCGAGTTCGCGGTCTGCTGGAACGCCGCCACGACCTTGAGCCGCTTGAGCGCGCGCAGCTTGCGCTGGCCCTTGCCGCTGCGGATGGTCTCGCGCAGGGAGATGGCCTCGGCGTCGAGGTCGAAGCCGGCGAGCAGCTTCTGCAGTGCCGCAGCACCCATGCCGCCCTCGAAGTACTCACCGAAGCGGTCGCGCAGCTCGCGGTAGAGGCCCTCGTCGGCGATGAGGTCCTTGACCTGCAGCTTGCGGAAGGTGTCCATCACCTCGTCGAGGCGGTCGATCTCGCGCTGGGCCCGGTCGCGCAGCTGGCGCATCTCGCGCTCGCCGCCCTCGCGCACCTTGCGGCGCACGTCGGACTTGGCACCCTCGGCCTCGAGCTCGGCGAGGTCGGCCTCCAGCTTCTGCTGGCGGGCCTCCACGTCGGCGTCGCGACGCCCCTCAAGGTTGGACTTCTCGGCGCTGATCTCGGCCTCGACGGTCGGCAGGTCGCGGTGACGCGCCTCGTCGTCGACGGAGGTGATCATGTAGGCCGCGAAGTAGATGATCTTCTCGAGGTCCTTGGGCGCCAGGTCGAGCAGGTAGCCCAGGCGCGAGGGCACGCCCTTGAAGAACCAGATGTGGGTGACCGGCGCGGCCAGCTCGATGTGACCCATCCGCTCACGACGCACCTTGGCGCGGGTGACCTCGACGCCGCAGCGCTCGCAGATGATGCCCTTGAAGCGGACGCGCTTGTACTTGCCGCAGTAGCACTCCCAGTCCCGGGTGGGACCGAAGATCTTCTCGCAGAAGAGACCGTCCTTCTCCGGACGGAGGGTGCGGTAGTTGATGGTCTCGGGCTTCTTCACCTCGCCGTGTGACCACTGGCGGATGTCGTCTCCGCTGGCAAGGCCGATGCGCAGTTCGTCGAAGAAGTTCACGTCGAGCACTCTGTGACCCCTTTCAGGGGCTAGTTACTGCAATCAATGCTGTGTGTCGGGGACGCCGGCCGGCCCCGGGGTGCGGGGCCGGCCGGCGACCGATCAGACGTCCTCGACGGACGACGGCTCGCGGCGGGACAGGTCGATGCCCAGCTCCTCCGCGGCCCGGAAGACCTCGTCGTCGGTGTCGCGCAGCTCGATCGCGTTGCCGTCGCTGGAGAGGACCTCCACGTTCAGGCAGAGCGACTGGAGCTCCTTGAGCAACACCTTGAACGACTCGGGGATGCCCGGCTCGGGGATGTTCTCGCCCTTGACGATGGCCTCGTAGACCTTCACGCGGCCGAGGATGTCGTCGGACTTGATGGTGAGCAGCTCCTGCAGCGCGTACGCGGCGCCGTAGGCCTGCATCGCCCAGCACTCCATCTCGCCGAAGCGCTGGCCACCGAACTGCGCCTTACCACCCAGCGGCTGCTGCGTGATCATCGAGTATGGACCCGTGGAGCGAGCGTGGATCTTGTCGTCGACCAGGTGCAGCAGCTTCAGGATGTAGACGTAGCCCACGGCGATCGGCTCGGGGTAGGGCTCCCCGGAACGACCGTCGAACAGCCGGGCCTTGCCGGTCTCCTTGACCATCCGCTCGCCGTCCCGGTTCGGGGTGGTCGAGCCGAGCAGGCCGATGAGCTCCTCCTCGCGAGCGCCGTCGAACACCGGCGTGGCGGTACGGGTGCCGGGAGCGGCCTGCCGTGCGGCGCCGGGGATCTTGGCGGCCCACTCCGGGGTGCCCTCGACCTGCCAGCCCTGCTTGGCGATCCACCCGAGGTGCATCTCCAGGACCTGGCCGACGTTCATCCGGCCGGGCACGCCCAGCGGGTTGAGCACGATGTCGACCGGGGTGCCGTCCTCGAGGAACGGCATGTCCTCCTGCGGGAGGATCTTGGAGATGACGCCCTTGTTGCCGTGGCGGCCGGCCAGCTTGTCGCCGTCGCTGATCTTGCGCATCTGGGCCACGTAGACCCGGATGAGCTCGTTCACGCCGGCGGGCAGCTCGTCGCCGTCCTCGCGGGAGAACACGCGGACGCCGATGACCTTGCCGGACTCGCCGTGCTTGACCTTCAGCGACGTGTCGCGGACCTCGCGGGCCTTCTCACCGAAGATGGCCCGCAGCAGGCGCTCCTCGGGGGTCAGCTCGGTCTCGCCCTTGGGCGTGACCTTGCCGACGAGGATGTCGCCGGGGACGACCTCGGCACCGATCCGGATGATCCCGCGCTCGTCGAGGTCGGCGAGGACCTCCTCGGAGACGTTCGGGATGTCCCGGGTGATCTCTTCGGCGCCCAGCTTGGTGTCGCGGGCGTCGACCTCGAACTCCTCGATGTGGATCGAGGACAGGACGTCGTCCTGCACGAGGCGCTGCGACAGGATGATCGCGTCCTCGTAGTTGTGACCCTCCCAGGGCATGAAGGCGACGAGCAGGTTCTTGCCCAGCGCCATCTCACCCTCGTCGGTGCAGGGACCGTCGGCGATGACCTGACCGGCCTCGACCCGCTGGCCCTCCTCGACCACCGGGTTCTGGTTGATCGAGGTGCCCTGGTTCGAGCGCTGAAACTTCAGCAGCCGGTAGGTCTGCCGGGTCCCGTCGTCGGCCATGACGGTGACGTAGTCGGCGGTGGAGTCCTCGACCACACCGGCCTTCTCGGCCACCACGACGTCACCGGCGTCGACGGCGGCGTTCAGCTCCATGCCGGTGCCGACCAGCGGTGCCTCGCTGCGCAGCAGCGGGACGGCCTGACGCTGCATGTTCGCGCCCATCAGGGCGCGGTTCGCGTCGTCGTGCTCTAGGAACGGGATCATCGCGGTGGCGACCGAGGTCATCTGCCGCGGCGAGACGTCCATGTAGTCGACGTTCTCCGGCGTGAGGTCGGTGGTCTCGCCGCCCTTGGTGCGCACCAGGACCAGGTCCTCGGCGAACCGGTTGTTGGCGTCCAGCGGCGAGTTGGCCTGGGCGACGACGAACCGGTCCTCCTCGTCCGCGGTCAGGTAGTCGATCTGGTCGGTGACGGTGCCGTTCTCGACCTTGCGGTACGGCGTCTCGATGAAGCCGAAGGGGTTCACCCGGGCGAAGGAGGACAGCGAGCCGATCAGGCCGATGTTCGGGCCTTCCGGCGTCTCGATCGGGCACATCCGGCCGTAGTGGCTGGGGTGCACGTCGCGGACCTCCATGCCCGCACGCTCACGGGACAGACCACCCGGGCCCAGCGCCGACAGGCGGCGCTTGTGGGTCAGGCCCGCGAGCGGGTTGGTCTGGTCCATGAACTGCGAGAGCTGGCTGGTGCCGAAGAACTCCTTGATGGAGGCGACGACCGGCCGGATGTTGATCAGTGTCTGCGGCGTGATCGCCTCGACGTCCTGGGTCGTCATCCGCTCGCGGACCACGCGCTCCATGCGGGAGAGGCCGACCCGGATCTGGTTCTGGATCAGCTCGCCCACGGTGCGCAGCCGGCGGTTGCCGAAGTGGTCGAT
>NZ_JAAGWH010000051.1 GCF_010682105.1 Modestobacter muralis | reverse complement strand
GTCGTCGACGTCGAAGTCGGGCTCGCCGGCGTGCAGACGCACGACGTACTCGATCGTGGCGACGATGTCGTCCTCGGTCAGCGTCGAGGTGCCCTGGGCGACCCCCACCTGGAGCTTCTTGTTCACCTTGTAGCGACCGACCCTGGCCAGGTCGTAGCGCTTGGGGTTGAAGAAGAGGTTCTCCAGCAGCGCCTGCGCGGACTCACGCGTCGGCGGCTCGCCCGGGCGCAGCTTGCGGTAGATGTCCAGCAGCGCCTCGTCCTGGCCGGCGATGTGGTCCTTCTCCAGCGTGGCCAGCATGGTGGGCGACCACTGGAAGTGCTCGCGGATGCGGTCCTCGCTCCAGCCGAGCGCCTTGAGCAGCACGCTGACCGGCTGACGCCGCTTGCGGTCGATCCGGACGCCGACGGTGTCGCGCTTGTCGACGTCGAACTCCAGCCACGCACCGCGGCTGGGGATGACCTTGGCGCTGTAGACGTCCTTGTCCGACGTCTTGTCCAGGGTCTTGTCGAAGTAGACGCCCGGGGAACGGACCAGCTGGGAGACGACGACGCGTTCGGTGCCGTTGATGACGAACGTGCCCTTGCTCGTCATGACCGGGAAGTCGCCCATGAACACCGTCTGGCTCTTGATCTCGCCGGTGGTGTTGTTCATGAACTCGGCGGTGACGAACAGCGGCGCCGCGTACGTCATGTCCTTGTCCTTGCACTCCTCGAGGGACGCCTTGACGTCCTCGAAGCGCGGGTTGGAGAAGGACAGCGACATCGAACCGCTGAAGTCCTCGATCGGGGAGATCTCCTCAAGGATCTCCGCGAGACCGCCGACGGCGTCGGCCTGGTCCTCGGGGGCGAGGGTGGCCTTCCACGCCGGGCTGCCCACCAGCCACTCGAAGGAGGCGGTCTGCAGCGCGAGCAGGTCCGGGACCTCGAGGGGCTCCTGGATCTTGGCGAACGAGACGCGGAGCGGGGCACCGGGGGTCTTGAGCTGGGCGGCGCCGCCGGTGCGGGGACCGACCTGGACGTCGACCGGGGTGGTGCTGGGATCAGTGGTGGTGGTGCTGGTGGGGCGAGAGCCTGCCAAGATGCGTCCTTCCAAGGACCTCACGACGTGCGGGCGGGTGCTTTTCGTCCTGGGTCGTCGTCGGTATCGGCGAGGCTGACCGCTTCGGCCGGACACCGCCGGGGAGGTCAGCACGAGGTGGCCGGTCGACGTCGTCCGGGCGGAGGACGTCGTGGGGTCCGGGCACCTCTGGTGACCCACGTCGGCGGGGTGGGCAGTCAGAGGGCAGCGCAACAGGAGACCCTACCCCTGCTGGGCGCCGCTGTCCACGTCGCTGGGCGACGGAGCCGGGGCCACCTCCGGAGGGGGAGCCGTGGCGGGGCGTCGCGTGCGGGCGGACCAGCCGCCGCACCCCGCACCGGGGGCGACGAGGAGTGCTCTCGATCACCGATGATGCCAGTGCCGGGGCCCGCGTCGAGCAGCCACGCCGGGCGCCGGCAGACGGGGGCAGTGGACTCCGGCGGGTCGCCGCGACTGGTCGGGGACGCGGACAGGGGCCGCTCCACCGGAGTGGAACGGCCCCTGTCGGGCGTGCGGGTGGTGCTACCCGGCGAGTGCCGGGGCCCCGGCGGCCTGGGCCACCGGGAGGGGGGTCACTTGACGGTGACGGTGGCGCCGGCGCCCTCGAGGGAGGCCTTGGCCTTCTCGGCAGCGTCCTTGGCGACCTTCTCCAGCACCGGCTTCGGCGCGTTGTCGACCAGGTCCTTGGCCTCCTTGAGGCCGAGCGAGGTCAGCGTGCGCACCTCCTTGATGACCTGGATCTTCTTGTCGCCGGCAGCCTCGAGGATGACGTCGAACTCGTCCTGCTCGACGGGGGCCTCGGCAGCGGGGCCGGCCGGACCGGCAGCCGCGACGGCCACGGGGGCAGCGGCGGTGACGTCGAAGGTCGTCTCGAACTGCTTCACGAAGTCAGACAGCTCCAGGAGCGTCATCTCCTTGAAGGCGTCGAGGAGCTCGTCGGAGGAAAGCTTGGCCATGGGTGTCTCCTAGGGGGTTCAGTCGGTGCTGACCGCGGTGTCCGCGGCAGCATCGGTCGTGTCGGGGGTGGTGTCAGCAGCAACGGTGACGTCGTCGGTCGCGGCGTCGTCGGCGGCAGGGGCGTCGGCGGCGGGCAGGCTCTCGCCGGCCGCCTCCTTCTTCTCCTGCAGCGCGGCGGCCAGCCGGGCGACCTGCGACAGCGGGGCCTGGAACAGCCCGGCGGCCTTGGTCAGGTTGCCCTTCATGGCGCCGGCCAGCTTGGCCAGCAGGACCTCACGGGACTCGACGTCGGCGAGGCGGATGACCTCGGCTGCGTCGACCGTGCGGCCCTCGACCACGCCGCCCTTGACGACCAGGAGCGGGTTGGCCTTCGCGAAGTCGCGGATGGCCTTGGCCGCCACGACCGGGTCGCCCTCGATGAAGGCGATCGCGGTGGGGCCGGTGAGCAGCGGGGCGAGGTCGGAGTGACCGACCGCGTCCGCCGCCCGCTTCGTCAGGGTGTTCTTGACGACGGCGTAGCTGCTGCCCGCACCGAGGTCACGGCGCAGCGTGGTCAGCTGCGCCACGGTGAGCCCGCGGTACTCGGTGAGCACGGCCGCACTGGAGTTCTGGAACCGCTCGGTGATCTCCTCGATCACCGCGGCCTTCGCCTGCGTGGGCATGGGCCTCCTCTCGTCTGTCGGGCGACCACCGGCGGCGCGTGCTGCGGGTGATCGGGCCCGGAGACGAGGAACGCCCCGGCGCAGGGCGCACGGGGCGAGGGACGGGCCGCGGATGCGGGCGCTCAGCCCGTGCCACGACGCGTTCGTCGAGCCGTCCACCTGCGCAGGACGTCCGGTGTCCGGACCTTCGATCACACGCGGACGTGCGACGACCAGCGGTCTTGGGGGGAACAGCGAGAAGGGTACACGGGCCACAGGACCCGGCGCCACCGGCCCGGGAACGCCGAACGGCGCCGCCCCAGGGGGACGGCGCCGTTCGGTCAGGCCTCGTTCAGAGGCTCGCCCCGAGCGTGCGAGGGGTGAGGAGAACGAGGTCCTTCGTCAGGCGTTGACCTCGTCGACGGTCAGGTTGCGCGTGCGGTTCGGGTCGACCGGGATGCCCGGGCCCATGGTGGTGGAGACGGTGACCTTGCGCAGGTACCGGCCCTTGGCCGCGGACGGCTTGGCGCGGAGCACCTCGTCGAGGGCGGCGGCGTAGTTCTCCACCAGCTTGGTCTCGTCGAAGGAGGCCTTGCCGATCACCAGGTGCAGGTTGGCCTGCTTGTCGACGCGGAAGTTGATCTTCCCGCCCTTGATGTCGTTGACGGCCTTGGTGACGTCGGGGGTCACCGTGCCGGTCTTCGGGTTCGGCATCAGGCCACGGGGGCCGAGGATGCGGGCGATCCGGCCGACCTTGGCCATCTGGTCCGGGGTCGCGATCGCGGCGTCGAAGTCCAGGAAGCCGCCCTGGATGCGCTCGATCAGGTCCTCGGCGCCCACGACGTCGGCGCCGGCGGCGGTGGCCTCGGCGGCCTTGTCGCCGGTGGCGAAGACGATGACGCGGGCGGTCTTGCCGGTGCCGTGCGGCAGGTTGACCGTGCCGCGGACCATCTGGTCGGCCTTGCGGGGGTCGACGCCGAGGCGGATCGCGACCTCGACGGTCGCGTCGTACTTGGTGGTCGAGGTCTGCTTGGCCAGCCCCGCGGCCTGCAGCGGGCTGTACAGCGAGTCCTGGTCGACCAGCTCGGCGACCTTGCGGTAGTTCTTCCCGTGCTTCGCCATGGTGGTGCTCCTCTCCCCCGCTACCGGGGGGTCATGTGGTGAACGGGCCGGCGAAGGCCCTCCCACGACTACGTGGTGGAACGGCCCTCTCGCAGGGCCCCGCCGCGAGCTCGCTCGTGGCGGGGGGCGAGAGGGTCCTTCACTTGACCGTGATGCCCATCGACCGGGCGGTGCCGGCGATGATCTTTTCGGCCTGGTCGAGGTCGTTCGCGTTCAGGTCCTCCATCTTGACCGTGGCGATCTCGCGGACCTGGTCACGGGTGACGGTGGCGACCTTGGTCTTGTGCGGCTCGCCCGAGCCCTTCTCCACACCGGCGGCCTTCAGCAGCATGCGGGCTGCCGGCGGCGTCTTGGTGATGAAGGTGAAGGACCGGTCCTCGAAGACCGAGATCTCCACGGGGACGATGTCCCCACGCTGCGACTCGGTCGCGGCGTTGTAGGCCTTGCAGAACTCCATGATGTTGACGCCGTGCTGGCCGAGCGCCGGACCCACGGGCGGCGCAGGGGTGGCCGCGCCGGCCTTGATCTGGAGCTTGATGACCGCGGTCAACCGCTTCCTGGGGGGCATGACTTCCTTCTTCGTGACGGGATGGAGATGGCCCCGTCGCAGGGCCCCAGTGCGAGTTTACGAGCGCTGGGGGGCGACGGGGTTCAGATCTTGGAGACCTGCGTGAACGACAGCTCGACCGGGGTCTCGCGGCCGAAGATCGAGACCAGCACCTGCAGCTTCTGCTGCTCGGGGTTGATCTCGTTGATGGTGGCCGGCAGCGTCGCGAACGGCCCGTCCATGACGGTGACGGACTCGCCGACCTCGAACTCGGCGACGGCGGCCGGGCTGGCGGCGGGAGCCGTCTCGGTCGCGGCGGCGGAGGTCTCCGGGATCGCGGTGACGAGGAGGTTCACGACCTCGTCGATGCTCAGCGGGGAGGGCTTGGAGGTCGCGCCGACGAAGCCGGTGACGCCGGGGGTGTTGCGCACAGCGCCCCACGACTCGTCGTTGAGGTCCATCCGGACGAGCAGGTACCCGGGCAGCTTCTTGCGGTTGACCTGGGTCCGCTTGCCGTTCTTGATCTCGGTGACCTCCTCGGTGGGCACCTCGATCTGGAAGATGTAGTCCTCCATGTCCAGCGACGTGATCCGGGACTCGAGGTTGGTCTTCACCTTGTTCTCGTAGCCCGCGTAGGAGTGGATCACGTACCAGTCGCCGAACTGGCTCTTCAGCGTGCTGCGCAGGGCCTCGGCCGGGTCCTGGTCCTCGGCGACCGCTTCCTCGAGGGTCTCGGTGACCAGCGGGTCGTGGTCCGGCGCCGGCTCGGCGAGCGGGTCGGCGACCAGGACGTCGTCCACGGACCCACGGGAGTTGCCGTTGCCGGACACCGACGCGTTGCCCATCGGGTTGTCGGCGGTCAGGTCCGGGCTGTCGAGCGACCCCTCGACGGCACCCGTCTGACGGACGCCGGACTCGCTGTCGGGGGCGACGTCGACGTCCTCGGTCTCGGTGTCCTGGTCGGCGGTGTCGATGGACCCCTCGGCGGACCCGGTGCTGTCGTCGGTGCCCGTCTCGAGGTCGGTGCTGCCGCGCTCGTCGAACCGGGCGTCGTCGAGGTCGATGGCCTCGACGGCGCTGTCGGTCTCGAAGGGTTCACGGGGGTCGGTCACAGGTGTCTCTTCCTTCTGGAGGGTGGTGCAGTCGCGAGGCGCGGTCAGCCGAAGACGGCGAGCACGCCCTGGGCGAAGAGGATGTCGAGGCCGGCCACCAGGGCCACCATGACCGCCACGAAGACGATCACGACGGTCGTGTAGGTGATGAGCTCCTTGCGACCGGGCCAGATGACCTTGCGCAGCTCGGCGACGACCTCGCGGAGGAACCGGGTGATGCTGCGCTTGCGGCGCAGCTCCGCGACCCGGGCCCGCTCGGCGTCGGCCCGCGACCGGGTCTTGTCGCCGGTGGGACCGTCGGTGCGGGCGGCAGCGCGCGCGGCGCGGCCACGGCGGGCGACGGAGGCGGCGACGGTCTTGTCCTCGTCGGTCGCTGCCTCGTCGGCGAGCTCGGCCTCGGCGGCCTCGAGCTCCGCGGCGTCGTCGACACCCGGGGCCTCGGCGTCCAACGGGTCGACGCCGGGCTGCTCGGCGTCGGGCCGCTGGTCGTCCGGCTCGCCGTCCTTCTCGCTCACAGCGCCTCGCTCACGTCGGTAGGGCTCTCTTCGGTCGTCGGACGGTGGCAGGGGTGACAGGACTTGAACCTGCAGCCTGCGGTTTTGGAGACCGCTGCTCTGCCAATTGAGCTACACCCCTAGGGGAAGCCGGCCCGCGTGCGGCGCGGCCACGTCACGCCCCCCGAGAGGGGCCTCCGGGGCACGCCGGTGGCGGGGTCCCACTGGCCCCAGCCGACGAGTGTACGGGACCGTGCCCCCGGGCAGCGAACACGCCCGGCACCACCCTCCGGACGGGGGCCTCCGGTCAGCGCGGGAGGTCCTCGGGGTCCAGCGCGCCGGCCTCCTGCAGCACGGCGAGCGCGGCCGGCAGGTCGGCCAGGGCGGCCGCGACGTCGGCCGGCGTCGCGGTCGTCCACGCCGCGGCGTCGGCGTAGCAGCGCAGCGCGGCGTCGAAGGCGTCCGCGCCGGACCGCTCCCGGGCGGTGAGCAGCACCGCCCCGCCCGTGACGTAGACGGCCCGGACGTAGGCCCGGTCGTCGGCGAAGTCGGCCATGGACCCGCCGACGTCCCCCTCGGTGGCCAGGTCGCGGGCCACCGCGGCGGCCGGCGGCTGCCCGGTGACCGACTCGGCGTAGCTGGCGAGGGACTCGTCCAGCCACGGGTCGCGGAACTGGCTGTTCCCGACCATCCCGTAGAACCACATGTGGGCGACCTCGTGCACCAGCACCTGCTCGTCGGTGCTGGCCAGCAGGACCGACGACGGGTACTCGATCCCGCCGCCGAGGTCGGGCAGCCACGGCACGGTGAGGGTCGCGTAGGGGAACGGGCCGAACCGTGCCGTGAGCGCCTCGATCGCCGCGGCGGTCTCCCTGGCCAGCCGTGCGGGGTCCCGTCCGGCACCGGGCAGCACACCGGTGGTGACCCGGACGCCGTCCACGTCGGTCTCGGCGGTCGTGAAGGCGCCGACGGCCACGCTCACGTCGCGGGCGACCGGCTCGTGGGACGTCCAGGTGCGCCGGCCGTCCCGCTCCCTGGTCGGCTCGGCCTGGTCGCCGGTCATCAGCACGGTGAGCTCCGCCGGCGCGTCCACCGAGACCGTCGTGTCGGCGACCGGGCTGCTGGCCGTCTCCCCGGTGAGCGCGGTGAACGGGTCCCGCGCCCAGCCGACCCCCGGCTCCCAGGCCAGCAGCGGCGCCCCGCTGGCCCACCAGGAGACGTCGGGTGCGGTGCCGAGCCGCTCGAAGCCGCCGCCGCCGAGGCGCAGCGTGAAGTCCAGCGCGACCTCGGTGGACTCCCCCGCCGCGAGCGTCCGGGTCAGGGCGACGACGTACCGGCCACCCGGGCCGGCCGCCCCGGCGTCCTCGTGGCCGCCACCGCCGACGTCGGCCCCGCGGACGGCACCGACGGTGAGCTCGTTGCCCCGCGAGGTGGTGTCCGGGCCGTTGGGCACCAGCCGGAACACCAGCTCGTCGGTGGGCAGGTCCGGGGTGAAGACGACGGTCTCGGTGCCGGTCACGGTGCGCCGGTCCTCGGCCAGGGAGAAGGCGAGGTCGACCACCGGCCGGTCCGGGTCCGGCGCCGCCCGCCCGGCCGCACAGCCGCCGGACGACGAGGCCACCGCGGCAGGCGCCTCACCGGGCCCGGAGTCCGTGCACCCGGTGACGAGCAGCAGGACGGCGAGCGGCGCGAGCACCCCGCCCCGGCGCACCGTCGTCCGCCGGGTTCGGTCAGCCCAGCGCGACGACGGCGCGGGCCAGGGAGAGGACCTTCTCGCCGCCGCTGGTGACCGTGAGGTCGACCCGCACCCGGCCGTCCTCCAGCAGGGCGGCGACCCGGCCCCGGACGGTGAGCTCGGCACCGTCGGCGTCGTCGGGGACGACGACCGGCCGGCTGAAGCGGACGGAGTACTCCACGACCGCGCCCGGGTCGCCGGCCCACGCGGTGACGGCGCGGGCGGCGAGGCCGGCGGTGAGCATGCCGTGGGCGATGACCCCGGGCAGGCCGACCTCACGGGCGACCCGCTCGTTCCAGTGGATGACGTTCAGGTCACCGGAGGCGCCGGCGTAGCGGACCAGGTCGGCGCGGGTGACGCGGGAGACCTGCTCGGGCAGCTCGGTGCCCACGGCGACGTCGACCGGCCGGGGGCTCATGCCGTGCCCCGGGCGACGAGCATGGAGTGGGTGGTGCAGACCGGCTCGCCGTCCTCCGTGGCCAGGTCGACCCGGGTGGTGAGCATGTCGTTGCCGGCCACGGTGCGCACCGCGTCGATGACGGCGGTGGCGACCAGCCGGTCACCGGCCCGGATCGGGCGGTGGTGGGTGAACCGCTGCTCGCCGTGCACGACCCGGCTGTAGTCGAGGCCGACCTCGGGGTCCTCGACGACCGCGTTCCCGGCGCCCAGGCTCAGCACGATGGCGAAGGTGGGTGGGGCGATCACGTCGGGGTGGCCGGCGGCGCGGGCGGCCGCGGCGTCCCGGTAGACCGGGTCGGGGTCGCCGAGCGCGGTGGCGAACTCGGCGATCTTCTCCCGCCCGACCTCGTACACGGCAGAGGGCGGGTAGCTGCGCCCGACCAGTCCTGCGTCCAGCGCCATGCTCCCGCCCTCTCCCCTGCGACCGTCCGGGTCAGCGCGTCTCGCGGTGGACCGTGTGCTTGCGGTCGGTCGGGCAGTACTTCTTCAGCTCGATCCGGTCGGGGTCGTTCCGACGGTTCTTGCGGGTGATGTAGTTGCGGTTCTTGCACTCCTGGCAGGCCAGGGTGATCTTCGGACGGACGTCTGTGGCTGCCATGGGTGCATCCTCGCCTTGTCGGTGGTCGAGAGGTCTCGACGCTCTTCGGGTCGTGCCCGTGTCCGGCAGGGGCCGGACACGACGACGGACCCCGGCTGGCGGGGTCCGTCAGGAGTAGCGGTGACCGGACTTGAACCGGTGACACAACGATTATGAGCCGTTTGCTCTACCAGGCTGAGCTACACCGCCAGGTGACCGCGCGGCCCGGGTCTCACGACTGGACCGGTGGTCGGTGCTCGATCCTACGAGCCCCTTTACGGAATCGAACCGTAGACCTTCTCCTTACCATGGAGACGCTCTGCCGACTGAGCTAAAGGGGCCTTGCTCGGAAGCGATGGAGACTCTACCAAGTCGCTGGCGGCGACTCGGCGGCCCCCCTCGACCGCGCTCGGAGACTGTAACAGGCGGCGTGCACGACGCCGTCCGGAGGCCCGCCGACGGCGGCGTCCCCGCTCAGGTGCGGACGAACAGGCGCCGGTGGGTGGCACCCGGAGGGGCCGACCGGACACCGGTGCGGGCCAGCAGCCAGCCCTCCAGGCGGTCCTCGGGCAGCGGGCGGCTGACCAGGAAGCCCTGCAGCTTGTCGCAGCCCATCTGCGCCAGCAGGTCGCGGGTGACCTCGTCCTCGACGCCCTCCGCGACGACGCGCAGCCCCAGGTTGTGGGCCAGCTCCACGATCGACCGGGCGATGAAGGACTCGTTCTGGCTGGTGGACATGCCCAGCACGAAGGACTTGTCGATCTTCAGCTCGTCGATCGGGAGCAGTCGCAGCTGCGACAGCGACGAGTAGCCGGTGCCGAAGTCGTCCATCGACAGCCGCAGCCCCAGGGAGTGCAGGTCGGCCAGGACGGTGCTGTTGCGCACCGTGTCGTCCACGACGCTGCCCTCGGTGAGCTCGAGGGTGAGCAGCTCACCCGGGACGCCGTGCTCGCGCAGGGCGTTGCGGACGCGGTCGACCAGGTCGGGCTCGACCAGGCAGCGGGCGGAGAGGTTCACCGCCACCGACAGCGCGATGTCCTGGTCCAGCCAGCGCCGGCAGCGGTCCAGCGCCAGCCCCAGCACGTGGTCGGTCAGCGAGCCGATCCGGCCGATCTGCTCGGCCAGGCTGATGAAGTCCTCGGGCGGGATGTCGCCGTAGCGCGGGTGGTGCCAGCGGACCAGGGTCTCCACCGAGACGATGTCGGCGGTGCGGCTGTCGATGATCGGCTGGAAGACCACGCTGATCTGGCCCTCGGCCATCGCCGTCTCCAGCTCGGTGCCCAGCTGCAGCCGGCGCAGGCTCTGCTGGTCCAGCACCGGGTGGTAGGTGGCGACCCCGCCGGAGGTGTGCGCGGCGAGCAGGGCGACGTCGGCGCGCTGGATGAGCGTGCCGGAGTCCGAGCCGTGCACCGGCGCCGCGGCGACCCCGATGGTCAGCGAGACCTCGAGGTCCAGCCCGGCGACGCGCGCCCGGGTGGACGCCGCCTCGCGCAGCCGGCGGGCCGCCCGTTCGGTGGCCGCCAGGGACAGGCCGGGCAGCAGGACGGCGAACTGGCCGCCCTCCATCCGGGCGACGACGGCCTGCGGGGGCGCGTGCTCGCGGAGCAGGCCGGCGGTCACCAGCAGCAACTCGTCGCTGGCCGCGTGGCCCAGGGTGTCGGTGACGTCGGTGTAGCCGTCCAGCGCGGCGAGCACCAGCCCGGCGCGGGCGTCCACCGGGTCGGCCACCAGCAGCGCGTCGATCTCGGCGGCCAGCCGCTGGCGGTTGGGCAGCCCGGTGAGCCGGTCGTGGTCGGCGTCGTGCCGAATCTGGCTGAGCAGCTGCTGCTGGCGGATCGCGGCGTTGACGTGGGTGAGCATCGACTCCAGCGCCCCGCGGTCCTCCGGCCCGAAGGAGAGGGCGTCGCTGCGCCGGTCGCAGACCTCCAGGTAGCCGGGCTCACCGGCGGCGGTCACCACCGGGGCGCCGAGCACCTCGCGGGCCTGGCGGCGGGCCAGCGCCGACAGCTCGTCGACGTCGGCCCGGGACGCCGTGAAGAGCAGGGGCCCCCCGGCCTCCGCGGCGACGACGCGTCGGCGGAACAGGTCATCGGGGTCGCCGGGGCCGTCGTACCAGCCCAGCGGCCCGTCGACGGAGGTCACGACGAGCTGGGGGCCGTCGTCGAGGTAGGGCGGCAGCCACAGCGCGACCCGGTCGGCGTTGAGCAGCTCACGGACCGCGGTGACGATCTCGCGGGTGCCGGCCTCGTCGGGGGTCATGAGCTCGACCCGGCGGGCGAAGTCGTACACGCGCTGGACGGTGCGCCGTTCGCGCGAGGCCCGGGCCGCCTGTCGGAAGATCGCCACCACCCCGAAGACCAGCGGCACGATCAGCGCCCACGCCCACGGTGTCTCGTCGATCACCAGCAGCGCGATGACCCCGACGCCGACGCTCATCGGCCCCACGACGAGGGTCGGCAGCGCGGTGCTCCAGAACTGCCGGCCGGGGAGCCCGTCGGTGAGCGTCACGGCTGCACCCACACCGACCAGCCCGACCAGCCCGGTCACGAGCACCGCCAGCACCAGGGACAGCCAGGTCACCGGCGAGGAGACCTGCAGCGCCGGGAGGACCGCCAGCACGGCGAGGCTCGCCGAGACCTCGGCGACGACCAGTGCCGCGTTGAACACCAGCTTGGCCAGCGGGTAGCGCTGCACGCCCAGGACGACGACGGTGGCGATCAGCCGGGCGGCGACCACCCAGGCCCCGCCGACCTCGACCAACCCGACGACGAGGGCGAGCTCGGTGGGTGAGACGGTCAGCGTCTGCCGGCGGATCTCCAGGTCCAGGCGCAGCGACTCGGCCAGCAGGAAGGCACCGACCAGGAGGACGACCGCGAGCGGGGACGGCGACGCGCCGCTGGACCAGAGCACGGGCACGCCGAGAGCAGCGGCCGCGGCGACCGCCAGCAGCGCGATCGTCCACGGTCGCCGGATGAGAGCGACCACCCGCTCGGGGGCAGCCGTGTCCTCGGCCAAGATGAGCCTGTCTGTCGGTGGGGCTGCGCCGTTTTCCGCAAGGTAACAGCGCAGACCCCCTCCCGGCCTCGTGCCTCACCCGGGCGGGGCACACCCGTGACCGGAGGGACCCCCCGGACGGCGGGGCGTCAGCTCCAGCGCCAGCTGCGGCTCCACCGCCAGCTGGAGCGGGCCACGGTGGTGGGACGCGCAGCGGTGCGGAGGGCAGGCAGGGCGGCCGAGCGGGACATTTGTTCTCCTCGAGTACGCGTCAGACGGGGCTCGCGGCAGCCGCCCACGCGGGGGCAGAGCGTTGTCCGGCACAGACCGCGATTGGGAGACTGCAAGCTGTCACCCACACGGGGCAAGCATTGACACGACCGGGTGAACGTCGCCCGTCGCGTCGTGACTCTCTGCACTCGGACATGACCGTGGGGTCAGCGGCGTGCTGAGCAGCTCTGCTGCGGTCGCCCGCCTAGCGGCTCCGGTCCGGCAGATCGCCCTGCAGGTCGTCGAGCTGGCCGAGGACGTCGGGCTGCGGAGGCAGCGGACGCCCCAGCACCGCCGTCGCCCGCGCGAAGCCCACCTCCGCGGACAGCCCGACCTCCGACGAGCTCCCTGCCCGCGACCCGAGCGCGGCCCCCGCCCACCGCCGGGCGTCCCACGCCGTGTGGGTCTCGCCGTTGTCCGGGCCGATGTCGACCGTGCCGTCGAAGCCGACCTGGCGCTGCACCTCCCCGACGACGGCCTCGACCGCCGGCCCGTACGGGTTCCGCCACGTCACCAGCTTCACCGGCAGGGTGACCGCGACGTCCCAGAGGAGCTGCTGGTCCACCTCCCAGGACAGCGCCCGGGCGTGGGCCAGCACGTAGCCGAGCCGCTGCCCGTACTCCTCCACCGCCACGAAGCCACCCGCGAGCAGGCCGGTGACCGGACTCCCCGGCCCGGCGGCGAGCGCCTCGTGGACGGCGGCGCTGAGGGTCCGCGCGCGGTCGCCGTCGACCAGCAGGTGCCCGAGGCCGCGCAGTGCCGAGTCGGTCGCCGCGTCGACCCCGCCCGCGACCGAGCCGGTCGCGGCGCCCAGCAGGGGCAGGACGACGTCCAGCCGCCCGGCCACCAGATCGGTGACCGCGCCACCGACCGCTGTGCCCAGCACGTCGCCGACCACCACGGGCTGGGTGGTCCCGGGCCGGAGCCCCTCCCCCAGCGCCTGCAGCGCCGAGCTCGCCACCGGGGCGGCCTGCGGTGACCGGGAGGCCAGGCCGATCACCTCGACCAGGTGGTCGACGCCCCCGGGCCGGGACCGGCCGAGCAACCTCGTCCAGGACGCCGGGTCGGAGAGGAGGGCCGCTGCCGCGCCCTCGTCCCCCGCGGCGACCAGGACGGCCAGCACCGCCACCACCGGGTCGGGCAGCGTCGCGGTGGTGCGCTCGACCGCCGTCGCGCCCCGCTCGGCCTCCCGGGCCAGCAGCTGCCCGCCCCAGCCCACCGCCAGGCCGACGCCCCGGCCCGCCCGTCCGCCGGCGGCGAGTGCGGTGAGGACGAGCCCCATCCCGACCGCGACGGCGTCGGGGGCGCTGCTCGGGTCGGCGGTGTCGAGCCGGACCGTGTCCAGCACCTCGGCGGCCCGGCTCCCCGTCCCGGCGGCGCCGACGGCCGAGGCGAGCAGTCCGGCCAGCGGCTCCTGCTCGGCCGCGACGGTCCGGTTGCCCAGGAGGGTCAGCAGCCAGGTCACGCCGTCCTCGTCGAGCCGGCCCAGCAGCGCGTCGGCGAAGGCGGGCGCCGCGGCGTAACCGGTCCAGCGGCGGGCCGCGGCGTCCAGCTGCTCCGCCGTGCCCGGGCCGCCCAGCTCGTCGGCGGCCTGCACACCGAGCGCGGTGAGCGCACCGTCTCCCCAGCCGGGCAGCACGGTGGCCAGCCGGAGCGTGACCCGCTCGACGTCCCCGGGGCGGGCGGTCCCGCCGAACGGGGCGCTCAGCGAGCCGAGCAGCGCGGCGGCCGAGGCGGCGTCGTCGGCCAGGTCGGCCAGCAGCGCGCCGTGCTGGGCGCCGCGTGCGGCGTCGTCGCCGACGACCTCGCGGACCAGCGCGACGGCCGCGGGCGGGACGGTGGCGCCGGCGTCCGGGGTGTCGGCGAGCAGGGTGGCCAGCCGGGTCGCCGAGGAGTCGAACTGGTGCCGCTGGTCCTCGCGCAGGGAGGCGACCCGGGCCAGGACCGCCGCCCACAGCTCCGCGTGGTCACCCAGCCGGCCCGCGGCGGCGGTCAGCGCGTCGTGCAACCCGGCGGCGACCGTGCCGGCGGCGGCGATCTCCGCGGCGGCCGCCGCCGCGTCGGCGCCCTGCCAGCCCGGGACGGCGGCCGCGGGCTGCAGCAGGTGGACGGTCAGCCCGGCGGCGAACCCGGCCGACGTCAGCTGGTCGAGCACCGCCCCGAGCGCCGCTGCGGAGCCGGGCGGGTCCGGCAGCGGCACCGGCGCCGGCAGGACGGCGCTCATGCGGGCACCCCGGCACCGTGGGCGGGCAGCAGCGACCCGTCCAGGTGCAGCCAGGAGTCCGCGGTGGCGGCCACCGCACCGCCGAGCCAGGACAGCTCACCGGCCAGGGCGCCGCCGGCGGTGGACACCGTCTCGGCGAACCCGGTGACGGCGGCGCCCAGCGGGCCACCGACCGCAGCCGGGTCGACGGCGGTGCCGGCCTGGGCGGCCCGGACGGACGCACCGTCCAGCACGGCGGCCAGCGCGTGGAGCTGCTCGGGGAGGACCTCGATCGCCATGACCGGGGAGTGTGCGGCCCGGGACGGCGTCGGCGGGGGCGTCGTCCACAGGGAGCGGGCCGCCACAGTGGGGGACACCGGTCGTCGTCCACACCGTCCACAGGCGCTGTCCACAACCGGTGGACAGTCGTGCGCCCGGTCGTGGGCAGGCCCTACGCTCCCGAGCGTGCGCCCGAGCCGGCCCGACCCCGAGGCGGGGTCCTCGCTGCCCTTCGTCCTGGTCTGCTGGCTGGTGGCGGCACTGATGGTGCTGGGCGGGATCGCGGCCTCCGACGCCTTCCTGGAGCAGCAGGAGGTGCAGTCGATCTGCGACGGCGCCGCCCTGGCCGCCGCCAACCAGGCCGACGAGGCCGCCGTCTACGCCGGCGGGGTGGGTGAGCAGCTGCCGCTGACCCGGGCCGCCGCCGAGGCCGCGGTCGCCGACCAGCTCGCCGACGCCGGGAGCACGCTGGACTCCTGGTCGGCGGAGACCGACGGCGCGGAGGTGACGGTGCGCTGCACCCGGTCGGTGCACATCGCCTTCGACCAGGTGTTCCTGGGCGGCCGGCCGCTGGAGCGCACCGCGGTGGCCAGCGCCCGCGCGCCCACCGTCCCGTGAACGAGGACGGCCCCCGACCGTGAGGTCGGGGGCCGTCGTACCAGGTGTGGCGGGTGAAGGGTTCGAACCTTCGTAGGCTAAGCCGGCGGATTTACAGTCCGCTCCCATTGGCCACTCGGGCAACCCGCCGTGGTGGTACCGAGAGATCGTACAAGACGGGGGACGACGTCCTCGCCGGGTCCCGGCGGGGTGTCTCCCCACAGAGGAGGAACCGACATGGCCGATGCGTCCTTCGACGTGGTCAGCAAGGTCGACCGGCAGGAGGTCGACAACGCCCTCAACCAGGCCGCCAAGGAGCTCTCGCAGCGGTTCGACTTCCGCGGCGTGAACGCCACCATCACCTGGGCCGGCGAAGAGGGGGTGACCCTGCAGGCCGACACCGAGGACCGCGTGGTCGCCGCCCTCGAGGTCTTCCGCGAGAAGCTGGTCAAGCGCGGCATCTCGATGAAGGCCCTGGACGCCGAGGACCCCCAGTCCTCGGGTCGGATCTACAAGATCTCCGCGACGATCAAGCAGGGGATCGCCTCGGACAAGGCCAAGGAGATCGCCAAGGCCATCCGGGACGAGGGCCCCAAGGGCGTGCAGGCCCAGATCCAGGGCGACCAGCTGCGGGTCACCGGCAAGAAGCGCGACGACCTGCAGGCGGTCCAGCAGCTGCTCAAGGGCAAGGACTTCGAGATCGCCCTGCAGTTCGACAACTACCGCTGAGCTCAGGCCCCGCGCAGGGCCCCACGGCGCGCCGATCGTGACGTGGGGCCCGAGGGGTCCTCCAGCGGGCCGGGGGGTCAGAGCTGGCCGCACTCCCGGGCCATCTGCTGCAGCCGGGCGATCCGCTCGGCCATCGGCGGGTGGGTGGCGAACATCGACGCCATGCCCTGCCCGCGGAACGGGCTGGCGATCATCAGGTGGCTCTGGGTCACCAGCCGGTCGTCCTGCGGCAGCGGGCGGGCGGCCACGCCCCGCTCGAGCGCGCCCAGCGCGGCGGCCAGCGCCAGCGGGTCGTGCGACAGCTGCGCCCCGGAGGCGTCGGCCTGGTACTCGCGGCTGCGGCTGACCGCCATCCGCACCAGCCCGGCGGCGACGGGGCCGAGGAAGACCAGCAGCAGCCCGCCGCCACCCCCGCGTTCGTCGGACCGGCCCCCGAAGACCGAGGCGAACATCGCCAGGTGCGCCAGGTAGGTGATCGCGGTGGCCATCGCACCGGCGACCGAGCTGATCAGGATGTCGCGGTTGTAGACGTGCGAGAGCTCGTGGGCCAGGACCGCGCGCAGCTCCCGGCGGTCGAGCAGCTCGAGGATGCCCTGGGTGCAGCACACCGCGGCGTTGCGCGGGTTGCGGCCGGTGGCGAACGCGTTGGGCTGCGCGGTGGGGCTGACGTACAGCCGCGGCATGGGCTGGCGGGCCTCGGTGGCCAGCTCGCGGACGATCGCGTAGATCTGCGGCGCCTGGGTCTCGGTGACCGGGAAGGCCCGCATCGACCGCAGCGCCAGCGAGGCGGAGTTGAAGTAGGCCCAGCCGTTGACGCCCAGGGCGAGCAGCAGGGCGACGAAGAGCCCGGTGCGGCCGGCGACCAGTGCCCCGGCGGTCATGATCAGCCCGGCCATGAGGCCGAGCAGGACCGCGGTCTTCAGGCCGTTGTTCCAGCGTTGCACGAGAGAGGAACGCCCCCCGGGCAGCACCCGTTCCCGCCGCCCCTGTGAGGTCGCGGGGGTCAGGGCAGGCTGTCCTGTGTGGCTTCGCTCACGTTGGGTGCACCCGGGACCGGCCCCGGCCACCCGCACGTAACCTGAGCGGTCGGAGGTACCTCACTGATGACTGGCACCAATCCCGGAATCACGCCCGCGGCGAGCGGCGTTGCCCCGGGCATGCACACCGCAGCCGATGCCGAGTTCCACGCTGCCGAGACCCACACCGCCACCGGCGGCCTGGTCAAGAGCGTGGTCGCCCTCGACCGAGTCGTGATCCGGCTGGCCGGCGACTCCGGCGACGGCATGCAGCTGACCGGCAACCGCTTCACCAGCGAGACGGCGGCCTTCGGCAACGACCTGAAGACGCTGCCGAACTTCCCCGCCG
This sequence comes from Modestobacter muralis, assembly GCF_010682105.1. GTDB lineage: Bacteria > Actinomycetota > Actinomycetes > Mycobacteriales > Geodermatophilaceae > Modestobacter > Modestobacter muralis. The sequence continues at coordinate 24,777 of NZ_JAAGWH010000051.1, read as the reverse complement.
AGATCCGGGCGCCCACGGGCACCCTGCCGGGCGTCAGCTCCTTCCAGCTCCACTTCGCCGACCACGGCGTGATGACCCCGGGCGACGCCCCCGACGTCCTCGTCGTGATGAACCCGGCGGCGCTGAAGGCCAACCTGATGGACCTGCCCGGCGGTGGCCTGCTGATCGCCGACTCCGACGAGTTCACCCCGCGCAACCTGGCCAAGGTCGGCTACGCGAGCAACCCGCTGGAGGACGGCTCGCTGGAGGGCTGGCAGCTGGTCAGCGTGCCGCTGACCTCCATGACCACCGAGGCGCTCAAGGACTCCGGGCTGGGCAAGAAGGAGGCCGAGCGGAGCAAGAACATGTTCACCCTTGGCCTGCTGTCCTGGATGTACCACCGGCCGACCGAGGGCACGATCCGCTTCCTGGAGCGCCAGTTCCGGCGCAAGCCGCTGATCGCCGCGGCCAACATCGCCGCGTTCCGGGCCGGCTACAACTACGGCGACACCACCGAGGCGTTCGCGGTCTCCTACGAGATCAAGCCCGCACCGATGGCCCCCGGGCGCTACCGCAACATCTCCGGCAACCAGGCGCTGTCCCTGGGCCTGGTCGCGGCGGGCCAGCTGTCGGGCCTGCCGGTCTTCCTCGGCGCGTACCCGATCACCCCGGCCAGCGACATCCTGCACGAGCTGAGCAAGCACAAGGCGCTGGGCGTGCGGACGTTCCAGGCCGAGGACGAGATTGCCGGCATCGGCGCGGCGCTGGGCGCCTCGTTCGGTGGGGCGCTGGGCATCACCACGACCTCCGGTCCCGGTGTGGCGCTCAAGGCCGAGACCATCGGCCTGGCGGTCATGACCGAGCTGCCGCTGGTCATCGTCGACGTCCAGCGCGGTGGCCCCTCGACCGGGCTGCCCACCAAGACCGAGCAGTCGGACCTCCTGCAGGCGCTCTACGGGCGCAACGGCGAGGCGCCGGTCCCGGTCATCGCCCCCCGCTCCCCCGGCGACTGCTTCGACGCCGCCGTCGAGGCCGCGCGGATCGCGCTGACCTACCGCACCCCGGTGATCCTGCTGTCCGACGGCTACCTGGCCAACGGGGCCGAGCCGTGGGCGGTGCCGGCGCAGGCCGACCTGCCCGACCTGCGGCCGGTCTTCGCGACCGAGCCCAACGGCGAGGACGGCGAGTTCCTGCCCTACCTGCGCGACCCCGAGACGCTGGCCCGCGCCTGGGCCGTCCCGGGCACCGCCGGTCTGCAGCACCGCATCGGCGGGCTGGAGAAGGCCGACCGGACCGGCAACATCTCCTACGACGCGGACAACCACGACTTCATGGTCCGCACCCGCCAGGCCAAGATCGACGGCATCGCGGCGTCCCTCCCGGCCACCGAGGTCGACGACCCGGACGGCGACGCCCGCGTCGCGGTGATCGGCTGGGGCTCGACCTACGGGCCGATCGGGGCCGCCTGCCGGCGCATCCGCGCCTCGGGCCGGTCGATCGCCCAGGTGCACCTGCGGCACCTGAACCCGCTGCCGGCCGACCTGGGCGAGATCCTGGCCCGCTACGACCGGGTGGTGTGCCCGGAGATGAACCTCGGGCAGCTCGCGATGGTCCTGCGGGCCAAGTACCTGGTCGACGTGCACAGCCACACGCAGGTGCGCGGGCTGCCCTTCCGAGCCGCCGAGCTCGCCGCGGTCCTGCAGGACGTCATCGACGGCACCCCCGCCGGGACGACGCACGAGACCGCCGACCGCACCGACACCACCATCCTGGACACCCCTGCCCCGACGGGAGCAGCACTGTGACGGCCATCGAGCACACCTCACCGCACGTCCACGACCTCGGCATGCCCGGCAACCCCATCTCCGCGGCGATCGCCGAGTCGGTGGAGGCCTCCGGGGAGAAGAACGCCACCCTCAAGGCCAAGGACCTCAAGACCGACCAGGAGGTGCGCTGGTGCCCGGGCTGCGGTGACTACGTCATCCTCAACGCCGTCCAGAGCTTCCTGCCCAGCCTCGGGATCGCCCGCGAGGACATGGTCATCGTCTCCGGCATCGGGTGCTCCAGCCGCTTCCCGTACTACATGAACACCTACGGGATGCACTCGATCCACGGCCGCGCCCCGGCCATCGCGACCGGCCTGGCCGCCTCCCGGCCCGACCTGTCGGTGTGGGTCGTGACCGGGGACGGCGACGCGCTGTCGATCGGCGGCAACCACCTGATCCACACGCTGCGCCGCAACGTGAACCTGACGATCCTGCTGTTCAACAACCGGATCTACGGGCTCACCAAGGGCCAGTACTCCCCCACCTCCGAGGTCGGGAAGGTCACCAAGTCCACGCCGATGGGCTCGATCGACGCCCCGTTCAACCCGGTCTCGCTGGCCCTGGGCGCGGACGCCACGTTCGTGGGCCGGGCGATGGACTCCGACCGCAAGGGGCTCACCGACGTGCTGCGGCAGGCCGCCGAGCACCAGGGCACCTCGCTGGTGGAGATCTACCAGAACTGCAACATCTTCAACGACGGCGCCTTCGAGCTGCTCAAGGACCCGACCACCGGCCCGATGTGGACCATCCCGCTGGTGCACGGCGAGCCGCTGGTGTTCGGCCCGGGCGGCGCCTCCTGCGTCGTCCGCGACGACTTCGGCGGCCTGCGGATCGCCGAGACCAACCAGGTCGACGCGTCGCAGATCGTGGTGCACGACGCGCACCGCGAGGACCCGTCCTACGCGTTCGCGCTGTCCCGGCTGTCCAGCCAGGACCTGCGCTACTCCCCGATGGGCGTCTTCCGGTCGGTGGCCAAGCCCACCTACGACCGGATGATGACCGACCAGCTCGAGGACGCCGCGGCCCAGTCCAGCGCCACGCTGGACGACCTGCTGGCAGGCAACGACAGCTGGACCGTGTCATCGTGATCCTCCAGATCACCGCGCGGCCAGGTGCCGTGCCCCGGCGGCGCTGAGCCGCTTCCGTCACACGTCGGGAGGGCCTCCGGCCCCCCACTCCGTGCGACCCGCTCCGCGGTCCGTAGAGCCCGTTCCCCTGTCTCGGGGGACGGGCTCTACGCGTTTCTCCGCAGCACCTCGGTGAGCACTGGCAGAACTGCGGTCAGCTCGGCGCGGGTCGGGGCTGCCCAGCCCAGCACGATCCCGGCCGGGCCGTGGTCACCGAGCCGGTGCCCGGAGAGCGGGTCCAGGCGCAGGCCGCGCCCCGCCGCTGCGGCGATCACCGCGGCCTCGGTCGCGTCGTCGGGCAGCGGGACGACGACGTGCGCACCGGCGTCGTCGCCCAGCGCACGCAGCCCGGCGGCGGTCACCGCGGCGAGCACCTCGTCGCGGCGGGCGTGCAGCTCCCGCCGCAGCCGGCGCAGGTGCCGGGACAGGTCGCCGGAGGCCGCCATCGCCGCCACGACCCGCTGCCCGGCGCGGGCGGGACGGGTGCCGGTCGCCGTCCGGCGGGCCAGCAGGGCGTCGCGGACAGCGGGCGGGGCGACCAGCCAGCCGACGCCCAGGGTCGGGCTGAGGAGCTTGCTCGTGGTGCCGAGGTGGACGACGACGTCGGGAGCGAGCGCGGCCAGCAGCGGCAGCGGCGCCACGTCGTAGCGCAGCTCGCCGTCGTAGTCGTCCTCGACGACCAGGAACCCCTCGGCGCGGGCCCGACCGACCAGCGCCGTGCGGCGGGTCGCGGCCAGCCGGCCGCCGAGCGGGAACTGGTGGGCCGGCGTGCAGTAGACGGCGGACAGTCCGGCGGGCAGTTCGTCGACGACCAGCCCGTCGTCGTCCACCCGCAGCGGGACGACCTCCGCGCCCGCGTCGCGCAGCGCCCCGACGGCGCGGCCGTAGCCGGGGTCCTCCACCCCGACCCGGGCGCCGGGCGGCAGCAACCGGGCCAGCTCGCCGACCGCGGCCGAGGTGCCGGCCGTGGCCACCACGTCGGTACCGGTCGCGGGCAGCCCGCGGTGCCGGAGCAGGTGCTCGGCGACGGCGGCGCGGTAGGCCGGCGCCCCGGCGGCGCTGGTGGCCCCGTCGGGTGCCTCGTCCCCGGCCGCCCGCCAGGCCCGGCGCCAGACCGCCCGGTCCAGCACCTCCAGACACGGCGCCCCGGGTCGCAGGTCCGTTCCCGGCACCGGCCGGTCGAGGACGGGAGCAGGCCCGGCGGCAGGGACCACCGGACCGGGGGTGCCCACCACGAACGTGCCCGCGCCGTGCCGGCCGGCGACCCAGCCCTCGGCGAGCAGCTGGTCGTAGGCGGCCGCGGTCACCGTGCGGCTGACGCCCAGCTCGGTGGCCAGCTGCCGCGTGGAAGGCAGCCGGTCACCGGCCCGCAGGCTCCCCTGCGCGGTCACCGCACGCAGCGCGTCGGCCAGCTGGACCGCCAGCGGCACCCGGGAGGTGCGGTCCAGCAACAGGGGCGGGACGTCGACCACGCGGACCTCCGGGGTGAAGTGGCCTCCCAGGATGCCAGCCCAGTGGCTCTCGGGTGAGGCCACTCGCTGCGCGACGATGACCGGGTGACCACACCGCTGTCCCCCACCGCCCGCAGCACCGTGCGCCGGGGCTCGTCTCGCGCCCGCACCGACCGGGCCGAGCTGTACGCCGTCCTCGACGCCGGGCTGGTCGGGCACCTCGGCGTCGTGCTGGACGGCGCGCCCGTGGTGCTGCCCACGGGCTACGGCCGGGTCGACGACACCCTCTACCTGCACGGCTCCACCGGGGCGGCCATCCTGCGCGCCGCCACGGCCGGCGCCCCGGTGTGTCTCACCGTCACCCACGTGGACGGGGTCGTCTACGCCCGCTCGTCGTTCCACCACTCGATGAACTACCGCTGCGCGGTGGTGCACGGCGTGGCCCGCCCGGTCACCGACCCGGCCGAGCGCGAGCGCGGCCTGGCCGCCCTGACCGAGCAGCTGGCCCCCGGCTCGTGGGACGCGACCCGCCGGCCCGACCGCAGGGAGCTGGCCGCCACCGCCGTCCTCGCGCTGGACCTCACCGAGGCCAGCCTCAAGGTGCGCACCGGCCCGCCCGGCGACGACGACCGTGATCTGGCCGCGCCGGTCTGGGGCGGGGTGCTGCCGGTGCGCACGGTGTTCGGCGAGCCGGCGGACGACCCGCTGCTCCCGCCCGGCGTCGGGGTCCCGGCGCGGGTGCGGGACCGGGTCAGCCCCGCGGGGTGACCCGCAGCAGCTGGTCCTCGCCGTCGCCGTTGTCGGTGGTCACGTACAGCGCGCCGTCGTCGCCCTGGACCGGCGAGCGCACCCGGCCGTAGGTGTCCTCCAGCTCGGGCACGCGGAACTGCTCGACCAGCGCGCCGTCGTCCCCGAGGCGCAGCGCGAGCACGCCGGTGTCCTTCTGCACGCCGAGCAGCAGGACGCCGTCGTAGCCGCCCCACTGCGGGCCGGACAGGAAGCCGCCACCGCTGGCGGCGATGGTCGGGTCGCCGGAGGACCACACCGCGGCGATCGCGCCGGGCAGCGCGAGGTCGGTCATCGGCACGCTCTCGTCGTAGTCGCCGCCCTCGCCCTCGGGGGCCCAGCCGTAGTTGCCGCCCGGGACCGACCGGTTCACCTCGTCGTCGCGGTCACTGCCCTGCTCGACGCTGTAGACCGCCCCGGTGCCGGGCTGGACGGCGATGCCCTGCACGTTGCGGTGGCCGTAGGTCCAGATCAGCCGGGTGACCGGGTCCGGCGAGTCGAGGAACGGGTTGCCGGCCGAGGCCTCGCCGGTGGCCGGGTCGATCCGCAGCACCTTGCCCGCCAGGGTGCCCAGGTCCTGCGGGTTGCTGCCGACCGCGTTGTCGCCGGTGCCCACCAGCAGCTGGCCCTCGGTGTCGAAGCGCGGCCGGCAGCCGCCGTGCCGGCCGCTGGACTCGTTGACCGGGATGCCGCCCAGCAGCGGGTCGGCCACCCGGGTGGCCGCCGTCCAGCCCTCGTCGACGGTCCAGGCGATCACCTGGACCTCGGCGCCGTCGTCGGTCCGGACGCCCTGACAGGTGTAGAACCGCCGGTTGTCGGCGAACGCCGGGTCCAGGGTCAACCCCATGAGCCCGGTCTCCCCGTCGGCGAACAGGTCGTCGAGGTCGGCGTCGAGCTCCTGCACGCTGCCGTCGGGGCGCACCGCCGTGAAGGCCCCGCCGCGCTCGTCGACCAGCAGCGTGCCGTCGGGCGCGCGGGCGACGTCCCAGGGGTGGTCGAGGTCCTCCGCGAGGACGTCGACCTGCAGCGCCGGCACCCCCTGGGCGGAGGCGGCGGCGTCCGGGACGTCAGTGGCCGCCTCCTCCCCCTGCTCACCGGGTGCGGCGCTGCAGCCCGCGAGGGCGAGGACGGCGGCGAGCGGGAGGAGGGCGGCGCGGTTCACCCGCCCCAGGATGCCCCGGGATCGGGTGGTGCGTTCAGGAGGTGCGCGTGACCACGTAGGTGCACAGCGCCGACAGCGCCTCGCGGACCGGCCCCTCGGGGACGGCGACCAGCCGGGCGCGGGCCCGGTCGGCGTAGTCGTTGAGCACCGCGGTCGCCCGGGCCAGCGAGGCGGAGGAGCGCAGCAGCGCCAGCGCCTCGGCGTGCTCGGCGTCGTCGACCACGGGGCCGGCGACCAGCTCACGGAGCCGGGCCTCGGCCGGGTCGTCACCGGCCAGGGCGAAGAGCACCGGCAGGGTGGCGATGCCCTCGCGCAGGTCGGTGCCCGGCAGCTTGCCCGACGCCCCGCCCTCGCTGACGATGTCGATCAGGTCGTCGGAGAGCTGGAAGGCGACGCCGACCTCCTCACCGAACGCGGTCAGCGCGGTGACCAGCTCGGCGGGGGCGCCGGCGAAGGTGGCGCCGAAGCGGGCCGAGGTGGCGACCAGCGAGCCCGTCTTGTCGGCCAGGACGCCGAGGTAGTGGTCGACGCGGTCCTCGCCGGGCGCGGCGCCGACGGTCTCCCGGAGCTGACCGGTGACCAGCCGCTCGAAGGTCTTCGCCTGCACCCGCACGGCCTCGGGGCCGAGGTCGGCGAGCAGGTCCGAGGCCCGGGCGAAGAGGAAGTCACCGGTCAGGATGGCGACGCTGTTGGTCCACCGGCTGTTGGCACTCGGCGCCCCACGGCGGACGGAGGCCTCGTCCATCACGTCGTCGTGGTACAGCGTGGCCAGGTGGGTCAGCTCGCAGACGACGGCAGCGGCGACCACCTCGTCGGCCTCGCCGTTCCCCAGCTGGGCGGCCAGCAGCGCCAGCATCGGCCGGAACCGTTTGCCGCCGGCGGCCATCAGGTGACCGGCCGCCTCGCTGACGAAGGCGTGGTCGCTGGCCACCGCGGTGGCCAGCGCCGACTCGACCCGCAGCAGCCCCGCGGACAGCGCGAGGCCGAGCTCGCCCTCGGGCAGCCAGGGGCCCATCGTCGAGGGAGGGGTGGAGGGCCGGTGCCACAGCTGGGTGTCCCGCTGGGTCTCGCTCCCGCCGCCACGTGGGCTGGTGGTGCCGGCTCCGGTCATCAACCGCTGAAGATACAGCCCGCCGGCCCCGGCCCGGACCCGACCACCTGGCTGCCGCCCTGCTCAGCCGACGAGGACGGCCGCGGACCGGGCGAGGTCGAGCACCGTCCCCGGCAGCAGGCCCAGCAGCAGCGTCGCGGCCGCCGTGACGGCCAGCACCACGGTGGTCGGCAGGCCGGGAACCCCGACGGTCGGGCCGTCGGCCGCGGGCTCGGCGAAGTACATGAGCACGACCACCCGCAGGTAGAAGAAGGCCGCCACGGCGCTGGCGACCAGGGCCACCACCGCCAGCGGCCAGGCCCCGGCCTCGATGGTGGCCCGGAAGACGGCGAACTTGCCGGTGAACCCGCTGGTCAGCGGCAGCCCGGCCAGGGCGAGCAGGAAGAAGGTCATCAGCGCCGCCACCACCGGCGACCGCTGGGCGAGCCCGGCCCAGCCGCTGAGGGCGCTGGCCTCCCCGTCGCCGTCGCGGACCAAGGTGAGCAGCCCGAACGCGCCGAGCGTGGTCAGCCCGTAGGCCAGCAGGTAGAACATCGTCGCCGCGAGCCCGGAGCCGTCGACGCCGAGGACGCCGGTGAGCAGGAACCCGGCGTGCGCGATCGAGGAGTACGCCAGCATGCGCTTGAGGTCGGTCTGGGTGAGCCCGAGCACGGCGCCGACGACCATCGACACGATCGCCAGCGTGTAGACCAGCGGCCGCCAGGTGTCCGCCGCGTCGCCGAACCCGACGTACAGCAGCCGGAGCACGGCCCCGAACGCCGCGACCTTGGTGGCCGAGGCCATGAAGGCGGTCACCGCGGTGGGCGCGCCCTGGTAGACGTCCGGCGTCCAGCTGTGGAACGGCGCGACGCCGGCCTTGAACATCAGCCCGACCACGAGCAGGCCGAGGCCCAGCAGCAGCAGCGGCTCGCTGCCGGTCCGGCCCGAGGCGGCGCCGATGTCGGACAGCCGGATGCTGCCGGTGGCGCCGTAGACCAGCGCCAGCCCGTAGAGGAAGAACGCCGAGGCGAAGGCGCCGAGCAGGAAGTACTTGACCGCCGCCTCCTGGGACAGCAACCGCCGGCGGCGGGCCAGCCCGGCCATCAGGTACAGCGGCAGGCTCAGCACCTCCAGCGCCACGAACATGACCAGCAGGTCGTTGGCGGCGGTGAACAGCATCATGCCGCCGACGGCGAAGGAGGCCAGCGGGTAGACCTCGGTCTGCACCCGGGTCGAGGTGGCCAGCTCCCGGTCGCGCACGGTGCCGGCCGGGACCGCGGCGGCGGCGACGAACGCCGAGCGGGCCGGGTCGAGGGCGCGCTCGCTGAACAGCAGCACCGACAGCGCCCCGAGCGCGGCGATGGTGCCCTGCAGGAACAGCGCGGGCCCGTCGACGGCGAGCGCGCCGGCGGCGGTCACCTCCTGGGTGCCGGCCAGCAGGACGGTGCCCACGAGCGCGCCGAGCATCCCCACCAGGGCGAGGGCCACCTGCGTGCGGTGCCGGGCGGCGCGGGGCACGAACGCCTCGACCAGCACACCGGCCGCGGCCGCGCCGAGGACGAACAGCAGCGGCGCGAGGGCGGCGAAGGACAGGTCCGGTGCCTGGATGTCGGGCATCAGCGGGCTCCCCCGAGGTCGGTGAGCGTGGCCTCGACGGCCGGGGTGACCAGGTCGACGAGCGGCTGCGGGTACACCCCGAGGACCACGACCAGGGCCACCAGCGGCGCGACGACGGCGGTCTCCAGCCGGGTCAGGTCGCGCACCCGTGACCGTGCCTGCACCGCGACGGCGGTCGCGCCACCACCGGACGGCGCCGGGGCGTCCTCGTCGTCCGGCGGTGGGCCGTGCAGGGTGCGCTGGACCAGCAGCAGAACGTAGAGGGCGGCCAGCACGATGCCGACGGTGGCCACGATCGTGAACACCGGGCGCTCCGGGAAGGAACCGATGAGCACCAGGAACTCCCCGACGAAGCTGCCGGTGCCCGGCAGCGCCAACGAGGCCAGCCCCGCGACCAGGAACACCCCGGCCAGCACGGGGGCGGTCGCGGCCAGCCCGCGGGCGTCGGCGACCCGCCGCGAGCCGGTGCGGCTGATGACCATCCCGACCACCAGGAAGAGCAGGCCGGTCGCGATGCCGTGGTTGACCATGTAGACCACCGCGCCGGTGGCCGCCTCGGTGGTGAAGGCGAAGATGCCCAGCGCGATGAAGCCGAAGTGCGCGATGGACGTGCAGGACACCAGCCGCTTGAGGTCGCTCTGGCCCACCGCGAGCAGCGCGGCGTAGATGATGCCCGCGACGGCGAGCACCAGCACCCACGGGGCGAGGTCGCGTGAGGCGTCGGGGAACAGCGGCAGGCAGTACCGCAGGAACCCGTAGGTGCCCACCTTGTCCAGCACCCCGACCAGCAGCACCGAGCCCGCGATCGGGGCCTCGGCGCCGGCGTCGGGCAGCCAGGTGTGGAAGGGCACCAGCGGCGACTTGATCGCGAACGCCAGGAAGAAGCCGGCGAACAGCAGTTTCTGCACGCCCGGGTCGATGTCGAGCTGCCGCAGCGCGTCGAAGGCGAACGTGCCCCGGCCGAGCTCGGACTCGCTGACCACGTACAGGCCGATGACCGCGGCGAGCATGACCAGCCCGCCGAGCAGGCTGTAGAGGAAGAACTTCACCGCGGCGTACTGCCGGGCCGGCCCGCCGAAGCTGCCGATCAGGAAGTACATCGGGACGAGCATCGCCTCGAAGAAGACGTAGAACAGGAAGACGTCGGTGGCGGCGAAGACGCCCACCAGCGTCGCCTCGAGCAGCAGCAGCCAGGCCCAGAACACCCGCATCGAGCGCTTCGCCGGGGCGGTGTCATGCCACGAGGCGCCGATCACGACCGGCACCAGCAGGCCGGTGAGCAGCAGCATCGCCAGCGCGATCCCGTCGACGCCGAGGGCGAAGCTGACCCCGAAGTCGGGGATCCAGGCGACGGAGGTGACGTGCTGGAACCGCTCGCCGCCGGGGTCGAAGGAGACGGTGGCCCCGACGGCCAGCAGCAGCACGAGCAGGCTGACCGCGAGGGTGAGCTGCCGGGCCAGCGCCTCGCGGGCCGGCGGCAGTGCTGCGACCACCGCCGCCCCGACGGCGGGGACGACGATCATCAGCAGCAGCCACGGGACGTCTGTCACCGGGTCCTCCCTCGGTCGGTCATCCGGTGGTCCCGGCGAGCAGCGCCCCGGCGATCAGCACGGCGCCGCCGAGGATGCCGAGGGCGTAGCTGCGCACGAAGCCGGTCTGCAGCCGCGCGAGCCGGGACGACGAGCCGCCCAGCCCGGCCGCGGCCCCGTTGACCAGGCCGTCGACGCCGCGGGCGTCGACCCACACCAGCGCCCGGGTCAGCCAGGTGCCCGGCCGCATGAGGAGCGCCTCGTTGACCGCGTCGGCGTACAGCCCGCGGCGGGCGGCGGTGACCAGCGGGGAGACCCGGGCCGGCGCGGTCGTGGGCACCTCGCGCCGGCCGACGACCAGCCAGGCGGTGAGCGCCCCGGCGGCGACCACGGCGGTCACCACCAGCGAGACCAGCGCCGGGGCGACCACGTGCGCGGCCTCGGCGGGCTCGCCGAACACCGGCTCGAGCCAGTCGGTGAGCGGGAAGACCTGCACGAGCAGGAACCCGGCGGCGACCGACCCGACAGCGAGCACCACCATCGGCGCGGTCATCACCGTCGGGGACTCGTGCGGTTGCACGCCCTCACGCCAGCGGGCCCTGCCGAAGAAGGTCATCAGCATCAGCCGGGTCATGTAGAACGCGGTCAGCCCGGCGCCCAGGACGGCGACCCCGCCGAGCAGCCAGCCCGACCAGCCGCCGCGGTTCAGCGCCGCCTCGATGATCGCGTCCTTGGTCCAGTACCCGGACAGGAACGGGAAGCCGATCAGCGCCAGGTAGCCCAGCCCGAAGGTCACGAAGGTGACCGGCAGCCGCCGGGCCAGGCCGCCGAAGCGGCGCATGTCGGTCTCGTCGTCCATCGCGTGCATCACCGAGCCGGCCCCGAGGAACAGCCCGGCCTTGAAGAAGCCGTGGGTGAGCAGGTGCGCGATGCCGGCGGCGTAGCCGACCGGGCCGAGGCCCACGGCCAGGAACATGTAGCCGATCTGGCTGACCGTGGAGTACGCCAGCACCTTCTTGACGTCGTCGAACGCGCAGCCCACGACCGCCCCGATCAGCAGGGTGACCGCGCCGATGACCAGGACGACGGTGCGGGCGGTGGGCGTCGCGTCGTACAGCGGCGCCGACCGGGCGATCAGGTAGACCCCGGCGGTGACCATGGTGGCGGCGTGGATCAGCGCTGAGACCGGCGTCGGGCCCTCCATGGCGTCGGGGAGCCAGGCCTGCAGCGGGAACTGCCCGGACTTCCCGCACGCACCGAGCAGCAGGAGGAGCCCGATCGCGGTGACCGTGCCCCCGGCGAGCAGGCCGACGGAACCGAACACGCCCGCGTAGGACGTCGTCCCCAGCTGGGCGAACATCACGAAGACGGCCAGCGCCAGGCCGACGTCGCCGACCCGGTTCATCAGGAACGCCTTCTTCGCCGCGGTGGCGGCCGCCGGGCGGGTGTGCCAGAAGGCGATGAGCAGGTAGGACGCGAGCCCCACGCCCTCCCAGCCGACGTAGAGGGCGACATAGCTGTTGCCGAGGACCAGCAGCAGCATCGCGGCGACGAACAGGTTCAGGTAGGCGAAGAACCGCCGGCGGGCGGGGTCGTGCGCCATGTAGCCGATCGAGTAGACGTGGATCAGCGCGCCGACACCGGTGATCAGCAGCACGAACACCGCCGACAGCGGGTCGAACAGCAGCCCGGCCTGCACGTCCAGCTCCCCGGTGGACAGGAAGGTGAACAGGTCGACGCTCACCGAGCGCTCGTCGAGCCCGGCCAGCTGCACGGTGCACAGCACGGCGAGGAGGAACGCGGTGGCCACGGTTCCGGTGGCCAGCAGGTGGCCCCACCGGTCGGTGCGCCGGCCGCCGAGCAGCAGCACCGCCGCCCCGGCGAGCGGCAGGGCGATCAGCAGCCAGGAGGCGCCGAGCAGACCGGGGGTCGTGACGGTGTCCATGGCCGGCTCAGTACTTCAGCAGGTTGACGTCGTCGACCGAGGCCGAGCGGCGGGTGCGGTAGACGCTCATGATGATCGCCAGGCCCACCACGACCTCGGCCGCGGCGACCACCATCACGAAGAAGGCGATCAGCTGGCCGTCGAGGCCGCCGGTGGAGCGGGCGAAGGTCACCAGGGTCAGGTTCACCGAGTTGAGCATCAGCTCCACGCACATGAAGACGACGATGGCGTTGCGCCGCACCAGCACCCCGACCGCGCCGATGGTGAACAGCACGGCGGCCAGCACCAGGTAGTTCGCGATCGTCACTCGGTCCCCCTCAGCGTGCCGAGCGCGGCGTCCGGTCCGCCGCCGGTGCGCCGGGACAGCGGCAGCTCGTCGACGACCTGCGGCTCCACACCGGTGCTGGCGCTGGCCGGTGACGGGCTGCCGTCGGGCAGCCGGCCGGGTGCGGCGATGGAGTTGGCCCGGGCGTAGACGCCGGGGCCGGGCAGGGTCTGCGGGTGGTCGCCGGTGAGGAAGCGGGCGCGCGACAGCTCCTTCTGCGACGGCCGGCTGCCGGGCTCGCGCTCGACGTGGGCCAGCACCATCGCGCCGACCGCGGCGGTGATCAGCAGCGCGCTGGTGACCTCGAAGGCCAGCAGGTAGCGGGTGAACAGCAGCTCGGCGATGCCCTCGACGTTGCCGCCCGCCGCACCGTCGCCCAGCCCCTGCGGGACGACGTCGGTGGTGGCCCGGGCGACCCCGGCGCCCACCAGCCCGGCGAAGCCCATGCCGAGCACGATCGCCGCGAGCCGCTGGCCGCGCAGGGTCTCCACCACCGAGTCGGAGGTGTCCCGGCCGACCAGCATCAGCACGAAGAGGAACAGGATCATGACCGCGCCGGTGTAGACGATGATCTGCACCGCGCCCAGGAACGGCGCCCCCTGGACGACGTAGAAGACCCCGAGCACGAGCATGGTGTTGACCAGCCACAGCGCGGAGTGGACGGCGTTGCGCGAGAGCACCGTGCCCAGCGCCCCGGCCAGCGCGATCGGCCCGAGCACCCAGAAGACGACGGCCTCCCCGGTGCCCGGCTGCCCGGCGGTGTCGGCGGCTGCGGCCAGCACGCTCATGCCGGCGTCCCCGCGTCGCGGACGTAGTAGTCGCGCTCGTCGTCGCCCAGCCGCAACGGGTGCGGCGGCTGCTCCATGCCCGGAAGCAGGGGGGCGAGCAGCTGCTCCTTGGTGTAGATCAGCTTCTGCCGGTCGTCGTCGGCCAGCTCGAAGTCGTTGCTCATGGTCAGCGAGCGGGTCGGGCAGGCCTCGATGCACAGCCCGCAGAAGATGCAGCGCAGGTAGTTGATCTGGTAGACCGCGCCGTACCGCTCGCCGGGTGAGAACCGGGCCTCGTCGGTGTTGTCCCCGCCCTGCACGTAGATCGCGTCGGCCGGGCACGCCCAGGCGCACAGCTCGCAGCCCACGCACTTCTCCAGGCCGTCGGGGTGCCGGTTGAGCACGTGCCGGCCGTGGTAGCGCGGCTTGGTCTGCTTGGGCACCTCCGGGTACTCCTCGGTGGTGACCTTCGCGAACATCGCCGCGAAGGTGACGCCGAAGCCCTGCGCGGGCCCGGGCAGCCGGGACGTGCGCTTCGCCGGGGCACCGGTCTCAGCGGGCCGCGTCACCTCGGCGCCGCGGCGCGGTTCGGGCAGGTGCTCAGACATCGCCGTCCTCCTCGGTGGTGAGGGCCGGCGCGCCGACCCCGACGGGTTCGCGGGTGCGCAGCCGTGGGGACGGCGGCACGACCAGGTCCAGCGGGGGCACCGGGAACCCGCCGGCGGCGCTGGAGCTGCCGCGCGGGGGCAGCACCTCGGCGCCGGTGGGCTGCAGTGCGCCGGCCGCGGCGGCCCGGGCGACCACCCGGGTGTCGCGGTTGCGGCGGCGGGAGGCGATCAGCAGGCCGGCGATGACCACCAGCGCGAGCGGCACCCCGACGAACACCGCGATCACGCCGCCGTCCAGGCCGGCCTCGCGGGAGACGGTGCGCATCGTGGCGACGACCAGGATCCAGACCAGCGCCGTGGGCACCAGCACCTTCCAGCCGAAGCGCATGAACTGGTCGTAGCGGAGCCGGGGCAGGGTGCCGCGCAGCCAGATGAAGACGAACAGCGCGGCGACGACCTTGCCGAAGAACCACAGCAGCGGCCACCAGCCGGTGTTCGCGCCGTCCCAGACCGAGATCGGCCACGGCGCGCGCCAGCCGCCCAGGAAGAGGGTCGCGGCCAGCGCGGAGACGGTGACCATGTTGACGTACTCGGCCAGGAAGAAGAGCGCGAACTTCAGCGACGAGTACTCGGTGTGGAAGCCGCCGACCAGCTCGCTCTCGGCCTCGGGCAGGTCGAACGGCGCCCGGTTGGTCTCCCCCACCACGGCGATCACGTAGATGACGAAGGACACCGGCAGCAGGACGGCGAACCAGCCCGGGCCGTTGCCGGTACCCCCGAACAGCGACGTCCCGTTCGCCTGGGCGGCGACGATCTCCGAGGTCGACATCGACCCGGCGTAGAGGAAGACCGCCACGATCGACAGCCCCATGGCGATCTCGTAGCTGACCATCTGGGCGGCGCTGCGCAGCCCGCCGAGCAGCGGGTAGGTCGAGCCGGACGCCCAGCCGGCCAGCACGATGCCGTAGACGCCCATCGCCGAGCAGGCCAGCACGATCAGCACGCCGATCGGGGCGTCGGTGAGCTGCAGCGGGGTGCGCTCGCCGAAGATGCTCACCGTCGGGCCGAGCGGGATGACCGAGAACGCCAGGAACGCCGGGATGGTGGCGATGACCGGGGCCAGGAAGTACACCGGCCGGTCGGCCAGCGCCGGCATGATGTCCTCCTTGAACGCCAGCTTCAGGCCGTCGGCGAGGCTCTGCAGGTAGCCGCGCGGGCCGACCCGGTTGGGGCCGGTCCGCTGCTGCATCCGGGCGACGACCTTGCGCTCGAAGACGATCGCGAACAGCGTCATGGCGACGAGCACGCCGAAGATGCCGACGATCTTGATGAGCACGATCCACCACACGTCGTGCCCGAAGTCGGCCAGCGTGGGCTGGTCGGCGCTGGCCAGGGCGGTCATGCCGCACCGCCGCTCAGGGTGACGACGGCGCCCGGCCGCAGGCCCGAGCCCATGGGCACCCAGACGACGCCCTCGGGCAGGTCGCCCAGCTGCAACGGCAGCGTGAGCGACCCGGCGACGGTGAGCGGGTCGCCCTCGGCCAGGCCCAGCCGGGCGGCGGTCGCGGCACCCAGCCGGGCGACCGGCCGGCGGGCGGTGCCGGCCAGCGCCGGCTCGTCGCGCAGCAGCGTGCCGCCGTCGAGCAGCTGCCGCCAGGAGGCGAGCACCGCCTGTCCCGCGGCGAGCCGCGGAGCCGGCGCCGGGGCGACGTCCGGCCCGGGCGGCGGCGCCTGCGCGGCACCGCCGAGGGCGACCAGCTCGGTGCGGGCGGCGGTGGTGGTCGGCAGGCCGAGGTCGACCCCGAGGTGCTCGGCGATGCCGTGCAGCACGCGGGCGTCGGTGAGCTGGCCGGTGCCGTGCAGGGTGGCGTCGAAGGCGCGCACGCGGCCCTCCCAGTCCAGGTAGGCGCCGGCCTTCTCCGGTGCCGCGGCGACGGGGAGGACGACGTCGGCGTGCGCGGTGACCGCGCTGGGGAACAGCTCCAGGCTGACCACGAACCCGGCGGCGGCCAGCGCGTGGGCGGCCAGCGCGGGGTCGGGCAGGTCGGCGGGGTCGACGCCGCCGACGAGCAGCCCGCCCAGGGCGCGGTCCCGGGCGGCGGTGAGGATGCCGGTCAGGTCGCGGCCGGGGCACGCCGGGAGGTCCACCCCCCAGACCCGCTCCATCTCGGTCCGGTCGAGCAGGGTGGTGAGCACCCGCCCGCCGGGGAGCAGCCCGGGCAGCGCCCCGGCCTCGATCGCGCCCCGTTCCCCGGCCCGACGCGGCACCCAGCCCACCCGGGCACCGGTGGCCCGGGCCAGGGCGGCGACCGCGGTGAACCCGCCGGGCACCTCGGCCAGCCGCTCCCCCACCAGGACGACGGCGCCGGGACGACGCAGCTCCTCGCTGGCGTGCAGACCGGCCAGGGTGCGGGGCTCGTCGCCGGGGACCGTGGTCAGCACGGTCGCCTGAAGCTTCGTCGCGGCGCGGGTGGCGAACGGGACGACGTCGAGCACGCGCAGGCCGTTCTCGCGGACCGCGCGGCGGAGCCGGAGGAAGACGATCGGCGACTCCTCCTCCGGCTCGAAGGCGACCAGCAGCACCGTCGGGGCGGCGCTGAGCTCGTCGTAGGTGACCGCACCGGCGCCGGGTGCGGTCCCGGCGACGGCGGTGGCGAGGAAGGCCAGCTCCTCGGCGGAGTGCGCGCGGGCCCGGGCGTCGACGTCGTCGGTGCCGAGCGCGACCCGGGCGAACTTGGCGTAGGCGTAGGCGTCCTCGACGGTCAGCCGGCCGCCGGGGAGCACGCCGACCCCACCGGCCGCCCGCGCCGCCGCCAGCCCCGCGGCCGCGGCGGCCCACGCCTCCGGCCAGGAGGCGGGGCGCAGCTCGCCGTCCCGCCGGACCAGCGGGGTGGTGAGCCGGGCGTCGCTGGCCGCGTAGCGGAAGGCGTAGCGGCCCTTGTCGCAGGTCCACTCCTCGTTGACCGCCGCGTCCTCCCCGGCGAGACGGCGGGTGACCTCGCCGCGGCGGTAGTCGGTGCGCTGGGCGCAGCCGCTGGCGCAGTGCTCGCAGACGCTGGGCTCGCTGCGCAGGTCGAACGGGCGGGAGCGGAACCGGTAGGTCGAGCTGGTCAGCGCGCCGACCGGGCAGATCTGGGTGGTGTTGCCGGAGAAGTAGGACTCGAACGGCTCGTCGTCGTAGACCGCGACCTGCTCCAGCGCGCCGCGCTCGAAGAGCTCGATGAACGGGTCGCCGGCGATCTGCTGGCTGAACCGGGTGCACCGGGCGCAGAGCACGCAGCGCTCGCGGTCCAGCAGCACCAGCGGGCTGATCGGCATCGGCTTGGGGTAGGTGCGCTTGACCTCGACGAAGCGGGTCTCGGTGCGCCCGTTGCTCATCGCCTGGTTCTGCAGCGGGCACTCGCCGCCCTTGTCGCAGACCGGGCAGTCCAGCGGGTGGTTGGCCAGCAGCAGCTCCATCGTGCCCTGCTGCGCCTTGTCCGCGACCGGGCTGGACAGCTGGGTGTGCACCTCCATGTCCGGGGTGACCGGGGTGGTGCAGGAGGCGACCGGCTTGCGCTGCCCGCCCACCTCGACCAGGCACTGCCGGCACGCACCGACCGGCTCCAGCAGCGGGTGGTCGCAGAACCGCGGGATCTGCACGCCGATCTGCTCGGCGGCCCGGATGATCAGCGTGCCCTTGGCCACCGCGACCGGGAAGCCGTCGATGGTCAGGTGGACGGCGTCGTCCGGAGTGTGCGGGCCGGGGACGGCCGGGGGCGTGGCCGGGGCGGGAGTGGGGACGGTGGTGGTCATGCCATCGCTCCGACGGGCACGGCCGCCACGGGCTCGATGCGGAGCGAGCGGCCGAGTCGTTCCTGCTCGTCCAGCGGCAGCAGCGCCACGTAGTCGTCGCGGAAGTACTTCATGGAGCTGGCGATGCAGCTGGTGGCACCGTCACCGAGCGCGCAGAACGACCGGCCGAGGATGTTGTCGGCGATGTCGGTGAGCAGGTCCAGGTCGGTGGCCATCCCCCGCCCGTGCACCAGCCGTTCCAGCACCTGGACCAGCCAGGACGTGCCCTCCCGGCACGGGGTGCACTTGCCGCAGCTCTCGTGGGCGTAGAACTCGGTGAACCGCAGCGTCGCCTCGACGATCGAGTCGGTCTCGTCGAAGACCATCAGCGCGGTGGTGCCGAGCATGGAGCCCGCCTTGCCGACGGAGTCGAAGTCCAGCGGGACGTCGAGGTGCTCAGGGGTGAAGTACGGGGTGGAGCTGCCGCCCGGGGTCCAGAACTTCAGCTCGTGCCCGGGCCGCACGCCGCCGGCCATCGCCAGCAGCTCGCGCATCGTCGTCCCCATCGGGGCCTCGTACTGGCCGGGGTGCACCACCCGGCCCGACAGCGAGTAGATCTTCGGGCCGGGGCTCTTCTCCGGGCCGAAGCGCTTGAACCAGTCCGCACCGCCGCGGACCACGTAGGGCACGGTGGCCAGCGTCTCGACGTTGTTGATCACCGTCGGAGAGCCGTAGAGGCCGGCGACGGCGGGGAACGGCGGCTTGAGCCGGGGCTGGCCGCGGTAGCCCTCCAGCGACTCCAGCAGCGCGGTCTCCTCACCGCAGATGTAGGCGCCGGCGCCGGCGTGCACGACCAGCTCCACGTCCCAGCCCGAGCCGAGGACGTCGGTGCCGAGGTAGCCCGCGGCGTACGCCTCCTGCACCGCGGCGACCAACCGGCGGTGGGCGTGCACGGCCTCGCCGCGGACGTAGATGACGGCGAAGTGCGAGCGGATGGCGTAGGCGGCGATGACCACGCCCTCGATCAGCGAGTGCGGGTCGGCCATCATCAGCGGGACGTCCTTGCAGGTGCCCGGCTCGCCCTCGTCGGCGTTGACCACCAGGTACTTCGGTGCGGCCGCCGGGCCGGTCGGGGTCTCCCCCGGCTTGGGCTGCGGGATGAAGCTCCACTTCATGCCGGTCGGGAAGCCGGCGCCGCCGCGGCCGCGCAGGCCGGAGTCCTTGACCAGGGCGACCAGCTCGTCGGGCGTCATCGCCAGCGCCTGCCGGAGCGCGGCGTAGCCGTCGAGGCGTTCGTAGGTCTCCAGCGTCCAGGAGCGCTCCGCGGCGAAGCGCTGGGTCAGGACCGGGGTCAGGGGCATGTCAGACCTCTCGCTCGACGGACGTGCCGGACCCGGACTGGCCCTGGGTGGCGGGCCGGTCGGTGCCCTCGGCACCGCGCTCGGCGAGCTGCCGACCGGCGGGCTCGGGGGTGTCCGGGTGGTGCTGCTCGGCACCGGCCTGCTCGGCCGGGTTGCCGGCTGCGGCGACCGCCGTGTCGGCGGCCTGCTCGGCCGGCGTCTCCCCCGCCGTCCCCGCCGTGGGCACGTCGGGTGCGGGGGCGGGGTCCGGCTCGGGGATCCCGTAGGGGGGTGCGGTCTCGCCGCGCTCGGCGGCCAGCCGGACGCCGACCAGCGTCGGGACACCGGCCGACGGCCCGTCCACCGCGGCCTGTGCGGCGGCGGCGTCGGGGTGCTGGGAGAGGCCGGCGAGCTGGCGGGAGACGCCGCGGAAGTCGGTCAGCGGGGCGCCGCGGGTGGGCGGCGGCTTCTCCCCCATCCGCAGCGCGGTGACCAGGGAGCGGGCAGACTCGACGTCCTGCTGGTCGTAAAACTCGTAGTCGACGGTGACGACGGGGGCGTGGTCGCAGGCGGCCAGGCACTCGGCGTGCTCGAGGGTGATCGTGCCGTCGGGGGTGGTCTGGTCGTGGCCGACGCCGAGGTCGGCCGACAGCGCGTCGTAGATCCGCTGTCCGCCGAGGACGGCGCAGAGGGTGTTGGTGCAGACGCTGACCAGGTGCTCGCCGGTCGGGTGCCGCTTGAACATCGTGTAGAACGTCGAGACCGCGCCGATCTCGGCCTTGGTGAGCCCGAGCAGTCGCGCGCAGAAGCCGACGCCCTCGGGCGAGACGTACCCCTGCACGGACTGGACCAGGTGCAGCATCGGCAGCAGCGCCGAGCGCGGCTGCGGGTAGCGGGCCATCAGCTCGCGGGCCTCGGCCTCGGTCTGCGCGGTCAGCGGCGGCAGGCCGGCGACGTGCGCGGTCGGGCTGCCGTCGAGCCCGGTGGTGGCGGCGGCCTCCGGGGACCCGTGCAGCGCGGTCACCGGTCCACCCCGCCCATGACCGGGTCGATGGAGGCGATCGCGGCGATGACGTCGGCGATCATGCCGCCCTCGCTCATCGCCGCCGTGGCCTGTAGGTTCACGAAGCTGGGGTCGCGGACGTGCACCCGGAACGGGCGGGTGCCGCCGTCGCTGACCACGTGGTAGCCGAGCTCGCCGCGGGGGGACTCGATCGCCTGGTAGACCTGCCCGGCCGGCACCCGGAAGCCCTCGGTCACCAACTTGAAGTGGTGGATCAGGGCCTCCATCGACTGGCCCATGATGTGCCGGACGTGGTCGAGGGAGTTGCCCATGCCGTCGGCGCCCAGGGACAGCTGCGCGGGCCAGGCGATCTTCTTGTCCTCCACCATGACCGGGCCGGGTTCGAGCCGGTCGACGGCCTGACCGACGATCTTCAGCGACTCGCCCATCTCGGCCACCCGCACCAGGTAGCGGCCCCAGGCGTCGGCGGTGTCGGCGGTCGGCACCTCGAAGTCGTAGGTCTCGTAGCCGCAGTACGGCTCGACCTTCCGCAGGTCCCAGGGCAGGCCGGCGGCGCGCAGCACCGGGCCGGTGACGCCGAGGGCGAGGCAGCCGGTCACGTCGAGGAAGCCGACGTCCTTGAGGCGCCGCTGCCAGATCGGCTGGCCGGTGAGGAGGCGGTGCATCGCGGCGATCCGCTCCGGCATGACGGTGAGCAGCTCGCGGATGCGGACCTCGACGCCGGCGGGCAGGTCCTGGGCCAGGCCGCCGGGGCGGACGTAGGCGTGGTTCATCCGCAGCCCGGTGATCTCCTCGAGCACGTCGAGCACCAGCTCGCGCTCGCGGAAGCCGTTGGTCATCCCGGTGAGGGCGCCCATCTCCATGCCGAAGGTGGCGAGCCCGACCAGGTGCGAGGCGATCCGGTTGAGCTCCATCACCAGGACGCGGATCGTCTGCGCGCGTTGTGGCACCTCGATGCCCAGCAGCTTCTCCACGGCCAGGCAGTAGGCGGTCTCGTTGAACAGCGGGGCGAGGTAGTCCATCCGCGTGACGAGCGTCGTCCCCTGGGTCCAGGTGCGGTACTCCGTCGTCTTCTCGATGCCGGTGTGCAGGTAGCCGATGACCACGCGGGCCTTGGTCACCGTCTCGCCCTCGAGGTCGAGCACCAGGCGCAGGACGCCGTGGGTGGAGGGGTGCTGAGGACCCATGTTGACGACGAGCCGCTCGTTCTCGTGCGGGTCGGCGCCGAAGGTCTGGTCCCAGTCGCCGCCGGTGACCGTGTAGACCCGGCCCTCGGTGGTCTGGCGCGAGCCGGCGTACGGGTCCTGCGTCGTGGTCATCGGTAGCTCCGGCGCTCGTCGGGCGGCGGGATCTGGGCGCCCTCGAACTCGACCGGGACGCCGCCGAGGGGGTAGTCCTTGCGCTGGGGGTGGCCGTCCCAGTCGTCGGGCATGAGGATCCGGGTCAGTGCGGGGTGGCCGTCGAAGACGACGCCGAACATGTCCCACACCTCCCGCTCGTGCCAGTCCGCGGTCGGGTAGGTGCCGGTGACGGAGGGGACGTGCGGGTCCTCCGCGGTGACGGCGACCTCCAGCCGGATCCGGCGGCGGTAGGTCATCGAGGTCAGGTGGTGGACGACGTGGAAGCGCGGCCGGCCGGTGTTCGCGGCCGGACCGCCGGAGTCGAGGTAGTCGACGGCGGAGACGCTGCTGCACAGCTCGAAGCGCAGCGCCTCGTCGTCCCGCAGGGCCTGCACCAGGGTGAGCAGGTGCTCGCGGTCGACGAAGTAGGTGATCTCGCCGCGGTCGACCAGCACCCGCGGGACGGCGGCGGCGAAGGTCGCCTCACCCACGGCGTCGACGAGCGCGTCAGTGACCTCGTCGAACCAGCCGCCGTAGGGACGCTCGGTGGAGTGCAGCGCGACCGCGCCGCCGGGCTCGACGCGGACCAGGCCGCCGAAGCCGGAGGTGTCGCCGCTGCCGGTGACCCCGAACGCGCCGCGACGGAACCCGTCGGTCATCGGGGCCCTCCCGGCCCCGGCAGGAGGACGGCGTGGCCGCCGCGCTCCTCGCTGGTGAACTGGCCGGTGCGGCCCGCGGCGGCCGCGGCCTCGTAGGCGCGGCGACGCTCGGGGTCGACGCGGACGCTGGAGGGCATCTCCAGGTGCAGGTCGGGCGCGGTGCCGTCGGCGCGGGCGGCGGCCTGCTGGGCGGCCCGCTTCGCGCCGAGCGGCTGGTGCTGGATCTTGGTGTGCAGCTTGAGGATGGCGTCGGTGAGCATCTCCGGCCGCGGCGGGCAGCCGGGCAGGTACATGTCCACCGGGACGACGTGGTCGACGCCCTGGACGATCGCGTAGTTGTTGAACATGCCGCCGGAGCTGGCGCAGACGCCCATCGCGAGCACGTACCGCGGCTCGGGCATCTGGTCGTAGATCTGGCGCAGGACCGGGGCCATCTTCTGGCTCACCCGTCCGGCGACGATCATCAGGTCGGCCTGGCGCGGCGAGGCGCGGAAGACCTCCATGCCGAACCGGGCCAGGTCGTAGCGGCCGGCGCCGGAGGCCATCATCTCGATGGCGCAGCAGGCCAGGCCGAAGGTGGCCGGCCACAGCGAGGACTTGCGGGTCCAGTTGACCAGCTTCTCCACGCTGGTCAGCAGGACGCCGGACGGCAGCTTCTCTTCCAGGCCCATGTCAGCTCACTCCCACTCGAGCCCGCCACGGCGCCACACGTAGGCGTAGGCGATGAAGACGGTGCCGATGAAGACGGCCATCTCGACCAGGCCGAAGACGCCGAGTGAGTCGTTGGCGACGGCCCAGGGGTAGAGGAAGACGATCTCGATGTCGAAGACGATGAACAACATCGCGGTCAGGTAGTACTTGACCGGGAAGCGGCCGCCGGTGAGCGGCTGGTCGACCGGCTCGATGCCGCACTCGTAGGCCTCGAGCTTGGCGCGGTTGTAGCGGCGCGGGCCGATGAACGGGGCGGCCGTCACCGAGAACAGGGCGAAGGCGGCGGCAAGGGCGAACAGGCCGACGAGCGGGACGTAGTTCGACAGCATCAGGCGTGCTCTCCGCCCACGGAGGCCGGCGGCGGACCAGCCGCCGTGCGACCGCCGCGGGGTGTGCACCTCGTCGTGCAGACCACCGGACGACCTCTCTTCCGCACCCGGCGGACCGGGTCGGCGCTTGTGAACTACTTCACAAAGTCGAGCGTTTGGAGCCTATCTCCGCTGGTGACCGGCGCACCAGACCTTTCGTGAGACATTTCACAAACGGTTGTCACGGGCGCACTGAGCTGGACGTTCGTCGGTCAGGCGCGTGCTCCGCCGGGGACGGATGGGCGCGCGACGGGGTCGGCCGGCCTCGGCGCCGGCGCGGGGGAGACGGAGCCGCCGGGTCCACGAGCGACGGGGCGGCGCGAGCGCAGGCGACGCCATCGGGGCAGGGGCTGCTGCGCACTGTCTGCCGGTGCTGCCCTCGCGCCCTCCGCTCAGGGCATGACCGTGGGCGGGGGCTGATCCCCGATGCGGGACGACGCCACGGCGCATCGCCCGACACCTGCTCGTCCGAGTCCCACTGGTCGATTGGACGTCGTCGCCACGGATCGCTCGATGCTCGGGACCACGGCCCTCCATCGCCGCACAGCCACCGGCATGCCGCCGAGCGCAGCGGCGGCGCTGCGCTCGGCGGGTGGGGCGTCAGAAGGGCGGGGGGTCGGCGCGGGCGCCGCTGGCCACCAGCTGGCGACTCGGTGGCCACTGCTGTCCGATGGTCAGCCGCAGGCCCGGCGGACGGGTGGTGCGGGTGACCCCGCTGGGCGTCGTCACCGACAGGACCCCGTCGGCGGTCATGGTGAACCGCCAGCCGGGGGCGTGGGTCTTGAGCCGGTGGTGCCGGCGGCACAGGCAGCACAGGTTGGCGCAGTCGGTCGGGCCGCCGTCGCCGTGGGCGTGCACGTGGTCGAGGTCGGTGCGCGCGGCGGGACGACGGCAGCCGGGATGCCGGCAGGTGCGGTCGCGGGCGTGCAGGAACCGGCGCTGCGCGGGGGTGGGGGTGTACCGGTCGACCGGCGGTGGACGGTCGACCGCCGGGCACCCGCACCTGCCGCCCGGGTGGTCGGTGCACCCGCGGCGGACCAGCCGCTGGAGTTCTGGTCGGCTGACCGTCGCCCGCAGCGCGCCGGTGAGCGGGTCGACCAGTGAGATCCCCAGCGAACCGCCGGTCGGGGCCTGCAGACCACCCGGGCACAGGGAGTCGAGCTCCTCGAGCAGGTCGCGGAGCTGCTGGTGGGTGATCGGCGCACCGTCGACCGACGCGGCGTCCTCATCCGTCGGCAGCCCCGCTGACTGCGCACGACCGGTGCCGGCGGTCGGACGTCCATCCGGGTCGTCCGGCGTCGTGGTGGGGCTCGGGCGCGAGTGCCCGCCCACGGCGCCCAGCGGCGCGA
>NZ_JAAGWH010000050.1 GCF_010682105.1 Modestobacter muralis | reverse complement strand
CGTGGGCCCGGGCGGGCTGGGAGAACGGTGCGTTGGGCTACCCGACGGGTGAGGCGCGGCCGTTGGCCGCGGGCGGGTCGTTCCAGACCTTCCAGCGCGGCTCGGTGTACGTGGGCTCGAAGACCGGTGCCCGGGTCGTGACCCAGGAGCTCTTCCCCGCGTGGGAGGCGCTCGGCTGGGAGAACGGCCCGCTGGGGTACCCGACCGCCGACACGGTGGCCCTGTCCGGTGGCGGACGGTTCGCGCAGTTCACCGGTGGGTCGATCTACTGGACCGCCGGCACCGGTGCCCACGCCGTCCGCGGCATGGTCCGCGACGCCTGGGGCCGGTCGGGCTGGGAGAACGGCTCGCTCGGCTACCCGACGGGCGACGCCCGGACTCTGGCCGGGGGCGGGTCGTTCCAGACCTTCCAGCGCGGCTCGGTGTACGTGGGCCCGAAGACGGGCGCGCGGGTGGTCGTGGCGGAGCTGTTCCCCGCGTGGGAGGCGCTCGGCTGGGAGAACGGCCCGCTGGGCTGGCCGACCGCCGACACCGTCGCGCTGTCCGGTGGTGGCCGGTTCGTGCAGTTCCAGGGCGGGTCGGTCTACTGGACCGCCGGCACCGGGGCCCACGCCGTCCGCGGTGCGGTCCGGGACGCCTGGGCCCGCACCGGCTGGGAGCGCGGGTCGCTGGGCTACCCGACCGGCGACGCCCGGACGACGGCCGGCGGGGGGACCGTGCAGGACTTCCAGCGCGGCGCGATCACCGTCTCCGGTGCCGGTGTGGTCTCTGTGCAGCCTGGTTCGTGACCGTGCCCGCAGTCGTGCCTGCCGACGTGGAGCAGCAGGTGGCCCCAGGTAGCGTGGGATCCGTGGCAACTGCTCAGCTGACCGGGTCGACCTTCGGCGCGGCCGTCTCCGATCTCCGCCGGGGGTGGGAACAGCGCTCGCTGTGGGGACACCTCGGCTGGCAGGACATCCGCCAGCGGTACCGCCGCTCGTTCCTGGGGCCGATCTGGATCTCCCTCACGATGGCCGTCACGGCCATCGCGCTGGGGACGCTGTACGCCGGGTTGTTCGACAACGACCTGGCCACCCAGCTGCCCCACGTCCTGGTGGGCTTCATCGTCTGGGGCTTCATCTCCGGCTGCATCAACGAGGGCGCGGAGGTCTTCACCTCCAACGTCGGCCTGATCACCCACCTGCCGGCGCCGCTGAGCGTCCACATCTACCGGCTGGTGTGGCGGCAGACGCTGTTCTTCGCGCACAACCTCGTCGTCTACGTGGTCATGCTCTTCATCTTCCACCAGGACCTGAAGTGGACCGGCCTGGCCGTGATCCCGGCCTTCCTGCTTCTCGCGCTCAACGGCGCCTGGGCGGCACTGCTGCTGGGCATCGTCGCCACCCGCTTCCGGGACTTCGTGCCCATCGCGCAGTCGGTGGTCCAGCTCGCGTTCTTCCTGACGCCGATCGTCTGGATCTACGACGAGCTGGCCCGCAGCCCCAACCCGGCCATCGCCGAGCGCGCGAAGCTGGCGGAGTTCAACCCGTTCCTGCACTTCCTGGAGATCGTCCGGGCCCCGCTGCTCGGGCAGGACCAGCAACTGCGCCACTGGATCGTGGTCCTGGCCATCACCGTCGTGGGCTGGGCGCTCACGATGGTCGTGCTGCGCCGGTACCGCGCCCGCGTCTCGTATTGGGTGTGAGCATGTCCCAGACAATGCAGCAGGTCAGCATCGACACCAGGGGGGCCTGCGTCGACTTCCCCATCTTCGACGCCCGCAGCCGGTCGCTGAAGAAGACGGTGATGGGCCTGGTCGGTGGCAACATCGCCAGCAACAGCAAGGTCCCGATCATCGAGGCCCTGCGCAACATCGACGTGCACCTCGAGCACGGTGCCCGGGTGGGCCTGGTCGGGCACAACGGGGCGGGCAAGTCCACGCTGCTGCGGCTGCTGTCGGGCATCTACGAGCCCACCCGCGGCAGCGCGGTGATCAACGGGCGGGTCGCGCCGGTGTTCGACCTCGGCGTCGGCATGGACCCGGAGGTGTCGGGCCTGGAGAACATCATCGTGCGCGGGCTCTTCCTGGGCATGACGCGCAAGGAGATGGAGGCGCGGGTCGACGACATCGCCGACTTCACCGAGCTCGGCGACTTCCTGCGGATGCCGCTGCGCACCTACTCCACCGGCATGCGCGTGCGGCTGGCCCTGGGCGTGGTCACCAGCATCGACCCGGAGATCCTG
This sequence comes from Modestobacter muralis, assembly GCF_010682105.1. Classification (GTDB taxonomy): domain Bacteria; phylum Actinomycetota; class Actinomycetes; order Mycobacteriales; family Geodermatophilaceae; genus Modestobacter; species Modestobacter muralis. Next base: position 41,096 of record NZ_JAAGWH010000050.1, on the reverse strand, counting down.
CTGCTGGACGAGGGGATCGGGGCGGTCGACTCCGCCTTCCTGGACAAGTCCAAGAAGCGGCTCAAGGAGCTGGTCGAGCGGTCCGGGCTGCTGGTCTTCGCCTCCCACTCCGACGCCTTCCTCCGCGACCTGTGCGACACCGCGATCTGGATGGAGCACGGCCAGATCAAGGCCCACGGTGACCTCGAGGACGTGCTGAAGGCCTACAAGGGCGACGACTACCGCACGCCCGACAAGACCAGCCGCGAGCGCGGGAGCGCCGAGGCGTGAGCCCGGCGGACGGCGGCCGGGTGGTCGCCGTGATCGTCACCCGGCACCGCCGGGAGCTGCTCACGGCCAGCCTCGCCGCGATCGCCGGCCAGACCCGCCGGCCCGACCACGTGGTCGTCGTCGACAACGGGCCCGACCAGTCCGCCGAGGACGTCGTGGCCGCCAGCGGGCTGCCGGTCACCTACCTGCCCAGCGAGCGCAACCTCGGCGGTGCCGGCGGCTTCGCCCTGGGCATGCTGCACGCCCTGGCCCTGGGCGCGGACTGGGTGTGGTGCGCCGACGACGACGGCCGCCCCGCCGATGACCAGGTGCTGCAGACCCTGCTCGACTGCGCGGAACGTCACGGGCTGGCCGAGGTCTCCCCGCTGGTCACCGACCAGGCCGACCCGGACGCGCTGGCCTTCCCGCTCCGCCGCGGGCTGCGCTGGCGGCGCCGGCGCAGCGACTTCGCCGGCGTGGAGCTGCTCCCCAGCTACGCCTCGCTGTTCAACGGGGCGCTGTTCCGCGCCGAGGCCCTCGACGTCGTCGGCGTCCCGGACTACCGGCTGTTCTTCCGCGGCGACGAGACCGAGATCCACCGGCGGCTGCTGCGCGCCGGGCTGCCCTTCGGCACCTGCACCGCCGCGGCCTACCTGCACCCCGAGGGGACGACGGAGTTCGAGCCGATCCTCGGCGGCCGGCTGTCGGCGCAGTACCCGGGCAACGACGTCAAGCGCTTCTTCACCTACCGCAACCGCGGCTACCTCATGGCCCAGCCGGGCATGCGGTGGCTGCTGCCGCTGGAGTTCGTCCGGTTCGGCTGGTTCTTCCTCGTCACCCGCCGCGACCGGGCCGGCTTCCGGGAGTGGTTGCGGCTGACCCGGTCCGGACGCCGCGAGCGCTTCACCCGCCCCGGGGCCTGACGGAGGGCCCTCCTGCCCCCGGCCCCGTCCCGAGGCTCGTCCCGAGCGTGCGAGGGATGAGGAGGACGGGGTCCTTCCACTCGCGGCGGGCCCCTGCAGGCAGGCCGTACTCCTCCCTGGGACGACTGAGGCCCCCGACCGTGTGGTCGGGGGCCTCAGTCGTCGGTGCGGGGTCAGACGCGCTCGTATCCCCACTCGTCGAACGCCTCGGTCCAGCGGTCGATGGAGGTGAGCTCGCCGGCCGCGGCCCGGTACTGCTCGCACAGGGCGGGGAAGTCGGTCGACATCTGGCGCAGCAGCTGCAGCGAGGTGGCGGCCAGCCGGCGGAAGGTGGCCGGGTCACGGCGCCGGAAGGTCACCCCACGGCCGTCGGCGGTGCCGACGGTCGCGCTGTCGAGCCGGGACAGCAGGAACCACTGGGCGTCCTGGAACGCCAGGTTCAGCTGCGGGGTCTCCACGTTGTCCGGGGCGACCGGGCGGGTGTTGTGCGCCAGCGCCTTGACCAGCGTGGAGCCGATCGACCGGGCACCCACCGGGATCCGGCGGAAGCGCAGCGCCTTGGCGGTGGTCATCGAGGGCAGCGGCAGGTCCGCGGAGGACTCCAGCACCTGGCCGTCGGCGTGCGTGGTGCGCACCTTGCGGGCCTGCACCACCGAGGTGGGCATGTCGGCGAACAGCTTCTCCGGGCCGGCCAGGAAGTCCCGGTAGGCCTTGTGGTGCAGCTCGACCGTGGAGTACTGCAGGTTGATCAGGAACCGCATGTCGGCCTTGATCATCTCCCGGAACATCTTGCCGCCGTGGCGGTAGGGGGAGTGCAGCGCCGCGGCGATGAGCCGGTTGCGGATGTGGAAGTAGGCCTGCCAGTCGCTGGCGTCGTCCTTGTCACCCCAGGAGAGGTGCCAGATGGCGGTGCCCGGCAGCGACACGGTCGGGAAGCCGCCGGCGAAGGCGCGCAGGCCGTACTCGGCGTCGTCCCACTTGATGAAGACCGGCAGCGGCATGCCCACCTTCTCGACCACGGCGCGGGGGATCAGGCACATCCACCAGCCGTTGTAGTCGACGTCGATGCGCCGGTGCAGGTCGCGGGACTCCCGCAGCGTCTTGCTGCCGAAGTCGTGGTGGTAGTAGGTGTTCGGGGCGTTGGTCCAGAAGAAGTTCGACCGGTCCACGATCTCGCCCATGCTGTGCAGCACCGAGCGGTTCTGCAGCGCCAGCATCTGCCCGCCGACCAGCGTCGGGCTCTTGGTGTAGGCGGCGAAGGCGCGGGCCCGCAGGATGCTGTCCGGCTCGATCATGATGTCGTCGTCGAGCAGGATCACGTGCGTGGCGTCGCTGGTGGTGAACGCCTCGTGGATCGTGCGGGCGAACCCGCCGCTGCCGCCGAGGTTGGGCTGCTCGATGACGTGCAGCCGGTCGCCCAGCGCCGCCTTGACGTCGGCGTAGCCGGCGGCGTCCTTGACGTGGTTGTTGCCCTGGTCGGCGATGGTGAGCAGCGCCAGCCGCTCGAGCACCGCGTCGTCCTCGACCAGCGCCTTGGCGGCGGCCAGGGCGTCGACCGGGCGGTTGTAGGTGCAGATGCCGATGGCCAGCCGCGGCTCCTCCACGGGGGCCTGGGGGGCGTACCAGCCGGACTCGCGGACGACGGTGTCGGTCTCGGCGGTGACGTCGAACCAGTACCAGCCGCCGTCGATGAACGGCGCCAGGTCCAGCTCGAACTCCAGCGTCTGCTGACCGCCGGCGTGCGCGACACCGGTGACGTGCATCGACTCGCCGTCGGCCTTGGACCGGTAGACGTCGATGCGGCAGGCGCCGTCGACGGTGACCTGCAGGACCACCGAGCGCAGCACGCTCCAGCGGCGCCAGTAGCTGGCCGGGAAGGCGTTGAAGTAGGTGGCGAAGGAGACCTCGGAGCCGGCCGCGATCGCGGCGGAGTGGCGGCCGTCCTGCTTGACCCGCTCGGCGTTCTCCTCGTCCAGGTAGAGGCTGCGCACCTTCAGCTGGTCGGCCGGGCGCGGCATGAGCACCCGCTGCAGGAGGTGGACGGCCTTGTGCGGGACCAGGTCGGCCGCGGCAGGCTCGCTGACCACCTCCGGGGAGACGGGGGCCTCCTCGGGCTGTGCTGCCGACTGTGCGGCTTCGGTCGTCGTCATGGGGGTCAGTCCTCCAGGCGGCCGTCGAGCGAGCCGCCCTCGTCGAAGAAGGGGCGGATCCGGTTGTCGAACATCGTCAGGGCGGAACCGATCGCCATGTGCATGTCCAGGTACTTGTAGGTGCCCAGCCGGCCACCGAAGAGCACCCGCTTCTCGGCCGCCTCCTTGGCGGCGAGCTCGCGGTAGGTCTCCAGCTTGGCGCGGTCCTCGGCGGTGTTGATCGGGTAGTACGGCTCGTCGCCGGGCTCGGCGAAGCGGGAGTACTCGCGGACCACGACGGTCTTGTCGGTCGGGTAGTCGCGCTCGGGGTGGAAGTGCCGGAACTCGTGCACCCGGGTGTAGGGCACGTCCTCGTCGGCGTAGTTCATCACCGAGGTGCCCTGGAAGTCACCGATCGGCAGGACCTCGGTCTCGAAGTCCAGCGTGCGCCAGCCCAGCTCGCCGGCGGAGTAGTCGAAGTACTTGTCGATCGGCCCGGTGAAGATGGTGGGCACGTCGGTGGGGAGCTCGTCGCGCACGTCGAAGTAGTCGGTCGACAGCCGCACCTCGATGTTCGGGTGCTCGGCCATCGTCGTCAGCCACGCGGTGTAGCCGTTGACCGGCAGGCCCTCGTAGGTGTCGTTGAAGTAGCGGTTGTCGAAGGTGTAGCGGACCGGGAGCCGGGCGATGACCGCCGCGGGGAGGTCCGTGGGGTCGGTCTGCCACTGCTTCTTGGTGTACGCGCGGATGAACGCCTCGTAGAGCGGGCGGCCGATCAGCGAGATCGCCTTCTCCTCGAGGTTGGCCGCCGACGCGGTGTCGATCTCACCGGCCTGCTCGGCCACCAGGGCGCGGGCCTCGTCGGGGGAGAAGCTCTTGCCGAAGTACTGGCAGATGGTGGCCAGGTTGATCGGCAGGGAGTAGGTCTGACCGTCGTAGATCGAGTAGACCTTGTGCTGGTACTTGGTGAACTCGGTGAACTGGTTGACGTAGTCCCAGACCCGCTTGTTCGAGGTGTGGAAGAGGTGGGCGCCGTACCGGTGGATCTCGATGCCGGTCTCGGGCTCGGGCTCGGAGTAGGCATTGCCGCCGATGTGGTCGCGCCGGTCGATCACCAGCACGCGCTTGTCCAGCTGGCTGGCAACGCGCTCGGCGACGGTCAGGCCGAAGAAGCCGGAGCCGACGATGACGAGGTCAGGGCGTGCGTCAGTCACGAGCGCCGACGGTACCGGTAGACGGGCTCCCAGCCCCCCCGGGCGGCGAGTCGGCGTGTGTGGAGACCCGTTCCGTCACATCGGCCCCACGCACCCCGGCGCGGGGCCCGTCCGGACCTCGTCCGGCGCCCTGCCGGGCGCCGTCCGAGGCGGCGCGGGGGAGCAGTGCCTAGGGTCGGTGCGTGGTCGCCCCCTCTCTGTTGCGCGTCGTCGCCGTCACCTACTCACCCGGCACCGCCCTGGACGGGTTCGTCGAGTCCCTGGCCGAGGCCACCACCGGGCCCACCGACGTGGTGCTGGCCGACAACGGCTCGACCGACGGCGCCCCGGAGCGGGTGAGCGCGGCCCATGACCACGTCCGGCTGCTCCCGACCGGCGGCAACATCGGCTACGGCGCCGCGGTGAACGCCGGGCTGGCCGACGTGACCGAGGGATGGGCGCTGGTGTCCAACCCCGACGTCCGCTTCGAGCCCGGCGCGGTCGACGAGCTGCTGGCCGCCGCCGCCCGCTGGCCGCGGGCGGCGACCCTCGGCCCGGCGATCCTGACGCCCGAGGGCGAGCTGTACCCCTCCGCCCGCGACCTGCCCCGGCTGTCCACCGGCATCGGGCACGCCCTGCTCGGCTGGGCCTGGGCCGGCAACCCGTGGACGGCGCGCTACCGCCGCGAGCGCGAGGCCCCCCGTGAGCGCCCGGCCGGGTGGCTGTCGGGCTCCTGCTTCCTGGTCGACCTGGCCGCCTTCCACTCCGTCGGCGGCTTCGACCCCGGCTACTTCATGTACTTCGAGGACGTCGACCTGGCCGCCCGACTGGGCCGGAAGGGGTACCTCAACGTCTACGTGCCGTCCGCGGTCGTGGTGCACGAGGGCGGGCACGCCACCCGGCGCTCCCCGCACCGGATGCAGAAGGCGCACCACGCCAGCGCGCTGCGCTACCTGTCCGCCGAGCACCCGGGGGTCGCAAACGCACCCCTTCGGGGGGTGCTCCGTGTCGGTCTCGGGCTGCGCGTGCTGATCTCGTACGTCAGCGGCCGCGTGGCCGCCGGTGCCCGGTTCCAGCGCGGCGCCGACGAGCTGGACTGAGGGAGGCACGGCTGTGCGGCACGCGGTGATCATGGCGGGCGGTTCGGGGACCAGGCTCTGGCCGCTGTCCCGGCAGGCACGACCCAAGCAGCTCCTGGACGTCGTCTCCGACGAGACCGGTGCGCACAGCCTGCTGGCCGAGGCGTTCACCCGGCTGGAGGCAGTGCTCCCGGCCGAGCAGATCTGGGTCTGCACGGCGGCGCGCTACGCCGACGACGTCCGGGCCGCGCTGCCCCGGCTGTGCCCGGACCGGCTGGTGCTCGAGCCCGTGGCCCGGGACACCGCCAACGCCGTGGGGCTCGCCGCCGCCCTGGTGGCCGACGTCGACCCCGACGCCGAGCTCGCGGTGGTCAGCGCCGACCACGTCATCCGCCCGGTGGCCGAGTTCGCCGCCGCGCTGACCACCGCCTACGACGTCCTCGCCGTCCGCCCCCGGGCGCTGGTGACCCTGGGGGTGACCCCGACCTCGCCGGCCACCGGCTTCGGCTACGTGCAGAAGGGCGCGCCGACCGAGGTGCCGGGTGCCGCCGAGGCGGCCTCGTTCCGCGAGAAGCCCGACCGGGCCACCGCCGAGGGCTACCTGGCCAGCGGTGGGTACGTGTGGAACTCCGGCATGTTCGTCTGGCGGGCCCGGACGGTGCTCGACGCACTCGCCGAGCACCTGCCGGCCTCGGCCGCCGGACTGGACCGGATCGTCGCCGCGCCCGCCGGCCCGGAGCGGGACGCCGTCCTGGCCGAGGTCTTCCCGACGCTGCCGAAGATCAGCGTCGACTACGCCGTGCTGGAGCCCGCGGCCGCCGAGGCCGGCCGCGTCGTCGTCGTCGACCTCGACGTCGACTGGCTGGACGTCGGCTCGTGGCCGGCGCTGGCGCACACGCTCGACCTCGACGAGGCCGGCAACGCCACCCGTGGGCTCACCGTGCTGCTGGACAGCTCGGGCAACGTGGTGCTCTCCGACGACCCCGACCACGTGATCGCGCTCGTGGGGGTGCGCGACAGCGTCGTGGTGCACACCGCCGACGTGACGATGGTCTGCCCGGTCGGCGACGCCGAGCGGGTCAAGGCGCTCCTCGCGGCGGTCGAGGCGCAGTTCGGGCCGCGGTTCGCCTGACGGCGGTCGAAGGACCCCCTGCCCCCCACCACTCGCGAGCTCGCGGCGGGCCCCTGCACGGGGGCCTGACCCCGCCCCTCGCAGGCTCGGGGCGGGCTCCTGGAAGGGGGCCGTGGCGCGGGTTACCGTGACCGGCATGAAGGACCTCGCTGTCGCCGCTGTCGTCACCGGTGGGGCCTCCGGGCTCGGCGCCGCCACCACCCGCGCACTCACCGCAGCCGGGGTGGCGGTCACGATCCTGGACCTGCAGGAGGAGCTGGGCACCGCGCTGGCCGCGGAGCTCGGCGGGGACACCACGTTCGTCCGCACCGACGTCACCGACGAGGCGTCGGTGCAGGCCGCGGTCGACGAGGCCACGGGCAAGGGCCGGCCGCTGCGGATCGCGGTGAACTGTGCCGGCATCGCCTGGGTCGGGCGCACGCTCACCCGCGACGGGGCGCCGCACGAGCTGCCCGACTTCACCCGCACCGTGATGGTCAACCTGGTCGGCACCTTCAACGTGCTGCGGCTTGCGGCGGCGGCGATGGCCCGCACCGAGCCCTCCGCCGACGGCTCCCGCGGGATCGTGCTGAACACCGCCTCGGTGGCCGCCTACGAGGGCCAGATCGGTCAGGTCGCCTACGCCGCGAGCAAGGGCGGCGTCGTGGGCCTGACCCTGCCCGCCGCGCGTGACCTGTCCTCGGTGGGCGTCCGGGTCTGCACCATCGCGCCCGGCCTGGTCGACACCCCGATGGTCGCCGGGCTGCCCGAGGCCGCCCAGGCGAGCCTGGCGGCGGGCATCCCGTTCCCGAAGCGGCTGGCCCGCCCCGAGGACTACGCCGAGCTCGCGCTGGACGTCATCCGGCACGACTACCTCAACGGCGAGGTCATCCGGATGGACGGTGCCCTGCGGATGGCGCCCAAGTGATGAAGGACCACCCTTCCCCCCACGCTTCGCAAGCTCAGCGCGGGCCCCTGAAGGGCGGCCAACTGCTCGATGACGGTCACGACGCCGTCTTCACGCCGGACTGGCCGATCGACGTGCGCCGCATCCTGTCCCGGGACCGGCGCGGCACCGGCGACCCGACGCTGCGGATGGCCGAGGACGGCGTCTGGCGGACGACGAGCACCCCCGACGGCCCGGCCACCGTGCGGCTGTCCGGCGGCGCCACCGCGGTGCGGGTGGAGGCGTGGGGGCCGGGAGCCGACTGGGCCGGGGCGACCGCGGCCCGCTGGCTGGGCGCCGAGGACTGCGTCGACGGCTTCGACGCCGCCGCCCACCCGCTGGTGGAGCGGCTGCACCGCAGCACCCCGTGGCTGCGGCTGGGCAGCACCGGGCGGGTGTGGGACGCCCTGCTGCCCGCCGTCCTGGAGCAGAAGGTCACCGGCATCGAGGCGCACCGCACCTGGCGGGAGCTGCTGCGGCTGGCCGGGGAGCCCGCGCCCGGTCCGGCACCGGAGGGGATGCGGGTGCTGCCCTCGCCCGAGCGGGTGCTGGCGGTCACCGACTGGCAGTGGCACGCCTGCGGCCTGGACGGCGCCCGCCGCCGCGCGCTGCGGGCGGTGGCCTCGGTGGCCTCCCGGCTGGAGGTCACCGAGATGCGTGACCACGAGGACGACTGCGCGCTGCTGCGCCGCCGGCTGCAGTCGGTGCCGGGCATCGGGGTGTGGACCGCCGCCGAGGTGGTCCAGCGCGCGCTGGGCTGCCCCGACGAGGTCAGCGTCGGCGACTACCACCTGAAGAACCTGGTCGGCTGGTCGCTGGCCGGCCGCAAGACCGACGACGCGGGGATGCTGGAGCTGCTCGAGCCCTGGCGCGGGCACCGGCAGCGGGTGGTGCGCCTGCTGGGCATCGGCGGGAGCATGCCGCCCAAGCGCGGCCCGCGGATGGCCCCGACGAACTACCGGGGCTTCTAGGTCTTCCGCCGGGCCCTTCGGCGCCTTCGTAGGGGCCCGCCACGAGCCTGCGAGTGGTGGGGGGCGAGGGGGTCCTCCTAGACGCGAGGACGGCTGGTCAGCGACCAGCTGGCCAGCAGGTCCAGCGCCTCCCGGGAGGCCGTGCCCGCCGGCGCGGAGTAGACGAACAGCGTCTGGCCCGGGTCGCCGGGCATGGTCAGCGTCTCGTAGTCCACGGTCAGCTCGCCGACGATCGCGTGCCGCAACCGCTTGGACCCGTGCGTGCGCTGGTGCACCCGGTGCTCGGCCCACCAGCGGCGGAACTCAGGACTCGCCGCCGACAGCTCGGCCACCAGCTCCGCCGCGCGGCGGTCGCCGGGGTCGGTGCCGACCTCCAGCCGCAGGTTCTCCACCACCGCGCGCGCCTGCACCTCCCAGTCCAGGAACAGCGCGCGGGCCTCGTCGGTGTCGAACACCCACCGCGCGTAGTTCCGCTCGCGCGCCGGCAGCCGGTCGAAGTCGGTGAACAGCGCGGCGGCCATCCGGTTGCCGGCCAGCACGTCGGTCCGCCGGCCCAGCAGCAGTGCCGGCTGGCCGTCGAGGGAGTCCATCAGCTGGCGCAGCCCGGGCCGCGTGCGCTGGGCCGGGGCCGCGCCCCGGGCACCGCGGCCGCCGGGTGCACCGACCAGGTGGCCGAGGTGGGCCCGGCCGGCGGCGTCGAGGTCCAGGGCGCGGGCGACGGCGTCCAGGACGCCGTCCGAGGGGGTGATCCGCCGCCCCTGCTCCAGGCGCGTGTACCAGTCGGTCGAGACCCCGGCGAGCAGCGAGACCTCCTCGCGGCGCAGCCCCGGCACCCGGCGGACGCGCCCGTCGGCGGGCAGTCCGGCGCGTGCGGGGTCGACGGCGGCCCGCGCCCGGCGGAGGAAGTCGGCAAGCTCCTGGTTGGCGGCGGTCACCCTGTCATCGTGGCAGGACGACGCGTGCCCAGCCTGGGTCGCTGAGTCCCAGGCGGGCGCGGACCAGGGTCCGGAGGACCAGCTGAGCGGCCCCGAGCGCCCCGGCGCGGCCGGAGGGTGGAGGGGACCCCGGTCCACCACGTAGAGGAGAACACCGTGTCCACCTGGTTCGTCACCGGCACGTCCCGCGGCCTCGGCCTCGAGCTCGTCCGCCAGCTGCTCGAGCGCGGCGAGGACGTCACCGCGACCACCCGCTCCGCCGAACGGCTCACCGCCGCCCTCGGCGACGTCGACACCTCCCGGCTGCTCGCCGTCACGCTCGACCTCACCGACGCCTCCGCCGTGGACGACGCCGTCCGGGCCACCACCGAGCGGTTCGGCGGGCTCGACGTCGTGGTCAACAACGCCGGCTACGGGTTCCTGGCCGCCGTCGAGGAGGTCACCGACGCCGAGGCGCGCGAGATGTTCGACGTCCAGGTCTTCGGCGTCTGGAACGTGCTGCGGGCGGTGCTGCCGCTGTTCCGCGCGGCCCGCAGCGGCCACGTCGTCAACGTCTCGTCGATCCTGGGCCTGACCACGTTCCCCGGCTGGGGGCTCTACTGCGCCGGCAAGTACGCGCTGGAGGGGCTCACGGGGTCGCTCGCGGCCGAGGTCGCCGACCACGGCATCCGGGTCAACCTGGTCGAGCCCGGCTACCTGCGGACGGACTTCCTCACGGCCGGCTCGCTGGGCCTGCCGACCGTGCCGCGGAGCGGCTACGAGGCCGTCCGCGAGATGACCCGGGCGCACCAGGCGATGCCCGGCACCCAGCTGGGCGACCCGGTGCGGGCTGCGGCGGCGGTCATCGCGCTCGTGGCGGCCGGCGACGCCCCGCTGCACCAGCTGCTGGGCTCGGACTCCCACGGGCTGGCGCAGGCGGCGGTCCAGGCGCTCACCGTCGACATCGAGGCCGGCCGGGAGCTCGCGCTCACCACCGACGTCGTCCCTGCCTGACCACGCGGGGGACGGCGGCCGCGCGGCCGCCGTCCCCCGCCCGGTGTGACGTACATCTGGTCCCACCGCCCCCACGGTGCCCAGGCGCCGCGGTCGTCCCTCGGCGGCCCGGCGGTTCCGGATAGCTTCCGATCGGGTGAGTTCCGGTTTGCCGCGGCGCCGGTCGTGGCAGCGGGGCCACCCAGGAGAGCGGGGGCTCGGATGATCGACGTGGGGACGCGTGAGCTGCAGGCGGTCGTGGTGTCGGCGGGCCGGCCGACGCCACGACGGCCGAGGACCCGGGCTCTGTCGCCAGCGGTGGTCTACGTGCTGGCGCAGCTGACGGTGCTCGGCCTGCTCAAGCTCCTCGCGCCGCGCTTCTTCGTCGCGGAGCCCACCCGGCTGGCCTGGTTCTCCGACGTCCAGGCCCAGTTCATGCCGGTCATGTGGTGGATGGGGCGCAACGGGCAGGGCACGGTCCCACCGCTCGTCGACCCCGACGTGGGCGGGAACGGCAACTTCACCGCCGACATGCAGTACGGCGCGCTGGACCCGCTGCACTGGGCGCTGCTGGAGGTGCTCTCCCGCTTCGACGACCTCGTCCTGTTCTCCTGGGTCTTCGCCGCGGGCACGGTGACCGCCACCGGTCTCGGGGCCCTCCTCGTCGCCCAGCGGGCCGGCGCCCGCGGCGTGCTGGCGGTCCCGGCTGCACTGGGGGCGGCCACCTCCGGCTTCTTCCTGTTCTTCGGCGGCGACTGGTGGCCGGTGCTGTGGACCGCGCCGTTCTTCCTGCTCGGCTGGTACGGGCTGCTCCGCCGGGACGTGCGGGGCGCCCTGCTCGCGGGCCTGTGCACCTGGGGTCTGGTCAACGGCGGCAACATCTACCTGGTCCCGTTCGGGGTGCTGCTGCTGGTCACCGTGGTCGTGCTGGAGGGGCGAGCGCACGGGTCGGTCCGCGCCGCGGTCCGCCAGCCCTGGCTGCGCGGCAGCGTGCTGGCGATGGCCGGGGGAGCGGTGGCCGCCTCCCCGACCCTGCTGACGGTGGCCGGCCTCGGCGAGTTCGCCGGGCGCCCCGTCGACGCCAGCCTGATGGGCAACAGCGGCTTCGGCGTCCCGAACCTGCTCGACGTGCTGGTCGGCGGCGCGAGCATGCACGCGATCGCCAACGACTGGATGGGGGTGGTGCAGCAGACGCCGGCGTTCTCCACCTTCGTCGTCGCGCTGCCGGCCCTGGCGCTGGTCGACTGGCGCCGGGCCGTGCGCTCGCCGGTGGTGGTCACCGCCCTGGTGCTCTGCGTCTCGGCGGCGGCGGCCACCCAGCTGCCCTCCGTCCTGGGCGATCTGCGCATCCCGTTCCGCTACGTGCTGGTGCTGGCCCTGGTGCTGCCGGTGCTTGCCGTCGTCGCGCTGAGCCTGGCCCCGCAGCTGACCCGCCGCCGGGTCCAGGTGGCCGCCGGCATCGTGCTCCTGCAGGGCGCGGTGGCCTGGAGCCGGTCCCCGGCCCTCGCCTGGTGGCACCTGCTCGCGGTGGCGGTCGCCGCCGTCGCCCTGGTCGCCCTCACCGTCGTGGCAGCGGCGGGTCCCGGCCGCGGCCTTCGCAGCCCGCTGGCCGCGGGGGTGCTCCTGCTGGCCGCGGCCGCCCCGGTCTTCCTGGGCTACGGCCAGCTGGCCGACATGCACGGCCGCATCCAGGCCCAGTACCCGGAGCAGTACCGGTTCCAGGGCGAGGGCTACGACCTCGGGACGACGGTCGAGGACTTCCGCGGGCGCGCGCTCGCCACCGACACCGCGGTCACCGTGCTGCAGTACGACTCGTTCGACGTCCCGCCGGACCAGCGCGCCGAGGCGGGCGTGCTCTTCGGGGACGCCAACCTGCTGGCCGGCCTGCGCACCGGAACCGGGTACTCGGCGGTGAAGCACCTGGGGACCCAGACGCTGGAGTGCCGGGGGCCGGTGGCCGGGCTGGACTCGTGCCCGGACCTGCTGCGCACGGTGCCGGCACCCGACGGCACCTCGCTCGTGTGGCTCGACGTCCTCGCCGCCGACCGGGTGTACGCCTCGCCCGCGACGCCCGCGGCCGTGCTGGAGCACCTGGACACCAGCCCGCTGTGGGCGGCGGGCGGTGCCGACCGCACGTACCGCACCTGGACCCGCGTGACCCCGCTGACCGGGCGGGTGACCTGGTCGGCAGGGACCTCGGTCGGCACGGAGGGAGTGCTGTCGACCTTCGCCCGGCTGGGCGAGGACCAGGAGCGGTACACCGTCTCCACCGGCGACGCGGCGGGCAGCGTGGTCCTCCGCGTCCCGTACTGGCCCGGGTACGAGGCGTCCGTCGACGGCGAGCAGGTGCCGGTGCGGGCCTTCGGCGGGGCGCTGGTCGAGGTCGACCTGCCGGCCGGGCTGGACGCCGCGCAGCTGACCCTCCGGTACGCCCCTACCGGGGTGCGGCTGTTCTGGCCGCTGCTGGGGCTCGGTGCCCTGGGCGTGGCGGCCGGGGGGCTGTTGGCCGCCGGTCGACGCACCGGGACGCCGCCGTTGCCGCCGGTGCCGGCGCCCGGCTACCCGGCGAGCAGGCGCAGGAGGTAGGCGCCGTAGCCGCTCTTGCCCAGCGGCTCGGCGATCCGGCGCAGGCCCTCGTCGTCCAGCCAGCCGTTGCGCCAGGCGACCTCCTCGATGCAACCGATCTTGAGGCCCTGCCGCTCCTCGACCACGGAGACGAACTCGGTGGCCTGCCGCAGCGAGGCGAACGTGCCGGTGTCCAGCCACGCGGTGCCGCGGTCCAGGACGGTGACGGTGAGCCGGTCCTGACGCAGGTAGTGCTCGTTGACCGCGGTGATCTCCAGCTCGCCCCGGGCGCTGGGGGTGATGCCGCGGGCCACCTCGACGACGTCGCGGCCGAAGAAGTACAGGCCGGGGACGGCGTAGGAGCTCTTCGGGGCGGCCGGCTTCTCCTCGATGGAGAGCACCCGCCCGCCCTCGTCGAACTCCACGACGCCGTAGGCCCGCGGGTTGGCCACGTGGTAGGCGAAGACGTGCCCGCCGTCGGGCTCGGGCAGCCGGGACAGCGCCGTGCCCAGGCCGGCGCCGTAGAAGATGTTGTCGCCCAGCACCAGCGCGGCGGACTGCCCGTCGAGGAAGTCCGCCCCGATCAGGAACGCCTGCGCCAGGCCCTCGGGGCGGGGCTGCACGGCGTACTCGATCCGCATGCCCAGCCGGCTGCCGTCGCCCAGCAGGCGGGCGAAGGCGTCGCGGTCCTCGGGGGTGGTGATGACCAGCACCTCGCGGATCCCGGCCATCATCAGGGTCGAGAGCGGGTAGTAGATCATCGGCTTGTCGTAGACCGGCATGAGCTGCTTGCTGATGCCGAGGGTGATCGGCCACAGTCGACTGCCGGTCCCACCGGCCAGGATGATCCCGCGCATGGGCTGAACCTAGAGCCCGCACCCGACGACGGGCAGTGACGCTCACCCCGGCGGATGACGAGCCCCCGCGTCGTCCGTCGGCGGCACGGCTCCCTCGCCTACGGTTCCCGTCATGCGCGTCCTCGTCACCGGCGGTGCCGGCTTCATCGGATCCCACTACGCCAGGACCATGCTGTCCGGTGGCTACCCGGGCTTCGAGGACGCCGAGGTCACGGTCTTCGACAAGCTGACCTACGCCGGCAACCTGGCCAACCTGGCCCCGGTCGCCGACAACCCGCGGTACCGGTTCGTGCAGGGCGACATCTGCTCACCCGCCGACCTCGACGCCGCGCTGCCCGGGCACGACGTGGTGGTCAACTTCGCCGCCGAGTCCCACGTCGACCGCTCGATCGGCGGGGCCGCTGCCGACTTCGTGCTGACCAACGTGCTCGGCGCCCAACAGGTGTTCGAGGCCTCGCTGCGCCACCGCGTCCGCCGGGTCGTGCACGTCTCCACCGACGAGGTCTACGGCTCCATCGACACCGGTTCCTGGACCGAGGACCACCTCCTCGAGCCCAACTCGCCGTACTCGGCGGCCAAGGCCGGCAGCGACCTGATCGCGCGTGCCTACGCGAAGACCTACGGGCTGGACATCTCCGTCACCCGGTGCAGCAACAACTACGGGCCGTACCACTTCCCGGAGAAGGTCATCCCGCTGTTCGTCACCAACCTGCTCGACGGGCAGAAGGTCCCGCTCTACGGCGAGGGCGCCAACGTGCGCGACTGGCTGTTCGTCGACGACCACTGCCGCGGCATCCAGCTCGTGCTCGAGCAGGGCGCGGCGGGGGAGTTCTACAACATCGGCGGCGGCCGGGAGCTGTCCAACCGCGAGCTCACCGAGAAGCTGCTGGCGGCCACCGGCCGCGACTGGTCCTACGTCGACCACATCGTCGACCCGCGCGGTGGCGGGCACGACCTGCGCTACTCCGTCGACCACAGCAAGACCGCCGCACTCGGCTACGCCCCGCGGATGGGCTTCGAGGAGGGCCTCGCGCTCACCGTGCAGTGGTACCGCGACAACCGCGCCTGGTGGGAGCCGCTCAAGGCCGCCGCCGCCCGGGCATGACCGCCCCGACCGCCTGGCTGGTCACCGGCGCCACCGGGCAGCTCGGCACCGACCTGCAGGCGCTGCTCGCCGGCGCCGACGTCACCGCGCTGGGCCGCCGGGACCTCGACCTCACCGACGAGGCGCAGGTCCGCGGGGTCGTCGGCGCGTGGCGGGACGACGTGCTCGCGCGCGGCGCCCGGCCGGTGGTGCTCAACGCCGCCGCCTACACCGCCGTCGACGCCGCCGAGGACGACGAGACGGTCGCCGGGCTGGTCAACGGCTCGGCGCCCGGCTGGCTCGCCGAGGAGCTGGCCGGCCGCGGCCGCCTGGTGCACGTCTCCACCGACTACGTCTTCGCCGGCGACGCCGACCGGCCCTACCGCACCGACGACGAGCCGGCCCCGCGCACCGCCTACGGCCGCACCAAGCTCGCCGGGGAGCGCGCCGTCGCAGCCGTGGACGACGACGCCGTGGTGGTGCGCACCGCCTGGGTGTACGCCGCGCACGGGCGGAACTTCGTGCGCACCATGCTGAGGCTGGAGGGCGAGCGCGCGCAGGTGTCGGTGGTCGCCGACCAGACCGGCAGCCCCACCTGGGCGGCCGACCTCGCCCGCGGGCTGGTCGAGGTCGCGCTGTCGCCGGCCCGCGGCGTCCTGCACGCCACCGACGGCGGCGCCACCACCTGGCACGGGCTGGCCCAGGCGGTCTTCGCCGGTGCCGGGGCCGATCCCGCCCGGGTGCTGCCCGTCCCGACCACTGAGTACCCGACGCCGGCGCACCGGCCCGCCTACTCCGTGCTCGACGGCACCGGCTGGGCCGCCGCCGGGCTCACCCCGCTCCCGGCGTGGGAGCCCTCGCTGCGCGCCTGCCTGGCCGCCCTCGGCGCCCTCCGCACCTGACCCCGCGACGGGCGGAAGTGGCCACTTCCGTCCTGGGGAGTCCAGCGGCGTCGTCCCGGTCCCCTGAGGAGCCCGCGGACCTGGCCCTCAGGGGTCAGGCGCGCTGCTCGGCGTAGCGGGCGGCGCACTGCTCCAGGGTGGGCAGCAGGCCCTGCTCGCGGGCCTGCTCCAGGGTCGGGGCGGCGACGTCCTTGGCCGACAGCTCGAACCCCAGGTCGGCCGGCCAGGGCAGGTCCAGCGCCGGGTCCAGCGGGTGGACGCCGAACTCCCGGCCGGGGGAGTAGCCGCTGGAGACCAGGTAGGTCACCGAGCTGGCGTCGGTCAGCGAGACGAACGCGTGGCCCAGCCCCTCGGACAGGAACACCGCCCGCGGCTGCTCGCTGTCGAGGACCACGGAGTCGTGCACGCCGAAGGTGGGCGAGCCGACCCGGATGTCGACGACGACGTCGAGCACCTTCCCGGCCGGGCAGTAGACGTACTTGGCCTGCCCCGGCGGGACGAGGGCGAAGTGCACCCCGCGCAGCACGCCGCGGGCGGACACGCTGTGGTTGGCCTGCGCGAGGGGCAGCGCCCGGCCGGTGGCCTCGGTGAGGACGTCGGCGCGGTACCACTCGGTGAACCGACCACGGGCGTCACCGTGCGGCACCAGGTCCAGGACGTAGCTGTCGGGCACGGCGAGCTCACGGATCTGCACGCCCCGACGCTATCGACCGCGATCGCGGGCCACCCTCGCGCCCACCCCTCAGGGCGGCGGGGCCCCCAGTCGCAGCCGGCCGACCAGGGAGCTGCCGCCCAGCGTGGCCACCGGCTGCCAGCGGGTGGCCCAGCCCTCGGCCTGGAGCTGGACCAGCGCGGCGCCGACGACCGCGCCGACGGACAGCGCGGCCCCCGGCGTGACCGGCTCGGCCAGGTGGACGTCGACCACGTCACCGTCGTCGCCGTCGTCCGCCAGGCCGTAGCGGAAGACGACGGGGAACTCCGGCAGCGCGGCGACCGCGACCCGGAAGGCCCCGGTCACCGCGTCCCCGGCGCCCGGCCGGCGGGTGAGCAGCGGCGTCGGGCCGCGGCTGCCGACGAGGTCCCGGGTGCCGGTGGCGAACAGGTCGCCCGGGCCCAGCCGCACCAGCGGCCGGGTGCCGGTGTCGGGTGCCGGCGGGGCGAGGTGCAGCCCGCGGACGACGGCGACCGGGACGCCGGCGAGCTTGCCCTTCACCAGGTCGGCGGCGGCGGCGAGCTCGTCGACCACCGCGACCTGGGTGGTCTCCAGCCGGTTGCCGTGCGAGTCGACGCTGCCGCGGTGGTCGACCAGCGCCGGCAGCCCGGCCGCGCCGATGGCGACGTCGCTGACCCCGTCGCGCCACGGGCGGCCGAAGGTGTCGCTGACCACGACGGCCACGGTCACGCCCAGCAGCTCGGCCAGCCGCTCGCGCAGCCGGCGGGCGGAGGCGTCGGCGTCGGCGGGCAGCAGCACCAGGGTGTCGGCGGCGACGTTGGAGGCGTCGATGCCGGCGGCGGCGACGACCCAGCCGTGCCGGGTCTCCACGATCCGCAGCGGGCCGCGGCGGGCCACCACCCGCACGGTCTCGGCGGTGATCGCCCGCTGCCGGGCGGCCTCCCGGTCGGTGCCCGGCTCGACGCGCACCAGGTTGCCCTCGACCTTGGCCACGACCTTGGAGGTGACCACCACGACGTCGTCGTCGGCCAGCCACGGGGCGGCCGCGGCGAGCGCGCCGGCGAGGTCGTCCCCGGGCTGGAACTCCGGCAGCCCCGGCACGGGGTGCACGGAGAGGCCGGCGGGCGCGGGCATCAGCGTGCGGAGCCGGGGAGTGCGGCGTCCAGCGCGGCCTGCGCCAGCGCACGGGTGGCGGCCGGGTCGCTCATCAGCAGCGGCACCGACCGGACGTCCACACCGGGGACGGCGGCGGTGTCCCCGGTGTGCACGAGCCAGGCGTCGAGCACCCCGCCGGTGGAGCGGGCGCCGTAGTGCCGGCCCACCCCCTCGGCGCTGACCTCCACGCCGAGCACCGGCAGGCAGCGGTCGGCCATGCCACGCAGCGCTGCGCCGGACACGATGGGGGACACCCCGACGACCCGCCCGGACGCGGCCCGGAGCGCGTCGCGGACGCCCGGCACACCGAGCACGGTGCCGATGGACACCACCGGGTTGGACGGCGCGAGCAGCACCGCGTCGGCGGTGGCCAGCGCCTCGACCACCCCGGGGCCCGGGCGGGCGTCGTCCACGCCGACCTGGACGAAGCGCCGGGCGTCGAGGGCGGCGCGGTGGCGCACCCACCACTCCTGGAAGTGCAGGGTGCGCTCGCCGCCCGTCGCCGGGTCGTCGACGACCACGTGGGTCTCCACCCGCTGGTCGCTCATCGGGAGCAGCCGGACCCCGGGCTGCCACCGCTGCGCCAGGAAGGCGGTGACCTCCGACAGCGGGTGGCCTGCGCCCAGCATCCGGGTGCGCACCAGGTGCGTGGCCAGGTCGCGGTCACCGAGGCCGAACCAGGTCGGCTCGGCGCCGTAGGCGGCCAGCTGCTCCTTGACCGTCCAGGTCTCCCCCCGCTGGCCCCAGCCGCGCTCCTCGTCGATGCCGTCACCGAGCGTGTACATCACGGTGTCCAGGTCGGGGCAGATCCGCAGCCCGTACATCGTCACGTCGTCGCCGGTGTTGACCACCGCGGTGACCTCGGCGTCGGGGACGGCGTCGAGCAGGCCGCGGAGGAAGCGGGCGCCACCGACGCCACCGGCCAGTACGACGATGTGCACCCCGCCATCGTGCCTGATCGGCAGATGTGCACCGGGCACCCGGCCGTCGCCCCGGCGAACTGCACGAACCCGGCCGGTCCGCATGGCAGATGGTGTCCAGGCGGGCGGCGTGTCGAGGTGGCTGGTGACCACCACCGGACGACGCGGGACGGGTGTGACCTGTGAGTCTGGGCAATACACCGGCCCGACTTGACCTCGACTCAACGACACGCGTGTAATTCCGATGTTGTCATCAGGCGCTGGCCGCTCGGGATCCGCCCGGGGACGCACGCCGTGACGGAGCGAGAGGGGACGCAACGTGATGGCCGAGGTCTCTTGGTTGAGCGAGCACCAGTCCACGACGACGCCCGCGCCGGCTGCCGACGTGCGGGGTGCGACCAGCGTCTTCGACGCCGGCTTCGGCCTGCTGGACGGCGACGAGCAGGGCTGGCAGGAGCGCGCGCTGTGCGCCGAGACCGACCCGGAGGCGTTCTTCCCGGAGAAGGGCGGCTCCACCCGCGAGGCGAAGAAGATCTGCACCGGCTGCGAGGTCCGGGCCGAGTGCCTGGAGTACGCGCTGGGCAACGACGAGCGCTTCGGCATCTGGGGCGGCCTGTCCGAGCGTGAGCGCCGCCGCCTGCGCCGCCGCGCCTGAACGAAGACCCCATCGCCCCCACCCCTCGCAGGCTCGGGGCGGGGCCCTGCGACAGGGTCGAACGACACTGCACCGCTGACCGTCGGTCCACCCGGTCCCCCTCGGGTGTGGTCGACTGGGCGGTGTGCTGATCCGCGTGGCCGACGGGCGCGCGTCGGTGGTGCGTGAGGTCCGCGCCGCCGCGCCGCTCATGGCCGACCTCGCCGCCCCCGTGCCCGCCTGCGGGCCGTGGCTGACCGCTGCCCTCAACGTCCAGTCGACCCGGCCGCTGGCCCGGGTCCGTCCCCGCGCGGTCGTCGTCGAGCGCGGTCCGGACGGCGGCCCCGACGGAGTCGCCCTGCTCGCCCTCCGGCGCCGCGGCGCCACCACCGCGGTCACCCTGCTCGGCGCCGAGCCCGGCCCGCTGCCCGAGGGACGGCCGCCGGCCCGGCTGCTCGCCCGCGACCCCGAGGTCGCCGCGCACCTGGCCGAGGGCCTGGTCGACCTGCTGGAGCGGCTGCGCGGACCGTGGACGCTGCGGCTGGCCGGTCTCCCGCTCGGCGACCCGACGCTGGCCGCGCTGGCGGCGGTGATGCCGGACTCCCAGCTGTCCAACAGCCGCACCCGCCGGCTCGTCGACGACCTGGACACCGTCGGCGACGTCCACCGCACGGTCGACCCGGTCGAGCTGGAGCGCCTGCTGCCGGCGGTGCTGGCCCGGGTGCCGGCGCCCCAGCAGCTGTTCGTCCGGGCCGCGGCGCGGCTGCACGCCGCGATCGGCCAGCTCGAGCTCGCCGTCGTCGGCGGCGGGCCCGACGGCCGGCCCGCCGCCGTCCTGCTGACGCTGCTCGACCGTGGCCCGGCCGGGACCGACCGCTGGCCGTGGTGGGGGAGCAGTGACGTCGGCGGGCTCCGCCGCGAGCTGGGCCAGCCCTCGGTGACGCTGACCGCCTCCGCCGGGCTGGTGCGGCTGGGCCGGCGCTCCCCGCTGCGGGCCGCCGGCGGCGCGAGCACCGCCGTCAGGGGTGCTGCAGCCGGTTGACCCCGGGATCGGTGACGGCCGGCGCGATGTCCAGACCGATCCGGACGACGCCCGTGGCCGGTGCCGTGCCGTCGTCCACCGGACCGTCGGGGGTGAACGCGGCGGCGAGCTGGTACGTCCGTCCCGTGTAGACCGGCGCGGTGCCGTTGGGGCGGGTGTAGGTGGCGAACCGGCCGGTCAGCTCCAGGCGGTCGCCGTCCCGGGAGACCTGCAGCCCGGGGTCGGCCAGGTCGGCGTACTCGGTCGGCGTCGGCACGCAGTTGGCCTGCGTCGGGTCGGCCGGCGGCTCGGTGGTGAGGCAGTTCCAGGTCGGCAGCCGCACGTGGGCCAGGGACCGCCGGCCGTCGGTGGTGACGCTGACGCCGGGGTAGGTGACGGTCAGCCCCACCGCGCGCTGTTCGAGGACCAGGCCCTGGAAGGTCGCCGTCGCCGCGATGCCCGCGTCGGCCAGCGGCACCGAGGTCAGCGCGAGCGCCCCGGCGGGCGTGTCGGCGTCCTGTGCCGGGCTGCTGGGCGCGGCGGCGGTCGCGGGGGTCGCGGTCCCGCCGGAGGTGGGCGTGCCGGGGACGCTGGCGTCGGCGGCCGGGGAGGTGACCGAGGAGCCACCGGCGAAGGCGACCAGCACCGCGGCGACCAGCAGCACGGCCGAGGCGGTGAGCCCCAGCGTCCCGCCGCGGCCGGGCGGTCCGTCGTCCCGGTGGGGTGCGGGGGCGGCCGCCGCGGTCGAGCCGGTGCGCGCGGCGTCGGCCACCGGGGCCCGGTGCTGCCCGGCCGCGGGCAGCGCGCCCCGGTCGGCGTCCGAGCCCGGGGGCCGGTCCAGGAAGCCCGGGAGGTCGTCGACGGCGAAGCCGGCCACCGGTGCGGGCGGCGGCTGCACCGCCGGGGCGGGGTCGTGCCGGGCCCGGGCCGCGCGGCGGCCGCGCAGCACCCCGCCGACGAGGACGCCGACGAGCAGCGCCAGCGCCAGTCCGACCAGGACGCCGACGGCGATCCAGGTGCCCGGTTGCGCCTCTGCTGCAGTGCCCATGTCACCGCCCAGCATGTCAGCGGGTCCGGCCCCGCTCCACCGCTCCTGCTGGCGGCCCCTCTGCAGGGTCCCGCCCGGGTGGCCGCTCAGCCCGTGGGGTCGATCTCCTCCGGGTCGCGGCCCAGCAGCACCGCGACCTGGTCGACGACGACGTCGCGCACCAGGTCGGCGAGGTCGTCGCGGTCGGCGGCCCGGATCTCCAGCGGGCGCCGGTAGACCACGATCCGCGCCGGGTGTTCCTGGCCGCCCTCACGGTGCGCCGGCAGCACCCGGGCGAGCGGGACGCTGCTGTCGTCGAGCACGTCGGAGTCGAGCACCACGTCGTCCGGGCTGCTGTGGTCGACCCACGGGACGTCCTCGACGGCGAACTCGACACCGGCCAGCTCCCGCTCCCAGCGCCGCTCCAGGTCCTCCACCGCGTCCAGGACGAGGTCGTCGAACTGTTCCGCGCGGCTGCGTGACAGCGGCACGGTCGGGGGGACGAGGCGGCCGCGCAGGCCGCGGCCGTGGCGGTCGCGCCGGGCGCGTGCAGGGGGACGGTCCATCGCGGTGGGCAGCCTACGTCGCCGGCCGGCCGGTCGGCGCCGGCCGCGCCCGGACGGCGCCCGCGGGGCCGGCGGGACGGGGGGTGCCTGCCGGGACGAGAGGTGCACCTGGTGCCCACCCCGGTGTCGGTGCTGCCCGGACCAGGGCTCCGGGATTACTGTGCTGGACGTGAGGAACCGGTGGTGAGGCAGTCTCGGCGCTGCTCGCGTAGCGGCTGCGCGCAACCGGCAGCGGCGACCCTGACGTACGTGTACGCGGAGTCCACGGCCGTGGTCGGCCCGCTCGCGACGTACTCGGAGCCGCACAGCTACGACCTGTGCGAGTTCCACGCCGAGCGGCTCACCGTGCCGCGCGGCTGGGAGGTCGTCCGGCACGAGATCGACGCCGAGGACGCCGGGCCCACCGGTGACGATCTGCTCGCCCTGGCCGACGCCGTCCGTGAGGCGGCCCGCCCCGAGCCCCCGCGCGACCCCGCCGACGACGGCAGCGGCACCCGCCGCGGGCACCTGCGCATCCTGCCCGACCTCCCCTGACGGGGGGCGTCGAGCCGCTCGACGCGCTCGTCCACCCCGCGCGCCGATAGGGTCGGGCGCCGCCGGTCGCCGGACCGCGGCTTCTCGAGTGCGAGGGTGAGCTGTTGTCCGACCTGTCGTCGATCATCAAGGCCTACGACGTCCGGGGCCTGGTCCCGCAGCAGTGGGACGAGGGCGTGGCCCGGGCCATCGGGGCCGCGTTCGCCGAGTTCGTGCACGCCGAGACCGGCGCGACCACCGTCGTCACCGCCCACGACATGCGCGAGTCGTCGGTGCCGCTGTCGCGGGCCTTCGCCGAGGGCGTCCTGTCCCGCGGCGTCGACGTCGTCGAGGCGGGGCTCGGCTCCACCGACATGCTGTACTTCGCCGCCGGCTCGCTGGACGTGCCCGGGGCGATGTTCACCGCCAGCCACAACCCGGCCCAGTACAACGGCATCAAGCTCTGCCGCGCCGGTGCGGCACCGATCGGCCAGGACTCCGGGCTGGTGCAGATCCGCGAGTGGGCCGAGCAGCTGGTCGACGGCGCAGCGCTCTTCGACCGCGAGGTGACCTCGCCCGGCAGCGTCTCCAGCCGCGACCTGGTCGCCGAGTACGCCGCCTACCTGCGCGGCCTGGTCGACCTCTCCGGCATCCGCCCGCTCAAGGTCGTCGTCGACGCCGGCAACGGCATGGGCGGGTTCACCGTGCCGGTGGTGCTCGACGGGCTGCCGCTGGACGTCGTCCCGATGTACTTCGAGCTCGACGGCTCCTTCCCCAACCACGAGGCCAACCCGCTCGACCCGGCCAACCTCGTCGACCTGCGGGCCGGCGTCGTCGAGCACGGCGCCGACATCGGGCTGGCCTTCGACGGCGACGCCGACCGCTGCTTCATCATCGACGAGCGCGGTGAGCCGGTGAGCCCCTCGGCCATCACCGCCCTGGTCGCCGTCCGCGAGCTGGCCAAGGGCGCCGGGACGACGATCATCCACAACCTGATCACCTCCCGGGCCGTGCCGGAGATCGTCCGCGAGCACGGCGGGGACCCGGTGCGCACCCGGGTCGGCCACTCGTTCATCAAGGCCGAGATGGCCCGCACCGACGCCGTCTTCGGGGGCGAGCACTCGGCGCACTACTACTTCCGCGACTTCTGGCGCGCCGACACCGGCATGCTCGCCGCGATGCACGTGCTCGCCGCGCTGGGCGAGCAGCCGCGGACGCTGTCGGAGATCAGCGCCCAGTACGAGCGCTACGCCGCCTCCGGTGAGATCAACTCCACCGTCGCCGACGCCGCCGGGCGGGTGGCCGCGGTGCGGGAGACCTTCGGCGCGCGGGACGGCGTCACCTTCGACGACCTGGACGGGCTGACCGTGTCCCTGCCTGACGGCTCCTGGTTCAACCTGCGGGCCAGCAACACCGAGCCGCTGCTGCGCCTGAACGTCGAGGCCGCCGACGCGACGCGGATGGCCGCGGTGCGCGACGAGGTCCTCGGGCTGGTGCGGGCATGACCGCGGGCGAGGGCACGCTGGGCATCGACCCGGCGCTGCTGGCCATCCTGGCCTGTCCCGACACCCACCACAGCCCGCTGACCGTGGACGTCGAGGCCTCCGAGCTCGTCTGCCCCACGTGCCGGCGCGCCTTCCCGGTGCGCGACGGCATCCCGGTGCTCCTCCTGGACGAGGCGCGGCAGCTGCCCGCGTGAGCGGGTTTGCGGCATCGCGCTGGGGCGCACCACCTGGGGCATGGAGCTGACGTACGCCGGCAGGGCAGCGGCATGACCTCGCCCGAGCTGGCCGAGGAGGTCCTCGACGACCTGACGCTGCTGCGCGCCCGTGACCCCCGGGGCCTGCTCCCGGCCGTCGCCGGGGCCGGGGCGCAGGTGCGTGAGACCACCCGGCTGACCCAGGAGGCCGGCCTGTCGCGGGTCACCTCGGCCGGTCGGCCGCGCGGGCTGGTCGTCATCGGCCGCCGTGAGGGTGCGGTGGCCGGGGAGCTGCTGCGCGCGCTGCTCGGCCCGGCCACCCCGGTCACCGTCGACGTGGTGCCCGGCCCGGACCTGCCGGTGTGGATGGGCCCGTCGGACATCGCGGTGATCGCCACCCGCACCGGGGCCGGCCGGTACGCCGTCACCCCCGCCTACGAGGCGGCCCGCCGCGGGGTGGCCGTGGTCGGCATCGGCGCCGAGGACGCGCCGCTGCACGCCGCCTGTGCCAGCTCCCGCGCGCCCTACGTCGCGCTGCCGCCGACTCGGGTCCGGCACGCCACGCTGTGGTCGCTGCTGACCCCCATGCTGCTGCTCGCCGCCGAGCTGGGCCTGGTCGGCGCCGAGGTGGCCGACACCGAGCAGGTCGCCGCGGCCCTGGACGAGGTCGCCGCCGACTGCGGCCCGGCCCGGGAGTCGTTCGTGAACCCGGCCAAGACCCTGGCCCTGGAGCTGCTGGACGCCCTGCCGGTGATCGCCGCCGAGGGCCCGCTCGCCGGCGCCGCGGCCGGCCGGGTCGCCGACCAGCTGGCCACCCTGGCCGGGTTGCCGGTCGCCGCCTTCCGGCTGCCCGACCAGCGGGTGGCGCTGCGGACCGTGCTCGCCGGGCCGCTGGCCACCTCCGCCGGGCAGGACGACTTCTTCCGCGACCGCACCGACGACGTCGGTCGCCGGCTCCGGCTGATCACCGTCCGCGACGCGCACGCCGCCGAGCACGACGGCGACGAGCGGGTGCCCCGCTCGGCCGGTGAGGCCATGGGCGAGGTGCTGCGCATCGCCGAGGCGCACAACGTGCCGGTCAGCGCCCTGGCCGCCACCGAGCCCGGCCGGCACCCGCGGCTGGCCCGGCTCGCCCGTCAGCTCGCCGTCGCCGACTTCGGCGCGGTCTACCTCGCACTCGCGCTCGACCACGAGAGGGCCCTCCAGCCATGACCGACCACACCACGGCCCCCGCCTCCGGCGCCCACCCCGCACGCACCGGCCCCAGCGGCGGAGGCGACGGGCACGCCGCCGGCGCGGGCGGTGAGCACGGCGGGGGCGGGCACGGCGGCGGGACGACGGCGATCATCGCCGCACTGGGTGCCAACCTCGGCATCGCGGTCGCGAAGTTCGTCGCCTTCCTGATCACCGGCGCCTCCTCGATGCTGGCCGAGGCGATCCACTCGGTGGCGGACTCCGGCAACCAGGTGCTGCTGCTGGTCGGTGGCAAGCGGTCCAGGCGCGCCGCGACCCCCGAGCACCCCTTCGGCTTCGGGCGCGACCGCTACATCTACAGCTTCATCGTCGCGATCGTGCTGTTCAGCGTCGGTGGCCTCTTCGCGATCTACGAGGGCGTGCAGAAGGTCCGCGAGGAGGCCGAGGTCGAGTCGCAGACGGTGGCCATCGTCGTGCTGCTCGTGGCGATCGCGCTGGAGAGCTTCTCGCTGCGCACCGCGCTGAAGGAGACCAACGCCGTCCGCAAGCCGGGGGAGAGCTACTGGGCCTTCATCCGGCACGCCCGCGCCCCCGAGCTGCCCGTCGTCCTGCTCGAGGACAGCGCGGCGCTCACCGGCCTGGCGTTCGCGCTGGTCGGCGTCAGCCTGTCCGCGCTGACCGGCGAGAGCCTGTACGACGGGCTGGGCACCATCGCCATCGGCCTGCTGCTGGTGGCCGTGGCGGCTGTCCTGGCGATCGAGACCAAGAGCCTGCTGGTCGGTGAGTCGGCGACCCCGGACGCGCAGCGGCAGATCGTGGCCGCGCTGGTCGACGGCGGGTCCGTGCAGTCGGTGATCCACATGCGCACCCAGCACCTCGGTCCCGAGGAGCTGCTGGTGGCCGCCAAGATCGCCGTCCGGCACGACGACACCGCCGAGGCGGTGGCCCACGCCATCGACGCCGCCGAGGCGCGGGTCCGGGCCGCCGTGCCGATCGCCCGGGTGATCTACCTGGAGCCGGACATCCGGTGGTCGCAGACCCCCGCCGGACGGTGAGCCTCACCCGGTCGGGCGTGACCCCGGTCCGACCCGGGGTCAGGCAGGGTGCGCGCCGGTAGTGTCGCCGCCGATGTGGCAGATGACGAACGCCGTCCGGCACTACCCGTGGGGTTCCCGCACGGTCATCCCCGAGCTGCTCGGCGAGCCCTCGCCCGCTGACCGGCCGTACGCCGAGCTGTGGATGGGGGCCCACCCCGCGCAGCCCAGCGTGCTGTCCGACGGCCGGCCGCTGGACGCCGCGATCGCCGCCGACCCCGAGGGGATGCTCGGCGACTCCGTGCAGCACCGCTTCGGCGACCGGCTGCCCTTCCTCATGAAGGTGCTCGCCGCCGACCTGCCGCTGTCGCTGCAGGCGCACCCGACCACCGCCCAGGCGCAGGTCGGTTTCGCCGCCGAGGAGGCCGCCGGCATCCCGCTGGACGACCCCACGCGCACGTTCAAGGACCCCTACCACAAGCCGGAGATCCTGCTGGCGATCACGCCGGTCGAGGCGCTGTGCGGCTTCCGGCCGATCGCGGAGTCGCTGCACTGCCTGGCCAAGCTGCAGCTGGCAGAGCTGATGCCCACGATCGCCGCACTGGCCAACGGCGGGCTGCGGGCCGCGATCCCGCAGCTGCTGGCACTGTCGGAGCGGCGGCGCGAGTCCCTGGTCAGCGCCGTGGCCGCCAAGGCGGCCAGCTTCGTCGCCGCGCACGACCCGGAGTTCATCAACACGTACCGGTGGGCTGCCGCGCTGGCCGAGACCTACCCCGGTGACCCCGGCGTCGTCATCTCGCTGATGTGCAACCACCTCCGCCTCGCCCCGGGTGAGGCGGTGTTCCTGCCCGCCGGCAACCTGCACGCCTACCTCAGCGGTGCCGGTGTCGAGGTCATGGCCAGCTCGGACAACGTCCTGCGCGGTGGGCTCACCGACAAGCACGTCGACCTCGCGGCGCTGATCGAGGTGCTGGACTTCACCGACGGACGGGTCCCGGTCATCCACCCGGTCCTCGGCCGGGGCGGGCTGCGCTACCCCACGCCGGTCCGCGACTTCGACCTCACCCGCGTGCAGGTCGACGTCGAGCCGGGCGTGCTGACCACGTCCGGGCCGCAGGTCCTGCTGTGCACCGAGGGGACCGCCGTCCTCGGGGGGCCCGACGGCGAGGTCGTGCTGCAGAAGGGCCAGTCGGCCTTCGTGCCCGCCGGGCAGCTGGTGACCGCCTGCGGTCCCACGATCCTCTACCGGGCGACGACCGCGAGCGCCTGGACGCCGGCCCAGCGGGACCAGCGGACCTGAACGAGGGCCCTCCTGCCCCCACCACGAGCCAGTTCGCGGCGGGCCCCCGCAGGAGGGCCGGGGTGCGACCGGTCCCACGCCGCCCCGTCGGGCGGAACCGGGCTGGTGGTCCGGCAGCGGTTACCCTGGGAGACGGTACGAGCCCCGCCGAAGCCTCGGCATGCTCGCTCAGATCTCAGTAACCGACTGCGCCCGCCCATCCGGGGCCGGGCCGGGACACTGGAGCGACATGACCGCCAGCACTGGCACCCGCGTACTGACCTCCGACGACTTCAAGGTCGCCGACCTCTCCCTCGCCGGCTTCGGCCGCAAGGAGATCTCCCTCGCCGAGCACGAGATGCCCGGCCTGATGGCGCTGCGCGCGGAGTACGGCGACGCCCAGCCGCTCGCCGGCGCGCGCGTCGCCGGGTCCCTGCACATGACCATCCAGACGGCCGTGCTCATCGAGACGCTGACCGCGCTCGGCGCCGACGTCCGCTGGGTCAGCTGCAACATCTTCTCCACCCAGGACCACGCCGCCGCGGCGATCGTCGTGGGCGAGGGCACCGCCGAGGAGCCCACCGGCGTCCCCGTCTTCGCCTGGAAGGGCGAGACGCTGCCGGAGTACTGGTGGTGCACCCAGCGGATGTTCGAGTTCCGCGACTCCGCCGGTGACGTCGTCGGCCCGAACATGATCCTGGACGACGGCGGCGACGCCACGCTGCTGGTCCACCTGGGCACCCGCTTCGAGGCCGACGGCGCCGTCCCGGACACCACCGAGGCCGACTCCGAGGAGTACGGCGTCATCCTCGACACGCTGCGGAGCACCCTCGCCGAGGACGCCTCGTACTGGACCCGCATCGGCCAGGGCATCAAGGGCGTCACCGAGGAGACCACCACCGGCGTCATGCGCCTGTACGAGCTCGCCCGCGACGGCCGGCTGCTCTTCCCGGCGATCAACGTCAACGACTCGGTCACCAAGAGCAAGTTCGACAACCTCTACGGCGTCCGGCACTCCCTCATCGACGGGATCAACCGCGGCACCGACGTGATGATCGGCGGCAAGGTCGCCGTCGTCTGCGGCTACGGCGACGTCGGCAAGGGGTCCGCGGACTCCCTGCGCGGCCAGGGCGCCCGGGTCATCGTCACCGAGATCGACCCGATCAACGCCCTCCAGGCCGCGATGCACGGCTACGAGGTCACCACGCTGGACGAGGTGATCGGCAAGGCCGACATCATCATCACCACGACCGGCAACAAGGACATCATCACCGCCGAGCAGCTCGGTCAGACCAAGCACCAGGCGATCATCGGCAACATCGGCCACTTCGACAACGAGATCGACATCGCCGGGCTGGCCCGCACGCCGGGCATCGTCAAGACGAACATCAAGCCGCAGGTCGACGAGTGGCGGTTCGCCGACGGCCACACGATCATCGTGCTGAGTGAGGGCCGGCTGCTGAACCTGGGCAACGCCACCGGGCACCCCAGCTTCGTGATGAGCGCGTCGTTCTCCAACCAGACGCTGGCCCAGATCGAGCTGTGGACCAACCGGGCCGCCTACGAGGGCAAGACCCCCGGCGTCACCGTGCTGCCCAAGAAGCTCGACGAGCACGTGGCCCGACTCCACCTCGACGCGCTCGGCGTGAAGCTGACCGAGCTGACCAAGGTGCAGGCCGACTACATCGGCGTCCCGGTCGAGGGCCCCTACAAGAGCGACCACTACCGCTACTGACAGGACCCCCTTGCCCCCCGCCACGAGCAAGCGCGGCGGGACCCTGCAAGGGGGCCGACGGACCGGCCGGACGATGGTGCGGGTCGACCCTCGTGAGCCGACCTGGAGCCGCGCTGTGGCGCGGCTCCAGGTCGGTCCGAGCGGCTCGACCCGCGCTGTCGACGGCCGCCCGATCGGTCGCTGACCAGCAGTTCCCGCCCCGTCCGGTGAAGTCCGCCGGGCGGGGCGGGGCGTTTCCCGGCGTGCGTCGCGCAGAATGGGCGCGTGCCCCCCTCTGCGCCGTCGTCCGGCACCAGCCGCGGCCGTGTCCTCGTCGTCGACGACGACGCCGCCCTCGCCGAGATGCTCGGCATCGTGCTGCGCCGGGAGGGCTACGAGCCCGCGTTCGTCTCCGACGGCGCCCGGGCCGTGGCCACCTTCCAGCAGCTGCGGCCGGACCTGGTGCTGCTGGACCTGATGCTGCCCGGTCGCAACGGCCTGCAGATCTGCGCCGACATCCGCACCCAGTCGACCGTGCCGATCGTGATGCTCACCGCGAAGACCGACACGATCGACATCGTCCAGGGGCTCGAGGCCGGCGCCGACGACTACGTCACCAAGCCCTTCAAGCCCGTCGAGCTCGTGGCCCGGGTCCGCGCCCAGCTGCGCCGCGGCGACAACGGACAGGCCGAGAGCCTGTCGATCGGCGACGTCTCGATCGACGTCCCCGCCCACCAGGTGAGCCGCGACGGCGCCCCCATCGCGCTGACCCCGCTGGAGTTCGACCTGCTGGTCGCCCTGGCCCGGAAGCCCCGGCAGGTGTTCACCCGCGAGCTGCTGCTCGAGCAGGTGTGGGGCTACCGGCACGCCGCCGATACCCGGCTGGTCAACGTGCACGTGCAGCGGCTGCGGGCCAAGGTCGAGCGCGACCCGGAGAAGCCGGAGGTCGTCCTCACCGTCCGCGGCGTCGGCTACAAGGCCGGCCCGCCGTGAGCCGACCGGGCTGCGCCGTCAGCGGCGCTCGACACGGGGCTCCCGCGGTCCGGTGAGCACCACGACCGGGCCGCCGGTCGTCGACCGGGCATCACAGCCGGACGACGGCAGCCGCCGTCCGCCGCCACGCCGCCGCCCCGCCCAGCTGGGTCGCGGGGTGCGCCGCCGCGTCCGCCGGGCCCGCCGACGGGCCTTCGTGCGCACCGGCCGGGGCGTCCGCCGGGTCGTGCGCGCCTGGCGCTCGTCGCTCCAGCTGCGGGTCGGGGCCATCACCATGCTGGTCGCCGCCGTCGTCGTGGTGATCGTGAGCATGGTGCTGTTCACCCAGATCCGCGGCCAGCTGCTCGACGTCAAGCAGCAGGCCGCGGTCGACCAGTCGCTGGCCGGGGTCGTCTACGCCCAGACCGAGGTCAGCGGCATCGCCACCGGCGACTCCGCGAGCGTGCGCTCCACCCTGTCGCGCACCGTCGAGGGCCTCCAGCGCCTGGGCGGCGCGGCCGGGGACTTCGACGTGGTGATGGTCTACCGGTCCGGGGAGGACGAGCGCCCGGCGGTCAGCCGCCGCGGCGTCGAGCCCGCGCTGCCGGCCGACCTCCGGGCCCAGGTGGCAGGCGGGGCGCAGGCCTACCGCTACGCCCGGGTGCCCGACCTGCGCGGTGAGCCGGTGCCCACGCTGATCGTCGGGGCCCCGGTGCCCACCGACCCCGGCGGCGGCGACAGCGTCGAGGTCTACTTCGCCTTCCCGCTGGACCAGGAGCAGGCCAACCTGTCCGGCATCCGCAGCACGGTCGCCATCACCAGCGCCGTCCTCGTGCTCTTCGTCGCCGGCATCGGCGTGCTGGTGACCCGGCTGGTCGTCGACCCGGTCCGGCGCGCCGCCGGCAGCGCCCAGCGGCTGGCCGACGGGCACCTGGAGGAACGGCTGGCGGTGCGCGGGGAGGACGACCTGGCCCGGCTGGCCACCAGCTTCAACGCCATGGCCGAGGGGCTGCAGCAGCAGATCACCCAGCTCGAGGCGCTGTCCCAGCTGCAGCAACGGTTCACCTCCGACGTCTCCCACGAGCTGCGCACCCCGCTGACCACCGTGCAGATGGCGGCGGCGGTGCTGCACGACGCGCGGGGCGAGTTCGACCCGGCGGTCGCCCGGTCCGCCGAGCTGCTGCAGGCCGAGCTCAACCGCTTCGAGGCGCTGCTGACCGACCTGCTGGAGATCAGCCGCTACGACGCCGGCGCCGCCACCCTGGAGCCCGAGGCGCAGGAGCTGGGCCCGCTGGTGCAGCGGGTGGTGAGCGGGATGGCGTCGCTGGCCGAGCGGCACGACTGCGCCCTGCTGGTGAGCCTGCCACCGCGCTCGGTCATCGCCGAGGTCGACGGCCGCCGGGTCGAGCGCGTGCTGCGCAACCTGGTCGGCAACGCCATCGAGCACGGCCGTGGGAAGCCGGTGGAGATCACCCTGGCCGCCTCGCGATGGGCGGCGGCGATCACCGTGCGCGACCACGGCGTCGGGCTGACCGCCGAGGACGCCCAGCACGTGTTCGACCGGTTCTGGCGCGCCGACCCCTCACGGGTGCGCACCGTCGGCGGCAGCGGCCTCGGCCTGTCGATCAGCCTCGAGGACGCCCGGCTGCACGGCGGCTGGCTGCAGGTGTGGGGCCTGCCCGGTGAGGGCGCGCAGTTCCGGCTCACCGTGCCGCTGGTCGTCGGCGCCGAGCTCACCAGCTCGCCGCTGCCGCTGCGCCCGCCGATGCTGAGCCGGGGGCAGGCGTGACCGGCCGCGGCGTGCGGGCGGCGCTGGCCGGGCTGGCCGCGGTCCTGCTGGCCGGCTGCAGCACCGTGCCGAGCAGCTCGCCGGTCACCCAGATCACCCAGGTCCCCGAGCCGCCGGCCGACGCCGTCGGCATCGAACCGCAGGCACCCGAGCCCGGCGCGACCCCCGAGGAGGTCGTGCGGGGGTTCATCGACGCCAACGCCAGCACCGCGCGCAACCACCCGGTCGCCCGCCAGTACCTCAGCGGGGCGGCCGCGGACAGCTGGTCCGACAGCGACGGGGTGACCGTGATCAGCGGTGACTACGCGCCGGTCCAGGCGCAGGCGGGCACGGTGCAGGTCACGGCGAAGGAGATCGGCAGCATCGACGAGCGGGGCGTCTTCGCCGTCGGCTCCGAGCAGGTCTACGCCCGCACCTTCACCCTGACCGACGAGTCGGGGGAGTGGCGGATCACCGACCCGCCCGACGGGCTGTTGCTGCTCGAGCCGGACTTCACCCGCACCTACGAGCAGATCGACGTCTACTTCCTCGACCCCACCGGCTCCCGCGTCGTCCCCGACCCGCGGTACCTGGTGGACGGCGAGGCGCAGCCCAACGCGGTGGTCGAACGGCTGCTGTCCGGCCCGTCGCCGGCGGTCGGGGCGGGAGTGGTGAACCCGCTCAACGGCGCCGGCCTGCGCAGCACCGTGTCCGTCGCCGGGCAGAGCGCGACCGTCGACCTGACCTTCCCGGCCGGCACCGGGGACGAGACCGTGTCCGTCGCCGTCGGGCAGCTGGTGTGGTCGCTGCAGCAGGACCAGCTGGGCCTGCAGACGGTGGAGGTGCTGCGCGACGGCCAGCCGCTGGGCCTGCCCGGCGTCCCCGACCGGCAGACCACGGCCGACTGGCCGGCGCTGGACCCCGACGCAGCCCCGCCGAACGCGGTCGGGCACTACCTCGTCGACGGCGGGCTGCGCCGGGCCTCCGACGGGACGCCGTCGCCCGGGCCGGCGGGCACCTCCGCGTACGGGCTGTCGTCGGCGGCCGTGTCGGTCGACCCGCGCACCGGCCAGCTCGGGCTGACCGCGGGGGTGTCGACCACCAACTCGCCCACCGGCGCCCCGGCGGCGCTGTTCGCCGGCCCCTACGACGGGGACCTCGCGTGGGTGCTCGACGGCGCCAGCTTCACCGCACCGACCACGGCGGGCACCCGGTCGGAGGTCTGGACGGTGCGCAACGGCACCGACGTCGTGCGACTGCCCGCCGGTGGCTCGCCGCAGGCGGTGAGCGCCCCGACGCTGGCCGGGCTGGGCCGGGCCACGACGTTCCAGCTGTCCCCGGACGGCGTCCGGGCCGCGGTGGTCATCGAGGGCCCCGACGGCGGGCGGCTCTACGTGGGCACGGTGGTCCGCGCCGCCGACGCGGTGAGCGTCCGCGACCTGCGCTCGATCGCCCCCTCGGTGCGGCAGGTCGTCGACGTGGCGTGGCGCAACGCCGGCCTGCTGATGGTGCTGGCCGGGGACCCCGGCGCCCAGCGCACGGTGCCCTACACGGTCGGCGTCGACGGCTTCGGTCTCACGCGGGTGATCACCAACGGACTGCCCGAGCAGGCCACCGCCCTGGCGGCGGCGCCTGGCCGGCAGCCGCTGGTGGTCTCCGAGGGCACGGTCTGGCAGCTCGCCGGCGGCACGTGGGTGACCCTCGTCCGCGGTGCCCCGCCGCTGGCCGGACAGGCGCCCTTCTACCCGATGTGAGCCCGCGGGGCCGGCCGCCGTCCCCAGCGGCCGGCCCCGTCCCCGGACCGGCCGGAGGACGGCGCGGGGCGCCCGTCCCCGGGCAGGGTGGGCGCCGTGCGACCGGCCGGGACGACGCAGGACGGCGCCCCGCCGTGGGCCGGGGTGCTGCAGGCCGGCGGGCGGGCGCTGGCCGACCTGGTGCTGCCCCGCGTCTGCGCCGGGTGCGCGCTGCCCGGGTCGGTGCTGTGCGCGCCGTGCGGCAGCCGGCTGGCCCGGCCCCGGCTGGCCGAGCCGCGCCGCCACCCGCCGGGCTTCCCGCCGACGGTGGCCGCGGGGGCGTACGCGGGTCCGGTGCGCCCGGCGGTGGTGGCCTTCAAGGAGCACGGCCGGGCCGAGCTGGCCGCACCCCTGGGCACCGCGCTGGCCCTGGCGGTGGCCACCGTGCTCACCGGCCTGCCCCCGTCCAGCGGGTCCTCGGATGGCGGGTCGTCGGATGCCGGGTCGTCGGATGCCGGGCCGGTCGTGCTGGTGCCGATGCCCAGCGACCCGGCCGCCGTGCGGCGGCGCGGGCGCGACCACGTGCAGGAGCTGGCCGACCGCGCCGTCGCCGAGCTCGCCGCCGCGGGGCTCACCGCGACCACGGTGCCGCTGCTGGGCCGCGCCGGGAGGACCCGGGACTCCGCCGGCCTGGACGCCGCGGCCCGGCGGGCGAACCTCACCGGCCGGTTCCGCCGGCTGCCGGTCCTGCTGCCGCCGGGCTGCCGGCTGGTGCTGGTCGATGACGTGGCCACCAGCGGCGCCACCCTCACCGAGGCGGCCCGGGCCCTGACCGCGGGGGCGCCCGTCGGCGGGGAGCCGGTGCTGGCCGCGGTGGTGGCGGCGACGCCGCGGCGGGTGCGGCGACCGGACCCGCCACGCTCGGCAGCCGTTCTCACCCTGCGGAGGTGAACCGGACGAGTTCGGTCACTGCCCCCGGTGTCGGGAGCGGGAGAGGGGGGCTAGCGTGGGTTCGATCACACCCGCCCGATCGGGAGGTCTCATGGAGATCGTGGTCCGAGGTCGCAACGTCGAGGTACCCGAGCACTTCCGCCAGAAGGTGGAGGACAAGGTCGGTCAGCTGGAACGTTTCGACAGCAAGGTCATCCGCATCGACGTCGAGTTGCTGCACGAGAAGAACCCGCGCCAGGCGGCCAACTGCCAGCGCGTGGAGATCACCCTCCGGGGCAAGGGCCCCGTGGCCCGCGCCGAGGCGTGCGCGCCGGACTTCTACGCCGCCCTGGAGCTGGCGGCCGGCAAGCTGGAGAACCGGATGCGGCGGGCCAACGACCGCCGCCGGGTCCATCACGGCCGGCACACCCCGCCCAGCGTGCGGGTGGGCGGAGTCCCCGTCGACGTCGTCGCGGTGGGTGCCGAGGACACCACCGCCCCCCTCGGCGAGCTCGCCGGTGCCTCCGGCGCCGCCGAGCCGTCCGCGGACATCGAGGCCGCCCTCGTCGACGGCCCTCTGGTCACCGACCTCGACGAGCACCTGCCCGGGCAGATCGTCCGGGAGAAGGTCCACCAGGCCAAGCCGATGCACGTGGACCAGGCGCTCTACGAGATGGAGCTCGTCGGGCACGACTTCTTCCTGTTCCTGTGCGCCGACACCGGCCAGCCCTCGGTCGTCTACCGGCGGCACGCCTTCGACTACGGGCTGATCCGGCTCGGCGCCTCCGTCGCCTCGCTCGACGGCGCCGCGGCGTCCGTCGCGGCAGAGCGGGAGCCCGCGCACGCCTGACCGACCCAGCTCACCCGGCGAGCCGTCCTCCGCACCCGCGGAGGGCGGCTCGCCGCACGTCCGGGGCCCTCCGGCCGGCCGCACGGGTGAGATCTGCGTTCTCGTGGCGTCACGGGCCCGGATGCCTCCAGTTCGCAGACCTCGTGCCCGCCGGCGGGTGGGGGCGTCAGTCGCCGGGCAGGCGGGAGAACAGCGCGGCGTCGGCGCGGCGGCCGTCGCGGTAGTGCAGGTAGGAGCGCAGCACGCCCTCGCGGTGGAACCCCGCCTGGACGGCGACGGTCTGCGAGCCGGTGTTGGCCACGTCGGCGACCAGGTAGACCCGGGGCGCGCCGAGCCCGATCGCCCAGTCGGCCAGGGCGTGTGCGGCCTCGGCGGCGTACCCGCGCCCGCGGGCCCGGGGAGTGATCCAGTAGCCGACCTCCGGGCCGATCGGGTGCTGGCCGATCCGCTGGACGCCGCTGGCGCCGACCAGCTCGCCGTCGGCCTCGACGGCCACGGTCAGCCCGGTGCCCTCGCGCCGCTGACCGGGGGCCTCGCCGAGCACGAACGCGGCGGCGTCCTCCCGGGTGTAGGGCACACCGACGGCGGCGATCCAGCGGGGGATCTCCGGGTCCTGGCAGGCCGCGAACACCGCGTCGACGTCGTCCGGGCGGAACGGGCGCAGCACCAGCCGGGCGGTGCGGATCGTCTCGGTGGTGAGGTCGATGCCGCCGAGGTGCATCCCGCCGCTCACGCCGCCCCCTGCGGACCGCGGTGGCGCTCGGCGTTGCCGAGCACCCGGTCCACGGTGATCTCCAGGACCACCCGGGCCGGGTTCTCCCGGGGCTGCCGGTACCGGCGGGCGTAGCGGGCCACGGCGTCGGCGACCGCGGCGGCGTCGTCGCGCACCACCGCCGTCCCCTCCAGCGTCGTCCAGCAGGCGCCGTCGACCTGGCAGACCGCCACCCGGGCCTGCCCGTCGCGCACGTGCCGGGCCTTCATCGAGGTGCCCGAGGTGATCACCCGGGCGGTGCCGGTCGCCGCGTCCAGGGTGACCCCGACCGGGACGACGTGCGGGCTGCCGTCGGCGCGCAGCGTGGTGAGCGTGGCCAGGTGCCGTTCGGTGAAGAAGGCCACCAGCCCGGGCCCGAGGAGCGGGGTGGCGGGGGAGTCTGGGTCGGAGGACACGCCTGCCGACGGTACGGACGAGGCGCGCCCGGGTACACAGAACGGTCGGGCGTGGACCAGTCCAGGGGTTCGCCGCCTACGCTGGTGCCGTGGTGTTCAACAAGCTATTGCGTGCCGGTGAGGGCAAGATCCTCCGACGGTTGTCCAAGATCGCCGACGCGGTCGACGCCCACGAGGCCGACACCGCCGGCCTGACCGACGCCGAGCTGCGCGCGAAGACCGACGAGTTCAAGGCCCGGTACGCCGACGGGGAGAGCCTGGACCTGCTGCTGCCGGAGGCGTTCTCCGTCGTCCGCGAGGCGGCCGGCCGCACCCTGGGCCAGCGGCACTACTCCGTGCAGATGATGGGCGGCGCCGCGCTGCACCTGGGCAACATCGCGGAGATGAAGACCGGTGAGGGCAAGACGCTCACCGGTGTGCTGGCCGCCTACCTCAACGCGCTGCCCGGCGAGGGCGTGCACATCGTCACCACCAACGACTACCTGGCCGCCCGTGACGCCGAGAACATGGGCCGCATCCACCGCTTCCTGGGCCTCACCGTGGGCACGATCGTCTCCGGCCAGCAGCCGGACGAGCGCCGCGCGCAGTACGCCTGCGACATCACGCACGGCACGAACAACGAGTTCGGCTTCGACTACCTGCGCGACAACATGGCCTGGTCCAAGGCCGACCTGGTGCAGCGCGGGCACGCCTACGCGATCGTCGACGAGGTCGACTCGATCCTCATCGACGAGGCCCGCACCCCGCTGATCATCAGCGGCCCGGCCGAGACCAGCGCCAAGTGGTACGGCGAGTTCGCCCGCATCGCCCCGCTGATGCGCCGCGACCGGCACTACGAGGTGGAGGAGGCCAAGCGCACGGTCGCCGTCACCGAGGAGGGCGTGGAGTTCGTCGAGGACCAGCTGGGCATCGACAACCTCTACGAGGCGGTCAACACCCCGCTGATCGGCTACCTGAACAACGCCCTGAAGGCCAAGGAGCTGTTCAAGAAGGACCAGCAGTACATCGTCACCAACGGTGAGGTCCTGATCGTCGACGAGTTCACCGGGCGCGTGCTGTCCGGGCGCCGCTACAACGAGGGCATGCACCAGGCCATCGAGGCCAAGGAGCGCGTCCAGATCAAGGACGAGAACCAGACGCTGGCCACGATCACGCTGCAGAACTACTTCCGGCTCTACGACAAGCTCTCCGGCATGACCGGCACGGCCCAGACCGAGGCCGCCGAGCTCAACCAGACGTACAAGCTGGGCGTCGTGCCGATCCCGACCAACCGGCCGATGGTCCGCGAGGACCGCGCCGACGTCATCTACAAGACGGAGAAGGCGAAGTTCACGGCCGTCGTCGAGGACATCGCCGAGCGCCACGAGGCCGGGCAGCCGGTCCTGGTCGGAACCGCGAGCGTCGAGAAGTCCGAGGAGCTCGCGAAGTACCTGCTCAAGCGCGGGATCCCGCACGAGGTCCTGAACGCCAAGAACCACGCCCGTGAGGCCTCGATCATCGCCATGGCCGGCCGGCTGGGCTCGGTCACCGTGGCCACCAACATGGCCGGCCGCGGTACCGACATCCAGCTCGGCGGCAACTCCGAGTTCATCGCCGACGAGCAGCTGCGGGCTGCGGGCCTGTCCCCGGCGGAGACGCCGGAGGAGTACGAAGCCGGCTGGGACGACGCCCTCGCGGCGGCCAAGGCGCAGGTGAAGGCCGAGCACGACCAGGTGGTCGAGGCCGGTGGCCTCTACGTGCTGGGCACCGAGCGGCACGAGAGCCGGCGCATCGACAACCAGCTGCGCGGTCGCTCCGGCCGTCAGGGCGACCCGGGCGAGTCCCGGTTCTACCTGTCGCTGGGCGACGACCTGATGCGGCGCTTCAACGGCCCGATGCTCGAGTCGATGATGAACACCCTCCGCGTGCCGGAGGACCAGCCGATCGAGTCCAAGATGGTCAGCCGGGCGATCCGGTCGGCCCAGACCCAGGTCGAGCAGCAGAACTTCGAGGTCCGCAAGGACGTCCTGAAGTACGACGAGGTGCTCAACCGCCAGCGCACCGTCATCTACGACGAGCGCCGCAAGGTCCTCGACGGTGAGGACCTGCACCTGCAGGTGCAGACGATGGTCGACGACGTCGTCACCGCCTACGTCAAGGGCGCGACCGAGACCGGTTACGCCGAGGACTGGGACCTCGAGCAGCTGTGGACCGGTCTGAAGACGCTGTACCCGGTGGGCCTGGACCAGCAGGAGATGCTCGACCGGGTGGCCGACGGCGACCAGTCCGCGCTGTCCGCCGAGGACCTGCAGGTCGAGCTGCTCGCCGATCTGCACCGCGCCTACGACGCGCGCGAGGAGGCCCTCGGCTCAGAGGTCATGCGCGAGCTCGAGCGGCGGGTGCTGCTGAGCGTGCTCGACCGCAAGTGGCGCGAGCACCTGTACGAGATGGACTACCTGCGGGCCGGCATCCACCTGCGCGCGATGGCCAACCGCGACCCGGTCGTGGAGTACCAGCGCGAAGGCTTCGACATGTTCAACGCGATGCTCGACGGGATCAAGGAGGAGTCCCTCGGCTTCCTGTTCAACCTGGAGGTCAAGAGCCAGGAGCAGCAGCAGGCCGAGGCCGCCCAGCAGCAGGCCGCCGCCGAGGCCGAGGCGCTCGCCCGCGCCCAGGCCGGCACCCAGGCCGTGCTCGCCCGTCAGGCCGCCGCGCAGGCGGCTGCCGCCCAGGCCGCCGCCGTGCGGGCCGCGATGACCGCCGCGCCGACCGAGGCCCCGGCGCCGGCCCCGACCGGCAACGGGTCGGCGCCGGTGGCGCCCTCGTCCCACGGCAACGGGTCGGTTCCGGTCGGGACCGGGGCGCCCGCCGCCCCGGCGGCCGGCAACGGCAACGGCGGGACGACGACGAGCTCGGCCCGGCGCACCCGCAAGCCGGCCCCGGCCGAGTCGACCACCGACGCTGCCCCGGTCGACTCTGCCCCCGCGCCGGTCGCGTCTGCCCCGACGGCCACGGTGACGGCCGAGCCGGAGACCTCGGGTACCGGCACCGGCCCCGTCCTGGACGTCAAGGGGCTGCAGCCGCCGAAGCAGGAGCAGCTGAGCTACAGCGCGCCGGACCTGGAGGCCTCGCCCAAGGAATCGGGTCCGGCCAAGGCCGCGAAGTCGGTGACCGTGACCGGCACCAAGGAGACCCCGCGCAACGCCCCCTGCCCGTGCGGGTCGGGCAAGAAGTTCAAGCAGTGCCACGGCGTCGCGGGCGCCTGACGCCCTGACGTCCCAGGACGCCCCGTCGACCACCCGGTCGACGGGGCGTCCTGCTGTCCGGCCCCGTCCAGCGGCTCGCCCCGAGCTCGCGAGGGGTGAGGGGGACGGGGTCCTTCGTCAGCCGATCTGCAGGGCGGTGCAGCGCCAGCGGCCGTCGATGCCCTCGAGCCGGGCGGCGACCGCGTGGGCCCGGCCACCCCGCCGGGCGACCGCGCTGACCTCGGCCACGCCGTCCACCGGCTCGCACACCCGCACGGAGCTGATCAGCAGCGGCGCCGTCCCCTCGGTGCACCAGCGCGGGCGCCGGCCGGTGGTGAGCGAGCCGAACAGCGGAGGGCTGACCAGGCCCCGCAGCTGGGTCATCGGCCGGCGGCCGGCGAAGGCCTCCAGGGTCAGCGTCACCAGCCGCCGGCCGGCCGCCTGGGCGTCGGGGAGCTCTGCGCGCTGCGACCACACCGGGCCGAAGTCCGCGGCGTCCTCGACGCGCGGCGCCGGCCGGTCGAGCCGCGGGCGCGGTCCCGGGACGGGCGCCGGGCGGGAGGTGCGCCGGCCGGGCACCAGCAGGCGCACCGGGGCTGCCTCGTCCTCCAGCGCCGGCCCGGGGGTGGGGACGACGACCAGTCGCAGGCGGCGGTGGGCCGGACCGATGGCGTGGTCCGGGGACGACGGGGCGAGGTACGGGGAAGCGGTCACGGCAGCTCTCCAGGGGACGGTGCGGACGGTCGGCGGGGGCGGTGCGGGTCAGCCGGGCGGCCGGAGGACCTGACCGGGCAGCAGCAGGTCGGGATCGGGGCCCAGGACGGCGGCATTGGCCTGCCACCAGGCGTGCACGGCCCGCGCGACCTCGGCGTCGGTGACCGGGGCGCCGGGGTGCTGGCGGGACAGCCACGACTCGGCGACGTCCCAGAGGCAGTCGCCGCGGACGACGACGTGCTCGCCGGGCGCGGGGGCCGGCCAGTCGAGGTCGGGTGCGGCGGGGGGCGCCGCCGGCCAGTCCAACTGGAGGGCGGGACCGGTCTGGCTCGCCGTGGCGACGGCGGTCGAGGGGGCCACCACCGCCGGCAGCACCGCCGGGCCGACGGTGCT
>NZ_JAAGWH010000049.1 GCF_010682105.1 Modestobacter muralis | reverse complement strand
CAGGCCCACGCCGACGGCCACCGCGGCCGCCCGACGGGCGCCGGCGGGCAGCACGCCCGCGAGCAGGACGGCGGAGAGCCGGCCGGCCCACCCGGGAGCGGTGGAGGCGGCGGTCAGCAGCAGCCCCAGTGCACCCCAGGCCCAGCACAGCCAGGCGAGCGCACCCACCGCGACGACGACGAGCGCGTCGGCCCCGGTGCTGTCCACCAGGCCCTGCGGGTCGCCGAGGGCGCGTCCGAGCTCGGCTCGATCGGGCCCCAGCTGCGCCAGCGCCCAGGCCACCAGGCCCATGACCGCGCTCGTCGCGGCCCACCGTCGTGTCGACACGGCACCTCCTCGGTCAGGGGATGACCAAACACCATCAACGCAAGCAAATGCAACCAAATGCAAGGACCTGTGGACGAGCTAGCCTGCGGACATGCGCTGGGAGCAGCTGTTCACCGACCTGGAGGCACAGTTCGCCGCGGAGGAGGCGGCCGGCGAGCGCCTGGGGGAGCCGTCCCGGGCGCGCGCCGAACAGGGCAGGGTCCGGCTGGCCGACCGGCTGCGGGGCGCGGTGGGCAGCCCGGTGTCGCTGCGCTGCCCCGGGGTCGGCGAGCTCGCCGGGCGGCTGGTCGACGTGGGCGTCGACTGGGTCCTGCTGGCCGAGACCGGCGACCGGGAGCTGCTGGTGGCGACCCGGGCCGTGGCGGCCGTCGCCGGGCTCACCGCAGCGACGGCGGCGGGGGAGGAGTCGGCGGTCGACCGGCACCTGGACCTGCGCCGGGCGCTGCGCGGTCTGGCCCGGGACCGGGCGGCGGTGCAGTGCCTGCTGGGCGACGGTGGGGTGCTCACCGGCACGATCGACCGGGTGGGTGCCGACTTCGTCGAGCTGGCCGAGCACCCGCTGGACTCACCGCGCCGCCGCAGCGCCGTGACCGGGGTGCGGGCGGTCGCGCTCCCGGCGGTCGTCGCCGTCCGGACCGGCTGACCCGGAGCCGCCCGGGCGGGGGTGGATCAGCGCGCGGAGTCGGCGTCCACGCCGTCGGCGACCTGCTCCTCGGCGGCGAGCGTGCCCCCGGCCTCGGCGTACTTCTGCTGGATGAAGCGCTCCAGCTCGTCCTTCTCCACCCGCCACTGACCGCGGCCACCGACCTGGATGGCCCGCAGTTCGCGGCGTCGCACCATCGCGTAGGCCTGCGACCACGACACGTTGAGGATCTCCGCGACGTCGTCGAGGGTGAGGAACCGCTGGGTGGCCATGGGGTCGTCTTCTCCCGTCGAAGGTGCCCCGTCAGTGTGGCAGCCGGGTGACTTCACCCCCCGGCGTGCACCCGTTGGTGTGGACAGCCGCTGCACCGGGCCCCCGGACTCGGTCATGATCGCCCTCCGCGAGCGACCGCGGGTCCGTGCGACAGGCGAGGGATGACCGATCGATGAGCGTGCCCACCGCGGCGGCAGCCGCCGTCCGCACCGATGCCGTCCCGGCCGGGCCGGCGCCGCGGCGCGTCCGCCCGCCCCGGTGGCTGGACCTGCGGCTGGTGCTCGGCGTCCTGCTCGTGCTGGGCTCGGTGCTGATCGGCGCCCGGGTGGTCAGCGCCGCGGACGCGACCGTGCCGGTCTGGTCCGCCGCCGGCGACCTGGCGGCGGGCACCGTGCTGGCCGAGGACGACCTCGTCGCGGTCTCCGTCCGGCTGGACGACGCCGCGGGCTCCTACCTGGCCACCAGCACCCGGCCCGGTGGGCGGGTCCTCGCCCGCACCGTGCGCGCCGGCGAGCTGCTGCCCCGGTCGGTGCTCGAGGAGGCGACCGGCGGAGTCCAGCTGGCCCTGCCCGTGCAGGCCGGGTACGTGCCACCCTCGCTGGCCCACGGCCAGCTGATCGACGTCTACGCCGTCGCGGACCCGGCCGTGGGCGCCGATGCCGCCACCGGCGGGGACGTCGACCTGGTCCTGTCCGCGGTACCGGTGCAGGCGGTGACCGGCCGCGGGGAGGGCGTGCTGTCGACGTCGTCCACGACGCTGCAGGTGGTGGTGGCCGTCCAGGCCGAGGAGGTCCCGCGGGTGCTGGCCGCCATCGGCGGCCGGGGCCTGGTGGTCGTCGTCCGCGGCTCCGTGGACAGCGCGACCACCGCACCGGAGGCTGCGGCCCAGGGTGCGGCGACGGCCGGGCCGACCGGCTGATGGCGCTGCAGGTCTTCACCGCCGTCACCGGGGCGGCCTGGGAGTCCGAGCTGGTCGGTGCCCTCGACCGCGACGACCACGGGGTGACCGTGGTCCGGCGCTGCGTCGACGTCGGCGACCTGCTGGCCGCTGCGACCACCGGCACCGGGCAGGCGGTGCTGCTCTCGGCCGACCTGCGCCGGCTCGACGGCGCCGCGGTCGCCCGGCTCACCGCCGCCGGGGTCGCGGTCGTCGGGCTGGTCGAGCCCGGCGACACCCGGGCCACCGAGCGGTTGCGGCAGTGGGGCGTCGGCCGGGTGCTGTCGGCCGACGCGGACGCCGAGACGATCGCCCGGGCGCTGCGCGAGGCGGTCACCGGCGAGCGCTCCGCCGGGCACCAGATCGGCGACCCGCGCGCCGCGCTGCCGGTGCTCGGTCTCCCGCCCGAGGAGTCCGACCGTCCGGTGGGCCGCGGCCGGGTGGTCGCGGTGTGGGGCCCGACCGGGGCGCCGGGCCGGACGACGGTCGCCGTCGGGATCGCCGACGAGGCCGCCCGGCTGGGGGTCTCCACGCTGCTGGTCGACGCCGACGTCTACGGCGGCGTGGTCGCCCAGGTGCTCGGCCTGCTCGACGAGTCCCCGGGTGTCGTCGCCGCCGTGCGCCAGGCCTCGGCCGGCACCCTCGACCTCGCCGCGCTGGCCCGGCTGGCCTGGGCGGTGGGCCCGCAGCTGCGGGTGCTCACCGGGCTCGCCCGCGCCGACCGGTGGCCGGAGCTGCGGCCGCAGGGCGTGGAGGTCGTGCTCGAGCAGGCCCGCCGGCTCGCCGCGCTGACCGTCGTCGACTGCGGCTTCGCCCTCGAGGAGGACGAGGAGCTGTCCTTCGACACCGCGGCCCCCCGCCGCAACGGCGCCACCCTCACCGTCCTGGCCGCCGCCGACGAGGTCCTGTGCGTCAGCGGCGCCGACCCGGTGGCCCTGCAGCGCACCGTGCGGGCACTGGGCGAGCTCCGCGACGTGCTGCC
Source organism: Modestobacter muralis (assembly GCF_010682105.1). GTDB lineage: Bacteria > Actinomycetota > Actinomycetes > Mycobacteriales > Geodermatophilaceae > Modestobacter > Modestobacter muralis. Next base: position 250,267 of record NZ_JAAGWH010000049.1, on the reverse strand, counting down.
CGACGTCGAGCCGGCCGTGGTGGTGAACCAGGTGCGCCGCGGGCCGGTCCCCGGCGACCCGCAGCAGGAGGTGGCCGCCGCGCTGGAGCGCTTCGCCGGGCGGCAGGTGCGGGCCTTCCTGCCGGCCGACCGCCGGGCCACCGACGCCGCCCTCGCCGGCGGCCGGACGCTGGGGGAGGTCGCGCCCGGATCGCCGCTGCGTGCTGGGCTGCGCGCCCTGGCCGCCGAGCTGGCCGGGGTGCCGGCGTCCACCGGCCGCCGCGGACGGCGCCGGGCCTGACCCCCGGGCGGGGACCGGTGGCCGCCGCCCGTAGCGTGAGGGCCCCGACGGTGAGGAGGGTCACGGTGGTCGAACGGCTGACCGCGCTGGATGCGTCCTTCCTGTACCTGGAGGAGCCCGGCACCCCGATGCACGTCGGCGCCGTCCTGGTGCTGGACCGGCCCTCGGGCGAGTTCGACCACGAGGCGCTCGTGGAGCTGGTGCGCGCCCGGCTGCCCCTGGTGCCGCGGTACCGGCAGAAGGTGGTCGAGGTGCCCGGGCACCTGGCCAACCCCGCCTGGGTCGACGACCCGGACTTCGACCTCGGCTACCACGTGCGCCGGTCCGCGCTGCCCCGCCCGGGCACCGAGGAGCAGCTGCTGGACCTGGTCGCCCGGCTGACCGCCCGGCCGCTGGACCGCAGCCGTCCGCTGTGGGAGATGTACCTCGTCGAGGGCCTGGCCGGCGACCGCACGGCCGTGGTCACCAAGACCCACCCGGCGCTGGTCGACGGCCTGGGCGCCATCGACATCGGCCAGGTCATCCTCGACCCCGACCCCACGGCCGGCACCGCGCCGTTGCCGGCGGCCGACCCGTGGCTGCCCCGTCGTCCTCCGGGCCCGGCGGCGCTGGTCTGGGAGGCGGTCGAGGACTACCTGCGGCGCCCCTCGGACGTGCTCGAGACCGCCCGCACCGCCGTGGGCGACGTCCGGGCGACGGCGTTCCGCTGGGCGGGGGTGGCCGGTGGGCTGGCCGCCGCGCTCGCCCGGACGGCGGTCTCCCCGGCGCCGGCCAGCTCGCTGAACGCCCCGATCGGCCGTCAGCGGAGGGTCGCGGTCGCCCGGGCCACCCTCGACGACCTCCGGGTGGTGCGTGCCGCGCACGGCGGGACGGTCAACGACGTGCTGCTCAGCGTGGTGACCGGGGCGCTGCGGGAGTGGCTGCTGTCCCGGGGCGAGCCGGTCGTCAGCAGCACCTCGGTGCGGGCGCTGGTCCCGGTCTCGGTGCGCGGGGAGGACGGCGCCGCGGCCGGGGAGGTGCGCTCGTTCCTGGTCGACCTCCCCGTCGGCGAGCCCAACCCGCGCGTGCGCCTGACCCGGATCAGCTACGCCATGCGCGGCGTCGCACCCAGCGGGCAGTCGGTCGGGGCCGACACGCTCAGCGCGCTGTCGGGCTTCGCGCCGCCGACCCTGCACGCCCTGGGCGCCCGGGCGGCCAGCGGGCTGTCCCGCCGGCTGTTCAACCTCGTGGTGATCAACGTGCCCGGCCCGCAGGTGCCGCTCTACGCCGGCGGTGCCCGGATGGCCGAGGTCTTCCCGGTGGTCCCGCTGGTGCGCGGCCAGGGCCTGGCGATCGGGCTGACCAGCTACGACGGGACGGTCTACGTCGGCCTCAACGGCGACCGGGACACCGTCAGCGACGTCGACGTGCTCGCCGACCTCATCGAGCAGGAGGTCGCCTACCTGGTGGAGACGGCGACCGGCCCCGCGGGCGGTCCTACAGCAGGGACAGGCCCAGCCGCTCGCTGAGCAGGTGCAGGGCCACCCGGCCGGCCCGGGAGTTGCCCGCGGTGTCCAGCGGCGGGGACCAGGCGCACACCCCGAACCGGTTCGGCACGTCGCCCATGACCGCGCCGGCCACGCCGCTCTTGCACGGGAAGCCCACGTCGTAGGCGAACTGACCCGCTGCGTCGTAGGTGCCGCAGGTCATCATGACCGCGTTGACCCGGCGGGCCAGGGGCTCGTCCAGGACGCGGTCGCCGGTCCGCGGGTCGACCCCGTCGTTGGCCAGGAACCGGGCGGCGCGGGCCAGCTGCCGGGCCGTGACGGTGAGCGCGCACAGCTGCCCGTAGGCGTCCACCACCTCGTCCACCGGGTGGGTGAAGTTGTCGAAGGAGCGCATCAGGTGGCCCATCGCCGTGTTCAGCGCGGCGCCGGCGCGCTCCTCGGCGACGACCTCCGGATCGGGCTCGAGCCGCTCACCGACCAGGTCGGACAGCAGGTCGGTGACCGCCGCCCGTGCCGCCGCCGGTGACCCGGTGGCCTCCACCAGCACGTCGGTGACGACCACTGCGCCGGCGTTGATGAAGGGGTTGCGGGGCACACCGTGCTCCCGCTCGAGCTGGACGAGGGAGTCGAAGGGGTCACCGGAGGGCTCCCGACCCACCCGCTGGAACACGTCCTCGCCGACCAGGCGGAGCGCCGCGGTCAGCGTGAACACCTTGACCACGCTCTGGACGGGGAAGCCGACGTCGGCGTCGCCGGCGACGTGCTCGGTCCCGTCGAGAGCGCACAGCGCGAGGGCGAACCGCTCCGGACCGGCGCCGGGCTGGGCGACCTCGTCGTCCGCGGCGAGCGGGTGGGCCTCGGCGGCGACCTGCTCGAGGACGTCGGTGAGGTCGGGGATCGCGTCGGGGGAGGTCCTGGGCACTCCCGCACGTTGTCACGGAGTGCCGGGCGGGGCCCGGTGGGCGGCGTCGGCTGCGGTGCCCGGCGCAGCGACTGGGAAGATCGCCGGGTCGGTGACGTTGGAGTCGCTGTCCCATGACTGAGGAGGCGAACCCGGGTGCGCGTGTACCTGCCGGCCACGACGACCGTGCTGCAGCGGTTGCTCGACGAGGGCCGCCTGACCGGCCCGCTCACCGTCTTCACGGTCACCCCGCAGCTGCGGGAGGCCTACGAGCTGAGCGAGGACGACGAGGAGCTGGAGTACGCGGCCCTCATCGCCGCGGCACGGGCCAGTCTGCGGCTGCTCGACGTCGACCCGGTCGCGGTGCGCCGCCGCGTCGTGCTGGCCGCCGACGTCCCGGAGTCGACGATCACCCCGATCGTCGACGAGGGCGCGGACGCCGGGGCGGCGCGGACCACCGCCGACGTGACCACCGCCGACATCGCCAGTGCGCACATAGACGTCGCCGAGGCCGAGGCCGACGTGCGGGCCGCGGTGGACCTGGCGCTGGAGGCCGACCTCGGCAGCGCCGACGCCCAGTTCGTCGTCGATCAGGCCGAGGGCCACGAGCTGGCCTGGTACGCCACCCAGGAGATCGGCCCGGCGCTCGAGCTCCTCTGACGGCTCACCCGTCGCCCGGCCCGGTGCTGAGCCCTCCTGACGGCTCACCCGGCGCCCGACCGGGTGCTCGAGCTCTCCTGAGGCTCACCTGGTGTTCGGGCGGGTGCGGTGTCGGGCGACCTGGAGCCGGGTGGCGCCGCGGGCGTCCACCAGCCAGCCGGAGCCCGGCCGGTGCGGCAGCGGGGTGCGCGGCACCCGCAGCCCGAGCAGCTCGGCGTCCCCGGGGGCAGGGCACAGCAGCAGGGCGGTGCGGCTGCGGCGCAGGCCGGCCACGGGTCCACGGAACGTCGCGGCGAGCTCCGCGGCCGTGCCGGTGGCCAGCACCAGCAGCCGACCGCCCGCGGCGCCCAGCACGTCGGCGACCTCGTCGGGCAGGGCGGTCAGGTCGTCGGCGAGCACGACCGCCTGCCGACCGTCCTGGGCGGCCACCCAGGCCCGCAGCCGGGCGGGGTCGGTGCGGGGCAGTTCGCCCTCCGCCGCCGGCGGGTGCACCAGCTCGGCCACCGGGACGCCGAGCGCGCGGCAGTGCCGGCCGAGGGCGCGCAGCGTCGAGGACCGACCGCTGCCCGTCGGGCCGACGACCAGCAGACCGCCCGTGCGGGAGACGTCGAGCCCCACGGGCGTGCCGTCGTCGCCACCGGGTCCCAGCAGCAGCGTCAGCCCGGCCGGGTCGTCGGTGGTGGCCACCGGCAGCGGCAGCTCGGGGTCGGCGGGCAGCTGCACGACCCGGACGGCCGGGACCGACGCCGCCGGTCCGCTGCAGGGCTGCAGCGGCAGCCGGGGCAGAGCCAGCTGGCACTCGACCGCGTCGTCGCCGAGCAGCCCCCGGCCCGGTGGGCGGTGCCCGGGGACGGCCCGCGCAACGACGCCGGCCACGGCGTAGTCCGCGCGGTCGGGCAGCGGCAGCACCAGCCGGTTGCGGACCGCGGCGGACAGCCGGCTGCCCGGGACCGCCCGCTCGGCGGTGAGGACGACGGTCAGCCCCACCGCTGCTCCCTCGCGCACCAGCCGCAGCAGTCCGCCGGCGCCGACCGCCGGGTCGGCCTCCTCCAGCTGGGCGGTCAGGCTCTCCCAGCCGTCGACGAGGAGCAGCAGGAGCGGGTCGTCGGCGCCAGCGCCGGCCCGGCGGCGGTCGACCTCGGCGACCAGCCGGGACACCAGCCGGACACTGCGGTGCGCGTCGTCCCGGCCGACCGTCGTGCCTGCGTGCGGCAAGCCGGTGACCACGGCCGCCACCGCGCCGCCCCCGTGGTCGAGGGCGTGCACCTGCAGTCGCGCCGGCGGCAGCTGGTGCACGGCCTCGCCGACGACGCTCTGCAGCGCAGTGCTGCGTCCGCTGCGTGGGCCGCCGACGAGCAGCCAGCCGCCCCCGGCGCCCAGGTCGAGCTCCAGCGGTGGCTGCGACTGCGCGTCCGGGGAGTCCTGCCGCCCGATCCGCAGCACGGTGGCCGGCACCCCCGGGGTCGCGGGGTCGAGCGCGGCGGCCGGCAGGTGGTCGGGCAGGGGCGGCAGCCACGGCCGGTCGGGACTGCCGATCCCCTCGGTCCGCGCCCGGTCCCCGGCGGCGCGGACCAGCCGCTGCAGGTCGGTGGGGCCGGCGACCGCGTCGGCCGCCCGGTGCCGGCCGGGGGTGGGGGGCCACGGGCGCCGGGTGACCGAGACCGCGGGGGCGTCGGCGTCCGGGCCGGTCGACACCCGCGCCACCTGCAGGAGGACCGGTGCGGCGTGGCCGGTGCGCAGGTAGGCCCGGCCTGGCCGGTCGGGGGACAGGGCGGCGGGCAGCGTGCTGCCCAGCACGTCGCGGGCATCGCCCTCGTCGGTGGTGCGGAGGCAGACGCGCAGCGAGCAGTTCGCCCGGATCTCCGGGCTGACCACGCCGGCCGGGCGCTGGGTGGCCAGCACCAGGTGGACGCCGAGCGAGCGACCCCGCTGGGCGATGCCGACCAGCCCGGTGACGAAGCCGGGCAGCTCCTCGGCCAGCGTGGCGAACTCGTCCACGACGATCACCAGCCGGCCGGCGGGCACCTCGGCCGGCAGCTGGGCGAGGTCACGGGCGCCGTGCTCGGCCAGCAGCCGCTCCCGCCGGGTGAGCTCGGCTGCCAGTGAGCGCAGCGCCCGCGCGGTCGACTGGGGGTCCAGGTCGGTCAGCACGCCGACCGTGTGCGGCAGTGCCGCCGCCTCGCCGAAGGCCGCGCCGCCCTTGTAGTCGACCAGCAGGAGGCTGCAGCGGTCGGGCGGGTGGTGCAGCGCCAGGCCGGCCACCAGCGTCTGCAGCAGCTCGGACTTCCCCGACCCGGTGGTGCCGGCGACCAGGGCGTGCGGGCCGTCGGCGACCAGGTCGACGGCCAGCGGGCCCTGGTCGGTGGCGCCCAGCACCGCGGTGAGCCGGTCGCGCGCGCGGGGCCAGCTCCCGGCGGTGAGGTCGGTCGCCGGGTCGACCGACAGCCCACCCGAGGGCAGGTCCAGCAGTCGGGCGGTGTCGGGCAGCCCGCCCGCCCGGACCGGCCCGGTCAGCGCGGCGAGGTCGCGGGCGAGCCGGTCGGCGGTGCCCTCGGCCATGGTGTCCAGCGTCAGCAGGCGCTCCCGGTCGGCGCCGGGGACGCGCAGCCGTCCGGTGGTGCCGGTCTCCCCGGTCACCTGCAGCCGGGCGAGGGCGGGCAGGGCCAGACCGGCCTCGGCGTCGGCCAGGTCGAGGCGCAGCACGTCGGGTGCCGCGGCCAGCGCCGACTCGGTCTGCTGGTCGACCGGCCCGTCGAGGACCACGAGGGTGCGCGGCCCGCCCTCGCCCGCCGGGAGCAGCAGCTCGGGCGGCAGCGACGCGCCGTCCGTCGGGACCGCGGCCAGGTGCGGCAGCCAGCGGGCCCACCGCCAGTCCGGGAGCTCTCGCCGTCCGCAGGCCAGCACGATCTGCAGGTCTGCGGGCGGGTGGAGGACGGCGAGCTGGCAGACCAGCGCGCGGGCAGCGGCGACGGCGACCGGGCGCGGCCCCACGATGCCCAGCCCGCCGGTGGCGCCCAGCGGCACGGTGACCGGCAGGTGCTCGGCCCGCGCGGGGGAGCGGGTCCCGTCCGGCTCCACCCGGGTGACGCCGGTCGGTCCGGGCCCGGTGCCCAGCCGGGCGGGCAGCGTCTCCTCGCCCGCCCGGGACCACAGCGGGCTGGAGCACCGGCGGGCCGCGGCGAGCAGGCGGGCCGGGTCGGGAGCGGCCTCGTCCCGCGCGGCGAGGTCGGCGGCGACCGCCGCGTCCAGCTCGGCGTCGGCGCGGGCGAGCGCGGCCGCGTGCTCGGCGACGTCCCGCCGGCGGGCCCGGCGCCCGGACAGCCGGTCCGAGGACCAGGTGGCCACCGCGACCACGGGGCTGAGCAGGGCGAAGAAGAGGAAGTGCGGCGCCGACAGCAGCCAGGCCATGAGGACGCCGCCCACCGCGGGCAGCAGCACCGCCACCCAGCCCAGCCGTCGGCGTGGCGCCTCCGCCGGCGGGGCCGGCAGCCGTACCGAGCCGGTGCCGGGCGTGACCGGGGAGGTCCGCAGCGGGCGGACCAGGACGCGGCCGCCGGCCGCGGGCGCGCACTGCAGGGCAGCGCCCCGCGGGCCGGTCAGCCGCAGCGCGCTGGCGCCGATCCGCACGGTCGCGCCCACCGGCCAGTCGCGGAGCTCGGGGCCCAGCCGGACCGGGCGCCCGGGGCCGGCGACCAGCCACGACCCGTTGGACGACCCGAGGTCGGCCACGCTCACCCGGCCCGCCCCTACGGAGACGACGGCGTGCCGGCGGGACACGTCGGGGTCGGCCAGCGGCAGCGCACACCCGGCTCCGCGCCCCAGGACCAGGTCGCCCTGCTCGAGCGGGACCGCACGGCCGGCGTCAGGGCCACCCACCACGTGCAGCTCCAGCGCGCCGGACCCGGCGGTCGGCCCGGGGCGCGGCCCGGGCCGACCCAGCCCCAGCACCGCCCCGTGCCGGAGCGCGGCCGCGGTGAGCGGGGTGTCGGCCGGCAGCACGCCGGAACCCGACCAGAGCGCGGCGCCCGGGGTGCCCAGCTGCGCGCCGAGCGGCCCGAGCACCTCGCCGACGACGGCGTCGTCCGGTGCGCGGACCTCCACGTCGACGGCTCCCTCGACGGTGTGCACGGTCCAGCTCCGGACGGCGGGCGACCGGTCGGCCGGGGTCCCGGCCGGTGCCGTGGAGGAGGAACGCACGCAAGGATGGTGTCGAGGAGGAGCCGTCCGTGGGGCCCGTGGCGGTGATCTGTGGACGGCGGTCCGGTCTGTGGACAGCGCCGGCGGGAGGTCCGGCGCCCGCCCTACCTTCTGAGCCCACCGGGACGTGCCCGGACCGAGGAGGAGCCATGAAGGTCGACATCGCGACGCTCAACACGATGGCCGGGCAGTGCCAGGCGGAGGCCGCCGACACCACCGCGCGGCACGCCACGCTGTCCGCGGGCATCAACAGCTCGGTGTTGGAGGGCTGGACCGACAGTCAGGCCGCGGTGCAGTTCAGTGAGCTGTACGAGAAGTGGCGGCTGTCCAGTCAGGGCGTGAGCGACGCGCTCACCGGCATGGGCCAGCTGCTGAACAGTGTGGCGGCGGCCTACCAGCAGCACGAGACCGAGATGGCCGCGCGGATCGGCGCCCTGCTCTGACCTGGCCGGGCCAGGGAGGGCTCGGTCAGCCCGGGAGCGGACTCGTCGCGGGTGCTGCGTCCGCCACCCGGCGCCGTGCCCCGACGAGCCGCTCCCAGGGGAGGATCGAGGTGATCGCGATGCAGTGCGGCAGGAAGATGATCGTGACGCCGGCGAAGACCATCAGGTGGAAGCCGATCAGGAACACCACCAGCGCGACGCGGGCACGGTCGCGGCGCACCAGCAGCATCAGTGGGGTCAGCGCCTCGAACACCAGCATCAGCCACTGCGCCGCGGGCAACAGCCACGGCACGTCCAGGGTCCAGTCCGACAGTGGCGTCCCGCGGCGGATGACCGCCCAGGTCAGCGTGGCGCCGGTCGCCCAGTTCCAGCCGCCGAAGCGCATCTTGGCCCAGAAGGCGAGGAAGTAGGTGAGCACCACCGCGACCAGCACGAAGGCCATCGCCCAGCCGGCGGCCTCCGAGGAGCGGCGGTCCCGGAGGTGGGCCCGCCCGATGGTGGGCAGCACCGCCAGGGCCACCAGGAAGGCGAACCGGTCGTGGTCCACCTTCCCGTAGCTCATCGCGATGACCATCCACTCGAAGTAGAGGACGAACACGGTCAGCCCGAGCACCCGCGGCGCACGGCCGGTCGCGGCGGCCAGGGCGGTGAGCACCAGCGCCCACTGCACGACCAGCACCACGGTGTGCGTCGGGGTGGGCAGGTGCAGCAGCCGGCCGACCAGCAGTGGCTGGTACCAGGCGGTCGGTACGTCGGCGTGGGCGCGCACGAAGGTGGTGGTGAGGAAGACGTCGACCGGGATGAACAGGTAGGCGATCACCCGGAAGACCGCGATCCGGGCGAGCGGCACCGGACGGAACCACCAGCGGTCGCGGGTCGGTGCGGCCGGCGGGCTCGCCACGGCGGTGCTCACTCCGCGGGCCCGACCGGAGAGCTGACCACGACCCGGTCGGTGAACGCGCCGGTCTGCACACCGTCGCGCAGCTCGAAGTCGCGCTGGACGACGTCGACCCGGACCAGCGGCTCCGCCGACGGGTTCCGCTGCACGTACGCCTCGCCCAGCGCACCGAGGAGCTCCGGCTGCTCGATCACCCGGCCCAGCTGCCCCTCGAACTCTGCCCGGCGCAGCCCCACCTCACCGCCGGACATCCCCACCTCGGTGCCGTCGGCCGTCACGCCCACCACGCGGGTGGAGCCGACCGGGGCGTCGTTGCCGGCCCGGCCGGCGTACATCAGGAACGGGCCGACCGGGAAGTCGTCGTCGGTGCCCCAGGCGGTGCCGGCCAGCGTCAGGGCGAGCACGACCCCGGCGACGGCCAGCCGCCAGGCGCGGGCGACCGGGGGCAGCCGGACGACCTCCGCCTCCGCGGTCGGGGAGGGAGGGATTCGGAGTTGCACGCGGGCATCGTAGGTTCGCCGCCCGCCCCGGCGAGGTGACCGGCGCTGCCGCACCGGCCCACCGGCCCCACCCGCCGCACCGGGCCACCGGCCCCACCCGCCGAACCGGCCCACCGGCCGAACCGGCCCACCGGCCGAACCGGCCCACCCGCCGAACCGGCCCACCCGCCGAACCGGCCCACCCGCCGAACCGGCCCACCCGCCGAACCGGCCCACCCGCCGAACCGGCCCACCGGCCGCACCGGCCGCACCGGCCGCACCCGGTCGGCCGCACCGGCTCACCGGTCGCACGGCCAACCGGCCGCACGGGCCCGCCGCTGCGCCTTGGCGGTCAGCAGCGCGGCAGCACGCCCCAGCCCGACAGCGCGGCCACCACTCCGGGCGCCATGTCGAGCGCGGCGAGCCCTGCCGCGCCCACGAACGCCGCGTCGTCGGCGTCGTCCCCGGCGACCGGGCGCTGCCCGGGCTCGGCGGTGCACAGCCAGTCGGTGACCAGGTAGACCACGCCGGGGCCCTCGACCCGCACCGACCCCAGCCGCCGCACCGGTCTCACCACCAGCCCGGTCTCCTCGGCGAGCTCGCGGGCCACGGCCTGCTCCTGGGTCTCCCCGGCCTCCATCCGCCCACCCGGCACCGACCACAGCCCGGCGCTGGGCGCGTGCCCGCGCCGGATCAGCAGCAACCGGCCCTGCTCGTCGTGCACCACGGCCCCCACGCACGGCACCTCGGGCAGCGGCTCTCCCGGCGGGATCTGGTCCACGCCCGCAGGCTACGGCCGGCGGACGCGCCGCCCCGTGACGCGGACGGGCGCCCCGTGCCCGATGCTTGACGCAGCTCCGGCAGAACAGGACGGTGAGCGGCCATGAGCGTGTCTCCGGTGTGCCCGCGGTGCGGGGAGGTCCTGCAGGTCCGGCCAGGATCGACCGGGGAGGGCTGGTGCCACCTGCACGCCGCCGTCACCCCGCTGCACCACACCGCCGTCATCGCCCACGACGAGATCCGGGCCGTCTGCGCCGACGCCCGCGTCCCGGCTTGGGTGCCCGACCCGATGCCGGGCGGCTGGGCGGTCACCGGGCTGGCCTGGGGCGGGGAGCCCGGTGCCCGGGCGATCGTCGTCGCCTGCGCCGGCCCGGCACCGCTGGGCGGCGCGGCCGAGATGGTGCTCGTCGCCGAGGAGCCGGGCACCGGGCTGGGCTGCGGCTACGCCGGCCTGCCCGGCGTCGACCCCGGCGACCTGGTGTCCGGGCCCTCGCACGCGGAGGTCCAGGCCGCCGGCCAGCGGGCGCCACTGTGGATGGTGCCCACCGTCGACGACCGGGCCGCCTACGTGGGGGAGGCCCAGGGGGTGTGGCTGTGGCTGGTCACCTGGCCGGCGTCGGCGGCCTGGCTGCTGGCCGAGGACCTCGACCTGGTCGACCTGCGCGACCGCGTGTACCCCGACCTGCCGCTGGGCCCGCCGACCGAGCGGCTGCTGCCCGGCCGCTGAAGAGCTGGACGGCGCCCCGTCGATTCGTCGTCCTCCTCCCGGCGTGGCGGCTGGCGCTCCGGGCGGGACGGCTGTTACTCATGGGGCGCGGTCCAGCTGGCCGTCGTGGTGTCCCGCCGTCGGTCGTCCGTCGTCGTGTGCGCCTGGCCGCCTGAGGAAGGAAGCGCGCGCGTGCTGAAGAAGGTGCTCACCTGGCTGGCCGTCGCCTTCGTGGTCTTCTACGTCATCCAGCGACCCGAGGACGCCGCCGGGATCGTGCGCAGTGCGGGCTCCGCCCTCGGCGACGCCGCCGCCTCGCTGTCGGCCTTCGTGGGCTCCCTCGTCTGACGCGGTCGTGTCCGGCCCGCGCACGCGCAGGCCCCGCTGGGGCAAGGACGCCGAGAAGTACCTGCTGGCCGACGAGCCACCGGTCATCGCCACCCGCCGGCACCCGGCGGTCCTCGCCCGGCCGCTGATCCGCGGGGTCCCGGCGCTTGCCGTGGGCATCTGGGTGCTGCAGCTGGACCCGGCGAACCGGGTCTCGGCCGTCGTCGGGCTGGTGGTCGTGCTCGGCGCGCTGGGCTACCTGGCCCTGTACGTCGCCGAGTGGTGGGTGCGGCACTTCCTGGTCACCCGGCGGCGCGTGCTGCTGACCTCCGGGGTGATCATCCGCACCGTCGCCGTCATGCCGTTGCGCCGCATCACCGACCTGACCTGGAAGGAGACCTTCTGGGGGCAGGTCCTCGGCTACGGCACCTTCCGGTTCGAGTCCGCCGGTCAGTCCCAGGGCCTGGACGTCATCGACTACATGCCGCACGCCGACGCCCTCTACAAGCGGCTCTCTGAGCTCATGTTCGGCACCGACTCCTCGTCCAACCCGGTCAGCTCCGACGAGGACGCCGAGGGGTCGCTGGCCGCCGACGACCGGGGCGAGCCCGACGCGCCCGAGCAGCGGATGCCCCGCCCGCTGACCAACGGGCGCCGGCACGACACCGCGCCCATCCCGCGGCTGCGGCCCACCCGGGCCCGCGACCCGCTCGACGACTGACCGGGCGGCAGACGCTGGAGGCCGTGCGGCAGGCTGGAGGCGTGCGCATCGACCTGCACACCCACTCCTCGGTCTCCGACGGCACCGAGAGCCCCGCCCAGCTCGTCGCCACCGCGGCCGCTGCGGGGCTCGATGTCGTCGCCCTCACCGACCACGACACCACCGCCGGCTGGGCCGCCGCAGCCGCCGCCCGGCCGCCCGGGCTCACCGTCGTCCCGGGCATGGAGCTGTCCTGCAGCTGGTCGGCCGGCGCGGGCGCGCCGGTCTCACTGCACCTGCTCGCCTACCTCTTCGACCCCGGGCACCCGGCGTTCTCCGCCGAGCAGGCCCGGCTGCGCGCCGAGCGGCTGTCCCGCGCGGAGCTGATCGTGCGCGCGCTGGCCGCCGACGGGTACCCGGTGGTGTGGGCCGACGTGCTGGCCCGCAGCGAGGGCGGTGTGGTCGGCCGGCCGCACGTGGCCCGGGCGCTGGTGGACGCCGGCGTCGTCGCCTCGGTCGACGAGGCCTTCGCCACCCTGCTCCACCACGGCAGCCCCTACTACGCGGCCAAGGTCGACACCGACGTGCTCGAGGGCATCGCCCTGGTGCGCGCCGCCGGCGGGGTCCCGGTGTTCGCCCATGGACTGGCCACCTCCCGCGGGCGGGTCGTCGACGACGCCGCGATCGAGACGATGGCCGACGCCGGACTGCTCGGCCTCGAGGTCGACCACCCCGACCACACCCCCGACCAGCGGGCGCACCTGCGCACGCTGGCCGGCCGGCTCGGGCTGCTGTGCACCGGGTCCAGCGACTACCACGGCACCAACAAGCGGACGCCGATCGGGGCCTGCACCACCGAGCCCGACCAGTACGCCGCGCTGCTGGCCGCCGGCACCGGCACCTCCCTGCTGACCGACTGAGACCGTCGTACCCGCGGGCTACCGTGGCGAGATGGCGGGGAACGGCGGCGACGGGCAGCTCGAGATGCCGGGCATGCCCAAGCGGCTGTTCTCCTGCACGCCGAGCAAGCTCGCCACCTTCGCCGACTGCCCGCGCCGGTACCGCTTCGCCTACCTGACCCAGCCCCGCCCGCCCCGCGGCCCGGCCTGGGCGCACAACACGGTGGGGGCGGCGGTGCACGCGGCCCTGCGGTCGTGGTGGGACCTCCCGGTGGAGAAGCGCACGCCGTCCGGCGCCCGGCAGCTGCTGTACAGCGGCTGGTCGCGGGCCGGGTTCCGCGACGACGAGCAGGCGCAGACCTGGCGGGCCAGGGCGGCCGGCTGGCTGACCGACTACGTCGCCGAGCTCGACCCCACCGAGGAGCCGGCCGGCACCGAGCGCACCGTCGGGGCCACCACCGAGGCGCTGGCGCTGTCGGGCCGCGTCGACCGGATCGACCGGCGCGGCGAGGAGCTGGTGGTCGTCGACTACAAGACCGGCCGCTGGCCCAGCACCTCCGACGACGCCCGCAGCTCCCCGGCGCTCGCGCTGTACGTGCTCGGCGTCCGGCGCACGCTGCGCCGTGCCTGCCGCCGGGTCGAGCTGCACCACCTGCCCTCGGGCACGGTCGCGGCGTTCGAGCACACCGAGCGGTCGCTGGCCAACCACGTGCGCCGGGCCGAGGACATCGCGGTCGACATCACCGCCGCCACCGAGGCGCTCGAGGCCGGCGCCGACGCCGACGCCGCCTTCCCCCCGGTGCCCGGGCAGCAGTGCAGCTGGTGCGACTTCCGGTCCAGCTGCCCGACCGGCCAGGCCGCCGCGCCGGCCCGGGAGACGTGGAGCTTCCTCCCGACCGAGCCCGCCCCGACCGACTGAGCCGGTCAGGGCGCCGAGGCCGCCGGGACGTCGGTGCAGCGGGCGGTCAGCACGTCCAGCAGGTGACCGTCGGGTTCGCGGGAGCACGGCCGCTGCCGTCCGCGCGATCGGGCCGACGTCCTGCGGACGACGGCCGGGTGGGTCGGCGGCGGCGGGGGTCAGCCGCCGGTCGCGCCGCGGACGGCGAGGGACGCCGCCAGCGCCAGCATGACCACGGCGATCAGCGCGTCGAGCACCCGCCAGGCGGCCGGGCGGGCGAACACCGGCCGCAGCAGCCGGGCGCCGAACCCGAGGCCGGTGAACCACAGTGCGCTGGCCACCGCCGCGCCGCCACCGAAGGCCCACCGCCGGTCGCCGTAGGTGCTCGACAGCGAGCCGAGCAGCACCACGGTGTCCAGGTACACGTGCGGGTTGAGCCAGGTGAGCGCCAGCGCGGTGGTGACGGCGACCGTGTTCCGGGTGCGGCCGCCGGCGGCGTCGGTCAGCAGCGCGCTGGGCCGCAGTGCCCGGCGGGCGGCCATCAGCCCGTAGACCAGCAGGAACGCCGCACCGGCGAAGCAGACGACGGTCACCACGTCGGGTGCCCGGGTGACCAGGGCGCCGGCGCCGCCCACCCCGGCGGCGATCAGGACGACGTCGGACAGCAGGCAGACGGCGACCACCGCGGCGACGTGCTCCCCGCGCAGCCCCTGGCGGAGCACGAACGCGTTCTGCGCCCCGATCGCGACGATCAGCGACAGGCCCAGCCCCAGTCCGGCGGCGGCAGCGGTGAGCAGAGCAGGTGACATGCCGCTGACGGTAGGGCGACCACCACCATGACTGCCGCTGTCTCCCCTGATGTACCTGAAGCGCGTCTAATGACGCTGTGGACCTCGACCTGGCTCAGCTCCGTGCGCTCGACGCCACGGTCACCGCCGGCACGCTCGACGGGGCGGCCCGCGCGCTGCACGTCACGCCCAGCGCGATCAGCCAGCGGCTCCGGGCCCTGGAGGCCGCGACCGGCCGCGTGCTGCTGGTGCGCAGCAAGCCGGTCCAGGTGACCGAGTCCGGGCAGCCGGTGCTCCGGCTGGCCCGGCAGGTGGCGCTGCTGGCCGCCGACGCGAGCCGGGAGCTGGCGCCCGGGGACGGCGACCGCCCGGTGACCCTGCCGATCGCGCTGAACGCCGACTCGATGGCCACTTGGGTGCTGCCCGCGCTCGCCCCGCTGGCCGGCGAGATCGCCTTCGACCTGCACCTGCAGGACCAGGAGCACACCGCGGCACTGCTGCGCGAGGGTCGGGTGATGGCGGCGGTCACCGCGGCGGCCGACCCGGTGCCCGGCTGCACGGTCACCCGGCTCGGCGGCATGCGCTACCGACCGATGGCCACCCCCGAGTTCGCCCGCCGGTGGTTCCCCGACGGCGTCACGGCCCCGGCGCTGGCCCGGGCGCCGGCGGTGGTGTTCGACCGCACCGACGACCTGCAGCACGGCTACCTGCGCTCCCGCGGCGTGGACCCGGCGGTCCCGCCGCTGCACCACGTGCCGGCTTCGGTCGACTACGTCACCGCCGTCACCCTGGGTTTCGGCTGGGGGATGGTGCCGCGCCAGCAGGAGCCACCCGGCGGCCTGGCCGAGCTGGACCGGGACGGCGCCGTGGACGTCGTCCTGCACTGGCAGCAGTGGCGGCTGCGCTCGACGTCCCTGGACCGGGTCGCCGACGCCGTCCGCACCGCCGCCCGCCGCCACCTCGACCACCCCTGACGGCTTCGGCCCCCGTGCAGGAACCCGGCCTGAGTGGAAGGACCCCGTCCTCCTCACCCCTCGCAGGCTCGGGGCGAGCCTCGGGACGGGGCCGGGGGCGAGGGGGTCCTTCCCCTAGGCGACGAGCGGCTCGGCGTCCGCGACCCGCTCGCGGGCGGCCCGCACGATCGGGGACTCCCGCACCCGTGACGGGATGGCCAGGGTGGTCTGCCGGAAGGCCCGCAGGGCGGCCGTCGCCGCGGCGTCGGTCAGCCCGAAGCCGGGCAGGCCGTAGAGCCTCCGCGCCCACTGCGGCAGCGTGGCCGCACCCAGCGAGGCCAGGGTCGCCCACGCCGGGCGGGCCGGGGTGAGCAGCTGCACCCAGTTCGGCATCGGCGGCACCACGATGAAGCGCGAGGCGGTGCGGGCGGCCGGGGTGACCGCCAGCTGGGCCCGGATCCCGTCGAAGTAGGCGGCCAGGGCGGCCTCGGTGCGCGGCACGTCGGCCTCCTCGCAGCCCACCAGCACCGCGGCCACGACCTGCTCCTCGACGTAGCGGTCGGCCTCGGCGTCGGTGAGCGGCACCCCGGCCCGGCGCGCGGTGGACAGCAGTGAGTCGACCTCGCAGTTGTGCACCCACAGCAGCAGGTCGGCGTCGTCGACGTTGAAGTGCCGGCCGGTGGTCTCCTCGACCGCCGACTTGCCGCGGTGCAGCCCGCGGACCCGGCGCACCTGACGCAGCGCGTCCCGGCGGGTGCCGAAGGTCAGCGTGGCCACGTACTCGGCGGTGCGGGTCAGCCGCGCCCACGGCTCGGTCTCGAACGCGACCGAGAACTGGTGCACGCCGTCCATGGCCACCGGGTGCAGCGCCTGCAGCAGCAGGGCGCGGATGCCGCCGACGGAGAACGCGGGGTCGCTGTGGATCCGCCAGCTGATGCTGTCGGGCCCGAAGAACCCCAGCAGGTCCTCCTCGGGCGTGAAGTCCTTGATGGAGGGGGTCGGCCTCATGACTGTGCTCCCACGGTCTGCTCGTCGCGCGGTGCCGGAGCCGGCGTGCCCGTCCAGAAGGACAGCAGCACGTCGACGGTGGAGTCGGGGTTCTCGACGGCGGGGGAGTGCCGTGCCTGCGGGATCACCGCGTGCCGGGCGTCGAGCCGGACGGCCATGTCGGCCTGCGCGGCCGGCGTCCAGGCGTCGTCGGCGACGCCGTGCGCCACCAGCACCGGGACGCCGGTCGCGGCCAGCTCGGCCACCCGGTCCGGCTCGGTGACCAGCGCCTGGGACATGCCGCGCAGGCCGGCCGGGGTGCTGCGGCGCACCACGTCCAGCCGGAAGGCGGTGGTCTCGGCCGGGGTCACGGCGCGCACCGGGTCGGTGGCCCACAGCTCGCCCAGCGTGTGGGCCAGCAGGTCGGTGCCGCCGACGTCGAGCAGCGGCGCCAGGTGGGTGATGAGCTCGGTCGACGGACCGGTGATCTCGGCCGGGCCGCTGTCGAGCAGGGTCAGCGTGTCGAACAGCCCGGGCTCGGCCAGCACGGCCGCACGGGCGACGAGGCCGCCGAAGCTGTGGCCGAGCAGGTGCAGCGGGCCGCTGCCCTGGGCCCGCAGCGCCCGCCCGACGGCGACGAGGTCGGTGGCGAGGTCGTCGACGGAGTAGCGCGTCTCGTCGTCGGGGCCGGCGGACTCGTGCTGTCCGCGCTGGTCGACCGCCACCGCCCGCAGCCCGGCGTCGGCCAACGGGTCCAGCAGCGGGGCGAAGTCCTCCTTGCTGCCGGTGAACCCGGGCACCAGCAGGGCGGTCGGGCCGACGCCGCCGGTGTCCAGCGCGGCGAGCTCGCCCACCGCACCGGGGAGCGTCACCGTGGCGGCCGTGTGCCCGGTGAGCTGGCCGAGTGCGCCGGCGGCGGCGATGACCGGGTCGTCGGAGGGGGCTGGGGCTGAGCCGCCGGGGGAGACCATGCCCCGAGTGTGCCCCGCGGATCGGTCGTGCGCCGCCGACCTGGCAGGTGACCCCCTCGTGGGGGACGCACCTCAGCGGAGTGCGCGGACCTCGTCGGCCGTCGCCTGGACGACGACCGGGCCCACGAGCGCGGTGCGGCCACCGGCCGGCAGGGCCGCGACCCGGGAGCGGGCCCGCTCGCTGCCGTCGCGGGCCGAGCGCTGCACCAGCGCGCCGTCCTCGGCGACGGTGAGCGTGCTCTCGTCCGCGGAGACGGCGGGCAGCCCGAGCGCGGGCAGCTGCCAGCGGGGCTGGCCGGTGGTGCGGTCGAGGGCGTGCAGGATGCCGCGGGCCCACAGCAGGGCGACGTCACCGGTGCCGGTCTGCAGCAGCGGCTCGGTCAGGGGGTCGCCGCCGGCCGGCAGCGACAGCTGGGTCAGCGTGGTGCCGTCGGCGGGGGAGAGCACCAGCACCCGGTCCCCGAGGACGACGGTGACGAGCTGGTCGGCGCCGGCGATCCGTGCGGTGTCGGCCCCGGTGTCGACGTCGCGGGTCCAGACCACGTCCCCGCTGAAGCCGTCGAGCAGCTGCACCTGCAGGGAGCCGCCGCAGCGCTGCAGCACCGCCACCCCGACGGTGCCGACCGTGGACCCCACGACCTGGCAGTCCGCGGCCGGGTCGCGGTGCCAGCGCAGGGTGGTGCCGGTCGGGTCGAGGGTGTCCAGGCCGGTGGAGCTGCTGGCCAGCACGATCCGCCCGGTGCCGGTCAGCTCGAGCTCCGGTCCGAACGGGACGTTGCGGTACCAGTCGCGCACACCGGTGGCGGCGACCAGGCCCACTGCCTCGTCGCAGCGCCCGGTGCCGCGGAACACCGCGACCACGTTGCCGTCGACGGCGGTGGCGTCGCACAGCGTCGCGTCGGCACGGCGGTAGTGCCAGGCCTCCTGGCCGGTGGCCGGGTCGACCATGGCCAGCCCGTGCTCGTCGGTGACCAGCACCCGCCCGTCCTGCACCACCCGGTCGGCCGGCGGGGTGACCGCCGCCGACCAGGCCGTGGTCAGCTCGGCGGCCAGGTCCGACGCCGGGACGTCGGGTGCGGCGGCGGCGGTGGTGCTCGACGTCGCCGCGGCGTCCGACGTGCGCCACAGCAGCACGGCGACGGCGGCCACCACGAGGGTGACCGCCGTCCAGACCCAGATCCGCAGCGGCGGGAGACGCCGGGGCCGGGTGCCGTCCATCAGGCGGTGGGCTGCTCGCCGCCGGTGCTGCCGCCCTGGCCGCCGCGACCGCCGCGACGACGGCGCCGGGGACGGCCGGAGGCCTCACCGGTCGCGGCCTCGCCGGAAGCAGCGTGGCCGGCCATCGCCGGGGCGTCGGCACCGGACGCCGGGGCGCCGGGCTCGGCGGCCGCAGCTGCACCGGCGGCAGCGGCGCCGCTGCCCCGGGTGCGCTGGCGCGGACGGCTCTTGCGCGGGCCGGGAGCGGTCTCGTCCTCGCCGAGGGCGCCGTCCCGGCTGCCGGGACCGCTGTCGCGACCCGGGCCGGAGTGGTCACCGGAGGGGCGGCCGCCGGTCTTCTGCCGCTTGCCGGTCTCGCCGAGGTCCTCGAGGGTCTCGGCACCCAGGCCCTCGCGGGTGCGCTGGGCGCGGGGCAGCCGGCCGGTCGCCGTCGTCGGCACGTCGAGGTCGGTGTAGACCCACGGCGAGGTCGAGTAGGTCTCCGGCGGGTCGGCGAAGTCCAGCTCCAGCGCCTTGTTGATCAGCTGCCAGCGCGGGATGTCGTCCCAGTCGACGAGGGTGACGGCGACGCCGGTGCTGCCGGCCCGGCCGGTGCGGCCGATCCGGTGCACGTAGGTCTTCTCGTCCTCGGGGCACTGGTAGTTCACGACGTGGCTGACGCCGGTGACGTCGATGCCGCGGGCGGCGACGTCGGTGGCGACCAGGACGTCGACCTTGCCGGCGCGGAAGGCGCGCAGCGCCTGCTCGCGGGCGCCCTGGCCGAGGTCACCGTGCACGGCCGCGGCGGCGAAACCGCGCTCGACCAGGTCGTCGGCGACCTTCTGCGCGGTGCGCTTGGTGCGGCAGAAGACCATCACCAGGCCACGGTCGCGGGACTGCAGCACCCGGGACAGCAGCTCGGGCTTGTCCAGGTTGTGCGCCCGGTAGATGAACTGCGTGGTCTGCGGGACCGTGGAGCCCTCGTCGTTGCCGTGCGCCCGGATGTGGGTCGGCTGGGTCATGAACGACCGGGACAGGGTGACGATCGGGCCGGGCATCGTCGCGGAGAACAGCATCGTCTGCCGCTTGTCCGGGACCATCGTCAGCACGCGCTCGATGTCGGGCAGGAAGCCCAGGTCCAGCATCTCGTCGGCCTCGTCGAGGACCAGGACGCGCACCTTGCCCAGGACCAGGTCACCGCGCTGGGCGAGGTCGAGCAGCCGGCCGGGGGTGCCGACGACGATCTCGACACCGGCCTGCAGCGCGGCGATCTGCGGCTCGAAGGCGCGGCCACCGTAGATGGCCTGCACCCGGATGCCGCGCTTGGCGCCGGCGGCACCGAGGTCACGGGAGACCTGCACGCACAGCTCGCGGGTCGGGACGACGACCAGCGCCTGGGGGACGCCGTCGCCACCCTCGGCCGGGGGCACGACGCGCTGCAGCATGGGGATGCCGAAGCCCAGGGTCTTGCCGGTGCCGGTGCGGGCCTGGCCGATGAGGTCGTTGCCGGCCAGCGCCAGCGGGAGGGTGAGCTCCTGGATGGCGAAGGTGCGGGTGATCCCGACCTCGGCCAGCGCGGCCACGATGTCGGGGTGGACGTCGAAGTCGCTGAACAGCGGGCTGTCGGGGGCGACGGGCGCGCCGCCGAGCTCGCCGACCTGCTGCTCGAGCTCCTCGGGGGCCGGCGCGCCGGTCTCGGCGTGCTCCAGCTCGGGGGCCGGCAGCTCGGTGGCGGAGGTGGTCTCGGGGGAGTTCTCGGTGGAGGTCAGTGGTCTCGCCTCGGTCTGGTGGGGGACCAGGAGCGCTCGGCGGTGCCTGGGAGCAGGCGTTGCCCGGCGGCGCTCGCCGGTCCCGGGGTCGGTTCCGGGATGTTCGGTCCAAGCGCCGACGCGGCCAGCAGACCGGGCGTCAGGTGCGGACTGCCCGGGAGACGGCCCTCGACGGGCCGGTCTCGAGGTGAGATCCAGCGGTCATCAGCGCACAGGGGGTTGCACGTGCGGGTGCAGGCCGGGGCCTGCGGGTCCATCGTAGCCTGGAGTCGCTGCTGACCTCCGGGAACGCGGTGCCGACGGCCGGGCGGGACCCGGCGCACGACGAGGGGGAGCGCATGGCCGATGTCGAGGTGCACCCCGGACAGCGGGCCGTCGTGGAGCTGCTGGGCGTGCTCGCCTACGCCGAACTGACCGCCTTCGACCGGCTCGCCGAGGACGCCCGGCTGGCCCCGACCCTCGACGGGCGGGCGGCGCTGGCCCGGATGGCCGCCGCCGAGATCGCCCACCACGAACGGCTGACGGCGCGGCTGCACGAGCTGGGCGTGGACGTCGTCGCGGCGATGACCCCGTTCGTGGCCGCGCTCGACGCCTTCCACGACGGCACCCGCGCCAGCACCTGGCTGGAGGGGCTGGTCAAGGCCTACGTCGGCGACGGCCTGGCCACCGACTTCTACCGCGAGGTCGCGGTCTTCCTCCCCGCACCGGACCGGGCGCTGGTCGAGGAGGTGCTCGCCGACAGCGGCCACGCCGACTTCGCCCTCCGGGAGGTGCGGGCCGCGATCGCCGCCGACCCGGCCGTGACCGGGCGGCTGGCGCTGTGGGCCCGCCGGCTCGTGGGGGAGGCGCTCACCCAGTCCCAGGCGGTGATGGCCGAGCACGACGACCTCGCCGACCTGATCATCTCCGGCACCGGCGACCTCACCGGGGTGGGCGCGCTGCTCCAGCGGATCACCCGGGCGCACATGGTGCGGATGGACGCCCTCGGCCTCCCGTCCTGAGCGGGAACGCAGCACGGGGCGTCACCTGGTCGGTGACGCCCCGTGCTGCGTGTGCGTGAGGCCTCGGTGCAGGGGCCCGCGGTGCGCGGAGCGCGCCGTGGGGGGCACCGAGGTCCTTCATCAGCCGGCGATGAAGCCCACCCGGCGCGAGTCGGCCTCGGCGATCTCCACGTAGGCGATCCGGTCGGTCGGGACGACGACCCGACGGCCGCGCTCGTCGACCAGCGTGAGCAGGCCGTCCTTCGAGCCGGTCATGGCCGCGGACACCTCGGCCGCGATCTCGTCCGGCGTCTTGGGGCTGTCGATCACCAGCTCGCGCGGGGAGTGTTGGACACCGATCTTCACTTCCACTGCTGGATGCCTCCTCAGGTCGGACTGCTGGTTCCCCACGCTAGTCCAGGCCGGTGCGGGCAGCCGGTCGGAGCGGGTGCGCCGACAGCGAACGCGGATCCGCTCAGTCGGCGTCGTCGCGGCGCGGGAAGCCGGAGATGCCACGCCAGGCCAGTGCCGACATCAGCGACACCGCCTCGTCCCGGGAGACGGTGCCCTTGCCGGCCAGCCACCAGCGGGCGCTCGTCTCGGCCAGACCGGTCAGCCCCGCCGACAGCAGCAGCGCCCGCTCCCGGTCGGTGCCGGTGTCCTCGGCGATGACCTCCGCGATCGCCTCGATGCAGGCGCGGGACCCGCGGTCGGCGATCCGGCGGACCTCGGCGTCGTTGCGCAGGTCGGACTCGAAGACCAGCCGGAACGCCTCGCCGTCGGCGTCGATGAAGTCGAAGTAGGCGCCCACCGCGGCGTCGACCCGGGCCCGGTTGTCCTCGGTCGCGGCCATCGCCTGGCGCACCCGCTCGGTGAGCTCGTCGACCTGCTGCTCCAGCAGCGCCAGGTAGAGCTCCCGCTTGCCGGGGAAGTGCTGGTAGAGCACCGGCTTGCTGACCCCGGCCCGGTCGGCGATGTCGTCCATCGCCGCGGCGTGGAAGCCCTGGGCGACGAAGACGTCCTGCGCCGCACGCAGCAGCTGCAGGCGCCGGGCGTCCCGCGGGAGGCGGGCGGTGCGGCGCGGAGCCGGCGGTGCGGGCACGTCTCGGCTGGGCTGCATGGCGAGCGAGATGCTACCGGCGGGCCCTCGGTCTCGGGCCGCGCAGCGGTGAGGTGTTCTACCGTCGGCGGCGTGACCGACGCCCGGCTGTCCGACGTCCCGCTGCACCGGCCCGGCGGCCACCTCCCGCCCTGGCCCGGCGCGATGGTGCCGGTCACCGACGGCGAGGTCTTCGTCCGGCACACGCCCTGGCGCGGCCCGGTCCCGGCCGAGGGCGCCCCGGACGACGGCCCGCCGGCCGACGCCCCACGGGAACGGGCGCTGTACGTGCACGGCCTGGGCGGCGCCGCCACCAACTGGACCGACTTCGCCGGCCTGCTCGCCGTCCGCTTCGACGGCTGGGCCCTGGACCTGCCCGGCTTCGGCCAGTCCGCGCCACCGCGCCGCTACTCGGTCCAGGGGCACGTGCAGGCCGTCGTCGACGTCCTCGAGTGGATCGTCGCCCGCCCCGGACCCGGCCAGGGGGAGCCGGTGCACCTGGCGGGCAACTCCCTCGGTGGGCTGGTGACCGTGCTCGTGGCCGCACGCCGCCCCGACCTCGTCGCCACCCTCACCCTCATCTCCGCGGCGATGCCGGTCTACCGGGTGCCGGCCGCGCTGGACCGGGCGGTCGCGCTGGTCCTGCTGCCCGGCGTCCCGGCGCTGGCCTCGCGCCGGCTGGCCACGATCAGCCCCGAGCAGCGCGTGCGGGGGCTGCTGCAGACGTGCTTCGGCGACCCGACCCGGGTGCCGCCCGAGCGGGTCGCCGAGGCGGTCGAGGAGGCCCGACGCCGGGACGCGCAGCCCTGGTCGGGGCAGGCGCTGACCCGCAGCCTGCGTGGGCTGATGACCTCCTACCTGCGGGTCGGCCGGGCCAACGCCTGGCGGACGGCACGCTCGGTCCAGGCGCCCACCCTGGTCGTCTGGGGCGACCGGGACCGGCTGGTCGACCCCCGGCTCGCCCCGCGGCTGGCCGCCGTCGTACCCGACTCGCGGTTGCAGGTGCAGGCCGGCGTCGGGCACCTGGCGATGCTGGAGGCCCCCGAGCCGACCGCCCGGGCGGTCCTGGCCCTGGCCGAGGACGTCGCCGCACGGCGGGCACCGGACCACGCCGTCCGGTCGGTCGCCGGGCAGGCCTGAGCGCAGGGCACGTCCTCCCGCAGGTCTGCCGCGGGGCGGGTGACCCGTGAGAGCCTTGCGGTCGTGACCAGCTCCGGGCCGCGCGCCGACCGGGGAGCCGGCCAGCGTCCCGGCCCCGGCCCACGTCCGGCCGACGGTGCGGGCCGGCAGCCCTGGACCCCGTCGCCGGGGGACCGCCGTTGGGACGACCCGGTCGTGCGCGGGCCGCTCGTCGCCCGCCGCGACCCCGTCCGCCCGGCGCCCGCCCCGGTGCGCCGCGGGCCGGCTGGCCCCGCCGGGAGCCGGCTGCGCCGGTTCGTCCGCCGCCACGGCTGGCGCGCCTACGCCCTTCCGTTCCTGGTCGTGGCCACGGTGATCGCCCTGGTCGACGTGGTCGGCACCCGCGGTGGGGACCCGGGCGCCGCGGCACCGGCGGCCGCCCCCACGGCCGCCGCCTCGCCGTCGGCCGGGCCCGGGACCAGCGCCGAGGCCCCGGTGCCCGACGCGGAGGGGGAGGGGTCGCCGTCCGCGCTGCCGCCGCCGGCGCCGGCCGGCTACGTCGAGCAGGGCGCCGGCACCGTGAGCGTCGTCGACGGCAGCTCCGCCGTCCTCGGCACCGGCCCGCTGGAGCGCTTCGTCGTGGAGGTCGAGGACGGCATCGGCGTCGACGGCGCGGAGTTCGCCGAGGCGGTCACCGCCACGCTGGGCGACGGCCGGTCGTGGGGCGCGGGTGGGCGGCTGTCCGTGCAGCGGGTCGGTGCGGCCGAGGCGGCGTCCGGCGACTACGACTTCCGGGTCAGCCTGGTCAGCCCCGGCAGCATGGAGGTCTACTGCCCGGGCGTGGGCACCGGCGGCTACACGTCCTGCCGGTACGGCGAGCGGGCCGTCATCAACCTGGCCCGGTGGGAGACCGCCGTCCCCGACTACGACGGCGACATCGCCACCTACCGGCAGTACGTGGTCAACCACGAGGTCGGGCACGCGCTGGGCAACGACCACGAGCAGTGCCCGGGTCCCGGCCAGCTCGCCCCGGTGATGCAGCAGCAGACCCTGGGGCTGCAGGGGTGCGCGAAGAACGCCTGGCCGTACCCGCAGGGCTGACCGCGCACCGGGGGCAGGTCGAGGACGTCGGTGCGGCGATCGCCGCTGACCGTCGACGCCGGGGAATCACGGCGACGTGTCACGCTGTTGCGCAGTCCAGGACCCCGGCCTCTGGAGCCGGTCAGCCCTGTCACCGCAGCAGTGTGAGGAGCGCCCCGTGCAGTTGCCACCCCTGGTGGAGCCCGCCGCGGACCTGTCGATCGACGAGGTCCGCCGCTACAGCCGCCACCTGATCATCCCCGACGTCGGGATGGACGGGCAGAAGCGCCTGAAGAACGCGAAGGTGCTCGCCGTCGGCGCCGGCGGACTCGGTTCGCCCGTGCTCATGTACCTGGCCGCGGCCGGTGTGGGCACCCTGGGCATCGTCGAGTTCGACACCGTCGACGAGTCCAACCTGCAGCGCCAGATCATCCACGGCCAGTCCGACGTGGGCCGGTCGAAGGCCGAGAGCGCGCGGGACTCGATCAAGGAGATCAACCCCAACGTCGACGTCCGGCTGCACGAGACCCGGCTCGACAGCGAGAACGTGCTCGACATCTTCCGCGAGTACGACCTGATCGTCGACGGCACCGACAACTTCGCCACCCGCTACCTGGTCAACGACGCCGCCGTGCTGCTGAACAAGCCGTACGTGTGGGGCTCGATCTACCGGTTCGACGGCCAGGTGTCGGTCTTCTGGAACGAGCACGGGCCGAACTACCGCGACCTCTACCCGGTCCCGCCGCCGCCCGGCATGGTCCCCTCCTGCGCCGAGGGCGGTGTCCTGGGCGTGCTGTGCGCGACCGTCGGCGCGATCCAGGCCACCGAGGCGGTCAAGCTCATCACCGGCATCGGCGAGACGCTGCTCGGCCGGCTGATGGTCTACGACGCCCTCGAGATGACGTTCCGCGAGATCAAGGTGCGCCGCGACCCCGAGGGTGAGCCGATCACCGGCTTGATCGACTACGACGCGTTCTGCGGTGTCGTGTCCGAGGAGGCCCAGCTCGCCGCCGCCGGCTCGACGATCACCGTCGACGAGCTCAAGGACATGATGGACGCCGGCAAGGACTTCGAGCTGATCGACGTCCGGGAGCCCAACGAGTTCGAGATCGTCTCCATCCCGGGTGCACGGCTGATCCCCAAGGACGAGATCCTCTCCGGGCGGGCACTGTCCCAGCTGCCCAACGACCGACCGATCGTGCTGCACTGCAAGACGGGTGTGCGCTCGGCCGAGGCGCTGGCCGCGGTCAAGGCCGCCGGCTTCAAGGACGCCGTGCACGTCCAGGGCGGCGTCACCGCGTGGGCCACGCGCATCGACAAGGCACTGCCCACCTATTGACCGATCGGCCCCGTCCCAGGGCCCCGCGGCGCGCGCAGCGTGTCGTGGGGTGGGACGGGGTCCTTCGTCCCGTGACGGGTCGGTGACGAGGGCCCCACTCCAGCCGGAGTGGGGCCCTCGTGCGGTCTACTGGGCGCATGCCCGAGCTCTCCCGGACCGACCTGTTGATGCACTACCAGCGGGCGCAGGCGCAGTTCACCGACCGGGTGGACGCCGTCGAGGCGGCCGAGTGGGACGCCCTGGCGCTGCCCGAGTGGAGCGTCGCCGACCTGGTCGCGCACCTGACCAGCGAACAGCTGTGGGTCCCGCCGCTGCTGGCCGGTGAGCCGCTGGAGGACGCCGCCGCGCGGATCCCCACCGACACCGAGCAGCTGCTGGCCGGCGACCCGCTGGGCTCCTGGGAGGCCGCCGCCGACG
This sequence comes from Modestobacter muralis, assembly GCF_010682105.1. Taxonomy (GTDB): domain Bacteria; phylum Actinomycetota; class Actinomycetes; order Mycobacteriales; family Geodermatophilaceae; genus Modestobacter; species Modestobacter muralis. Next base: position 223,913 of record NZ_JAAGWH010000049.1, on the reverse strand, counting down.
CCGCGCTCACCGCCTGGGCCGCCGACGGGGCCCTCGACCGCACGGTGCACCTGTACTCCGGGCCGGCCGCCGCCGCGCACTACCTGGCGGAGATGACCGCCGACCTCACCGTGCACGCCTGGGACCTCGCGCACGCGATGGGCCGGGACACCCAGCTCGACCCGGAGCTGGTGGCCGCTGCCTTCCGGTACGCCGAGCGTCACCTCGGCGACGACGGCGTCCCCGGCATCTTCGAGCCCCCGGTCGACGTCCCGCCCGGTGCGGACCTGCAGACCCGCCTGCTCGCCCGCTTCGGCCGCCGCGCATGACGACGGACCCCACTGCCCCCCGGGCCTCGCCCCCTCGGCTCGGGACCCTGCAGTGGGGCCGCCGGGCCGCTCGGCCGTGACCGTGCCGTCGGCGGGCGGGCACGGTCCGGCGGACGTCGACGAGGCCGTCTACGACGTGGTCGAGGCGATCCCGCCGGGCCGGGTGAGCACCTACGGCGCGATCGGCCGGCTGGTCGGGGTGGGGCCGCGCCGGGTCGCCCGCGCGCTGTCCGGGGGTGGCGCTGCCGTGCCGTGGCACCGCGTGGTGCGGGCCGACGGGACGGCGGCCGAGCCGGTGCGTGTGCGGCAGTTGGAGCTGCTGGCCGGGGAAGGCGTGCCGCTGCGGGGACAGCGGGTCGACCTGGCCGCGGTCGGCTGGCCCGACTGAGCGGAACTGTCGGACCCGCGTGGTCTCATCGACCCGTGCGTGGGGGAGCAGGGACGGCGGAGCAGGCGCCGGTCTACCGGTTGGTGCAGCCGGAGGTCGCGCCGGTCGTGCGGCCGCGGCTCGACCCGACCCAGCAGGCCGTCGTCGACCACCACGGCGGGCCGCTGCTGGTCCTCGCCGGGCCCGGCACCGGCAAGACCACGACGATCGTCGAGGCGGTCGCCGCGCGGATCGATGCCGGCATCGACCCCGAGCGGCTGCTGGTGCTCACCTTCAGCCGCAAGGCAGCCGCCGAGCTGCGCACCCGGATCACCGCACGGGTCGGCCGCACCATCCGGGAGCCGGTCGCCCGCACCTTCCACTCCTACGCCTTCGGCGTGCTCCGCCGGGCGGCCGTGCTGCGCGGTGAGCCCGCGCCCCGGCTGCTGACCTCGGCCGAGCAGGACGCCGTCGTGGCCGACCTGCTCCGCGGGGACGTCGACCAGGAGGGCGTGGTCCGCTGGCCGGCGGAGCTGACCGAGGCGCTGGCGATGCCCGGGTTCCGCGAGGAGCTGCGCGACCTGCTGCTGCGCGCCACCGAGCGGGGCATCGACAGCGACCGCCTCGCCGCGTGGGGCCGCGAGCGCGGGCTGCCGCACTGGGAGGCCGCCGCGGCCTTCCTGCGCCAGTACCAGGACGTCTCCTACTTCACCACGATCGCCCGCGGCGGGGCCTCCGGCTACGACCCGGCCGAGCTGGTGCGCACCGCGATCGACGAGCTGCGCGAGGACCCGGAGCTGCTGCGCGTGGAGCGGGAGCGGGCGAGCTGGCTGTTCGTCGACGAGTACCAGGACACCGACCCGGCCCAGGTCGAGCTGGTCGAGCTGCTGGCCGGCGGGGGCGGCGACCTGGTCGTCGTCGGCGACCCCGACCAGGCGATCTACGCCTTCCGCGGCGCCGAGCCCCGCGGGATCATCGACTTCCCCACCCGCTTCCGGCACCGCGACGGCCGCCCGGCCCGCCGGCTGTCCCTCGGGGTCTGCCGCCGCTCGGGGCCCGAGCTGCTGGCGGTCAGCCGCCGGGTCGCCGAGGGGCTGCCCGGCCCGTGGGAGCACCGCCGGCTCGAGGCAGGCGCGGGCACCGACGCCGGCTCGGCCGAGGTGCACGTCTTCGACTCCCCGTCGATGGAGGCCGCCTTCATCGCCGACACGATGCGTCGCGCCCACCTGCTCGACGGGGTCCCCTGGTCGGAGATGGCGGTGGTGGTGCGGTCGGCCTCGGCGAGCCTGGCCCCGGTCCGCCGGGCGCTGACCCAGGCCGGGGTGCCGGTCGCGGTCTCCGCCGACGACGTCGCCCTGGCCGGGCAGCCCGCCGTCCAGCCGCTGCTGGCCGCGCTGTCGGCCCTGCTGCCGCGCGCCGGCGTCCCGGCCCCGGACGAGGACGGCGGGTTCGCCGCCGACCACCCGGCCGAGGCCGGGCTGGACGAGGCCGGCGCGGAGGCGCTGCTGGCCTCCCCGCTGGGCGGGGCCACCGTGCTGGACCTGCGGCGGCTGCGCCGGGCCGTGCGGCGGGCGATGGCGGTGCGCGGTGAGGACTCCGCGCTCCGCGGCGCCCCGCTGGCCGCGGTGCTCGACGACGCGACGCTGCTCGACGCGCTGCCCGAGCACCTGGCCCGCGCGGCGCTGCGGGTGGCCCGGGTGCTCACCGCGGGCCGGCTGTCGCTGCTGGCCGACGGCAGCGCCGAGGACGTGCTCTGGGCGATGTGGCAGGCCAGCGGACTGGCCAACCGCTGGGCGCGGGCCAGCGCGGCCGGCGGGCCCACCGGTGCCGTCGCCGACCGCGACCTCGACGCCGTCGTCTCGCTGTTCGACGCCGCGGCCGGGTTCGTCGACCGGCTGCCGCACGCCACGGTGGCCGCCTTCGTCGAGCACCTGTCGGCCCAGGAGCTGCCCGGTGACAGCGGTGCGGCGCGCGGCCAGGGCGAGCAGACCGTCCGGCTGCTGACCGCGCACGCGGCCAAGGGCCTGGAGTGGGACCTCGTCTGCGTTGCCGGGGTGCAGGAGGGCGTCTGGCCCGACCTGCGCAGCCGGGCCAGCCTGCTGGGCGCCGAGGACCTGGTCGACGCGGCGAACGGCACCGACCCGGCCACCCTCGACCACCGCACCCTGGCGCTGGCGGAGGAGCGGCGGCTGTTCTACGTCGCCTGCACCCGCGCCCGACGTCGGATGCTGGTCACCGCCGTCGACGGCTCGCTGGAGGGCGGCGACGCGGGCGCGACCGCCTCCCGGTTCCTCGACCTCATCGCCCAGCCCCCGGCCGACGCCGACGGCATCCGGCCGCACACCCCGCTGCCCCGGCAGCTGACCCTGTCCGCGCTGGTGGCCGAGCTGCGCCGCCACCTCACCGACCCGCACACCGACCCGGCCCGCCGCTCGAGCGCGGCTGCGGTGCTGCGCCGGCTGGGCGAGGAGCGGGTGCCCGGTGCCTCCCCGTCGAGCTGGTGGGGTCTGGCGCCGCTGTCCGACGACGCGCCGCTGGTCGACCCGGCCGAGGTCGTGCCGGTGCGCCCGTCGGCGATCGACACGTTCCAGCGCTGCCCGCTGCGGTGGGTGCTCGGCGCGGTCGGCGCGGAGGCCGCCCCCGAGGCCACCCGCACCGTCGGGTCGGCGGTGCACGACGTGGCCCAGCAGGTCGCCGAGGGCCTGCCGCCCGCCGACGCCCCCGCCGTCCTCGACGCAGAGCTCGACGGGCTCGACCTGGGGCCGGGCTGGTTCGACCAGCGTCAGCGCGAGCGGGCCCAGGAGATGCTCACGAAGTTCCTGGCCTGGCACGCCCGGGGCGACCGCGAGCTGGTCGCCGCCGAGGAGGACTTCGACGTCACCGTCGGCCGCACCCGGCTGCGCGGCCAGGTCGACCGGCTGGAGCGCGACGGCAACGGACGGCTGGTGGTGGTCGACCTCAAGACCGGCAAGACCGCGCCGCGGGACGTCGAGGAGCACGGACAGCTGGCCGCCTACCAGGTCGCCGTCGCCGAGGGCGCGTTCGCCGGCCACGGCCGCACCACCGGTGGCGCGGCGCTGCTGCAGGTCGGCGGCTCGCAGAAGGCGGCCAAGGAGCACGTGCAGGCGCCACTGCCCGCCGACGTCGACGCCCGGGAGACCTGGGCCGGCGAGCTCATCGCCACCGTGGGCGAGGGGATGGGCGGCGCGGAGTTCGCCGCCCGCACCGACACCGACTGCGAGCGCTGCTCCTTCCGCCGCAGCTGCCCGATGCAGGAGTCCGGCCGGCAGGTGACCAGGTGAGTCTCGGCGACGAGGGCCTCTTTCCGACTCCTCGGCCTCGTCCCGGGTTCCCTCGCGAGCTCGCGAGCGGAGGGCAGGACGAGGTCCTCCTGCTGCCGGGGATGCAGCCGGTCGCGGTGCCCCAGGCGCAGCGGCTGCTCAGCCCGGCCGAGGTCGCCCACCGCTGCGGCGTGGGCCACGAGCCGTCCCCGGAGCAGGCCGGTGTCGTGGCGGCCCCGGTCGACCGCCCGCTGGTGGTCGTCGCCGGTGCGGGCTCGGGCAAGACCGAGACGATGGCCGCCCGGGTCGCCTGGCTGGTGGCCAACCAGCTGGTCGCCCCGGAGGCGGTGCTGGGTCTGACCTTCACCCGCAAGGCCGCCAGCGAGCTCAATGCCCGGGTGCGCACGCGGCTGGCCGCGCTCGCCGAGCACCCCGACACGGACCCGGCCCTGGCCGAGCGGCTGGCCGTCGCCGCCCCCACGGTGGCGACCTACCACGGCTACGCGGCGTCCATCGTGGCCGAGCACGGGCTGCGGATCGGCGTGGAGCCCGGCTCCGGCGTGCTCGGCCCGGCCATGTGCTGGGGCCAGGCCGCCACCGCGGTCGCGAGCCACACCGGCGACATGAGCGACGTCGCCCTCGGCCTGGTCACCACCACCGAGGACGTGCTGCAGCTGGCCGCCGAGCTGGGGGAGCACGACATCACGCCGGCGGCGCTGCGGGAGTGGACCGCGCGGTTCGAGTCGCAGCTGCGCGGCTACCCCGATGCCGGGCGCAAGAAGGGCCCGTACGCCGACGTGCTCAAGATGGTCGTGCGCCAGCGGGCCCGGGTCGCGCTGCTGCCGATGGTCGAGGCGTTCGCCGCCCGCAAGCGCGCCGCCGGGGCCATCGACTACGCCGACCAGGTCTCGCTGGCCGCCCGGGTCGCGGTCACCTCCGCCGAGGTCGGCCGGCGCGAGCGGGCCCGGTGGCGGGTCGTGCTGCTCGACGAGTACCAGGACACCAGCGTCGGGCAGCTGCGCATGCTCGAGGCGCTGTTCGGCGGCCCGGGTGGGCACCCGGTGCTGGCGGTCGGCGACCCGCGACAGTCGATCTACGGCTGGCGCGGCGCCTCGGCGGGCACCATCGAGCGGTTCGACCGCACCTTCCCCGGCACGCCCGAGCGCCCGGCCGAGCGGCTGACGCTGTCCACCAGCTGGCGCAACGACCGGGCCGTGCTGACCATGGCCAACGCCGTCGCCGGGATGCTGCCCGCGCCGGTCGTGCCGCTGCCGGACCTGCAGGCCGCGCCGGTCGCCGGCCCCGGCTCGGTGCACATCGGGCTCCACGACACGGTGGCCGAGGAGACCCAGGCGCTGGCCGACCGGTTCGAGCAGGCCTGGAAGGGCACCGGCGAGGCGGCTGCGCGGCCGACGATGGCCGTCCTGGTGCGCCGCCGGGCCCAGCTGCCGGGGATCGCCGCCGCGCTGCGCGAGCGCGGCCTGCCGGTCGAGGTCGTCGGCCTGGGTGGGCTGCTCGACGTCCCCGAGGTCTCCGACGTCGTCGCCACGCTGCGGGTGCTGGTCGACCCCAGCGCCGGCGACGCGCTCGGCCGGTTGCTCACCGGCGCCCGCTGGCGGATCGGTCCGCGCGACCTCGCCGCCCTCGAGGCACGGTCCCGGGCCCTGGTCCGCGAGCGCTCGACGTCGCCCGAGCCCGTGGAGGACGCCACCCCGCCCGAGCCCGGCGCGCCGGCGGCGCCCACCCCGCCGCGCGAGCGCGGCAGCATCATCGAGGCCCTCGACGACCTGGGCCGGGCCGAGGCCTACTCCACCGAGGGGCACCGGCGGCTGCGCCGGCTGGCCAACGAGCTCACCGCACTGCGCTCCCGGCTGGGGGAGTCGCTGCCCGACCTGGTCGACGAGGTGGTGCGCAGCCTGGGCTTGGAGACCGAGCTGGCCAGCCACCCCGACGTCACCCCCGGCGGGGCGCGCACCCACCTGGACGCCCTGCACGAGGTCGCCGCCGAGTTCAGCGAGCTGGCCGAGCTGCCCTCGCTGCCGGCGTTCCTGGGCTACCTCGCCGACGCCGAGGTCCGGGAGCGCGGCCTGGAGCCCGGCGAGGTCGCGGTCAACCCGGAGGCGGTCCAGCTGCTCACCGGGCACTCGGCCAAGGGCCTGGAGTGGGACGTCGTCGCGGTGCCCGGCATGACCGTCGGGCAGTTCCCGGCCAAGGGCGACGCGTCGGACTCCTGGATCCGCGACCCCGGCGCCGTCCCGGTCGACCTGCGCGCCACCGACCGCGCCGAGCTGCCGCAGCTGCGGCTGCCAGTGCCCGGGTCCGGTGACCAGGCCGCGGTCCGTGACGCGCTGGAGGAGTACGTCGAGGAGTGGAAGGACTTCGGCCTGGCCGAGGAGATCCGGCTCGGCTACGTCGCGGTGACCCGCGCCAAGCACCTGCTGCTGTGCTCGGGGAGCTGGTGGCGGGACGGGAAGACCGCGTGCGGCCCGTCGGCGCTGCTGCTCGCGCTCAAGGACGCCTGCGACGACGGCGCCGGGGTGGTCGACGCCTGGGCACCCCCGCCCGAGGACGACGCCGAGAACCCGGCACTGGCCGAGTGGCCGGTCGGCGTCTGGCCGGTCGACCCGCTGTCCTCGGGACGCCGCCGTGCGCTCACCGCCGCCGCCGAGCTGGTCGCCGTCACCGAGCCGCACCCGCTCACCGCCGACGCCCTGGGCGCCACCGACGACCCGCTGGTCGCCGACTGGATCCGGGACGCCGACCTGCTGCTGCGGGAGCGCGCCGAGCACAGCCGCGGCACCGTCGACGTGCCGCTGCCGTCGCACCTGTCGGTGTCCGCGCTGGTCGCGCTGCGCCGGGATCCGGCCGAGCTGGCCCGCCGGCTGCGCCGCCCGATGCCCGCGGCGCCCGCCCCCCTCGCCCGGCGCGGCACGGCGTTCCACGCCTGGCTGGAGGAGCGCTTCGGCGTCTCCCGGCTCATCGACCTCGACGAGCTGCCCGGCAGCGGCGACGCCGCCGCGGCACCGGACGCGGCGCTGACCGCACTGCAGCAGGCGTTCCTGGCCAGCGAGTGGGCCGACCGGCAGCCGGTGGACGTCGAGGCCCCGTTCGAGACGCCGCTGGGGCCGCTGACCCTGCGCGGCCGGATCGACGCGGTGTACGCCACACCCGACGGCGGCTTCGAGGTCATCGACTGGAAGACCGGCCCGGTGCCCGGCGCCGCCGAGCTCGCCGCCGCCGGGGTGCAGCTGGCCGCCTACCGGCTGGGCTGGTCGCGGCTCACCGGGGTGCCGGTCGAGCGGGTCAGCGCCGGCTTCCACCACGTGGCCGCCAACCGCACGCTGCGCCCCGTCGACCTCCTCGACGAGGCCGGCATCCTCGCCCTGGTCACCGGCGCATGAGGCCGGTGCGCGACATCTGCGCCCTCGTGGGCTCCCGGCCCCAGGTGACCCCGAGATCGCAGAGGTCGGTGGTCCGGTGATCGTGCGGGACGCGCAGGAGCGGGACCTGCCGGCGATCGTGGCGCTGTACGCCGACGACGAGCTGGGCTCGACCCGCGAGCAGCCGGGCGAGCCGCTGGCCGCGGAGTACCGGCGCGCCTTCGCGGCCGTCACCGACGACCCGCGCACCCGACTGGTCGTCGCGGAGGCCGACGGCGAGGTGGTCGGGACGCTGCAGTTGTCGTTCCTGCCGCACGTGGTCCGCCGAGGTGGCGAGCGCGCGCAGGTCGAGGCGGTGCGCGTGGCGTCGTCCCACCGGGGGAGCGGACTCGGGCGCGAGCTGCTGACCTGGGCGGTCGAGCAGGCGCGGGAACGCGGCTGCGTCCTCGTGCAGCTGACCACCGACGCCGCGCGCCCGGACGCACACCGGTTCTACGAGTCCCTCGGCTTCACCGCCAGCCACGTCGGCATGAAGCTGACGCTGTGACCACCGAGCCGACGTCCACGTCCGGTGGCGTCCTGGCGCCCGAACTGCTGCAGGCCATGGTCGGCGCCTCGCTCGACCAGCTGTGCGTGGGTCCGGGCGAGCTGCAGCTGCGACTGTCGAGCGGCCACACCGTCCAGCTCGAATCGCCCGTCGACGTGGCAGCCGCGGCCGGGGTGATCGCCCACAGCATCGACGGGATCGCGCTGTTCCTGCCGCTGCTGACCGCCCCGGTCGGTGCGGTGACCGTCGATGACGCCGGTGACCTGGCGTTGACACTGGGCGGAACGACCGTCCGATGCCCGGCCGGGTCGGAGTTCGAGGCGTGGAACGTCAGCGGCCAGCGCGGCGTGCTGGTCGTCAGCACCCCCGGAGGCGGTCTGGCAATTTGGTCGGACTGAACGGCCATGATCCGACCCCGTCGCTCGTCGGATCGAGGCGGTTCCGCGGAACCGTCTCATCGCCTGGAGGGGTCAGCCCGTGACCGCGCAGCAGGTGGTCCGTCGCGGTCACGCACGATGGCAGGGGCTGATGTTCGCGGCCGCGGCGGCGTCGTGTCCCGGCGGCGGCGTGGACAGTGGCGGCTGGCTCAGGGTCACCGGGCCGTTCGAGGCCGCCCGCACACGCCGTCGAGGCCAGGGTGGTGGCCGGGATCGGTGGGTCCACCCTCCCGACTGGCACTGAACGGTGTGCGCTGAGGCGGCGTCATGGCGCCGAGGACCCGGCCCCAGCGCACACCGTCGAACCGGGTCAGCTGCCGGCGGTGGCGACCCGGTCGATGATGGCGCGGGCCAGGGCCTCGGGGGCCTGCTCAGGCACCCAGTGCGTGATGCCGGGCAGCTCGACGAAGCGGTAGTCGGCGGTCACCTGGTCCGCGCACGCCTCGGCCGCTGTCCGACCGACCGCCACGTCGCCGTCGCTCCACACGTACGTCGTCGGCACGTCCACCGGGTCGACGCGGGTGCCGTCCATCGCCCGGTACCAGTTCAACGCGGCGGTCAGCGCCCCCGGCGCGGACAGCTGCGCCACGTAGACGTCGACGGCCTCGGCCGGCACCCCGGGCGCCTCCAGCACGCGCCGCAGCCGGCGGGCGTCGTCGGCCAGCAGCACCGCCTCGGCCTCGCCCTCCTGGCGGAACAGCCGCATGTACGCCGACCGCTCCCGCTGCTCCGGGTCGGCCTTCATCGCCAGCGTCATCGCGGTCGGGTGCGGCACCGAGACCGCGGTCAGCGTGCGCACCCGGTCGGTGTGCCACGCGGCCAGCGCCCAGGCGACGTAGGCGCCCCAGTCGTGCCCGACGACGTGGGCGACGGGGACGTCGAGGGCGGTCATCAGGTCCGCGGTCACCTGCACCAGCGACGGCAGCGAGTAGGCGTCGACCTCGTCCGGGCGGGCGCCGGGGGAGTAGCCCAACTGGTCGGGGGCGTAGGTGCGCAGCCCGGCCTCGGCGAGCAGCGGCGTCACGGCCGACCAGCTCAGCGACGTCTCCGGGAAGCCGTGCAGCAGCAGCACCGGCGGGCCGTCGTCCGGTCCGTCGGTCCGTACGTCGAACGTGAGGTCCCCGACGTCCACCTGCAGCATCCCGACGGCCATGCACGCAACCTAGCCCGGCCGGGTGACCGGCGCGGGACACCGGCTCAGCGGCGTCGGCGCACCGGGATAGCGTGCGGGGCGTGAGCAGCTCCGCGGAACGCGACTTCGTCACCGCCCACCTCGACGACCTGCACGCCGACCTCGACGCCTGGCTGCGGATCCCCTCGATCTCCGCCGACCCGGCGCACGCCGGTGACGTGGCCGCGAGCGCGGAGTGGCTGGCCGAGGCGCTGCGCCGCACCGGCTTCCCGACCGTGGAGATCTGGCAGACCGACGGCGCCCCGGCGGTCTTCGCCGAGTGGCCCTCGGCCGACGCCGACGCCCCGGTCGCGCTGGTCTACGGCCACCACGACGTGCAGCCGGTCGACCCGCTGGAGCTGTGGGAGCACCCGCCGTTCGAGCCCACGCTCGTCGAGACCCCCGCCGGCCCGGAGCTGCACGCCCGCGGCGCCATCGACGACAAGGGCAACGTCGCCTTCCACCTGCTCGGCATGCGCGCCCACCTGGCTGCCACCGGCCGCGACACCCCCGCCGTCACCGTCAAGCTGATCGTCGAGGGCGAGGAGGAGTCCGGCTCGCCGTACTTCGCCGACCTGCTGCGGGCGCACGCCGACCGGCTGGCCTGCGACGTGATCGTGGTCAGCGACACCGGCATGGCCGCCGCCGACGTCCCCAGCGCCGTCACCGCGATGCGCGGGCTGGCCGACTGCGAGATCACCCTCCGTGGCCCGGCGATCGACCTGCACTCGGGCTCCTTCGGCGGCGCCGTGCCGAACCCGTTGCACGCCCTGGCCGAGCTGGTGGCGAGCCTGCACGACGAGTCCGGTCGGGTCACGCTCCCCGGCTTCTACGACAAGGTCCGCCCGCTGTCCGACCGGGAGCGCGAGCTGATGGGCCGCGTCCCGTTCGACGAGGCCGCCTGGCTGGCCGGGCCCGCCGCCTCCCGGGTGGCCACCGGCGAGGCCGGGTTCACCACCCTGGAGCGGGTCGGTGCCCGCCCGACCGCCGAGGTCAACGGCATGTGGGGCGGCTACACCGGCCCGGGCCACAAGACGATCGTCCCGGCCGAGGCGCACGCGAAGATCACCTTCCGGCTCGTCGCCGACCAGGTGCCCGCCGACCTCGCCGACCAGGTGCGGGCCTGGGTGCAGGCCAACGTGCCCGCGGGCATCGAGGCCGACGTGCACGTGCCCGGCGGCGGCGTCGCCCCGTGCGCCAGCGACCTCGACCACCCGGCGATGGACGCCCTGCTGCGCTCCATCGGCCAGGCCTTCGACACCGACGCCGACCAGGTGCTGTTCACCCGCGAGGGCGGCAGTGGCCCCGAGGCGGAGCTCGCCGGCATCCTCGGCGCCCCGCTGCTGTTCCTCGGCGCGGGGCTCCCCACCGACCGCATCCACTCGCCGAACGAGCGGGTGCTGCTGCCGATGCTGTACCGCGGCGCCGAGGCCACCGCGCACCTGTGGCGCGAGCTCGCCGGCGTCCGCTTCTCCGGCTGACCGGCCACCTACAGTGCTGGCATGACCGGACCGGGGCAGCCCAGCCCGCCCCCGGGCTGGTACCCGGACCCCGACGGCGGGTCCGGGCTGGTGCGCTGGTGGAGCGGGTCGGCGTGGTCCGACGTCACCACCCCGGCCGGCCCCGGGGTGGCCGTCGGTCGGTCGTTCGACCCGGCGGGCCAGGCGGCGACCGAGCCGACGCAGACCTGGGACTCCTGGGGCACGCCCGAGCCGGTGAGGCCGCGCCGCACGCCGTCCACCGGTCTGCTGGTCGCCCTCGGGGGGCTCGGCCTGGCGCTGGTCCTGCTGCTCGTCGCGGTGCTCATCGGCACCTCCGGCGGCAACAGCGAGGACGACGACCGCGCACCGCAGGCCGCGCCCAGCTCGCCCACCAGCACGTTCCCGCCGGGCACGGTGCGGATCTTCGACCAGGAGGCGGGCATCTCCTACCCCTACCTGGGCAACGGCTGGTTCGAGTGGGACCGCGGCGACGCGGCGGAGACGACGTCCACTGCGGGCCAGTACTTCGTCACCCAGGACGACGTCCCGCCCGCGGTGCCCGGTGGGGAGGCCGAGGACTTCATCGCCCAGTGCACCTCCGGCCCGCTGGCGGCCGGCTTCGGCGGGAGCGGCGGCACCGGCACGCTGGAGGGCACGGTGCAGTCCGTCGCCGACCGCGTGCGCGCCAGCTACTACCCGCGGCCCAACGAGCGGCAGGTGCTCCGCAGCGAGGCCCGCACCGTGGACGGCGCCGACGCCTGGCTCTACGAGTTCGACCTCAGCTGGGACGACCCCGACTACGACGCCAGCGGTGAGCGCGCGGCGCTGCTGCTCATCGACGTCGGCAAGCCCGCCCCGGCGCTGTTGTACCTGTCGATCCCGAACACCCACGCCGAGCTCTACGGCACCATCGACCGCGTCCTCGACGGCGTCGACGTCCTCTGAGCCGTCGTCCGGACGGGTGGTGGGGGCGGTCCCGGCGACCGGCGTGTCGTAGGGCGCGGTTAGGGTCGGGACCGTGACAGCAGCTGGGGCCGACCTGACCCTGCGGCACCCGGTCGAGCGGTTCACGCTCGACAACGGGCTGCGGGTGGTGCTCGCGCCGGACCGGAGCGTTCCCGTCGTCGCCGTGAGCGTCTACTACGACGTCGGCATGAGGTCCGAGCCCCCGGGTCGCACCGGGTTCGCCCACCTCTTCGAGCACATGATGTTCCAGGGGTCGGCGAACGTGCCGAAGATGGAGCACGCCCGGCTCGTGCAGGCCGCCGGTGGCACCTTCAACGGGTCGACCCACCAGGACTACACGAACTACTTCCAGGCGCTGCCCTCCGAGGCGCTGGAGCGCGCGATCTTCCTGGAGGCCGACCGGATGGCGGCCCCGGCGATCACCGAGGAGAACCTCCGCAACCAGATCGACGTGGTGAAGGAGGAGATCCGGGTCAACGTGCTGAACCGGCCCTACGGCGCCTTCCCCTGGCTGCAGCTGCCCGGCATCGCCTTCGAGAGCTTCGCCAACACCCACGACGGCTACGGCTCCTTCGTCGACCTGGAGTCCTCCACCGTCGCCGACGCGACCGACTTCTTCTCCCGGTACTACGCCCCGGCCAACGCGGTGCTGTGCATCGGCGGCGACCTGGACGTGGCCGAGGCCGAGGTGCTGGTCCGCCGCTGGTTCGACGCCGTCCCGGCCCGCCCGGCACCGCCCGCGCCGGTGGTGGGGGAGCCCTCGCCGACCACCGCACGGCGTGGCGTCGTGGAGGACCCGCTGGCCCCGCTGCCCGCGGTGGCGATCGGCTGGCGGGTGCCCGACCCGGTCAACGACCTGGACACCTACCTCGGCACCGTGCTGCTCACCGAGCTGCTCAGCGAGGGCGACGCCTCCCGGCTGGAGCGCCGGCTGCTGCACACCGACCGGATCGCGGTCGGACAGAGCAGCTACCTGGGCCTCTTCGGTGACCCCTTCGACGTCCGCGACGCCACGCTGCTGGTCACCGAGGTGCACCACTCCGCCGACGTCGGGGTCGAGCGCGTGCTGACGGCCGTGCACGAGGAGGTCGACCGGGTCGCCACCGACGGCGTCGAGCCGGCCGAGCTGGCCCGGGTGCAGGCGCGGATCGAGGCACAGCTGCTCCAACAGGCAGACTCCGTGCTCGGCCGCACGCTCGGCTTCGCCTCCGCCGAGCTGGTCCACGGCCGCGCCGAGCTGGCCGGTGAGCTGGCCGGCCGGCTGGCCCGGGTCACCCCCGACCAGGTGCGGACGGCGGCCGCCGGGCTCTCGCCCGACACCGCCGCCGTCCTGGAACTGCGTGCGACCGGAGGAAGCAAGTGAACGAGCTCGCGAGTTCACCCATGTGCACAGCAGCGCCGCGAACGCGGCCGACGAGCGCCGGCGAGGAGGCGAAGTGAGCGCTCCTGTGCTCGACATGTCGCTGGTGCCGCCGCTGGGCGAGCCCCGCCCGGCCCTGGTCCCCGAGGTCCACGAGAGCACGCTGCCCAACGGGCTGCGGCTGGTCGTCGTCCCGCGTCCGGGCGTGCCGCTGGTCGAGCTGCGCCTGCGCGTCCCCTTCGCGGCCACCGCCCGGACGGCGGCGGCGCACACCGCCCGCGCCTCGGTGCTCACCGGTGCGGTGCTGATGGGCACCGCCGCACACGACCAGCTGGAGATCGCCCAGCTGCTGCAGGCCCACGGCGGTGAGATGTCGGTGTCCGACGACGCCGACCGGCTGCTGTTCTCCACCACCATGCTGCCCACCGGCCTGGGTCCGGTGCTCGGCGTGCTGGCCGAGCTGCTCACCTCCGCGACCTACCCCGGTGGGCAGGTCCAGGCCGAGCGCGACCGGGTCGTCGAGCGGATCGAGATCGCCCGCTCCCAGCCCCGCACCATCGCCGGCACCGCGCTGGCCACCCGCCGCTACGGCGCCCACCCCTACGGCCAGCAGCTGCCCTCGGCCGCCCTGGTCGCCGGCGTCACCCCCGCCGCGCTGCGCAAGCTGCACCGGGAGCGCGTCCGCCCGGCCGGCAGCACGCTGGTGCTCGTCGGGGACGTCGACCCCGCCGCGGCGGCCGACCTGGTCGGCTCGGCGCTGGCCGGCTGGGCCACCGAGGGCACCGCCGTCACCGCCCCGCCCGTGCCGCCGACGCCGGAGCAGCCGCTGCAGCTGGTGCACCGTCCCGGCGCCGTCCAGTCCAACCTGCGCCTGGGCGGCCGGGCACCGGGCCGCACCGACCCGCAGCTGCCCGCCCTCCGGCTGGCCAGCATGGTCTTCGGCGGCTACTTCTCCTCCCGCCTGGTGGAGAACATCCGCGAGCGCCGCGGCTACACCTACAGCCCGCGCAGCGGTGTGGAGCACCTGCTCGCCGGCTCCACGTTCACCGTCGAGGCCGACGTCGCCACCGGCGTCACCGGCCCGGCGCTGATGGAGACCGTCTACGAGCTCAGCCGCATGGCGCTCACCCCGGTCACCGAGGCCGAGCTGGACTCCGCCCGCCGCTACCTGCTGGGCACCATGGCACTGGGGACGGCGACCCACGGCGGGCTGGCCAGCACCCTGTCCGCGCTGTTCGGTGCCGGGCTGTCCGCCGAGTGGCTGGCCGAGCACCAGCAGGCGCTGCTCACCGTGGGCATCGAGGAGGTCACCGAGGCCTCCCGCCGCTGGCTGGCCCCCGCGGCGCTCACCGCGGTCGTCGTCGGTGACGCCGACCAGGTCGCCGACCAGCTCCGCGTCCTGGGCCCGGTCGAGGTCAGCGCGCCCGCCGCCGAAGCCCGGCCGTGACCGTCCCCGACGGCGGCAGCACCACGGCCGACAACCCGCCGCCCACCCGCGGCGAGTGGCCCGACGACAGCCGGGCCGGCGCGGTCACCGACGTCCCGCTGCTGTCGCGCACCGCACACGACCGCGGTCACCTCGAGCGACTGCTGCCCGACCCGGCGCGCGGCCGGCCGGTGCGGGTCCTGCTGGTCGACGACCAGCGCAACGTCCCGGTGCACGAGGGGCCGCACGGTCCCGCGCTGGTCTACGACGAGCGCGCGACCTACCCCGAGGGCGCCGTCTACCTCGGTGAGGCCGACGGCGTCCCGTACGCGGCGCTGCGCGCCCCGCGCCCGGACACCGTCGGCGGGCAGCCGGTCAGCAGCTGGACCGGGCTACGCCAGGTGGGTGCCCAGCTCGACGACCTCGACGCCGGACTGCTGTCCCAGGCGATCGGCATCATCGAGTGGCACGAGCGCAACCGGTTCTCCCCGATCACCGGTGCCCCGACGACCGTCGAGCGGGCCGGCTGGGCCCAGCGCGACCCCGAGAGCGGGCGCGAGGTCTTCCCGCGCACCGACCCGGCGGTGATCATGCTGGTCCACGACGGCGGCGACCGGTGCGTGCTCGGCCGGCAGGCCGCGTGGCCCGCGGGCCGGTTCTCGATCCTGGCCGGGTTCGTCGAGCCGGGGGAGTCCGCCGAGGCCGCGGTCGCCCGCGAGGTCGCCGAGGAGGTCGGCATCGGCGTCACCGACATCCGCTACGTCTCCAGCCAGCCGTGGCCGTTCCCGCAGTCGCTGATGCTCGGCTACGTCGCCCGGGCCACCGACCTCGACCTGCAGATCGACGACGACGAGATCGAGGAGGCGCGCTGGTTCAGCCGGGACGAGCTGCGCTCGGGCACCGGCCCGCAGGCCCTCCCGCCGAACGTCTCGATCGCCCGGCACATCATCGACCGCTGGGTGGCCGGCGAGTTCTCCTGAGGAAGGACCTCGCTGCCCCCACCCCTCGCACGCTCGCGGCGGGGCCCAGCAGCGAGGCGGTCAGGACCAGCGGCCGGCCAGGACGAGGGCCGGGCGGTCGGCGTGGTCGGCCAGCACCACCGCGTCGGCCAGCGACACCGGGTCGACCTCGTCGTCGTAGCGGTCGAAGGCCGGCAGCTCCCACGCGCGGTCGGCCGGCACCCGCCGCCGGCGGGCCGCGGGGGAGACGCGCAGGTGCACGACGACGTCGAAGGCAAGCCCGAGCCCCTGCAGCAGGGACCCGGGCACCAGCAGCACCCCGCCGTCGGGCGCCGGGCGGTGCGGCAGCCGGGCGGCACGGTCCCGGGCCAGGTCCCACAGCGCCGGCAGGTACTCGCCGGACCCGCGCGGCCCGCACCGGTCCAGCACCTCGCGGGCCAGCGCGCCGGCGTCCAGCCAGTCGGAGTAGCGGGCGTCGGGGTCGGTGCGCCCGTGCTCCAGCCGCAGCGACGCGGGCCGGTAGAACCCCTCGGCCGGGACGACGACCGACGGCCGGCTGAGGCTCGGCAGCCGCTCGGCGAGGGCAGCCGCCAGCACCAGGGGCCCGGTCACCCCGGCGTTGCCCGGCAGGTCGGGGCCGTCGACGGCGACCCGGAGCGCGGCCGCACCGGGCTCGGGCGGCACGGTGGCGAGCAGGTCGGCCAGCCGGTCGGCGAGCGCGTCCGGCGAGAGCGGGAGCGGGGAGGTCAGCTCAGTGCCCCGGGCACGGCGCCGCCGTCGGTGGGGCGCTCCGGACCGGTCGGGTCCCGGCGGACCTGCTCCGGGAGGGACGCGCCCAGCGGCAGACCGTCCAGCACCTCGGCGGCCAGTTCGGTGGCCGGCCGGCCCTGCGAACGGGCCCGCCCGCGCAGGTCCTCGAACGCCGCGCGCGGGGTGGTGCGGTGCCGCTCGGCCAGCACGCCGATGGCGCGCTCGATGGACACGCGGGCGGCGAGGGCGTGCTCGAGCTGGCCCACGGTGCGACGCAGGGCCACGAGCTCGGCGTCGCGCGGATCGGGGGCGTCCACGACGTCCGGGGTGGCACCGCCGGCGGTGGCCCGGGCCGCCCGTCGGCTGGCCCGGTCCGGCTCCTGCCCGGTCCCGAGCTCGCTGGCCAGCAGGTCGGCCAGGGTCATGGCCTCCACGAGGGTCAGCTCGTCACGGACGACGTCGGCCGGTGCGGGCTCGGGGGTGGCGTGCCGGTCGCCGCTGAGCACCGCCCAGCCCCGGGTCGTGCGGACGACGACCGCGGCCGGCCCACCGGAGGGGCCGTGCAGCACCCCGGGCGGGAAGGCGACCGGGACCGGCCGGCGCACCGTCGGCTCCTCGCCGGACGGTGCGTCACCGCAGCCACCCGGAGGGCGGTCGTCGCCCCCCGAGGGCCGCGGTCCCGGGATCACGCGCGGGCTGACGCCGCGAGCTGGGCCTTGACCTGGTCGATGCTCGGGTTGGTGAGCGCGGTGCCGTCGGTGAACACCAGCGTGGGCACCGTCTGGTTGCCCCCGTTGGCGGCCATCACGACGTCGGCGGCGCCGTCGACCTCCTCGATGTTCACCTCGGCGAACTCGATGCCCTCGCGCTGCATCATCTTCTTCAACCGCATGCAGTAGCCGCACCAGTTGGTCGTGTACATCGTCACCGCGGCTGCCGGAGCGCTCATCTGGTCGATCCTCCCTCGTCGTTCCCCGGGCGGGACACCCGGGTGGGGGTGTGCCGGCGTCGGGGTGTGCCGCACGCGCAACGTCGCCGTCCTGGGGATGCTTCCCCGCGCCGGCCCGTCCGGCTGGGAGGATCGTCCCGTGGGGACGACTGAGGTGGCAGGCGCGCGGACGGGCACCGGGGGAGCGGCGGGAGCGGACGCCGTCCTGGCCGGGCTGGACGAACAGCAGCGGGCCGCCGCGGAGGCCGTGCGGGGGCCGGTGTGCATCCTCGCCGGCGCCGGGACGGGCAAGACCCGCACCATCACCCACCGGATCGCCTACGGCGTCCACCTGGGGGAGTACGTGCCCGAGCAGGTGCTCGCGGTGACCTTCACCGCGCGCGCCGCGGGGGAGCTGCGGGGTCGGCTGTCGGCGCTCGGCGTCGGCGGGGTCCAGGCCCGCACCTTCCACGCCGCGGCGATGCGCCAGCTGCGCTACTTCGCGCCCCGGGTCCTCGGCGGTCCGATGCCCGAGCTCATCGAGAACAAGCTGCGGGTCGTCGCCGGCGCGGCCACCCGCAACCGGCTCACCACCGACCGCAGCAGTCTGCGCGACCTGGCCAGCGAGATCGAGTGGGCCAAGACGACCCTGGCCACCCCGGAGGACTACCCGGCCCGCGCGGCCGCGGCCGGCCGGGACCTGCCCTTCGACGCCGCCGCCGTCGCCGCGGTCTACCAGAGCTACGAGGAGGCCAAGTCCCGCGACGGGGCCCTGGACTTCGAGGACCTGCTGCTGGTCACCGCCTACGCGATCGAGGAGCACCGGGACGTCGCCCGCGAGGTGCGCGCCCAGTACCGGCACTTCGTCGTCGACGAGTACCAGGACGTCAACCCGCTGCAGCAGCGGCTGCTCGACGCCTGGCTCGGTGGCCGCGCCGAGGTCTGCGTGGTCGGCGACCCGAACCAGACGATCTACTCCTTCACCGGGGCCGACCCGGAGTACCTGCTGGGCTTCGCGGACCGCTACGGCGACGCCGAGGTGGTCAAGCTCGAGCGCGACTACCGGTCCACGCCCCAGGTGGTCGGCCTGGCCAACAAGCTCATCGGCCAGGCCCCGCCCCGCAAGGGCCTGCCCGGGCTGCGGCTGCTGGGCCAGCGGGCCGAGGGCCCCGCGCCCCGGTTCGTCGAGCACGACGACGAGCCGACCGAGGCCGCCGCGGTGGCCCGGGCCTGCCGCGAGCTGGTCGACAGCGGGCTGCCGGCCAGTGAGATCGCCGTCCTGTTCCGGATCAACGCCCAGTCCCAGGTGTACGAGTCGGCGCTGGCGGACCTGGGCGTGCCCTACGTCCTCAAGGGCGGCGAGCGGTTCTTCGAGCGCCCCGAGGTGCGCGAGGCGGTGGTGCTGCTGCGCGGCGCCGCCGCCGGTGGCAACGAGCCCGGCGCCCTGGTGCCCGCCGTCCGCGACGTGCTGGCCTCGGTCGGCTGGGCCGAGCACCGGCCGCCGCCCGGTGGCGCCGCCCGCGACCGCTGGCAGTCGCTGGCCGCCCTCGTCGACCTGGCCGTCGACCTCGTCGCCGAGCAGCCCACCCTCGACCTCGCCGGGTTCGTCGCCCACCTGGCCGAGCGCGCCAACGCCCAGCACGCCCCCACCGTGCAGGGGGTCACCCTGGCCTCGATGCACGCCGCGAAGGGCCTGGAGTGGGACGCCGTCTTCGTCGTCGGCCTGGTCGACGGGGTCCTCCCGATCGCCCAGTCGCAGTCCCGGCCGGAGGCGGTGGAGGAGGAGCGGCGGCTGCTGTACGTCGCGGTCACCCGCGCCCGGGAGCAGCTGACGCTGTCCTGGTCGCTGGCCCGCAACCCCGGCGGACGGCGCTCGCGCCCCCGCAGCCGCTTCCTCGACGGTCTCGCCCCGGACGCCGCCGCCGCGGTCCGGCGCCCGGTGAAGCGGGCCGCGGTGGTGCTGGACGGCGAGGCGGGGGAGCTGTTCGAGCGGCTGCGGAGCTGGCGCAGCGCCGCCGCCCAGGAGGCCTCGGTGCCGGCCTACGTCGTCTTCACCGACGCCACGCTGCAGGCGATCGCCGAGGCCCGGCCGGGGACGCTCGCCGAGCTGTCCGGGTTGCCCGGAGTGGGGTCGCGCAAGCTCGACCTCTACGGCGCTGGGGTCCTGGCCGCCATCGACGCCTGACTGGTCGCTGACCAGCGGGAACATGCGTCCGGAGGAATCCGCCGTTAATCGGTTGACCCGTCTGCGGCGGGTCCCCTAGCCTTCGCTGCAGCACCTGGACGTGAGCCAGGACGCACCGCACGACGACGCACCAGCCAGCACCGGGCCCGGCCGAGAGGCCGGACCCCGTCCCCGGAAGGAGGGGCCCCGTGAACAGCACCGACACGACGACCGTCGGCACCACCGTGACCTCTCCGGCTGCCGACCTCTGCGCTGCCCCCGTGCTCCCCGCCGTCCTGGCGATGGTCACCGCCGGTGCCCCGTCCACCGCCCCTGCCCTGCCGTCGGTCGGCATGGCCGTCCGGCTCCGTGGTTCGAAGACCGGCTGGGGCGCATTCGGCACCACCGGTCTGCCGACCGGCGCCGATGCCCTGCCCGCCGTCCAGATCGGCGCCCAGCGCCTGCCCGCCGTCAACGGCGGCTACGCCGAGCGCACCAGCACCACCCCGGGTGACCTGCCTCCCGGAGTCCTCCTGAGCTGACACAGCTCAGCTGGACCTCCTCGAGGCCGCGGATCCCGGACACCGGGAACCGCGGCCTTCGTCATTCGTCCGCGGCTCCTCCGACCACACCGGTCGGCGGGTCCCCGCCACCGGACGCACAGACCGAGGAAGAGGAGGAAGACCGTGCAGACCACGATCGACCCCGCGACGTCCCACCGGCGGCCCGGGCTCGACCGCACGCACGTGTCCACCCAGGGCCCGGCGCAGGTCGTCCGCCGGGCGCTGCCCTGCCGCGTCCAGGACCCCGACCTGTGGTTCGCCGAGAGCCCCGACCAGCTCGAGCAGGCCAAGCGCCTGTGCGTGGAGTGCCCGGTGCAGGCGGCCTGCCTCGCCGGTGCCCTCGACCGGGCCGAGCCCTGGGGCGTCTGGGGTGGCGAGATCTTCGACCGCGGGGTGGTCATCGCCCGCAAGCGGCCCCGGGGCCGTCCCCGCAAGGTCCGGGTGGAGGCCGCCGCGTGAGGCGGCAGCCGCTCGCGACACCCCGCCGTCCCGCCGTCCGGCGCCCGCGCGCCGGACGGCCCGTCACCCGCTGCCAGTCCGTCTCCGCGCCGCACGACGGCGCGACCCGTCCAGAGGAACCGACATGTACCTGATCGACCAGTCCCTGATCCGCAGTCAGCAGGCCGAGCGGATGGCCGAGGCCGACCGGGCCTCCCGTGCCCGCCGTGTGGTCAGCGCGAGGCGCTGGGCCAGGCGCGCCGAGCAGGCGTCCCAGCGCGCCGCACGGGCCAGCTCCGCCGTCTGGTGACGGGGGAGCCGGTGTCCGTCCCGGCCCGGAGACCGCAGTCTCCGGGCCGGGACGACTCAGGCAGCCGGGTGGACCCGGCACAGGTCACCGCGCGAAGCCGGGGAGCCACTCCTCGCAGACACCGCGGTAGGGAGCCTCGGCGTCGAGCTGACACAGCACGCCGATCGACCCGATCGTCACCCGGTGGATGAGCAGGTACGCCGGCGGCAGGTTCAGCTGCCGGCCCAGCCGGCTGGCGTCGCTGCGCGGGTCGCCGATGCGGGTGGCCTGCTCCTGCATCCAGGCGCGGGTGAACCGGAACGACGGCGTGGACAGCGGGGCGAGGAACGGGAAGATGAAGTCCAGCACCGCCTGGGCGTCGACGTCGACGTCCTGGCGGACGAAGCCCTCCGCGCGCAGGTCGGTGAGCACGTCCTCGGCCCGGCCGGCCAGCGCCCACTGCACCAGGCGCCCGATGGGCTCGGGCAGCCCGTCGGGCAGCCGGGCGGTGGCGCCGAAGTCGATGACCCCGAGCCGGCCGTCGGGCATCAGCCGGAAGTTGCCCGGGTGCGGGTCGGCGTGCAGCAGCCCGGCGCGCTGCGGGCCGGAGAAGTGCAGCACGGCCATCAGCAGGCCGGCCCGGTCCCGCTGCTCGCGGGTGCCCTCGGCGGTGATCCGGGACAGCGGCGTGCCCTCGAGCCACTCCGAGACGATGACCTTCGGGGCGCTGGCCACGATCCGCGGGACGACGATCTGCTCGTCGTCGGCGTAGGCGGCCGCGAACGCGCGCTGCGCGTCGGCCTCCAGGCCGTAGTCCAGCTCCTCCTCGGCGCGGGCCTTCAGCTCGGCGATGAGCGGCTTGACCTCCATGCCGGGGAACATCGCGGCGAACAGGCGGGCGAAGCGGGCCAGCTGGTTGAGGTCGGCCATCAGCGCGGGGCCGGCGCCCGGGTACTGGATCTTCACCGCGACGTCGCGGCCGTCCCGCCAGGTGGCCTTGTGCACCTGGCCGATGCTGGCCGCGGCCGCGGGGGTGTCGTCGAATTCGCGGAACCGCTCGCGCCAGCGGGCGCCGAGTTGCTGGCCCAGCACCGCGTGGACGGTGCGCACCGGCATCGGGGGCGCCGCCTCCTGCAGCTTGACCAGCGCCTCGCGGTAGGGCCCGGCCATCTCCTCGGGCACCGCGGCCTCGAAGATCGACAGCTGCTGGCCCAGCTTCATCGCCCCGCCCTTGAGCTGGCCGAGGACGGCGAACAGCTGCTCGGCGGCCTTCTCCTGCAGCTCGGCGTTCACCTCGTCGGCCGGCCGGCCGGACAGGCGCTTGCCGATGCCCAGCGTGGCCCGGCCGGCGGCCCCCAGTGGCAGTGCGGCCAGGCGGGCCGTTCGGGACACCGCTCCCCGTGGGATGTCGCGCCCCGTGTCACTCACTCCCACAGTGTCCCCTGTCCGGCCCGGCCGTGCCCCGGCCCGGCCCGGCGGCACGTCCCGGCGCACTCAGGCACCGGCCGCCGCGAGCCGGGCGGCGGCCCCGCAGTCGCAGTCGGGGTGCGGGGGCCAGCGGCGCACCCGGGGGAGCAGGTCCGGTGGGCGCAGCTCCAGCGTCGCCCCGACGGCGCCCGGCTCGTCGGCGCCGTCGAGCAGGGCGAGCACCTGCACCGCGGCGGTGAGCGCGGTGAGCAGGCAGGTGACGGTGGCACCGCTGGGCCCGGGGTCGGCACCGGCGAGCTGGGCGGCCAGCCGCGGCCAGGCCGGGTCGTCGTCCCGCCGCCGGGCCTCGGCGCACCGGAGGCAGCTGCTGGTCGTCCCGGGCAGCACCAGCGGGCCGACGACGCCGGTCTCCTCGCGCACGGTGGCCACCAGGTGCGGCGTGCCCGCGCGCTGCAGCGCCACCGACAGCGGGTCGGCCGCGGCCCAGGGGTGGCAGAGCACCACCAGGTCCGGTGCCCGCTCCGGTGGCAACGGCCGCAGGTCGGTGAGCGGGCTGGCCCGCCGGACCGCGTCGGCTGCCGCCAGTGCCCGCGGCCGGCCCTCGTCGGCCGCGGTGGCCCCGCCGACGACGGCGTCCCCGGCCCGGGTGGCCCCGCGGTCGCGCACGTGCACCCGGCCGACGCCGCTGGCCGCCAACACCGCGGCCAGCGGGGTGCCCACCCGCGTCGCCCCGTCGACGACGACGGCGCTCTGCCGGCGGGACCGCCAGCGCCCGGCGGTGCCCGCGCGGGGGACGGCTGCCGGCAGCTCCAGCCCGGCCCGGGCAGCGGCCGCCGGACCCGGGTCGGTCGCCAGCAGGTCCGCGGCGGCCAGGTCGTGCAGCAGCCCGGCGCCGCGCAGGCCGGCCAGCAGGTCGTCGACCACCTCCAGGGGCAGCCCGGCCGCCACGGACTCGCTGCGCACCGTCCGCTCGCTGCGCCGGCCGTCCAGGCCCCGCAGCAGCGCGGTGACCTCGGTGCCGGCGGGGTGCAGCCGCAGACCCGCCCGGCCGTCGACGCCGCCGACCTGCACGAGGTCGTCGTCCAGCCGGAGCACCGGGGTCGCGGTGGGCAGCAGGGGGTGCGGGCTCTCGGTCATCGCAGGCAGCGTGCCAGCGCCGGCGGCCGGTCCGCAGCCGTCGTCCACAGGGTGCTCCGGCGCGTCGGCGTGGGATCGGGCCGAGCGGGTCGTAGGTTCCCGCGGGGCGCAGTGGACGAACGTTGCCCACACCCTGTGGACACAGCTGTGGACACGATGGGGACCCGTCGGGGTGTCGTTGTGCACCGACGGGGGACCCAGCGGGTGACGCGGAGCCCAACGGGGTGTGAACGCCGTCCTCACCTGCACGAACGTGTACGGGCCCCTGTGGACGCGAGGAGGGCGTTACGCCGTTCGGGGGACACCCTCGGAGCCGGTGTCCACTGTCCGTGTGCACCTGTCCACGTCCGGGTGTCCTCGGCAGGAGGCCGTCGCCGCCGACGGTTACCGTGCGTTCGTGCAACCACGACCTGACCGCCGCCCGCCGGCTGCGTCGACGGCCGCCCTCCCCGCCGTGCGCACGGCCTCCCGCCCGGACACCGAGGTGGAGGTCCGCCGCAGCGCCCGGCGCCGGCGCACCGTCACCGCCTACCGCGAGAACGGCCGCACCGTGGTGCTCATCCCTGCGGCCTTCAGCGCCGCCGAGGAGCGGCGCTGGGTCGACCAGATGGTCGCCAAGCTGCAGACCCGCGAGGAGCGCAAGCGGCGCAACCTGGCCTCCGACGAGGACCTGATGGTGCGCGCCCTCGAGCTGTCCGACGCCCACCTCGACGGCCGCGCGGTGCCGGCCAGCATCCGGTGGGTCGACAACCAGAACCGCCGCTGGGGCTCCTGCACCCCCGCCGACCGGTCCATCCGGCTGTCCAGCCGGCTGCGCGGCATGCCCGAGTTCGTCGTCGACTACGTGCTCGTGCACGAGCTCGCCCACCTGCTCGAGGCCAGCCACGACGAGCACTTCTGGGCGCTGGTCCGGGCCTACCCGCAGGCCGACCGGGCACTGGGCTTCCTGGAGGGCGTCGAGCACGGCTCCGCGGGGGCCAGCCGTCCCGACGACGACGAGCTGGAGCCCGGCGCCGTCGACTGAACGAAGGACCCCCTCGCCCCCCGACCCACGCTCCGCGCGGGGCGGGACCCTGCGAGGGGGCCGGACCGGTCAGCTCTGGGGAGTGGGGCCCTCGGTGCTGTCGCCGTCCTCGCGGTCGTCGCGGGGGTCGGAGCCCTCGGTCAGCTCGGCGAACGGGTCGGCCGCGCCCTGACGCGTCACGAAGTCCAGCGGCTCGTCCAGGTCGTCGGAGGTGGGCAGCAGGTCCGGGTGGGACCACAGCCGGTCCCGCTCGGCCGGGCCGTACTTCTGGGCCATCGCGCCCCACACCGTGCTGGCGTCGCGGGCCCGGCGCGGCCGCAGGTGCAGCCCGACCAGGGTGGCGAACGTCTGCTCGGCCGGGCCGCCGGAGGCCCGCCGCCGGCGCATCGTCTCGGCCAGCGCGGAGTGGCCGGGCAGCCGCTCGGCGGCCGCGGCGGCCACGATGGTGTCGACCCAGCCCTCAACCAGGGCCAGCAGGGTCTCCAGCCGCCGCAGCGCCATCGCCTGCTCGGGGGTCTCTTCGGGCTCGAGCACACCGCTGCCCAGCAGCCGCTGGATGCTCTCGGGGTCCTGCGGGTCCAGCCCGCCCTCCATGCCGCTCATCGCCTCGTCGAGCCCGCGCTGGATGGCCTCGGGGTCGACGTGGATGCCACGGGCGTAGGCGTGCACCGCGTCGGTGAGCTGCTGGCGCAGCCACGGCACGTGGGCGAAGAGGCGCTGGTGGGCGGCCTCGCGCAGGGCGAGGAACAGCCGGACCTCGTCCTCGGGACGGTCGAGACCGGCGCCGAAGGCGGTCACGTTCTGCGGCACGAGCACGCCGGCGCCCTTGGGGCCCAGCGGCAGGCCGACCTCGGTGCTGGTGGTGACCTCGTCGGCCAGCTTGGCCAGCGCCTGGCCGACCTGGGCGCCGAACATGACGCCGCCCATCTGGCCCATGATCCCGGCGAGGGGGCCGGCGATCTGGGCGGCCTCGGCCGGCAGCGCACTGGTCATCGCGGCGACGACGCGCTCGGCCAGCGGGTCGATGAGCGCGCTCCACGCCGGCAGGGTCTGCTCGACCCACTCCACCCGCGACCAGGCCAGCCCGCGGTCGATGCCCGAGGGCAGCTCGGTCACCTGGTCCAGCCACAGGTCGGCCAGCCGCAGGGACTCCGAGACCGCGGCGCGCTCGGCGGCCGAGGTGGGCTGGTGGCCGGGGGCGAGCTGGCTGATCGCGCCCTGGCGGGCGAGGTCCCAGTTCACCGGGCCGCCGGAGTAGTTCATCAGCTTCTGCAGCTCGGCGAACAGCGGCATCCCGCCCAGCAGCTGGGAGGGGTCGCCCCCACCGGGACCGCCGAAGCCGGTGCCGCCCATGCCGCCGAACAGTGCACCCAGGCCGAACGGGTCGTTCGCGCTGGGACCGGTACCGCCGGGCCCGACACCGCCGGGGCCGGTGCCGCCAGGCCCGTCGGACTCGCCCCGGCGCTCGGGGTCGCGGTCAGGGAGTCCGAAGCCGAAGGGCACGTCGCTCATGTCCCCACCGTAGCCGCGCGCACCCCCGCCCGACCGGGCCCGACCGGCTTCCCGGGCACCGGCCGTTCCGCCCTCGGCGAACCCGCCCGGGCCGGACGGCGGCCGCGGTCACCTACGCTCGCCGTTCGACGGGTGCGCCCGCCGCGGCCTCCGGGCCGACGGCGCCGGGCGACCAGCCGACGTCGGCCGCTGGCCGCGAGGAGGAACCGTGAGTCGTCGGAGCACCGTGCTGGTGACCGGCACCGTCCTGCTGCTGCTGTTCGGGCTGCTCGGGGCCGTGCTGCCCGTGCCCTACGTCGCGCAGGTGCCCGGTCCCACCTACAACACCCTCGGCGACATCAACGGCACCCCGATCATCACCGTGACCGGCCGCGAGCCCAACGACACCTCGGGCAACCTCAACCTCACCACGGTCGGTATCCCGCAGGGCTCGCTGAACCTGGTGCGGGCGGTGCAGGGCTGGTTCGACGACGAGGTGACCGTCGTGCCGCGCGAGCAGGTCTACCCGTCGGGCAAGTCGGTGCAGGAGACGCAGGCGGAGAACCGCCAGGCCTTCCTCACCTCCGAGCAGTCCGCCCGCGGTGCCGCGCTGGCCGAGCTCGGCTACCCGGTGCAGGTCGTCGTCCAGGGCCTGCCGGAGGGTTCGCCGTCGACCGGCCAGCTGGCGGACGGCGATGCGGTCGTGGCGGTGGACGGCACGCCGACGCCGACCCAGGACGCGCTGCTCGCCGTCCTGCAGGCCACCCCGCCGCAGACCGCGGTGCAGGTCGACTACACCCGGCTCGGCGTCGCGGGCTCCGCCACGGTCACCACCGGCGCGGCCCAGGAGGGCAGCGGCTCGGCGCTGGGGATCCAGGTGCTGGAGACCCCGTACGCGCCCTTCGACGTCTCGATCCAGGTGGACGACGTGGGCGGCCCCTCGGCCGGGCTGATGCTCTCGCTGGGGATCATCGACATGGTCGGGGACACCGACCTGACCGAGGGCGCGGTCATCGCCGGCACCGGCACCATCGACGCCGCCGGTGCGGTCGGGCCGATCGGTGGCATCCCGCTCAAGCTGGTCTCCGCCCGCGACATCGGCGCGGTGCTGTTCCTGGTGCCGGCAGCCAACTGCGCCGAGGCACTGGCGAACGCCCAGCCGGGTCTGCCGATGGCGAGGGTCGCGACGCTGGACGACGCCCTGACCGCGCTGGGTGACCTCCGCGCCGGGCGGACCCCCGCTCCCTGCTGACCGGGTGCGGGCCGGATCGTGGTGTGCTTGTGCCACGGCCGGGAACCCGACGCCGCCGGTGGCAGTTGAGGGAGCGGACCCCCGGGCCCGCCCCTCCCGCTCACGGTGGGGTGCGGGCGCCCCGTGTCCGAGTTCCGCGGCCGGGCCCCGTGCCCGCGCCCACCCCTGAGACAGGAGTCCGACCGTGGCCATGCGGCCCCCCGTGCCGGTGCCGGCGTTGTCCCGGCGCGCCAAGCTGGTCATCGGCATCGTCGCCGTCCTGCTGGTGCTCTTCAGCGTGATCGGCACGCTCACCAACGTCTACGTCGACTACCTCTGGTTCGACGAGACGAACTTCACCGAGGTGTTCTGGACCGAGCTGCAGACCCGGGCGCTGCTGTTCGCCCTCGCCGGGGTCGCCACCGGCGGACTGGTCGCGCTCGCGGTCCACCTGGCCTACCGGTTCCGCCCCACGTTCCGGCCGATGTCGCTGGAGCAGCAGAACCTCGAGCGCTACCGCCAGTCGCTGGAGCCCCGCCGCAAGGTCGCCCTGACCGCCCTCGGCGTCATCCTGGGGCTGCTGGCCGGTGCGGCCGCGCAGGGCAGCTGGCAGACCTGGCTGGCCTGGCGCAACGGCACCGACTTCCCCGGCACGGACCCGGAGTTCGGCAAGAACATCGGCTTCTTCGTCTTCGACCTGCCCTTCTACCGGCTGGCGCTCGGCTTCGGCTTCACGATCGTGCTGCTGGCACTGATCGGGTCGGTGCTGACGCACTACGTCTTCGGTGGCCTGCGGCTGCAGACCCCGGGCCAGAAGCTCACCGGTGCGGCGCGGGTGCAGCTGTCGGTGCTGCTGGGCCTGTTCGTGGCGCTCAAGGCGGTCGCCTACTGGCTCGACCGCTACAGCCTCGTGTACTCCAACCGCGGTGGGGTCTACACCGGCGCCTCCTACACCGACGTCAACGCGCTGCTGCCGGCCAAGAACATCCTGGTGGTGGTGGCCGCCATCTGCGCCATCGCCTTCTTCGTCAACATCGTGGTGCGCAACACCGTGCTCCCGGCCGCGGCTCTGGGGCTGCTGCTGGTGGCCAGCCTGCTGATCGGGTTCGCCTACCCGGCGATCGTGCAGCAGTTCGTGGTCCGGCCCTCGGCCGACCAGCGCGAGGCGGAGTTCACCTCGCGGGCGATCACCTCCACGCTGGACGCCTACAAGCTCAACGAGGCCGACGTCGAGTACGTCAACTACGCGCAGGACCAGACGCAGGGCGCCGACCGTGACGCCGCGGTCGCCGCCCTGCGCGACGACACCGAGACGATCCCCAACGCGCGGCTGCTGGACCCCAACGTCCTGTCCGCGACCTTCACCGCCCGCCAGCAGATCCGCAACGTCTACGGGTTCCCGGAGAAGCTGGACATCGACCGGTACACCGTCGACGGCGTCACCCAGGACTACGTCGTCGCCGTCCGCGAGCTCAACAGCTCCGGGCTGAGCGGCAACCAGGGCAGCTGGATCAACCGACACACCGTCTACACGCACGGCAACGGCTTCGTCGCGGCCCCGGCCAACCAGGTCGCGGCCGGGCAGCAGGCCGGTGAGCCCAACTTCACCACCGGCGACCTGCCCACCCGCGGCGACATCGAGGTCGACCGCTCGCAGATCTACTTCGGTGAGCTGCTCAACAACGACGGCGTCGACGTCTACTCGGTCGTCGGCGGCACCACCCCCCGCGAGTTCGACCAGCCCGAGGGCGGGTCCGACGAGGGGCAGATCAACTCCACCTACGACGGCACCGGTGGCGTGTCGATCGGCAGCTTCTTCCGCCGGCTGACCTACGCGATCTACTACCGGGAGCGGAACTTCCTGCTCTCCGGTGCGGTCAACGACCAGTCCAAGGTGCTCTACGTCCGCGACCCGCGGGACCGCGTGGAGAAGGCCGCCCCCTTCCTGACCGTGGACGGCGACCCCTACCCGGCGGTCGTCGACGGGAAGATCGTCTGGATCCTCGACGGCTACACGACCTCGGCGGCCTACCCGTACTCCGAGCAGATGTCGCTGCGGGACAGCACCACGGACGCGCTGACCGGCACCGGCACGACCGCCCTGCCCGACCAGCAGTTCAACTACATCCGCAACTCGGTCAAGGCCACGGTCGACGCCTACGACGGGTCGGTCACCCTCTACGCGTGGGACGAGCAGGACCCGGTCCTGCAGACCTACATGAAGGCCTTCCCGGGCCTCGTGCAGCCGCGCAGCGACGCGGGTCCGGAGCTGGAGAGCCACGTCCGGTACCCCGAGGACCTGTTCAAGCTGCAGCGGGACATCCTCACCCGGTACCACGTCGAGGACCCGATCGCGTTCTACAACCAGAACGACCGGTGGCAGGTCTCGCCGGACCCGACGCAGCAGGCAGCCACCACCACCACCGTGGAGGACGACCAGCCGCCCTACTACATCCTGGCCCAGCGGCCGGGTGACGAGCGGGCGAGCTTCCAGCTCACCAGTGCGCTGAACGCGTTCGAGCGGGACAACCTCTCGGCGTTCATCTCCGCCTCCTCCGACCCGGGCACCTACGGCGAGATCCAGGTGCTCCGGCTGCCGGGCAACACCCCCTACCGGGGTCCGCGCCAGGTGCAGAACTCGTTCAACACCAACAACCTGATCCGGCCGGACATCACGCTGTTCAACAGCGAGAGCTCCCGGGCGGTGTTCGGCAACCTGCTGACGCTGCCGATCGGGGACGCCGGCCTGCTGTACGTGCAACCGCTGTACGTGCAGGGCACGCAGGAGAACGCCTTCCCGCTGCTGCAGAAGGTGCTGGTGAACTACGCCGACCGGATCGGTTACGCCGACACCCTGGCCGAGGCGCTGGACCAGGTCTTCGGGCAGGGCGTGGGCGAGGTCGCCGTCGACGGCGGGACGCCCACCACCCCGACACCGGCACCGTCGACCGGCGGTGCGACGCCGGCCCCGGCGCCGACCGGGGGCCCGGTCGACGAGGCGGCCCGGGACCAGGCGGTCACCCGGCTCAACGACGCGATCACCGAGCTGGGTGACGCGACGCGGGCCGGGGACTTCGCCCGGATCGGTCAGGCGCAGGCCGACCTCCAGTCGGCGGTGCAGGCCTACCAGGCGGCGAACGGTCAGTCCGCCGCCGCGCCGTCCGCGGCGCCGAGCCCGACCGGCTGAGCCGGCGGTGGGTCCCCGGGGTCACCTGACCCCGGGGACCGCCCCGGTGCGGCGGCTGTCCCCGCATGGGGTATGGTCGTTCCAGCGACGCGGGGTGGAGCAGCTCGGTAGCTCGCTGGGCTCATAACCCAGAGGTCGCAGGTTCAAATCCTGCCCCCGCTACCACAGACGAAGGCCCGGTCACCTCACGGTGACCGGGCCTTCGTCGTCCCTGGCTACGCTGCCCTCCGTGCGCAGCCCCGCCCTGATCCGGTCCGCCGACACCGCGGACGCCGCGGGCATCGCCGCGGTGTACCGGCCCTGGGTCACCGGGTCGGTGGCCTCCTTCGAGACCGAGCCGCCCGACGCCGCCGAGATCGCCCGCCGGATGCTCACCGCACCCCGGCTGCCCTGGATCGCCGCCGAGCGGGACGGGGCGGTGGTCGGGTATGCCTACGCGGCGCCGCACAACGCCCGGGCCGCCTACCGCTGGTCGGTCAGCTGCTCGGTGTACCTGGCCGCCGACGAGCGCGGCGCGGGCACCGGGCGGGCGCTGTACCGGCGCCTGCGGGCCGAGCTGCCCCCGCTCGGGTACGTCACGGCCTTCGCCGGCATCGCCCTGCCCAACGAGGCCAGCGTCGGGCTGCACACCGCGCTCGGCTTCACGCCGGTGGGCGTCTACCGCGCCGCCGGCTTCAAGGCCGGCCGCTGGCACGACGTGGGCTGGTGGCAGCTCCCGCTCCGGGAGCCCCCGGCCGAGCCGGTCGAGCCGAGGGCCTGGGCGCCGGCCCCGGCGTCCGACGACGGGGCGGCGGGCACCCCGGCCGGGTGAGCGGAGAGGGGGGTCCGGGCACGCCGTCCGGAGGTGGGGTAGTGTCTGTCCTGCGACGCGGGGTGGAGCAGCTCGGTAGCTCGCTGGGCTCATAACCCAGAGGTCACAGGTTCAAATCCTGTCCCCGCTACCAACCGGAGGGCCCGGTCACCGAACACGGTGACCGGGCCCTCCGTCTGTCTGCCGTGCGCGCCCGTGCAGACTCAGTCCGTTCGGGGGAACACAGCACGACAGGAGGACGACACGCATGGACGCCGGACCCACGGTGGGGGACCCCGCCGACGGAGCGGACGAGTGGCCGGGCCAGGTCACCGAGCGGACGATGGCCGACGGCCGACCGATGTTCTACTTCGACGACGTGGCCACCGCCGGTGCTGTGCACCTGGCCGAGGACACCCGCCCGCTGCCGGAGCCCCCGCACGCCGGTGAGGTCCGCTTCGACGTGCTCACCGGGGAGTGGGTGACCATCGCCGGGCACCGGATGAACCGCACCTTCCTGCCCAGCGCCGCCGACTGCCCGCTGGACCCGACCGTCGACCCCTCGCGGCCCACGGAGGTCCCGGACAGCCGGTACGACGTCGTGGCCTTCGCCAACCGGTTCCCCAGCTTCGCCCCGCTGACCGTCGGCCCGGGCGTGGACGCCGTGCCGCCGACGATCGGACCCGCCGACCGGCCCGCGTACGGGCACTGCGACGTCGTGGTGTTCTCCAGCGACCACGAGGCCGCCGTGGTCGACCTGCCCGTGGCGCGCATGCGCACGGTCGTCGAGGCGTGGGCGCAGCGCACCGCCGCCCACTCGGCCGACCCGCAGGTGGCCGAGGTGTTCGTCTTCGAGAACAGCGGCCAGGAGATCGGGGTGACGCTGACCCACCCGCACGGGCAGGTCTACGCCTACCCGACCCTGGCGCCGCGGTCGGCCCAGCTGGTCGAGCAGGCCCGCCGGCACCGTGCGGCCACCGGGGGCAACCTGCTGGCCGACGTCCTCGCCGCCGAGCAGGCCGAGGGCACCCGGGTGGTGCTGACCGGGGAGCACTTCACCGCATACGTGCCCCGGGCGGCGCGCTGGCCGGTCGAGGTCCACCTGGCCCCGCACCGCGACGTCCCCGACCTCGCCGCGCTGCACGACGCGGAGAAGGCCGAGCTCGCGGTGGTCTACCAGGAGCTGCTGCGCCGGCTGTCCCGCTTCCACCCCGGCGTCGACCGGGTGCCCTACATCTCCGGCTGGCACCAGGCGCCCACCGGCGAGGACCGCGCGCTGGGGCGGCTGCACCTGCAGCTGTTCTCGCTGCTGCGGGCGCCGGGCAAGCTCAAGTACCTCGCCGGCTCGGAGTCGGGCATGGGTGCCTGGATCAACGACACGACGCCGGAGCGGATCGCCGACCGGCTGCGGGAGGTGGCGTCATGAGCCCGCTGGACGTCGGGACGCACGAGCAGGCCGACCGCGCCGTCGCCGAGCTGCGCTCCACCTGGGGGGCCGAGCCGGACGGCGTCTGGACTGCTCCCGGCCGGGTCAACCTGATCGGTGAGCACGTCGACTACAACGGCGGGCGCTGCCTGCCGATGGCGCTGACCCGCATCACCGCGGCCGCCGTGCGCCGCCGCGACGACGACCTGGTGCGGCTGTCGAGCACCGACCCGGACGCCGCGCCGTTCGAGGGCCGGCTGGACGACCTGGGCCCGGGCTCGGCGACCGGCTGGGCCGGCTACGCCGCGGGCACCCTGTGGGCGCTGCAGCAGGCCGGCATCGACGTCCCGGGCATGGACCTGTCGGTGAGCAGTGACGTGCCGCTGGGCGCGGGGCTGTCCAGCTCGGCGTCGCTAGAGGCCGCGGTGGCCATCGCGGCCGCGGAGCTGGCCGGCCGCGCCGACTCCGTCGAGCTGCGGCACCTGCTCGTCCAGGCCGCGATCCGGGCCGAGAACGAGGTCGTGGGCGCCGGCACCGGCGGCATGGACCAGACGGTCGCGCTGCTGGCCGAGGAGGGCTCGGCCCTGCTCATCCACACCCGGGACTTCCGCACCGAGCCGGTGCAGCTGGGGCTGGCCGAGGCCGGGCTCGAGCTGATGGTCATCGACACCCGGGTCAAGCACACCCTCGCCGACGGCCAGTACGCCCAGCGCCGGGCCGACTGCGACGAGGCGGCCCGCCAGCTCGGTCTGGAGTGGCTGTCCGACGCCACCGCGGCCGACGTCGACCGGCTGACCGACCCGCGGCTGCAGGCCCGCGCCCGGCACGTGGTCAGCGAGAACGAGCGCGTGGACACCGTCGTCGAGCTGGTGCGCGCCGGCCGGGTCGCCGAGATCGGGCCGATGCTCGACGCCTCGCACGCCTCGCTGCGCGACGACTACGAGGTCTCCGCGGTCGAGCTCGACGTGGTCGTCGAGGCGGCGCGGTCGGCCGGGGCACTCGGCGCCCGGATGGTCGGCGGCGGGTTCGGCGGTTCGGCCATCGCGCTGATCCGCTCGACCGGCGCGGCCGCGGTCGGCGAGGCCGTCGTGGCCGCCTGCCGGGAGCGCGGGCTGACCGAGCCGGTCACCCTGACCGTCACCTCCGGCCCGTCGGCCCGTCGACTGAGCTGAGGAAGGACCCCCTCGCCCCCCACCGCTCGTACCTCGCGGCGGGACCTCGCGAGGGGGTCGCCCGGGCGGGAACACGCCGCCCGGGAGGGCCGTTCGGGACGGGCATGGAGCCGACCGTCTCGAACGCCCCGCAGGACAGCCGCTACGAGATCCGGGACGGCGACCGCCTCCTGGGCGTGGCCGCCTACCTCCGCAACGGCTCGCAGGTGGTGTTCACCCACACCGAGGTCGAGAGCGAGGGCTCCGGTCTGGGCAGCACCCTGGTCCGGGCCGCACTGGACGACGTCCGGGCCGCAGGCGGCACCGTCGTCCCGCAGTGCTCGTTCGTGCGGGGCTGGATCGAGCGCCACCCCGAGTACCGCGACCTGGTGGCGCAGGAGGCCTGATCTCCTCGCCGTCCGGGGCACCTGGGAGGCTGGGGGCATGCGCGTCCTGGTCACCGGTTGGTTCAGCTTCGACGAGGTGATCGCCACCATCGGTGACGACCTGGGCGCGGAGGTGGTGGCGGGCTGGCTGCGCGAGCTGGACGTCGACCACACGGTGGCCTGGGCGCCCTTCCTCGTGCGCGGGCCGGACTGGCGGGCGCTGGACCCGGCCGACTTCACCCACCTGGTCTTCGTCAGCGGGCCGATCTCGGACACCCCGCTGCTGCGCGAGCTGACCGAGGCGTTCTCCGGCGCGCAGCGCTGGGCGGTCAACGTCTCGGTGGTCTCCGACGCCGGCCGGGCGCTGTTCCACGAGGTCTGGGAGCGCGACGCCCCGGGGGTGGCCCGCCCGGACCTGGCCATGGCCACCCGGACGCCGGACGTCCCGGTGCTGGCGGTCGCCTTCGCCCCGCCGCAGGAGGAGTACGGCGACCGGAGCCGGGCGGTCGAGGTGCGGGCCGCGATCGAGGGGTGGCTCGCGGCCCGGGCGATCCCGTGGTTCGAGCTGACCATGGACTCCTACGAGAAGCCCTACGAGCGCTTCCCGCTGCAGGTCGAGGCACTCATCCGGCGGGCCGACGCGGTGGTGAGCATGCGGCTGCACGCGCTGGTCCTCGGGCTCGCGCACGGCAAGCCGGTCATCGCCTGCGACGCGATCGTCGGCGGGGCGAAGGTCACCGCCCAGGCGGGTGCGCTGGGCTGGCCGCTGGTGGTGCCGGGCGACCAGGTCGACGCCCACACCCTCGACGCCGCCCTCGAGCACGCGCTGTCCGGCACGCTCACCGACGCGATCGCCGGGGCCCAGCAGCGGGGCGCAGCCGCCAACGCGCTGGCCCGGGAGTGGCTCAGCCGGCAGCTGCAGGGCTGACCGCCTGCTGCCCCGGGGGCGCCGGCCGCTGCGCGGTCGCGAAACGGCGCTCGACCTCGGCCGGCACCGGTCGCCGCTGACGCAGCGCGGCCGGCAGCCGGCGGACCACCCCGGCGAGCGCCGTCCGGGCCGCGGGCTCGGTGCGCGCCCGGCGCGCCAGCCGGCCGGTCGCGGCGAGCGCGACGGGGAGCGGGCGGCGCAGCCAGTCGACGAGCACGTCGTTGCGGGTCTGCAGCGCCCAGCGGGCCGCGGTCGGCCGGTCCGGACCCGCCGGGTCGTGCCAGGCGACGACGTCCTCGCTGAACACCAGGTCCCAGCCGGCGGCGGCCAGGTCCAGCGCCAGCAGGTGCTCTTCGCCGCCGAAGAACAGCAACCGGGAGAACCCGCCGACGCCGAGGTAGGCGTCCCGGCGGACCACCGCGGCGAACGCCGGGAAGCTCAGCACGCCGGGCCCGGCGGCCGACCGGCCCAGCAGGGCGAGCCGGTGCTTGCGGGTGACGGCGTCCTCGCTGCCGTCACCGGCCATCCGGACCCGACCGACGACGACGGCGACCCGGGGGTGGGCGTCCAGCAGGGCGACCGCTGCGTCCAGCGAGCCGGGCTCCCACCACGAGTCGTCGTCGGCGAACGCCACGTACCGGGTCGTCGCGGACCGGACGCCGTCGGTGCGCGCGACCGCCCCGGCGTTGGCCGCCAGCTGCACGACGTCGACGTCCGGGTGCTGCGCCCGGACCGCGGCCGCGCTGCCGTCGGTGGAGGCGTTGTCGACCACGACCACCGGCAGCCGCTGCTCGGTGTCCAGCCGGGTCAGGGAGCGCAGCAGCGACTCCCGCCGGTCGCGGGTGGCGATGACGACGCTGACCGCAGGCTCGCTGTGCACCAGGGAGTTCTACCCGGCGGGCACGGCCCCCCTGCAGGGGCCCGCCGCGAGCCTGCGAGCGGTGGGGGGCAGGGGGTCCTCCGTCAGGCCGACAGTGCGGTGCCGGTGAGGTCGAGGGCCTCGGCCAGCTGGTCGAGCGGCAGGTCGACGGCGCGGGCGAGGGCGGCGACGGTGAAGAACGCCGGCGTCGGGACCCGGCCGGACTCGATCTTGCGCAGCGCCTCCAGGCTCACCCCGGACGCCAGGGCGACCTCGCCGGGGGTGCGGGTGCCGCGGGCCGCGCGCAGCAGGGCGCCCAGCCGACGGCCGCGCTCACGTTCTTCCGGGCTCAACGGGGGTCGCACCATGGCCGTGATAGTAATACCGGGATAGCAATACCGGAACCAGGAGGACGACGACGTGATCGAACTGCGCACCCCGGGCGAGATCGAGGCCATGCGGGCCGCCGGCGCGGTGGTCGCCCAGATGCACGCGGCGGTGCGGGAGCTCGCCGCCCCCGGCGTCCGGCTGACCCAGCTCGACCAGGCCGCCCGGCAGGTGCTGGCCGACGCCGGGGCCACGTCCCCGTTCCTGGGCTACGCGCCGCTGCGCAGCACGCCGCCGTTCCCGGGCGTGGTCTGCCTGTCGGTCAACGACGTGGCGCTGCACGGCATCCCGACGTCCCAGGAGCTCGAGGACGGCGACCTGCTCAGCGTCGACGCCGGGGCCACCCTCGACGGCTGGGTGGGCGACGCCGCGATCACCTTCCCGGTCGGCACGCCCCGCGAGGAGGACCGGCGGCTGCTCGACACCACCACCCGGGCGCTGGAGGCGGGCATCGCGGCGGCCGTCGTCGGCGGCCGGCTCGGTGACGTCTCGGCGGCCATCGGCGAGGTGGGCCGCGCGGGCGGCTGCGGGATCAACACAGACCAGGGTGGCCACGGCATCGGCCGGTCGATGCACGAGGCGCCCAGCGTCCCCAACGAGGGGCGGGCCGGGCGCGGCCTGAAGCTGCGGGCCGGGCTGGTCATCGCCATCGAGCCGTGGTTCCTCGCCGGCGGTTCCGACGACTACCGGGTGGACGCCGACGGCTGGACGCTGCGCAGCGCCGACGGCAGCCGCGCCGCCCACGTAGAGCACACCGTCGCGGTCACCGACGACGGCCCCCGCATCCTCACCCTCCCGGCCTAGGGGAGTCCTGTTCGTGAGGCAGCGGATGTGCGCTGGTGGTCGCCTCCGCTGCCGCGAGACGACCACCAGCGCACAACGACGTCCGCGAGGACGGCGGGCGGCTCAGCCCAGGGCCTGGTCGAGGTCGGCCAGCAGGTCGTCGACGTCCTCGATGCCCACCGACAGCCGCACGAGGTCCGCGGGCACCTCCAGGGGCGAGCCGGCGGCGCTGGCGTGGGTCATCCGGTGCGGGTGCTCGATCAGCGACTCGACGCCGCCGAGGGACTCGGCCAGGGTGAACACCCGGGCCCGCTCGCAGACCTGCAGCGCGGCCTCCTCGCCGGCCTTGAGGCGGAACGACACCATCCCGCCGAACTGCGACATCTGCTTCGCCGCGACCTCGTGGTTGCGGTGCTCCGGCAGCCCCGGGTAGAGCACGGCGGAGACCGCTGAGTGCTCCAGCAGCCACTCGGCGATCCGGCCGGCGTTGGCGCTGTGCCGGTCCATGCGCACGCCCAGGGTCTTCAGGCTGCGCAGCAGCAGCCACGCGTCGAACGGGCCGTTGACCGCGCCGGCGGCGTTCTGCAGGTACGCCAGCCGCTCGCCGAGCTCGGCGTCGGAGACCACCAGCGCACCGCCGACGACGTCGGAGTGCCCGCCCAGGTACTTCGTCGTGGAGTGGACGACGACGTCGGCGCCCAGCGTCAGCGGCTGCTGCAGGTAGGGGCTGGCGAAGGTGTTGTCGACGACCAGCAGCGTGCCGGCGGCGTGCGCGATGTCCGCCAGCGTGGCGATGTCGGCGATGTTGAGCAGCGGGTTGCTGGGGGTCTCGCACCACAGCACCCGGGTCGTCTCCGGCGCGACCGCCGCACGGACGGCGTCCAGGTCGTCGAGGTCGACGGGGGAGTGCCCGACGCCCCAGGGCTCCAGCACCTTCGAGATCAGCCGGTACGTGCCGCCGTAGGCGTCCCCGCCCAGCACGATCTGGTCGCCGGGCCGGCAGACGGTGCGCAGCAGGACGTCCTCGGCGGCCAGGCCGGAGGAGAAGGTCATCGCGCGGGTGCCCTGCTCGAGCGAGGCCAGCGCGGTCTGCAGGGTGTCGCGGGTGGGGTTCGCGCTGCGGCTGTACTCGTAGCCGTTGCGCAGGCCGCCGACGCCGTCCTGCTTGTAGGTGGTGGTCAGGTGCATCGGCGGGATCACCGCCCCGGTCGCCGGGTCCGGCTCCTGGCCGGCGTGGATGGCGCGCGTGTTGAAACCGGTCATGAGGCGACCGTAGGCGGCAGACCGACGAGGTGCCCGAGGACGTCCTGCCGGGTGACCACGCCGGCGGGCTTGCCGTCGACGTGCACCAGCAGCGCGTCGGCGTCACCCAGCGCGGCGACGGCGGCGGTGACCGGCTCGCCGGAGCCGATGATCGGCAGCGGCGCGGACATGTGCCGCTCCACCGGGTCCGAGAGGGTGGCCCGCCCGGAGAACAGGGCGTCCAGCAGCGCCTTCTCCGCCACCGAGCCGACCACCTCGCCGGCGGTCACCGGCGGCTCGGCCTTGACCACCGGCAGTTGGCTGACGCCGTACTCGCGCAGGATGTCGATCGCGTCCCGGACGGTCTCGGTCGGGTGGGTGTGAACCAGCGTCGGGGTGGCGTCGGACTTGGTGTCCAGCAGCTCGCCGACGGTCTCCCCGCCCGACGCGGTCAGGAAGCCGTAGTCGGCCATCCACTCGTCGTTGAAGATCTTGTTCAGGTAGCCGCGGCCACCGTCGGGCAGCAGCACCACCAGGACGTCGTCCTTCGTGAGCCGCTCGGCGACCCGGAGGGCCGCGACCACGGCCATGCCGCAGGAGCCGCCGACCAGCAGGCCCTCCTCGCGGGCCAGCCGCCGGGTCATGGCGAAGGAGTCGCCGTCGGAGACCGCGATGATCTCGTCGGCGATCGACTTGTCGTAGGCCTCGGGCCAGAAGTCCTCGCCCACCCCCTCGACGAGGTAGGGCCGCCCGGTGCCACCGGAGTAGACCGAGCCCTCGGGGTCGGCGCCGGTCACGTGCACCCGGCCGCCGCTGGCCTCCTTGAGGTAGCGGCCGACGCCGGAGATCGTGCCGCCGGTGCCCGCGCCGGTCACGAAGTGGGTGACCCGGCCGTCGGTCTGCGCCCAGATCTCCGGGCCGGTGGTCTCGTAGTGCGAGCGCGGGTTGGCCGGGTTGGCGTACTGGTCGGCCTTCCAGCCGCCAGGGGTCTCCCGGGCCAGCCGGTCGGAGACCGAGTAGTAGGAGCGCGGGTCGGCCGGGTCGACGGCGGTCGGGCAGACGTGCACCTCGGCGCCGTAGGCCCGCAGCACGTTGATCTTCTCCGCACCCACCTTGTCCGGGCAGACGAAGACGCACGTGTAGCCGCGGGTCTGCGCGACCAGGGCCAGCCCGATGCCGGTGTTGCCGCTGGTCGGCTCGATGATCGTGCCGCCGGGCTGCAGGGCGCCGGAGGCCTCGGCGGCCTCGACCATGCGCACGGCGATCCGGTCCTTCACCGAGCCGCCCGGGTTGAGGTACTCGACCTTGGCCAGCACCAGGGGTGCATCCGGCCCCAGGTGGGCGGTGAC
Organism: Modestobacter muralis; assembly: GCF_010682105.1. GTDB lineage: Bacteria > Actinomycetota > Actinomycetes > Mycobacteriales > Geodermatophilaceae > Modestobacter > Modestobacter muralis. The sequence continues at coordinate 184,299 of NZ_JAAGWH010000049.1, read as the reverse complement.
CGACCGCAGCCGCACCAGGGGTGTGTCACCGATGAGCTCGATGACGGACTCGGCGTACTGCACGCGGGCCTCCTCGACACCGGGCGCAGCCGTTTACCGCTGCCCGTGTGCCCATCCCATCAGACCCGGGCCCGAGGAGGCTGCTGCCGCCCGGAGGACCGTCTCCTGAGGCAGGTCGTGTGCGATCGTGTCCAGCAGCACGGTGAGTCGCCTCCGCGCGCCGTCTATCCTTGTTGACGCCTGCAGCCCGAGCGGGCAGCCGGACGTCGACCACACGACGTCCCAGCCCGGCCGGAAGAGAGACGCACTGTCATGACCGCCACCCTCGGCGCGCTCCACGAGCGCCTCGCCGGTGTCGTCCTCGTCGGCCGCGAGCTGCCCGAGGTCCTGACCGAGATCGTGCAGATCTCCCGCGGCGTGATGCCCGGCGCCGACGCCACCTCGATAACGCTCATCCGCGACGACCGTGCGTTCACCGCGGCCTACGACGGTCAGATCGCGATGGACGCCGACGAGCTGCAGTACGAGCGCGGCTACGGCCCCTGCCTGGACGCCGGCCGCGCGGGCGAGCTCTTCGTGGTCCACGACATGGCCACCGAGCAGCGCTGGCCCGACTACGCGGTGCACGCTGCCGAGCGCGGGGTGGGCAGCTCGCTGTCGGTCCCGCTGCCCTTCCAGGGCGCCACCATCGGCGCGCTGAACAACTACGCCTTCCGGTCGCACGCCTTCGGCGACGCCGACGTCGCCCTGGGCGAGGAGGTCGCCGCCTTCGTGGCGATCGCGGTCGGCAACGCCGAGGCCGCCGCGCGGGCCAGCGACGACGTGCTGAACATGCGCCGGGCGATGGCCTCACGTGGGGTCATCGAGCAGGCCAAGGGCATCCTGATGGAGCGGTACAAGATCACCGCCGAGCAGGCGTTCACCCTGCTCACCCACGCCTCGCAGCGCCACAACGTCAAGCTGCGTGACGTCGCCGAGGAGCTGACCACCACCGGCGTGCTGGCCGGCGCCTGACCGTCTCGGCCGGCGACACGAAGGCCACCGCATGACGCCTCTCCGGTCCGCCCGCGGTGCGGGGCTGCCGTGACCGTGCCCGACGCGGTCGTGGTGGGGGCCGACCTGGGCACCAGCGGGCTCAAGCTCGCGGCCCTGGACGACGCCGGGGTGGTGGTCGCCGAGAGCGAGGCGGCCTACGACGTCGACCGGCCGCGGCCGGGCTGGGCGCAGACGCCGGTCGCGGTCTGGCTGCGCGCCCTGGACGACGCCCGGGCCGAGCTGGTCCACCGGCTCGGGGGCCGTCCGGTCGCCGCGCTCGGGCTGTCCGGCCAGATGCACGGCGCGGTGCTGGTCGACGCGGCCGGTGCCGCGCTGGCCCCGGCGCTGCTGTGGCCCGACCAGCGGGCCGCGGCGGAGCTGCAGCGGTGGCGGGAGCTGCCCGCCGCCGACCGCGCGGCGCTGGCCAACCCGCTGGCGGCCGGCATGACCGGGCCGCTGCTGGCCTGGCTCGCCGTGCACGAGCCCGGGCTGGTGGCCCGCGCGGCCACGGTGCTGCTGCCCAAGGACGCCGTCCGCGCCGCGCTGGTCCTCGGCACCGACCCGGCGGTGACCGATCGCAGCGACGCCTCGGCCACCCTGCTGTGGGACGTCCCCGCCGACGGCTGGTCGGCGGCCGCCACCGCGGCTGCGGGGGTCGACCCGGGTCTGCTGCCCGCGGTCCGGCCGGGGCACGAGGTCGTCGGCACCACCGGGCTGCTCGGCGGGGACACCCCGGTCGTCGTGGGCGGCGCCGACACCCCGCTCGCGCTGCTGGCCGCCGGCACCGGGCGCGGTGTCCAGGTCAACCTCGGGTCCGGGGCCCAGCTGCTGCGGCCCCGGGTGGCGCCCGCACCGGCCGAGGACCCCGTCGTCCACTGCTTCGCCGACGTCGAGGACGGCTGGTACGCCATGGCGGCGCTGCAGAACGCCGGCACCGCGTGGTCGTGGGTGGGCAGCGTCCTGGGCCTGGACTGGGCCGGGCTGGCCGGCAGCCTCGCGGCGTCACCCATCGGCGCCGGCGGGGTGTCCTTCGCGCCCTTCCTCACCGGGGAGCGCGGCGGGGTGGCCGGCCCGGGGGCGCGGGGGAGCTGGACCGGGCTGTCGGCCGACACGACCCGCGCCGACCTGGCCCGCGCGGCGCTGGAGGGCGTGGTCTGCGCGGTGGCCGCGGGCCTGGACCTGCTGGGGCCGGGGGACGGGCTGGTCGTGCTCACGGGGGGCGGCGCGCGGGACCCCGGCGTCCAGCAGCTGCTGGCCGACGTGCTGGGCCGGCCGGTGCAGCACGTGCAGGTGCGCAGCGCCTCGGCCGCCGGCGCCGCGGTGCTCGCCGCCCGCGGGGTGGGCCGGGAGCTGGTGCCGCAGCGGGTGGGGGACCCGGTGGTCGAGCCCCGGCAGCAGGCCGCTGCGGCCGTCGTCCGGGAGCGGTGGACCGCGCAGACCTGAGCTCACCGAGCGGAACGACTCGGCGGCTGTCACCGTTGACATCGACGAGCGGAGCCCGTCCGGGGCTCTCCGGAGCACAGGGGGTGGACGCGTCGTGGCGTCGCTGTTGAACAAGGTCATCCAGTTCGCGAACAGCCCGAAGGGCAAGCAGGTCATCCGTCAGGCGACGGACAAGGCCCAGACGTTCGCCAAGGACCCGAAGAACCGAGCCAAGATCGAGGAGGCCCGCCGGCGCTTCCAGGGCGGCCGCGGGAACGGGTCCGGCCCGGTCCGCTGACCCCGGCGGGTCACACCGACGGCGCCCGTCCCTCTCGGGGGGCGAGCGCCGTCAGCACGTCGGGGTGCAGCACGCCGTTGCTGGCCACGGCGCTGCCACCGGCAGGACCGGCCGCACCGGAGAGGTCGGTGAACGCCCCGCCGGCCTCGCGCACGATGACGTCGAGGGCGGCCAGGTCCCACAGCGAGACCTCGGGCTCGCAGGCCACGTCGACGGCGCCCTCGGCCACCATCATGTAGCTCCAGAAGTCGCCGTAGGCGCGGGTGCGCCAGACCGCGCGGGTCAGGTCCAGGAACGGGTCGAGGAGGTCGCGCTCCTCCCAGCCGGACAGCGACGAGTACGACAGGCTCGCATCGGCCAGGTCGCCCACCTCCGACACGGTGCAGCGGGTGGCGTTCTCCAGCCGGCGACCGGTCCAGGCACCGGTGCCCGCCGCGGCCCACCAGCGCCGGTTGAGCGCCGGGGCCGACACCAGTCCGACCACGGGCATGCCGCCGTCCAGCAGGGCGATCAGCGTCGCCCACACCGGCACGCCGCGGACGAAGTTCTTCGTGCCGTCGATGGGGTCGATGACCCAGCGCCGCTCGCCGCGGCCGGTGCTGCCGAACTCCTCGCCCAGCACGGCGTCCCGGGTGCGGGCGCGGGAGAGCGTGATGCGCAGCTGCTCCTCGACCCGGTGGTCGGCGTCGGTGACCGGCGTGAGGTCGGGCTTGGTGTCGACCTTGAGGTCCTGCGCGCGGAACCGCTCCAGGCTGATCGCGTCGGCCTGGTCGGCCAGCACGTGCGCCAGGCGCATGTCCTCGTTGTAACCCCGCTGGCCAGCCGTCATGGGAGCGAACCTATCGGGCGGGACCGGGACGGCCCCGCCCGACGACGGCGACGGGCTGGAACGGCCCCCTCTCAGGGGCCCACCCCGAGCTCGCGAGGGGTGGGGGGAGAGGGGGTCCTTCAGTTGAACACGGCCTTGCTGACGGCCGCGGGGGTGTCGTACTCCTGGTCGTCGATGCCCTTGAGGGCCTCGAGGACGTCGTCGCCGCCGCCGTGCGACTCGGCGTGCTTGACCACGTCGTCCCGCTTGGCGGGGTACTCGATGCCGGACAGGGCCTTCTGGATGTCGATCGGGCTCACCATGGCGGGTGCCTACCCCGGAGCGGGCCCGCCGATTCCCCGTGGTCCCCGGATACCGTCGGGGCATGGACGCCGGGACGATCGTCGGGCTGCTGGCCGATCCGGTGCGGCTGAGGGTGGTTGCGGCCCTGGCGCTGGGCGCGACCACCATCTCCGACGTCGCCGAGGCCGCGGACCTGTCGCTGAAGGACGTCGCGCTCGCCGCCCGCCGGCTGGCCCGCGCGGGGCTGGTGCACCGCGACGGGCACACGCTGCTGCTGCACACCGAGCGCTTCGGCGAGGCCGCCCGGGCCGCCGCGGCCAGCGCGCCGGCCCCCGAGCCGCTGTCGGAGGACCCCGGCCAGGACGCCGTGCTGCGCGCCTTCCTCCGCGACGGCCGGCTGGTGTCCGTGCCCGCCCAGCGGGCCAAGCGGCTGGTCGTGCTCGAGCACCTGGTGCACGTCTTCGAGCCCGGCGTCCGCTACCCCGAGCGCGAGGTCAACGCGCTGCTGGCCGCCTGGCACCCCGACGTCGCGGCGCTGCGCCGGTACCTGGTGGACGAGGGGCTGCTCAGCCGGGACGCGGGCGTCTACTGGCGCAGCGGCGGGTACGTGGCGGTGTGATGCGCCGTCAGGTGTTCGCCTTCTCCGGGGTGCTGGAGCCCCGGCCGGGGGAGCGCGGCAACCGCCCGCTGTTGGAGCACGTGCTGGCCCTCGGTGCCGCCCGCCGCCAGGAGCCCGGGCCGGTGCGGCTGTGCTACCTGCCCACCGCGGTGGGCGACGACCCGGCCGCGGTCTCGGCCTACCAGCGGGTCCTCGGCGGCCGGGACGACGTCGTCCTCAGCGTGCTGCAGCTGTTCCCGCGGCCGAGCCTGCCCGACCTGCGGACCCACCTGCTGACCCAGGACGTCGTCCTCGTCGAGGGCGGGAGCGTGGTCAACCTGCTGGCGGTGTGGCGGGCGCACGGGCTCGCCGAGCTGCTGCGCGAGTGCTGGGAGGCCGGCGTCGTGCTCGCCGGGCCGAGCGCGGGCAGTCTGTGCTGGCACGTGGGCGGCCCGACCGACGCGTGGTCGGAGCGGCTGGCGCCCTTCACCGAGGGGCTCGGGCTGATCCCGCACAGCAACGCGGTGCACGACGACCTCACCGATCTGCCCCGGCGTGCGTCCTACCGGCGGATGGTGGCCGCAGGCGAGCTCCCCGGCGGCTACGCCACCGAGGACGGCGTCGGCCTGTACTACCTGGGCACCGCGCTGGCCGAGACGGTCACCGCCCGCCCGGGTGCCCGCGCCTGGCGCGTCGACCCCGACGGTGAGGGCGGCTTCTTCGAGCGCCCCGTGGTCCCCCGCCAGCTCTGACGGCCCCTCGGGCATTGGTACCAATACGTGCGTCCTGCCGCCGGGAACGCAGGTAAAGGCACCTATGCCTGGGTCGGCGGCTGCTTCAGTGACCGGGGGTGAGCTGACCGACGGCGGTGAGCAGGCGGCGGAAGCTGGCCAGGCGCTCGCTGCGGGCCGGCGGGCCGGCGGCGGCCCACGGGTCGAGGGCGCAGCCGGGGTCCTCGGCTGTGTGCCCGCACATGGGCGGGCAGTCGGCGGAGGCCTCGGCCAGGTCGTCGAAGGCGGCGAGGACGTCACCGGCGGTGACGTGCGCCAGGCCGAAGGAGCGGATCCCCGGGGTGTCGATGAGCGTGCCGCCGCCGGGCAGGTCCAGCAGCACCGCCGAGGACGACGTGTGCCGGCCCTTGCCGATCTTGCTGACGTCGCCGGTGGCCCGGAAGGCGCCGGGCACCAGCCGGTTGAACAGGGTGGACTTGCCCACCCCGGACTGCCCGACCAGCACGCTCATCTGGTCGCGGAGGCGGGTGACGAGGTCCTCCAGCGGCGCCTCGGGGGACATCGGGACCGCGTCGACGTCCAGGCCGGTGTAGCGGTCCAGCAGCGGCTGGGCGCTGGCCAGGTCGTTCTTGGTCAGCACCAGCAGGGGGGTGAGCCCACCGGCGTACGCGGCGACCAGGCACCGGTCGAGGAAGCCCAGCGCGGGCTCCGGGTCGGCGATCGAGGTGACCACCACGAGCTGGTCGGCGTTGGCCACCACGATCCGCTCGGTCGGGTCGGTGTCGTCGGCGGTGCGGCGCAGCGAGGTGACCCGGTCGGCGATGGTGACGATCCTGGCCAGGCTGTCGGTGCGCCCGGAGGTGTCACCCACGACCCGCACCCGGTCGCCGACCACCACGCCGTGCTTGCCCAGCTCCCGGGCGCGCATGGCGGTCACCTCGACCGGTGCGCCCTCGGGGCCCTGCACGCGCACGGTCATCCGGCCGCGGTCGACGGCGACCACCAGCCCGGGCACGGCCTCCTCGTGCGCCGGCCGGGTGCGGGTGCGCGGCCGGGAACCGTGCCGGGACGCCCGGACGCGGACGTCGTCCTCGTCGGACCGGCTGTCCATCCGCCGCCCGCTCACGCGGCCGCTCCCAGCAGGCGGGCCCAGCGCTCGGTGAAGTCGGGCAACGTCTTGGCCACCGCCCCGGGGTCGCTGACCTCGACGCCGTCGATCGCCAGCCCGAGCAGTGCCGCCGCGTGCACCATCCGGTGGTCGGCGTAGGAGTCCAGCCGGGCCGCGCGCCGCGGCCCCGGGGTGACGACCAGTCCGTCGGGCAGCTGCTCGACCCGGGCGCCGACGGCGGTCAGCACCTCCTCCAGTGCCTGCAGCCGGTCGGTCTCGTGGCCGCGCAGGTGGGCGATGCCGGTCAGCCGCGAGGGGCCGTCGGCCAGGGCGCACAGCGCGGCGAGGACCGGGGTCAGCTCGCCGACCTCGCCGAGGTCGGCGTCCAGCGGGGCGATCCGGTCGCCGCCGGTGACCTGCAGGCCCACCTCGGTGCGGACGACGTCGGCGCCCATCGCGGTGAGCAGCCGGTCCAGTTGGGCGCCGGGCTGGGTGGTGTCGGTGGGCCAGTCGCGGACGGTGACCCGGCCGCCGGTGACGAGCGCCGCGCCGAGGAACGGGGCGGCGTTGGACAGGTCGGGCTCGACGACCCGGTCCAGCGGCGTCACCGACCCCGGGGCGACCCGCCAGCCGCCGTCGGTGACGGTGACCTGCACACCGTGCTCGGCCAGCGTGCGCACGGTCATCTGCACGTGGGGGAGCGAGGGGAGGCTGCCGGCCACGGTGAGCTCGATGCCCTCGTCGTAGCGGGCCGCGGCCAGCAGCAGGCCGGAGACCACCTGGCTGGACTCGCTGGCTTCGACGGTGACCGGGCCGCCGCGCACCGCCCCGGTGCCGTGCACGGTGAACGGGGCGCGCCCACGGCCGTCGTCGTCGACCCGGACGCCGAGGTCGCGCAGCCCGGCGATCAGCCCGGAGTTCGGCCGGTCCCGCAGCCGCGGGTCGCCGTCGAGCCGGACCGGACCGGTCGCCAGCGCGGCCACCGGGGGCAGGAAGCGCAGCACGGTGCCGGCCAGCCCGGCGTCGACCTCGGCCGGGCCGCGCAGCTCACCGGGGGTGACCAGCCAGTCGTCGCCGTCCTCGGTGACCCCGACGCCGAGCGCGCGGAGGCCGGCGGCCATCAGGTCGGTGTCGCGGGCCCGCAGCGGGCGGACCAGCCGGCTCGGGCCGGCGGCGACCGCCGCCAGCACGAGGGCACGGGCGGTGATCGACTTGGAGCCGGGCAGGGCGACGACCGCGTCCACCGGGGTGCGGCGCGACGGGGGTGCCCAGACCTCGACCATGGTGGTCATCCTGCCCTGCCGGGCTCGGCGAGGAGCGCGGCGACCACGGCGGCCACCCGCCGCTGCCGGGTGGCCTCGGCCTTCGCGCCCTCGACCGCCAGCACGTGTCGGCGCTGGGCGCTGTAGGAGAGCCCGGTGAACCGGGCCCGGGCGGTCGGCTCGGCGTCCAGGGCTTCGGCGAGGTCGGTGGGCACCTCGACCGCCCGCGGGGCCTCGTCGAGCTCGACGTCCACCTCCACGGCGTCGCCGGCCGCCAGTCCCGCCGCCGTCCGGTTCTCCGCGCTCAGCGGCAGCAGGAAGCGCCCGCCCATCGAGGCGATCGTGCTCCGGTAGGTGTGCCCGCCCACGGTCACCGTGACCGGCGGCTTCCTCCCCGCGCCGAGCGCCTCGACGACCTCGGTGGGGACGGCCATGCCGGTGGCGGTCTTCCCGCCCAGCTCGACGGTGGTGGAGAACCTCATGGCCGCACAGGATGGCAGCTCCCCGGCGTCCCCGGCAGCGCCCGGACCCCCGTTGTCGGTACCCGCCCCTACCCTCGGAGCCGGGCCACCTGCACCGGGGAGGCCCGGGGAGGAGCCGTCATGTGTGGTCGGTACGCCGCCAGCCGCCGTCCGGAGGACCTGGTGGTCGAGTTCGAGGCCGTCGTCGCCGAGGGGCAGACGCCGCTGCCGGCCGACCACAACGTGGCTCCCACCAAGAGCGTGTACGTCGTGCGGCACAAGGAGGAACGGGACGCCGAGGGTGCGCTGACCGGCGGCGGGCACCGTGAGCTGCGGGCCGTGCGCTGGGGCCTGGTGCCCTCCTGGGCCAAGGACGTCTCGATCGGCAACCGGATGCTCAACGCCCGGGTCGAGTCGCTGACCGAGAAGCCCGCCTTCCGCACCGCCGCCGCCAGCCGGCGCTGCCTGGTGCCCGCCGACGGCTGGTACGAGTGGGCGCCCCGGCACGACGCCCCGGGCAAGCAGCCGTACTTCGTGACGCCGCAGGACGGCAGCGGGCTGGCCTTCGCCGGCCTCTGGGAGGTCTGGGGCCGCGGGGACGACCGGCTCTACACCTGCACCGTGGTCACGGCGCCCGCCGTCGGCGCGCTGGCCGAGGTGCACCCGCGCATGCCGCTGGTCCTGCCGCCGGACCGCTGGGCGCAGTGGCTGGACCCGGCGCAGGAGGACGTCACGCAGGTGGCGGCACCGACCCCGCCGGAGTACGTCGAGCGGCTGGAGATCCGGCCGGTGGGTGTGGCCGTGGGCAACGTGGCGAACAACGGGCCGCAGCTCACCGCCCGCCAGGAGCAGATCAGCGAGCCGGCCGACCAGCCGGCTCTCTTCTGACCGTGGGGGGCACGCATGCCCCCGGGGCGCCGCTGCCCGGGTCCCGCGCGCTGCCGGACTGGATCGCCGCCGGGGTCACCTTCCTGGCCTCGGGCTCGGTGCTGGTGCTCGAGGTGGTGGGCCTGCGGCTGATCGCCCCCTACGTCGGCATCACGCTGCAGACCAACACCGCGATCATCGGCTTCGCGCTGGCCGCCATCGCGATCGGCGCCTGGGCCGGCGGGGCGGCCGCGGACCGTACCGACCCGCGCCGGCTGATCGCCCCGCTGCTGGTCGCCGGCGGGGCGCTCGTGGTCGCCGTCCTGCCGCTGGTGCGGTTCGCCGGTGAGCTGCTCACCGGAGCCGCGGCGGGCAACGTCCTGCTGCTGGCCGCGGTCGCGGTCGTCGTGCCGGCCGCGCTGCTGTCCGCCGTGCCGCCCATGGTGGTGGCCATGCAGCTGGGCAGCCTCGCCGAGACCGGGTCGGTGGTCGGCCGACTGTCCGGCATCGGCACCCTCGGCGGCATCGTGGCCACCTTCGCGACCGGCTTCCTGCTGGTCGCGGTGCTGCCCAGCAGCGTGATCCTCGTCGGCACCGGGGTCCTGGTGGTGCTGGTCGGGCTGGCCCTGGCGCTGCTGCTGCGCCGCAGCGCGCCCGGCGTCACCGCGCGACTGCCGGTCGGTCTGCTGGTGCTGGCCATGGCGACGCCGCTGCTCGCCGCGGTCGCGCCCACCCCGTGCGAGCAGGAGACCGCGTACCACTGCGCGCGGGTCGAGGCCGACCCCGAACGCGACAGCGGCCGGGTGCTGGTGCTCGACACGCTCCGCCACTCCTACGTCGACCTGGCCGACCCGACGTACCTGGAGTTCGAGTACGTGCAGGCCATCGCCTCGGTCACCGACGCGATGGCCCCAGCGGGCGCCCCGCTGTCGGCGCTGCACGTCGGGGGCGGTGGCGCGACGCTGCCGCGGTACCTGGCGGAGGTGCGCCCGGGCACGGTGAGCCGGGTGCTGGAGGTCGACCCCGGGGTCGTCGACGTCGACGAGCAGGAGCTGGGGCTGCGCACCTCACCCGAGCTCGAGGTGCGGGTCGGTGACGCGCGGGTGGCGCTGGACTCCGAGCCGGCCGGAGCGCGCGACCTGGTGGTGGGTGACGCCTTCGGAGGCCTCTCGGTGCCCTGGCAGCTGACCACCACCGAGGCGCTGGAGCTGGTCGACGGGGCCCTCGCCGACGACGGCGTCTACGCGGTCAACCTCATCGACCACCCGCCGCTGGACTTCGTGCGCGCGGAGCTCGCCACCCTGCGGTCGGTGTTCCCCGAGGTGCTGCTGCTGGCCCGGGCGCCGGTGCTGGCCGGTGAGGACGGCGGCAACGTCGTCGCCGTGGCGTCCCGGCGTCCGCTGCCGGCCGACGCGATCGCCGCGACGATGGCCGGGCGCGGGCTCGCCTGGCAGGTCGCCGCCGGGGACGAGCTCACCGGCTTCATCGGCGACGCCGGCGTCCTCACCGACGACTTCGCCCCGGTCGACCAGCTGCTCACCCCCTACGGGTGACGGCCCCCGTGCAGGGCCCCGCGGCGAGCTCGCGAGTCGTGGGGGGCACGGGGGTCCTTCAACAGCGGGCGATCGGGGCGGTGCGGGCGCGGGTCAGCCGCACCAGGTCGGTGGGGGAGAGCTCGACCTGTAGACCGCGGCGGCCGGCGCTGACCAGCACGGTGTCCAGCGTCAGCGCGCTGTCGTCGACCACGGTGGGCAGGGCCTTGCGCTGGCCGAGCGGGCTGATCCCGCCGAGCACGTAGCCGGTGGCCCGCTCGGCGTCGGGAGGGTCGGCCATCGCCGCCTTCCGACCGCCGGCCGCCGCGGCCAGCGCCTTGAGGTCCAGGGACCCGCTGACCGGCACGACGGCCACCGTGAGCGCGCCGTCGACCCGGGTGACCAGGGTCTTGAACACCCGCGCCGGGTCGACGCCCAGTGCTGCGGCAGCCACCTCCCCGTACCCGTGCCCGTCCGCGCCGTCGGCCGGGTCGTACTCGTGCACGGAGCAGGCCACCCCGGCCCTCTCCAGTGCACGTATCGCAGGTGTCGCCGCCACGGCGCCGCAGCCTAGGACCCCCGGCGGACCGGGCGGGACACCGACCGGCCGGATCGGGGAATCGACTCCGGCCGGGTGCCGTTGCACCGACCGTGAGCAGCACAGTCCCGGGAGCACCGGCGCGCACAGCGCGCGGGTCGGCACCCGCCCGCCGTCCCCCCGGCCGTCCCGGCCGCACCCGGCTAGGATCGACCGACGTGGTCGTCCGTTCCCGGGCGCCGCAGAGAGGACGGTCGGTGCCTGACGAGCGCGCAGTCGACAGCCCCGCCACCACGGCGGCGCTGACCGAGCAGACCCCCGAACCGACGCCCGAGGCGCGCGCGGACGGCAGCCGCAGCGAGCTCGCCGAGACCCGTGCCCAGCGGGACGCCCGGTTCGAGCGCGATGCGCTGCCCTTCCTGGATCAGCTCTACCCGGCGGCACTGCGGATGACCCGCAACCCCTCCGACGCCGAGGACCTGGTGCAGGAGACGTTCGTCAAGGCCTACTCCGCGTTCCACCAGTTCGCCGAGGGCACGAACCTCAAGGCCTGGCTGTACCGGATCCTGACGAACACCTACATCAACAGCTACCGCAAGAAGCAGCGTCAGCCGCAGCAGTACCCCACCGAGCAGGTGCAGGACTGGCAGCTGTACGCCGCGGAGGAGCACACCTCCAGCGGGCTGCGGTCGGCGGAGATCGAGGCGCTGGACCACCTGCCCGACTCCGACATCAAGGAAGCACTCCAGCAGCTCCCGGAGGACTTCCGTCTGGCGGTCTACCTCGCTGACGTCGAGGGGTTCGCCTACAAGGAGATCGCCGAGATCATGGGCACGCCCATCGGCACGGTGATGTCCCGCCTGCACCGCGGCCGTCGCGGTCTGCAGAAGCTGTTGGCCGACTACGCCCGGGAGCGCGGCTTCGTCCGTGCCGGGGCCGCGGAAGAGGCGACGCACTGATGAGCAACGACGCTCACGACCTGCACGCGGACAGCGAGATCACCTCGTGTGACGACGTCCTGTCCCACGTCTTCGAGTTCCTGGACAACGAGACACAGCCCGAGCGCCGCGCGGTCATCGCCGAGCACCTCGAGGACTGCTCGCCGTGCCTGCGGCAGTTCGGGATCGAGCAGGAGTTCAAGGCCCTGGTGCGGCGGCGCTGCGGCGGCGACCCGACGCCGGTGGGCCTGCGGGACCGGATCAAGGTCCAGCTGACCACCGTCTCCATCGACGAGGACGGCACCCAGGTGCGGGTCGAGCAGACCAGCGTCGAGACCTTCACCGTCCCGGCGGAGCACCCGACCGCCTGAACACGCACGCCTGAGGCCCCCCTGCACCGTCCGCGTGAGCGGCGGAGCAAGGGGGCCTCGTGCTTCAGGCGTTGGGGCGCTTGCCGTGGTTGGCGCCGCTCTTCTTGCGGGCGCGCCGCTTGCGTCCACGCTTGGACATCGCTGCCCTCCTCTCCTCAGTGGCCCGCGGACCCTCCGGCCCGGGAGCGGATCGACGGCCGTCGTCGGAGGCGCTCGCGCGCCCCGGCAACGGCCCGGTTGACCTGCCAAGGGTCTCACGGGTGGGTCCGTTGCCCGGCGGTGGTGCGCCGGGGCCGACGCCCCCGCTGTCCGTGGCCGCCGCGCCCCCGCCCGGGTGCCTGGGGGAGGATGACCGGGGTCGGAGGGGAACAGGGGGACGACGTGGTCCAGGCAGTCGAGAGCGTGCTGGTGGCTGGCCGGGGGCCGATGGCCTGTGCGGTGATCCGGGCCTGCGGGCGGCTGGGTGTGAAGGCCGTGGCCGTCTACTCCGAGCCCGAGCGGGACGCCCGGCACGTGCGGCTGGCCGACGAGTCGGTCCTGCTGGGGCCGGCGCCGGCCACGGAGTCCTACCTCGACGTCCGCCGGCTGGTCGAGGCCGCCCGGCGCACCCGCGTGGACGCCGTCCTGCCGGTGCCGCCCGCGCTGGCCGGCAGCGCCCGCCTGGCGGCCGCGGTGGCCGACGCCGGGCTCACCTGGGTCGGCCCGCCCGCCGACGTCCTGGAGCGGCTCGGTGGCGACGGCGTGGAGCCGGCCAGCGAGCGCGGCTTCCTCGCCTGGGTGACCGCCGCCGGGCTGCACCACGTCACCCCGGTGCTGCGCGACCGCGCCGGTGGCACCCCGCGGGTCTCCTGGACCCCGGTCGACGGGGTCGGGCCGCTCCCGGCGGCCGCCCGGCGGCTGCCGGAGATCGGCTGGCGCGGGCTGGTCACCGTGGGCATCGACCCCGACGGCGAGCTGGCCGAGGTCGCGGCCGGCTTCTCCCTGGACATGGCGGTGCTGGAGCGCGCCCACGGCGTCGACGCGGTGGAGCTGGCGCTGCGCAGCGCGTCCGGCCGGCCCGGTGAGCCGACGGTCCTGCCGGGCACCCCGCGGGCCGCCGTCGCCGTGCAGCTGCGGTCCACCCTCCCGCCCGGCACCGCCGGCCGGGTGACGGGGCGGCTGCCCGACATCCGGGCCCGCGCCGGCCGCCGTCCGCTGCTCGGCCCCGAGGTCGTCGCCGACAGCGGCTACGAGCCCGGTGACCGGCTCGACGGCTGGTACGACGCCCTGCTGGCCACCGTGAGCGCCGCCGGCCCCAGCCCGGCCCGGGCGGCGAGCGCGGCCACCGACGTGCTCACCGACCTGCCGGAGATCGGCGTCCCGCACGACGGAGCTCCCGTCCGCGGTGTCCTGCAGCGGATCGCCGGCACGCTGGTGCCCGACGGGCGCTGACGGGCGCGCGCCGGTGCGGGCGGGCCTGCGGGCAGGGCCGGTCGGGGCTGCGTGCTTTCATGTGCACTCCGCCGGCCCCGGCGGGACGAAGCGCGGAGGAGGCACCGGTGGCGGTCGAGGAGATCCACGCCGAGATGGTCTCCAGCGTGGTGACGGTGCTCGTGGCTCCCGGCACCGAGGTCGCCGCAGGTGACACGCTGGTGATCCTCGAGTCGATGAAGATGGAGATCCCGGTGCTCACCGAGCGGGCCGGCACCGTCGCGGAGCTGCACGTCACCGAGGGCGAGGTCCTCCAGGAGGGCGACCTCATCGCCACCGTCCAGCACTGAGGACCCCGCTCCCCTCACCCCTCGCAGGCTCGGGGCGAGCCTGCTGAACCGGGCCTGACTGCAGGGGGGCGACGGAGTCCTCCGCCTACAGCTGCAGGGCGTAGACCCGCAGGTCCACCCCGGGGCGCGGTGCCCAGTCCCGCTCCGGGACCCGCTGGAAGCCCAGCCGCTCGTACAGCCGGTGCGCGGCGGTCATCCGCTCCCCGGTCGAGAGCACCATCCACGCCCGGCCGGCCGCGCGGGCACGGTCCAGGCAGGTGCGCACCAGCGCCTCACCCACCCCCTGGCCCCGGACGTCCGCGTCGACGGCCAGCATCCGGAACGCCGCCTCGTCCGGGGACCTGGTGACCTCGCCGAAGTCCCCGGCCAGCACCAGCGCCACGCTGCCCACGATCCGCCCGGTCACGTCCCGGGCGACCAGCAGCTCCGCACGGTCGGCGCGACCGGCCACGTCGGCGAGCTGCGGCACGTACTCGGGGGAGACCAGGTCCTCGCCCTCGTAGACGCCCACGGTGAGCTCGGCGATGCGCGGGAAGTCCGCCGGGACGGCGCGGTCGATCGTCAGCACCAACGCAGGGTAGGAGCCGTTCTCGGCCTCGTCGCAGGGGCCCGCCCGAGCTCGCGAGGGAAGGGGGGCGACGAGGTCCTCCCGTAGGCTCGGCGGCACCATGAGCAGCCTGTCGGAACGTCTCACCCGCGGCTCGGCGAGCCCGTCGCAGGTCGACCACGCGCGCCGGCTGGTGGCGGACTGGCAGCTGCTGGCCGACCTCGCCTTCGCCGACCTCACGCTGTGGGTGCCGCTGGCCAGCGGCGCCTGGTGGTGCGTGGCCCAGGTGCGGCCGCTGACCGCGCCGACCAGCCAGCCGGAGGACCTCATCGGCAGCGAGGTCACCGGCCCGGTCGCCGAGCCGCTGCTGCTCGCCCAGCGCGAGGGCCGGCCGATCACCGAGGGCGACCCGGACTGGTCCGGCGCCTTTCCCCGGCGGCGCGAGGTCATCCCGGTCCGGCACGACGGCGCGGTGGTGGCAGTGCTGGCCAAGGACACCAACCTGGCCGCGACCCGGTCCCCGTCGGCGCTCGAGCTCACCTACCTCGACATCGCCGCCGACCTGTCGCTGATGGTCGCCGCCGGCACGTTCCCGCCCCGGATGCTGGAGGACGCGGAGATGAGCCCGCGGGTCGGCGACGGGCTGGTCCGGCTCGACTCCACCGGGGCGGTCGTCTACGCCAGCCCGAACGCACTGTCGGCCTACCGCCGGATGGGCGTCACCGGTGACGTCGTGGGCTCCGGCCTCGGCGAGGTGACCCGGGCGGTGTCGGCCGACCAGGTGGCGGGGGAGGCGGTGGCGGCCAGCATCGGCGCCGCGGTCGCCGGGCGCTTCCCCGACCCGATGGACGTCGAGAACGACGCGGCCACGATGCTGGTCCGCGCACTGCCGCTGCAGGCCCCCGGCGGCGAGGCCGGTGCGCTGGTGCTGGTGCGCGACGTGACCGACGTGCGCCGGCGCGACCGGGCGCTGATGACCAAGGACGCCACCATCCGGGAGATCCACCACCGGGTGAAGAACAACCTGCAGACGGTCGCGGCGCTGCTGCGGCTGCAGGCCCGCCGGATGACCGAGCCCGCGGCCCGGGCCGCGCTGGAGGAGTCGGTGCGCCGGGTCGCCTCGATCGCGGTCGTGCACGAGACGCTGGCCGGCAGCCGCGAGGACGTCGTGGACGTCGACGACGTGCTGGACCAGGTGCTGCCGATGCTCGGTGACGTGACCGCGGTCGGCCGCCCGGCCCGGTTCACCCGCAGCGGCGCGTTCGGCGAGCTGTCGGCGGCGGTGGCCACCCCGCTGGTGATGGCGGTGACCGAGCTGCTGCAGAACGCCGCCCTGCACGCCTTCCCCGAGGGGGAGCCGGGCACGATCCTGCTGGGCGCCGAGCGGGACGGTGACGACCTGGTCGTCCGGGTGCACGACGACGGCCGTGGTCTGCCCGAGGGCTTCGACCCGGCGGCCAGCACGGGCCTGGGGCTGCAGATCGTGCGCACGCTGGTCACCAGCGAGCTGCACGGCTCGCTGGAGATGGGCCCGCCCGTCACCGGCCCGGGGACCGAGGCCGTCCTCACCCTCCCCGGCGCCGGCCGCCCCCGCCACTGACGCAGCAAGGGCCGCACCTGAGAGGTGCGGCCCTTGCTGTCGGCCCTCTTCCCGGGGCCCGCCACGCGCGGAGCGTGTGGTGAGGAGGAAGGGGGTCCTTCTTCAGGCGGTGCGGACGCGGGTGCGGGCGGTGCGGCGCTTGAGGGCGCGGCGCTCGTCCTCGGAGAGGCCGCCCCAGACGCCGGAGTCCTGTCCGGAGGTGAGCGCCCACTCGAGGCACGACTCGACGACCGGGCAGCGACGGCACACCGCCTTGGCCTGCTCGATCTGAACGACCGCAGGGCCCGTCGTCCCGATCGGGAAGAAGAGCTCCGGGTCCTCGTCCCGGCAGAGCGCGCGGTGGCGCCAGTCCATGGCGGTGTTCTCCTCGGTGTCGTCGGGTGTCGGTCGCCGGTCTACAGACCGCCCCCGCAGGTCAGCGCGCCATGGTCTCGGCACGTTGAACGGCGACCGCCCGCCTCGTTACGGGCAGGTTGCTTGTGTGATGCTTTCACGCGACGACGCACTGTCAAGCAGTTGACGGCGTTCGCGGGTGCTCGTGAGGAAGCTCACCACGGCTCCGCGGACCTCGCCACTCGTCCGGCGGAGACGTCCACGTCAGCTGCGTCACCCCGGCGGTGGGCGCTGGGTCACACGACGACGCGCAGGGCCTCCGGGACCGACCGCAGCCGCAGCCCGGTCGTGGTGCCCAGGTGGTCACCGTCGAGCTGCCAGCCCTGCGGCCGGGTGGCGGTCAGCGTCAGCTCGCCGAGGTCGTGCCAGCGGTGCACGCCGCGGCCCCGGGCGTCCGGCCGCTCGGCCATGGTCTGCCGCAGGTGGTTCAGCATCCGCAGCATGCCGACCCGGCCCATCGCGAACACGTCGAGGCCGGTGTCGAACGAGGCCTCGGGGCTGGGGACGATCGACCGGGTGCCCAGGTAGGTCCACGGGCTCACGTTGGACACCAGCGCCAGGAAGAGCCCGTCGACCGGCGCCCGGCCGGGCAGCTGGAGGGTCATCGGCGGACGGCGCCGGTCGCGGCCCAGCAGGAACGCGTCGACACCCGAGCGGACGTACAGGGCGCCGCTCGAGCGCCGTCCCCGCGCGCGCTGGGTCTCGACCCGGGAGATGACGTCGGCGTCGAAGCCCAGTCCGGCAGCGAAGACGAACCAGCGCGGGTCGGTCTAGGCGGCGTCGCCGGTGCCCGCGTCGTCGGTGCGTGCGGAGGCGGTGCCGAGGGAGACCAGCCGGGTGCGCCCGGCGCGCAGCGAGTCGAGGATCTCGCCGATCGCCTCGACCGGGTCGCGGGACCTCCCCAGCGCGCGGGCGAACACGTTGGTAGACCCGCCGGGGACGACGGCCAGCATGGGCACGCGGGGCCCGGGACCGGTGGCGAGCAGGCCGTTGGCCGCCTCGTTGACGGTGCCGTCACCGCCCAGGGTCACCACGACGTCGATCCCGTCGGTGGTCGCCTGGGCGGCGAGGTCGCGGGCGTGGCCGCGACGCTCGGTCTCCACGACGTCGACCTCCAGCTCGCTGGACAGCGCACGGACCAGGACGTCGCGCACCTTGCGGGTGGTGGTCGTGGCCGCCGGGTTCGCCACCAGCAGCGCACGCATGGCGTCCAACCTATCCAGCGCCGGGACCAGCCCCCTCGGCGCCTCCCGGAGGGGCGTGCTGCCGCAGCAGCCCGGCGTAGCCTCGGCGTCGTGCCAGGTCAGGAGCCAGACATCCCCGGACGTCGTCGGTCGCGCGCCGAGGGCCTGCTCGGCGGTGCCGCCGAGCCCACTGCCCCCCGCCCTGCGAGGCCGGCGGTCGAGGTGCCCGCAGCGGTCCGCCGGGCCGCGCTGGTCGTGGCCGTCGAGGCCGCCGCGCTGACCGGGCTGGCGCTGGTGCTGCTCGTGCTGTCGGTGACCCGTTCACCGGACAGCCTGGGCCGGGCGCTGGCCGAGGTCGTGTTCGTCGGCCTGGCCGCGGCGGTGCTCGCCGGCGGCGCCCTCGGGCTGTGGCGGCTGGCGCCGTGGGCCCGCGGCCCGGTGGTGGCCCTGCAGATCTTCCTGGGGATCTTCGGCTACACGTCGGCGTTCCAGGCCGACCGGCCGCTGATCGGCGTCCCCGTCCTGGCCCTGGTGGGCGTGGTCCTGTACCTGCTCGCCACCCCTGAGGCCCGACTGGCCTACAGCGACGTCTGAGGGAGGACCCCGCTGCGCGGCGGGGCCCTGCAGCGGGGCCTTCAGATCAGGTCGATGACCTCGGCGATCGAGGGCAGGATCCGGCTGGGGCGGAACGGGAAACGGCTGACGTCCTCGGCCCTGGTGGAGCCGGTGAGCACCAGCACGGTGCTCAGACCGGCCTCGATGCCGGCCACGACGTCGGTGTCCATCCGGTCGCCGACCATGGTGGTCGACTCCGAGTGGGCCTCGATCCGGTTCATGGCGCTGCGGAACATCATCGGGTTGGGCTTGCCGACGAAGTAGGGCTCGGCGCCGGTGGCCTTGGTGATCATGGCGGCGACCGAGCCGGTGGCCGGCAGCGGGCCCTCCGGCGAGGGGCCCGTGACGTCGGGGTTGGTGGCGATGAAGCGGGCGCCGGCGCCGATGAGGCGGATCGCCTGCGTGATGGCCTCGAAGGAGTAGGTACGGGTCTCCCCGAGGACGACGTAGTCCGGCGCGGTGTCGGTGAGGGTGTAGCCGGCCTCGTGCAGCGCCGTGGTCAGCCCGGCCTCGCCGATGACGTAGGCCGAGCCGCCGGGCAGCTGGGAGGCCAGGAAGTTCGCCGTCGCCAGCGCGGAGGTCCAGATGGACTCCTCGGGCACGGTCAGGCCGCTGCGCGCCAGGCGGGCGGAGAGGTCACGCGGGGTGAAGATCGAGTTGTTGGTCAGGACCAGGAAGCGGCGCTGGCGCTCGACCAGCCGGGCCAGGAACTCCGCGGCGCCGGGTAGGGCGTTGCCCTCGTGCACCAGCACGCCGTCCATGTCGGTGAGCCAGCAGTCGGACTCGGCGCGCTCGGTGGTCACGGGGTTCTCCTTCTCGGTCGGGTGGGTCATCGTCGGTCGGCGGCGAACCGGGTCAGTGCCTCGTCGGTCAGCCGGAAGACCGTCCACCCGTCCATCGGCGAGGCGCCGGCTGCCCTGTAGAACTCGATCGACGGGGTGTTCCAGTCCAGCACCGACCACTCCAGCCGGGCGAACCCGCGGTCGACGCACTCCTGGGCCAGGGTGCGCAGCAGCTCCCGGCCCAGGCCCGTGCCGCGGGTGGCGGGGGAGACGAAGAGGTCCTCGAGGTGGATGCCGTGGGTGCCGCGCCAGGTGGAGAAGGTGAGGAACCACAGCGCGAACCCGGCGACCTCGCCGTCGGGGGTCTCGGCGACGTGGCCGAACAGCGCGGGGGAGTCGCCGAACAGCGCCGTGCGCAGCTGCTCGTCGGTCATCAGCGCCTCGTGCGGGGCCTCCTCGTAGGCGGCCAGCTCGCGCACCAGCCGGCACACCGTCGGGACGTCGTCCGGGCGGACCGGCCGCACGCTCACGAGAGCAGCTCCTTGACCCGGTTCGGCACCAGCCGGGCCAGCGGGCTCAGCAGCGGGATGACCAGCGGGGACAGCAGGTAGCTGTAGGCCACGACGCCGCAGGCGACGGTGGGCACGACGACCAGCCCGATGACGACGACGAGCAGGGTGAGCAGCAGGCCGTAAGGGCGACCGCTCTTGGGGCTGACCAGCGACCGGAACGAGCGGTAGCGGACGTTGCTGATCATCAGCAGTGCCGGGAGCAGCACGACGATCAGCACCCACAGCCGGTCGCGGCCCTGCATGACGTCGGCGAAGGCGTAGACGCTGGCCAGCACGACTCCGGCGGCGCCCGGCGAGGGCAGGCCGGTGAAGTACCGCTTGTCGGCCGTCGGGTCGATGGTGGTGTTGAACCGGGCCAGCCGGATCGCGGCGCAGGCCACCCAGAGGAAGCAGGCGATCCAGCCGAGGGCGTCCAGCTCGTCGCGCCCGTCGGAGAACAGCGCGAACACCAGCAGCGCCGGCGCCAGGCCGAAGGAGACCAGGTCGGCGAGGGAGTCGAACTGCAGCCCGAAGGGGGAGACGGCGCCGACCAGCCGGGCCACCGCGCCGTCGGCGATGTCGAACACGACCGACAGCGCGATCAGCGCGCACGCCAGCCGGTACTCCCCGCGGAAGGCGACCAGGATCGCGCCGAACCCGCACATCATGTTGGCGAGGGTGAACATGCTGGGCAGCCAGGAGCGCGCCCGCCGTCGTCCGCCGCGCACCGATCCACGGACGAACTCCACCGTGGTCGTGCGCCTGCCCGGCATCTGCCCGTGCCTCAGCGGGGCGCGGACCAGCGGGCGATGACGGTCTCGCCGCCCCGCACCCGCTGCCCCCTGCTGACCAGGACCGTGCACTCCGGGGGGACGAACACGTCCATCCGGGAGCCGAACTTCATCAGCCCGATCCGCTCGCCCGTGGCCAGCTCGTCACCGGTGTGGACCCGGGTGACGATCCGGCGGGCGAGCACGCCGACGATCTGGCGGAACACGACGGTGCGGTCGCCGTCGCTCACCCACAGCTCGCTGTGCTCGTTGCGGTGCGCGCTCTCGGCCCGGTAGGCGGCCAGGAAGCTGCCGGGGGAGTAGGTCGAGGAGGTGATCCGGCCGCGGTAGGGCGCCCGGTTGACGTGCACGTCGACGACGGAGAGGAACACGCTGACCTGCTGCCAGTCGCCCTCGGGGGCCACCCCGGGCTGCGGCTCGCCGGCCACCATGACGATGCCGTCGGCGGGGGAGATCACGTCGTCGTCGGCCGGGGCGACGGAGTCGGCCTGCCGCTGCGGGTCCCGGAAGAACAGCGCCATGTAGGCCGACAGCGCCAGGGACGGCCAGGTGAGCAGCCGGACCCAGCGGATGCCCGCACCCCTGCCGACGGCCACGGAGGCCGCCGTGGCGCCGAGGGGGACGGCGAGGAAGGGCCAGCCGGCCGGATCGATGCGCATGGTGACCAGACGGTACCGCCGCGACCCCATGTCCCCGGACGTCCGCCTCAGGCCGGCGCCGACGCGCGGTCGGGGTCGGCGCCCTGCTCGGTCCGGCGGCCACGGGGTGGCCCGCCGTACCAGTCCAGGCAGATCATCGTGGCGTCGTCACGCAGGTCGCCGCTGGTCTCCGCCAGCACGGCTGCGCCCAGGGCGTGCACGACCTCCCGGGGGTGCAGGTCGGCGCTGTCGGCCAGGGCGGTCGCGACGTCGAGGTTCACGGCGTTGCGCTCCTCCATGCCGTCGGTGAGGAAGACGATGCGGTCCCCGGGCTCCAGGGGGAACGACTGCACCTGGAAGGCCCGGCCGGGCACCACCCCGAAGGGCGGGTCGACGCGCAGCTGCACCTGCTCGACCACACCGTTGCGCAGCCGCAGGGGGAGCACGTGGCCGGCGTTGACGATCCCGGCGGTGCCGGTGTGCAGGTCGACCCGCAGCAGCTGCCCGGTCACGAACTGCCCCGACGGGGCGTTCTCGGCGAGGGAGTCGTTGGCGAACGCCGCCTGCGCGGCGAGGTCCATGCCGCCGCGTCGCCCGTTGCGGAGGCTGCCGACGAGCAGGGTGGCGAGCAGGGCCGCGGCGACCTGGTGGCCGACGGCGTCGGTGATCGACAGCTGCAGGGAGTCGCGGTCGAGGTTGTAGTCGAAGGTGTCCCCGCCCACCGAGCTGGCCGGCTCGAGCCAGCCGGCCAGGGTGAACTGACCCGCCTCGCAGGTGTAGGACGCCGGCAGCAGCCGCCGCTGGATCTCCGCGGCCAGGGCGAAGGGCGAAGAGCGTTGGCCCCACTCGAAGACGTCGGTGTGCCGGCGGGCGGCGATGACGACGTAGGCCAGCGCGTGCGCGGCGGTGCGGACCTCGTCGACCTGCGTCGGGGACGGGGGCCGGGGCAGTTCCAGCTCGAGCACCCCGATCGCGTCACCCCGGTCGGTGACCGGGACGACGACCACCGCGCCGTCACCGTCGGCCCGGACGTCGGCCTCCTGGCTCCGCAGCACCCGGTCGTAGACGGTGCCGGCCAGCGGGAGCGTCTCGGCCTGCTCGACCCCGTGCCCGCGCGCGCCGTCCACCAGGTCGGCAGAGGTCAGCCGGACGACGGCCCGGCCGGTGAAGTCGGTGATCAGCAGGGTCACCGAGCGGGCCTCGACCATCTCCCCGAGTGCCGCGGCGACCGCCTCCACCGCCTCGATCGGGGGGGCCGACTCGACCCTCTCCAACAGTTGGCCGACGTCGATCACACGATCCTCCGAGCCGGTCATGGGGTGACCCCGGGTGGACGCATCACGTCGACCTGGTGGTCGATGTACAGAACGGCGCTGCCGGACCGTCGATGACGGTCCGGCAGCGCCGGTCGTGCGGGGGAGGTCAGGCCGCGGCCTTGGTCGCCCAGAAGATCGCGTCGATCTCGGCGATGTAGTCGAGCAGCTTCTGGCCCTCGGCGGGGTCCATGCTGCCCTTGCCGCCGGCGGCGCCGGCCTGCTTAGTCGCCTTGTTGAACAGCTCGTGCAGCTGCGGGTACTTCTCGAAGTGCGGGGGCTTGAAGTAGTCGGTCCACAGCACCCAGAGGTGGTGCTTGACCAGGTCGGAGCGCTGCTCCTTGATCAGGATGGCGCGGGTCCGGAAGACCGGGTCCTCGTTGGCCTGGTACTTCTCCTGGATGGCCTTGACCGACTCCGCCTCGATGCGGGCCTGCGCGGGGTCGTAGACGCCGCAGGGGAGGTCGCAGTGCGCGGTGGCCTCGACTGCGGAGAACATGCTGGACAGACGCATGGGGTGCCTCCGGTTTCTGGGGGACGTTCGTCTGCGACCCTACTCGCGGTGATCACCCCCCACTCCGCCAGCGGTCCCGGCCCCACCGTGCCCGCCCTGGCGACCCGCTGGGTGCTGGCCCGGGTCACCGGGCCGTCGATGTCGCCGACGGTGCGGCACGGCGACCGCCTGCTGGTGCGCCGGGTGCGCCCGGGGGCGGCCGTGGCGCCGGGCAGCGTGGTGCTGGCCCGCTTCCCGGCCCGGCCGGACCTGCTGGTGGTCAAGCGCGTGCACCACGCCGTCGAGGGCGGCCACTGGGTGCTGGGTGACAACCCGCTGGTGACCGACGACTCCCGCGCCTTCGGCACCGCGGTGGTCGTGGGCTGCGTGGTGGTCCGGCTGCGCCCCCGCCCCGGCCGCCTCCCGCGGCGCCCACCCGTCACCCCCTAGCGCCCGAGCGCGACGGCGAGTGTGCGCTCGTCGGCGTCCGTACGGCCCCCGTGCAGGGGCCCGCCGCGAGCTCGCGAGCGGTGGGGGGCACGGGGGTCCTTCGTCAGCCCAAGTGGGCGAGGAGCGGGTCGACCAGCTGCTGGGCGCCGGTGTTGAGGTAGAGGAACGTCAGGGTCGCGACCACGAACAGCGGCACCAGCACGGCCTTCTCGACCGTCGCCCCGGTGCGCAGGTGGACCGGGGCCAGCCGGCTGCGGTGGACCACCCAGAGGACCGGCACCGGCACGCCCTCGCGGGTCAGCCAGTCACCGGCGATGTGGGTGAGCACCCCGACCGCCACGGCCCAGGGCAGCCAGGCCGGCGCCGGGCTGTGCGCCAGCAGCAGCCAGGCCCCGCCTCCCGACAGCACCAGGTTGCCGACGACGGTGTTCTCCGCCCGGCCGGGGATGACCACGTGCAGCGCGCGCAGCGCCAGCCCGATGGCCAGGGCCAGCACCAGCAGGCTGGACCAGCGGTTCCACGACGCGGCGTGGGCGAGCAGGCCGAACACCACGGGCGCCAGGACGGCGTCGTGGGTGCCCCAGCGGTGCCCGCGGGCGATCGTGTTGACCAGCCCGGACGGGGCGTCGGTGAGCGGGCCCCACATCCGGGAGATGGTCGAGCCCTGCTGGTCGAGGTCGGGGAGCATCGCCAGGCCGCCGACCGCGGAGACCCAGGCTACCTGGGCGACCGTGCCGTCCACCGGCGCCCAGGGCAGGGTGGCGGCACCGACGGCGAAGCCGGAGAGGGCGTGGGAGTGACCGAGCACGGACCCAGGGTCACCCGCCGGTGCGCCCCGGCCCGGGAGGCGCTCCGGCGGTCAGCCCGGCAGGCGTTCGGCGAGCAGCTCGGCGAGGTGCCGACCGCCGCCGTCGGCGAGGTGGTCGAGCTGGGTCCGGCAGGAGAAGCCGTCGGCCAGGACGACGGCGCCGGCGCCGGCGGCCCGCACGGCCGGCAGCAGGTCGTGCTCGGCGATCTGCACCGAGACGTCGTGGTGACCGCGCTCGACGCCCCAGTTGCCGGCCAGCCCGCAGCAGCCACCGACCCGGGTCAGCGCCGCACCGGCGCCGCGAAGCAGCCGCTCGTCGGTCGTCCAGCCCATCGTCGCGTGGTGGTGGCAGTGCGGCTGGGCGACGACCTCGGTCCCGGTGAGGTCCGGCGCCGTCCAGCCCGGGGTGGCGGTGAGCAGCTCGGCCAGCGTGCGGGTGGCGGCCTGCACCCGTCCCGCGGCCGGGTCGTCGACCAGTTCGACCACCTCCCCGCGCAGCACCGCGGTGCAGGAGGGCTCCAGGCCCACGATCGGCACCCCCGCGTCGGCCCAGGGGGCCAGCCGGGCCACGGTGTGGGTCAGGATGCGGCGGGCCGCGTCGAGCTGGCCGGTGGTGATCCAGGTCAGTCCGCAGCAGGTGTCCGCTGGCGGCACCTCGACCCGGTAGCCGGCGGCGTGGAGCACCCGGGCGGCGGCGTCGGCGACCTGCGGGGCGAAGTGGTCGGTGAACGAGTCGACCCACAGCGCGACGACGGGCCGGTCGTCCATCGGCACCGGCGTCCACCCGGCGCGGAAGGTGCGCGGCGCGAACGCCGGCAGGTCGCGGCGCTGGTCGACCCCGGCGCCCCACCGGGCCAGCGCGCCCCCTGCCCGGCTGCCCAGGACGCGGTTGACCAACCGGGGTGCCCGGGCGGCGACGTCGGCCCAGCGCGGCAGCCGGCCCAGCGCGTAGTGGGCGCGCGGGCGCAGCCGCCGGCGGTAGGACTGGTGCAGCACCTCGGCCTTGTAGGTCGACATGTCGACACCGGTCGGGCAGTCGCGGGCGCAGCCCTTGCAGGACAGGCAGAGGTCGAGGGCCTCGTGCACCTCGGGTGAGCGCCAGTCGTGCACCGGCCCGCCCGGGGCCAGCATCTCCTGCAGCACCCGGGCCCGGCCGCGGGTGCTGTCCTTCTCCTCCCGGGTCGCCTGGAACGACGGGCACATGACGGCGCCGGCGTCGGTGAGGTCGGCCCGGCACTTGCCCACCCCCGTGCAGCGGTGCACGGCCGCGGACAGGTCGCCGCCGTCGTGCCGGTACGCCAGCGCCAGCCGGGTGCGGTGGGCGGGTGCCGCGGCCACCCGCAGGTCGGCGTCGAAGGGCACCGGCCGCACGAGCACGCCGGGGTTGAGCACGTCGTCGGGGTCGAGCACGCCCTTGACCCGGCCGAAGAGGTCGAGCACGGCGGGGGAGTACATGACCGGCAGCAGCTCGCTGCGGGCCCGGCCGTCGCCGTGCTCGCCGGACACCGACCCGCCGTACTCGGCCACCAGCGCCGCGGCGTCGCCGATGAAGGCCCGGTACCGGCCGCGGCCCCGGTCGGGCTCAGGGGAGTCCGGGCCGAACGGGAAGTCGATGCGCACGTGCACGCAGCCGTCGCCGAAGTGGCCGTAGGGCAGCCCCTGCAGCCCGTGGTCGACCAGCAGCGCCTCGAACCGGCGCAGGTAGGAGCCCAGCTGCCCCACCGGGACGGCGGCGTCCTCCCAGCCGGCGTGTGCGGGCCGGCCGTCGTGGGTGCGGGCAGCCAGCCCGGCGCCGTCCTCGCGGATCCGCCAGATCGCGGCGGCGTGGGCTGCGTCGGTGACCACCATCGTGTCCACGGCGCCGGCGTCGGCGGCGATCCGCGCGCCGCGGGCGGCGACCTCGGCCGGGTCGTCGCCGGTGATCTCCACGATCAGCCAGCCCTCGCCGCGCGGCAGGTCGGGGACGACGGCGGCCGGCACGTCGTGCAGCCGCTGCACGATCCGGGAGTCCAGCCCCTCGATCGCGGTGGGGGTGTGCCGCAGCAGGGCCGGGGTGGCGTCGGCCGCCTCGGGCATCGACGGGTAGCCCAGCACCACCAGCGCACGGGCGGTGGGCTCGGGCACCAACCGCACCGTGGCGCCCAGTGTCAGCGCGAGCGTGCCCTCGCTGCCGACCAGCGCGCGGGCCAGGTCGCGGCCCCGCTCGGGCAGCAGGTGCTCGAGGCCGTAGCCGGAGACCTGCCGGCCGAAGCGGCCCAGCTCGGTGCGCAGCAGTTCCAGGGAGGCGTCGGTGAGGTCGCGCAGCCGGTCGCCGAGCGCGCCCGCGGGCAGGCCGCCGGTGAGCACGAGCCGCTCGCCGCCCCCGGTGACGACGTCCAGGCCGACGACGTTGTCCGAGGTCCGGCCGTAGCCCAGCGCGCGGGAGCCGCAGGCGTTGTTGCCGATCATCCCGCCGATCGTGCAGCGGTTGTGGGTGCTCGGGTCGGGGCCGAACCGCAGCCCGTACGGCCTGGCCGCGGCCTGCAGCGAGGACTGGACGACGCCGGGGTCGACCACCGCCGTCCGGGTCTCCGGGTCCACCGAGTGGACGCGGGTGAGGTGCCGGCTGGTGTCGAACACGACCCCGGGGCCGACGGCGTTGCCGGCGATCGAGGTCCCCGCACCGCGGGCGGTCACCGGCACGCCGAGCTCGCGGCACACCGCCAGGGTGGCCACGACCTCGTCGGCGTGCCGGGGCCGGACGACGGCCCGCGGCAGCACCCGGTACAGCGAGGCGTCGCTGGAGTACAGCGCGCGGGCCAGCCCCGACTCGTCGACGTCGGCCACCCCGGCCCGGCGGAGGGCTTCGATCAGTGGAAGGACCCCGCTGCCCCCCACCACTCGCGATCTCGCGGCGGGACCCTGCAGCGAGGCCATCAGTCCAGGTCGTCGACGTCGTCGGTGCCACCGCGGGCCAGCCAGGTGGCGAACCGCTCGACCGGCACCTCGAAGTCGGGGTGCTGGTCGACGAAGGCCTGCAGCTGGTCGGCCAGCCAGGCGAGGGAGACCTCTTCCTCGCCCCGCCGGCCGGCCAGCTCCTCGATGCCGCGATCAGTGAAGTACATGGTCGGGCGCCTCAGTCGGCGAAGGCCCGGGCGACCAGCGCGCGCTGCTCGACCTCGTGCACCTTCGCCGAGCCGACCGCCGGGCTGGCCGAGGCCTTGCGGCTGACCCGGCGCAGGGTGCGCCCGGCCGGCAGCTGCTGGGGCAGGTTGCAGGCCATGAACTGCCAGGCGCCCATGTTCGCCGGCTCCTCCTGCACCCAGACCACGTCGGTGGCCTCGGGGTAGGCGGACAGCGCCTCGGCGATCTCCTCGTCCGGCAGCGGGTAGAGCTGCTCGACCCGCAGCACGGCCGTGGTCGTGTTCTTCTCGGCCTCGCGCTGGGCCAGGAGCTCGTAGCTGACCTTGCCGCTGCACAGCAGCACCCGGTGCACGGCGGAGGCGTCCAGTGGCTGCCCGGCCAGGCCCGGGTCGGGCAGCACCGGACGGAAGCGCTGGTCGGTGAAGTCGGCGACCGAGCTGACCGCGGCCTTGGCGCGCAGCAGCGACTTCGGCGTGAACACCACCAGCGGGCGGTGCACCTCGCTCAGCGCCTGGCGGCGCAGCAGGTGGAAGTAGTTCGCCGGGGTCGAGCAGTTGGCGACGGTCATGTTGTTCTCCGCCGACAGCTGCAGGAAGCGCTCGATGCGGCCGCTGGAGTGGTCGGGCCCCTGCCCCTCCAGCCCGTGCGGCAGCAGCAGGACCACGCCGGAGCGCTGACCCCACTTGGCCTCACCGCTGCTGATGAACTCGTCGATCACCATCTGCGCACCGTCGACGAAGTCGCCGAACTGCGCCTCCCACAGCACCAGCGCCTTGGGGTTGGCCACGGAGTAGCCGTACTCGAAACCGAGCGCGGCGTACTCGCTCAGCAGCGAGTCGTAGACGAAGAACTTCGCCTGGTCCGGCGTGAGGTGCGCCAGCGGGGCGTGCTCGGCGGCGTTCTCCCGGTCGATGAGCACCGAGTGCCGCTGCACGAAGGTGCCGCGGCGGGAGTCCTGGCCGGCCAGCCGCACGGACACGCCCTGCATCAGCAGCGACCCGAAGGCCAGCAGCTCGCCCATCGCCCAGTCGACGCCGCCCTCGCTGGTCATCGCCGAGCGGCGCTCCAGCATCTTCTGCAGCTTCGGGTGGACGGTGAAGTCCACCGGCAGCGCGACCTGCGCGTCGCCGACGGTCTTGAGCACCTCGAGGGTGACCGCGGTGTCGACCGTGGCCTGCTGCGGGGAGCGGGGGTCCATGACCGGGCCGGGGCCCGAGGTGTCGCTGGCGTCGTGGGTCTCGGCGAAGGCCCGCTCCAGCTGCTCGCGGTAGTCCTTCAGCGCCTCCTCGGCCTCGGCCAGGGTGATGTCGCCCCGGCCGACCAGCGCCTCGGTGTAGAGCTTCCGGACCGAGCGCTTGCGGTCGATGATGTCGTACATCAGCGGCTGGGTCATCGAGGGGTCGTCGCCCTCGTTGTGGCCCCGGCGGCGGTAGCAGACCAGGTCGATGACGACGTCCTTCTTGAACGCCTGCCGGTAGTCGACGGCCAGCTTCGCCACCCGGACGCAGGCCTCGGGGTCGTCGCCGTTCACGTGGAAGACCGGGGCGCCGATCATCCGCGCGACGTCGGTCGAGTACAGGCTCGAGCGCGAGTGCGCGGGGCTGGTGGTGAACCCGACCTGGTTGTTGATGACCACGTGCACGGTGCCGCCGGTGCGGTAGCCGCGCAGCTGGGAGAGGTTGAGCGTCTCCTGGACCACGCCCTGGCCGGCGAACGCCGCGTCACCGTGCAGCAGCACCGGGAGCACGGTGAACCCGTCGGGGCCCTTGTCGAGCATGTCCTGCTTGGCCCGCACGATCCCCTCGAGCACCGGGTTGACCGTCTCCAGGTGGCTGGGGTTGCTGGCCAGCGAGACGGCGATCGAGCGGCCCTCGTGGGAGAAGGTGCCCTCGGCGCCCAGGTGGTACTTCACGTCGCCGGAGCCCTGCACGGTGCCCGGGTCGATGTTGCCCTCGAACTCACCGAAGATCTTGGCGTAGCTCTTGCCCAGCACGTTGGCCAGCACGTTCAGCCGGCCGCGGTGGGCCATGCCGATCGCCACCTCGTCCAGCCCGTACTCGGTGGAGGCCAGCAGCACCTCGTCCAGCAGCGGGATGACCGACTCGCCGCCCTCGAGGCTGAACCGCTTCTGCCCGACGTACTTGGTCTGCAGGAAGGTCTCGAATGCCTCTGCGGCGTTGAGCCGGCCCAGCACCCGCTTCTGCTTGGTCCGGGTGGGCTGGTCGTGCTTGACCTCGATCCGCTCCTGGAGCCAGCGGCGCTCCTCGACGTCGGTGATGTGCATGTACTCGATGCCGACCGTGCGGCAGTAGGACTGCCGCAGGACGCCGAGGATGTCGCGCAGCGGCATGGTGCGCTCGCCGGCGAACCCGCCGACGGGGAACTGGCGGTCGAGGTCCCACAGGGTCAGCCCGTGCTGGACGATGTCCAGATCGGGGTGGGTGCGGACCTTGAACTCCAGCGGGTCGGTGTCGGCCATCAGGTGGCCGTTGCGCCGGTAGGCCTCGATGACCTCGATGACCCGGGCTTCCTTGGCGATCTGGCCCTCGTGCGCGACCCGCTTGTCGGCGACCCAGCGGACCGGCTCGTAGGGCACCCGCAGCGAGCGGAAGACCTGGTCGTAGAACCCGTCCTCGCCCAGCAGCAGCCCGTGCATCCGGCGCAGGAAGTCACCGGACTCCGCGCCCTGGATCACCCGGTGGTCGTAGGTGGAGGTCAGCGTGATGATCTTCGAGACGGCCATCTCGGCCAGCGCCTCGCGGCTCATCCCCTGGAACTCGGCCGGGTAGTCCATCGCGCCGACGCCGACGATGGTGCCCTGGCCGGTGGTCAGCCGCGGCACCGAGTGGTTGGTGCCGATCGTGCCCGGGTTGGTCAGGCTGATCGTGGTGCCGGAGAAGTCCTCCATGGTCAGCTTGTTGGCCCGGGCCCGGCGGATGACCTCCTCGTAGGCCCCCCAGAACTCCGCGAAGTCCATCTCCTCGGCGCCCTTGATGGAGGCGACGACGAGCGACCGCGAGCCGTCGGGCTTGGGCAGGTCGATGGCCAGGCCGAAGTTCACGTGCTCCGGGGTCACCAGCACCGGCTTGCCGTCGACCTCGGCGAACGCGTTGTTCATGTTCGGGAAGTCGTCGAGGGCCCGGACCAGCGCGTAGCCGATCAGGTGCGTGAAGGACACCTTGCCGCCGCGGGCGCGGGCCAGGTGGTTGTTGATGACGATGCGGTTGTCGACCAGGAGCTTGGCCGGCACCGCTCGCACGCTCGTGGCCGTGGGCACGGTCAGCGAGGCGTTCATGTTCTTGACCACGGCGGCGGCCGCGCCGCGCAGCGGGGTGCGCGTGGGGCCGCCGTCCTCACCGCCGGCCGCGGGCTTGGCGGCGGGCTTGGCGGCGGGCCTGGCCGGGGCGGCCGGCTGCTGCTGCGAGGCGCGCTCGGCGGCCCGGGCCACCACGGTGCCCTCGGACCGGGCGTCGGCGGTGGTCGCCCGCGAGGCCTGCGCGGGGGCGGCCGGTGCAGCCGGGGCGGCCTGCGGTGCGGCGGGCGCCGTAGTCGCGGGCCGGGCCGGCGCCGGGGTGGGCGCAGCGGCAGCCGGCGGCGGGGTGGCCGGGGTCGCGGCGACAGGCGCCTCGGCACCGTCGCCGCCGCCGGGGCGGAAGTCGGCGAAGAAGTCGTGCCACGCCTGGTCCACGCTCCGTGGATCGGCGAGGTACTGCTGGTACATCTCCTCCACCAGCCACTCGTTGGTGCCGAAGCCCGCCACCGGGTTGGCGGAGTGGGCAGGGGAGGGCTGGGGTGAGCTCATGCTTGACACAGGGTCGAGTGCCTTCTTCGTCGATGGACGTCGTTGGACCGGGTGCCGACTTTACGCCCCGCCCCTCGACCCGGGCTGATCATGCGTGACGTGGCGCACGTGTCACCGCTCACCGTGCCCGGAGCGCCGCTCGGCCACCCCGCGGGCGAGGCCGGGCGACGCGCCGGGGCGGTCCTCAGACGACGTCCCGCCGGACGGCGAACAGGGTGCCGAGCAGGGAGAACACCAGCGCGTAGGCCAGCAGCACCAGCCCGCCCTGCCAGGCGCTGAGCAGGTCGGTGAGGTCGAACGTGGCCGTCATCGCCTCGAGCGCGCCGCCGGGCAGCCACTTGTAGAAGCCCTGGGTCGCCGGGATGCTCCTGATGACGCCCTCGACGACGAACAGGTAGACCAGCGCGCCGACGATCGCGCCGACCTGGTTGCGCAGCAGCGCCCCGACGCCGACCCCGATCACGGTGAAGAGGACCAGCGCGGCCCAGACGCCGCCGAGCACGCGCAGGTTGTCCCCGGTGAGCGAGGGGCCGTCGCCCTTGGCGCCCGCGTACACCGACACCACGAGCACGTTCGCGGCCATGACGACGAGGGCCATCGGGACCGCCGCCAGCGCGTAGGCGACCAGTTTGGCGATCACGACCCGGCCGCGCTGCGGGGTGGCCAGGAAGGTCGGCGTGGCAGTCCGGTGCCGGTACTCCTGGGTGATCCCGATGATGCCCAGCACGACGAACAGGATGTTGGCGTTGGCCGACACGGCCAGGGCCAACTGCTCGTAGGGCGGCGTGCCCACCGGGGCGATGCCGCTGTCGGCGTTGCCGGCGAACGCGGTGAACAGCGCGGCGAAGCCGCCGACCAGCAGGCAGGAGCCCAGCAGCAGGCCGATCCACACCCGGGTCGTCAGCAGCTTGGTCCACTCGGCAGCCACCAGGCGGCCCATCACGCGGCGTCCTTCCCGGCCGGACCGGCGGCGTACTGCTCGGAGCCGGCGGTGAGCCGGAAGTAGACCTCTTCCAGTCCGCTCGCGTGGGCGCGCAGCTCGTGCAGCTCGACCCCGCCGGTGAAGGCCCGCGCGCCGATCTCGGCGGTGGTCAGGCCGCTCACGGTCAGCCCGTCCGGGACGCCGTCGGTGGTCACCGCGGTCGCCCCCGCGCTGCGCAGCAGCTCGGCCAGCACGGCGGCCTGCGGACTGCGCACCAGCACGTCGCCGCTGCCGGCGCCGGCCCGCAACTCGGCCATCGAGCCCTGTCGCACGAGCCTGCCCGCGCCCACGATCACCACGCGGTCGACGGTCTGCTCGACCTCCGACAGCAGGTGGCTGGACACCAGCACGGTGCGGCCCTGGTCGTGAGAGAGGTGGCGGAGGAACCCGCGCAGCCACTGGATGCCCTCGGGGTCCAGGCCGTTGGCCGGCTCGTCGAGGACCAGCACCGCGGGGTCGCCCAGCAGGGCGGTCGCCAGCCCCAGCCGCTGGCGCATGCCGAGTGAGTAGCCGCCCGCGCGACGCCGTCCGGCCGGGCCCAGACCCACCTGGTCGAGCACCTCGTCGGCGCGGCCGACCGGCAGGCCGGCGGCGCGGGCGTAGACGCGCAGGTGGTCGCGTCCGCTGCGGGCGGGGTGGAAGGCGGTCTCGAGCACCGCGCCGACCTGGCGCATCGGCTCGGGCAGCGCCGTGTACGGGACGCCGTTGAAGGCCGTCCCGCCCCGGTCGGGGGTGATGAGCCCGAGGGCCATCCGCAGCGTCGTGGTCTTGCCGGCCCCGTTCGGTCCGAGGAAGCCGGTCACCTGCCCGGGCTCGACGGTGAAGCTGAGGTCGTCGACCGCTCGTACCTGTCCGAAGGTCTTGGTGAGGCCCTGCACGTCGACCCGCACCGGGTCGACCACGACCTGTCTGGCGCTGCTGATCTCGTCCTCCTCGCCGGCGCGCCGGCCGGTCCGGCGCCGCGGCCATCCTGGCGCAGCCCGGCCCGTCGAGGGGCGTCCCGGACCACCGCGTCGGGGATCGGCCCGGCAGCGGGTGCCCGGCGGTCGGCTAGGTTCGACCGCCGTGAGCGCCGTCCCGCGGACCGACCGCTGACCGGGGCCGGGTCCGGGCCGCCCTCCGGCGGCACCGACCCCCGCGAGGCCCTCGAGCAGCTGCTCCTGGGCGGGCCGCGCCGCTACACCCGGGGCCAGGTCTCCGCGCTGGCCGGGATGCCGCCCGAGCGCACCCAGCGGCTGTGGCGGGCCCTGGGCTTCGCCGACGTCGCCGACGACGACCCCGCGTTCACCGACGCCGACGTCACCGCGCTGGCCCGGCTGTCGGCGCTGATCGACTCCGGCTTCGTCGGCGCCGGCGCGGAGGCCTCGGTCGCCCGCGCGATGGGCCAGTCGCTGGCCCGGCTGGCCGACTGGCAGACCGACATGCTCGCCGGCCAGCTGGCTGCCGCCGAGGGGGAGGACGTGGGTGCCGACGTCGTCGCGGCGACCGAGGACCTGCT
This sequence comes from Modestobacter muralis, assembly GCF_010682105.1. Taxonomy (GTDB): domain Bacteria; phylum Actinomycetota; class Actinomycetes; order Mycobacteriales; family Geodermatophilaceae; genus Modestobacter; species Modestobacter muralis. The sequence goes on along the minus strand of NZ_JAAGWH010000049.1, from coordinate 150,697 downwards.
GCCGCTGATGGCCGAGCTGCAGGACTACGTGTGGCGCCGGCACCTGACCGCCAACGCCGGCCGGCTGTTCGCCACCGGACCGGGCGCGGTCGACCGGCGCGAGCTGGCCGTCGGGTTCGCCGACCTGGTGGGCTACACCTCCCGCTCGCGCGGCATGGGCGGGCGGGAGCTGGGCGCCATGGTCGAGGACTTCGAGGGCCTGGCCGCCGACCTCATCGCCCGGCACCGCGGCCGGGTGGTCAAGACCGTCGGTGACGCCGTGCTCTACACCTGCACCGACCCGGTGGACGCCGTGGAGATCGCGCTGCGGCTGCCCGACGAGTGGGCGGCCCCCGACCGGCCGCCGCTGCGGGTCGGCGCGGCCTTCGGCCCGGTCCTCACCCGGCTCGGCGACGTCTACTCCCCGGTGGTGAACCTGGCCAGCCGGCTGACCTCGATCGCCCGGCCGGCCACCGTGCTGGTCGACGAGCAGCTGGCCCGCCAGTTGCGCGGGGTGCCCGCCTACCGGGTGCGGCCGCTGCGCCGGGTCTCGGTGCGTGGCTACGACCACCTGCAGCCCTGGCTGGTCCGCCGCCGGGGCACCGAGGACGACGAGGCCCCCGGGGTGACCGCCCTGGAGCAGTTGCTCGACGAGATCGCCGACGACGTGCTCGACTCCCCGGACGGCGGGGGCCGGCTGGACTGACGGCGGAACCCGTTCGCGGCGCGGGCAGCCCGGTCGGCACGATGTGCAGGTGTCCGCCACCCTGCTCGCCCGTTCCCTCGCCGCCGGTCACGGCGCCCGGGTCCTGTTCGCCGACCTCGACCTGGTCGTCGCTCCCGGCGACGTCGTCGGCCTGGTCGGGGTCAACGGCGCCGGGAAGTCGACCCTGCTGAAGACCCTGGCCGGCGTCCTGCCCGCCGAGGCCGGGGAGATCGTGCTCAGCCCGCCGTCGGCGAGCGTCGGCTACCTGCCGCAGGAGCACGAGCGGCTGCCGGGGGAGACGGTGCTCGACGCCCTCGCCCGGCGCACCGGCGTCGCCGACGCCCAGCGGGTCATGGACGACGCCCTCGAGGCGCTGACCGCGGGTGAGGACGGCGCCGACGACGCCTACGCCGACGCCCTGGAGCGGTGGCTGGCCCTGGGCGGCGCCGACCTGGCCGAGCGGTCGGCGGAGGTGGTCGCCGAGGTCGCGCCCGGGGTGGGCCTGGACGCGGCGATGACCGGGCTGTCCGGCGGGCAGGCCGCCCGGGTGGGGCTGGCCTCGCTGCTGCTGTCGCGCTACGACGTCCTGCTGCTCGACGAGCCCACCAACGACCTGGACCTGGCCGGGCTGGAGCAGCTGGAGCGCTTCGTCACCCGGCTGCGCACCGGGGTGGTGCTGGTCAGCCACGACCGCGAGTTCCTGGCCCGCACCGTCACCCGGGTCGTCGAGCTGGACCTGGCCCAGCAGTTGGTGCGGGTGCACGACGGCGGTTACGAGGCCTACCTCGTCGAGCGGGAGGTCGCCCGCCGGCACGCCCGCGAGGAGTTCGAGGAGTTCGCCGACACGAAGGCCTCGCTCGAGGCGCGCGGGCAGATGCAGCGCAACTGGATGGCCAAGGGCGTGCGCGACTCGATCAAGAAGTCCAAGGACGGCGACAAGCACATCAAGGCCGCCAACCGGGCCAGCTCGGAGAAGCAGGCGGCCAAGGCCAAGCAGACCGAGCGGCGGATCGAGCGGCTGGAGGTGGTCGAGGAGCCGCGCAAGGAGTGGGAGCTGCGGATGGAGATCGCCCCCGCGCCCCGCTCGGGCACCGTCGTCGCCACGCTCAACGGCGCCGTCGTCCGGCGCGGGTCGTTCACCCTCGGCCCGCTGGACCTGCAGGTCGCCTGGGGTGACCGGGTGGCGATCACCGGGGCCAACGGCAGCGGCAAGTCCACGCTGCTGGGCGCGCTGCTCGGCCGCGTGCCGCTGGCGGAGGGGACGGCGACGCTGGGCTCCGGCGTCCGGCTGGGCGAGGTCGACCAGGTGCGCGGCCTGTTCCTGGGCGAGGAGCCGCTGGCCTCGGCGTTCGGCGCCGAGGTGCCCGACCTGCCCGACGCCGAGGTGCGCACGCTGCTGGCGAAGTTCGGGCTGCGCGCCGACCACGTGCTGCGCCCGGCCGGCACCCTGTCGCCGGGGGAGCGGACCCGGGCGGCGCTGGCGCTGCTGCAGGCCCGCGGGGTGAACGTGCTGGTGCTCGACGAGCCGACCAACCACCTGGACCTGGCGGCGATCGAGCAGCTGGAGCAGGCGCTGGCCGACTACCCGGGCACGCTGCTGCTGGTGACGCACGACCGGCGGATGCTCGACGCCGTGCACACCACGCGCCGGTTCGCCGTCGCCGGCGGTCGGGTGACGGAGGACTGAGACGACCCGGAGACGACTCCGCCCGCTCGGCCGGGGGCCGAGCGGGCGGGGAGTCGCGGTACGAGCGCGGGGCTGGTGGTGCCCCCGGCAGGATTCGAACCTGCGCCCCTGCCTCCGGAGGGCAGTGCTCTATCCCCTGAGCTACGGGGGCTCGTACGTGCGGTGCTGCGGTCGTGCCGTGGTGCGCGCGCTCCGCTCTCGCTCGGCGCCGGTGGGACGTTACCAGCCGTCGTCCCAGGCCCGGTGAGGGGCTCCGGTGGCGAGCCGGCCGACGGTCAGGGGGCCGGCAGCGGGACTCCACCGCGGGCTCGCAGCATCTGCTCCATGGTCGTGGTCTCCGCGGTCTGGCTCTGCGCGATCGAGCGGGCCAGGCTGGCGACCGCGGGCTCGGACGCGTGGTCCTCGCCGTACTCGGCCATCTCCAGCCCGCCCTGGTGGTGGCGGGTCATCAGCTGCAGGAACAGCACGTCGAAGGCCGGCCCGGACTCCCCGCGCAGCTCGGTCAGCTCGGTCTCGGTGGCCATGCCGGGCATCACCGCGCCGTCGGCGGCGGCCGCCGGGTCGACGTCGTGCCCGGACATGCCGCCCATGACGTGCCCGGACATCGCGCCGTCGTCCATCCAGCCCATGACCTCGCCGCTGGTGGCCGGCAGGCCCCACAACGCCAGCCAGCCCTGCATCCGGCCCGCCTGGTTGGTCTGGGTCGCGGAGATGTCGAAGGCCAGTCGGCGCACCTCGTCGTCGGAGCTGTGGGTGAGCGCCATGTCGGCCATCTCGACGGCCTGCAGGTGGTGGCGGGACATGTCCCGGGAGAACCCCGCGTCGACCGAGTCGGCCGCCGGGGTGTCGCTGCGCCCGATCCCGGCGGCCACCGCCAGCCCACCGCCGGCCACCAGCAGGCCGACGGCGATGACCGCGACGAGGACGGCGGTCAGCGCCCGGCGGGCCGGGGGAGCGGTGGGCTGGGTCATCGGGTGCCTCTCACGAGTGGCCGCGGCGCGCTGCCGCGGCCGGGTGCGCCGGGGTCAGGGCGCGGGGGTCTCGCTGACCGGCGCGTCGCTGGGCACGGCGGTGCCACCGACCCGGGTCTGGTCGCCGGCGACGAGCGGGTCGGAGATGAACGCGGGGTTCGAGCAGGTGGCGCCGGGCTCGGGGGAGAAGTCGGCGTTGAACACCATGAAGTCGGCGAACTGCTCGACGCGCTCGTCGGCGGCGGAGTCGACGAACACCTGGTGGTTCCACGACTGCAGGCTGATGGGGGAGGTCAGCCCGGCATAGGGAGACAACATCATGCCCTGCCGGCCGTCGACGAGCTCCTTGAGCGTGTCGAGTTCGCCGTCGGCGATGGTGTCGGGGTTGTAGCTGACCCAGACGGCGCCGTGCTCGAGGCTGTGCACTGCGTTCTCGTGCCGGACGTCGACGTCGTAGACCGTGCCGGTGCAGTCGGCCCACTCGTTGTCGTGCGGGCCGCCGACCGGGGGCGACTCGGTGTAGGTGACCGGTGTGGTGACGTGCTGGGCACCGGCGTACTCGAAGGTGCCCAGGCCGGCGATCTGGTCGGCCGAGGTCACCTTGTCGGCGTTGGACCGGTTGACGGTGACGACGGCGTAACCGAGGACGGCGACGGCGAACACCGCGACCGCGACGGCGGCGGCGATCAGGCCCCAGGGCCGCTGCGGGGTCACCACGTTGACCGGCGGGCGGGTGCGGCCCTTCCCTCCGGGGGTGCGCCCGCCGGACGAGCCGGCTCGGGTGGCGCCACCGTTCTGGGGCTTGGGGTCCTTGGCCACTGCCGCTCCTGACTGCTCTGCGTGGGGGTGCTCCGCGTCGGGGTGCACCGCGTCCCGGGGAGGCGCAGGTCCTCCGCCGTCCGCCGGACAGTGGTCCCGTCCGGCGGCAGCGAGTGTAGGTCGCCACCCTGTGGGGAACGGGCTCCCGCGGACGGCTGCGGGTGTCGGCGTGCTCACCCTGTGGGACGCACGGCGGGCTGGTCAGAACAGGGGTGCGCCGCTCCGTACGATCGAGCGGTGACACCCGAGCAGCTCAGCGACGTCGTCCGGTCCGCAGTCGCGGCGGCCGTGGAGCGCGGCACGCTCGCGGTCGCCGTCCCCGACGTGGTCGTGATCGACCGCCCGAAGAACCCCGAGCACGGCGACTACGCCACCAACATCGCCATGCGGCTGGCCAAGCCGGCCGGCCGGCCGCCCCGCGAGGTCGCCGAGGCCGTGGCCGCCGAGCTGCGCGCGGCCGACGGCGTCGCCGCCGTGGAGATCGCCGGGCCGGGCTTCCTCAACATCACCCTGGCCAAGGACGTCCTGGGCAGGGTCGCGGTCGACACGGTCACGGCAGGGGGGGCCTACGGGCGCACCGACGCCCTGGCCGGGCAGCGGCTGAACCTGGAGTTCGTCTCGGCCAACCCGACCGGGCCGGTGCACATCGGCGGCACCCGGTGGGCCGCCGTCGGCGACGCGCTCGGCCGGCTGCTGACCGCCAGCGGCGCCGAGGTGTCCCGCGAGTACTACTTCAACGACGCCGGCTCCCAGATCGACCGGTTCGCCCAGAGCCTGATGGCCGCGGCGAACGGCCGGCCGGTGCCCGAGGACGGCTACGCCGGCGACTACATCGGCGAGATCGCCGCCCAGGTCGTGGCGGCCGAGCCCGGCGTCCTGGAGCTGCCGGCCGAGGAGCAGCAGGAGCGCTTCCGGGTGCACGGCGTCGAGCTGATGTTCGCCGAGATCAAGCGCAGCCTGGCCGGCTTCGGCGTCGTCTTCGACACGTACTTCTCCGAGAAGACGCTGCACGACAGCGGCGCGCTGGACAAGGCGGTGACCCGGCTCCGGGAGCAGGGCCACGTCTACGAGACCGACGGCGCGGTGTGGCTGCGGACGACGACCTTCGCCGACGACAAGGACCGGGTGCTGGTCAAGAGCGACGGCGAGCCCACCTACTTCGCCGCCGACTGCGCCTACTACCTGGACAAGCGGGAGCGCGGCTTCGACCGGGTCGTGATCATGCTCGGCGCCGACCACACCGGCTACGTGGGCCGGTACAAGGCGCTGGTCGCGGCGATGGGCGACGACCCGGCCACGAACCTGGAGATCCTGATCGGCCAGCTGGTCAACCTGGTCCGCAACGGCGAACCGGTGCGGATGAGCAAGCGGGCCGGCACGGTGGTCAACCTCGAGGACCTGGTCGACGCGATCGGCGCCGACGCCGCCCGGTACGCCCTGGCCCGGGCCTCGGTCGACCAGCAGATCGACCTGGACCTGGACGCCTGGACGAAGAAGACCAACGACAACCCGGTCTTCTACGTCCAGTACGCCCACGCCCGGATCGCCTCGCTGCTGCGCGGCGCGGCCGACCTCGGGCTCCCGCTGGGCGAGGCCGCCGACGTCGACACGGCGCTGCTGGAGACCCAGCGGGAGAGCGACCTGCTGCGGGCGATCGCGGAGTTCCCGGCCGTGGTGTCCTCAGCCGCGGAGCTGCGCGCCCCGCACCGGGTCGCCCGGTACCTGGAGGAGCTGGCCGGCACCTACCACCGCTTCTACGACGCCTGCCGGGTGCTGCCGCGCGGTGACGAGGAGGCCACCCCGCTGACCACCGCCCGGCTGTGGCTGTGCGCGGCGACGGCCACCGTGCTCGCCAACGGACTGACCGTGCTCGGCGTCTCCGCCCCGGAGCGCATGTGACCGCCGACCCCGGGCGGAAGTGGCCACGTCCGCCCCTGCGCGACCGAGAGGACCGACCGTGAGGGCGCACCCCGCCGGGCCGCTGCACGCCGGCATCTCCCCGCCGCCGGCCGCGGGTCCCGCCCCCGACGACCTCGGCGCGCTCGACCCCCTGGTGTGGCCGCGTTCGGCCCGCCGCGTCGACGGCGAGCTGCACCTGGCCGGCCGGTCGGTGACCGACCTGGCGCGTGCGCACGGCACCCCGCTGTTCGTCCTCGACGAGGCCGACTTCCGCAGCCGGGCCGCGGACTTCGCCGACGCCTTCACCGACGCCGACGTCCACTACGCCTCCAAGGCGTTCCTCTGCGGGCAGGTGGCCCGCTGGATCGCCGAGGACGGGCTGCACCTGGACGCCTGCAGCGGCAACGAGCTGGCCGTCGCGCTGGCCGCCGGCTTCCCGGCCGGGCGGATCGCGCTGCACGGCAACAACAAGTCGCTGGTGGAGCTGCAGCTGGCCGTCGACGCCGGCATCGGCCACGTGGTGCTGGACTCCTTCGACGAGATCGAGCGCCTGGTGCCCCTCGCCGCGGACCGGGTGGCCGCCGGGGGCGCGCCGGTACCGGTGCTGATCCGCTCCACGGTCGGCATCGAGGCGCACACCCACGAGTTCATCGCCACCGCCCACGAGGACCAGAAGTTCGGCTTCTCCCTCGCCACCGGGGACGCGCTCACCGCCGCCGTCCGGGTCATCCGGGAGCCGGCGCTGCACCTGTCGGGCCTGCACAGCCACGTCGGGTCGCAGATCTTCGACACCGCCGGGTTCGAGGCCGCCGCGCACCGCGTCGTCGGGCTGATGGGCCAGGTCCACCAGGCCACCGGGGAGGTGCTCGGCGAGCTCAACCTCGGCGGTGGCTTCGGCATCGCCTACCTGTCCGAGGACGACCCGGTCAGCGCCGCCGACGTCGCGGTGAAGCTGCGCTCGGTGGTCGCCGCCGAGTGTGCGGCGCTGGGGCTGCCGGTGCCGCGGCTGGCCGTCGAGCCGGGCCGGGCCATCGCCGGGCCGGGCACGGTGACCCTCTACGAGATCGGCACCATCAAGCCGGTGCGGCTGGGCTCCGGCGGCTCGCCGGGCGCCCCGCTGGTGCGCAACTACGTCTCGGTCGACGGCGGGATGAGCGACAACATCCGCACCGCCCTCTACGACGCCAGCTACACCTGCGTGCTGGCCAACCGCAGCTCCGACGCCCCGCCGGCGCTGTGCCGGGTGGTCGGCAAGCACTGCGAGAGCGGCGACATCCTGGTCCGCGACCTGTGGCTGCCCTCCGACGTCCAGGCCGGCGACCTGCTGGCGGTCGCCGCCACCGGCGCCTACTGCTGGTCGATGGCGAGCAACTACAACTACCTGCTCAAGCCCCCGGTGGTCGCCGTGCGCGACGGTGCGGCCACCGAGATCGTCCGTCGGCAGACACTGGCCGACGTGTTCGCCCTCGACGCCGTCCTCGCCGGCGTCCCCGCCCCCAGCCCGGCGATCGACCAGCCGGCCCCCGAGCACCCGGTCGGAGCAACCTCGTGAGCGAGCCCCTGAAGGTCGCGCTGCTCGGCTGCGGCACCGTCGGCGGCGCCGTGCTGCGCCTGCTGTCCGAGCAGGCCGAGGACCTCGCCGCCCGGGTGGGCCGCCGGATTGAGGTCGCCGGGGTCGCCGTCCGGCGTCCCGACCGGCACCCCGACGTCCCGGCCGACCTGCTCACCACCGACGCGATGGTGCTGGTGACCCGACCCGACGTCGACCTGGTGGTCGAGGTGATCGGCGGCATCGAGCCGGCCCGCTCGCTGCTGCTGGCCGCGATGGCCGCGGGCAAGTCCGTGGTCAGCGCCAACAAGACGCTGCTCGCCGACGACGGCGTCGCGCTGCACGCCGCGGCCGCCGAGGGCGGGGTGGACCTCTACTACGAGGCCGCCGTCGCCGGGGCCATCCCGCTGCTGCGCCCGCTGCGGGAGTCCCTGGCCGGTGACCAGCTGCGCCGGGTCGTGGGCATCGTCAACGGGACGACGAACTACATCCTGTCCCGGATGGCCGAGACCGGCGCCGGCTTCGGCGAGGCGCTGGCCGAGGCCACCGAGCTGGGTTACGCCGAGGCCGACCCGACCGCCGACGTCGACGGCTTCGACGCCGCCGCGAAGGCCGCGATCCTGGCCTCGCTGGCCTTCCACTCCCCGGTGACCGCCGCCGACGTGTACCGCGAGGGCATCTCCGCGGTCTCGGCCACCGATGTCGCCCGGGCCGCGGAGATCGGCTGCACGGTCAAGCTGCTGGCCATCTGCGAGCGGGTCGCCGGGTCCAACGGCGCCGACGACGCGGTCGCCGTCCGGGTGCACCCGGCGATGATCCCGACGACGCACCCGCTGGCCGCGGTCGGCGGGGCGTTCAACGCCGTCTTCGTCGAGGCCGAGGCCGCCGGCGAGCTGATGTTCTACGGACGCGGGGCCGGCGGCGAGCCCACCGCCAGCGCCGTCCTGGGCGACCTGGTCGCCGTCGCCCGCAACCGCATCAACGGCGTGGCCGGCCCCGGGACGACCGGCTACGCCGGGCTGACCGTGCGCCCGATGGCCGACACCCCCACCCGCTACCACGTGAGCCTGGACGTCGCGGACGTGCCGGGCGTGCTGGCCCAGGTCGCGCAGGAGTTCGCCGCGCACGGCGTCAGCATCGCCACCGTCCGCCAGGACGGGCACGGCGACGCCGCCACACTGGTCATCGTCACCCACCGGGCGCCCGACGCGGCGCTGGCCACCACGGTGGAGAAGCTGCGGGAGATGCCCGCTGTCCGGGGCGTCACCAGCGTCCTACGAGTCGAGGGGCTGTCATGACCGGGACGACGTCGAGCGGAGCGGTCCATCCGTTCTGGCCGGGGCTGATCGAGGCCTACCGGGACCGGCTGCCGGTGAGCCCGTCGACGCCGGTGGTGACCCTGCAGGAGGGGGCGACCCCGCTGGTGCCCGCACCGGAGCTCTCCCGCCGCACCGGCTGCGAGGTGTTCCTCAAGGTCGAGGGCGCCAACCCGACCGGGTCGTTCAAGGACCGCGGCATGACGATGGCGATCACCAAGGCCCTCGAGGAGGGCGCCCAGGCCGTCATCTGCGCCTCCACCGGCAACACCAGCGCGAGTGCCGCGGCCTACGCCGCCCGCGCCGGGATGACCTGCGCCGTCCTCGTGCCGCAGGGCAAGATCGCCACCGGCAAGCTCGCCCAGGCGCTGGTGCACGGGGCCAAGCTGCTGCAGGTCGAGGGCAACTTCGACGACTGCCTGGCGCTGGCCAGCAAGCTCGCCATCGACTACCCGGTCAGCCTGGTCAACAGCGTCAACCAGTACCGCATCGAGGGGCAGAAGACGGCCGCGTTCGAGATCGTCGACGTCCTCGGCGACGCCCCGGACGTGCACTGCCTGCCGGTCGGCAACGCCGGCAACATCACCGCCTACTGGCAGGGCTACCGCGAGTACGCCGCTGACGGCACCGCCACGCACACGCCGGCGATGTGGGGCTTCCAGGCCGCCGGCGCCGCGCCGATCGTGACCGGCCGGGTGGTCGAGCGCCCCGAGACGATCGCCACCGCCATCCGGATCGGCAACCCTGCGTCCTGGACCAAGGCGCTGGCCGCCCGGGACGAGTCCGGCGGCCGGATCGACGCCGTCACCGACCGGGCGATCCTGGCCGCCTACCGGCTGCTGGCCCGCAGCGAGGCCGTCTTCGTCGAGCCGGCCTCGGCCGCCTCGGTCGCCGGGCTGCTGCAGGTCGCCGAGGCCGGCGGCCTGGAGCCGGGCCAGCGGGTGGTCTGCACGGTCACCGGCAACGGCCTCAAGGACCCGGAGTGGGCCATCTCCGGAGCGCCGGTGCCGGTCACCGTCCCGGTCGACGCCGCCGCGGCGGCCGCCCAGCTCGGGCTCTGAGCACCACGGTGGGCAACGGGGCCGGGGGAGTCCGCATCCGGGTGCCGGCGACGAGCGCGAACCTCGGGCCGGCCTTCGACTGCGCCGGGTTGGCGCTCACCTGCTGGGACACCCTCGACGTCGCGGTCACCGACGGCGGCCTGGTCGTCGAGGTCTCCGGTGAGGGCGCCGGCGAGCTGCCCACCGACGAGTCGCACCTGGTCGTGCAGGCGTTCCGCGCGGCGTGCGCCGAGCTGGGCTGGACGCCGTCCGGGCTCCGGCTCACCGCACGCAACGGCATCCCGCAGGGCCGGGGGATGGGCTCCTCGGCCGCCGCCGTCACCGCCGGCGTGCTCGCCGCCTGGGCGCTGTGCCCCGACGTGACCGCCGTCGACGACGCGGCCGTGCTGCGGCTGCTGTCGGAGCTGGAGGGCCACCCGGACAACGTCGCGCCGTGCCTGCTGGGCGGGGCGACCCTGTCCTGGACGACGCCGGCCGGCGCCCGGGCGGCCCGGCTGGCCGTCGACCCGACCATCACCCCGGTGCTCTTCGTCCCGGGCACCACGCTGTCGACCCACCTGGCCCGCGGGCTGCTGCCGGCCACCGTGCCGCACGCCGACGCCGCCCACGCCGCCGGCCGCTCGGCGCTGCTCGTGCACGCGCTCACCCGTGACCCGGCGCTGCTCTTCGAGGGCACCGAGGACCGACTGCACCAGCCCCAGCGTGCCGCGGCGATGCCCGCCAGCGCGGAGCTGCTGGCCCGGCTGCGCACCGACGGTCACGCCGCGGTGGTCTCCGGCGCCGGGCCGTGCGTGCTCGCGCTGGCCGTGCTGGGCCCCGACGAGCACCCGGGCGACCCGGCCCCGGCCGCGGCGGTGCGCGAGCTGGCCGCCGCCGTCCCCGAGGGGTGGGCCTGCCTGCCGCTGCGCGTCGACCACGACGGCGCGGTCGTCACCCCGCAGGGGCGTGATCACGGTGCGGTATCGTCTGAGTCGCCTGGAACACACCGGTGACGGACTGTGTTGTGGGCGACGTCAGGCTGTGTCTAGGCTGACGTTGTAGCCGCCTCCGGGCGCGCCTCGAGCGGGGCGTGGGCCGCGATCCGTCGCCGCCGACCTCCTCGCACCTCCACAGACCCGTGCACTCCCCGCCGACGCGGACGTCCTCACCAGGGCTCTCGCCTCAGGGAGCGGGTCACCTCCTGCGCTGGTAGGCGCAGGTCACCGCAGGGAAGGACCTGTACGTGAGCGAGACCACCGACCTCCTCGACGGCGCACCGTCCGACGAGGCAGCCGCCGGCAACGGAGCGGCCGCCCGCTCCCGTCGCCGCGGCACCGGCCTGGCCGGGATGCTGCTGCCCGAGCTGCAGCGCCTGGCCGGCGAGCTGGGCATCGCCGGCACCGGCAAGATGCGCAAGAGCGACCTCGTCGCCGCCATCTCCGAGCGGCAGGTGGGCGGGTCCGGCACCACTGGCTCCGCGCCCGCCGCTGATGCCCCGGCGCCCCGCGCCGACAGCATCCCGGGCGACACCACGCCGCCCGCCCCGAGTGCCCCCGCCTCGGCCGCCCCGCTCGAGGCGCCGGTCAGCGGTGGCGCCAACGGGGGTCCGGTCACCGGCGCCCCCGCGGACGACAGCACCCCGGACGCCGTGGCCGACCCCGCCCCCACCGGCCGTCGCCGCCGCGGCGCCAGCCGTCCCGCCGGCGCCCCGACCGTGGACACCGCCGAGACCGTGACCGAGCCGGCCGTCGCCGACAGTGCCCCGGTCCAGGCCGGCGGCCGCGACGCGCAGGACTCGCAGGTCGAGGCCCGCACCGAGGAGGAGCGCCCGCCGCGCACCCGCCGCGAGCGCGCCGCCCGTGACGGTGGCGACCGTCCGGCTCGTGAGGGTGGCGAGCGTCCCGTGCGTGACGGTGGCGACCGTCCCGCCCGTGACGGTGGCGACCGTCCGGCTCGTGAGGGTGGCGAGCGTCCCGTGCGTGACGGTGGCGACCGTCCCGTGCGTGATGGTGGCGACCGTCCCGTGCGTGATGGTGGCGACCGTCCGGCTCGTGAGGGTGGCGAGCGTCCCGTGCGTGACGGTGGCGACCGTCCGGCCCGTGACGGTGGCGACCGTCCGGCTCGTGAGGGTGGCGAGCGTCCCGTGCGTGACGGTGGCGACCGTCCGGCCCGTGACGGTGCTGACCGTCCGGCTCGTGATGGTGGCGAGCGTCCGGCGCGTGACGGTGCTGACCGCCCGGCCCGTGACGGTGCCGACCGCGATGACCGCAACCGTGACGGCGCTGCCCGCGACGGCGAGGAGCGGGGCGGCCGCAACCGCAACCGCAACGCCAACGACGGTGCCCGCGACGGCCGCGACGGGCGTGACGCCGGGCGGGACGGTGCCCGCACGGACACCCGCACCGAGCGCCCCGACGCCGCGCGCGCCGACCGTGACGCCCGCCCCGACGAGGACGACGACGACTTCGACGGCCGTGGCCGCCGGGGTCGCCGGTACCGCGACCGCAACCGCCGCGGCGGCAACGCCCCCGGTGGCCGCGAGCGCTTCGACTCCGGTGAGCCCGCCGTCAGCGACGACGACGTCCTGCTGCCGGTCGCCGGCATCCTGGACGTGCTGGACAGCTACGCCTTCGTGCGCACGTCCGGCTACCTCACCGGCCCGAACGACGTCTACGTCTCCCTGGCCCAGGTGCGCCGCTACGGCCTGCGCCGCGGTGACGCGATCACCGGTGCGGTCCGTCAGCCCCGTGAGGGCGAGAAGAAGGACAAGTACAACGCGCTCGTCCGGCTCGAGTCGGTCAACGGCCTGGACCCCGAGCAGGCCAAGGACCGGCCGGAGTTCACCAAGCTGACCCCGCTCTACCCGCAGGACCGCCTGCGGCTGGAGACCGAGTCGCACCTGATGACGACCCGGATCATGGACCTGGTCATGCCGATCGGGAAGGGCCAGCGCGCCCTGATCGTCAGCCCGCCCAAGGCCGGCAAGACCATGGTGCTGCAGTCGATCGCCAACGCCATCGCGGTGAACAACCCCGAGGTCCACCTCATGGTCGTGCTCGTCGACGAGCGGCCCGAGGAGGTCACCGACATGCAGCGCTCGGTGAAGGGCGAGGTCATCGCCTCGACCTTCGACCGGCCGCCGGCCGACCACACCACGGTCGCGGAGCTGTCGATCGAGCGGGCCAAGCGCCTGGTCGAGATGGGCCACGACGTCGTCGTCCTGCTGGACTCGATCACCCGGCTGGGCCGCGCCTACAACCTGGCGGCCCCCGCCAGCGGGCGCATCCTCTCCGGTGGCGTCGACTCCACGGCGCTCTACCCGCCGAAGCGCTTCCTCGGTGCCGCCCGCAACATCGAGAACGGCGGCTCGCTGACGATCATCGCCTCGGCGCTGGTCGAGACCGGGTCGACGATGGACACGGTCATCTTCGAGGAGTTCAAGGGCACCGGGAACGCCGAGCTCAAGCTCGACCGGCGGCTGGCCGACAAGCGGGTCTTCCCCGCCGTCGACGTGAACGCCTCCAGCACCCGCAAGGAGGAGATCCTCCTCTCCCCGGACGAGCTGGCGATCGTGATCAAGCTGCGCCGGGTGCTCTCGGCCCTGGAGCCCCAGCAGGCCCTCGAGCTGCTGCTCGACCGCATGCGCAAGACCCGCAACAACATCGAGTTCCTCATGCAGGTCCAGAAGACGACCCTGGGCCTGGGCGAGAAGGACTGAGGAAGGACCCTCTCGCCCCCCACCGCGAGCACGCTCGCGGTGGGGCCCTGCGAGGGGGCCGTTCCATCACCTCGCGAGGGCCGTACACTGGTCCATCGAGCCTTCGTCGCGTGGGTCGGCCAGACCCCGGCGGCGTGTGAGACACCAGACCACGAGACCAGAGAGAGGGTGTACCGGCATGAAGGCCGACATCCACCCGGACTACCACGTCACCACGGTGACCTGCGGTTGCGGCAACACGTTCCAGACCAAGAGCACGGCGGCCGGCGGCACCATGACCGTCGAGACCTGCTCGGCCTGCCACCCGTTCTACACGGGCAAGCAGCGCATCCTGGACACCGGTGGCCGCGTCGCCCGCTTCGAGAAGCGGTTCGGCAAGCGCAACACCGGCGCCAGCACCGACGCCGAGAAGTAGCACCCCCGACGGCGCCTGTGCCGCTCTCCCCGGAGAGCGGCACAGGCGCCGTCGTCATGTCCGGACAGCAGCCCACCCCTCGACGCCAGGAGAGTGCCCGTGAGCAGTCCCGAGTCCGGCAACGACCGGCTCGCCGGCCTGCTCGCGGAGCACCGTGACCTCGAGGCCGAGCTCGCCGACCCCGCCGTGCACGCCGACGCCGCCCGCGCCCGCCGGCTGGGCCGCCGCTACGCCGCCCTCGCCCCGGTGGTCGAGACCGTCCGCGCGCTGGACGCCGCCCGCGACGACCTGGGCGCGGCCCAGGAGTTCGCCGCTGACGACCTGTCGTTCGTCGCCGAGGCCGAGCAGCTCGAGGCGTCCGTCGGCGAGCTGAGCGCCCGGCTGAACGAGCTGCTGCTGCCCAAGGACCCCGACGACGAGAAGGACGTCATCCTCGAGGTCAAGGCGGGGGAGGGCGGCGCGGAGTCCGCGCTGTTCGTCGGCGACATGCTGCGGATGTACCTGCGCTACGCCGAGCGGCGCGGCTGGGCGATCGAGGTCCTCGAGGCGGTCCCGGCGGAGCTCGGCGGTTACAAGGACGTCGCGGTGGCCATCAAGTCCCGCACCGACGAGGGGATCTTCAGCCGGCTGAAGTTCGAGGCCGGGGTCCACCGGGTGCAGCGGGTGCCGGTCACCGAGTCCCAGGGCCGCATCCACACCTCCGCCGTCGGCGTCCTGGTGCTGCCCGAGGCCGAGGACGTCGACGTCACCGTCGACCCGAACGACCTGCGCATCGACGTCTTCCGCTCGTCGGGCCCCGGTGGGCAGAGCGTGAACACCACCGACTCCGCGGTGCGGATCACCCACCTGCCCACCGGCATCGTGGTCAGCTCGCAGAACGAGAAGAGCCAACTGCAGAACCGGGAGTCCGCGCTGCGCGTGCTGCGCTCCCGGCTGCTGGCCGCCGCCCGCGAGGAGGCCGAGGCCGCCGCCTCCGACCAGCGCCGGAGCCAGGTGCGCACCGTCGACCGCAGCGAGCGGGTGCGCACGTACAACTACCCGGAGAACCGCCTCTCCGACCACCGGGTGGGCTTCAAGGCGCACAACCTCGACGCCGTCCTCGACGGGGAGCTCGACCCGGTGCTGGACGCGCTCACCGCCGCGCACACCGCCGAGCTCCTGGCGGGGGAGTCCTGACCGCCCAGCAGCTGGTCCGCGAGGCGGCGGCCCGGCTGGCCGAGGCCGGCGTGGAGTCCCCGCGGGTCGACGCGGAGCTGTTGCTGGCCGCCGCCCTCGGGGTCTCCCGCACCGCGCTGCTCACCACCGGTGAGGTCCCCGACGACGCCGTCGCGCGGTTCGCCGCGTTGGTCGAGCAGCGGGCCGACCGGGTGCCGCTGCAGCACCTGACCGGGACGGCGCCCTTCCGCCACCTCGAGCTGTCCGTCGGCCCCGGCGTGTTCGTCCCACGGCCGGAGACCGAGCTGGTCGCCGGCTGGGTGCTGGAGCGGATCGCCGGGCTGCCCGCGCCGACCGTCGTCGACCTGGGCACCGGCTCCGGCGCGATCGCGCTCGCGGTGGCCAACGAGCACCCCGGCGTCCGCGTGCTCGCCGTCGAGCGGGACCCCGGGGCCATCGAGTGGACCCGGCACAACGCCGCGACCCGGGCCTCGGCCGGCGACACCCCGGTCGAGGTGCTGTCCGGGGACATGACCGACCCCGCGCTGCTCACCGAGCTCGACGGCGCCGTCGACGTCGTCGTGTCCAACCCGCCCTACGTCCCGGACGACGCCCGGCTGCCCCGCGAGGTCGTCGACCACGACCCGCCGCTGGCGCTGTGGGGCGGTCCCGACGGGCTCGACGTCGTCCGCGGCCTGCTCGACACCGCCGTCCGGCTGCTGCGTCCGGGGGGCTGGCTGGGCATCGAGCACGCCGACCTGCAGGGCAGCGCGCTGCCGGCGCTGGTGCGGGCGCACGGCCACTGGACCGACGTCGCCGACCACCCCGACCTCGCCGGCCGCCCGCGCTACACGACCGCTCAGCGGTCCGGGCACCACGCCGCCACGTAGGCCGGGTCGCCGGGCAGCGTGACGTCGAGGTCGCGCCGCTGCACGCTCGGACCGGGCGTCCTGCAGGCCGCGTCGAACCCCTCGTCGGTGTACTCGACGTCCAGCACGGTGCCGTAGCCGGCGGTGCAGACCGCGCAGTCGTCGTAGGCGCCGCAGTCCTCGGCCACCGCGTAGTCGAAGCCCAGTCCCGCCCCGGCCAGCTCGGGGGGCCTCCTGCCCGATCGCCAGCCCGGCGGCGTGTGCACGGTCGACCAGGACGCGGGCCGTCGCCGCTGCGTCGTCGGCGTCCAGCAGCCCGTCGGACCAGGTCCAGCTGTCCAGGTCGTCCGGCTCGACCGCGGTGAACCCAGCCGTGGCCCCGCTGCGGGGTCCCGCCGCGAGCTCGCGAGTGGTGCGGGGCAGCGGGGTCCTTCGTCAGTCCGGGTCCTCCACGGGCCGCCCGTCCGCTCCGTGCAGCAGCAGGTCCGCCGGCAGCCTGAGCTCCCGGGCTGGGTCTGGGAGGCGTTGACGTGACAGGCCGACCACAGGCCGGCGGCCGGCGTCGCGGTGCGGTCTCGGACGACGCCGGCGACGCTCGCTGCGGGCGGGTGGGGGCCACCGAGCTGGTAGTCGACCCGAGCACCGGCGGGCAGCCCGGTCAGCGCGGCGACCGGTGGCCCGGACGGCGGCGGTGCCTCCTCGTGCGACGCGCCGCAGCCGGCCAGCAGGACGAGGGCGGCGCACACCGCGGGTACACCCACCTGTTGCACGGGCGCAGCGAAGGTGGGGGAGACTCCCGAGCCGTGGCGGACCTCTACGACTGCAGCGACCCCGACCAGCGCGAGGCGGGCCTGACCGCCGCCGCCCTTGCCCTCTCCCGCGGCGACCTGGTGCTCACCCCGACCGACACGGTCTACGGGGTGGCGGCCGACGCCTTCACCCCGGGGGCGGTCGGCAAGCTGCTGGCGGCGAAGAACCGCGGGCGGAACATGCCGGTGCCCGTGCTGATCGGCGAGGCGTCCACGCTGGTCGGGCTGGTCACCACCGTCCCGCCGGCGGCGACCACGCTGGCCGAGGCGTTCTGGCCCGGCGGCCTCACGCTGGTCGTGGAGCACGCCCCCACGCTCGCCTGGGACCTCGGTGACGCGGAGGGCACGGTCGCCGTCCGGCTGCCCGCCGACGACATCACCCGCGACCTGCTGCGGCGGACCGGCCCGCTCGCGGTCTCCAGCGCCAACCGCTCCGGCCGGCCCGCCGCGACGAGCGCCGCCGAGGCCGTCTACCAGCTCGGTGAGATGGCCGCGGTCGTGCTCGACGGCGGCTCCCGGACGAGCTCCGCGGCCAGCACCATCGTCGACTGCACCACCCCGGTCCCGCGGGTGCTGCGCCTGGGCGCCATCGACCTCGAAGCACTCCGCGCCGTCGTCCCGGAGATCACCGACTAGCCGGCTCCCGGCCGCTGGCCGCGGTGCGGTCCGGAGGATCGCCATGCCAGAGCGATACCGTGGTGCGACAGCCGTGTGCGCCCGCTCGAGGGTGCGCGCGGGCACCGGCACCGAGCAGCAGGAGTGCACCCGCGATGAGCACCCCCGCCACGACCCCGTACTGGGGTCCTGACTTCGACGCCCTGGCCGCCTTCGACCCGGAGATCTCCAGCGTCGTCGTCGACGAGCTCGACCGGCTCCGCAGCGGGCTCCAGCTGATCGCCAGCGAGAACTTCACCAGCCCCGCGGTGCTCGCCGCGCTGGGGAGCACGCTGTCGAACAAGTACGCCGAGGGATACCCCGGCCGCCGGTACTACGGCGGCTGCGAGGTCGTCGACCGCGCGGAGTCGTTGGGCATCGAGCGGGCCAAGGAGCTCTTCGGCGCCGAGCACGCCAACCTGCAGCCGCACTCCGGTGCCAGCGCCAACCTGGCCGCCTACGGCGCCTTCCTGCAGCCCGGCGACACGCTGCTCGGCATGGCCCTGCCGCACGGCGGGCACCTGACCCACGGCACCAAGGTCTCCTTCTCGGGCAAGTGGTTCAACGCCGTCCAGTACGGGGTCGACCCGGAGACGGAGCACATCGACTACGACCAGGTGCGCGACCTGGCCCGCGAACACCGGCCGAAGCTGATCATCGCCGGCGGCTCGGCGATCCCGCGGCTGATCGACTTCGCCGCGTTCCGGGAGATCGCCGACGAGGTCGGCGCGATCTTCATGGTCGACGCGGCGCACTTCATCGGCCTGGTCGCCGGCAAGGCCATCCCCTCGCCGGTGCCGTACGCCGACGTCGTCACCTTCACCACCCACAAGGTGCTGCGCGGTCCGCGCGGTGGGGCGATCGTCTGCAAGGCCGAGCACGCCAAGGCCATCGACAAGTCGGCGTTCCCGATGATGCAGGGCGGCCCGCTCATGCACGCCGTCGCCGCCAAGGCGGTGAACCTCAAGGAGTGCCTGCAGCCGGAGTACCAGGCCTACACCCGCCAGGTCGTCGCCAACGCCCAGGCGCTCACCGCGGGCCTGGCCGCCGAGGGCCTGCGCCCGGTCGCCGGGGGCACCGACACCCACCTGGCGCTGCTGGACCTGCGGGAGGTCACCGACACCGCCGGCGAGCTGGTCACCGGAAAGGTCGCCGAGGCCCGCTGCGACGCCGCCGGCATCGTGTTGAACAAGAACGCGATCCCCTTCGACCCGCAGCCGGCGTCCATCGCCTCCGGCATCCGCGTCGGCAGCCCCTCGGTCACCACCCAGGGGATGGTCGAGGCCGACATGGCCGAGATCGCCCAGCTCATCGGGACGGCGATCCGGGACGCCGACGGCTCCCGCACCGCCGAGGTCGCCGCAGGCGTGGCGAAGCTCGTCAGCGCCCATCCGGCGTACCCCGAGCCCGTCCGGGCCGTCTGAGCCCATGCGCGAGTACGCCGTCGTCCTGCTGGCCGCCGCCCTGGTCACCTTCCTGGCCACCCCGGTGGTGCGGGTGGCGGCGGTCCGGTTCCGGGTGATGGCCGCGGTGCGTGACCGCGACGTGCACGTCATCCCCACCCCGCGGGGCGGGGGGGTGGCGATGTACCTCGGGGTCGCCGCCGGCGTGCTGGTCGCCGCCCAGCTGCCCTCGCTGCAGCGCAGCTTCGAGTTCAGCACCCAGACGATCGCCGTCCTGGTCGCCGGCGGGCTGATCTGCCTGCTCGGCGTCCTGGACGACCGGTTCGGCCTCGACGCGCTCACCAAGCTGACCGGCCAGATCGCCTCGGCCGGGGTCATGGTGCTGCTGGGCGTCCAGCTGGCCTACCTGTTCCTGCCGGTCGCCGACATCGGCACCCTCTCGCTGGGCCCGGACGTCGGGGTGCCGGCCACCATCGCGCTGACCGTGCTCACGGTGAACGCGCTCAACTTCATCGACGGCCTCGACGGGCTGGCCGCCGGGGTCTCGGCGATCGCGGCGCTGGCCTTCTTCGCCTACAGCTACCACCTCGGGCTGGTCGGCTACGACGACGTGGCCAGCGCACCGGCGCTGATCACCGCCGTCCTGGCCGGCGCGTGCCTGGGTTTCCTGCCGCACAACTTCAGCCCGGCCCGGATCTTCATGGGCGACTCCGGGTCGATGCTGGTCGGGCTGATGCTCTCGGCCGCCGCCGTCTCGGCCACCGGGCAGACCGACTCGCAGACGCTGAGCTCGGCCGCCGGGCTGCTGCCGCTGATGCTGCCGCTGCTGGTGCCGGCGGCGGTCCTGTTCATCCCGTTCGCCGACCTGGTGATGGCCGTGGTCCGGCGCACCCGGCGCGGCCAGTCGCCGTTCCGGCCGGACAAGATGCACCTGCACCACCGGCTGCTGTCGATCGGGCACTCGCACCGGAGGGCCGTGCTGATCATCTACTTCTGGGCCGCCCTGCTCAGCTTCGGCGCCGTGGCGCTGTCCATCACCGGCGGCACCGTCGAGGTGCTGGTCGTGATCGGTGCCCTGCTGGTGGTGGGTGTGGTCGTCGTGCTGAGCCCGCGGGCCCGCCGTGCGGCGATCGCCGCCCGGCAGGCGGAGATCGCCGCGCTCAAGGAGCGCAGCCGCGCCGCCCACCCGGCCAGCCGCAGCGTGCGCGGTGAGACCGCCGGGCCGGTGGCCCTGCCGTCCACGGGCTCCACGACGGCGACGGTGCCCCGGTGACCGCCGCGCCGGAGCGGGGCGTCAGCCCGTGGAGCTTGTCGTTCCTGCGCGCCGGGCTGCTGGCCAGCATGCCCGCCGCAGCGGTCGCCGCGGTGGTGGTCGGCCTGGTCATGAGCTGGGCCGCTGCGGTCAGCGTGCTGCTCGGGGCCGGCGTCGTCGCGTTGTTCTTCTGCCTCTCCGGGGCGGTGATCGCCTGGGCCGGCCGGCTCGGCGACGCCTTCACCCTGCCGGCGGCGCTGGGCACCTTCGTGATCAAGGTCGCCGTCGTCGGGGCGGTCTTCGAGTCGCTGCCCGAGGACGGCTGGCTGGACCTGCAGGTGCTCGGCTGGACGGTCATCGCCGGAGCGCTCTTCTGGAGCGTCGTGCAGAGCCGGTGGGTGTGGACCCGCCAGCTCTATTACGTCACGCCGCCGGCTCCGCGCCCGACGCGCCCGGCCGGCGACCCCGCCGCCGTCTCGTCACCCCCTGCGGGTGACCCGGAAAGCCGCACGACAAGCGGCTGATAGTGTCCCCGCCGATGGCCGAGGACACTCCCGCCCGCGGGGGAACCCGACCGCGACCCAAGACCCCTGACCAGCAGCAGCACAGTGGCGCTGATGTCGGCTGGGGGATCACCGGCACGATGTTGTCGGGGATCATCGTCTGGGGTGGCGCCGGGCTCGCGCTGGATCGCTGGCTCGGAACGCAGTTCCTGGCCCTGGTCGGGCTCTTGCTCGGCCTCGGCGTGGCGATCTACCTCATCATCATGAAATACGCCCCGCCCGTGCCACCGGCCGGTCGGGGGACAGGACACAACCGCCCGGGTGGCCGATCGAGTCAGCCCAGGACGCAGAAGGGACACCGGTGACCTCCAGCGCCCTCGCGCTCGTCAACGTGCTCGCCGCTGAAGGCAGTGAGGGCGACAGCGGGTTCCAGGCTCCCACCATCGCGGAGTTCTACCCCGAGTCGCTCGTGTCGTTCTCGCTGTTCGGCATCGACTTCGAGTTCACCCGCATCACGTTCATCCTCTTCATCGCGACGGCGGCGATCATGCTGCTGCTGGTCCTGGCGGTGCGCCGCCCGGGCATCGTGCCGGGCAAGCTGCAGTGGCTGGCCGAGAGCGGCTACTCCGTGGTGCGCGACGGCATCGCCCGCGACGTGATCGGACCGAAGGGCCTGCCGTTCGCGCCGTTCCTCGGCTCGCTGTTCTTCTTCATCCTGGCGAACAACGCGATGAGCATCGTGCCGTTCTTCCAGATCTCGCCGATGAGCAAGTTCGCGTTCCCGCTGGTCCTGGCCGTGTTCGTGTGGGTGCTCTACAACTACATCGGCATCCGCGAGCAGGGCGCCGCGAAGTACTTCAAGGACGCGGCCATCCCGCCGGGCGTCCCGAAGGCCGCGCTGATCCTCGTCACGCCGATCGAACTGCTCCAGGTCTTCGTGATCCGGCCCTTCACCCTGGCCGTCCGACTCTTCGCCAACATGTTCGCCGGCCACATGCTCCTGGTGGTCTTCTCGCTGGGTGCGGTCTACCTGCTCCAGGTGGGCAACCTGTCGGCGATCTTCGCGCCGTTCTCGCTGATCATGGCGATCGTGATGACGTTCTTCGAGCTGCTGGTGATCGTGCTGCAGGCCTACGTCTTCACCGTGCTGACCGCGACCTACCTCAACGGCGCAGTCGAGCCCGCGCACTGATCCACCGCACCACCCCTGAGCTGCACCACCCCAGAGCTGCACCACCCGCACCACCCCGCCAGCCGCCCGAGACGACCTCGGGCGACCGACACAGGAGGCACACCCCGCAATGGACGTTCTCGCAGAGCTGACCGGCAGCATCGGTTCGGTCGGCTACGGCCTCGCCGCGATCGGCCCCGGCATCGGTGTCGGCATCGTGTGGGCCGCCTACATCCAGGCGACCGCCCGCCAGCCCGAGTCCGCCGGCCTGACCCGTACCTACGCCTTCCTGGGTGCCGCCCTCTCCGAGGCGCTCGCGCTCATCGGTCTGGTCGTCCCCTTCATCTTCGGGCAGTGACCTGACCCTCCACCGGCGACCGACCCAGCTGACGTAGGGACGTGCAGAGCATGAACATCCTGGCCGCGGAGAGCGCCAACCCGCTGCTCCCGCCGATCGGCGAGATCATCGTGGGCGTCATCGCCTTCGCGATCCTCTACTTCGTGCTGGCCAAGTTCGTCTTCCCGCAGATGGAGAAGACGTTCGTGGCCCGTCGCGAGGCGATCGAGGGCGGCATCGAGCGCGCCGACGCCATGCAGGCCGAGGCGAAGGCCGCGCTGGCGCAGTACCGGGCGCAGCTCGCCGAGGCCCAGGCCGAGGCGGCGAAGATCCGCGACGACGCGCGCGCCGAGGGGCAGCAGATCATCGAGGAGCTCCGCGCCCAGGCGCAGACCGAGTCGGCCCGCATCATCGCCCGCGGCGAGGAGCAGCTCACCGCGTCCCGGCAGCAGGTCCTCAACGAGCTGCGTGGCCAGATCGGCACGCTCGCGGTCAGCCTGGCCGGCAAGGTCGTCGGGGAGTCCCTCGCCGACGACGCGCGCCGCAGCGGCACCGTGGACCGGTTCCTCGACGACCTCGACGGCATGTCGGCCACCACGGGCACGTCGGCCACCACGGGCACCGCAGCGACCACCGGCTCCGCCGACGGTCGTGGCGGCAGCTCGGCGTACGTCCCGCAGGACGCCCGCTGATGCACGCCTCCAGTCGGGCCGCGATGGAGGAGTCGCGCGCCAGCCTCCTGGAGCACACCGCCGGCGCACGCAGCCGGACCCGCGGTGACGCGCTCCTGACGCTGGCCGACGAGCTCTACGCCGTGGCCCACGTGCTCGACGGTCAGCCCTCGCTCCGCCGGGCCCTGTCGGACGCCTCCGTGCGTCCGGAGGACCGGGCGGGCCTGGCCCGTCGTCTGCTGTCGACCCAGGTCGGCGCAGACACCCTCGCGGTGGTCGAGACCGTCGCGCGGCAGCGATGGTCGCGGCCGCTGGACCTGGTCGAGGCCATGGAGACCCTCGCGATCGAGGCGGCGCTGGACGCAGCCGACTCGCGCGGGGAGCTCGACAGCGTGGAGGACGAGCTCTTCCGGTTCTCCCGCATCGTGTCCGCCGACGCAGACCTGGCCCGGATCCTCGGGAACCGGTCGGCGCCGCGGGAGGGCAAGACCGCCCTGCTCGACCGGCTGCTGGCCGGCAAGGTCAGCCCGGTCACCGAGCGGCTCGTCCGGAACGCGCTGACCAGCTCGCACGTGCACAACGCGGAGAACGAGGTCGAGCGGTTGTCCACGGCGGCGGCTCGCCGGCGTGGCCAGTCGGTCGCCCACGTGGTCAGCGCCGTCCCGCTGACGGCCGTGCAGGAACAGCGGCTCACCGCCACCCTCGAGCGGCTGTACGGGAGGACGATGGGCCTGCAGGTCCAGGTCGACCCCGACGTGCTCGGCGGTCTGGTGATCCGCGTCGACGACGAGGTCATCGACGGCAGCATCGCGCACCGCCTGGAGCAGGCCGGGCGTCGCCTGGCCGGCTGACGACCGACCCCAGCCGGCCGGCACCGCCGACCGTGCGCTGCACCGCACCACCACAGACACCAGCAGAAGAGGACGCGAAGCCATGGCCGAGCTGACGATCTCCGCGGACGAGATCCGCAGTGCGATCCAGAACTACGTCTCCGACTACACCCCGGACGTCTCCCGGGAAGAGGTCGGGGTCGTCACCGAGGCCGGCGACGGCATCGCCCGGGTCGAGGGCCTGCCCTCGGTCATGACCAACGAGCTCCTCGAGTTCGAGGGCGGCGTCCGCGGTCTGGCGCTGAACCTCGACGTGCGCGAGGTCGGCGTCGTCATCCTGGGCGACTTTGCCGGGATCGAGGAGGGCCAGACGGTCCGCCGGACCGGCGAGGTCCTCTCCGTGGCCGTGGGCGACGGCTACCTGGGCCGGGTCGTCGACCCGCTCGGCAACCCGATCGACGGTGCCGGCCCGATCGCCACCAGCGGTCGTCGCGCCCTGGAGCTCCAGGCCCCCTCCGTCGTCCAGCGCCAGTCGGTGCACGAGCCGATGCAGACCGGGATCAAGGCCATCGACGCCATGACCCCGATCGGCCGCGGCCAGCGTCAGCTGATCATCGGTGACCGCCAGACCGGCAAGTCGGCGATCGCGCTGGACACGATCATCAACCAGAAGCAGGCCTGGGCGACCGGCGACCCGGCGCAGCAGGTCCGCTGCATCTACGTCGCCGTGGGCCAGAAGGGCTCCACCATCGCCGCCACGCGCGCGGCGCTGGAGGACGCGGGCGCGATGGAGTACACGACCATCGTCGCGGCCCCCGCGTCCGAGCCGGCCGGCTTCAAGTACATCGCCCCCTACACCGGCTCGGCCATCGGCCAGCACTGGATGTACGAGGGCAAGCACGTCCTGATCGTGTTCGACGACCTGTCCAAGCAGGCCGAGGCCTACCGCGCCGTGTCGCTGCTGCTCCGTCGCCCGCCGGGCCGCGAGGCCTACCCCGGCGACGTCTTCTACCTGCACTCCCGCCTGCTCGAGCGCTGCGCGAAGCTCTCGGACGAGCTGGGCGCGGGCTCGATGACCGGCCTGCCGCTCATCGAGACCAAGGGCAACGACGTCTCGGCGTACATCCCGACCAACGTCATCTCGATCACCGACGGGCAGATCTTCCTCGAGACCGGTCTGTTCAACTCCGGTGTCCGCCCGGCGATCAACGTCGGTGTCTCGGTGTCCCGCGTCGGTGGCTCGGCCCAGATCAAGGCGATGAAGTCCGTCGCCGGCCGACTGCGGCTGGACCTGGCCCAGTAC
The DNA here is from genome assembly GCF_010682105.1 of Modestobacter muralis. Classification (GTDB taxonomy): domain Bacteria; phylum Actinomycetota; class Actinomycetes; order Mycobacteriales; family Geodermatophilaceae; genus Modestobacter; species Modestobacter muralis. Next base: position 125,641 of record NZ_JAAGWH010000049.1, on the reverse strand, counting down.
CGCGAGCTCGAGGCCTTCGCCTCGTTCTCCTCGGACCTGGACGCCACCAGCCGGTCCACCCTGGACAGAGGTCAGCGCCTGGTCGAGCTGCTCAAGCAGGGCCAGTACTCGCCGTTCCCGGTCGAGCGGGAGGTCGTCTCGCTGTGGCTGGGCACCACCGGCAAGCTGGACCTGGTCCCGATCCCGGACGTGCGCCGCTTCGAGTCGGAGTTCCAGGAGTTCATCTCTCGGGGCGACAACACGATCTTCGACGACATCCGCAACTCCAAGCAGCTGTCCGCCGACACGGTGAGCAGCCTGGAGCGGGCCGTCGAGACCTTCTACGGCCGGTTCACCACCTCCGAGGGCGAGAAGCTCAAGGGCCACGAGCCCGAGGTGGAGGCCATGGCCGCCGGTGACCGTGGCCAGGAGACCGTCCAGGTCAAGCGAGGCCGCTGACCATGGCCGGTTCCCTCCGCGCGTTGCGGCGCCGCATTCGCTCCACGCAGTCGACGAAGAAGATCTTCTCGGCGCAGGAGCTGATCGCCGGTGCCCGCATCGTGCGCGCCCAGAACCGGGTGGAGGCCTCCAAGCCCTACGCCCGGGAGATCACCCGGGTGCTCTCGGCCCTGGCCGGGTCGGCCAGCCTGGACCACCCGCTGCTCACCGAGCGCACCGGCGCCCGGCGGGTGGCGGTCCTGGTGATCACCTCCGACCGCGGGTTCGCCGGCTCCTACAACGTCAACGTCCTGCGCCGCACCGAGGAGCTCCTCGGCCTGCTGCGCAGCGAGGGCAAGGAGCCCGTGCTCTACGTCGTCGGCCGCAAGGGCGAGACGTACTACCGGTTCCGTGACCGGGCGATCGTCGACTCGTGGACCGGCTTCTCCGAGCAGCCGGGTTACGAGGACGCCCAGGAGGTCGGCCGCGCCCTCATCGCCGCCTTCACCGCCGGTGAGGACGACGACGAGACCGGCGGCGGTGCCGACGGCATCGAGGGCGTCGACGAGCTGCACATCGTCTACACCGAGTTCCGCTCGCTGCTGTCCCAGGTCCCCGTGGCCAACCGGATGGCGCCGCTGGTGGTCGAGGAGGTCGACGAGTTCCGCGACGAGGCCCCCGCCGCCGAGCGGACCAGCGACGTTCCGACGTCCTATGAGTTCGAGCCGTCGGCCGAGGCGCTGCTGGACGCGCTGCTGCCGAAGTACGTCACCACCCGCATCTACGCGGCGATGCTCGAGGCAGCCGCCTCGGAGTCGGCGTCGCGTCGCCGGGCGATGAAGTCGGCCTCGGACAACGCCGAGGAACTGGCGAAGAACCTCGCCCGTCAGGCCAACCAGGCGCGTCAGGCGGAGATCACCCAGGAGATCAGCGAGATCGTCGGCGGCGCCGACGCGCTGGTGACCTCGGGCTCCGACAACTGAACGAGCGGCACCGCAGCACTGCCCCGGTCGTGGCGGCACCCGCCGCCACGACCGGGGACACTCAAGACAGAGAACGTCAGCCGGGACCACACAGCCCGAGGGCAGGAGAGCAGCACAGATGACCGTCACCGAGGATCGTCCGAGCACCCAGGGGACCACCGGCGCCGGCCGGGTCGTCCGGGTCACCGGGCCGGTCGTCGACGTCGAGTTCCCCCGCGACGCGATGCCCGACCTGTTCAACGCGCTGAAGGTCGACGTCACCCTGGCCGACCTGGGCAAGACGCTGACCCTCGAGGTCGCCCAGCACCTGGGTGACAACGTGGTCCGCACCATCTCGATGGCCCCCACCGACGGCCTGGTCCGCGGTGCGCAGGTCCGGGACACCGGGTCGGCCATCTCCGTCCCCGTCGGCGAGGCCGTCACCGGCCACGTGTTCAACGCACTCGGCGAGTGCCTGGACACCCCCGGCTACGGCGAGGACGCCCCGCACTGGACGATCCACCGGCATGCGCCGAAGTTCGACCAGCTCGAGGGCCGCACCGAGCTGCTCGAGACCGGCATCAAGGTCATCGACCTGCTCACCCCCTACGTCAAGGGCGGGAAGATCGGCCTGTTCGGCGGGGCCGGCGTGGGCAAGACCGTCCTCATCCAGGAGATGATCCGCCGCGTCGCCCAGGAGTTCGGTGGCGTGTCGGTGTTCGCCGGTGTCGGCGAGCGCACCCGTGAGGGCAACGACCTCATCACCGAGATGACCGAGTCCGGCGTCATCAACTCGACCGCCCTGGTCTTCGGCCAGATGGACGAGCCGCCGGGCACGCGTCTGCGCGTCGCCCTGTCGGCGCTGACGATGGCGGAGTACTTCCGCGACGAGATCCAGCAGGACGTCCTGCTGTTCATCGACAACATCTTCCGCTTCACGCAGGCCGGCTCTGAGGTCTCCACGCTGCTGGGCCGCATGCCGTCGGCCGTGGGCTACCAGCCGACCCTGGCCGACGAGATGGGCGAGCTGCAGGAGCGGATCACCTCGACCCGAGGCCGGTCCATCACCTCGCTGCAGGCCATCTACGTGCCCGCCGACGACATCACCGACCCGGCGCCCCACACGACGTTCGCCCACCTCGACGCGACGACGGTGCTCTCCCGGCCGATCTCGGAGAAGGGCATCTACCCGGCCGTCGACCCGCTGGACTCCACCAGCCGGATCCTCGACGCCCAGTACGTCGGGCAGGAGCACTACGACACCGCCCGCGAGGTCCAGCGGATCCTGCAGCGCTACCAGGAGCTGCAGGACATCATCGCCATCCTCGGCATCGACGAGCTCGGTGAGGAGGACAAGGTCACGGTGAACCGTGCGCGGCGCATCGAGCGCTTCCTCTCGCAGAACATGTTCGTGGCCGAGGCCTTCACGGGGCAGCCGGGTTCCTACGTCCCGCTCAGCGAGACGCTGCAGGCCTTCAAGGCGGTCGCGGCCGGCGAGTACGACCACGTCCCGGAGCAGGCGTTCTTCATGTGCGGTGGCCTCGAGGACCTCGAGGCCAACTACGCCAAGCTGAAGAAGAGCTGAACCAGAGCCCGTCCGCACCAGGACGGGTCGCGCACCGGCCGGGTCCCCACGGGGGCCCGGCCGTTGCCGTTCCTGCGGGTCGCCGTGCCGGGCCGTGGAGCCGGAGCAGGGGTCCATCCGATCGGGTGGCGGGGTGACGCGAGGCTCAACCTCTCGGGCGGAGCGGCCGATGATGGGGAGGGCGCGTCCGGCCGGCGGACGTCAGAGCCGGGAGCAGCTCGTGCACAGGTCGGGGGTCGCAGCGGTGCTGCGACGCAACAGCAGGGTCGCGGTCGGCGGCGGGGTGGCCGCGCCGGCGGCCGACCTGCCCGAGGACGCCGTGCAGTGGAGCTGGCCGCCCTACGCGCCGGTGCAGACCGACCGGGAGTCCTTCGACACCGACGACTGGGCGCCCCCGTCGGTCGTGTGGCACCCGCAGCTGCGCGTGGGCCGCTGGACCGTGCTGTACCGCCGCTGCGGGAGCTGAGCAGCCCGCCCGTCCCACCCGTCCGCGGCGACACCCCCGCGGACGCCCCCCGTCCGGGTGCTTGTCCTGGACGGACCGACCGCTCCTCGACCGGGTCTGGCGCAGGGCGCTGCGACACGCCGCTAGAGTGGGGGCACACCCGTCGCCGGATCCGTCCGGACCGGCGACCCGCACCGCCGCCCTGACGGGCCGGCTGGTGGACCCGGAGGAGAGACGTGGCGACCCTGCAGGTCGAGCTCGTGGCCGTCGAGAAGATGATCTGGTCCGGTGAGGCCAGCATGGTGATCGCCCGTACGACCGAGGGTGAGCTCGGCGTCCTGCCCGGCCATGCACCGCTGCTCGGCGAGCTCGCCCCCGGCGGCGTGGTTCGCATCCGTCCCGAGTCCGGTGAGGACCTCGTCGTCGCCGCCCACGGTGGCTTCCTCTCGGTGACCGAGCGCGGGGTGTCCATCCTCGCCGAGACGGCCGAGTTCTCCACCGACATCGACGTGGAGCGTGCCCGCGAGGCGCTCCGCCGCGCCGAGGCCGCCGGCGACGACCCCGAGGCGCTGGCCGCCGCCCGGCGAGCCGAGTCCCGGCTGCGCGCCGCCGGCCAGGACGCCTGACCCACACCCGCCCCACCGCCACCACCCCTGCAGCGGCCGACAGCCAGCCCCGGTGACCACCGCCCTCCTGGTCGTCCTCGCCGTCCTGGTGGTGGCGCTGGTCGCCGCGTTCCTGCTGCGGCGCCACTTCCTGCTCTCCGGGCTGGGCGCGGTCACCATGTGGCTGCGGGCCCCCGGGGCGCCGCGCTGGGCGGTCGGCGTCGCCTGGTACTCCGGCAACGACCTGCTCTGGTACCGCGCGCTCTCGCTGTCCGTGCGGCCCAACCGCCGGTTGTGCCGCTCGCAGTTCCAGGTCGACGCCCGGCGCCGGCCCACGTCGGCGGACCTGTCCCTGCCGAACGAGACGGTCATCCTCACCTGCCGCACCGGCGCCGGGCCGCAGGAGCTGGCGATGGACCTGTCGACGGTGACCGGCTTCCTGTCCTGGATCGAGTCGGCCCCGCCCGTCGACCGCTGAAGGACCCCGCTGCCCCGCACACCCCGCCAGCTCAGCGCGGGCCCCTGCGGCGGGGCCGTTCCCGAGCTAGCGGCGGGCGGCGCGCTGGGCGTGGACGCCGCTGTGCGCGCCCGGCTCCCACAGGACGTCGCCGTCCGGGTTGGCCGAGCGGGCGAGGATGAACAGCAGGTCCGACAGGCGGTTGAGGTAGCGCGCGTTCTCGGCGTTGGTGCGCTCGGCGTCGACGGCCAGCAGGGCCCAGACGCTGCGCTCGGCCCGGCGGGCGACCGTCCGGGAGGCGTGCAGCAGCGCGGCCAGCGGGGTGCCCCCGGGCAGCACGAACGACGTCAGCGCCGGCAGCCGCTCGTTGGCGACGTCGCAGGCCGCCTCCAGCCGCTCGGTGTAGGCGGCGGTGATCCGCAGCGGGGGGTGCGCCGGTGCGGGCTGGACGGGCGTGGACAGGTCCGCGCCGAGGTCGAACAGGTCGTTCTGGATGCTGAGCAGCAGCTCGGCGACCTCGGGGGTGGGCCCGCCCAGGGCCAGCGCGACACCGATCGAGCTGTTGGTCTCGTCGACGTCGGCGTAGGCCACCAGCCGCGGGTCGGTCTTGGTCACCCGGCTCATGTCGCCCAGGTGCGTCTCCCCGGCGTCACCGGTACGGGTGTAGATGCGGGTCAGCCGGACGGTCATGTGCTGAGCGTAAGACGGGAGAGCCGGGGGGCGTCGCCAGCTCCGGGTCGCAGGCGCCCGGCCGGGCGCCTCTAGGCTGGGCGCGTGGAGTGCTTCGAGGTGACCGGTGGGGCGTCCCTGCGCGGTCGGGTCCGGGTCACCGGGGCCAAGAACAGTGCGCTGAAGCTGATGGCGGCGGCGCTGCTGGCCCCGGGACGGACGACGCTGGACGAGGTGCCCGACATCCTCGACGTGTCGATCATGAGCGAGGTGCTGCGGCGGCTCGGCTGCGGGGTCAGCTTCGAGCGCTACCCGCTGGAGCCCGGTGGCAGTCCGAGTGGTGGCGGCCGGGTGCTCATCGACGTCCCGGAGGAGCCTTCCAGCGAGACCGACTACGACCTGGTCCGGCGGATGCGGGCCTCGATCAGCGTGCTGGGCCCGCTGGTCGCCCGGCTGGGCACCGCCAAGGTCGCCCTGCCCGGCGGTGACGCCATCGGCTCCCGCGGGCTCGACATGCACATCGCCGGCCTCGAGCGGCTGGGCGCCACCATCGTCAGCGAGCACGGCTTCCTCGTCGCCACCGCACCCCGGCTGATCGGCACCTCCATCTGGCTGGACTTCCCCTCGGTGGGGGCCACCGAGAACCTGGTCATGGCCGCCGTGCTGGCCGAGGGCACCACGGTCGTCGACAACGCCGCCCGCGAGCCGGAGATCGTCGACCTGTGCCGGATGCTGGTCGCGATGGGCGCCCGCATCGACGGCGCGGGCACCTCGACGATCACCGTGGAGGGCGTGGCGGGCCTGAGCCCCGTCTCCTACTCGACCGTGCCGGACCGGATCGTGGCCGGCACCTGGGCGATCGGTGCGGTGATGACCCGCGGCGACCTGGTCATCGAGCGGGCCGTGGCCGACCACCTGGCCGTCGCGCTGGACAAGCTGGTCACCGCCGGCGCCACCGTGGAGCCGCAGGCCGACGGCGTCCGGGTGACGATGGAGGAGCGGCCCCGCGGCGTGGACGTCGTCACGCTGCCCTACCCGGGCTTCCCGACCGACCTGCAGCCGATGGCGGTGGCGCTGGCGGCGGTCTCCACCGGCACCGCGCTGATCACCGAGAACGTGTTCGAGGGCCGGTTCATGTTCGTCAACGAGCTGGTCCGGCTGGGCGCCGACGTGCGCATCGACGGCCACCACGCGGTCGTCCGTGGCCGCGAGCGGCTCTCCAGCGCGCCGGTGCTGGCCACCGACATCCGCGCCGGCGCGGGCCTGGTGCTGGCCGGCCTGCTGACCGACGGGGTCACCGAGGTCCAGGACGTGCACCACGTCGACCGCGGCTACCCCGACTTCCTCGAGCAGCTGCGCGGCGTCGGCGTCCAGATCGAGCGCACCCAGTGCCCCAGCTGAGTCGTCGGCCCCCGCGCAGGGACCCGGTCCGAGCGGAGCGAGGTCCGGGGGGCGCGGGGGTCCTCCGTCAGGCGCCGAAGGAGAGCGCTAGCGCGCGGGCCCGGGCGAGGTCTTCGGGGAAGACCAGCACGTCGGCGCGATGTGCGGCGGGCTCCCGGATCGTGGACCGGATGCCGGCGTCGGACAGCACGGCTCGCAGCGCCAGCGCGGACTCCCGCCGGGTCAGCGTCGCCACGGGGGTGAGGAGCTCCTCGGCCTTGACCGGCCTGGACGTCGAGCCGGAGCCGAAGGCCCAGCGGGCGAAGAGGGCGATGACCGCCAGGGCCACCAGCGCGATGCCCGGGCCGACGGCGAAGTGGAGGCTCCCGGCGTCGATCGGCATGCTGACCTCCTGCTCGGTGCGGCCGACGGCCACGCCTCTCACCGAGTGTGCCACTCCCGTGAGCCCGCTGTGGCGGAGTGGATCCGTCGGCGTGAGCGCGACGGATCCACTCCACCTCAGCCGAGGCGGACGACGACGCCCTCGGTGGCGCTGCGCCGGGCGGCGTCGAGCACGGTGGCGGTGGCGACGGCGTCCCGGGCGTCGACCGGGACCAGGCCACGGCCGCGGACGGCGGCGGCGAAGGTCGGGTAGAAGGTGTCCCAGGCGCCGGGGAGCGTGGGCACGACCGCACCGGTGTCACCGCTGCGCAGCCGGCCCCAGCGCGCCTCGGGCTCGGCGCCCCACGCGTCGCCGAGGGTGCTCGGGCTCTGCCCGGCGACCAGCGCGTCCTCCTGGCCGTCCATCGGGCCGTCGACGACGTAGCTGCCGGTCGTGCCGGTCACCCGGAACCGCCAGCCCGGCGCCCCCTCGCTCCAGCTGCCGGCCAGCAGCGAGTGCGCGCCGGAGGTGTGGGTCAGGGCCACCAGCACGTCGTCGTCCAGGCCGCTGTCGCGCAGCCGCCACTCGGCGTAGACGGTGGCCACCGGGCCGAGCAGCACCAGGGCCTGGTCGACGAGGTGACTGCCGAAGTCCAGCAGGGTGCCGCCGCCGGAGGGGGCCGGGCCGGGCTCGGGGGTGAAGCGCTCGAACCGCGACTCGAACCGGGTGACGGTGCCCAGGACGCCGTCGGTGACCAGCGCGCGCACGGTGCGGAAGTCGGAGTCCCAGCGCCGGTTCTGGTACGGCGCCAGGGGCAGGCCCAGCCGCTCGGCCTTCTCCACCGATGCCCGTGCAGCCGCGGCGTCCAGTGCGAACGGCTTGTCGCAGACCACGGCCAGGCCCAGGTCCAGGGCGCGGTCGGTGAGCTCGCTGTGGGTGTCGGCGGGCGTGGAGATGGCCACCGCCTCCGCGCCGGCGTCGACCAGCTGCTCCAGGGAGTCGAACGCGGCAGCGCCCGGGTGCTCGCGGGCCAGCAGCTCGCGGCGGTCGGCGGAGCGGGTCACCACGCCCAGCAGCGTGCACTCGGCCGCGGCGGCGATCAACGGGGCGTGGAAGTACCGGCCGCCGAAGCCGTAGCCGACCAGGCCGAAGCGGACGGCGTCCGCGGGAGGGGTGCTCATGACCTGAGTCGACCACGTGCGGCCGGCCACGTCACCGGCGGCCCGAACCGCACCGCGACCCCGGCGGAGAACAGCACGCTGTCCGGCGCCCCGGTGACGCCCGGCAGCCCGGCCGCGGCCAGCAGCGACTCGTCCAGCTCGAGCAGCTCGGCCCGGTGCAGCGGCCACTCGTCGTGCTCGTTGGGCCAGTAGACCGGCCCGCGTCGGCCGGGGCGGTGCAGCCCCCAGCGCGCGGTGAGGAAGGTCCCCAGCGGGTCACCGCCGGGCAGCCGCTCGCCGACCTGCACCCGCACGCGGCTGTGCGCGCCGCGCGGGCCGGGCCAGCGGCGCGCGGACGTGTAGCTGACCTGGTCGCCGTCCCGGGTGACGTCCATGCCGGCCCAGGTGTAGGGCAGTCGGGCGACCCAGCGGGCGGCGAGCACCGGCAGCAGCCGGCTGGCTTCCAGCGAGCGGAAGACGACGCCGCGGCGGCCCAGCGCGTCGACCGAGTACAGCCGCACGTTGGTCTCCGGGAACGACCCGAGGTAGGGCAGGCCCGGTGCGCCGAGGAAGCCGATCCGGTGCATCCGGAAGGGGATCAGCCCGACGTAGGTCACGCCGTCGAGCAGGTCGGGGGTGGTGCCGGCCGGCAGCAGCGGCGCGACCAGCGCCGGGTCGACCGCCCAGTGCAGGAACGCCAGGTCCCGCCAGCTCTGGGTGAAGACGGTCCGCCCCGCCGGCCGCGGCGCGGTGGGGGTCAGCTCTTCGGGGTCGGCCACCGGCCCAGCCTGCCCTGCCCGGTCCCCACTCACCCGGTGAGGTCCGCGCAGCCGGACTCGTGCGGCAGCAGCGGCCGGAAGGTCAGCGACCAGCGGGCACCGTCCGGCGTCGTCCACGGGGTCGCCGTGCTGGCGCCCGAGGCGGCGGCCCGGACCTCCTCCACCGGCGCGACCACGCAGCCGAGACCGGCGCCCAGCGGCTCGCCGGGGAGGTCGGGTCCGGTCCACGCGACCTCCGGGAGGTCGAGCGGCGCACCGCCGGGTCCGAGCAGGCCCTCGGTGTACGGGTGCGCCAGCACCGCCACGGCGCTCGGCGACCAGGGCTGCGCGGGGTCGGCCAGACCGGCCAGCTCCTCGGCCAGCGCGGCGAGCCGTTGCCGGTCCGCTCGCTGCTGCTCGCTGAGCATGGGCGACCCGAGCCCCTCCTGGAGAGCGTCCACCTCCCGGACGACGGTGCCGCCGTCGGTCAGCACGGTGAACCGGGTGCTGGGGGCGTCGGTCACGCCCGTCGGGCCGAGGTCGTGGTCCTCGCCGACGCCCGCGGCGAGCGCCCGGTCGACGAGGTCGGGGAGCCGGCCGGGGTCGAGCTGCGTCACCGTCAGCCCGGGCCAGGCGAACGCCGGGTACACGAGCGCGACCGGCCCCGGGCTGATCACCCGGCCGTCGGCGTACACGGTCACCGGGGGCAGGCGACCGTGGAGCTCCTCGGCGCTGGTGTACCCGCCGACGGAGGAGACCTGGACGACGACGGTGCCGGGGTCGACCGGGTCCGGGGCAGCGGCGTCCGGCGGGGCGTCACCGGGACCGCTGGTGCGGGTGCCGGCGCAGGCGGCCAGCAGGAGCCCGGCGAGCAACAGGCCCAGGGCCCGGCCGGGTCGCGCGGCCGACGCGTCGGGCTGGGCACGGCTCATGCCGGGTAGCGTCCCACCTCGTGCGCCTGGTCATTGCCCGCTGCTCCGTGGACTACATCGGGCGGCTCACCGCCCATCTCCCGCTCGCCACCCGGCTGCTGCTGGTCAAGGCCGACGGCTCGGTGTCCATCCACGCCGACGACCGCGCCTACAAGCCGTTGAACTGGATGAGCCCGCCGTGCTCGCTCAAGGAGGAGCTCGCCGACGGCTCGGGCACCTGGACGGTGACCAACAAGGCCGGCGAGCAGCTCGTCATCACCATCGACGAGGTCCTGCACGACCACCGGCACGAGCTCGGCGTCGACCCGGGCCTGCAGAAGGACGGCGTCGAGGCCGACCTGCAGCGGCTGCTGGCCCTGCACGTGGAGACCTTCGGCGCGGGCTGGTCGCTGGTGCGCCGGGAGTACCCGACCGCCATCGGCCCGGTCGACCTGCTGTGCCGGGACGCCGGGGGCGCCACCGTGGCGGTGGAGATCAAGCGCCGCGGGGAGATCGACGGCGTGGAGCAGCTGACCCGCTACCTGGAGCTGCTCAACCGCGACCCGCGGCTGGCTCCGGTCAAGGGCGTGTTCGCCGCGCAGGAGATCAAGCCGCAGGCCCGGGTGCTGGCCGCCGACCGGGGCATCGACTGCGTGACCGTCGACTACGCCGTCCTCAAGGGCACCGACGACCCCTCCGCCCGCCTCTTCTGACGCAGGCCCCCGCTGCCCCCGGCAGCGGGGGCGGGAGATCGGCCGGGTGGGAGACTGCCCCGGACCACCTGAGGCCGGAGGAGGGCGCGTGGACGGAGCACCGACCGGGGTCGGCCACAGCGGGCTGGCCGCCCCCACCGCCGGCCCTCTCGACGGCACGGCCGGTCGCGGGTCCCGCGACCGGACCCGGTAGCGGCGTGGGCCGTCGGGGCGGGAACCGGGGCGACCGCCGGGACGACCGCCGTCCGGCCGCCGGGTCCTCGCCGTCCCGCCGTCCGGTGCAGCCCATCGAGCAGGCCGGGGACGGCGACTGGGTCGTGCGGCCGCTCACCGGGTCCGGCAGCGACAAGACCTACCGCTGCCCCGGCTGCGACCAGGAGATCCGCCCGGGCGTCCCGCACGTGGTCGCCTGGCCGGCCTACGCCCGCGACTCCGACCTCGAGCCGTGGGACACCGAGTCCTCGGCGGACTGGCGCCGGCACTGGCACACCGCCTGCTGGCGCAACCGGGACCGCCGCCACTGATCAGACGGCGCGGGCGTAGACCACGACGTTGTCGGTGTAGCTGCGGCGGCTGCGGTCGAAGTTGCCGCCGCAGGTGATCAGCCGGAGCTCGGCGCCGGTGGTCGGGCCGTAGACCTCGGTCGTCGGGAAGGCCGTCTTCGGGTAGGCGGCCACCTCGGTGACGGTGAAGGCGACCTGCCGGCCGTCACTGCGGGTCACCAGCACCTCGTCGCCCGGGGTGAGCTCCTCGAGCCGGAAGAACACCGCCGGCCCGGCCTTGTTGTCGACGTGCCCGGCCAGCACCGCGGGGCCCACGTCACCGGGGGCGGGACCGGCGGAGAACCAGCCGGCCTGCCCGTAGTCCTCCGGCGGCACCAGCGCCCCGGCGGCGTCCACGCCGATGTCGACCAGGTCGGTGTCCAGCCCGATCGCCGGGGCGGTCACCTGGACCGGCTCGGCCACCGTGTCCGCGACCGGGCTGGTGAGCACCACCGGCGCGGGCGGGGCCGCCGCAGCGGCCGCCGGCACCGGGGCGGCCCCGCCACCGGTGGCCGACACGAGGGTCACCGTGCCGGCGGTGACCGCCACGGCGGCGAGCGCCGCACGCAGCAGGGTGACGCTCCGGCGGGGCGGGCGCCGGTGCCGGCCCTCGACCCGGGACGGGCGGACGGCGGGTCTTCCGCCGTCCGCCCGGATCGGGACGCCGGGCACCCGGGCAGCGCCCGGTGCCGCCCCGTCCGGCACGGTCGTCAGGCCGCGAGGTGCCGCGGCTCGTGCCCGCGGCGGGGGAGCCGGGTGCGCGCGGTGAGCAGCAGCAGACCGACCGCGAGACCCGCCAGCGCCAGCGGACCGGCCGGGGCGCCGTCGTCGGCCGCGCCACCGGCACCGGCCTCGACGCCGCCCACGGGGACGACGCCCGGGCTGGCGGCGTCCAGCTCGGTGGTGACCGACAGCCCGCCGCTGCTGCGGTCGAGCACCAGCACCGTGTAGACCGAGCCGGCCGCCAGGTCGACCGGGAGGTCGCTGGGCGTCCCGTTGCCGGGGGCCACCTTCAGCGTCTCGGCGCCGCCGGGGATGTCGACGTAGTCGGTGTTGTCGGCGAAGGACAGCCCGCGCGCCAGGGACGTGTCGGTGCCCAGCGACAGGTCGACCGGCGACCCGGTGGCCGCGGCGTTGATGACCCGGGCGCGGGACTGACCGGACGCAGGCAGCGTGAGGTCGTCGGGCAGCACGGCGAAGCCCAGGTCGGCGAAGTAGCCGACGCCGGCGATCGTGGTGGCGGTGCCGCCGGTGACCGTGACGGTGGTGGCCAGCACCGGCGGGCTCGCCGGGTCGGCACCGGCGCCCCGCGCGCTCACCGTGTACGTGCCGGCCGGGACCGTCTGGTAGGCGGAGACGTCGCCGTAGCTGACCCCGGGGAGCACGACGCCGGTGCCGGGCGAGGACACCGAGTCGATGTAGGCGTCGACCGAGGGCGTGTCCGGGGACAGGTGCATCATCCGGACCAGACCGGTGTCGGCTGCGACGGCCGGAGCTGCCGAGGCGGCCGGGAGTCCGAGAGCGCAGAGCCCCGCGCACAGCATCGCGAGCAGGGGAACTCGGGTGAGCCGGGACATGGAGCTCCTTCGATCACGGTGGTCGGTCTGGTCCCGGTGTACCCCAGTGACCGGCTTCCTGCACGCCGAGTCCGCGTTCATCGACGCAGGGTGATCAACGCCGGGGCGCGGTGACGAGCGCGTCCGGGTCCCGGACCAGGTCGTACCCGATCAGCAGCCCACCGGGCACCTCGCTGATCCGGTCGGGGACGTAGGGCTCCTTCTGCGCGCCCAGCCAGCCGCGGAAGCGCTCGGCGGCGGCCGGGTCGGCGGCCAGCGACGTCCCGCCGACGGTGGTGACGACCGCCTGCCGCACCGGGGCGTCGGCCGGCTCGCCCGGGACGGCGGGCAGCGACTCCACGCCGACGCCGTACTGCGCGCCGATGCCGGCCAGCAGCGTCAGCAGTCGGGGGTCGACCCGGCCCTCGGTCAGCAGGGCGGCGTCGGCGGCGGGGAACCGGTTGGTCGGGTTGGCCAGCAGCGCCGTGCCCAGCTGCCGGCGGGTGTCCAGCTGCTCCGGTGTCGGGGCGACCGCCTGCGGGTCGGTGACGGTCAGCTCGCCGCTGGGGCCGAACCGGGCGACCGGCGTGCCCGCGGCCGGGGCCGCGCCGGAGGTGACCTGCAGGACCGGGGCGGTGGGGCCGGTCGAGGCGGGCACCGGGAGCTCGGTGCCGGGCAGCACCCGGTCGGGGTCGGCGCCGGCGTGCACCAGCTGCGCGGTGAGCGCGGGGTCGGCGGTGACGACGGCCTCGTCGGGCAGCTGCCCGCCCAGCCAGTCGACCAGCTGCGCGTCGGCCGTGGCCCCGAAGTCGCTGCGCGGCGTCCGCGACACAGCGCTCGCAGCGACCGCGGCCACGACGACCAGCGCGACCGCCCCGGCCAGCCCGGCGACCAGCCGGGTCCGAGGCCGCGCCAGCACCGACCGGGGCAGGCGCGCGGCGGCCAGCGCGCCGAGCGCGCCCACCAGCAGAGCAGCCAGCGGCAGGCTCAGCAGCAGCGCGGAGACCCGTTGCGAGGGCGGTGCGACCGACAGCAGCGCCACGGCGGCCAGCGCGACGCCCAGCGGGCGCCACCGGGGCAGCAGGACGGCGGCCAGCACGCCCACGAGGAGCAGCACGCCGCTGGTCACCAGCACGCCGGTGCGGTCGGCGCCCCAGCGGGCCGGATCGGCGGCCTCGGGTGCCCAGCGCTCGACGAGCGCCCGCCCGCCGGTCAGCAGCAGCACCCCACCGGCGGCGGCCGCGGCCCGCCGCGCGGGGTCGCCCCGGCCGGCGGCCGCAGCGGCCAGTCCGGCGACCAGGAAGAGCAGCACGTCGGGGGCGAGCAGCACGGCGAGGACGACGGCGGCGGCGGCGAGGAGCCCGACCGCCACCGGCACCCGGCCGCGGAGGGAGCCGGCCGGCTCGTGGTCACCGGCCGGACGCAGCCAGCTGGTCAACAGCCACGCGACCAGCAGCAGCCACGGCACCGCCAGGGCCGCCGGGGACGCCACGGCGTGCAGCGGGACCAGCCCCGGCAGGGCACCGAAGGCGAGCACCGCGAGCGCGCACCCGGCGTCGGGGACCCCGAGCCGGCGGGCGGTGCGCCACAGCAGGACGGCGCTGAGCACCAGGACGACCAGCAGCAGCTCGCGCTCGGCGGCGACGAGGGTGGCGTGGCGCTCGAACGCCCGGGTGACCGTGGCGTGCACGGCCCCGTGCACGGCGGCCAGTCCCTCGGGGGACAGCGGGGCGAGGTCGGTGGTGCCCCGGGAGAGCGCGAAGGCCGGGGCCGCCAGGTCGCCGTCGCCGGGCAGCGGGATCCCGCGCAGCATGCGGGCGCCGACCAGCCCGACGACCAGGACCGCCAGCACCGGCCACAGCAGTCCGACCCGCACCCGCTCCGGCCACGACGGCCGGGCCGCCCGGTGCCGGGCGCGCCGCTGGGCCACCGGCTGACCGGGGGAGGACGCCGGGGCCGCGGCCGGCGGGAGGGCGGCGGACCCGGCCGGCTCGGCCGGCTCGACCGACCCCAGGGGCTCGGCCGGGACGACCGGCGCGGTGGACGAGGTGGGCTCGGCGGCCTGCCGGCGGCGTGCCCGGCGGGGAGGGACGGCGTGCGGTGCGGCGGCCGGGGCGGGCGCGGCCCGGTGACCGCCGCCCTCGCCGGCGACGGTGTGGCCGGTCTCCGTCGGTTCGGACACGGTGGTCCTCCTCCCGGCGCTCGGTACGGCTGCGGTGCCGACGGGCGCTCCGGGCGGGGGCGCGGGCACCGACGTCGTGTGCCGATGGTGCCTGCTCCGCCGCCGGATGCCCAACCCGCTGGGCGCGCCGCACCGGAACGACAGGACCCGCCGGGCGGGATGCCCGGCGGGTCCTGTCGTGCGACGTGCTGCGGTCAGCCCCGGTCGGAGGCCGCCGACCCGCCGGTGGGCGCGGGCACCGGGGGAGCGGCCGGTGCCGGTCGGCCGGCCCGGGCGGGCACCGGCGGGGTCGCCCGGGTGGCCGGGGCGCCGGTGCGCTCGGCGGTCGCCGGGCCCTGGGCGGCCTGCTGGGTCGGGTGCGCCGGGGTCGGCGTGCGGCCCGCCGGGCGACCCCCGGTCGCCGGGGCGCTGCTGGCCGGGGCGCTGCTGATCGGGGCCGAGGTGCCGAACGGTGCCGGGACCCGGACGGCCTGGGTCTGCTCCGCGGCCGGCTGCTCCTGGGTCGGTGCCGGGGCGGCCGCAGGCTCGGCGGCCGCGGCCGCGGCCGGGGCGACCTGGGTGGCCGGCTCCGGTGCGGGGGCTCCGGTGGCCTCCTCGGTCGCCGGGGTCGCAGCGCCGGTCGCCTCGGGGTCGGCCGGCTGGGCGGCGTCCGGTGCCGGGTGGTCGGCGAGGTCGGGCAGCTGGCCGAGCAGCGTGCGGACGTCGGTCAGGCGGCGGGTCACGTCGTCGCGGACCCGGCGGATCTCGACCGCGGAGGCGTCGGCCTCGGCGACGGTGCGGGCGGCGTGCGCCTCGGCGTCGGCGACCCGCTGCTGGGCGGCGGCGACGGAGGCCTGCTCGCGCTCCTCCTCCAGCCGGGCGGCCTCGGTGCGGCGGGCCCGCTGGGCGATCTCGAAGTCCTGCTCGACCTTGGTGCGCCGGGCCTGGGAGTCGGCGTCGAGCTGGGCGGCCCGCTCCCGGGCCTTGTTCACCAGGTCGTCGGCGCGGGCCTGGGCCACGGCGGAGATCTGCTCGGCGTGCTGGCGGGCCTCGAAGACCAGGCGCTCGGCCTCGGCCTGGCTGGCGGCCGACCGCTCACCGAGGGCGCGCTCCTCGCCGGCGACCCGCTCGCGGACGGCGTCGACCTCGGCGGCCACGGCGGCCTGCAGCGCGGCGGCCTGCTCCTGGGCGGACCGGCGGATCTCCGCGGCCTCGTCCTGGGCCAGCTGGAGCATGTTCGAGATGCGCTCGCCCATGTTCTCGAACGTGGGGGCGCTGGCGCTGGCCGCGCGGCGGCGCAGCGCCTCGACCTCGCCGTGCAGGGCCTGCAGCTGGCGCGCCAGGTCGGCCGACCGGGACACGGCCGCGTCGCGGTCGGCCAGGGCGACCCGCAGGTCGGCGTCCAGCCCGGCGAGCGTCTCGGCCACCTGGTCCCGGTCGTACCCCTTGCGCACCACGTCGAAGGTGGGGCCGCTCTCGCGGAAGGAGAGCTGGTCGTCGCGGGGGTCGCTCATGGCCGCCATCCTCGCAGAGATCGCGGGCCCGGGAAACGGAGGTCCGGCGCACTCCCAGCCGACTCCCAGGCTCCTGCGCGGCGGTCCGCCGGGGCGGTCGCTGCCCGTCCCAGCAGGGTCACGGTCAGTGCGCGGCGGGCTCCACGAGCTCGATCAGCACGCCCCCGGCGTCCTTGGGGTGGACGAAGTTGACCCGGCTGCCGGCGGTGCCGCGGCGGGGGGTGTCGTAGAGCAGCCGCAGACCCCGCCCGCGGAGCACCTCGGCGGCGGCCTCGACGTCGGCGACCCGGAACGCCAGCTGCTGCAGCCCCGGGCCCGACCGGCCGATGAAGCGCGCGATCGTCGACTCGGGGGTGAGCGGGGCGAGCAGCTGGATGCGCGTCGTCCCGTCGCCGACGGCGAGCATCGCCTCGCGCACGCCCTGCTCCTCGTTGACCTCCTCGTGCACCGAGTGGACGCCGAGGGTCTGCACGTAGAAGGCGATCGCGACGTCCAGGTCGGGCACCGCGATGCCCACGTGGTCGATCGTGGTGAACAGGTCGTCGGGCGCGGATGCGGTCACCCGGCGCATCCTCCCGCGCCCGTCGTCCCCCGGCAGGACCGGGGGAGGACGGGCGCAGCCGGGTCCTCCCTCAGCGGGCGAGGAAGTCGATCAGGGCGGCGTTGAACTGCTCGGGGTGGCTGGCGTTGATGCCGTGCGGGCCGCCCTCGATGACCACCAGCTCCGAGCCGCTGATCAGCTCGTGCGACCGCTTGCCGCTGACCTCGAAGGGCACGATCGCGTCGGAGTCGCCGTGCACGACCAGGGTCGGCACGGTCACCTTCGCGACGTCGCCCCGGAAGTCGGTGCGGCCGAACGCGGCGATGCAGTCCAGCGTGCCCTTGGGGGAGGCGACCTCGGCCAGGTGCAGCGCGTACTGCCGCATCGGCTCGCTCACGGCCCCGGACTTCGAGTCCAGCAGGCCCTTGCCGCCGGCGTTGAAGAAGTCGGCGGTGAAGCCGTCGAGGAAGGCCGGCCGGTCGGTGCGCACACCGGTCTCGAACTGCTCGATGGTGGCGTCGTCGAGCCCGCCGTCGGGGTTGTCGTCGGACTTGTAGAGGTAGGGCGGGACCGCGGCGGCCAGCACGGCCTTCGCGACGCGGGCGGTGCCGTAGCGGCCGATGTAGCGGACCACCTCGCCGCCGCCCATGGAGAAGCCGACCAGGGTGACGCCGGTGAGGTCGAGCTGCGTGAGCAGCGCGTCGAGGTCGGCGGCGAAGGTGTCGTAGTCGTAGCCGGTCCAGGGCTGCGAGCTCTGCCCGAAGCCGCGGCGGTCGTAGGTGAGCACCCGGTACCCGGCGTCCACGAGCGCGGGGACCTGGGCCTCCCAGGAGCGGCCGGACAGCGGCCAGCCGTGGATCAGCACGACGGGGACGCCGGCGCCCTGGTCCGTGTAGTGCAGCTCGATCGGGTGGCCGTTCTCGGTGCCGACGGTCAGGTGGGGCATGGGTCTCCTCCGGGTCGCGGTGGGGCGGCGCCGGGTCGGCCGCGCCCACGGGTGCGCGGGTGGTTCGTCGCCCAGCGTCCCGGCGGTTCGCCCGGACGGCACGAGGACGACGGCGACGCCGGCCCGCCGTCCGTCAGGCGCACGCCCTGTTCGCCATCCGGTCCGCAGGCTGGTCGGACGGGTGCGCCGCTGGCTATCCTGGCCGCGCCGGGGACCACAGGACGGTCGCCGGTACGCGCGGAGGAGCGGTCGCCAACGGCGGCGGCCGGAGCACCTGGAGCCCTGATGAGCCAGCCCACCCGTCCTCGGTCCGTGATCGTCGGTGGTGCCCGCACCCCGATGGGCCGCCTGCTCGGCGCGTTCACGGACCTCTCCGCCGCCGACCTGGGCGGCATCGCCATCAAGGCCGCACTCGAGCGGGCCGGGGTGACCGGCGACCAGGTCGACTACGTGATCATGGGCCAGGTCCTGCAGGCCGGCGCCGGGCAGAACCCCGCCCGCCCGGCCGCGGTGGCCGGCGGCATCCCCATGTCGGTGCCCTCCTTCACCCTCAACAAGGTCTGCCTGTCCGGGCTGGACGCGATCGCGCTGGCCGACCAGCTCATCCGGGCCGGGGAGTTCGACGTCGTCGTCGCCGGCGGCATGGAGTCGATGACCCAGGCGCCGCACCTGCTCAAGGGCTCCCGCACGGGCACGAGGTTCGGGAACGCCACGCTGGTCGACGCGATGGCCCACGACGGGCTCACCGACACCTTCGACCAGGTCGCAATGGGCGAGCTCACCGAGGCGGCCAACAGCCGGTACGGCCTGACCCGTGAGGAGCAGGACGCCTACGCCGCCGACAGCCACCAGAAGGCGGCCCGCGCGGCGAAGGACGGCACCTTCGACGCCGAGATCACCCCGGTGTTCGTGCCGCAGCGCAAGGGCGACCCGATCGAGGTCCGGCACGACGAGGGCATCCGCCCCGACACCACGGTGGAGAGCCTGGCCAGGCTGAAGCCCGCCTTCGCCCCCGACGGGACGATCACCGCGGCGTCGGCGTCCCAGATCTCCGACGGCGCCTGCGCGGTCGTGGTGATGTCGGCGGAGAAGGCCGCCGAGTTGGGGTGCACCGTGCTGGCCGAGATCGGCGCGCACGGCGTGGTCGCCGGCCCCGACGCCACCCTGCAGACCCAGCCCTCCCGTGCGGTGCAGCGGGCCTGTGAGCGGGAGGGCATCGACCCCGCCGACCTCGACCTGGTGGAGTTCAACGAGGCCTTCGCCGCGGTCGCCATCGTCTCCACCCGTGAGCTCGGCATCGACCCGGCCAAGGTCAACCCCAACGGCGGGGCCATCGCGCTGGGCCACCCGGTCGGCATGAGCGGTGCGCGGATCGTCCTCGACCTCGTACTGGAGCTCGGCCGCCGCGGCGGGGGAGTGGGCGCCGCCGCGCTGTGCGGCGGCGGCGGTCAGGGTGACGCCCTGCTGCTGCACGTCCCCGCCCACACCTGACCGGGCGCCCCGGGCCGGACGCGGGGAGGATGGCCGCGTGAACGGGACCCCGGACGCTGTCGTCGTCGGAGCCGGCCCCAACGGGCTGGCCGCCGCGCTCCGTCTGGCCGCGGCCGGGCTGCGCGTGCAGGTGGTCGAGCGGGGTGACCGCGCCGGTGGCGGGCTGCGCACCGAGGAGGTGACGCTGCCGGGCTACCAGCACGACATCTGCTCCACCGTGCACCCGATGGCCGCCACCGCGCCGTTCTTCCGCGAGTTCGACCTCGCCAGCCGCGGGGTCAACGTCCTGCAGCCGGAGATCAACTTCGCCCACCCGCTGGACGGCGGCCGGGCCGCGCTGTCCCACCACTCGCTGGAGCAGACCGCGCAGGGGCTGGGCCGGGACGCCGACGGCTACCGGAGGCTGTTCGCCCCGCTGCTGGCCCACGCCGACGACATCACCGAGTTCTTCCTGACCTCGGCCTTCCGCCGGCTGCCGCTCAAGAGCCCGCTGGCGGTGGCGAACTTCGGCCTGCAGGGGCTGCCCAACGTCAAGTGGCTGGCCGAGCGGTACTTCACCGACGACGCCGCCAAGGCGCTGCTCGCCGGGGCCGCGGCGCACGGGATGCTCGACCTGTCCCGCCCGCTGACGTCGGCGCTGGGCATGTTCCTGGGGATGATGAGCCACCACAACGGCTGGCCGGTCATCGAGGGCGGGTCGCAGGTCCTCGCCGACGCGATGGTCACCGCGCTGGAGCAGCAGGGCGGTGAGGTGGTCACCGGGCACGAGGTCACCGACCTGCGCGAGTTCGCCGGCGTCCCGGCCGTCCTGCTGGACACCTCGCCCGGTGCCTTCGTGGCGATGGCGGGCGACCAGGTGCACGAGGGGTACCGGCGCTGGGTGCAGCGGTACAAGCACGGCCCGGGTGTCTTCAAGGTCGACTGGGCGCTGTCGGAGCCGGTGCCGTGGACCAACCCCGACGTCCGCCGGGCCGGCACGATCCACGTCGCCGGGACGATGGAGGAGACCATCGCCGGGGAGTCCGCCCCGGCGGCCGGGCGGATCACCGACCGCCCCTACGTGCTCGCCGTCCAGCCGACCGTCGTCGACCCCTCCCGCGCGCCGGCCGGCGGCCACGTGTTCTGGGCCTACGTGCACGTGCCGCACGGCTCGACGGTCGACATGACCGAGGCCATCGAGGCCCAGGTCGAGCGGTTCGCCCCCGGTTTCCGGGACACGATCATCGGCCGGTACACGATGCACGCCGGGGAGATGCAGCACTGGAACCCCAACGACGTCGGCGGCGACATCTCCAACGGCGAGGCGTCGCTGCGGCAGATGCTGGCCCGGCCGGTGCCGCGCTGGAACACCTACAAGACCCCGGTCCGCGGCACCTACCTGGCGTCGGCGGCCACCCCGCCGGGGCCGGCCGTGCACGGGCACTGCGGTGACAACGCCGCCCGGGTCGCGCTGCGCGAGGTCTTCGGCATCCGGCAGGCGCCCCGGCTCACGCCCGCACCCTGACGCCGGCCGCAGGGCGGGCACCTAGTCTCCAGCCATGGTGCGACCGCTGGGCCTGCCGTTCGACCCCATCGAACGCGCGGCGCAGACCTGGGAGGAGCGCTTCGGCCCGGCCGGGTCGATGCGGGCGGCGACGTCGGTGTTCCGGGTGCAGCAGATCCTCATCGCGCAGTTCGACGAGGCGCTCAAGCCGCACCGGCTGACCTTCGCCCGCTACGAGGTGCTGGTGCTGCTGACCTTCTCCCGCACCGGGGCGCTGCCGCTGAAGGTGATCGGCAGCCGGCTGATGGTGCACCCGACCAGCGTCACCAACGCGATCGAGCGACTGGTAGCGGCCGGCTACGTCGAGCGCCGGCCCAACCCCGCCGACGGCCGGGGCGTGCTGGCCGCCATCACCGAGCGCGGCCGCGAGGTCGTGCCCCCGGCGACCGCCGCGGTGACCGGTGCGGACTTCGGCATGTCCGAGCTGACCGGGGACGAGCTGGACACCCTCTTCCAGCTGCTGCGCAAGATCCGGCTGGGCGCCGGGGACGTGGCGGCGCCGCCGGACTGACCCCGCCCCGCCCGGTTGCCCGGCGGTGGGATGATCGAGGTCATGCAGCCGAACCGTCCCGCTCGTCCCGCCCCGCGCACCGACCCCCGCGCCGCTGCCCAGCAGGCACGGATGGCGGCCTCGCTGGCCGGCGCGGTCGACCTCGCCGCGGTCCAGGCACGCAACGAGGCAGCCGCCCGCGCGCAGGCCGCACCGCCGCCCAGCGCCACGGCGCCCGTCGGGGCCCCGGGCAGCGCCGTCGTCGACGTCGACGAGGCCACCTTCCAGAGCGAGGTCCTCGACCGGTCCTTCCAAGTGCCGGTGGTGCTGGACCTGTGGGCCGAGTGGTGCGGCCCGTGCAAGCAGCTGTCGCCGGTGCTGGAGCGGCTGGCCGCCGAGGGCGGTGGCACCTGGGTGCTGGCCAAGATCGACGTCGACGCCAACCCCGCCCTGGCCCAGGGCCTGCGCGTGCAGGGCATCCCCGCGGTCAAGGCCGTGTGGCAGGGCCAGCTGGTCACCGAGTTCACCGGTGCCATCCCCGAGGAGCAGGCCCGGCAGTTCATCACCGAGCTCGTCGCCGCGACCTCCGGCGGCGCCCTGCCCGGGGCCGACGGCGCGGCGGACGACGAGGGCGCCCTGCCCGAGGACCCGCGCCTGGACGCCGCCGAGGCCGCCCTGGACGCCGGTGACCTCGCCGGTGCCGAAGCCGCCTACCGCGCGATCCTCGACACCGAGCCCGACCACCCGGTCGCCGGCCTGGCGCTGCGCCAGGTGCAGCTGTTCCGCCGGGCCGAGGAGGCGGGGCCGAACGCGCTGGCCGCCGCCGGTGCCGCGCCCGACGACGTCGCCGCCCAGACCCGCGCCGCGGACTTCCTGCTCGGCACCGGTGACGTCGAGGCGGCCTTCGAGTGGCTGCTCGACGTCGTCCGGCGCACGGCCGGCGAGGACCGCGACCTGGCGCGGACGCACCTGGTCGAGCTGTTCGGCATCGTCGGCGACGACGACCCCCGGGTCGGCCCCGCCCGCCGCTCGCTCATGGCCGCCCTCTTCTGACGCCCGACGTGGATCAGGTGCCCTGATCCAGAGCTGGCCCCCTGCACCGACGTTGGTGCAGAGGGCCAGATGGTGATCAGGGGACCTGATCACCATCTGGCCCCTGCGCCCTGGACGCAGCCCCTTCGCAGGGTCCCGCCGCTGGCCCGCGAGCGGTCGTCAGGCGCCGATATCGCAGGCCGGCAGGCCCTCGAAGACGCCGGAGCGGAAGACGTCCACCAGCTGGAACCCGGTCAGGCCGCTCTCGTCCAGCACCGCCGGGTCGCTGCTGGACTCCAGGAGGAACTGCACGCTCTCGTCGACGTCGCCGGGGGAGACCTGGATCTCGGGGATGTCGCCGCGCAGCACGGAGGCCGTGTACGCACCCGTCAGGCACACCGCCGACCGGATCGCCGCCTCGTCGTCGGTGGACAGGCCCAGCTGCTCGCGGGCGGCCAGGGCGTAGGGGATCGACACCGCGGTCAGCACCGCGTAGTCGCCGAACGCGTCGTAGATCGGCCGCGCCAGGTCGGTCTCGTCGTAGCCGACCGTGGCGTCCTCGGCGCACCAGACCAGGTCGGTCGCCGGCTCGTCGTCGCCGCACCCGGGCGCCGTGCCGGAGAACGGCTGGACCTGCGGCGGCTGGAAGGTCTCACCACGGGCCTGGAAGGCCGCCGTCCAGAAGACCGGCAGGGTGCCGTCGATCAGCTCCTGGGCGTCGGCGTAGGGCGCGTCGCCACCGGTCAGCAGGTCCTGGTCCTGGAACCGGCCCTGGGTGAAGACGCGCTCCTCGCCGAACTCGTCCCGGCAGGCGACCGGGCCGTCGTCGAAGCCCTGCTGGAAGGCCGAGACCCGGTCGAAGTAGGAGCCGTGGGCCTGGCTCTCGCCGACGCCGGTGCCGACCGGGTCGCGCAGCAGCAGGTAGCCGCGCAGGACGTCGTCCAGCTCACCGGGGCGGATGGAGTTGTGCGGCGCGTCGCCCGAGGCGACCCAGGCCGTCCAGGCCCCGGCGAAGCAGTCGGCCTGGGTCTCGACGTTGATCGACCGCTCGATCGGGTAGCCGACCCGGCCCTGCACGGCGTGCCCGAACTCGTGCGCCATCACCAGCGCGGGGATGAACCGGCCGTACCCGTCGGCGAGCTCGCCGAGGAACGCCCGGTCGTACTGGATCGCGTCGCCGTCGGGCTCACCGGGGTCGGAGGAGCAGTAGAAGGCGTTGCCGGTGACCGCCTCGATCTCCTGCCCGCACCCGATCCGGCCGTCGGGGTAGCGGGCGGGGTCGAGGTCGTCGGGGTCGACGGAGAAGTAGCCGCCGGTCAGCGGGGTGAACGGCTGGGCGAACGTGTCGGGGAACTGCTCGCCCCAGTAGGTGTTCAGGTCGGCCAGCGCGTTGCGGGCGCCCCGGTCCACGTCGTCGTCGGCGGCCCCGATGATCGGGAAGTCCGCCGGTGCCACGTCGGCGCGGACACCGGACTCGGGGGTCGCGACGCCCTCGATCAGC
Source organism: Modestobacter muralis (assembly GCF_010682105.1). Taxonomy (GTDB): domain Bacteria; phylum Actinomycetota; class Actinomycetes; order Mycobacteriales; family Geodermatophilaceae; genus Modestobacter; species Modestobacter muralis. The sequence continues at coordinate 101,880 of NZ_JAAGWH010000049.1, read as the reverse complement.
GTGGCCGCGCAGCCGGTGAGCGCGACCGACGCGACCAGCGCACCCAGCGCGGCACCCAGCAGTGCCCGGCGGGGCTTCGAGGTCATGGGCTCCCGATCGGTCCGGGCCGCCGTTGCCGGCGGCAGTGTCCTCATCCTGCCGGACCGGCGCCGACCCGGCAGGCGCAGGCGCCCGACACCGGGCACCCACCGGGACGACGACGGGGCGGGGACCCTCAGGCCCCCGCCCCGTCCGCCTGTGCTGCCTCAGCCCCGGTCGTGCTCGGGGAGCTCCACCAGACCAGCGGCCTCGAGGTCACCGGAGGCCTCGGCGGCCACGGTGAGCGCGGGGTCGGCGGCCTGGCCCTCGTCCGACGGCTCCGGCTCGGGACCCTCGTGCACGAACCACACGGTGCCCAGCGGCGGTGCGGTCAGCGTCGCCGAGAACGGCTGCCCGTGCCAGGTCTCCGGCACGGCCTCGATGCCGCCCAGGTTGCCCGAGCCGGACCCGCCGTAGCCCGCGAAGTCGGTGTTGATGACCTCGCGCCACCGGCCACCGCGCGGCAGGCCGATCCGGTACTCGCCGTGCGTCTGCCCGGAGAAGTTGGCGACGCAGGCCAGCGCCTGACCGCCCTTGCCGAAGCGCAGGAAGGTCAGCGTGTTGCCCTGGCTGTCGTTGGCGTCGATCCACTGGAAGCCGGCCGGGTCGTTGTCCTGGGTGTACAGCGCCTCGTGCTCGCCGTACACCGTGTTCAGGTCGCGGACCAGGTCGAGCACGCCGCGGTGCGCCGGGTCGTCGAGGTGCCACCAGTCCAGCGAGCGGCTCTCCGCCCACTCCGACAGCTGCCCGAACTCCGAGCCCATGAACAGCAGCTGCTTGCCCGGGTGGGCCCACATGAAGGCCAGGTACGCCCGCACGTTGGCCAGCTGCTGCCAGCGGTCGCCCGGCATCTTCCGGATCAGCGAGCCCTTGCCGTAGACGACCTCGTCGTGGCTGATCGGCAGCACGAAGTTCTCGGAGAAGGCGTAGACCAGCGAGAATGTGAGCTGGTTGTGGTGGTAGCTGCGGTACACCGGCTCGGTCGACATGTAGTCCAGCGAGTCGTGCATCCAGCCCATGTTCCACTTGAAGCCGAAGCCCAGGCCGCCCAGGTGGGTGGGGCGGGTGACGCCCGGCCAGGACGTCGACTCCTCGGCGATGGTGATCGCGCCGGGCACCTCGCGGTAGACGGTGGCGTTGAACTCCTGCAGGAACGCCACGGCCTCGAGGTTCTCCCGGCCGCCGTACTCGTTGGGCACCCACTGGCCCTCGGGCCGGGAGTAGTCCAGGTACAGCATCGAGGCGACCGCGTCGACGCGGATGCCGTCGACGTGGAACTCCTTGAGCCAGAACAGGGCGTTGGCGACGAGGAAGTTGCGCACCTCGGAGCGGCCGAAGTCGAACACGTTCGTGCCCCAGTCCAACTGCTCGCCGCGGCGGGGGTCGCCGTGCTCGTACAGCGGGGCGCCGTCGAAGCGGGCCAGCGCCCACTCGTCCTTGGGGAAGTGCCCCGGAACCCAGTCGACGATGACACCGATGCCGGCCTGGTGGGCGGTGTCGATGAGGTACCGCAGGTCGTCAGGGGAGCCGAAGCGCGAGGTGGGGGCGTAGTAGGAGGTCACCTGGTAGCCCCACGAGCCGCCGAAGGGGTGCTCGGCCACGGGGAGGAACTCCAGGTGGGTGAACCCGGCGTCCTTGACGTAGGCGACCAGCTCGTCGGCGAGCTCGCGGTAGGACAGGCCCTGGCGCCAGGAGCCGAGGTGCACCTCGTAGATGCTCATCGGCCGGGCGTGCCAGCTGCCCTCGGCCCGGGCGGCCAGCCAGTCGGCGTCCTGCCACTCGTGGGTCGACGCGGTGACGACGGAGGCGTTGGCCGGGGGGACCTCGGTGGCGAAGGCCATCGGGTCGCTCTTGACCAGCCACTGGCCGTCGACACCCAGGATGTGGAAGCGGTACCGGGTGCCCACCTGGGCGCCGGGCACGAAGATCTCCCACACGCCCGAGGAGCCCAACGAGCGCATCGGGTAGGCGCGGGCCTCCCAGTAGTCGAAGTCGCCGGTGACCTTCACGCCGCGGGCGTTGGGCGCCCAGACGGCGAAGGAGACGCCCTCGACCCGGCCGCCGGGGGTGTCGTAGCCGCGCACGTGCGCGCCCAGGACCTTCCACAGCTCCTCGTGCCGGCCCTCACGGATGAGGTGCTGGTCCAGCTGGCCGAGCGTGGGCAGCCAGCGGTAGGGGTCGTCGACGGTGTAGGTGTTCGTGCCACCGGCGCCGTCGGGGTAGACGACCTCCACCCGGTAGTCGCCGGGCTGCTGGGGGAGCCGGGCCTCGAAGACGCCGCCCCGGAAGACCTGGCGGGCCTCGTGCCGAGTGCCGTCCTGGTCGACCACGGCGACCGCGACCGCGTCGGGACGCAGGGTGCGCACGGCCCAGCCCTCGGGCAGCCGGTGCGCGCCGAGGACGCCGTGCGGGTCGTAGGACCAGCCGTCGACGACGGCGGCCAGCGCCTCCTGGCTGACCTCCGAGCCGGCCGGCGTGGCGGCCGCCGGCACCGAGGTGCTCACCGGCGTCTGCCCGTCGGGCAGTGCCTCGACCAGCGCGGTCGAGGTGGGCTCGGGGGCCTCGTCAGGCGCCGCCGGCAGGTCGGTGACCTCGCTGGTGACCAGGTCGGCGGTGGTGACGTCGGCACCGGAGACCGCCGGGGCGGGCTCCACGGGCTCGGCCGTGACCTCGGACCCGACCGGCTGGGCGGTGTCGCCGCCGTCGGCGGAGACGTCCGGGGCCGGCTGGGCGGTGTCGTCGCTGTCGGCGGAGACGTCCGGGGCCGCCGACTCGGTGTCGGCGGGCTCGGGGACGGTGTCGGGGGCCAGCTCTGCGCCGGGCTCGGAGGCGGTGGCGGCCGGGGAGCTGCCGCCGGTGCCGGCGTGCTGGCCGTCGGCCGGGGCCTGCGGGGTGCTCGGCTCGGCCGGGTCGCGGCTCGGGGGCTCCGGCTGCGGCGCGGCCGGCGCCGCGGGGTTGCCCGGCTGCGCGATCGGCGCGGGGGCGACGACCGGGGTGGCGGTGACCTTCTTGGCCGCGGCCTTGCGGGTGCGCTTGGCCGGGGCGGCGGCGTCGGCCACCGTGCCCGGGGCGGCCGGAGCAGCCTTCTTCGCGACGCGCGTGGTCGCCTTCTTCGCCGGAGCAGGGGCGGAGTCGGCGTCGCTGGCCGCGCGGACGGCCTCGGTGGTCTCCTCGACCCGGCGCATCAGCTCGTCCCGGCCGTCCGGTGCCTCGTTCGTCTCCGTGGTGGCGGCCTTCTTCGCCGGCCGGCGCGCGGCCTTCTTCGCCACCGGGGCGCCGGCCTCGGGTGCGGCCTTCTTGGTCGCGCGCCCGGTGGCCTTCTTCGCCGGGGTGGGGGAGGAGTCGGCCTCGCTGGCCGCGCGCACCGCCTCGGTGGTCTCCTCGACCGCGCGCGTGAGCTCTGCCTTGTCGGCGGGCTCGGCGGGCGTCTCGGTCGGCGGCTGGCCCGCGTCGTCGATGCTCATCGGTGGTCCTTCCGGGTACCTCGGGGTGTCCAGCTGTTCGTCGGGTGCGGTCCCGCCGCGGGGCAGCAGGCTCCTGCGTCAGTCACCGGCGGTCAACCGGGACAGCGAGCTCAGCGGGATCATCAGCCAGTTCGGCCTGTTCCGTGCCTCGTACACACACTCGTACACGGCCTTGTCCGCCTCGAAGGCGCGCAGCAGCGCGGACTCACTGGACAGGGTGATGCCGCTGGCGGCGGAGTAACCGGCGCAGAACGCCTCCCGGTTGCGCTCGGCCCACTCGTGGGCGCGGTAGGCGCGCTGCTGGTCCTCCGGCTGCTCGACGAGCATGTGGCGCGAGGCGTAGTCGAAGGAACGGAGCATCCCGGCGACGTCGCGCAGCGGGGTGTCCAGCTCCCGGCGGGAGGCCAGCGGGCGGGCCGGCTCGCCCTCGAAGTCCAGCACGATCCAGCCGGTGGTGGTGCGCAGCACCTGACCGAGGTGGAGGTCGCCGTGGACCCGCTGGCGCACGACCGGCTCGTCGGTGGTGGCCACCGCGGCGTAGAGCGCCCGCAGCGCCTCGGCGTGCTCGGTGAGGCCGGGGACGATCGCCAGGGCCGCCTCGAGCCGCGCGCCCATCTGCTCGGCGACCGCGGTGTACCAGTCCCGGTCGGCGGTCTCGGTGGGCAGCACCCTGGCGAGGTCGGTGTGGACGGAGGCGGTCGCCTCACCCAGCCGCTCGCTCTCCCCGGCGAAGTCCCCGCCCACCTCGTCGGCGTGCAGGTCGGCCTCGGCGTAGAGGTCGCGCACGCTGGAGGTGGCCAGTCGCCAGCCGTCGCTGGCGTTGGCGACGAAGGTCTGCAGCATCGCGACGGTGGACGGCTCCTGGCCGGGCTCGTCGATCTCGATGTGGCCCAGCAGCGGGGCGATGTGCTGGTTGTCGGCCTGGCGGAGCGCGTCGTGGATCTCCACGTCGGGGTTGAGCCCGGGCTCGAGCCGGCGGAACAGCTTGAGGATCGCGGACTCGCCGTAGACCAGCGAGGTGTTGCTCTGCTCGCCGGAGATGATGTCGCCGGGCACGCCCTCGGGGATGTAGGCCACCCCGGCCGGGTGGAAGTGCATCGGCCCGACCGTGGAGGCGGCCACGAGGTGGGTCAGCCACGGGACGGTGGCGTCACGGTCGCGCATCGCGTCGTAGGCGTAGTTGGACCCCGAGGCGCTGGGAACGGCGCCGACGAAGGCCGACGACAGCTCCTCGGCCGGGGCGTTGCGCCACGACAGTGGCACCAGGTAGGTCTCGGTGGCCCCGTCGGTGTAGCTGACCCGGACGCGGTGGACGGACAGGGCCGGGTCGGACTGGTCGAGGAAGAAGCCCTCCTCGGTCACCCCGGCCCACTCCCGGCCCTTGCTGCCGAACCACCGCTGACCGGGCATCCAGTCCGCGAGGATCTCGGTGAGGGCACTCATCAGGCTTCTCCGTGCTTCGTCGTGGTGGTCGGGGCCTCGGCGCCCAGGCCGGCGGGGGCGTCGGCCGCGCCGACCACCCCGCTGTCGAGCAGGGACTGCGCCACGCTGCTGCTCACGGTGGTCTCCCAGCTCTCGTCCTCGGCCGCGGGGGCGGCGGGCTTGGAGAGCTCGAACCAGTAGAAGCCGTGGCCGCTGAGGGTGAGCATGTAGGGCAGGACGCCGATCTGGGGGAACTGCACGCGCCCGGTCAGCTCGACCGGGGTGTAGCCCTCGAACCGGCGCAGGTCCAGCTCGACCGGCTGCGGGAAGCGCGACAGGTTGTTCACGCACAGCACCACGTCGTCGCCGAACTCGCGGACGAAGGACAGCACCGTGGGGTTGCGCGAGCTGATCTCGGCGTAGGAGCCGACGCCGAAGGTCGGGTGCTGCTTGCGGACGGAGATCATCGTGCGGGTCCACTGCAGCAGCGAGTTGGTGTTGCGCAGCTGGCCCTCGACGTTGGTCACCTGGTAGCCGTAGACCGGGTCGGCGATCAGCGGGAGGTGCATGCGCTGGGGGTCGGCGGTGGAGAACCCGCCGTTGCGGTCGGGGGTCCACTGCATCGGGGTGCGCACACCGTCGCGGTCACCGAGCCAGATGTTGTCGCCCATGCCGATCTCGTCGCCGTAGTACATGACCGGCGAACCGGGCAGCGACAGCAGCAGGGCGGTGAACAGCTCGAGGGTGTCGACGTCGTTGTCCAGCAGCGGTGCCAGCCGGCGGCGGATGCCGATGTTGGCCTTCATGCGGGGGTCCTGGGCGTACTCGCCCCACATGTAGTCGCGCTCCTCGTCGGTGACCATCTCCAGGGTCAGCTCGTCGTGGTTGCGCAGGAAGATGCCCCACTGGCAGTTGTCGGGGATGGCCGGCGTCTGGGCCATGATCTCCGAGATCGGGAAGCGCTGCTCGCGCCGCACGGCCATGAACAGCCGCGGCATCACCGGGAAGTGGAAGGCCATCTGGCACTCGTCGCCGTCCTCGCCGAAGTACTCGACGACGTCGGCCGGCCACTGGTTGGCCTCGCACAGCATGACCCGGTCGGGGTACTCCGCGTCGACGACCTTGCGGACCTTCTTGAGGAACGCGTGGGTCTTCGGGAGGTTCTCGCAGTTGGTCCCCTCCTCCTCGAACAGGTAGGGGACGGCGTCGAGCCGGAAGCCGTCGATGCCCAGGTCGAGCCAGAAGCGCAGGGCGTCGATGATCGCCTCCTGCACCGCCGGGTTCTCGAAGTTCAGGTCGGGCTGGTGGCTGAAGAACCGGTGCCAGAAGTACTGCTTGCGCACCGGGTCGAAGGTCCAGTTCGAGCTCTCGGTGTCGACGAAGATGATCCGCGCGTCGGCGTACTGGGTGTCGTCGTCGGCCCACACGTAGAAGTCGCCGTAGGGACCCTCGGGGTCGCTGCGGCTGGCCTGGAACCAGGGGTGCTGGTCCGAGGTGTGGTTCATGACGAAGTCGATGATCATCCGCATGCCCCGGGAGTGGGTGGCCTCGACGAGCTCCTTGAAGTCGTCGATGTCGCCGAACTCGGGCAGGACCGCGGTGTAGTCGCTGACGTCGTAGCCGCCGTCGCGCAGCGGGGAGGCGAAGAACGGCGGCAGCCAGAGGCAGTCGACGCCGAGCCACTGCAGGTAGTCCAGCTTGCCGATCATGCCGCGCAGGTCACCGATGCCGTCGGCGTTGCTGTCGGCGAAGCCGCGGACGAGGACCTCGTAGAAGACGGCGCGCTTGAACCACTCGGGATCGCTGCCCGGTGCGGGCAGCGTCGACTGCTCGCCCGCGCCGGGGGTCGAGTGGGCAGGGACGGGGAGGCTCATGGGACTCGGTCCTCGTTCGTTGCTGGGGAAGCGGATCGGTGCGACGACGGCGCCGGCCGGCGACTGGGCCGGCGCCGTCGCGTGAGGACGTGAGTGTGTCAGCGGGTCACTGCGGGGCGACCACGGTGGGCAGGCTGCGGTGCACGGTGAACACGTGCGCCGGCTCCCGGTGGGGGTCCAGCTCCACGTAGTTGGTCTGGCCCCAGTCGTAGTGCGCACCGGTGATCTCGTCGGTGACGGCGAACCGGTCCGACCAGTCCAGGCCCAGCGCCGGCATGTCCAGGGCCGTGGTGCCGATCTGGGTGTAGCTGCTGTTGAGCGACACGACGACCAGGACGGCGTCGTCCGAGGCCGGGTCCGTCTTGGAGAACACCAGCAAGTCGGGGTTGTCGACGGCGTGGAACCGCAGCGTGCGCAGCTGCTGGAGCGCCGGGTGGGCCCGGCGGATCTCGTTGAGCCGGCGCAGGTAAGGAGCCAGCGACCGCCCGGAGGCCTCGGCCGCGGCCCAGTCGCGGGGGCGCAGCTGGAACTTCTCGGTGTCCAGGTACTCCTCGCTGCCCGGGCGCAGGCCGACGTGCTCGAAGAGCTCGTACCCGGAGTAGACGCCCCAGGTCGGGCTCATCATCGCGGCCAGTGCGGCCCGGATCTTGAACATCGGCGGGCCGCCGACCTGCAGCGTCTCGTGCAGGATGTCCGGGGTGTTGACGAAGAAGTTGGGCCGCATGTAGTGCGCGTTGGCGGCCAGCTCCTCGCCGTACTCCCGCAGCTCCCAGGCCTCGGTGCGCCAGGTGAAGTAGGTGTAGCTCTGGGTGAAGCCGACCCGGGCCAGCTGGTGCATCATCGCCGGCCGGGTGAAGGCCTCGGCGAGGAACAGCACGTCCGAGTCGGTCTTCTTGACCTCCCAGATCAGCCAGTTCCAGAAGTTCAGCGGCTTGGTGTGCGGGTTGTCGACGCGGAAGATGCGGACGCCGGCCTCGATCCACACCCGGATGACCCGCAGGCATTCGGCGTAGATGCCCTCGGGGTCGTTGTCGAAGTTGATCGGGTAGATGTCCTGGTACTTCTTCGGCGGGTTCTCCGCGTAGGCGATCGTGCCGTCGGGCTTGGTGGTGAACCACTCCGGGTGGCTGGTGACCCAGGGGTGGTCGGGGGTGGCCTGCAGCGCGAAGTCCAGCGCCACCTCCATGCCGAGGGACTTGGTGCGCTCGACGAAGGCCACGAAGTCCTCCATCGTGCCCAGCTGCGGGTGCACGGCGTCGTGCCCGCCCTCGGGGCTGCCGATCGCCCACGGCGAGCCCACGTCGTCGGGGTGCGCGACCAGGGTGTTGTTCTTGCCCTTGCGGTTCGTCGTGCCGATCGGGTGGATCGGGGGCAGGTAGACGACGTCGAAGCCCATGTCGGCGATCGCCGGCAGCCGCTCGGCGGCCTGGGCGAAGGTGCCGTGAGTGGGGGTGCCGCCCACGACGGGGCCCTCGGAGCGGGGGAAGAACTCGTACCAGGAGCCGTACAGCGCGCGCGGCCGGTCGACGTAGAGCTCGTAGACCTGCGACCCGGTCACGAGGCGCCGCACCGGGTGGGCGTGCAGCACGCCCTGCAGCGACGGCGACAGCGCCGGGGCGATCCGGGCGGTGAGCCCGAGCGACTCGTCGCGCAGCGCGGCGGCGGCGGCGGTGAGGTCGGCGCGGTGCTCGAGGACGCCCGCGTGGTCCTCGGAGACCCCTGCGGCGACCTCCTCCAGCAACCGGGCACCGGACTCGAGGTCGTTGGCGAGCTCCTCGGCGCCCTGCCCCGCCTCGATCTTCACCTCGACGTCGTGGTGCCAGGTGCTCAGCGGGTCGTCCCACGCCTCGACCTGATAGGTCCACAGCCCCTCGCGGTCGGGGACGACGGTCGCCGTCCACCGGTCGGGCTCGGGGCCGAACTCGACCATCCGGGTGCGGACCGGGGTCGCGGACGCCCCCGGCTCGGCGGGCGGGGTCAGGACCACGCTCGCCGCGACGGCGTCATGGCCCTCGCGGAACACGGTGGCGGTGATCGGCAGGTGCTCCCCGACCACGGCGCGGGTCGAGAACGACCCGCACGACACGACGGGGGCGACATCAGAGATGCCGAGGCGGAGGTCAGCGCGGCCAGTCATCGGCGCAACGCTATCCAGATCAGGCCCTCCCCACACGTCGGCGGTCGACCGGCTCCACAGTGCGAGGGAGGCGGCGCCCCCGGTGGATGTGACCGCCGTCTCTCCCGACGCACTCCGCGGGCCGGTTCGCGGCTAGGGTCGAGTGGGTGCGAGCCCTCCGCCGTCTCACCGTCCGCGCCTCCCTGCCCGAGGCCCTCCTGCCGCTCTCGCAGCTGGTCACCAACCTCCGCTGGTCCTGGCACCCGGAGACCCGGGACCTGTTCGAGGCGCTGGACCCGCAGCTGTGGGAGTCCTGCGGAGGCGACCCGGTCCGGGTGCTCGGCGAGGTCTCGGCCGAGCGGCTGGCCGCCCTCGCCGACGACCCGGCCTTTCTCGCGCAGCTCGGGTCGGTCACCGCCGACCTGCGCACCTACCTGGAGGCGCCGCACTGGTACCAGTCGCTGGGGGAGGAGGCGCCGGCCACGGTGGCCTACTTCTCCGCCGAGTTCGGCATCACCGAGGTGCTGCCGCAGTACTCCGGCGGGCTGGGGATCCTGGCCGGCGACCACCTCAAGGCGGCCTCCGACCTCGGCGTCCCGCTGATCGGCGTCGGGCTGCTCTACCGGGCCGGCTACTTCACCCAGGGGCTGTCCGCCGACGGGTGGCAGCTGGAGCACTACCCGGCGCTGGACCCGCACGGGCTGCCGCTGAAGCTGCTGCGCGACGCCGAGGGCGCCGCGGTGGTCGTCACCGTGCCGCTGCCCGAGGCCCGCACCCTGGCCGCCCATGTCTGGCGGGCGCAGGTGGGGCGGGTGCAGCTGCTGCTGCTCGACAGCGACATCGAGGAGAACGCCCCGGCCGAGCGCGGGGTCACCGACCGGCTCTACGGCGGCGGCGAGGACCACCGGCTCCGCCAGGAGATGCTGCTGGGCATCGGGGGCGTGCGGGCGCTGCGGGCCTACTGCTCGCTGACCGGCACCCCGCAGCCGGAGGTCTTCCACGCCAACGAGGGTCACGCCGGCTTCCAGGGGCTGGAGCGGATCCGCGAGCTCACCGAGTCCCACGGGCTGACCTTCGCCGAGGCGCTGCAGGCGGTCCGCGCCGGCACCGTGTTCACCACCCACACGCCGGTGCCCGCGGGCATCGACCGCTTCCCGCGCGCGCTCATCGAGCGGTACTTCGCCGGCTTCGGCGTCCCGGTCGACCAGCTGCTGCCGCTGGGGGCCGAGCGCGACCCCGGCACGTTCAACATGGCGCACATGGGGCTGCGGCTGGGGCAGCGGGCCAACGGCGTCAGCGCGCTGCACGGGCACGTCAGCCGCGACATGTTCGGCGACCTGTGGCCCGGCTTCGACGCCGACGACGTCCCGATCGGCTCGATCACCAACGGCGTGCACGCCCCGACCTGGACCGCCCGCGAGCTGGTGGAGCTGGGCACCCAGACCGACGGCCGGGACGACCCCGGGCCGGGGCCAGCGCACTTCGCCGGGGTCGACCGCATCCCGGCCGGCGAGCTGTGGGGCACCCGCCGGCTGCTGCGGGCCCGGCTGGTCGAGGAGGTGCGCCGCCGGGTGCGCGCCTCCGCGCTGTCCCGGGGGTCGACCGAGGCCGAGCTGGGCTGGACCGAGACGGTGTTCGACCCCGACGCGCTGACCGTGGGCTTCGCCCGCCGGGTGCCCTCCTACAAGCGACTGACCCTCATGCTGCGCGACCCCGCGCGGCTGCGGGCGCTGCTCCTGGACGACGAGCGGCCGCTCCAGCTGGTGATCGCCGGGAAGAGCCACCCGGCCGACGACGGCGGGAAGCAGCTGATCCAGCAGATGGTGCGCTTCGCCGACGACCCCGAGGTGCGGCACCGGATCGTCTTCCTGCCCGACTACGACATCGGGATGGCCCGCCACCTGTACTGGGGCTGCGACGTCTGGCTGAACAACCCGCTGCGGCCGCTGGAGGCGTGCGGCACGTCGGGGATGAAGTCCGCGCTCAACGGCGGGCTGAACCTCTCCATCCGCGACGGCTGGTGGGACGAGTGGTTCGACGGCCAGAACGGCTGGGCCATCCCGACCGCCGACGGCGTGGCCGACCCCGACCGCCGCGACGACGTCGAGGCGCAGGCGGTCTACGAGCTGTTGGAGCGCCAGGTGGTGCCCCGGTTCTACGAGGTCGGCGAGGACGGCGTCCCCTCGCGCTGGCTGGAGATGGTCCGGGCCACCCTGCGCGAGACCGGCCCGAAGGTGCTCGCCACCCGGATGGTCGGCGACTACGTGCGGACGCTGTACGTCCCGGCGGCCGGTGCGGCCCGGGCCATGGCGGCCGACGGGCACGCCGCGGCCCGCGACCTCTCGGTCTGGCGCGCACGGCTGCTGGAGTCGTGGTCCGGGGTGCGGGTCGGGCACGTCGAGGCGACCGGCGTGGGGGAGACCCCGGAGATCGGTGGCGGGATCGACCTGCGGGCGGAGGTCGACCTGCCCGGGCTCACCCCCGCCGACGTCCTGGTCGAGGCCGTCCACGGACGGGTGGACGACGCCGACCGGCTGCACGCGGTGACCACCGTGCCGCTGCGGCACGACGGCAGCGACGGCTCCCGGCACTGGTTCACCGGCACCGTCCCGCTGACCCGGACCGGCCCGTTCGGCTACACGGTGCGCGTGCTGCCCCACCACGAGCGCCTCGCGGTGCCGGCCGAACTCGGCGTGGTGGTCACCGCCTGAGGAAGGACCCCTTCGCCCCCCACCGCTCGCACGCTCGCGGCGGGCTCCTGCGAGGGGCCTGACCTTCGAGGTCCTTCGAATCGTGGCCGAGCCCCGCGAGGGGGTCGGGTGGACGGATCGGTCGGTTGGTGACCAAGTGTGCTGGTCCGACAGCACACCGTGCCGTTTCTGCTGTGACAGGTGTGACCGTCGGTACCCGCGGTGCGCGAGTGGCACAGGTACCGGCGTGGCACGCCGCCGCGCGGGCGCGGGATCGGGTCGGTGCTCATTAGGCTGGCCGTCATGCCCGACCGCTGTGAGGTGCTCCCCGGAGACTCTGTCGTCGCCCGTCGTGGCGGTGGCCTGCTGTGGGTCGACGCCCCGGGGTCGCCGGCGCTGGTCGCCGCCCTGCACGCCTGCCTGGGGGTGGCCGGTCCCGGCGCCGACCGGGTGCTGGCCGCCGTCGCCGGGCAGGTGTCCCGGCTCGCCGACGGCCCGGCGTCCTTCGCCCTGGTGCTCGCCGACACCTCCGGTGGCACCGGCGCCGGTGTCGCACTGTGGTCGGGCAAGGGCCAGCCGGCCGTGGACGGGGTCCCGGTCTCCGGCTCCTCGGTCGACGGCTGCACCCTCGCCGCCGGCTTCTCCCTCGGCCAGACCCTCTACGTCGGCCCCGGCCAGCCCGCCGCCGCCATGCCGCCGGGCGTCGCCCTCGACCTGGTCGAGGGCACCGTGCCCGGCTCCGGCGCGCTGCTCCAGCTCGCTGCGGCCGCCTCGTCCGCGGTCGTCGCGCCGCCGGCCGGCCCGCTGCCCAGCGGCGAGTCCTTCACCGCCGGCTCCGACGCCGGGTTCGGCAGCTCCAGCCGCATCCCCAGCCAGGCGCCCGGTGGCGAGCAGACGGCGTTCTGGCGCCCCGAGCCGCCGGCCGCGCCGGTGCTGCGCTTCGACGACGGCATGGTCGTCACCGTCGACGAGGACCTCGTGCTGGGCCGCCGTCCCGACGGCCACGACCTGGTGACCAGCGGCAACGCCCGCCCGGTCCCGATCGCCGACACCCAGAACGTGCTCTCCTCCGCCCACGCCGCCATCCAGCGGTCCGGCCGCGAGGTCTCCCTGACCGACCTGGGCTCGCTCAACGGCACCCACGTCGCCGGCCCGGAGGCCACCGAGTGGACCCAACTCGAGCCGGGCGTGCCGCACCCGCTCACCGACGGCGACCGGCTGCTGCTCGGCTGGACCGTCATCACCTTCGAGCAGACGCCGGAGTGACGATCACACGGCGACCCTGACGGGCCGCAGCGCGGCCAGGTGCCCTCCCCGGCTGAGCTGAGCCGCTGAGTCGCTCGGTCGCGGGACCCTCCGGGCCCCACTCCTCACGATCCCCCGGGGTCACCTGATCACGACGTGACGCGCCCCCGTTCCCGTTCTGGGAACGGGGGCGCCGTGCTGTCCCGGCGGCCTACTCGGCGTGCGAGATCGGCTCCGGCGTCCTCAGCACGCGCAGTGCCCACACCGAGCGGCTGGGCAGCTGGGTGCCGCCCGGCGGCAGGGCGGTGGGCCGCGGCGGCAGGCCGGTGGCGTACTCGGTGGCCAGCGCCAGCTCGTAGCCGTCACCCCACGGCGCCCCGGGCAGGACGACGTCCACCGGCTCGGGGCCGGCGTGCAGCCAGATCAGCCACGAGTCGTCGACGACCGGCCGCCCCCGCTGGTCGCGCAGCCGCAGCCCGCGGCCGTCGAGGTACATGCCCACGGTCTGCAGCCCGGTGTCGAACCAGTCGTGGCTGGTCAGCTGCTCACCGTTCGGCGCGAACCAGGCCAGGTCGCGGGTCCCCCCGGAGCCCGGGACCTCACTCCCCTCGAAGAACGCCTCCTGGCGCAGCACGGGGGAGTTGCGGCGCAGCCCGACCGCGTGGGACACGAAGCTCCACAGGTCGGGGTCGATCGCGGCCCAGTCGAGCCAGGAGACCTCGTTGTCCTGGCAGTAGGCGTTGTTGTTGCCGCCCTGGGTGCGGCCCAGCTCGTCGCCGGCGGTGAGCATCGGGACGCCGGTGGACAGCAGCAGCGTGGCCAGGTGGTTGCGCACCTGCCGCGCGCGCAGCTCCTGCACCGACGGGTCGTCGGTGGGCCCCTCGACGCCGCAGTTCCAGTTGCGGTTGTGGCTCTCGCCGTCCCGGTTGTCCTCGCCGTTGGCCTCGTTGTGCTTCTCCTGGTACGTGACCAGGTCCGCCATCGGGAAGCCGTCGTGGGCGGTGACGAAGTTGACCGAGGCGAAGGGCCGCCGGCCGTCGGAGCGGTAGAGGTCGGAGGACCCGGTGAGCCGGTAGGCCAGGTCGCGGACGCCGACCTTCGCCCCGGACCACACGTCGCGGACGGTGTCGCGGTACTTGCCGTTCCACTCCGTCCAGGGCGGTGGGAAGTTGCCCACCTGGTAGCCGCCCTCGCCGATGTCCCAGGGCTCGGCGATCAGCTTGACGGTGCTGACGACCGGGTCCTGGTGGACGACGTCGAAGAAGGCCGACAGCCGGTCCACGTCGTGGAAGGAGCGGGCCAGGGCCGAGGCGAGGTCGAAGCGGAAGCCGTCGACGTGCATCTCGGTGACCCAGTAGCGCAGCGAGTCCATCAGCAGCGCCAGCACCGGGGGACGGCGGACGTCGAGGGTGTTCCCGCAGCCGGTGTAGTCGGTGTACCGGGAGGGGTCCTCACCGTTGAGCCGGTAGTAGCCGCCGTTGTCCAGGCCGCGGAAGGACAGCGTGGGTCCGGTGTGGTCGCCCTCGGCGGTGTGGTTGTAGACGACGTCGAGGATCACCTCGATGCCCGCGGCGTGCAGCGCCTTGACCATCGCCTTGAACTCGGTCACCTGCCCGCCGCCGGAGCCTGCGGAGCTGTAGGCGGCGTGCGGGGCGAAGTAGCCCAGGGTGTTGTAGCCCCAGTAGTTGGTCAGCCCGCGGCGCAGCAGGTGCGGCTCGCTGACGAAGGAGTGCACCGGCAGCAGCTCGACGGCGGTCACGCCCAGGGACACCAGGTGCTCGACGAAGGCCGGGTGGGCCAGGCCGGCGTAGGTGCCGCGCAGCGCGGGCGGCACGTCGGGGTGGGTCATGGTGGCGCCCTTGACGTGCACCTCGTAGACGACGGTGTCCGACCACGGGGTGCGCAGCAGCTGGTCGCCGTCCCAAGGAAACGAGTCGTGGATGACCACCCCGCGCGGGACGAACGGTGCCGAGTCGGTGGTGTTCGGCTGGCCGGGGTCGCGCCGGTCGAAGCCGAAGAGGGCCTCGTCCAGGCGCAGCTCGCCGTCCACGGCCCGCGTGTAGGGGTCCAGCAGCAGCTTCGCCGGGTTGTACCGGGCGCCCGAGGCCGGGTCGAAGGGCCCGTGCACCCGGTAGCCGTAGCGCTGGCCGGGCCCCACGCCGGGCAGCCGGCCGTGCCAGACCTGGTGGGTGGTCTCCTGCAGGCGCTGGCGGTGCTCGGTCCCGTCGGGGTCGAACAGGCACAGGTCGACGGCGGTACCGCCGGCCGACCAGAGCGCGAAGTTGGTCCCCGTGCCGTCCCAGTGGGCCCCCAGCGGCGCCGGGACCCCGGGCCACACCTCCACCTGCCGGCCGGTCGTCGATGCGGTCACCCGGAGCATGGTGCCCGACTCGCCCCGGACCGGGCGCCCGGAACACCCGGGAGGTTGGTTGGATGGGCGGCGTGTGGACACAACCGGTCGTCGAGGTCCGGGGCGTGGACGTCGTCCGAGGCACAGCGCACCTGTTGCGCGGGGTCGACTGGACCGTCCGGCCCGACGAGCGGTGGGTCCTGCTGGGCCCCAACGGGGCGGGGAAGACCACGCTGCTGCAGCTGGTCGGCGCGCAGCTGCACCCCAGCGCCGGGGAGGTGTCGATCCTCGGGGAGACCCTGGGCGCGGTCGACGTCTTCGAGCTCCGGCCGCGGATCGGGCTGACCAGCGCGGCGCTGGCCCAGCGGATCGACCCCGCCGAGCGGGTCGGGGACGTCGTGGTCAGCGCCGGGTACGCCGTCGTCGGCCGCTGGCGGGAGCACTACGACGTGCACGACCTGACCCGTGCCGCGCTGCTGATGCAGCAGTGGGGCGTGGCCCGGATGGCGCACCGGCCCTTCGGCACGCTGTCCGAGGGTGAGCGCAAGCGCACCCAGATCGCCCGCGCGCTGATGACCGACCCGGAGCTGCTGCTGCTCGACGAGCCCGGCGCCGGGCTGGACCTGGGCGGCCGGGAGGACCTCGTGGCCCGGCTGTCGGACCTGGCGCGGGACTCCTACGCCCCGGCCCAGGTGCTGGTGACCCACCATGTGGAGGAGATCCCGCCGGGCTACACCCACGGCCTGCTGCTGCGGGGGGGCGAGGTGGTCTCGGCCGGCCCGATCGAGGAGGTGCTGACCGCGCCGCTGCTCTCCGACGCGTTCGGCATCCGACTGGAGGTCCAGCGTGAGCGCGGCCGCTACAGCGCCCGGCGCGCTGCCTGACCCGGTCGGGTCCACGGCGGCACCGGGACGGCGCTCGCGCACGCCCGGCTGGGCCACCGTCCTGCTCGTCGTCGGCCTGGCCGTCCAGCTGGCGCCGCTGCTGCTGCTCGGCCACGTGCTCACCCAGGACGGGCCGGCCCACGTCGACAGCGCGTGGGTGCTGCTGCACCACGGCGACCCCGGCGTGGTCGGCGACGCGCTGCGGGAGAACTACCTGGTCGACCTGAGCCCGGTGCCCAACCTGCTCACCACCGGCATGCTCGCCGCACTGCTGCCGCTGCTGGGCCCGGACTGGGCGGAGAAGGCGGTGGTCGCCGGCTTCGTGCTCGCGCTGGCCGGCGGCCTCCGGTACGCACTGCGCGGGGTGGACCGGCGGGCCGGCTGGCTGGCCGTGGCCGCGCTGCCGTTCGCCGGCAGCCACCTGGTCGCCTACGGCTTCTACAACTTCGTCTGGGGCGTGGCCCTGTCGCTGGTGGCGATGGGCGTGGCACTGCGGGCGCGCGAGGGGTGGACGGCGGCGCGCACCGTCGTGCTGGCGCTGCTCCTGCTGCTCACCTGGTCGGCGCACCTGATGCCCGAGGTCGCCGCGGTCGGCGTGGTCGGCGCGCTGGCGGTGGGCCGGCTGCTGGCCAGCCGGGGTGCGGCAGGCTGGGGCCCGGCACTGCGCCGGCACGTGGCCGGGCCGGCGCTGGCGGTCGCCCCGACCCTGCTGCTCACCGGCTGGTACGTGCTCACCGGGGGCGGTGAGCACGGCGAGGTCGTCGGCGGGCCGTCGCTGGTGCGGGTCGGCTGGCTGCTGTCGATGTACCGGCCGCTGGTCGTGGGCAGCTGGTGGGAGCTGCCGTCGGCGCTGCTGGTCGCCGGCACGCTGCTGGCGCTCCTCGTCGTCGCCGTGCGGCGGGGCGGTGCGCCCGCGGACGGCGGCGCCACCGACGCCGCGCTCGCCCGGTCCGACCGCACCGTGCTGGGGCTGGCCACGGTGCTGGCCGCGCTGGCGGTGCTGGTGGTGCCGTCCCGGCTGGGGCAGGAGTACGGCTTCCTGCCCGACCGGCTGGCGTGGTTCCCACCGCTGGTGCTGCTGCTGTTCTGCGCCACCCGCCTGCCTTCCCGGACGACGACGCACCGGCTGGTGGCCGGGCTGCTGGTGCTGGCCGCGACGGCCGCCGCGCTCGTGCGGCTGCCCACCCAGCTGCAGGACGAGCGCGCCGCCGACGAGCTGCTGTCGGTGGCCGCCGACATCCCGGCCGGGTCGACCTTCCTGGTGCTCCGGTTCGACGGGCACGAGGCGGCGCTGGCCCCGTTGCAGCGCGAGCCCGACCCGCTGCGGCACGTCTCCAGCCGGCTGGCCATCGAGGCCGGCGCGGTCGACGTCGGCCACTACGAGGCGGCCTTCCCCTACTTCCAGGTGCGCTTCACCGACTCACCGGGCATCCGCGCGGCGATCGACCCCGAGCGTGAGGGGATCGAGCGGGTGCCGCCCACCGTCGACCTGCCCGCGGCCGGCCGGGACCTCGACCACGTCGTGGTGGTCGGGCTGGACCGGGCTGCGGACTGGGTACGATCGGACGACCGGACGTCGCGCGTGCTCGAGGACCTGCGGGCCGGTTACGAGGAAGTGGCCGTCTCCGGACCGTCGGGGTACGCGTCGGTGTGGCGGCTGCGCGACACCGCGGTCGGTTAGTGCCCGCGCGGCACACTGCTCGTGGTCGGACCGGCCGGTCCGCTGCCCGCTCCGGACCGCGTGGTCCGGGCCGCCCCACCGCCCGCCCCGCCCCCGGGGCCGGCACGTCCCCTGGAGGAACCCTGTCCGAGTCGTCGAGCGCCCGTCGGGACGTCGCCGTGACCGGCGCCGGCCCGGCCGGTCCCACCGCGGTGTCCGAGGCCGGCCGCGGCCCGGGGCCGAGCGCCCCGGAGCGCGGGGCGACCGCGCCGGACCGGGAGCCGGACGCCGCGACGTCGCACGGACCGCTGGAGGGTGGCCGGGGCGTGCTGGTCGCCGCCGTCCTGGCCGTGCTGGCCGGGACGGTGCTGCGCTTCCTCTCGCCCGCGGCCCTGTGGCTGGACGAGGCGCAGAGCGTGGCCATCGCCCGGTCCGACCTGGACGGGCTGTTCACCGGGCTGCGCCAGGACGGCTCCCCGCCGCTGTACTACCTGCTGCTGCACGTGTGGATCGGGGTGTTCGGCGACGGCGCCGTCGCGGTCCGCGCGCTGTCCGGCGTGTTCGGGGTCCTGGCGCTGCCGGTGGCCTGGGTGCTCGGCCGCCGGCTCGGTGGGCCCCGGGTCGCGCTGGCCTTCACCCTGCTGCTGGCGAGCTCGCCGTTCGCCATCCGCTACTCCAGCGAGACCCGCATGTACTCCCTGCTCGTGCTGCTGGCGCTGCTCGGGGCGGCGGCGGTGACCTGGGCGGTGCGCCGTCCCGGCCCGCTGCCGGTCGTCGCGGTGGGGCTGTCGGCGGGGGCGCTGCTGCTGACCCACTACTGGTCTGTCTACCTGCTGGCCGCCGCCGGGCTGGTGGCCCTGGCCGGCCTGCGCTGGGACCGGGCCGCGGCGCTGCGCGTGCTGGCCGGGTTCGTGCTCGCGGTGCTGCTCTTCCTGCCCTGGGTGCCCACGCTGCGCTTCCAGCTGGCGCACACCGGCACGCCCTGGGCCGCCGTCGGCGGTCTCGGCTCGATCACCACCGCGCTGGACGCCTGGCGCGGCGGGGTCGCCGTGCTGCCCCAGCTCCTGGGCCTCACCCTCGTCGTCCTGGCGGTGCTCGCGCTGGTCACCCGGCCGTTCGCCGGGGGCGCGCGGCTGGGGCTGTCCCGGCACCGCGGCCGCTGGGTCCTGGTCGCGCTGTCCCTCGGCACGCTCGTCGTGGCCGGGGTCGCCAGCCTGCTCACCTCCAGCGCGGTGTCGGGCCGGTACACCAGCGTCGCGCTGCCCGCGTTCCTCGCCCTGGTCGCCGTCGGCCTCGTGGCGCTGCCCGACCGGCGCACCGCCGCCGTCCTGCTGGTGGGCTGCGTGCTCGTCGGCCTGGGGCTGGCGGCCTCGGCGGTCCGCACCCCGCGGACGCAGGCCGACCAGGTGGCCGAGCAGCTGCAGGCCGCAGCACCCGGGGACACCGTCGTGTTCTGCCCCGACCAGCTGGGCCCCTCGGTCAGCCGGCTCGCCCCGGCCGGACTGGACCTGGTCGTGTACCCCGACCTGCGGCCGGCCGACCGGGTCGACTGGACCGACTACGCCCCGCGCAACGAGTCCGCCGACCCGGTGGCCGTGGCCGCGGCTGTCTCGGCCCGGGCCGGGGACGGCGCGGTCTGGCTGGTCACCAGCCGCGGCTACCGGGTGCCCTCCGAGGAGGCGTGCGAGGAGACCGGAGAGGCGCTGGAGGAGCTGCGCGGCGCCCCCGGGCTGATGCTCGAGCCGCGGCGCGGTGCCGGCGAGGTCATGCGCCTCGAGCGGTTCGGCGCAGCGGCACCGACCGCCCCCTGAGCGGGCCTGCCCTCCCCGCCGGGTCCTAGGGTGCAGGGCATGGCAGCTGCGGAGTTCGTCACCCTGTCGGTCGCGGACGGCGTCGGCACCATCCGGCTGGACCGGCCCGAGGTCAACGCGATCGACGAGCAGCTGCACATGGAGCTGCGCGCGGCCGCGCAGGAGGCCGGGGAGCGCGCCGACGTGCGGGCCGTCGTCCTCTACGGCGGCGAGCGGGTCTTCGCCGCCGGTGCCGACATCGCCGCCATGGCGCAGCTGGACGCCGAGCAGGTGGCCGGGTGGGGCGCGGAGCTCTCCACCTCCTTCACCACCGTGGCGCGGCTGCCCAAGCCGGTGATCGCCGCGGTCACCGGCTACGCGCTGGGCGGCGGCTACGAACTCGCGCTGTGCGCCGACTTCCGGGTGCTGGGCGCCGGGGCGAGGGTGGGGCAGCCCGAGATCCTGCTGGGGCTCGTCCCCGGCGCCGGGGGCACCCAGCGGCTGACCCGGCTGGTCGGCCCGGCGCGGGCCAAGGACCTGGTGTTCACCGGCCGGCAGGTCGGCGCGGTCGAGGCGCTGGAGATGGGGCTGGCCGACGCCGTCGTCCCCGACGACGAGGTCTACCCGACCGCGGTCGCGATGGCCCGGAAGCTCGCCACCGGGCCGCCGCTGGCGCTGGCCGCGGCGAAGCGGGCCATCGACGAGGGCCTGGACGGCGACCTGGACACCGGGCTGGCGCTGGAGGCGCGGCTGTTCGCCGGGCTGTTCGGCACCCAGGACCAGCGCACCGGGATGGCGTCCTTCCTCACCGAGGGGCCTGGCCGGGCCACCTTCACCGGCCGCTGACCCCGCTGGGGGACCATGCCCCGGTGACTGCTGCCCGGGTGACCGCCTCCGACGTCGACCGCTCCGACCCCGGCGGTCGGGCGTGGGTGGAGCAGGCGGTGGCCCTGGTGGAGGCCGACGCGCACCGGTCGGCCGACACCCACCTGCTGGTGCACCCGCTGCCCGTCGAGTGGGGCGTCGACCTCTACCTCAAGGACGAGTCGACCCACCCGACCGGCAGCCTCAAGCACCGGCTGGCCCGTTCGCTGTTCCTCTACGCGCTGTGCTCGGGTCAGCTGCACGCGGGCAGCACCGTGGTCGAGGCCTCCAGCGGCTCGACCGCGGTCAGCGAGGCGTACTTCGCCCGGATGCTCGGGCTGCCCTTCGTCGCCGTCATGCCGGCCACGACCAGCCCGGAGAAGATCGCGCTGATCGAGTTCCACGGCGGCCGGTGCCACCTGGTGCGCGACGCGGGCACCGTCTACGACGAGGCGCGCCGGATCGCCGCCGACACCGGCGGGCACTACCTCGACCAGTTCACCAACGCCGAGCGGGCCACCGACTGGCGGGGCAACAACAACATCGCCGAGTCGGTCTTCGAGCAGATGGGCCGCGAGCGGCACCCGGTGCCGGAGTGGGTCGTCGTGGGCGCCGGCACCGGCGGCACCAGCGCCACCATCGGCCGCTACGTGCGCTACCGCCGGCTGCCCACCCGGCTGGCCGTCGTCGACCCGGAGGCCTCGGCCTTCTTCCCCGGCTGGCGGGACGCCGACCCGGCCACCACCGGCTCCGGGTCGCGGATCGAGGGCATCGGCCGTCCCCGGGTCGAGCCCTCGTTCGTGCCGACGATCGTCGACCGGATGATCTGCGTCCCCGACGCGGCCTCGCTGGCCGCGATGCGGCACCTGGAGCGGGTGACCGGGCGGCGGGCCGGCGCCTCGACCGGCACGAACCTGTGGGGCGCGTTCCGGCTGGTCGCCGAGATGGTCGCGACGGGGCGCACCGGCAGCGTGGTGACCCTGCTCTGTGACGGCGGCGAGCGCTACGCCCGCACCTACTACGACGACGGCTGGGTGGCGGCCCAGGGGTTGGACCTCGCCCCGCACACCGCCGTCCTCGAGCACTTCGCCCGTACCGGGGAGTGGGTCGCCGACGGAGTGTGAGCCAGGTCGCTCCGCGTGCGTAGCCTCGGGTCGGAACCCCGACCGACGAGCAGTCCGAGGAGGACGACCGTGCACAGCGTCGTGCTGGTCAAGCAGGTCCCCGACCCGACCGGTGACCGGAGGCTGGACCGCGGCGACGCCACCGTCGCCCGGGACGACGCCGACGCCGTCGTCGGCCCGCTGGACCTGCACGCCCTCGAGGCGGCGCTGACCCTGCGCGAGGCCGGCGGCGGCACGGTCACCGCGCTGACCGTCGGCCCCCCGCGCGCCGCCGGTGCGCTGCGCCAGGCGCTGGCGACCGGCGCCGACCAGGCGGTGCACGTCGTCGACTCGGCGCTGCACGGTGCCTGCGCGCCGCAGACCAGCGCCGTCCTCGCCGCGGCGCTGCGCCGGGTCGGGTTCGACCTGGTGCTCTGCGGGGCGGCGTCCTCCGACGGGCGGCTCGGGGTGATGGCGGCGCTGCTGGGCGAGCGGCTGGGGGTGCCGCACCTGTCCGGCCTCCGCGCGCTCGCCGTGACCGGGACGACGGTCACCGGGGAGCGGCAGACCGAGGACGGCTGGTGGGAGCTGGCGGCAGAGCTGCCGGCGGTCGTGTCCACCCACGTCCTGCCCGACCCGCCGCGGCGGCGGACCGTCGCCGGGATCCGGGCCGCCCAGCACCGGTCGGTGACCACGCTGACGCTGGCCGACCTGGGCATCGACCCGGCGACCGTGGGCCTGGCCGCCGCGACCAGCCGGGTCGTCACCGCGGACGCCGGGCCCGCCCGCACCCCGGGGCGCACCGGTGACCCCGCCGAGCTCGTCCGCTTCCTGGCCGACCGTGCCCTCGTCTGAGGTGGCCGGCCCGGCGGAGGTCCTCGTCGTGGCCGAGCTCACCGGCACCGGGGAGCCGACCCGCGCGACGCTGGAGGCGCTGACCGCGGCGCGGGTCCTCGGCGCACCGGTCGCGGTCGTCCTGGGCGTCCCGGGGGCCGCCGCCGGTGCGGCCGCGGAGCTGGCCCGGTTCGGTGCCGGGCGGGTGCTGGTGGGGGAGTCCGCGGAGCTCGACGCCGCCCTGGCCGGCCCGCGGGTCGACGTGCTGGCCCGGCTGGTCGCCGACCGCGCGCCGGCCGCGGTCGTGGTCCCGGCCAGCGCCGAGGGCCGGGAGGTCGCCGCCCGGCTCGCGGTGCGCACGGGCAGCGGGTTCCTCACCGACGTCGTCGGGTTCGCCGCCGACGGCTCGGCCACCCAGCTGGCCTTCGGCGGGACGACGGTGGTGCGGGCCCGGGTCACGACCGGGACGCCGGTGCACGCCTGGCGCGCCGCCTCGCTGACCCCGGTGCCCGCCCCGGTGGACCCCGTGGTCGAGCAGGTGCCGGTCGAGCTGTCGGTCACCGCGCGGGAGGCCCGGGTGGTGCGGCGGGTCGCCGGGCCCGCCGCCGGCCGGCCGGCGCTGACCGAGGCCTCGGTCGTGGTCGCGGTCGGCCGCGGGGTGACCACCGCCGCGGAGCTCGCCGCGGTCGAGGAGCTGGCCGACGCCCTGGGCGCGGCCATCGGTGCGACGCGGGCCGCGGTGGACGCCGGTTCCTGCCCGCCGTCGTGCCTGGTCGGGCAGTCCGGCGCCCGGGTGTCGCCGCGGCTCTACGTCGCGGTGGGCATCTCCGGGGCGGCGCAGCACTGGTCGGGGGTGCGGGCCGCGCAGACCGTCGTCGCGGTCAACTCCGACCCCGACGCCCCGGTCTTCGCGCTGGCCGACTTCGGGGTGGTGGGCGACGTGGCCACCGTCGTCCCGGCGCTCACCGCGCAGATCACCGCCGCGCGGGCGTGAGCCCGAGCACCCTCGCCCATCGGGGGGTGGCCACGACGGGAGGCGCGCCTACGCTGGTCGGGCCATGACCTACCTCGACCACGCGGCCACCACGCCGATGCTCCCCGTCGCGCTGGCGGCGATGACCGAGCAGCTGGCCCGGGTGGGGAACGCCTCCTCGCTGCACGCCAGCGGCCGCCAGGCACGGCGGGTCGCCGAGCAGTCCCGCGAGCAGCTGGCCGCCGCACTCGGCGCCCGGCCGTCGGAGGTGCTGTTCACCGCCGGTGGCACCGAGGGCGACAACCTCGCCGTCAAGGGCCTGTACTGGGCGCGCCGGGCCGCCGACGACCGCCGTCGCCGGATCGTGACCAGCCCCGCCGAGCACCACGCCGTGCTCGACAGCGTCGAGTGGCTGGAGGCGCACGCCGGCGCCCAGGTGACCTGGCTGCCGGTCGACCCGACCGGCCGGGTCACCCCCGAGGCGCTCGCCGACGCCCTCGGCGACGGCTCGGACGTCGCCGTGGCCAGTGTGATGTGGGCCAACAACGAGATCGGCGCGGTCAGCGACGTGGCCGCGCTCGCCGCGGTCGCCCACGCCGTCGGCGTCCCGCTGCACACCGACGCGGTGCAGGCGGTGGGCCAGCTCGCGGTGGACTTCGCCGCCAGCGGCGTCGACGCGCTGACCCTGACCGGGCACAAGCTCGGCGGGCCGATGGGCGCCGGCGCGCTGCTCCTGCGCCGGGACGTCGAGTGCACCCCGCTGCTGCACGGCGGCGGGCAGGAGCGCGACGTCCGCTCCGGCACGCTGGACGTCGCCGCGATCGTCGGGCTGGCCGCGGCCGCCCGGGCCGCGGTCGAGGACCGGGTCGAGCGGACGGCGCAGGTTGCGGAGCTGCGCGACCGGCTCGTGGCCGGTGTCCTGGCCGAGGTCCCCGACGCGCAGCTCAACGGCCCCGCACTGGACGACGTCGTCGCCGGCGGGCCGGGCCGGCTGCCGGGCAACGCGCACCTGTCCTTCCCCGGTGCCGAGGGGGACGCGCTGCTGATGCTGCTGGACGCCCGCGGCATCGAGTGCTCCACCGGCTCGGCGTGCAGCGCCGGGGTCGCCCGGCCCAGCCACGTGCTGCTGGCCACCGGCGCCGACCCGGCCCGGGCGCGCAGCTCGCTGCGGATGAGCCTGGGCCACACCTCGACCGACGCCGACGTCGACGCGGTGCTCGCGGTGATCGCACCCGTCGTCGAGCGCGCCCGCCGGGCGGGTGCCCGATGAGGGTCGTCGCCGCGATGAGCGGGGGAGTGGACTCCGCGGTCGCCGCCGCGCTGGCCGTCGAGGCCGGGCACGACGTCACCGGCGTGCACCTCGCGCTGTCCCCGGACCGCCAGCAGCTGCGCAGCGGCTCGCGGGGCTGCTGCAGCGTCGAGGACTCCCACGACGCCCGCCGGGTGGCCGACGAGCTGGGCATCCCGTTCTACGTCTGGGACCTCGCCGACCGGTTCCGCGAGGACGTGGTCGAGGACTTCGTCGCCGAGTACGCCGCCGGTCGCACCCCCAACCCCTGCCTGCGCTGCAACGAGAAGATCAAGTTCTCCGCCGTGCTGGACCGGGCCCGGGCGCTGGGCTTTGACGCCGTCGTCACCGGCCACCACGCCCGGCTGGTCGACGGCGAGCTGCGCCGCTCGGTCGACGCGGCCAAGGACCAGTCCTACGTGCTCGGCGTCCTCACGCCCCAGCAGCTGGCCCACGCGGTCTTCCCGCTGGGGGAGATGACCAAGGACCGGGTGCGCGAGCTGGCCGCCGAGCGCGGGTACGCGGTCGCCACCAAGCCCGACTCGCACGACATCTGCTTCATCCCCGACGGCGACACCCGCGGCTTCCTCACCCGGCGGCTGGGCGAGCAGCCCGGCCCGGTGGTCGACGCCGCGACGGGGGCGACGGTCGGCACGCACGCCGGCGTCCACGGCTTCACCGTCGGCCAGCGCCGCGGCCTGGGCGTCACCGCCGGCGACCAGCGGCCGCGCTTCGTGCTGGGCATCGAGCCGGTCAGCCGCACGGTCACCATCGGCACCGCCGAGCAGGCCGAGGTCTCCGAGGTCGTCACCGCAGCACCCACCTGGACCGGGCCGGTGCCCGAGCTGCCCTTCCGCGGCCAGGTGCAGGTCCGCGCGCACGGGGCGGCGGTGCCCTGCGAGGTGACCCCGGCCGACGGCGGCGGGCTGCGCATCACGTTGGGGGAGCGGCAGCGCGGGGTGGCCCCGGGGCAGTCCGCGGTGCTCTACGCCCCCGACGCGCTGCGCGGCGACCGGGTGCTCGGCCAGGCGGCGGTCTCCGCCACCGCCTGAACCGCGTCCGGTGAGCCGGCGGCCCGGCCACCGGGCCACCGGGTCACGGCGAGCCGGCCGGGTCCGTGGAGTCCCCCGAGGTGACCAGGGTGCGGACGGCGGTGTCCCCGTTCCGCCCGTTCCGTGACCGCGCCGCCGGGACCGTCTCCGGCCGGGACCCGACCAGCTGCAGGTCCGGCGGGCCGTCGAGCAGGTCGGCGGCCACGTCGCGCACCTTGCGGTGCGTGCGCTGGGACAGGTCGGTGAGGAGGGCGAAGGACTCGGCCTCGGAGACGCCGTGGCCGCGCATGATCACGCCCTTCGCCCGCTCGATCACCGCCCGGGAGGCCATCCCCTCGCGGAGCTGTTCGACCTCGTGGCGCAGCTGGGCGATCTCCGCGTCGCGGGGGCGCTCCTCCTCCTCGCGCCGGGCCGGCCCGAGTTCGCGGTGCACCTCCGCGAGGACGCGGTGCAGCGAGGACAGCATGTCCGTGGCCGCGGTGAGCAGCGAGTCCACGTGCCTGAGCCGGTCCGCCAGGTCGGAGCGGTCTGTGTCACCCATGGCGGCACTGTCCCGCACTGTCACCCTCTGTTGCGGGCCTCGGCTCCTCGTTGTGGGCCGTCCCGCGCTTCCTTGCTGGGAGTGACTGCTCAGCTACTTCACATTCGGGCAGCGTGAGAGCCCTGTTGCCTGCCGTGCAGCGGTGCTACGTTGCCGTCGATCGAGGAACTGCCCGCTGGCGGGTGGCTTCCCTGGTGGACGCTCGAGCAGACGAGCAGCAGCGCAGACCCGCGCATGCCCCGCCGGAGGTCACCCGCTGTGACGGTCCACCGTGCAGCACCTCGCTCGCCTCCCGCACGCTGCGTCGCCGTCCGCGGCTGACGAACCCCTCGGCCGTTCCCGGCCGAGGGTCCCGTGCGGTGCTCGCCCGCAGCGCCCGAGCGCTGCGGCACCCCTCACCGGTGCGGCCCCCCCCCACGGACGGGCCGTCTCTCGCCGGGCTCATCGTCGGAGGTCGAAGTGTGTGGGATCGTCGCGTGCCGCGGCCGGGTGCAGGCCGCTGAGTTCCTGGCGGGAGCCCTCTCCCGCCTCGAGTACCGCGGGTACGACTCGGCCGGCATCGCCGTGACGGGGACGGGCCCGGAGGGCCTGACCGTCGTGCGTGCCGTGGGGCGGGTCGCCTCGCTGCAGGAGCGCCTCGCCGTCCTGCCCCCGCCCGCCGGGTCCTGCCTGGGCATCGGGCACACGCGCTGGGCGACGCACGGCAGCGTCTCGGAGTCGAACGCCCACCCGCACCGGGACTGCTCCGGCGCGATCGCGGTGGTCCACAACGGGATCATCGACAACGCCGACGAGCTGGTGGCCGAGCTGCGGGGACGCGGCCACCTCTTCACCTCCGACGTCGACAGCGAGGTCGTCGCCCACCTGGTGGAGGAGCACTTCGCCGGGACCGGATCGCTGGCCGCGGCCACCCTGGCCGCCACCCGCCGGTTGCGCGGGACCTGGGCGCTCGCGGTCACCGCCGGGAACTCCCGTGACGTCGTCCTGGCCTCCCACCGCTCGCCGCTCGTGGTCGGGTCGGGGCCGGACGGGCACGTGGCCGCCAGCGACGTCACCGCGCTGCTCGGCACGGTGGCCGCGGTGAGCGTCCTACAGGACGGCGACGTCGTCGTCCTCGGCGACACGGTCACCTGGCTGGACGCCGACGGCGCCGAGGTGCCGCCGCGGGAGAGCGTGCGGCTGGGCTGGGCGGCCGACGACGTCGAGCGCGGCGCCTACGACGACTTCATGGAGAAGGAGATCGCCGAGCAGCCTGCGGTGGTCGGCCGGCTGCTCGAGCGGCTGCTGCCCGAGGTCGCCGACGGCCGCCTGTGGTCCCGGACCGGGCTCGCCGCCCCGGCCCGGCTGCGGTTCCTCGCCTGCGGCAGCTCCCGGCACGCTGCCGAGGTGGTGGCCCGCACCTTCGGGCTGCTCGGCGGGGTGCCCGCGGAGGTCGTCGTCGCTTCCGAGCACGACGAGCTGGTCGCCCCGGGGAGCCAGGACGGCGTGCTCACGGTGGCGATCTCGCAGTCCGGGGAGACCTCCGACGTGCTGCACGCCCTGGACGCCGTCCGTGGTCCGGTGCTGGCGATCACCAACCGGCCGCACTCCTCGCTGGCCCGCCGCAGCGACGCGGTGCTGGAGACCGGCGCCGGTCCCGAGATCGGGGTGGCGGCGACCAAGACGTTCACCGCCCAGGTGGTCGCCGGGGCCGCGCTGGCCATCGCCCACGCCGCGGCCACCCGGTCGCTGAGCCGCCGGGCCGTGGCCCAGCACGGGCTGCAACTCGGGTCGCTGCCCGGCCGGCTGGCGGCGGCGCACACCACGTCCTTCCCGGTCGCGGTCGCGCTGGCCGAGGAGCTGGCCGGGGCGCGGTCGTTCTTCTTCGTCTCCCGCGGCGCCGGACTCCCCTACGCCGCGGAGGGCGCACTGAAGCTCAAGGAGATCACCTATCGCAACGCCGAGGTCCTCCCGGCCGGGGAGTTCAAACACGGGCCCATCGCGCTCATCGAGCAGGGCACCCCGGTGCTCCTGCTCGAGAGCGGGGACCCGGCGCGGCTGGCCGGCGCGGCCGCCGAACTGGCCGCCCGCGGTGCCCGGGTGATCCGAGTCGGTTCCGGCCGCACCGACACCTTCCCGGTGCTCTCCGGGCCCGCGCCGGCCTGGGGCCCGCTCGAGTCCGTCGTCGCCCTCCAGCACCTCGCCCGCTGCATCGCCGTGGCCCTGGGACGGGACGCCGACAAACCACGCAACCTCGCCAAGTCCGTGACCGTGCTGTGACCCGAGACAGGGACCTGATGAACGACATGCCCAGCACCGAGCTCCCGGCCATGCGGCTCAGCGCGGCCGACCACGTCCGCACCCAGCACCGAGCCGCCGACCACCGCGCCGACCGGGGGGCTCCGGACACCGGCGCAGCGGGCACCGTGGCCGCTGACCCCGTGACCCGGGACGCCGGAGCCCTGGACGTCCCCGTACAACCCAACGTCCTCGCGCAGCCCAACATCGTGGCGAACAACATCGCCGCCGACCACATCGTCCCGGTGCCCCGTCCGCGCTCCGGTCTGGGCCGGCCGACGCCCGTGCTGAGCGCGCTGAGCGTGCCCGGCATCGCCACCGTCGCGGTCGTCGGCATGGGCTACGTGGGGCTGCCCACCGCCCTCGCGCTGCACCGCCAGGGGATCGGCGTGATCGGCCTGGACGTCAGCCAGACCCGGCTGTCGGCGATCCGCAGCCGGCAGGTCGACCTGCTGCCCACCGACCTCGGCCGCCTCGCCGCTGCCCTGGAGGACCCTGGCTTCCGGGTCACCGACGACGCCGACGAGCTCGCCGAGGCCGACGCGGTGATCATCTGCGTGCCGACACCGGTCGACGCCCACCTCAACCCCGACCTGCAGGCGCTGGCCGGGGCCTGCGCCGCCGTGGTGGCCCGGGCCCGGCCCGGGCAGGTGCTGGTGCTCACCTCCACCACCTACGTCGGGTGCACACGGGACCTGCTGGTGACCCCGCTCGCCGAGCGCGGCCTGCGCGCCGGGGAGGACGTGTTCGTGGCCTTCAGCCCCGAGCGCATCGACCCCGGCATCGCCGAGCACGAGCACACGACCACGCCCCGGGTGCTGGGCGGGGTGACGCCGGAGTGCGCGCAGTGGGCCTCCGACGTGGTGGGTCTGCTCACCGAGTCGGTGCACCTGGTCAGCTCGGCGGAGGCGGCGGAGCTGACCAAGCTGTACGAGAACACGTTCCGGGCGGTGACCCTCGCCCTGGCCAACGAGTTCGCCGGGATCTGCCGCTCGCTGGACCTGGACCCGGTCGAGGTGACCCGGGCCGCGGCCACCAAGCCCTACGGCTTCCTGGCCACCTACCCCGGCCCCGGCGTCGGTGGGCACTGCATCCCGTGCGACCCGCACTACCTGCTCTGGCAGCTGCGCTCCTCGCGGACGCCGGCGCCGCTGATCGAGCAGGCGATGACCGCGATCGCCGAGCGTCCGCACCAGGTGGTCGCCCGGGCGGTCGAGGTGATGAGCGACCTGGGCCGGGGGCTCGGCGGGGCGCGGGTGCTGGTCGTCGGCGTGGCCTATAAGCCCGGCGTCCAGGACGTCCGGGAGACCCCGGCGGTGGAGATCATCCCCGGGCTCGAGGCCCGCGGGGCGAGTGTCTGGTACGTCGACCCGCTCGTGCCCAGCATGAGCCTGCCCGACGGTCGGCTGATGGCCTCGCACGCCTCGGCCGCCGACGAGGACTGGGACCTGGTGCTGCTGCACACCGTGCACCCCCAGCACGACTACTCGTGGGTGTCGCGCTCGACCACCGTGCTGGACGCCACCTACCGGTTCGAGTCGCTGCCCTCGCGGCACGTCGTCTGACCCCGTACCCCCACCGACGACGACGACGAAGGAGAGGCAGTCATGCGGACGCTCATCACCGGAGGGGCCGGCTTCATCGGCTCGCACCTGTCCGAGGCGCTCGTGGCCCAGGGCCGCGAGGTCGTCGTGCTCGACGACCTGAGCACCGGACGCCGCGAGAACCTGGCCGACCTGGAGCTGGCCCACCCCGGGGCCGTCCGGTTCGTCCAGGGCAGCGTGGTCGACACCGAGGTGGTCGACGACCTCGTCGCCGGCGTCGAGGAGGTCTACCACCTCGCTGCCGCGGTGGGTGTCTTCACCATCCAGCAGCGCACGCTGGAGAGCCTGCGGGTGAACCTGCGCGGTACCGAGGCGGTCGTGGAGGCCGCGGCCCGGCACGACGCGCGGCTGCTGGTCGCCTCGACCAGCGAGGTCTACGGCAAGAACACCACCATCGGGCTGCGCGAGGACGACGACATCGTGCTCGGGGCGCCGGTGAAGAGCCGGTGGTCCTACGCGCTGGCGAAGGCGATCGACGAGTCGGTGACGGCGCAGTACGTCCAGCACCACGGGCTGCGCGGGGTGCTGGTGCGGCTGTTCAACACCGTCGGGCCCCGGCAGACCGGCCGCTACGGCATGGTCATGCCCCGCTTCGTCGACCAGGCGCTGGCCGGGGAGCCGCTGACGGTGTTCGGCACCGGCACCCAGACGCGCTGCTTCTGCCACGTCGCCGACGTCGTCCCGGCGCTGACCGGGCTGATGGCGACGGAGGCCGCGGTCGGCGGGCTGTTCAACGTCGGCAACCCCGAGCAGGTGTCGATCGACGGGCTGGCCGAGCGTGTCATCACCCGCACCGGGTCGGCCAGCGACGTGGTGCACCTGGACTACGCCGATGTCTACGGCCCGGGGTACGAGGACATGGAGCGTCGGGTGCCCGACTGCTCCAGGATCCGGGACCTCATCGGCTGGACCCCACGGCACGACCTGGACGCGATCGTCGACGCGGTCGTGGCCTCCCGTCGGCAGGTGGTCCCCGCCGTCCCGGGCGAGAGGTCGGCGGCAGCGCGACCGTGACCGGACGCGACCTCAGGGAGCACGGGGCCCACGCGGTGCGGCGCCACCGCAGGTGGGGGTTCCGCCGGACCGCGGTGTCGGTGGCCACCGTCGTGGTCCTGGCCGTGGTGCTGCTGTCCTCCGGGCGGGTGGAGACACGGCCGGCCGACGCCCGGGAGGCCCGGCCGCCCGACGTCGCCGCGTCCCTGCCGGTCTGGAACCTGGCCGGTGGGACACGGACCATCGGCGCGCACGCCGACCTGCTGTCCGCGGCCTCGCCCAACCTGTACGAGGTCGCCCCGGACGGCTCGGTGGTGCAGCGCGCGCAGCCCGCGGGCGTGGTCGCCCCCGAGCAGCTCGAGCTGCTGCGCCGGCGCGGCGTGCCGCTGGTCCCGACGATCACCAACACCCGCGACGGCGGGTGGGACCCGGAGCTGATCGGCACGGTGCTGCACGACCCGGTGCTGGCCGCCGCGCACGTCCGGGCGGTCACCGAACTGGTGCAGCGGCAGGGCTTCGCGGGCATCGACATCGACTACGAGGACCTGCGCGCGGCCGACCGGGACGCGTTCACCGCGTTCGTGCAGGACCTCGCCGAGTCCCTGCACGCGGTGGGCAAGGTGCTCAGCGTCGACGTCTTCGCCAAGGACTCCGACGCCGGCTACGACGAGCGCAACCTCGCCCAGGACTACGCCGCCCTCGGGGCCGCGGCCGACCAGGTGCGGCTGATGGGCTACGACTGGCACTGGGTGACCTCCGGGGCGGGACCGATCGCGCCGGTCGACTGGGTGGACCGGGTGCTCACCTACGCCGTGCACGAGATCCCGGCCGCCAAGCTCGTGCTCGGCGTGCCCACCTACGGCTACCGCTGGGGTCCGCAGGGCGGGGAGCTGGTGAGCTGGTTGCAGGCCTACGGGCTCAGCGAGCAGTACGGGGTGCCGGTCAGCTGGGACCAGACCGGGCAGAGCCCGTGGCTGGTCTACCGGGACGCCGACGGCATCGAGCGCACCGTGTGGTTCGAGAACGCCTACAGCATCCGGGCCAAGCTCGAGCTGGCTCAGCAGTACCGACTGGGCGGGGTCTATCTCTGGCTGGTCGGGGACGAGGACGACGGGCTCTGGCAGGTGGTGGAGGACTACCGGCGGGGTGTGGACACGGGGGAGGTGGGTGACCGGTGAGCGGGTGGGTGCTGGCGGTGCTGGTGATCGGGGTCAACTCGGTGCTGTGGGGGGGCGTCGGGCTCCTGCGGTTCGTCGACGAGCGGCTGGCCCGGTGGCGTCGCCGGCGGCGCGGCGCGGTCGACCCGCCGGCGCAGCGGCTGACCACGTCGGACGTCGCGGTGCTGATGGCCGCCCACGACGAGGAGCTGGTCATCGCGCACTCCCTGGCCGCCATCACCGAGCTGGTCCCGGCGGGCAACGTGCACGTGGTCTCCGACTTCTCCGGCGACGCCACCGCCGAGCTGGCCCGGGTCGCGGGCGTCCAGGTGCTGGAGACGGCGACCAACGTCGGCAAGGCCGGTGCACTGCAGCAGGGCATCGACCACTTCGGGCTGGCCGGGCGGTTCGGCGCGGTGCTCGTGCTGGACGCAGACACCCAGCTGGACCCGGCCTACTTCGACGTCGCCCTGCCGATGTTCGACGACCCACGGGTGGCCGCGGTCGCCGGGTGCGCGGAGACCCGGTGGAACCCCGCCGAGGTCGGCTTCCGGGGCGCGGTGGTCGTGGCGCACCGGCAGCGGGTCTACACGCTGACCCAGCGGCTGCTGAAGTACGGGCAGACCTGGCGTGGGGTCAACGCGACGCACATCGTGCCCGGCTTCGCCAGCATGTACCGGGCCGCCGTGCTCGAGCAGATCGAGGTCAACCCGAGCGGTCTGGTCATCGAGGACTTCAACATGACCTTCGAGCTGCACGCCAAGCAGCTGGGCCGGGTGGCGTTCTCCACCCGCGCCCGCGCCTACACCCAGGACCCCAGCCACTACGGCGACTACGTGCGCCAGACCAGCCGCTGGGCGCTCGGGCTGTGGCAGACGCTGCGCCGGCACCGGCCACGGCGCGGCGTCTTCGCGCTGATGCTCACGGTGCTCATCGCCGAGCTGCTCACCAGCAGCGTGCTGTTCGTCGTCCTGCCGCTGGTGGTGCTGCTGCTCGGCGCGGTGGAGCTGGCCGGCGCGGTCGGCGTCGACACCGCCGCCCAGGTGGCCGACGCCGTCGACGACCACGTGGGGCTCGTCCCGCTGCTGCTGGCGGTGGTGCTGCCGGACTACCTCCTCACCTGCGCGGTGGCGCTGGTGGAGCGGCGGCCGCGCTACCTGTACCTGGGGCTGTTCTTCCTCGCGATGCGGGTGACCGACGCGGTGATCGCGCTGCGCACGCTGCCGCGGGCCTGGCGCACCCCCTCGAACGGGCAGTGGGTCAGCCCGACCAGGCGGGCGATGGTCCCCGACGGCAGCCGTGTCCTGGCACCGGAGGGCTTCGGCACCACGGTGTGACCGCCCGCCGTGCGCGGCGGGCGTGGCAGGTCCGGTCCAGGGGCAGGGGACCGGACCCGCCGTCCCCGGTCAGCCCTGGCCGTCGGTGGCCGGCTCGGCCGCCACCTGGGTGCCGGGACGGGACCCGATGCCGGGCACCTCGGCCACCTCGGAGCTCTGCTGCCGCTGAGCGGTGGGTGGTGCGGCCGCCGTCCGGCTGCTCGTGGTCGCCAGCGCCGACGGGGCGGCGGTCGCCGTCCCGCGGTCGACGAACGCGATGTCGTCGGTGACGAGCGTGCCGTTCGCGATGAGCGCCAGCCCGAACGACACCCCCGTGGCACCGGCCGGGACGGCGGGGGTGGTGAAGGTGGCCTCGGTCCACGTGGTCGGGGTGGCCGTCGCGGCCAGCCAGGGGCTGGAGGTCCAGTAGAACCACGTGCCCGAGCCGTCGCGGTAGTAGAGCGCGAACTGGCTCACCGCCGTCGACTGGTACCAGGTGCTCAGCGTGTAGGTCCTGCCCGGTGTGACGCTGGGCGCACAGGTGACCAGGTCGAGGTTGGGCATCAGCTTGGCGTCACCGCTGCTGTAGCCGGTGACGGTCAGCTTCTGCGCCTTCGTGCCGGTGCGCCCGGGCGACACCGCCGCCCAGGCCGCGGTGTTGGTGCCCCAGCCGGCGGCCTGGAAGCAGCTCGGGAAGCCGGTCGCGGCGTCGGTCGCCTCGAGCGAGGGGTTGGTCAGCGCGTTGGTCCCGACCGCGGCCACCGGCTTGGGTGCCACCGCGGTGGCGGTGCGGTAGGCCGGGTAGGCGGCGGCCTTGTACTGCCGCACCGTCTGGTCGACCGTCTTCACCGTCGTCCGGTTCGCCGGGGCGTCGCGGTAGGTCTTCAGCCAGGCCGCGAACTGGTTGAACACCGCCGGCGTGATCGACTGGTCGGCCTGGCAGTCGGCGGCGCCGATGTTCGTGCACACGTGGTGGAAGGTCAGCACGACCCAGCCGCCGCCGTTCTGAGTCGCGTTGGTGACCTGCGCCTTGAGCTGCGCGAGCGTCCAGCTCGAGTCGACCTGGTCGGGCGCCTTCAGGTAGTTCGGGTTCGCCGGCGGCAGCGTCTCGGCGCGTGGGCAGGCCGCGCAGCTGGCGGGAGACCGGACGTCACCCAGCCCGCGGGAGGTGTCGTAACCGCACTGCGCGGCCAGCTGCTCGACCGTGGGGTTCGAGGTCGAGAACGGGTAGGCGAAGCTGCGCGGCTGGAAGCCCCAGCTCTGCAGGGTGGCCCGGCCGTTGCAGATCTGTGCCTTGGCCTCGGTGGCCGGCACCTGGGTGAGGTCGGCGTGGTTGACCGTGTGCCCGCCGATCTCGTGGCCGGCCGCGGCGATGGAGCCGAGGTCGGCCCGGCTCAGGTAACCGGGCGCGCCGATCCACCCGCTGGGGACGTAGAAGGTGCCGGCCAGGCCGTTGTCCCGCAGCGTCTGGGCGGCGGCCAGTTGGTCGGCGTCACCGTCGTCGAAGGTCAGCGTCACCACCGTCGGGCTCGCCGCCGCCTGCGCCGACGGCAACGCCCCCGCCCACCCGGTGAGCACGACGAGGGCGAGCAGGACCAGGCCTGCCACCACCTCCCGGCTCAGGCTCAGGTCCCTGCTCCTGGCGACGCTCATGACGGTCTCCTCGCCGGACCGCGGCCGGGCCGCTCGATCCGCTCCTGGTGGCCGCGTCGGTGCAGCCACTCGCGTGCGGAGGGTCGCCCTGCCCGGGCGCCCGGACAACGCTCCGCTGCCGGGGGTCCTCGCTTTGCATGAGGTCGCGCGGGACGACCGGCGTCCACGAGGGCGCCGTGCCCGCCGGTCCGGTCGTACGGTCCCCGGGTGAGCGCGAGGAGTCGACCGGTCCGGGTGCTGGCGCTCGCGCTCGTCGCGGTCTGCGCGACAGGCTGCGGGAGCAGTGACGCGGCTCCCGGTGCGGTGGCCGCACCCACGGCCGCCAGCTCTGCGGCGCCGTCGGCGGTCCCCTCCACGACCGCCGCGGTCCCGAGCACCGCAGCGCCGACCACCCCGGCTCCCGTCGTCCCGGGCCCGGGGACCCCTGCTCCCGGCGTCCCTGCTCCCGGGACGACGTCTGCGGGGGTGTTCCCGCCGCCCGCGGGGCGGTACCCGGTGCACACCGACGTCGTGGCCACGACCTTCTGGGTCGGCGAGGTGTTCGACCCCACCGCCGAGGACGGCAGCCAGGTGTTCTCGACCTACGACGACGACTGGCTGGCGCACTACGGCGGGTGCGACGGGGTGGTCGTCGACGACCAGTGCCGCACCGAGCCCCGGGTGGCCACGAACGGCTGGTTCCCGACCCGGATGGCCCCGCGGGAGAACCCCTTCTACCTGGACCTCCCCTTCGACGACGTCAACGACCCGGAGGCCGCGGCCGTGCGCGCCGAGGTCGTCCCGTGGGCGCACGACCCGGGCTGGGCCGAACGGCTGGCCGACCCGGACCGGTCGCTGATGAAGAACCGGTGGGTGGCGGTGCGGAAGGGGGAGCGGGTCTGCTTCGGGCAGGTCCAGGACGCCGGGCCGGGCGAGTACGACGACGCGGCGTACGTGTTCGGCGTCGACGATGCCCGGCCGGCGAACGAGCGCTACAACGGCGCGGGCATGGACGTGAGCCCGGCGCTCAACGGCTGCCTGGGCTTCGCCGAGCTCGACGGTCAGGACGACCGGGTCGACTGGTGGTTCGTCGACGACGCGGACGTCCCCGCGGGCTCCTGGACGCGGGTGGTGACCACCCGGTGACCGTGCCCACCGCCCGGCCCGTCGTGGTGGCCGACGCCCGGCCGGTGGTGGCCGAGGGCCTGGCCGGGGCGCTGGGCCGGCACCCGGGGCTGGGCGTCGTCGGCCTCTCCGACCCGGACCGGCTCGTCGACGTCCTCGACGCCCGGGCCGGGACGACGGTCGTGCTGCTGCCGTCGGCCGGCGGGAGCGACTCGTTCTCCGCCGTGCTCCGCGCTGCCGTGCCGCCGGGCACCACCGTGGTCCTGGTGGGTGCGGCGACGGCGGCGTGGCCGCCGGACGTCGTCGTGCAGGTGCTGCCCGCCGGGTGCACGGCGCAGGAGCTCGCCGACGTGCTCGCCCGTCCGGGTCCACACCGCACACCGGTGACACCGCCCGGGGCCGCTGCGCCGGCCGACGTGCTCCACGGGCTGACGCCTCGCCAGCGCGAGGTGCTGGCGCTGCTGGCCGAGGGGGTGTCCACCCCGGAGATCGCGCGGCGGATGGCGGTCTCGGTCAACACCGTCCGGACCCACGTCAACGTGCTGCTGCACCGCCTCGGGGTGCACTCGCGGCTGCGGGCGGTGGCGCTCTACGCCGACGCCGCCGGGGCAGGCTGGCCGCCACCGCACGACCACGGTGCGTGAGGGCGGGCCGTCGTCCGCCGAGGATGCGCCCGTCGGGCCACCTCCGGCGGCGGTGGGCCGGGACGCTTCCCACGAGTCGTGGGGGAGGGGCCGATGGCCGGGTCTACGCCGTGCCCGGTGCTCGTCTGCCATCCGCAGCGGGTCGTGGCCGAGGCGGTCGCGGCGGTCCTGCGGGCGGCCGGCGTCGCCGGGGACACGTGCACGGTGGACCAGGCCGACGCCGTCCTGCGCGTCCGGCAGGCGATCGGGCTGGTCGTGATGGCCGCCGGGGACGGCGAGGTCGGCGAGGTGACCGAGGCGCTGGCCCACCGCGGGGTCGCGGTCCCGCTGATGACCTGCCGGGACTCGCTCTCGGTCCGCGGCGTCGTGGCGGACCTGCTGGACGGTGCATCGGGGGCGGCCGCGCTGACCTCGAGCCCGCGCCGGTTCGCCGCTGTCGCCCGCACGGTCGCCGGGGGTGGGCTGACCGTGCCGGTGGCGCTGCGCGCCGACGTGCTGCGTGAGCTGGCCGACGCCGTCGCGGTGCACGCCGAGGCCCGGCAGCGGCTGGCCGCGATGACTCCCCGCCAGCGCCAGGTGCTGGCGCTGATGGCCGCCGGGCACGGGCACGCCGCGGTCGCCGAGCGGCTGGGGCTGGCGGTGACCACCGCGCGCACGCACGCCGAGCAGGTGCGTTCGAAGCTGGCGGCGGCGTCACAGCTGCAGGCCACCATCGAGGCCCGGCGCACGCTGTGTCTGGCCACCGCGCCGCGGCGCCCGGTGGCGGCGCTGTTCGGGCAGCCGGGTCCGGGTGACGGGAGGTGAACGCTGCGGGTCGGCTCTCGGCGGGGCATGGGCAGCGGCACAGGTCCGGGTCAGCGTCGTCTCGCTCTCAAGTCATGCGGGGTGACGACGAGTCATGACCTCGAGCTGACCTCTCCTCACCGGCCTGTGCTTCCGTGCGGCCGCGTCCCGTGTGTCCTGGAGGACCCGTGCGCCGAATGCGCGTGACCACCGCCCTCACCATGGCCGTCTCCGCGGCCGTGGGCGTCCCCGTCGCCGCCGACGCGGCGCCAAGGCCGCCGCCGGCCCCGAGGACGTCACCGTCCAGCTGCTGGCCATGAACGACTTCCACGGCCGGATCACCAACACCCTGGGCGGTGACAGCCAGCTGCTCACCTCGCCCGGACCGGACACGGCCTACGGCACGCCCGACGACGTCTCCACCACCGTGAAGCGGCTGCAGAACTCCTTCGACGAGGTGTTCACCACCCCGGCGAACCAGGATGGCGCCATGATCGGCGTGGTCACCCGGACGACCCCGACCATCGTCTCGCCCACCGGCATCGCCGACGTCCACCTCATCGACGAGGCCGTCGCGGTGAACACCTGGGTGCCCCGGTTGAAGGCCATGGGGATCCAGGCCATCGGCGTCCTGGTGCACGAGGGCGGCTCGGTGGGCAACGCGATCCCGACGAGCACCTCGGCCTGCGACGGCTGCACGAACCTGACCGGGCCCCTCGTGGACATCAGCAAGCGCATCGACTCCGCGGTCGACCTGATCGTGAGCGCGCACTCCCACTGGGCCTACAACTGCCTGCTCCCCGACGGCACGGGCGTCAAGCGCCTGGTCACGCAGGCCGGCTACTACGGCCGGCTGACCACCGACATCCGGCTCTCGTTGGACCGGCAGTCCGGTGACGTCGACCGCACGGCCACCTACCGGGCGACCAACGTGCCGGTCACCCGGGTCGCGCCCGACCCCGCCGTGCAGTCGATCGTCGACCACTGGAACGCCCGCGCGGGCGTGGCCGGCAACGTCGTCGTCGGCTCGATCACCAAGGACATCACCCGCGCCTTCGTCACCCCGGCCCCGACGCCGACGAACCCGACGCCGACCCCGGTCGAGAGTCGCGGCGGGGAGTCCAGCCTGGGCAACCTCATCGCGCAGGCCCAGCTGGAGGCCATGCAGACCGCTGCGTACGGCAACCCCGTCCTCGCCGTCATGAACCCCGGCGGCCTGCGCACCGACCTGACCTACGCCGCCAGCCAGGGTGGCGAGCCCCCGGGCCAGGTCACCTACCGGGAGGTGTTCGACGTGCAGCCGTTCGGCAACACGGTGAACGCGGTGACGTTGAGCGGTGCGGCCATCAAGGACGTGCTGGAGCAGCAGTTCCCGTCGGCGGCGCGCTCGTCGCAGCTGATCCTGGGCACCTCGGAGGGCTTCTCCTGCTCCTACGACGCGTCCCTGCCCGCGGGTCAGCGGGTGATCGAGGGGTCCATCACCCTCGACGGCACGCCGATCGACCCGGCGGCCAGCTACCGGGTGGTGGTGAACTCCTTCCTGGTCGGCGGGGGCGACAGCTTCGCCGCCTTCGAGACCGGCACGAACCCGGTCACCGGACCGGTCGACGCGGACACCGCGGTCGAGTACTTCCGGACGCACTCGCCGGTCAGCCCGCCCCCGGCCGACCTCGCGAAGACGGTCGCCTGACCGCTCGGCCGGTCACGGCTGTGGCGGTCTACCGTCGCCGCCGTGACCTCGCCGACCGAAGACCGGCACGACAGCAACACCCCGGGTGACGAGCCCGGCAGCACTGACGACCTGAGGCCGGTCCCCACCCCGTGGGGGCCGGCCTCTGGCATCGGCTCGCTCCCCGGCACCGACCCGGTGGAGGCGGTGCGGCTGGTCGTCGGCGAGCTGCCGGACCTGCCGCACCTGCCCGAGCTGCCCGGACGCGGCGCCGGTGCGGACGTGCTCGGCCGGACGGCGGCGCTGCTCGTCGACATCGCGGTCGACCTCACGCCCTCCGGGTGGCGGCTCGTCCCGCGCCCGGGCAACGACCTGCGCCGGGCCCAGGAGATGCTCGACCGGGACCTCGACGCCCTCTTCGACGTGGCCGAGCGCTACGTGGGTCCGTTCAAGGTGCAGGTGGCCGGGCCGTGGACGCTGGCCGCCGGGCTCGAGCGCACCCGCGGTGACCGGGCCGTGGTCGACCCCGGTGCCCGGCGTGACCTGGCCCAGTCGCTGACCGAGGGCATCGCCGCGCACGTGGCCGCCGTCTCCGCGCGGGTGCCGGGTGCCCGGGTCGTCGTCCAGCTCGACGAGCCGTCGGTCCCCGCCGTCCTGGACGGCGGGCTCCCGACGATCAGCGGCTTCGGCAAGCTCTCCGCCGTCGAGTCGAACGTGGTCGAGGAGCAGCTCGCCGCGCTCGTCGCCCGGGTGCCGGTGCCGGTCGTCGTGCACTGCTGCGCCAACCGGGCGCCGCTGGACCTCTTCCGCGCCGCGGGCGCCGAGGGCCTGTCCTTCGACCTCGGCATGGTGCAGGACCTCGACGCCGTCGGCACGGCCGTCGAGGCCGGCACCCACTTGTTCGTGGGCGTCGTTCCCGGCACCGACACGATCCTCGTGGCGCCGAAGGCCACCGCCAGCCGGCTGCACGCCTGGTGGCGCGAGCTCGGCTTCCCCGCCGAGCGGCTGCACACCGCCGTCACGCTCACGCCCGCCTGCGGCCTGGCCGGCGCCAGCCCCGCCTACGCCCGGACGGCGATGGCCCACGTCCGCGAGGCGGCCAGGTTCCTGCTCCCGGAGTGAGGCTCAGCGCAGGCGTCCGACCTCGCTGACCGCCACCCCGTCGTGCGGGCAGATCCACCAGGCGACGCCACCGAGCAGGCGGGACGCCAGCGGGTGGGTCGTCGGGTGGCGCGGGCAACGCGGCCAGTTGGTCGGGGCGCTGCCCCACAGCTCCTCCACCGCCCACTTCTGCACCTGGTCGGCGACCTCGACCTCCTGCTCGGCCGGCGGTCCGCCGGCGCTGACGGCGACGCCCTGGCCGCTGCCGTCGGGGCTCCACAGCACGGCGCCGGGGCGGTCGGGGTCGCCCGTCCAGTCCGCTGTCCTCGATCCGCGGTACGGGTGCGCCCGTGGTCCGCAGGTCGGTCAGCACCGGCTGCAGAGCGCGCTCGAGGTCGGGGTGCACGGGGCCATCGTGCTCGCGGTGTCGACCCCCGTTCCCGAGCGAGTCCCGGTGGTGTGAAAGCCGCCTTGAGCTGCGCTTTCGTCTTGTCCACCGCTCTCGTGGGCAGTAGACTTCGAACACCTGTTCGACGCGGCTGCGGGGGTGTGGTGAGCGAGTTGCGGTCGGCTCTCGACGCCCTGGCGGCTGAGGACCTCCATGCGTTGTCAGACGGTCAGGTGCTGGACCGGACGGCGGAACTGGTGACGCTGCGGAACCGGCTGGACGCCGAGTTGACCCGCACGGTGCGGCACGGGGAGCTGACGCAGGCCCCAGAGCACGACGGCATCAGGACCATGCGCTCCTGGCTGGTCGGGCACGCTCGGCTGGCGCCGACGGAGGCATCGAGGATCGTGCGGTCGGGGCGGGCGCTGGAGCTCTTCCCTGCCCTGGCGGCCGGCTTCGCCGAGGGAGCCGTGACCGCGGCACAGATGGACGTGGTGGCGTCGAAGATCGGTTCGGTGGAGCTGGCGAAGGCAGCCGGGCAGGGCATCGACCTCGCGCCGTTCGACGAGGCATGGACGACCGTGGCGGCCGAGGCGTCGCACCAGACGTTGGTGGCAGCAGTGCAGGCCTTCGAGGACGCGTTGGACCCGGACGGCCCGGAGCCGGACCCGACCGAGGGGCGGCGGCTGTCGATCGCGAAGCACGCCGATGGGACCGTGACCGGGCGCTTCGACCTGGACGCCGTCGGCGGGGAGAAGGTGCAGGCCGCGATCGAGTCGATCGTGCAGGCCGACCGGCCGAAGGGCGACGAGCGAACCCGCGCGCAGCAGAACGCCGACGCGTTCGTGCAGTTGTGCGACAACCAGCTCGCCGGCGGGAGTCTGCCGACGCTGCGGACGGTGAAACCGCACGTCGTCGTGACCGTCGACCTGGAGGACCTGGTCGACTTCGGCGCCGGCCCGGACGCCGCGCGGACGGGCTTCGGCGCCACACTGTCGGCAGCCCGGGCCCGCTGGGTGGCGTGCGACTCGACCATCACCAGGATCGGCCTCGGCCCCGACCGGCTCCCGCTGGACGTCGGCCGCACCCACCGGGTGGTCCTGCCGCACCTGAGGAAGGCGGTCGAGAACCGCGACGGGCACTGCGTGTTCGCCGGTTGTGGAGCGCCGACCCACTGGTGCGACGTCCACCACCTCGTCGAGTGGGTCAACGGCGGAGAGACCAGCCTCGACAACTCCGCGTTGCTCTGCGAACGCCACCACACGAAGGTCCACCACGGGTTCCGCGTGCAGCGTGACGACGGCGCACCACCTGGTCACCGCTGGCGCACCTGGAGACCCGA
The DNA here is from genome assembly GCF_010682105.1 of Modestobacter muralis. GTDB lineage: Bacteria > Actinomycetota > Actinomycetes > Mycobacteriales > Geodermatophilaceae > Modestobacter > Modestobacter muralis. The sequence continues at coordinate 59,621 of NZ_JAAGWH010000049.1, read as the reverse complement.
CGGCACCGAGATCCTCATCGACCACCGCTGTAGCGAGCTGCTGCCCGAGGTGCGTCCCGGGCGTTCCGGCGGGCGATGACCCGCCCGGGGGACACTGCGCCAGGTACCGGTGCGAGCACGCTGTCGCGCACTACTGTGCCGCCGTGCAGCCGAGCCGGATCGACGGTGTCCCTGTCCTCCTCACCGACGGGCCGCCCCCGTTCACCGCGGGTCTGGTGTTCGGCGTCGGCCGGCGCGACGAGTCCTTCGTGCACGGCGGGATCACCCACCTGGTCGAGCACCTGGCCATGGCCGCGGTCGGCCGCACGGTCGTCGACGCCAACGCTTCCGTCGACCTGACCACCACCGAGTTCACCGCCGCGGGCACCCCCGACCAGGTGGCGGCCTTCCTGGAGTCCGTCTGTCGGGCCCTGGCCGACCTGCCGGTGGACCGGCTCGCCGTCGAGGCCGACGTCCTGCGTGCCGAGGGCGGCAGCGTGGCCCCGCCGGGCGTCGCCGTCCTGCTCGGTGAGCTGTACGGCGCCACCACCTTCGGTCTGGCCGCTGCGCCCGAGCCGGCCCTGCGCTCCCTGACCGGGGACGACGTCCGGGCCTGGGCCGCCCGGTGGTTCGTCCGGCAGAACGCTGCGCTGTGGGTGTCCGGGCCGGGCGTCGGCGCCATCCGGCTGCCACTGGCCGACGGTCCGGCGCCGGTCCGGGAGGCTGCCAGGTCGCTGCCCGTGTCGTCACCGGCGTGGACCGGTTCCCCGCTCGACGACAGGATCACGCTGGGTGCGCTCGTGACCGACGAGCCGGCCCTCAGCGCCACCCTCGAGGTGCTGCGCCTCCGGGTGGAGGAGGAGCTGCGACACCGCCGGGGCATCGCCTACGCCGTCGGCACCGAGCAGGTCGCGATCGGACCGGACCGGACGTTCGTCGCGCTGAGCACCGACGTCCGCGACGGTCAGGCGTCCGTGGCCGCGGAGGTCCTCTGGCGTCAGGTACAGCGACTGGCCGGCGAAGGCCCGGACCAGGGGGAGATCGACCATCAGCGCAGCGTGCTGGCGGAGTCGGTCGCCGACCCGCGCTGGTCGGTCGCCGAGGCGCGCTCCCTCGCCCGGGCGGCAGTCAGGGGCCTGCCCCCCGTCACGACCGCGGACCTGCTCCGGGACGCGGCCGCGTTGACCCCGCAGGCGCTGCAGGAGTGTGCTCGCCGGCTGCGTGCGGCCGCGCTGCTGAGCGTGCCCGAGGAGTCCGCGCCCGCGGGCCTGCAGCAGGTGCCCGCGTGGTCCACGGAGCTGGTCGACGGTGTCGAGCACCGCCCCGGACGGCGCTCGGGCGCACCGGACGGAGCCCGCCTGGTGGTCGGGGACACCGGCGTGAGCGTCGTGCTCGGCACCGACGAGCAGGTGACCGTCCGCTGGACCGACGCGGTCGGCCTGGTCCGCGAGGGGCCGGACGAGCTGCGGCTCTACGGACGGGACGGCTTCGCCGTGCCGCTGGTCGCCGCCGACTGGCGTGACGGCGCAGCGGTGCTGGCCCGGGCCTCCGCCGAGGTCCCGGCCGGGCTCCAGGTGACCGCCGACCAGGAGGGCGGCGGGGTCCTGCTGCTGCTCGCGCCGCCGTACCGGGTCCGGGAGGCGGTCGGGATGACCCGGACCGACGCGGTCATCGTGACCAACGAGCGCTGGACGGGGATCGTCGTGGACGACGAGCAGGCCGCGTCCGACCGGGCGGTCGAGCTGGCCGGGGTCGCCGGACGGCGGACCGTCGCCCTCCTGCTCCGGCAGGGGCACGCCGACGTCGACTACGTCCTGCTGCGCGCCGGTGTGGAGGTCGACCGGCACCGCTGGGGAGGTGCCCCCGGTGACGCGGCCCTGCTGGCCGAGCTCACCGACGTGCCGGAAGAGGTCCTGGCCGGTGTGCTGGCCGCCGACGGCACTCCGGACGAGGTCGTCGCCCGTGTCGTCACGGCGCTCGGACTGCCGGGCGAGGTCGTGGACCTGCTCGCCGGACGGGACGTCGCGACGGTGGAGCGCGTGGCGGGTCGGGGCGCGCTGGCCGGCTTCCGCTCCGCCATGCGCGGGGACTCCGCACCGCCGCCGGGCAGCGGCAACTGGGCCGACCGCTGGTTCGCGCTCAGCAACAGCCGTCCCGGCTGGTACCGGGCGGCCAACGCGGTCTCCGCGGTGGCGCTGGCGGTCCTCACGGTGCGGCTGCTCACCGTGGACGGCGAGCTCACCGGCTGGCGCATCGCCGGTGCCGTCGTGTGCGCCGGGCTGCTGTTCTCCAGCCTCCGGGACGTCCGGCGCGCGCCCGCGGTGGCCCGGGACGGGGGCCACCCGGCGAGGTGACCCGGGACCGCATCGGCCGCGGACTGTCGGGACCTCCGGTTACGGTTCCCGGCGTGACCAGCGCGGACCAGGTGGAGCAGGAAGCCGTCGGCGGACCCGACCAGCCCGCGGTCGAGGCCGCCGTCGACCGGGAGGACCTCACCGAGGTCCCCGACGACGCGCGCACCAGGCACCGCGACCTCGCCGAGGAGCTGGACCGGTACGCCTTCGCCTACTACGTGCAGGACGCGCCGCTGGTCAGCGACGGCCAGTACGACGAGCTGCTGGGCGAGCTCAAGGCGATCGAGGCCGCCCACCCGGCGCTGGTCACCCCCGACTCGCCCAGCCAGAAGGTCAACGGCGGCTTCGGCGCCACCTTCGCCCCGGTCACCCACCCCGAGCGCATGCAGAGCCTGGACAACGTCTTCAGCTCCGACGAGCTGTCGGCCTGGGCCGCCCGCGCCGAGCGGGACGGCGCCACCGGTGCCGGCTGGCTGTGCGAGCTGAAGGTCGACGGCCTGGCCATCGACCTCGTCTACGAGAACGGTCGGCTCACCGGCGCGGCCACCCGCGGCGACGGCGTCACCGGCGAGGACGTCACCGCCAACGTGCGCACCCTGGCCGTCGTCCCGCAGCAGCTCACCGGCGACGACCTGCCGGAGTTCCTCGAGGTGCGCGGCGAGGTCTTCTTCCCGGTCGCCGCCTTCGCCGAGGTCAACGCCGGGCTGGTCGAGGCCGGCAAGGCGCCGTTCGCGAACCCGCGCAACGCCGCCGCCGGCTCGCTGCGGCAGAAGGACGCCCGGGAGACCGCCAAGCGTCCGCTGAGCATGGTCGTGCACGGCATCGGTGCCCGCCGCGGCTTCGAGCCGGCCACCCAGTCCGCGGCTTACGAGCAGCTGGCGGCCTGGGGGCTGCCGACCAGCTCCCGCTACGAGGTGGTCGCCGACCTCCCCGCCGTCTGGGCCTACATCGAGCGCTACGGCGAGCAGCGGCACTCCGTCGAGCACGAGATCGACGGCGTGGTGGTCAAGGTCGACCAGGTCTCCCTGCAGCGCCGGCTCGGCTCCACCAGCCGCGCCCCGCGCTGGGCCATCGCCTACAAGTACGCCCCGGAGGAGGCCACCACCCAGCTCCACGACATCCGGGTCAACGTGGGGCGGACCGGCCGGGTCACCCCCTTCGCGTACATGGAGCCGGTCAAGGTCGCCGGCTCCACGGTGCAGCTCGCCACGCTGCACAACGCCAGCGAGGTCAAGCGCAAGGGCGTGCTCATCGGCGACACCGTCGTCATCCGCAAGGCCGGCGACGTCATCCCCGAGGTGCTCGGCCCGGTGGTCGCCGCCCGCGACGGGTCCGAGCGCGAGTTCGTCTTCCCCACGCACTGCCCCGAGTGCGGCACCGAGCTGCGTCCGGAGAAGGAGGGCGACGCCGACATCCGCTGCCCCAACGCCCGCTCCTGCCCGGCCCAGCTGCGGGAGCGCGTCTTCCACGTCGCCGGCCGCGGCGCCTTCGACATCGAGGTGCTCGGCTACGAGGCCGCGATCGCGCTCCTCGCCGAGCACCTGCTCAGCGACGAGGGCGACGTCTTCTTCCTCGACGAGGAGGCACTGCGCCGCACCGCGTTCTTCACGAAGAAGGACGGGACGCTCTCCGCCAACGGCGGGCGGCTGCTGACCAACCTGCAGACCCGCAAGGACGTGCCGCTGTGGCGGGTCCTGGTCGCGCTGTCCATCCGGCACGTCGGGCCCACGGCGGCGCAGGCACTGGCCCGGGAGTTCCGCTCCATCGACCGGCTGATGGCCGCGAGCGAGGAGGAGCTGGCCGCCGCCGAGGGCGTCGGGCCCACCATCGCCACCGCGGTCCGCGACTGGTTCGCCGTCGACTGGCACCGCGATGTGCTGGAGAAGTGGCGCCAGGCCGGCGTGCGGATGGCCGACGCGGACGTCGACGACGCCCCCGGCCCGCTCACCGGCGTCACCGTCGTGGTCACCGGCTCGCTGCGCGACCACAGCCGGGACGAGGCCATCGCCGCCATCCAGGAGCGGGGCGGCAAGGTCACCAGCGGGGTGTCGAAGAAGACCGGCTTCGTCGTCGTCGGCGCCGACCCGGGCAGCAAGTACGACAAGGCGGTGCAGGTCAAGGCCCCGATCCTGGACGACGACGGCTTCACCGTGCTGCTCGAGCAGGGCCCGGACGCCGCCCGCGAGGTGGCCACCATCGGCGACGGCACCGAGCCGGCGGAGCCGGAGGCAGGTGCCGAGCCCCAGCCCAAGCCGAAGCGGGCGCCGCGGTCGCGGAAGAAGCCCCCGGCGGAAGCTGCCGAGCCGGTCGCCGACGAGCCCACCACGGACGGGGCGCCCGAGGCCTGACGGCCCCGTCGGAGGCCTGGGCCCCCGTCGCCGTACACGGCTCCGTCGCACGTGACCCCGCTGCAGGTCCCGCCCCGAGCGTGCGAGCGGTGGGGGCAGCGGGGTCCTTGCTCATGCCGGTGGCAGCCGGGCGACGGTGGCGGCCAGACCGGTGAGGTGCGCCAGCCGCAGCAGTTCCGACCGCCGGAACACCGGGCCACCCGAGCGGCCCAGCAGCACCGCGGTGCCGTCGGGGTCCAGCGGGGCGGCCATCATCTCCACGGCCATCTCCTGCCAGCGCAGCGGCACCCACTCGGCGTCGCTGGGCAGCAGCAGGGGAGTGGTCAGCGGCAGCCACGGCAGCGGCACGCCGTCCAGCACGGGCGCGGCGTCGGAGGCGGCCAGCACGGTCAGGTCCGCCGACGTCCCGGCGAGCACCACCGCCCAGCCGCTGCGGAACACCCGGGGCAGCTCGGCGGCCAGCACCTTCGCCGTCCCGACCCCGGCCGGGGCGAGGGCCTCCAGCAGGTCGAGCTCGCGGTGGGTGTCCATCGGGCCGGCGAACGGGCGCAGCGACTCCACCTGGACGCCGGGCACGCTGGTCGCTGCGGTGATCAGGCTGTCGGCCACGCGGTCGGTGGGCAGCTCCACGACCACGTCGTCGACGGCGACGCCGTTGCCGCGCTCGAGGACGTCGACGGAGACGATGTCGATGCCGGCAGCGCCGAGCGCGGTGGCGACGGCGCCGAGCGTGCCGGGCCGGTCGGGCACGACCAGCCGCAAGAGGTAGGACACGGATCCTCCGGGTGCGCCTGCTGAACGGGCCGATCGGCGTCGATCGCGGACAGCGAGGAGCCTCCCGCATCAGGGGGCCCTGTGGCGAACACCGGCGCGCGGCCGGGGGAGCGACCTGCCCCACGTACAGTTGACACGAGGTCTGCGGCGCAGGTCGCGGCAGCACGACGTCGACGAAGTGAGGTCCTCCAGCTTTGAGCAGCATCTCCCGGGACGACGTGGCGCACCTCGCCCGTCTGGCCCGTCTGGCGGTCACCGACGAGGAGCTGGACCGGTTCGCCGGGCAGCTCGACCAGGTGCTGGCCGCCGTGGCGCGGGTCGGTGACGCCGCAGTGGCCGACGTGCCGCCGATGACGCACGCCGTCCCGCTGACCAACGTGCTGCGTGCCGACGTGGTGGCCCCGAGCCTGTCGCGCGACGTCGTGCTGGCCGGTGCGCCCGCCGCCGAGGACGACCGCTTCCGCGTGCCGCGCATCCTGGGGGACGCCGAGTGAGCAGCGCCGAGAACGACCCGCGAGCGAGCATCGCAGGGAGCGCCAGCGACCGAGGAGCGGAACGAGTGGGGAGTCGAGCAGTGGGCTCGGACCTGACCACCACCGACGTCGCGGGGCTGTCCCGGCTGCTGACCGCCGGTGAGGTGAGCGCGGTCGAGGTGGCCACCGCGCACCTGGACCGCATCGCCGCCGAGGACGGTGCGCTGGGCGCCTACCTGCACGTCGAGCGCGACTCCGCCCTCGCCGCCGCGGCCGCGGTCGACGCTGCCCGTGCTGCTGGCGACGAGCTCGGCCCGCTGGCCGGCGTGCCCGTGGCGCTCAAGGACCTCGTCGTCACCGAGGGCGTGCCGACCACCAGCGGCTCGAAGATCCTCGAGGGCTGGCGCCCGCCGTACAGCGCCACCATCGCCACCCGGTTGGCCGAGGCCGGCACGGTGCTGCTGGGCAAGACCAACATGGACGAGTTCGCGATGGGCTCCTCCACCGAGAACTCCGCCTACCAGGTCACCCGCAACCCCTGGGACCGCGACCGGATCCCCGGCGGCTCCTCCGGTGGCTCCAGCGCCGCGGTCGCCGGGCACCTCGCGCCCTGGTCGATCGGCACCGACACCGGCGGCTCCATCCGCCAGCCGGCCGCCGTCACCGGTCTGGTCGGGCACAAGCCCACCTACGGCTCGGTGTCCCGCTACGGCCTCATCGCCTTCTCCTCCAGCCTGGACCAGGCCGGTCCGATGGCGCGCACGGTGCTCGACGCCGCGGTGATGCACGAGGTGATCGGCGGCCACGACCCGCGCGACTCCACCAGCATCGACAGCCCGCTCACCGGGCTGGCCGCCGCCGCCCGGGCCGGTGCGGCCGGCGACCTGCGCGGCCTCCGGGTCGGCGTCGTCCGCGAGTTGGGCGGCGACGGGCACACCGAGGGCTACGAGGACGGCGTCCTCGCCCGCACCCGCGAGGCGGTCGAGCTGCTGGCGAGCCTGGGCGCCGAGGTCGTCGAGGTCTCCTGCCCGTCGTTCGACCTGGCGCTGCCGGCCTACTACCTCATCGCCCCCAGCGAGGCCTCGTCGAACCTGTCCCGCTACGAGGGCGTCCGGTTCGGCCTGCGGGTCGGCGACGACGGCAGCCACGACCTCGACGAGGTCATGGCGCTGACCCGCGAGCAGGGCTTCGGCCCCGAGGTCAAGCGGCGGATCATCCTGGGCACCTACGCGCTGTCCAGCGGGCTCTACGACGCCTACTACGCCCAGGCGCAGAAGGTGCGCACGCTCATCGCCCGCGACTTCACCGCCGCCTTCACCGGCGTCGACGTGCTGGTCAGCCCCACCACCCCGACGGTCGCCTTCCCGATCGGCTCCCGCGTCGAGGACCCGATCGCGATGTATGCCGCCGACCTGTGCACCCTCCCCGCCAGCCTGGCGGGGCTGCCGGCGATCTCGGTCCCCAGCGGGCTGTCCGAGGGCCTGCCGGTCGGCTTCCAGGTCATGGCGCCGGCGCTGGCCGACGACCGCTGCTACCGGGTCGCCGCCGCGCTCGAGGCCGCGCAGGACGCCGCCCGCGGGCACCGCCTGCTCGACGAGCTGCCCGGGGGGCGCGCGTGAACGGCGCGCTCAAGGCCGCCTGGGCGCTGACCGTCTTCGTCATCGCCGCGGGGATCATCGGCTGGGCCGTCAGCGGCCGTCCCGTCTTCGCCGTCTTCATCGTCCTGGGGGTGCTGACCGGAGGCGCTGCGCTCGTCGCCTTCCGCTCCGCACCGTCCTCTCCTGAGGAGCGCTCGTGAGCACCACCGACCGCCTCGTCGACTACGACGAGCTGCTGACCCGCTACGAGCCCGTCATCGGCCTGGAGACCCACGTCGAGCTGGGCACCGCCTCGAAGATGTTCTGCGGCTGCTCGACCACCTTCGGTGCCGAGCCCAACACCCAGACCTGCCCGGTCTGCCTGGGCATGCCCGGCTCGCTGCCGGTGGCCAACGCCGCGGCCGTGGAGTCGACCATCCAGATCGGCCTCGCGCTGGGCTGCAGCATCGCCAGCTGGTCGCGGTTCGCGCGGAAGAACTACTTCTACCCCGACATCCCCAAGGGCTACCAGACCAGCCAGTTCGACGAGCCGCTGTGCGTGGACGGCTTCCTGGACGTCGACGTCGAGGGGCGCACGTACCGCGTGGAGATCGAGCGGGTGCACCTGGAGGAGGACACCGGCAAGAACCTGCACGTCGGTGGCGCCACCGGCCGCATCCACGGCGCCGACCACTCGCTGGTCGACTTCAACCGGGCCGGCATCCCGCTGGTGGAGATCGTCACCCGCCCGGTGCCCGGCGCCGGTGCGCTGGCCCCCGAGGTCGCCCGCGCCTACGTCACCGAGCTGCGCGAGATCGTCCAGGCCCTCGGCGCCTCCGACGTGCGGATGGAGCAGGGCAGCCTGCGCTGCGACGTCAACATCTCGCTCAACCCGACCGGCGCCACCGAGCTCGGCACCCGCACCGAGACCAAGAACGTGAACTCGCTGCGGTCGGTCGAGCGGGCCGTGCGGTTCGAGATGCGCCGGCAGGCCGCCGTCCTGGACGACGGCGGCCGGGTGGTGCAGGAGACCCGGCACTTCCACGAGGACACCGGCACCACGTCGTCGGGGCGCAGCAAGGAGGAGGCGACCGACTACCGGTACTTCCCCGAGCCCGACCTCGTGCCGCTGGCCCCCGACGCCGACTGGATCGAGACGCTGCGCGCCGGCCTCCCGGAGCTGCCGGCCGCCCGCCGGGTCCGGCTGCAGGAGGAGTGGGGCATCTCGGGCACCGAGATGACCTGGCTGGCCAACGCCGGCGCCCTCGGCCTGGTGGAGCAGACCGTCGCCGCCGGCGCCGCCCCGGGCGACGCCCGCAAGTGGTGGCTGGGCGACCTCGCCCGCCGCGCCAACGACACCGGTGTCGAGCTCGGCGAGCTGGCCGTCACCCCGGTCCAGGTCGCGCAGCTGTGCGGGCTGGTCAGTGCGGGCACGATCAACGACAAGCTCGCCCGGCAGGTGCTCGACGGCGTGCTGGCCGGCCAGGGCGACCCGGCGCAGGTCGTCGAGGCCCAGGGGCTGGCCGTGATGGGGGAGTCCGACGAGCTGGTGGCCGCGGTCGAGGCCGCGATCGCCGGCGCCCCCGACGTCATCGCCAAGGTGCAGTCGGGCAAGGTCGCGGCACTCGGCGCCCTCGTCGGTGCGGTCATGAAGACGACCCGCGGCAAGGCCGATGCGCCGACCGTGAAGCGGATGCTGGAGGAACGGGTGCTGGGCTCCTAGCCTGGGGCGGTGGCCCTGCCCACCGTCGAGCTCCGCCCGCTCACCCGGGCGGACTTCCCGCTGCTCTGCCGCTGGCTGGCCGAGCCGCTCGTCGCCCGCTGGTGGGCGCACGACAGCAGCCCCGAGGCGGTCGAGCGGGACTTCGGCCCCAGCCTGGACGGCGAGGACGTCACGGCCCTCCTCGTCGGCGAGGTGGACGGCCGGCCGGTCGGGCTGGTGCAGCTCTACCCGATCGGGGCCCACCCCGAGTACGTCGAGGAGCTGGCCCCGGTCTGTGAGGTGCCGCCCGGTGCCCTGAGCATCGACTACCTCGTCGGGGAGCCCGACGCGCGTGGCCGGGGCGTCGGGGCGGGGCTCATCGCCGCAGCGGTGGCCCGGGGGTTCGCCGACCACCCGGGGGCATCGGACGTGCTCGTGCCGGTGGCGGCAGGCAACGTCGCGTCGTGGCGGGCGCTGCAGCGCGCGGGGGCGACCTGGTACGCCGCCGGGGAGATGGCCCCCGACAACCCGGCCGACCCCCGCGACCACGTCGTCCACCGCTTCACCCGCCCGGCCCTCCTGTAGGGGCCCGCCACGAGTGGGAGGACCCCGTCCTCCTCATCCCTCGCACGCTCGGGACGAGCCTCGGGACGGCGCCGAGGGCAGGAGGGCCCTCGTTCAGAGCGGGGAGCTGGCGCCGCCCGCGGGCGGCAGGATGCGCAGCACCCGGTCGTCGTCCTCGGCCGGGGTGCCCACGCCGTCCTCGTTGGACGTGGTGATCCACAGCGCCCCGTCGCCGCCGAGGACGACGGTGCGCAGCCGCCCGTACCGGCCCTGCAGGAACGGGGTCGGCTCGCCCACCGGGGCACCGGTGCCGTCGAGCTCGACGACGTGCACCCGCTCCCCGTCCAGGGCGCCGAGGAAGACGTAGGGGCCGGTGACCGCGCAGCCGGCCAGGCCCGCGTCGGCCGCGGCGATCTCGATCACCGGGTCGGTGGTCGCGAGGTCCCGGCCGGCGGCCAGGGCCTCGAGCTGGTCGGGGGCGTCGCCGTCGGTGTCTACGGCGAACACCGGGCTCACGCCGTCGGAGCACAGTGCGGTGACGTCGCGGTGCCCCCTGGTGAAGACCGGCCCGGGGCCCACCGGCTCGCCGAACACGTCGACGGCGAGCACCTTGCCGGCCAGGGACGCCGGGTCCGCGGCCAGCGCCGGGTCGCCGGCGTCACCGGTGCCCACGTACAGCGTGCCGTCGGGCCCGAACAGCAGCCCGCCGCCGTTGTGCAGCTCGCCGTGCGGGATGCCGGTCAGCACCGGGTTCGGGGCGCCGCCGACCGGGAAACGGACCACCCGGTTGTCCGTGGCCGTGGACACGTAGGCGTAGTAGAGCCCGTCCTCGGTGAACGTCGGCGAGATCGCCAGCCCGAGCAGGCCCCCGTCACCGGTGGTGTCGATGCCGGGCACGGTCATCAGCTCGCGGGCGGGGGAGCGGTCGGGGAACACCTGCAGCAGCCGGCCGGTGTCCCGCTCGGCGACGACCGCCGTCCCGTCCGGGAGCACGACCAGCCCGGTGGGCACGGCCAGGTCGGTCGCGACCACGGTCGGGTCGCCGTCGGACTCCCCGCTGCCAGGGGAGCCGGGGGCGGGCGGCGCGGGGACGCTGTTGCCCTCCGGCGGCGGCGCCACCTCGGGTGGCTGCCCCTGCGGCAGCTCGCGGAACGGCCCGGCCGGCTCGTAGCCGTCCCCGCCGCAGCCGGCGAGCAGCAGGCAGCCCACCGCGACCGCGGCCAGCCGCCGGGCCCCGGGTGCCGTGCTCCGCCGTCCCACCGGCCCACAGTACGACGGACGGCGCGCACCACCGGGTGCCCCGACGGGTGGCGGGCGCCGGCCCGGCCTAGGGTCGGGACCCGTGTCCGACGCACCCGCCGACCAGACCCCCGCGCACCCGGCGCCCGTCCTGGACCTCGGTCCCGAGGAGACGCTGCACGTGCTCGTCCCCTCCGGTGCGCTGGCCGAGGCGGTCGAGCAGCTGTCGCCGCGGGTGCGGGCGCACCGCTACGACCTCCGCGACGGGCTGCCCACCGGGGAGGCCGCGCAGGCCCAGGTGCTCGTGCCGCGGGGTCCCCTGCCCGACGGGCTCCTCGACGCGCTGCCCCGCGTGCAGCTGGTCCAGCTGCGCAGCGCCGGTGCCGAGCAGTTCGCCGGCACGCTGCCCGCGCGGGTGACCCTGTGCAACGCCCGCGGCGCGCACACCCCGGCCACCGCGGAGTGGGCGGTCACCGCGACGCTGGCCGCCCAGCGCGGCATCCCGCACTACGTCCGCGAGGCCGACGCCGGCCGCTGGTCGCCGGGGAGCGTCGCCAGCCTGGTCGGCGCGCGGGTGCTCGTGGTCGGCGCCGGCGACATCGGCCGCACGATCGGGGCGATGATGGCCGGTTTCGACGTCGAGCTCACCTACGTCGCCCGGACCGCCCGGGAGGGCGTGCACGGCTTCGAGGAGCTCCCCGCGCTGCTGCCCGACGCCGACGTCGTGGTGCTCATCGTGCCGGTCACCCCGCAGACCACCGGCATGGTCGACGCGGCCTTCCTCGCGGCCATGCCGGACGGCGCGCTGCTGGTCAACGCCGCCCGCGGGGTGGTCGTGGACACCGACGCGCTGCTGGCCGAGCTGACCGCCGGGCGCCTGCGGGCGGCCCTGGACGTCACCGACCCCGAGCCGCTGCCCGAGGGCCACCCGCTGTGGTCCGCGCCGGGCCTGCTGCTGACCCCGCACGTCGGCGGCGCCGTGCCCGACACCGAGGCCCGCGCCACCGCGGCCGTCACCGACCAGCTCCGGCGCGTCCTCGCCGGGGAGCCGCTGCAGAACGTCGTCGCCGACTACTGAGGAAGGACCCCCTCGCCCCCCACCACGAGCAAGCTCGCGGCGGGCCCCTGCGAGGGGGCCGGGCGAGAGTCCGGGGCCGTCAGGTGGGGGAAGGGCCCTCGGGGTCGGGGATGCGGCCGCCGGAGAGGGAGGAGAGCTGGGGGAGGTCGCGGGCGCGCAGGACCGGCAGCTTCACCTGGGTGTCGGCGGTGGTGACCAGCCAGAGGTCACCCCGGGGGCCGACCCGGATGCCGGACAGCTCCGACCAGCCCACCGTGCGGGCGCTGGTCAGCGAGCGCGCGGTCACCCCGGCGTCGGAGACGTCGACGCCCACCCGCAGCACCCAGGCGGCCGCGGCGGCCGGCACCGCCATCAGCAGCAGCGCCCACGGCGTCACCCCCGCCAGGGGCAGGACGCAGGCGAACCCGATGACGACCGGCAGCAGCGCTGTCCGGCTCATGCGCAGACGAGCGACAGCCACCCGCGGATCTTCCCAGACCGTGGGACGGGGCGACCAGGCCCGTCGGAGCCGACCCGCGGCGGCCTACCATCGCCGGTCGTGACGACCGTCGAGGACAGCCCGACCACCACCGACTCCGTCGACATCAAGCCGCGCAGCCGCGACGTCACCGACGGGGACGCCAAGGCCCCGGCCCGGGCGATGCTCCGCGCCGTGGGGATGGGCGACGACGACTGGGTGAAGCCGCAGATCGGCGTCGCCTCGTCCTGGAACGAGATCACCCCCTGCAACCTCTCGCTGGACCGGCTGGCCAAGTCCGCCAAGGAGGGCGTGCACGCCGCCGGCGGGTACCCCCTGGAGTTCGGCACCATCTCGGTCTCCGACGGCATCTCCATGGGCCACGAGGGCATGCGCGCCTCGCTGGTCTCCCGCGAGGTGATCGCCGACTCCGTCGAGACCGTCATGTTCGCCGAGCGGCTGGACGGCTCGGTGCTGCTCGCCGGCTGCGACAAGTCGCTGCCCGGCATGCTGATGGCCGCCGCCCGCCTGGACCTGGCCAGCGTGTTCGTCTACTCCGGCTCGACCCTGCCCGGCCGGCTGGGCGACAAGGACCTCACCCTCATCGACGTCTTCGAGGGCGTCGGCGCCTGCGCCGCCGGCAAGATCACCCGCGACGAGCTGACCGCGATCGAGAAGGCCGCCTGCCCCGGCATGGGCTCCTGCGGCGGCATGTACACCGCCAACACGATGGCCAGCATCGCCGAGGCCCTCGGCATGGCGCTGCCGGGCAGCGCCGCCCCGCCGGCCCCCGACCGCCGCCGCGACGACATCGCGGTGCGGTCCGGCGAGGCCGTGGTGAACCTGCTCCGGCTGGGCATCACCGCGCGCCAGATCATGACCAAGGACGCGTTCGAGAACGCCATCACGGTGCTCATGGCCCTGGGCGGGTCGACCAACGCCGTCCTGCACCTGATGGCGATCGCGCACGAGGCCGACGTCGACCTGTCCCTGGACGACTTCAACCGGATCGGCGACCGCACGCCACACCTGGCCGACGTCAAGCCCTTCGGCCGGTTCGTGATGACCGACGTCGACCGCATCGGCGGCGTCCCGGTGGTCATGCGCGCGCTGCTGGACGCCGGGCTGCTGCACGGCGACGCGCTCACCGTCACCGGCCGGACCCTGGCGGAGAACCTCGAGGAGCTCTCCCCGCCGGACCCCGACGGCGCGATCATCCACGCGATGGCCGACCCGATCCACAGGACCGGCGGCCTGACGATCCTGCGCGGCTCGCTGGCACCGGAGGGCGCGGTGGTGAAGTCCGCGGGCTTCGACGCCGAGGTCTTCGAGGGCACCGCCCGGGTCTTCGACGGTGAGCAGGGCGCCATGGACGCCGTCACCGAGGGCACCCTGAAGGCCAACGACGTCGTGGTCATCCGCTACGAGGGCCCCAAGGGCGGCCCGGGCATGCGGGAGATGCTCGCCGTCACCGGGGCGATCAAGGGCGCCGGGCTGGGCAAGGACGTCCTGCTCCTCACCGACGGCCGGTTCTCCGGCGGCACGACCGGTCTGTGCGTCGGGCACATCGCCCCCGAGGCGGTCGACGGCGGCCCGATCGCCTTCGTGCGCGACGGCGACCGGATCCGGCTCGACCTCGCCGCCCGCACGATGGACCTGCTGGTGGACGAGGCGGAGCTCGCCACCCGCCGCGAGGGCTGGGCGCCGCCGGAGCCGCGCTACACCCGGGGCGTGCTCGCCAAGTACGCCAAGCTCGTCGGCTCGGCCGCCCAGGGCGCCATCACCAGCTGAGCGGTGACCAGCCCCAACGGGTGAGTCCTCCCCTCGCACCCTGTGGTGCGGGGGGACATCCGTCGACAGTGCGGGGGTGGAGCCCACGCGTCGCAGGTCAGTGTCCGGGGAGCGGCGTGCCGCCCCGGCCACCGCCGTCGACCGGGCGCGGCTGCACCTGCGCGGGCGGCTGGCGCCGCAACTGGCCCTGGTCGCCGCCGCGCTCGCGCTCCTCGGCGCGGCCGCCCTCTCCGTCGACGTCCCGCCGGTCGCCGGTGCCGCCCTGGCCGGCTGCCTCGCGCTGACCGCCCTCCAGCGGTCCCTCGCCGCCCGCGTCGAGGCCCGCGACACCGCCCGGCTCCGCCGCAGCGAGGCGGTCCACCGCGCGCTGGCCACCGCCGAGGGCGACGTCGTCCTCACGCTGGACGGTGACCTGCGCGTCAGGCAGGTCACCCCCGCGCTGTCCGGTCTGCTCGGCCACCCGCTGACCGGCTGCGTGCCCGCCGAGGACGCCGCCGAGGTGTGCGCCTGGCTCACCGACCCGCAGCCCGCCGGCGCCCGGCACACGCTCCGGCTGCTGCCGGACACCGGCCTCCCGCAGGTGCTCGAGACCACGGTCAGCGACCTGCGCGCCGACCCCGACGTCCGGGCGCTGGTCGTGCACGGCCGCGACGTCACCGCCCGGGACGACCGCGAGCGCGAGCTGCGTGCGCTGGCCTACGCCGACCCGCTCACCGGCCTGCCCAACCGGGCGGCCCAGGAGCGGTCGGTGCACGCGTGCCTGACCGCCGGCACGGCCGACCTGACCCTCCTGCTGGTCGAGGTGCACGGGCTGCGGGCGGTGCACGAGGACGCCGGCCGCGTCGTCGTCGACGCCGCGCTGGTCGAGGTCGCCCGCCGGCTGCGCGCCACCGTGCGCGGCTCGGACGAGGTGTCCCGGGTCGACGCCGAGCTGTTCACCGTGCTGGCCTCCGGGACCACCGCCGAGGTCGGCCGGCTCGCCGCCCGCTGCCTGGCGGTCCTGGAGGCACCGATCGTCACCGACGCCGGGCTGGTCGACCTGTCCGCCGTCGTCGGGCTGGCCCCGCTGTCGGCCGGCTCGACCGCCGCGGAGGTCCAGGACCACGCCGAGCTCGCCCTCGCCGACGCCCGGTCGGCCGGCACCGGCTCGGTGCACCGCTACCGGCCCGAGCTCACCGCCGTCCGCGACCGCCGCGACCAGCTGCGCCACGACCTCGTCGGCGCCCGCGACCGCGGGGAGCTCGAGCTCGCCTGGCTGCCGGTCGTCGACCTGACCGAGCGCCGGGTCGCCGGCGTCGAGGCGCTGATGCGCTGGCGGCACCCCGACCTGGGCGACGTCCCGCCGGAGGAGTTCCTGCCGGTGGCCGCCCGGGCCGGGCTGACCGTGGACCTGCAGCGCTGGGTGCTGCAGGAGGCCACCCGCGCGGTGGTCCGGCTGTCGCAGTCCGGGCCCGCGCTGCGGCTGGGCGTCAACGTCTCGGCCGCCCACCTGGCCGCGGGCACCCTGGTCGCCGACGTCACCCGGGCGCTGGCCGACAGCGGCCTGCCCCCCGAGCACCTGGTGGTCGAGCTCGCCGAGTCCGCGCTGTCCGGGCCCCGGGTCCGCGACGACGTCTCCGCGCTCCGGCTGATGGGCGTGCACGTCGCCCTGGACGACTTCGGCCGCGGTGCGTCCTCGCTGGCCGGCCTGGGCCGGCTCCCGGTCGACGTCATCAAGCTCGACCGCAGCCTGCTCTCCCGGATCGACCGGGACCCCTACGTGCGCGCCGTCTGTGCCGCGGTCGTCGCCCTCGGCGGGACCCTGGGCGTCGACGTCGTCGCCGAGGGCGTGGAGACCGTCGGCCAGCTGGCCGTCCTGCAGAACCTCGGCTGCGGCTTCGCCCAGGGCTTCCTGCTCTCCCGGCCGGTCGGGCTCACCGCGCTCACCGAGCTCCTCGAGGCCGACGGCGGTCGGCTGTGGCCCGGCGTGCCCGGGCCGCCGTCCGGTCCGGTGGCCGCACCCGCCTCCGGTCCGGTGGCCCTCCTGTGACCGGGCCCGACCGCCCGGCCCCGCGCCGGCGGCGGACGGACGTCGCCCGACCCCCGGTGCCCCCGCGGGCCCTCGTCGCCGGCGGTGCGCTGGCCGTCGGTGGCCTGCTGCTGGTCGGCGGCCCCCTCGCCGGGCGACCGGTCACCGCCACGGAGGCGGTCGCGGCCGCGGTGCTGGTGGTGGTGGCGCTCGTGGCCGGTCTCCTGCGCGGGACACCGCCGGGCGGGCTGCCGGGGCGCGGGCCGGACGTGCGGGACGACGTCCGCACGAGCCAGCAGGAGCTGGAGCGGATGGCCTACAGCGACCACCTCACCGGGCTGCCCAACCGGGCCCGGCTGATGGCCGCCCTGGCCGCCGCGCGCAGCCGGACCGCCGACGGGGAGCCGTACAGCGTGCTGCTGCTGGACCTCGACGGGTTCAAGGCGGTCAACGACATCGCCGGGCACGAGGCGGGGGACCTGCTGCTGGTCGAGGTCGCCGACCGGCTGCGCGCGACCGTGCGGGACCAGGACCTGGTCAGCCGGCTCGGTGGCGACGAGTTCGCCGTCGTGGTGCGCTCGGGCGTCGCGGAGGCCGCGGCGCTGGGGGAGCGGATCATCGCCGAGCTGGCCGGCGTCCACCGGTCGGTGCCCACCGCCGGCGCCGACCCCGACCTGGTCTTCGACGTCTCGTGCAGCATCGGCGTCGCCGAGCTGCAGGCCGCCGAGGAGGTGTCGGTGAGCCTGCGCGACGCCGACGTGGCGCTCCGCGCGGCCAAGGCCGCCGGCAAGGGCTGCGTCCGCCTGCACGGGGCGGCCGCCGACGGGGCGACCGTGCGACGCAACCGGCTGGTCCGCGACCTGCCCGACGCGCTGGCCCACGGGCAGCTGCGGCTGGTCTACCAGCCCGTGGTCGGCACCGTCGAGCGCCGCGTCCTGGGCCTGGAGGCGCTCGTGCGCTGGGACCACCCGGTCCTGGGGGAGGTGCCGCCGTCGGAGTTCGTGCCCCTGGCCGAGGACGACGGGCTGATCGTCCCGCTGCAGCGCTGGGTGCTGGACCAGGCCACCGCCGAGCTCGCCCGGCTGCTGGCCGAGGGCCGGGACCTGCAGCTGGGCGTCAACATCAGCGTCCGCCACCTGCAGTCCGGGAGCCTGGTGCGCGACGTGACCGCCGCACTGGCCCGGGCCGGGCTGCCGGCCCGCCGGCTGATGCTGGAGGTCACCGAGTCGATGTTCATCGGCGAGATCGAGCGGGCCGGCGGGGACCTGCAGACCCTGCACGACATGGGCTGCGTGATCTCCCTGGACGACTTCGGCCGCGGCTACTCGACCTTCGCCTACCTGACCCGGTTGCCGGTGGACGTGCTGAAGATGGACCGGGAGTTCCTCGCCGGGATCACCGACGACGCCCGCAGCGCCGCGCTCGTGCTCAGCGTGATCGAGCTGGGCCGGCGGCTGTCCATCGACGTGGTCGCCGAGGGCGTCGAGACCCCCGGTCAGCTGGCCACGCTGCGCGAGCTGGGCTGCCGCTTCCTGCAGGGCCACCTGCTGGGCCGGCCGACCCGCCCGGCCGAGCTGGGCGCGGTCATCGACGCCTTCGACGAGCGGGTGCTCGACGTCCCGGCGCTGGGTGCGCCGGTCGCCGTCCCAGTGGGTGAGTGACCCCGTCCCACCTGCTGGGACACCCTGGTTGACGCGACCGCGCCGGCAGGCGCACAGTGTCGGGGTGCCACGCACTCGTCTGCTCGTAGCGATCCACTAGCGCGCCGGTCCTCCCGACCGACGCGCCACCCCTCCGTGCCAACGGCACGAGGGGTTTTTTGTTGGCCGGGTACCACCTGGCCGGCCCAGCGACAGGCGTCCGCGCCAGCACCCCACCCGCGCCCAGGGAGATCGTCAGATGAGCACCACCGCCAGCACCGGCCGCACCTCCACCGCCCTCACCTCGCCCGCCCCCGGCGCCGGCCCGGCCCCGGCCACGCCGACGACGCCCACGGACGCCGCCGCGCAGGCCACCCTCGGGGTCGAGACCACCGCCCGCACCATGGCCGAGGCCGCCTCCGAGCCGGCCACCGGCATCACCGGCGCGCAGAGCCTGGTGCGCTCGCTCGAGGCGATCGGGGTCGACGTCGTCTTCGGCATCCCGGGTGGGGCGATCCTGCCGCTGTACGACCCGCTGTTCGACTCCGCGGTGCGCCACGTGCTGGTCCGCCACGAGCAGGGCGCCGGGCACGCCGCCACCGGGTACGCCCAGGCCACCGGCCGGGTCGGCGTCTGCATCGCGACCTCCGGCCCCGGCGCGACCAACCTGGTCACCCCGCTGGCCGACGCCTACATGGACTCCGTGCCCGTCGTCGCGATCACCGGCCAGGTCAACAGCAGCCTGATCGGCACCGACGGGTTCCAGGAGGCCGACATCCGCGGCATCACCATGCCGATCACCAAGCACAGCTTCCTGGTCACCAGCGCCGACGAGATCCCGCAGCGGATCGCCGAGGCCTTCCACCTGGCCAGCACCGGCCGGCCCGGGCCCGTGCTCGTCGACGTCCCCAAGGACGTCCTGCAGGCGACCACCGACTTCAGCTGGCCGCCGAAGATCGACCTCCCCGGCTACAAGCCGACCACCCGCCCGCACGGCAAGCAGGTCCGCGAGGCCGCCGCGCTGATCGCCGCTGCCCGCCAGCCGGTGCTCTACGTCGGCGGCGGGGTGCTCAAGGCGCACGCCACCGACGAGCTGGCCGAGCTGGCCGAGCTGACCGGTGCACCGGTGGTCACCACGCTGATGGCCCGCGGAGCGTTCCCCGACAGCCACCCGCAGAACCTGGGCATGCCCGGCATGCACGGCACCGTCGCGGCCGTCACCGCGCTGCAGAAGGCCGACCTGCTCATCACCCTGGGCGCCCGCTTCGACGACCGGGTGACCGGCCAGCTCTCCAGCTTCGCCCCCGACGCGGCGGTCATCCACGCCGACATCGACCCCGCCGAGATCGGCAAGAACCGCCGGGCCGACGTCCCGATCGTGGGTGACGCCAAGGCGACCATCGCCGAGCTGGTCACCGCCGTGCGCGCCGAGCACCAGGCCGGGCGCACCCCGCAGCTGACCGGGTGGTGGGAGCAGCTGGAGGACTGGCGCACCCGCTACCCGCTGGGCTACGACCGGCCCGAGGACGGCATGCTCTCGCCGCAGTACGTCATCGAGCGGCTCGGCGCGATCGCCGGGCCGGACACGATCTACACCTCCGGCGTGGGCCAGCACCAGATGTGGGCCGCGCAGTTCATCAAGTACGAGAAGCCGGGCACCTGGCTCAACAGCGGTGGCCTGGGCACCATGGGCTACTCGGTGCCGGCCGCCATGGGCGCCAAGATGGGCTGCCCGGACACCACGGTGTGGGCCATCGACGGCGACGGCTGTTTCCAGATGACCAACCAGGAGCTGGCCACCTGCGCCATCGAGGGCATCCCGATCAAGGTCGCCGTGATCAACAACGGCAACCTGGGCATGGTCCGACAGTGGCAGACCCTGTTCTACGAGGGCCGCTACTCCAACACCCACCTGGCCACCCACGGCGCCAAGGACCCCTCGGCGCGGCAGGTCCGCATTCCCGACTTCGTCACCCTGGCCGAGGCGCTGGGCTGCGTCGGCCTGCGCTGCGAGACCGAGGCCGACGTCGACGCGGTGATCGAGAAGGCCATGGCGATCAACGACCGGCCGGTGGTCATCGACTTCATCGTCGGCTCCGACGCCCAGGTGTGGCCGATGGTCGCCGCCGGGGCCAGCAACGACGCGATCATGGCCGCCCGCGGCCTGCGTCCGAACTTCGGAGAGGGGCAGGTTTAGGACCCCCGTTCCCCCCACCACTCGCTCCGCTCGCGGCGGGCCCCTGAACGGGGGCCGACCACTGCTCGAAGAAAGGTCCGCTCATGCCACGGCACACGCTGTCGGTGCTCGTCGAGAACAAGTCCGGTGTGCTGGCCCGGGTGTCGGCGCTGTTCAGCCGGCGCGGGTTCAACATCGAGTCCCTCGCCGTCGGCCCGACCGAGAACCCCGACCTGTCCCGGATGACGATCGTCGCCGAGGCGGAGTCCGCGCCGCTGGAGCAGATCACCAAGCAGCTGAACAAGCTGATCGAGGTGATCAAGATCGTCGAGCTGGACGGCGAGGCGTCCGTGGAGCGGGAGCTGCTGCTGGTCAAGGTGCGCGCACCGCTGGCCGACCGCACCACCGTCCTGCAGACCGCCGAGCTGTTCCGGGCCCGGGTGGTCGACGTCAACACCGACACCGTCACCATCGAGGCGACCGGGACGCCGGAGAAGCTGCGGGCACTGCTGGCGGTGCTCGCGCCGCTGGGCATCAAGGAGATGGCCCAGTCCGGCACGGTCGCCCTCGGCCGGGGCCCCCGGTCGATGAGCGGCTCTGGCAGCCTGCGTCCCGTCGACCAGCGCACGGCCTGAACCACCCCCTGAACCGGGCCGGCCACCGCCGGCCCACCCACCGATCCAAGGAGTGCATCACCGCATGGCCGCCGAGATCTTCTACGACGCCGACGCCGACCTCTCGATCATCCAGGGGCGCACCGTCGCCGTCCTGGGCTACGGCAGCCAGGGCCACGCCCACGCGCTGTCGCTGCGCGACTCCGGCGTCGACGTCCGCGTCGGCCTGCCCGAGGGGTCCAAGAGCCGGGCCAAGGCCGAGGCCGAGGGCCTGCGCGTGGTCACCCCGGCCGAGGCGTCCGCCGAGGCCGACCTGATCATGATCCTGGCGCCGGACCACGTGCAGCGTTCGCTGTACGCCGAGTCCGTCGAGCCCAACCTGCAGGACGGCGACGCGCTGTTCTTCGGCCACGGCTTCAACATCCGCTTCGGCTACATCAAGCCCCCGGCCGGCGTCGACGTCGCCATGGTCGCCCCCAAGGGCCCCGGCCACCTCGTGCGCCGCGAGTTCAGCGACGGCAAGGGCGTGCCCTGCCTCATCGCCGTCGAGCAGGACGCCTCCGGCTCCGCCCAGGCCCTCGCGCTGTCCTACGCCAAGGCCATCGGCGGCTCCCGCGCCGGCGTCATCAAGACGACCTTCGCCGAGGAGACCGAGACCGACCTGTTCGGTGAGCAGGCCGTGCTGTGCGGCGGCATGTCCGCCCTGGTGACCGCCGGCTTCGAGACCCTCACCGAGGCCGGCTACCAGCCCGAGATCGCCTACTTCGAGTGCCTGCACGAGCTCAAGCTGATCGTCGACCTCATGTACGAGGGCGGCATCGCCAAGCAGCGCTGGTCGGTCTCCGACACCGCCGAGTACGGCGACTACACCTCCGGCCCGAAGGTCGTCGACGCCCGCGTCAAGGAGTCGATGAAGGACGTCCTCACCGCCATCCAGGACGGCTCGTGGGCCGCGGCCTTCATCGCCGACCAGGACGCCGGTGCCCCCGACTTCACGGCCAAGCGCGCAGCCGCCGAGGCGCACCCGATCGAGGCCACCGGCCGCGAGCTGCGCGGGCTGATGAGCTGGGTCAGCGCCACCGACGACTACACCGGTACCGCCGCACGCTGAACGAGGACCCCGCTCTCCTCACCCCTCGCGAGCTCGGGGCGAGCCTCTGAGCGGGGCCGGACAGCCCCCGCAGCCATGTGCTGCGGGGGCTGTCGTCGTTCAGCGGGGCGTGAGGGCCCGCCGTTGCCGGTGCGCGGCGAAGAACGCGGTCGAGGGGCGGAGCAGCAGCAGCACAGCCATCGCCACGGTGCCCAGGAACAGCAGCAGGAAGAGCACGATCCCGCCCGCCCCGCCGCCCTCCGGTGCGGTGGCCGCGCCGATGACGCCGAAGAGCAGCAGCACCGCGGTGACGGCGACCGCGATCCAGGCCCCCACCAGCAGCAGCACCCGGCTGCGGCCCCGCAGTGCCAGGAAGCTGCCCCAGATCATCACCACGGCCCACGCCAGCGCGACCACGCCGAACACCACCAGGACGGCCTGGAAGCCGTTGACCTCCGAGGACCCCAGAGTGCCCTCGAGCGAGGGGTCGGCGTCCTCGACGGCGTCGAGGAAGTCGTCGGCGTAGGCGCCACCGATCACGAACAGCAGCGCGGTCAGCAGGCCGAGGACGCCGTAGAGCAGGCCGAGCACCGCCGCGGTGATGACCGTGCCCGGTCGGCCCGGCACGGCCGGCTGTCCGGACCCGCCGTACGGGGCCGGCTGGCCGTAGGGGGACTGCCCGTACTGCGGGGACTGCCCGAACTGCGGGGCCTGCCCGTACGGCGCCTGACCCCAGGGCGCCTGACCCCAGGGCGCCTGACCGTAGGGGGACTGCGGCGCCTGGCCGTAGGGAGAGCCGTACTGCTGCCCGTACGGGGGAGCCTGCTCGTGGGGCCCGGAGCCGTGCTGGGCCGCACCCCACGACTGGTCGTCCTCCCGCGGTGCGTCCCAGGCCGGCTGCTGGCCGGCCGCGGTCGCACCGGCCGCCGTGGCACCGGCCGCCGTGGCACCGGCCGCCGTGGCGCCGGCTGCGGGACCGTCGGTCAGGCCGTCCCGGTGCACGGCGCCGGGCTGCTCTGCCGGGTGCTCGCCCCACGTGCCGGACGGGTCGGGCTGCTGCCGGCCCTGGGCGTCGTCCCGGTCGTTGCTCATGGTCTCCTCCGCACGGGGCCGGTCGTCCCGGCGCTGCGCCGTCAGCTTGGCGGTGCACCGGGGACCGGGCAAGCACGGCGGGCGGCGGTTCCCCCGGGAGGGCCAGGGTGGCCGTCCACCCAGTGGGACCCACGGGCACCGGCGCCCCGCGGGAGGTCGCGGCTCCCTACGCTGTGGACCCGTGACAGCCACTCAGTCGGGGTCCGTGCCCGTCGTCCTCATCGCCGAAGAGCTCGCACCCAGCGTGCTGGAGGTGCTCGGCGACGACGTCGAGATCCGCCACGTCGACGGCGCCGACCGGGCCGCCCTGCTCCCGGCGCTGGCCGAGGCCGCCGCGGTGCTCATCCGCTCCGCCACCCAGATCGACTCCGAGGCGCTGGCCGCGGCCCCGAACCTGAAGGTCGTGGCGCGCGCCGGCATCGGCCTGGACAACGTCGACGTCCCCGCGGCCACCGAGCGCGGCGTGCTGGTGGTCAACGCACCGACGTCGAACATCGTCAGCGCCGCCGAGCACGCGATCGCCCTGATGCTGGCCGCCGCCCGGCACATCCCCGCCGCCGACGCCTCGCTGCGCGAGGGGAAGTGGGCGCGGTCGAGGTTCACCGGCGTCGAGGTCACCGAGAAGACCGTCGGTGTCGTGGGCCTGGGGCGCATCGGCGTCCTCGTCGCCCAGCGGCTGGCCGCGTTCGGCGTCACGCTCATCGCCTACGACCCCTACATCCAGGCCGGCCGCGCCGCCCAGCTCGGCGTCCGGCTGGTCTCGCTGGAGGAGCTGCTGCGGGAGTCGGACTTCATCACCGTGCACCTGCCCAAGACCCCGGAGACGCTGGGCCTGATCGGGGCCGAGCAGCTCGCGGCCACCAAGCGCGGCGTGATCATCGTCAACGCCGCCCGCGGCGGGCTGGTCGACGAGGCCGCCCTGGCCGAGGCGCTGCAGTCGGGGCAGGTCGGTGCCGCGGGCATCGACGTCTACGCCAAGGAGCCGTGCACCGACAGCCCGCTGTTCGGGCTGCCCAACGTCGTGGTCACCCCGCACCTGGGCGCCTCCACCACCGAGGCGCAGGACAAGGCCGGCACCGCGGTGGCCCGCAGTGTCCGGCTGGCCCTGCAGGGGGAGTTCGTGCCCGACGCGGTCAACGTCCAGGCCGGCGGGGTCGTCGCCGAGGACGTCCGCCCGGGCCTGCCGCTGGCGGAGAAGCTCGGTCGGGTGTTCACCGCCGTCGCCGGCGGGCTGGCCCAGTCGGTGAACGTCGAGGTGCAGGGCAAGATCGCCGAGTTCGACGTCTCGGTCGTCCAGCTGGCCGTGCTGCGCGGCGTGTTCGCCGACGTCGTGGAGGAGGCCGTCACCTACGTCAACGCCCCGCTCCTGGCGGAGCAGCGCGGGCTGGACGTGACCCTGTCCAGCAACACCGAGAGCCCGCACTACCGCAACCTGATCAGCGTCCGCGGCGCGATGGCCAACGGCGCCGAGGTCACCGTGTCGGGCACGCTCTACGGCAAGAACCAGGTGCCCAAGCTGACCGAGGTGGGCGGCTTCGAGATCGACCTCACCGCTGACGGCTACCTGCTGTTCTTCGTCTACGCCGACCGCCCCGGCGTCGTCGGCACGGTCGGTGCGGCCCTGGGGGAGGCCGGCGTCAACATCGCCGGCGCCCAGGTCAGCCGGACGACGCAGGGCGGCGAAGCGCTGATGGCGGTCACCGTCGACAGCCCGGTCAGCGGCGAGCTGCTCGACCAGATCGGCGCCCGCATCGGCGCCCGGCGGGCCCAGGCCGCGGACCTCAGCCCGCTCTGACCCCACCACCGGTCGGCCCACCGACCCACGCGCGTCCGACGAGGCCGCGTCGTCCACCCGGACGGCGCGGCCTCGTCGCGTCCGCCGGGTGTCGCGGGACCCCGGCCGACGGGCGGCGGACACCTGGCCGCCTCGTCCTGGCCACCGGCGGGTGCTTGAGAGCTGGTGCAACGTGTCGTCTGCGTGACCACGTTGCTCCGTTCGGCTCGGCCACGCCGTGACAGGGGTGTCCCACCTCGATGCGGCACACAACAGTCTCACCGGATCGGCAGGTGCCGATCACAGCGGGTGTGCGCTGAGCCGTTCGGCCTCTTGGCCGCTGTCCATGGCAACGACGACTGTGTGTACAGGTCGCCTCACCCCACGTGTGGGGGAGTGGGCGGTCGTCCGAGGTTCTCGTCGTCAGGGGTGCACGTGGGTCCGAGAAGTTCTCATCCGAACCGGGCAGGGCGTCGACACGCGCTCGCCCGGACGGGGGTCGTCGCCGTCGCGGCCGCCCTCGCCACCACCGGCGGGCTGGGCACCGCACTGGCCGCCCCCGCGGCTCCGGTGGCCGACGAGCAGGCCACGCTCAGCCCGGCCCAGCTCGCCGAGCTCAAGGCCCAGTTGGCCGCGCAGTCGGCATCCGGCCGCCCGGCCGGCCTGCCCGAGAGCGGCCCGACGTCGTTCTTCCTGAGGATCGGCACGCCGTCCACCTCGCAGGTCTACTCCGAGACGCTGGCGCAGGGCGGCGAGGCGGAGGCAGCCGACGCCGCCCGCGCCGCGCAGCCCGGCGTCGAGGCCGCGACCGATGAGGTCGTGGCCGGGCTGCCCGACGCCGTCGCCGGCGCCGAGGTGCTCTACACCGCCTCCACCGTGGTCTCCGGTGTGGCGGTCGCCGCCGACGCCGCCGACTACGACGCGCTGCGCACCCTGCCGGGCGTGACCGCCGTCCTGCCGATCACCCGCAAGGTGGCCGGCAACACCGCGGCCGCCACCGTGACCCGCGCCGTCGAGGCCTGGCAGGAACTGGGCAACACCGGCGAGGACGTCTCGGTCGGCATCATCGACACCGGCATCGACTACACCCACGCCGACTTCGGGGGCAGCGGCGACGTCGCGCAGTTCGACGCGATCCAGGCCGCCGAGGCCGCGCCCGCCCCGGCCGGGGTGTTCCCCAGCGCCAAGGTCGTCGGCGGTCGCGACTTCGTCGGTGACAGCTACAACGCCGACCCGGCCAGCCCCGACCACCAGCCGGTCGCCAGGCCCGACGACAACCCGCTGGACTGCAACGGGCACGGCAGCCACGTCGCCGGCACCGCGGCCGGCTACGGCGTCACCGCGGACGGTGGCACCTACACCGGCCCGTACGACTCCTCCCTGGACCTGTCGACGATGGAGATCGGCCCCGGCATGGCGCCAGAGGCCTCGCTGTACGCCCTGAAGGTGTTCGGCTGCGAAGGCTCCACCGACGTCACCGGCCAGGCCATCGAGTGGGCCATGGACCCCGACGGCGACGGCTCGATCGACGACCACCTCGACGTGGTCAACCTGTCCCTCGGCTCCACCTACGGCCTGCCCGACGACGCCGACGCGACCCTCGCCAACGAGGCGATGGCCCACGGCATGCTCGTGGTCATGTCCGCCGGCAACTCCGGTGACAACTACGACATCGGCGGCTCGCCGGGCAACGCCCCGCGCGGCATCGGCGTCGCGGCGTCCAACGACGGCCACGGCGTCTTCGACGGCTGGCAGGTCGTCTCCGGGGGTGGCCCTGACGGGGTGCGCCCGGGCCTGCGCTCGGTCAGCTACAGCGACCGGGACGAGGCCGGCGACGTCAAGCCCGACGTGACCGGTCCGGTCACCCTCCCCGAGGCCGGCGACGACCCGGCCGCCTGCTCCCCGTGGAGCGGTGACTACTCCGGTGAGATCGTGGTCATCCAGGCCGCGGGCTTCGCCTGTGGCTCGGTGGCCAAGGGCTCCAACGCCCGCGACCACGGCGCGGCCGGCTTCCTGATCGTCGGTGACGACGACCTGCTGGAGAGCGGGATCACCGGCGTGCCGCAGGTCCCCGGCATCCTCACCACCGCCACGGACGGCGCGGCCCTGGCCACCGCCGTCGCGGCCGGCCCGGTCACCGTCACCTTCGGCCCGAGCTTGAAGGACGCAGCCGTCCTCGACGACCCGGCGCAGGTCGACCTGCTCGCCTCGTTCTCCTCCCGGTCCAGCCGGGGCGCGGGCGACCTCAAGCCGGACGTCTCCGCGCCCGGCGTGACGCTGTACTCGGCCGCCGTCGGCACCGGCAACGGTGGCGTCAGCGAGTCCGGGACGTCGATGGCCGCCCCGACCACCGCCGGTGTCACCGCGCTCATCCGCGCGGCCCACCCGGAGTGGACCACCGAGGAGGTCAAGGCCGACCTGATGAACACCGCCGGCCACGACGTCCACACCGAGGACGGCACGGTCTACGGCCCCAACCGCCAGGGCGCCGGCCGCATCGACGCCGCGGCTGCCCTGGACAACCAGGTGCTCGCCTACGCCAGCGCCGGCACCGGCGTGGTCTCGGCGTCCTTCGGCGTCATCGAGGCCACCGCCCCCAAGGTCGTGCAGAACCGGCAGGTCACCGTCTCGAACAAGGGCGGCGCGCCGGTCAGCTACCAGATCGCCTACGAGGCGCTCGCGGCGCAGCCCGGCGTCACCTACCGGGTGCAGCCGTCGGTGGTCACCGTCGCCCCGAACGCCACGACGGTGGTCAACGTCGTCATGACCGTCAACCGCGACCAGCTCCGCAAGGTCGCCGACCCCACGGTCGACGTCGACAGCGACGCCGACCTGGGCCGCCAGTTCCTCGGTGAGGCCAGCGGCCGCGTCGTCCTGACGCCGCGGTCGGGGGACGCGCCGAGCCTGCGGGTCCCGGTGCACGCCAACGCCAAGCCCTCGTCCGACCTCACCGCGCAGAACCGTCAGCCCGGGACGACCATCGCCCTGGCGGGTCGTGGCGTGAGCAACGGCCCGGCCTACGGCCTGGACTCCTACACCTCCCTCGGTGCGGTCTTCGAGCGGCTGGGCACCAGTCCGCAGCTGCCGCAGTGCACCACGGAGGCACGCCTGGACTGCTACAAGTCCGCGCAGGAGCGTGCGGTCGACCTGGCCTCGGTGGGCGTGGCCTCCGACGTGGCGGCCTCCCCGGAGGACCCGTACCTGTACTTCGGGATCTCCGCCCACGGGACGTTCGCCTCGGCCCAGACGGCCGTGAACTACGGCGTCTACCTCGACGCGACGGACGACGGGATCTGGGACTACCAGGTCACCACCACCCGGATCACCGACTACGACGTGCCGCTGGTGATCGTGCAGGACCGGGACGGTGGCCTCCTGCCCAGCGACGACGCCCCCTACGTCGGCTTCATGAACGTCGCCGACGGCACGGTGGACACCAACGCCTTCGACAACGACGTGCAGGTCCTGCCCGTCCCGGTCTCGGCGCTGCCGCTGGTCACCCCGGCGGCCAGCCGGCTCACCTTCGGCGTCCAGTCGGCCAGCGCCTACGGCACGGTGGACGACCTGGGCACGACGATCAGCCCCGAGGGCACCTCGGAGCTGGCCGCGCAGCGGATGAGCTTCGACCCGCTGCACCCGGGCCTGTCGTTCACGGTGGCCGGCGACCCGGCGGTGCTCTTCCCGGCGCAGAACGGGACCAGGATCGCCGTGACGCAGGACCCGGCCGCCTACGCGGCCGACGTCACGATCGGCGAGGCGGTCAAGGGCGCCATGGTGGTCGTGCTGCACAACGACAGCCAGCGCGGGCGGACCCAGTTCGTCCCGGTGGCCCAGCAGCGGGTCCCCAGCCCGTGACCGGGGTGCCGGTGACCACCGGCACCCCCCTCGGCTGAGCCGGCCGGCACCCCCGCAGGACAGCTCCACGGCACGACCCGGACGCCCTCCGCAGCACGACGCGGGGGGCGTCCGGCGTGTGCGGGTGCACGCCCGGGCACCGGCGCCCACTAACCTCTGGCCTCATGCGCCTGGCAGTGGTCCCTGGAGACGGCATCGGTCCCGAGGTGGTGGCCGAGGGCCTCAAGGTCCTGGGCGCGGTCGCCCCGGACATCGAGGCAACCCCCTACGACCTGGGAGCGGCGCGGTGGCAGCGCACCGGTGAGCTGCTGCCGGACTCCGTGCTAGAGGAGCTGCGCGGCCACGACGCGATCCTGCTCGGGGCCGTGGGTGACCCCTCGGTCCCCGCCGGCATCCTCGAGCGCGGCCTGCTGCTCAAGCTGCGCTTCGAGCTCGACCACCACGTGAACCTGCGCCCGGCGCGGCTCTTCGACGGCGTCCGCAGCCCGCTGGCCGAGCCCGGCGCGATCGACATGCTGTGCATCCGCGAGGGCACCGAGGGCCCCTACGTCGGCAACGGCGGCGTGCTGCGGCGGGACACCCCGCACGAGGTGGCCACCGAGGTCAGCCTCAACACCGCCTTCGGCGTCGAGCGCGTGGTGCGCTACGCCTTCGAGCGCGCGCTGGCCCGTCCCCGCCGGCACCTGACGCTGATCCACAAGACCAACGTGCTCACCCACGCCGGGTCGCTGTGGTCGCGCACGGTCGAGGAGTTGTCCACGGAGTTCCCCGAGGTCACTGTGGCCTACAGCCACGTCGACGCCGCGGCGATGTACTTCATCACCGACCCGGGCCGCTACGACGTCATCGTCACCGACAACCTCTTCGGCGACATCGTCACCGACGTGGCCGCCGCGGTGACCGGTGGCATCGGCCTGGCCGCCAGCGGGAACCTCGACGTCTCGGGCACCAACCCCAGCATGTTCGAGCCGGTGCACGGCTCGGCCCCCGACATCGCCGGCACCGGCGTCGCCGACCCGACGGCCACCGTGCTGTCGGTCGGCCTGCTGCTGGACCACCTGGGCCGGCCGGAGCTGGCCAAGAAGGTCAACGCTGCGGTCGCCTTCGACCTGTCCACCCGCGACCCGAAGGCGACGATCCGCACCACCGAGGTCGGCGACCGGCTGGCTGCGCTCGCCGGCTGACGAAGACGGAGGACCCCGCTGCCCCCCCACCACGAGCGAGCTCGCGGCGGGGCCCTGCAGCGGGGCCGGACGGGGCGTCCCGCACAGTGGACGCCCCGTTCCACTCACGGGCCCGGTCGTGCTCTACTGGCCGTGATGCACACCACCGGCTCGATCATCGTCTAGCGCGCAGTCAGCACCACCGACTGCGCGCCACCTCCCGTACTCCGGGAGGTTTTTTCACGTCCGGGCCCGAATCACCATCGACACCACCGGAGACACCGTGGCCGACCAGCCCGCCCCCGTCGACGTGACCGACTTCCACGTCTTCGACACCACCCTGCGCGACGGCGCCCAGCGCGAGGGCGTGAGCTACTCCGTCGCCGACAAGCTCGCCGTCGCCCGGCTGCTGGACGAGATCGGGGTGGGGTTCATCGAGGGCGGCTGGCCCGGCGCCCTGCCCAAGGACACCGAGTTCTTCGCCCGTGCGCGCACCGAGCTGCAGCTGCGCCACGCCCAGCTGGTCGCCTTCGGCGCCACCCGCAAGGCCGGGGTGGCCGTGGCCGAGGACCCGCAGGTGCAGGCGCTGCTGGACGCGGGGACCCCGGTGGTCTGCCTGGTCGCCAAGTCCGACGTCCGGCACGTGCGGGAGGCACTGCGCACCACGCCGGAGGAGAACCTGGCGATGGTCGCCGACACCGTCGCCCACCTGGTGGCCCACGGACGGCGGGTGTTCGTCGACTGCGAGCACTTCTTCGACGGCCACGCCGCCGACCCCGACTACGGCGTCCAGGTGCTGGAGACGGCCTTCGCCGCTGGTGCGGAGGTGGGCGTCATGTGCGACACCAACGGCGGCATGCTCCCGATGGGCCTGGGACGGGTGGTCGCCGACGTGCGCGCCCGCACCAGCGGCAAGCTGGGCATCCACTGCCAGGACGACACCGGGTGCGCGGTCGCCAACAGCTTGGCGGCGGTCGAGGCCGGCGTCACGCACGTGCAGGGCACCGCCAACGGCTACGGCGAGCGGGCCGGCAACGCCGACACCTTCGCCCTGATCGGCAACCTGGTGACCAAGATGGGCCTGCCGGTGGTGCCCGCCGAGTGCCTGCCCGAGCTCAAGCGGGTCAGCCACGCCATCGCCGAGCTGGCCAACATCGCCCCCGACGACCACCAGCCCTTCGTCGGCGCCTCGGCGTTCGCGCACAAGGCCGGGCTGCACGCCAGTGCGATCAAGGTCGACCCCGAGCTGTACAACCACCTCGACCCCGCTGTCGTCGGCAACGACATGCGCATCCTGGTCACCGAGATGGCCGGCCGGGCCTCGGTCGAGCTCAAGGGCCGTGAGCTCGGCGTGGACGTCACCGGGCAGGGCGACGCGATCGGCCGGGTCGTCGCCCAGGTGAAGGTGCTCGAGGCCGAGGGGTGGTCCTTCGAGGCCGCCGACGCCTCCTTCGAGCTGCTGCTGCGCGCCGAGCTGCCGGACGCGCCCGCGCCGCTGTTCACGCTGGAGAGCTGGCGTGCGTCGGTCGAGCACGCGGCCACCGGCGACGTGGTCAGCGAGGCCACGGTCAAGGTGCACCTGCCCAACCCCGACGGGACGACGGAGCGGGTCATCAGCACCGCGGAGGGCAACGGCCCGGTCAACGCCCTGGACAACGCGCTGCGCCAGGCGCTGGTCGGCCGCCACCCGCACCTGGCCGGGGTCTCCCTGGCGGACTACAAGGTGCGCATCCTGGGCTGGAAGGGCGGCACCAGCGCCACCACCCGGGTCCTGGTCGACACCACCGACGGCACGGGGGAGTGGACCACCGTCGGGGTGCACGACAACATCGTCGAGGCCTCCTGGCGGGCCCTGGTCGACGCGCTCACGTACGCGGTGCGCCACCGCTGAGCGGGTCGACCGTGCTGGCCAGCAGGCAGAACTCGTCTCCCTCCGGGTCGGCCAGCACGTGCCAGGTCGTCTCCGGGGTCAGCGGGCCCTGCCCGACGTCGACCGGGGTGGCGCCGAGGGCCAGCAGCCGGTCGAGCTCGTCGGCCTGGGTCCGGTCGGTGGCGTTGAGGTCCAGGTGCAGCCGGCGCCGGTCGGGCGTCGGTCGAAGGAGCCCGTCCTCCTCACCCCTCGCGAGCTCGGGGTGAGCCTCTGGACGGGGCCGAAGCCGATGGTCACGACCCCGTCCTCGGTGCCGGTCACGGCGTAGCCGACGACGGCGGCCCACCAGGCGGCGAGCGCGGCGGGGTCGGTGCAGTTGACGGCGATGGCAGTGATCCGGGCGGCCACGGGGCACCGTAGCGCCGTCGCGCGGGACCGGTCGGCACGGCGACTAACCTCTGGACGTGCGCATCGTCCGCTTCGCCCACCCAGCCGGCATGTCCTTCGGGGTCCTCGACGGGGACGGCCAGGTCGCCCAGATCGAAGGCCACCCCTTCGGGCAGATCTCCTTCACCGGTCAGCGGTTCGCCGCGGCCGACGTCCGGCTGCTCTCCCCGATCCTCCCCAGCAAGGTCGTGTGCGTGGGCAAGAACTACGCCGACCACGTCAAGGAGATGAACACCGGAGAGGCGCCCGCTGAGCCGCTGATCTTCCTCAAGCCCTCCACCTCGGTGATCGGCCCCGGTGACGCGATCCGCATCCCGCCGGGCAGCACCAACGTCCACCACGAGGTCGAGCTCGCCGTCGTCATCGGCGCCCGTGGCGCCCGCCAGGTCAGCCCGGAGCAGGCCATGGCCAGCGTCTTCGGCTACACGATCGGCAACGACGTGACCGAGCGGGACATGCAGCGCTCCGACGGGCAGTGGACCCGGGCCAAGGGCTTCGACTCCTTCTGCCCGCTGGGCCCCTGGATCGAGACCGACCTGGCCGGCGTCGGCAAGGACCCCGCCGACCTGGCGGTCACCTGCACCGTGGACGGGGAGCTGCGCCAGTCCGGGCGCACCAGCCAGCTGCTGTTCTCGGTCGCGACGATCATCAGCCACATCTCCCAGGTGATGACCCTGCTGCCCGGCGACGTCGTGCTCACCGGCACCCCGGCCGGCGTGGGCCCGATCCGCCCCGGCCAGCGCGTCGAGTGCTCGATCGAGGGCCTGGGCACGCTGACCAGCACCGTCGCCGGCGCCGACCCGACCTCCACGGCCGGCACCCGGTGACCGCCCCCGTGCGGACCCGGTTCTGCCCGTCCCCGACCGGCAGCGTGCACGTCGGCGTCATGCGGGCGGCGCTCTACAACTGGGCCTACGCCCGGCACACCGGCGGCCAGTTCGTCGTCCGGATCGAGGACACCGACGCGGCGCGCAACACCGCCGAGTCCGAGCGGCACCTGCTCGACTGCCTGCGCTGGCTCGGCCTGGACTGGGACGAGGGCCCCGAGGTCGGCGGCCCGCACGGGCCCTACCGGCAGTCCGAGCGCAGCGAGGTCTACCGCGACGTGGTCGCCCGGCTGCTGGAGTCCGGGCACGCCTACGAGTCCTTCTCCACCAACGAGGAGGTCGACGCCCGCCGCCGCGCCGCCGGGCAGGACCCCAAGCTGGGCTACGACAACGCCGACCGGACGACGACCGACGCCCAGCGGGCCGCGTTTCTCGCTGAGGGCCGGGAGGCGGTCGTCCGGCTGCGGATGCCCGACACCGACCTCACCTGGGTCGACCACGTGCGCGGCGAGATGCGCTTCGCCGCCGGCGCCGTCCCCGACTTCGCCCTCGTCCGGGGCAACGGGACGCCGCTGTACACGCTGGTGAACCCGGTCGACGACGCCCTGATGGGGATCACCGACGTGCTGCGCGGTGAGGACCTGCTGTCCTCCACCCCCCGCCAGCTCGCCCTCTACGCCGCCCTCACCGACATCGGTGTCGCCAGTGCCACCCCGCGCTTCGGGCACCTGCCCCTGGTGATGGGGGAGGGCAACAAGAAGCTGTCCAAGCGCGACCCGCAGTCGAACTTCGACGTCTACCGCGACCGCGGCTTCCTCCCCGAGGGCCTGGTCAACTACCTGGCGCTGCTGGGATGGTCGATCGCCGACGACCGGGACGTCTTCTCACCTCAGGAGATGGCCGACGCCTTCAACGTCGACAGCGTCAACGCCAACTCGGCCCGCTTCGACCTGAAGAAGGCCGAGGCGATCAACGCCACGCACCTGCGGGCGCTGCCGGTCGAGGACTTCCTCGCCCGGGTCACCCCGTTCCTGGCCGGCGCCGGGCTGGTCACCGACCCGCCGAGCGCCGAGCAGGCTCGGGTGCTGGCGGCGATCGCGCCGCTGGCCCAGGAGCGGATGATCGTGCTCTCCGACGCCGTCGGGCTGCTGGGCTTCCTGTTCACCGACGAGGTCGAGATCGAGCCGGCCGCCGCCGACAAGCAGTTGGGTGCCGGCGCCGGCGAGGTGCTCGACGCGGCCACCGTCGCCCTGCAGGCGCTGCCGGAGTGGACCACCGCGGCGATCGAGACCGCGCTCAAGGACGCCCTCGTCGAGGGGCTGGGGCGCAAGCCGCGGCAGGCCTTCGGCCCGGTGCGGGTCGCGGTCAGCGGCCGCACCGTCTCCCCGCCGCTGTACGAGTCGATGGAGCTGCTCGGCCGGGAGCGCACGCTCACCCGGCTGGCGGCCGCCCGCACGGCCGCGACCGGATGAGCGCCGGAGGCTGGGGCGGGCCGCAGCCCGAGCCCGCTTACACCGGGCCACCGCCGACCGGCCGCTATGGGGCACCACCCCAGGTGCCGGTCGGCCCGCCGCCGTGGCTGCAGCCGGCCCCGTACCCGTTCCCCGGGTACGGGCCGGCACCCGCGCCGGTGCGGCCGTCGCGCCCGGTGACCCCGCCAGGGGCGCCGCCGCACGCCGTCCGGCAGCCCTTCGAGCTGCTCATGCGCGCTCGCGACTGGGTGTGGTGGCGCCCGCTGCTGGGCCTGCTGCTGTTCATCGTCGTGTACGGAGTGGCGAGCCTCGCGGTGCTGCTCGTGTCCGCGGTGACCGGGCTCGTGCCCGACCTGGCGCTGCTGGAGCTCACCGACCCCGGCGTCCTGCTGGTCACCAACATCTCGCTGATCGTGGCCATCCCGATCGTCTGGCTGTGCTGGTACGTCACGCACGGGATGCGGACCGGCTGGTCGTCGTCGGTGCTGGGGCGCCTGCGCTGGCGGCTGCTGCTGCCCTGGACCTGGCGGGCCCTGATCACGCTCGGGGTGGCCGTGGTGCTGGGCCTGGTCATCGGCCTGGTCGCGACCGACGTCGAGGCGACCGGCTTCACCGACTCCTTCGGCTGGCTGCTGCTCGTCGTGCTGCTCACCACCCCGCTGCAGGCCGCCGCCGAGGAGTACGTGTTCCGCGGGTACCTCACCCAGGCCATCGCCGGCTGGGTCGGCCGGCCGCGCGCCGGCGCGGTCGTCGCGGCCGTCGTGACCGCGGCGCTGTTCTCCGCCGCGCACGTCCCCCCGGACCTCGAGACGTTCCTCTACCGCTTCGCGATCGGGCTGGCCTTCTCGGCCGTCGTCTGGCTGACCGGCGGGCTCGAGGCGGCGATCGTCCTGCACGCGGTGAACAACGTGGTGATCTTCGTCCTGGCCGGGGCGCTGGGGGAGCAGGTCGCGTCCGCCGACCCGGGCGGTGCGATCGGCTGGCTGACCACACTGCTGGGGATCGCCGGCATGGCCGGCTTCGTGGCCGCGGTCGCGCTGGCCCGCGGCCGGCTGAGGACCGAACTGCTCAGCGACGCACTGGAGCTGCCGCCCGCGCCCGCCGGCCCCGCGTGGGGGCCGCCGGCCGGGGGCCCGGGTCCGTGGGGACAGTCGGCCTGGGCCGCCGCTCCACCGCCCTGGGGCGCGCCCCAGGCGGGCTGGGCGCCCACGGGTGGTCCCGGGTGGGGCCCACCGGCAGGCCCGGGCTGGGGGCCGCCGTCCGCGCCGAGCTGGGGGCCGCCGTCGGCAGCTGCGTGGGGGCCGCCCGCCGGGCCCTCTCCGGGGACCGGGCAGCCGCAGGACTGGGCCCGGCCACCAGCCCCGTGACGCGCCGCAGGGGGGTGGCTGGAACCCCCCTGCGGGCATCGGGTAC
Organism: Modestobacter muralis; assembly: GCF_010682105.1. Taxonomy (GTDB): domain Bacteria; phylum Actinomycetota; class Actinomycetes; order Mycobacteriales; family Geodermatophilaceae; genus Modestobacter; species Modestobacter muralis. Next base: position 23,844 of record NZ_JAAGWH010000049.1, on the reverse strand, counting down.
AGTTCTCTCCCGGCGCCGAAAGGTGCTGAACGGCCATTGGGGTATGGGGTAATTGGCAGCCCGACGGTTTCTGGTTCCGTTAGTCTAGGTTCGAGTCCTGGTACCCCAGCGAGGGAGCACGACCTCCTCAGCACCACCGCACGACAGCACCACGAGCTCCATCCGGTAAGATCAGCACCGCAGCGTCACCTTCTGGGGCCCCGTCGTCTAGCGGCCCAGGACGCCGCCCTCTCACGGCGGTAGCGAGGGTTCGAATCCCTTCGGGGCTACAACGCACAGAGCCCCCGACCCACCCCGGGTCGGGGGCTCTCGTCGTCTCCGGGTACTCCTCGCGCTCCTGCTCCGCTCGGTCAGCCGCCGCCGCGAGGTGGTGCCATCATGAGCACCGCACCGGCGCGGGTGACCCCCGTCACCGTGGTGCGCACGTGTGGGGGAGCCCCGTGGCGCTGCTCACACACGGTCACCTTTCCGGTGACCAACCAAGTTGTTGAGCGCTTGTGCAGTGTTAGCGTCCCCGTTGCTGATCACCGCGCCGCACCACCGTGCCCGCCTTGAACGGCAGGCAGGGACCGGCGCCGGACAGCGGCGCGGTCCGTCATCGTGACCTGGAGGGAACCCTGGTGGTCCTCGCTGCAGACGAGACACTGCGTCTCGATGCGAACGCCGTCGACTACACGCTCGTCGTCGCCTACTTCGCGGTCGTCATGCTCATCGGCTTCGCCGCCCGCCGGCGCGTGTCCGACAGCCTCGACTTCTTCCTCTCCGGACGGTCGCTGCCCGCGTGGGTGACCGGTCTGGCCTTCATCTCGGCGAACCTCGGCGCGGTCGAGATCATCGGCATGTCGGCCAACGGGGCCCAGTTCGGCATGGCCACGTTCCACTACTTCTGGATCGGCGCCGTCCCGGCGATGCTCTTCCTGGGCGTCGTGATGATGCCCTTCTACTACGGCTCGAAGGTCCGCAGCGTCCCGGAGTTCATGCGCCGCCGCTTCGGCACCGGGGCCCACCTGGTCAACGCGCTGAGCTTCGCCATCGCCCAGGTGCTCATCGCCGGCATCAACCTCTACCTGCTGGCCAACATCGTCAACGCCCTGCTGGGCTGGCCCTTGTGGGTCTCGCTGATCCTGGCCGCGGTCATCGTCCTGAGCTACATCACCCTGGGCGGTCTGTCGGCGGCGATCTACAACGAGGTCCTGCAGTTCTTCGTCATCGTCGCGGCCCTGCTGCCGCTGACCCTGATCGGCCTGCACCGCGTCGGTGGCGTCGGCGGTCTGGTCGACAAGGTGCGGGCCTCCACCGGCGGTGAGGCCGACCTGCGGTCCTGGCCGGGTGAGGGCCTGTCCGGCATCGACAACCCGGTGCTCTCGGTCATCGGCATCGTCTTCGGCCTGGGCTTCGTGCTCTCCTTCGGCTACTGGACGACGAACTTCGTCGAGGTCCAGCGGGCGATGGCGACCAAGTCGCTGTCGGCGGCCCGCAGCGCGCCGATCATCGGCTCGTTCCCGAAGATGTTCATCCCGTTCATCGTGATCATCCCGGGCATGATCGCCGCCGTCCTGGTCAACGACGTCACCACGGCCAAGGCCGCGGCCGACCCGGACTTCGACTACAACAACTCGATCCTGCTGCTGATCCGCGACGTGCTGCCCAACGGTCTGCTCGGGGTGGCGATCGCCGGCCTGCTGGCCTCCTTCATGGCCGGCATGGCGGCGAACATCTCCGCCTTCAACACGGTCTTCAGCTACGACCTGTGGCAGCAGTACGTGAAGAAGGACCGCCCGGACGCCTACTACCTGGCCGTCGGCCGTTGGGCGACCGTCGGGGCCACCGTGATCGCGATCTTCACCGCGCTCATCGCCGCCGGCTACAGCAACCTGATGGACTACCTGCAGACGCTGTTCGGCTTCTTCAACGCCCCGCTGTTCGCCACGTTCATCCTGGGCATGTTCTGGAAGCGGATGACCCCGACCGCCGGCTGGACGGGGCTGGTCTCCGGCACGCTCGGTGCCATCACCGTCGCCGTCCTGAGCGAGGACTCCCTCGGTGGCCTCTCCGTCGGCGCCCTGCCGCTGAGCGGTCAGGGTGCGAGCTTCGTGGCCGCGGCGACGGCGTTCGTCGTCGACATCGTGGTCAGCGTGGCCGTCAGCATGGTGACCCGGCCCAAGCCGGTCGCCGAGCTCGCCGGGCTCGTCTACTCCGAGACGCCCAAGGAGACCCGCACCGACCCCGAGGCGCACCTGCTGCCCTGGTACTCCTCGCCCACCAAGCTGGCCGGCATAGCCCTGGTGATGGTCGTCGTCCTGAACGTGATCTTCCGCTGACCGTCGCCAGCGTTCCCGAGAGGAGCAGGACATGAGCACCGCATCGCACGCCTCAGACAACGCGGGCAAGCCGGCGTCGGGCAAGCCGGCATCTGGCAAGCCGGCGTCTGGCCAGAAGCACACGGCGGGCGCCTACGACGTCCGCACGGTGATCGCCGGCCTGATCGGCTTCTACGGCATCGTGCTGACGGTCGTCGGCATCGTCGACAACAGCGAGAGCGACCGGGCCAAGACCGGTGACGTGAACGCCAACCTGTGGGCCGGCATCGCCATGATCGTCGTCGCGCTGGTCTTCGTCGCCTGGCTCCGGCTCCGCCCGGTCGTCGTCGACCCGGCCGCGCTGGAGAAGCAGGCCGACGAGGGCACCAGCGACGGCTCGGACCTGCCGAAGCAGTAACCGCCCCACCGAGCGCACGACAGCGGCTCCGCACCGAACCGGTGCGGGGCCGCTGTCTCGTTCAGCGGGGCGGGAGCACCGTCACCGGGACGCGCTGCACGAGGGTGTTGGCCATGCCCTGGCGGTTCCACTGCTGGTCCACCGGCTGGGTCTCCCCGGTGGCGTCGGTGGCGCGCACCAGCAGCTCGGCCGTGCCGGGCTCGGCGGTCCAGGAGTGCGACCAGGCGCGCCAGGCGAACGGGTGCGCCCGGTCGTCGGGGGTGAGTTCCGCGTCGGCCCATGCGGCGCCGCCGTCGGTGCTGACCTCGACCCGGGTGACCGGTGCGCGGCCGGACCAGGCCCGCCCGGTCAGCGTCACCGGACCGGCCGGGACGAACCTCTCGCGGGTCATGAAGTCCGGCCAGCCGGGTGGGCTCATGAGTGCACGCGGGCGGATCCGGGTCACCGGCTCGCCGGGGTCGCCGGCCTCCGTGGCGACCCGGTAGGCCACCGCGTTCTGGTAGCCGGTGAAGGGCTCCGTGAGCACCTCGATGCGGGTCAGCCACTTCACGTGCGCCATGCCGTACCAGCCCGGGACCACCAGCCGCACCGGCGCCCCGTGCTGCGGTGGCAGGGGCTCCCCGTTCATCGACCAGGCCAGCATCGTCTCCGGGCGCAGCGCCTCGGCGACCGGGAGCCCGCGGGCGTAGTCCTGCTCGACCCCGCGCTCCACGCCGTGGTCGGCGCCGGTGAACACCACGTCGACGGCCTCGGGGGACATCCCCGCCTCGGTCAGCAGCGGGGCCAGCGGCGTGCCGCCCCACTGCGCGGTGCCGACCGCCTCGAGCAGCCAGGGCTGGCTCACCGGCCGCGGGGTGAACCGGGCACGGCCGTTGCCGGCGCACTCCAGCAGCACCCGGGCCGAGGCGCTGCTGCGGGCCTGCAGGTCGGCGAGGGTGAGCCGCAGCGGCCGCTCGACGGCGCCGGTGACCTCCAGCGCCCAGGTGTCTGGGTCGACCGCGGGGATGTCGAAGTGGGTCAGCACGTAGTGCAGCCCCGGCGGGGTCAGGTCCCAGCGCAGGGCCTCCAGCGGCAGGCCGTGGTTGCGGGTGGCCAGGGCCAGCTCGTCGAGCCCGACCCCCTCACCCTCCCCGGCGATGCGTGCCCGGCCCCGGTACGTCTCCGTCTCGGTCATGCCGCCAGTCTCGGTCCCGCAGTCGCCGAGCGGTAGTCCGGCCTCCCTTCAGGGACCCGCTCCGCGCGGAGCGTGGAGAGGGGGGGAAGGGGGGTCCTTCCGTCAGGGGGCTCGCCCTGAGCCTGCGAAGGGTGGGGGAGAGGGGGTCCTTCCGTCAGCGGGCCGCGCGGGAGATGGAGACCGCGGCGTCCAGGACGGCGGCGACCACCTCGGGGCCGGGACGGCGGCCCACCCGCTCGACCGGCCCGGAGATCGACACCGCGCCGAGCACGCCGCCGGCCCCGTCGCGCACCGGCGCGGACAGCGAGGCGACGCCGGGCTCGCGCTCGGCGACGCTGTGCGCCCAGCCTCGGCGCCGGACGTCGAGCAGGGTGCGGGCGGTGAAGCTCGCCGCCGGCAGCAGCGGGGTCACCTCGTCGGCGGGGGCGAAGGCGAGCAGCGCGTGGGCCGCGGAGCCCGCGGTCAACGGCAGCCGGGCACCGACCGGGACGGTGTCGCGCAGTCCGCTGCTGCGCTCGGCCGCGGCGATGCAGACCCGGCTGCCGCCGTCGCGCACGTAGAACTGGGCACTCTCCCCGGTGACGTCGCGCAGCGCCGCCAGTGGCCGGGCGGAGACCTCGGCGAGGTCGGCGCCGCCCCGGCCGAGCTCGGACAGCGCCGGGCCCGGCGCCCAGGTGCCGGCGGAGGTGCGGCGCAGCAGCCGGTGCGCCTCCAGCGCCGTGGCCAGGCGGTGGGCGGTCGCGCGGGGGAGCTCGGTCCGGGTGACCAGCTCGGCGAGGCTGGCCGGTTCGTCGGCCACCGCGCGGAGGATGGCCACTGCTTTGTCCAGGACGGCAACGGGGCTAGGCTGTACCACGTACTGATACTCGCATCTCACTGTATGAGATGGCAACGAGCAGGTGGCAACGAGGAGGACCGGTGGGCCAGACCCTGGCGCAGAAGGTGTACGAGGAGCACGTCGTCCGGCGGACCGAGGGCGAGCCGGACCTGCTCTACATCGACCTGCACCTCGTGCACGAGGTGACGAGTCCGCAGGCCTTCGACGGGCTGCGGGCCGCGGGCCGCACCGTCCGCCGTCCCGACCTGACCATGGCCACCGAGGACCACAACGTCCCGACGCTGGACATCCTGAGCCCGATCGCCGACCCGGTCAGCCGCGCGCAGGTCGACGCGCTGCGCCGCAACGCCGCCGAGTTCGGCATCCGGCTGGCCCCGATGGGCGACCGCGACCAGGGCATCGTGCACGTCATCGGCCCGCAGTTGGGGCTCACCCAGCCGGGCATGACCATCGTGTGCGGCGACAGCCACACCTCCACGCACGGCGCCTTCGGCGCGCTGGCGTTCGGCATCGGCACCAGCGAGGTCGAGCACGTGCTGGCCACCCAGACGCTGCCGCAGTACCCGGCCAAGCAGATGTCGGTGACCGTCGACGGCGAGCTGCCCCCGGGCGTGAGCGCCAAGGACGTCATCCTCGCGGTCATCGCCGAGATCGGCACCGGCGGTGGCCAGGGGCACGTCATCGAGTACCGCGGCAGTGCGATCGAGGCGCTGTCGATGGAGGCCCGGATGACGATCTGCAACATGTCGATCGAGGCCGGTGCCCGCGCCGGGCTCATCGCCCCCGACCAGACCACCTTCGACTACCTCGCCGGGCGCCCGCACGCCCCGCAGGGCGCCGACTGGGACGCCGCGGTCGCCCACTGGTCGACTCTGCGCACCGACGACGACGCCGTCTTCGACCGGGAGGTGCGGATCGACGCCGCCTCCCTCACCCCCTACGTCACCTGGGGCACCAACCCCGGCCAGGGGCTGCCGATCGGTGCCAGCGTGCCCGACCCGGCCACCATCGCCGACGACAGCGACCGAGCGGCCGCGGAGTCCGCGCTGGAGTACATGGGGCTGACCGCCGGCACACCGCTGCGCGAGATCTCCGTCGACACCGTCTTCCTGGGCTCCTGCACCAACGGCCGGATCGAGGACCTCCGGGTCGCGGCCGCCCTGCTCAAGGGCAAGCACGTCGACGCCGACACCCGGATGCTCGTCGTCCCCGGGTCGGTGGCGGTGAAGCTGCAGGCCGAGGCCGAGGGCCTGGACCAGGTCTTCACCGAGGCCGGCGCCGAGTGGCGCGGCGCGGGTTGCTCGATGTGCCTGGGCATGAACCCCGACCAGCTCAAGCCCGGCGAGCGCTCGGCCTCGACCAGCAACCGCAACTTCCAGGGCCGGCAGGGCAAGGGCGGGCGCACCCACCTGGTGTCCCCGGCCGTGGCCGCCGCGACCGCGCTGACCGGGAAGCTCACCGCCCCGGCCGACCTCGAGACCCTGCTGGCGCCCACCCACGCCGCCCCGATCGGAGTCTGACGATGGACGCCTTCACCACGCACACCGGCACGGCCGCCCCGCTGCGCCGCAGCAACGTCGACACCGACCAGATCATCCCGGCCGAGTACCTCAAGCGGATCACCCGCACCGGCTTCGAGGACGGGCTGTTCGTGGCCTGGCGGAAGAACGAGCCCGACTTCGTGCTCAACCAGCCGCAGTACGCCAGCGCCTCGATCCTGGTGGCCGGCCCCGACTTCGGCACCGGGTCCTCGCGCGAGCACGCCAACTGGGCGCTGCTGGACGGCGGCTTCCGGGTGGTCATCAGCTCCCGGTTCGCTGACATCTTCCGCAACAACTCGACCAAGGCCGGGCTGCTCACCGTCGTCCTGCCCGAGGCCGACGTCGAGGCGCTGTGGGCCGCGGTCGAGGCCGACCCGGCGCTGCCGGTGACCGTCGACCTGCAGACCGAGCAGGTCACCTACGGCAGCACCAGCGTGCCGTTCGTGATCGACCCGTACACCCGCTGGCGCCTGCTCGAGGGCCTGGACGACGTCGGCCTCACCGAGCGGCACCTCGACGACATCACCGCCTTCGAGTCCCGCCGTCCGGCCTGGAAGCCGGCGTCCCTGCCGGCCCTGCCCACCCGCTGACCCGTTCGGCCCCGCTGCAGGGTCCCGCCGCGAGCCTGCGAGTGGTGGGGGGCAGTGGGGTCCTTCCACTGATCAAAGGCCGTCCTCCTGTAGCTACGCAGGTGCGGGAGGACGGCCTTTGGTGCAGTAGGACGAGCCCGGGCCGCACCGGGCGCACCGGACGGTGATCAGGTGACCTGATCACCGTCTGGCCCCCTGCAGCAGCGTTGGTACCGGGGGACGGTCGTTGGTGCAGGGGGACGGCGGCAGTGCGGTCCCGCGGGCTGCCCAGCGGTGCGGAGCACGGGCAGGGACGGCCGTCAGCGCGGGGCGGAAGGGTCGGCGGAGAAGTCGCGGTAGTAGTCGGCGAACAGCCCGTCGGTCTCCTCGTCGGGCCGGCCGCCCAGCGCCCACACGCTGCCCTTGGCCGCCGGCGGGTGCAGCGCCGCAGCACCGGCGTGCCAGCGCACGCCCAGCGCCAGCAGCACCGACGGGATCGCGCCGCCCTGGCTGCACACCAGGGTCGGGCCGGCGCCGTCGTCGACGGCCAGCAGCTCCTCGACGAGGTCCAGTCCGGCCTGCGGGTCGAAGGAGAAGTGCTCCTCGCCGAGCTCAGGTGCCTCGCCCACGGTCAGCCCGAGGGCCCCGGCGAGCGGCGCGAGGGTCTCCCGGCAGCGGACCGGGGGAGCGGTGAGCAGCCGGGCGGGGGCGAAGACGGGCAGCAGCGCGGCCAGCCGGGCGGCCTGGTCGCGGCCGCGGCGGTCCAGCGGGCGCTCGGCGTCCGGGCCGTCCCAGTGCGACCGGTCGCCGGCCGAGGCGTGCCGCACGAGCAGCACCCGCGGGGCGCGGGGCACGTCGGTGCGCGCGAGGTCGGTCAGCACCGCGCGGTCGTGGTCGTGGCTGACCTGCGCCACGGCCTCGGGCACCGGCAGCCAGCGCAGCTCGTCGACCTCGTCGTTGGGCACGAACTCCCCGCCGACGACCTGCATCACCCAGTAGTCGACCCGCTTGGGGCCGTGCCGGTTGACGTAGCGGGTCTGCACGCTGCGCCGGCCGACGACGACCTCCAGGCCGGTCTCCTCGGCGACCTCGCGGACGGCGGCGGCCAGCGCGTGCTCCCCGGCGTCGAGCTTGCCCTTGGGCAGCGACCAGTCGTCGTACTTGTACCGGTGCACCAGCGCGGTCTCCAGCGCCCCGTCGGCGTCCAGGCGCCACAGCGCCCCGCCGGCGGCCGGGATCAGCCTGAGCTCCTCAGCCAGCGTTCTCACCCCGGGTGGCGAGCAGCTCGGCCTGGGAGTCCCGCCCGCCGGTGTGCGTCCAGGTCGCGTCGGCGGCCAGCTCCCAGCTGCGGACGTCCGGGGCCATGTCCAGGTCGAACACGCGCTGCAGCTGGCGCTGGGCGGCGGGGTCGTTGACCCGCAGCAGCACCTCCACGCGGCGGTCGAGGTTGCGGTGCATCAGGTCTGAGCTGCCCAGCCACCACTCCGGCGTCCCGGCGTTGGCGAAGTGGATCACCCGCGAGTGCTCCAGGAAGCGGCCCACGATCGAGCGCACCCGGATGTTGTCGCTCAGGCCGGGCACGCCCGGGCGCAGCGCGCAGATGCCGCGGATGAGCAGCTCGACGGGCACCCCGGCGCGGGAGGCCTCGTAGAGGGCGTCTATGAGCTGCTCGTCGACGAGGGAGTTCACCTTGATCCGGATGCCGGACGGGGTGCCCTCGGCGGCGTGCCGGGCCTCCCGGCGGATCTTCTCCAGCAGCCCGTTGCGGATCCCGTGCGGGGCGACCATCAGCGACCGGTAGGTGGTCTGCCGCGAGTAGCCGGTGAGGGTGTTGAACAGGTCGGTGAGGTCGGCGCCCACCCGGGCGTCGGCGGTGAGGACGCCGAGGTCCTCGTAGACCCGGGCGGTCTTGGGGTTGTAGTTGCCCGTGCCGATGTGGCAGTAGCGGCGCAGCACGCCGTTCTCCATCCGGACCACCAGCGCCGTCTTGCAGTGGGTCTTCAGGCCCACCAGGCCGTAGACGACGTGGCAGCCGGCGCGCTCCAGCGAGCGGGCCCAGCTGATGTTGGCCTCCTCGTCGAAGCGGGCCTTGATCTCCACCAGCACCACGACCTGCTTGCCGGCCTGGGCCGCCTCGATCAGCGCCTGCACGATCGGGGAGTCACCGGAGGTGCGGTAGAGGGTCTGCTTGATCGCCAGCACGTGCGGGTCGGCGGCGGCCTGCTCGATGAACCGCTGCACGCTGGTGGCGAAGGAGTCGTAGGGGTGGTGCAGCAGGACGTCGCCCTCGCGCAGCGTGGCGAACACGCTCTTGGGGCTCTCGCCGTCGCTCAGCCGCGGGTGGGTGGCCGGGACGAACGGGTCGTCCTTGAGCTCGGGGCGGTCGAGGTCGTAGAGCGCCATCAGCGCGCCCAGGTCCAGCGGGCCGGGGACGGAGACGACGTCGGCGGTGCTGATCTCCAGCTCCGACACCAGCACCTCGAGGATCTGCGGGTCCATCGTGTCGGTGACCTCCAGCCGCACGGCCGGGCCGAACCGGCGCCGGGCCAGCTCGCGCTCCAGGGCCTGCAGGAGGTCCTCGTCGCGGTCCTCCTCGACCTCCAGGTCGGCGTTGCGGGTCACCCGGAACAGGTGGTGGTCCAGCACGTCCAGGCCGGGGAACAGCGCGCTGAGGTGCGCGGCGATGAGCTCCTCGAGCAGCAGGAACACCGCGGTCTCCCCGACCGGGCCGACCGGGATGAACCGCGGGACGTTGTTGGGGACCTTGAGCCGGGCGAACTTGGGCGCCCCCGTCTCCGGGTCGCGCACCGAGACGGCGAGGTTCAGCGACAGCCCGCTGATGTAGGGGAAGGGGTGCGCCGGGTCGACCGCCAGCGGGGTCAGCACCGGGAACACCTGGTCGCGGAAGTACTCCCGCAGCCGCATCGCGTCGGCGTCGTCGAGGTCGGACCAGCCCACGATCCGGATGCCGCGCTCGGCCAGCTGCGGGACGACGTCGGTGTTGAAGACCGCCGCGTGCCGGTGCACCAGGTCGCGGGTGCGGTCGGTGACCCGGGTCAGCTGCTCGCGGATGGTGAGGCCGTCGGGGGAGCGGACGGCCAGGCCCGTGCTCTGCCGGCGCTTGAGCCCGGCGATGCGGACCATGAAGAACTCGTCGAGGTTGCTGGCGAAGATCGAGAGGAACTTGACCCGCTCGAGCAGGGGCGCGTCGGTGTCCTCGGCCAGTTCCAGCACGCGGGAGTTGAAGTCCAGCCAGGACAGCTCTCGGTTGAGGAAACGGTCGGCGGGCAGCGGGGAGGGAGCGGCGGGCACGGGTGGATCCTGCCTCACCCCGGTGACCAGGGAGTGGCGGCCAGGAGCCGGGTGGTCCGGGGGCCCACGCCCAGGGCCCTGGCCGCGTCCAGGTCCGCGGCGGTGTCGACGTCGCGGCGCAGCCCCGGCCAGTCGCCGGCCAGCGCCACCGCCCCGCCCGCGGCGTGCGCGGCGGCCGACCCGGGCCCGAAGCGCGGGTCCAGCCCGCCGGCCGCAGCACACAGCAGCGTCGTCCCGGTGCCCTCGGCGTCGGCGACGAACCCGCGGCCGGGCACCCCGGCCAGGGCCGCGGTGAGCTCGGCCGGGCGCAGGGCCGGCAGGTCCGAGCTCATCGCCGCGACCGCCCCCGCCCCGACGGCCCGGGCGGCGGCCGCGCCGTGGGCGAGGGCGGCGTTCAGCCCGCGGTCGGGGGTGTCGGGGACCGTCCGCGCCCCCAGCGACCGCACCAGGTCACCGACCCCCGGGTCGTCGGTCACCACCAGCACGCCGGCCACCGCCGGGCTGGCCAGCGCCGCGGCCACGGTGTCGGCCAGCATCGCCAGCACCAGCTCCCGGTGCCGGGCGGGGGCGTCGTCGCCGAAGCGGCCGGTCAGCGGCGCCAGCCGGGTCTTGGCCCGGCTCAGCAGCTTGGCGGGGACGACGAGGGACCACGGCTGCACCCCCCGATGTGAGCACACCCCGGCGCAGCGCGGTCCGGCCGGTGTGGTGGTCTGCTCCCGCAGCCCCCGTCCCCGGCCCAGGAGCGCACCTGATGAGCAGCAGCCCCGAGCAGACCGCCGAGGTGGCCGCGGCCGCCGCCCCGTACCTGGAGTCGTGGCTGGAGCTGCAGCGCCGGAAGCTGCGCGTCCCCGGGGTGCAGGCCGCCGTCCGGGTGGGCGACCGGCTGGTGCTGGACACCGCCCTCGGCGTCGCCGACGTGGACACGGGTGCGCCGCTGACCCCGGCGCACCTGTTCCGGATCGCCTCGCACTCCAAGACCTTCACCGCCACCGCCGTCCTGCGACTGGTCGAGGCCGGCCGGATGCGGCTGGACGACCCGATCGCCACGTGGGTGCCCGCGCTGGCCGGGACGCCGCTGGCGCCGGTCACCGTGCGCGAGCTGCTCGGCCACCAGGGCGGCGTGATCCGGGACGGCGGGGACAACGACCACTGGCAGCTGCTGCAGCCCTTCCCCGACGAGGGGCTGCTGCTGGAGATCGCCACCGGCGAGGGCGCGGTGTTCGACCGCAACGAGCACTTCAAGTACTCCAACATCGGCTACTCGCTGCTCGGCCTGGCCATCGAGGCGGTCACCGGCGTCGGCTACGCCGCGCACGTGCAGGCCGCCGTGGTCGACCGCCTGGGCCTGGCCGACACCGGCCCGGAGTGGGACCCGGCCCGGGCGCACGAGTACGCCGCCGGGCACACCGGGCTGCTGGACGGCGAGGACGTCCGGCTCACGATCCCGCACGTCGACACCCGGGCCATGGCCGCGGCGACCGGCTTCTTCTCCACCGCCCGCGACCTCACCGGCTTCGGTGCCGCGCACGTCACCGGCGACACCACGCTGCTGACCGAGGCGAGCAAGCGGCTGATGCGCCGGCCGGAGTCGGTCGTCGAGGCGCACGGGAAGCCGCCGCGGCACTACGGGCTGGGGATGGACCTGCGCACCTCCGGCGACCGCACGCTGGTCGGGCACAGCGGCGGCTACCCCGGCCACATCACCCGCACCTGGATCGACCCGGACGCGCACGTGGTGGTCAGCGTGCTCACCAACGCCGTCGACGGCCCCGCCGACGCCCTCGCCCGCGGGCTGTTCGCCCTGCTCGACCTGGCCCTGGCCGCACCCGGCGGCCCGCGGCCGCCCACCGCGGAGCTGGAGCGCCACGCCGGCCGCTTCGTCAACCTCTGGGGCGTCACCGACGTCGCGCTGCTGGGCGGGCGGCTGGTGCTGCTGCACCCCGGCGCACCCGAGCCGGCCGAGGACTTCCTGGAGCTGACGGTGGAGGCCCCGGGCGCGCTGCGCCAGGAGGCGGTGGCCGGGTTCGGCTCGGCGGGGGAGCCGGTCACCTACCACTGGGCCGAGGACGGCACCGCGGCGTCGGTCCGGCTCGGCGGCATCACCGCGTGGCCGGAGGAGGTCTTCCGCGCCCGGCGCGCCGGCCAGGTGGCCGGGTGAGCGGCCTGCTCCTGCGCCGCGCCCGGCTGGACGGCGAGGTCGCGGACGTCCGGGTGGACGGCGGCCGGGTCACCGCGATCGGAGCGGACCTGCCCGCCGCGGGGGAGGTGCTCGACCTGGACGGCGCCGTGCTGCTGCCCGGGCTGGTCGACGCGCACGTGCACCTGGAGCAGTGGGCGGCGGCGCGCCGGCGCATCGACGTCTCGGCCGCCCGCTCGGCCGCCGAGGCCGCCGCGCTGGTGGCCGCGGCCCTGCCCGCGGGCACCCCGCCCGGCCTCGTGGTCGGCCAGGGCTTCCGGGACGCGCTGTGGCCCGAACCTGCCGACGCCGCGGTGCTGGACGCCGCCCTCCCCGGCGTGCCCGTCGTCCTGGTCAGCGGTGACCTGCACACGGCCTGGTGCAGCACCGCCGCCGCCCGGCTGCTCGGGGTCACCGACCCGACCGGCGTCGTCCGGGAGCACGAGGCGATGGAGGTCTTCGCCCGCGCCGGCGGGGCCGACCCGGCGGTGGTCGACCGCTGGGTCCTCGACGCCGCCGCCGCGGCCGCCGCCCGTGGGGTCACCGCCGTCACCGACTTCGAGTACGGCGACCTGGTGGCCGCCTGGGCCCGCCGGGCCGCGCTGGCACCCGGCGGTCCGCCGCTGCGGGTGCGCACCGCGGTCTGGGTCGACCGGTTGGAGGCCACGATCGCCGCCGGGCTGCGCAGCGGTGACCCGCTGCCCGGCGTGACCGACGCGGTGGCCGCCGACCGGCTGCGGGTCGGCCCGCTCAAGGTCTTCGTCGACGGTTCGCTGGGCACCCGCACCGCCTTCTGCTCCGCTCCCTACCCCGGCGCCACCGGACCGGAGGCGCACGGCCTGCTGCGCACCCCGGCCGACGAACTGGCGCGGCTGCTGCGCCGGGCCGCCGACGCCGGTCTCGACCGGGCCGTGCACGCCATCGGCGACCGGGCCACCGCGGTCACCCTCGACGGGTTCGCCGCCGCCGGGGTCACCGGGCGCGTCGAGCACGCCCAGCAGGTCCACGACGCCGACCTGCCGCGCTTCGCCGCGCTCGGCGTGGTGGCCAGCGTGCAGCCCCGGCACGCCGTCGACGACCGGGACGCCGCCGACCTGCACTGGGCCGGCGCCACCGCCCGCGCCTTCCCCTACCGGGCGCTGGCCGACGCCGGGGCCGAGCTGGTGCTGGGCTCCGACGCTCCGGTCGCGGCCCTGGACCCCTGGGACGGGATCGCCGCCGCCGTGCACCGGTCGCTGGACGCCCGCGCCGCCTGGCACCCCGAGCAGCACCTGGACCTCGACGTCGCGCTGGCCGCGGCCAGCGGCGGCCGGACCGCGGTGCGGGTCGGCGACGTCGCCGACCTGGTCGTGGTGGCCGAGCCGCCAGCGGCGGTGCTCGCCCGGGACGGCGCCGCGGGCCTGCGGTCGACCGAGGTGCTCGCCACCCTGGTCGGCGGCCGCACCACCCACCGGTCGGCCGTGCTGGCCTGAGCACGGCCGGGGGCGCGTGCGCGCCGTCCGGGGCCGGGGGGCACGATCAGGCGCGGGTCAGGAAGCGGCCCGACCGAGGGGAGAGGTGTCGGATGTCGCAGGACGAGTCGCCCGCCGGGTCCGGGCACGCCCGCCGCCCACCGCACCGGCAGACCCGCCGTCCGGTGCCCTTCGCGCTCGCCCTGTGCGTGGGGGTGGTGTACCCGGTCGCGTCGCTGGTGTTCTCCCTGCGCTACCGGCACGCCGACCGGATCCCGCCCACCGGCGGGGTGCTGCTGGTGGCCAACCACGTCTCGGTGCTCGACCCGCTGGCCTGCGCGCGGCTGGTCTGGGACGCCGGCCGGGTGCCGCACTTCCTGGCCAAGGACGCCCTCTTCACCGGCCTGGCCGGCACCGTCCTGCGCGGCGCCGGGCAGATCCCGGTCTCCCGCGGGTCGAGCACGGCCGGCTCCTCGGTGCACGCGGCGAAGGCCGCACTCGACGCCGGCGACGTCGTGGTCATCTACCCGGAGGGCTCGGTCACCCGCGATCCCGACTGGTGGCCGATGCAGGCCCGCTCCGGGGTCGCCCGGCTCGCGCTGACCACCGACGTCACGGTGCTGCCGGTCGCCCAGTGGGGGCCGCAGCGGGTGCACGACTACCACGCCAAGCGGCTGCACCTGCGGCTGCGGGCGCCGGCCGAGTACCTGGTCGGCGAGCCCGTCGACCTGTCCGCCCAGCGCGCCGCGGTGCGCGCCGGTGCGCCCCTGTCGGGCGAGCTGCTGCGTGAGGTGACCGACCTGCTGATGACCCGTGTCCGCGACCAGCTCGGCGAGCTGCGCGGCGAGCAGCCGCCCACCGTCTTCCACCCGCGCCCGGCCGGCCGGGCGCTGCCCGGGGCCGCCGCATGACCCGCGCCGCGGTGCTGGGCGCCGGCTCCTGGGGCACCACCTTCGCCAAGGTCCTGGCCGACGCCGGGTGCACGGTCACGTTGCACGCCCGCCGTCCCGAGCTGGTCACCGCCATCCAGGGCAGCCGGGAGAACGCCGACTACCTGCCCGGCGTCCGGCTGCCCGACGCCGTCCGGGCCACCGCCGACGCCGCCGACGCCCTCGACGGCGCCGACGTCGTCGTCCTCGCCGTGCCCAGCCAGACGCTGCGGGCCAACCTCACCGGCTGGGCACCGCTGCTGCCCGGCGAGGCCTCGCTGCTGTCGCTGATGAAGGGCGTCGAGCTCGGGACGACGAAGCGGATGAGCGAGGTGATCTGCGAGGTGACCGGCGCCGGGCCGGACCGGGTGGCGGCGCTGTCGGGACCGAACCTGGCCCGGGAGATCGCCGAGGAGCAGCCCTCGGCCACCGTGATCGCCTGCACCGACACCGCCCGCGCCGAGGCCCTGCAGGCCGCCTGCCACACCCGCTACTTCCGCCCGTACACGAACGCCGACCTGGTGGGCTGCGAGCTGGGCGGGGCGGTCAAGAACGTCATCGCGCTGGCCTGCGGGGTCGCCCAGGGGCTGGGCTACGGCGACAACACCCGGGCGTCGCTGATCACCCGCGGCCTGGCCGAGACCGCCCGGCTGGGCACGGCGCTGGGCGCGGACCCCGCCACCTTCGCCGGGCTGGCCGGGCTCGGTGACCTGGTGGCCACCTGCTCCTCGCCGCTGTCGCGCAACCGCACCTTCGGCGAGCACCTGGGCCAGGGCATGTCGGTGGCCCAGGTCGAGCAGATCACCCGGCAGACCGCCGAGGGCGTGAAGAGCTGCCGCTCGGTGCTGGACCTGGCCCGGGCGCACGGGGTCGACGTCCCCATCACCGAGGCCGTCGTCCGGGTCTGCCACGAGGGCGAGTCGGCCGGGCAGATGGTGCGGGAGATGATGTCGAGGGAAGCCAAGCCCGAGTGACGGGCTGGACGGGCCGAGCCCGAGCAGGGGGCGGCGCACCGAGGAGGACCTGTGAGCACCGCTGACGACCTGAGCCCCTTCGGCGACGGCACCCGGCTGGCCCACGCCGGCGACGAGCCGGTCGTGCCGGGCACGCCGCTGCGGCCCTCCCCGGTCTTCGCCGCCCCGTACCACCTGGGTGACCAGCCCCCGGGTGCGAACGGCGCGGACTCCTACGCCCGGGCCGACAACCCGACGCTGCGGGTCTTCGAGCGGGCGGTCGGCGAGCTCGACGGCGGCGACTGCCTGTCCTTCGCCACCGGCATGGCCGCGATCAGCTCCGCGGTGCTCGCGCTGGCCTCGGCCGGTGACCGGGTGGTGCTGCCGTCGGACGGCTACTACGCCAGCCGCGTGCTGGGCCGCGACGAGCTGGAACGCCTCGGCCTGACCGTCGAGCTGGTGCCCACCCTGGAGATCGGGGCGGTCGCCGCCCGCGGCGACCTGGACGGGGCCCGGCTGGTGCTGCTGGAGACCCCGAGCAACCCCCAGCTGGACGTCTGCGACATCGCCGCCGTCGCCCGGGCCACCCAGGCCGCCGGGGCCGTCCTGGTCGTCGACAACACCACGGCCACCCCGATCGGGCAGCGGCCGCTGGAGCTCGGCGCCGACGTGGTGGTGGCCGCGGACACCAAGGCGCTCACCGGGCACAGCGACGTCCTGATGGGGCACGTGAGCACCGCCCGCAGCGAGAAGGGCCGCGAGCTGTACGCCCGGGTCGCGGCGTGGCGGAAGACCACCGGCAACCCGCCCGGGCCGTTCGAGGCGTGGCTGGCCCACCGGTCGATGGGCACCCTGGACCTGCGGCTGGCCCGGCAGGCGGCCAACGCCGCGGCGTTGGTCGAGGTGCTGGCCGCCTCCCCGGCGGTGCGCGGGGTGCGCTGGCCCGGCCGCCCCGGCGACCCGTCGTACGAGCTGGCCAGCCGGCAGATGCTGCGGCACAACGGCGTCGTCTCCGCCGAGCTCGCCGACGCCGACGCGGTCGTGCAGCTGGTCCGGGCCAGCCGCTTCTTCCCGGCCGCCACCAGCTTCGGCGGCCTGCACACCACGCTCGACCGGCGCGCGCAGTGGGGCGGGGACGCCGTCCCGGCCGGCTTCGTCCGGTTCTCCTGCGGCATCGAGGACACCGCCGACCTCGTCGCCGACCTCGAGCAGGCCCTGGCCGGCCTGCCGGACCTGCGCAGCTGAGCGTCCCGGGGGCCGGGCGCGGCGCGCTCGACTAGGGTCGGATCGATGACCGGGCAGGCACCGTGACCGCCCGCTGGGGGCCCGCCACCACCGCGGCGCTGCTGCTGTTCGGCGCCCCGGCGCTCGCCGGGTGCGCGCCGTCCAGCGCCGGGCCCGCCGACGTCCCGGCGGCCGCCGCCACGTCCTCGGCCGCCCTGCCGACCGACGGCGCCGGCCTCGAGCCGCTGCTGCTGGACGAGGTCCCCTCGGGGCGGCCGCGGGTGCCGGACGACGAGCTGCAGCCGCAGGCGGGGGAGAAGACCATCGACGACGTCGCCCGCTACGGCGACGACGCCCAGCACCAGGAGGACGTGCTGGGCCAGTACGGCTACCAGCGCGGCTGGGAGCGGTTCTGGCGGTCGGGTGACGAGCTGACCAGCGTCTTCCTCGACCAGTTCGCCGACGCCGGGGGAGCGTCGTCCTACGCCGTCGACCTGGCTGGCAACGACGCGGAGTACTACGGCGGCACCCTGGACGACGACCCGACCGGCCTGCCCGAGGACTGCACGCTGCTGCTGCGCACGACTCCGGCGCCCGAGCTGGGCATGGCCGGGCCGGCCGCGTTCACCTGGTGCCCCGCCGGGCCCTTCACCGTGTCCGTGGCCTCGGTGGCCGCCGACGTCCAGGCCGCCCGGGCCGAGGTCCTCGCGGTCACCCGCGCCCAGCTGGACCGGCTGCCCCCGACCTGAACGGCCCAGCCGGGACCTCACTCGGCGGGGGCGGGGACCGGCTCGACGTAGGGGAGGGCGGTGGCGATGATCGGCCCCAGCGCCGTCGGGACCGCGCTGTCGGAGGTCGAGGGCACCCGCACCTCGACCGGCACGTTGCGGTCGACCGTCGTCCACACGAAGACCGCCGGGTCGGTGGTGTCGACGAACCACTCGACGCCGGAGACGGCGAAGGTCTGCGGTCCGCCCACCACGAAGCCCGCCGGCGGTGCGACACCGCAGACCAGCACCACCGGTGGCTCGCCCCAGGCATAGGCGAACGGGGTGTCGGAGTCGACCTGCCGGGAGGTCTCCCCGGCGATCTCCAGCGGCAGCTGGCCCATCAGCACCGGGCAGGCGAGGTCGGCGGCCGGGGTGACGTCGGGGGTGTCGACCGGTACTGGCGGCAGGTCACCGCGCGGGTCGGCGGTCGCGCCGGAGACGTCGGCAGGGCCGTCGGCGTCGACGCCGGCCTCGTCCCGGCCCAGCACGTTGACCAGCACCAGCAGGACGACGACCAGTGGCACCAGCACGGCCGTGGACAGCAGGGCGGCGCGGCGCAGCGGGTCGACCGGTGGCTGCCCAGGGGGCGGGTCGACCGGTGCGTCGGCGGCGGGCGTGCTCAGGGGCTCAGATGTTGACGACGGGGCAGGTCAGCGTGCGGGTGATCCCGTCCACCGACTGCACGCGGGCCACGACCAGCCGGCCGAGCTCGTCGACGCTGTTGGCCTCCGCCCGCACGATCACGTCGTAGGGGCCGGTGACGTCCTCGGCCCGGGTCACGCCGGCGATCTCGCCGATGCTCGCGGCGACCGCGGCTGCCTTGCCGACTTCGGTCTGGATCAGGATGTAGGCGTGGACCACGACGTGACCTTCCTCGGGCAGTGCGGTGACGGCGACCGTCACTGGCTCGACCTGTCCGCAGAGCAGCGGACAGACCGGCAACGTACCCCAGCTGCGTGGGGCGCCCGGTGACTCGGCCCCGTCCGCTGATCCCGCGGCCCGACGCCGCCGACAGCGTGGGCGTCGTCGGTGAGTTCGGCCTCATCGCCCGGGTGGTCGCCCGCTCGGGCACCGCGGCGCTGGCCGACGTCGGCCCCGGCGACGACGCCGCGGTCGTCCGCACCCCCGACGGGCGGGTGGTGGCCTGCACCGACGTCCTGGTGGAGGGGCGGCACTTCCGCCGTGACTGGTCCTCGGCGGAGGACGTCGGGCACAAGGCCGCCGCCGCCAACCTCGCCGACGTCGCCGCCATGGGCGCGGTGCCCACCGCGCTGCTGGTCGGGCTGGCCTGCCCCGCAGGCACCCCGGCTGCCTGGCTGGAGGACGTCGCCTCCGGCATGGCCGAGGAGTGCGAGCGCTTCGGCGCCGCCGTGGTCGGCGGGGACACCTCGGCCAGCGCCCCCGACAGCTCGGCCGTCGTGCTGTCGGTCACGGCGCTCGGTGACCTGCAGGGGCGGTCGCCGGTGCTGCGCAGCGGTGCCCGACCCGGGGACGTCGTCGCCGTCGCCGGCCGGCTGGGCTGGTCGGCGTGCGGGCTGGCCGTGCTGCGGCGCGGCTTCCACTCACCGATCGCCGCGGTCTCCGCCCACCGCCGTCCCACGCCGCCCTACGCGGCCGGCCCGGCCGCGGCCGACGCCGGGGCCACCTCGATGTGCGACACCAGCGACGGGCTGCTGGCCGACGCCGGGCACCTGGCCGCCGACAGCGACGTGCTGATCGACCTGGACCGGGCCGCGCTGGCCGCGGGCTTCCTGGACCCGGTGGGGCCGCTGGCGCAGGTCGCCGCCGCCCTCGGCGGGGACCCGATGGCCTGGGTGCTCACCGGCGGGGAGGACCACGCCCTGGTGGCCACGTTCCCGGACGAGGTCGAGCTCCCGGCAGGATGGACGACGATCGGCACCGTGAGCGCGGTCCCGGCCGGCGGAGAGCCCGGCGTCCGGGTGGACGGGGTGCCCGCCGTGCGGGTCGCCGAGGACCTGGGGGAGGGGACCGGCCATGTCCACTTCGGCTGAGCGGGGGGTGACCCTGCGGCAGGTCGGCTACGCCGACCCGGTCGCCCAGCACCTCATCGAGCGGGTGCAGCAGGAGTACGTCGTCCGCTACGGCGGGCGGGACGAGGCGGTCGTCGACCCGGCCGAGTTCTCCCCGCCGCACGGGCTCTTCCTGGTGGCCGAGGTCGACGGGGTGCCGGCCGCGTGCGGTGGCTGGCGGGCACACCGCGCCGGCGAGGGGGCCGCGGAGCTCAAGCGGATGTACGTGGAGCCGGACTTCCGGCGACGCGGGCTGTCGCGGGTCGTGCTGGCCGAGCTGGAACGCACCGCCGCCGCGGCCGGCCACACGCAGCTGGTGCTCAACTCCGGTGACCGGCAGCCCGAGGCGCTGGCGCTCTACGCCCGGGAGGGCTACACGTCGGGCCCCGGGTACGGGGTCTACGCCGACTCGCCCGAGGCGGTCTTCCTCGGCAAGACCCTGGTGGCCGACGGATCGGCGGTGGAGGACCAGTGGGCGTCGTGACGGTGTCGGCGCCGTTCGGCTGCGGCGGGGCGGAGATCGCCCCGGCGATCGCCGAGGTCCTCGGCCTGCCCTTCCACGACCGGGTCATCCCCGCGCAGGTGGCCGGCCGGCTGGGGGTGCCCGTCGCCGAGGCCGAGGCCAACGACGAGACGATCACCCGCGGGCTGTGGCGGCTGGTCAGCTCGCTGGGCACCATGCCCGACCCGGTGGGCGGCGTGCTGCCCACCTCGTCGCTGCCCGACGAGCGCGCCTACCGCCAGCAGACCGAGCGGGTGCTCGGCGAGATCGCCGCCGGCCCCGGGGGCGTGGTGCTGGGCCGGGCGGCGGCGATGGTGCTGCGCGACCGGCCGGGTGTGCTGCACGTGCGGCTCGACGGCTCACCGGAGCGCCGGCTGGCCGCCGCGGTGGCGCACTCCGGCCGGCCGGAGGCCGAGGTCCGGCGCGACCGGGACGCCGCCGACGCCGGCCGGGTCGCCTACGTCCGGCACTTCTACCGGACCGACCCGGCCGAGGCCCGGCACTACCACCTGGTGGTCGACAGCACCGTCCTCCCGCACGACACGGTGGTGGGGCTGGTGGTCACCGCGGCCCGGGCGCTGGGCATCGGCGCGACCTGAGGCGCACGCCGGAGACCCCGGAGGTCGCTGACCTCCGGGGTCTCCGGACCCGCCGGGGCGGGGTGGTGCTGAGGCGCTGGCAGTCAGCGCCCGGGATCAGACCCGGGCGACCTTGCCGGCGCGGATGCAGGACGTGCAGGCGTTGATGCGCTTCCGGCCACCGCCGGTGAGCGCAGCCCGCACGGACTGGATGTTCGGGTTCCAACGGCGCGGCGTCCGGCGGTGCGAGTGGGACACCGCCATGCCGAAACCGGGCCCCTTGCCACACACGTCGCACACGGCAGCCACGGTCGATCACTCCCAGAAGATTGGTTGAGCTGAAGTCGGTTCGCGGTGCTCGCCGGGGGTGCCCTGGGGCACGGTCCAGCTCGGCACACGCCTGGCTCACTGTAGACGGTCGTCGGGGCAGGTGTCGGACCACCCCGGTCCGGGGCGCCCGCGCCGACCGCCCGACCCGCGGTCGGGGAGTCCTGTCGGGCGTCGGCGGTACCCTCCCGGACGTGCTCGAGGCGCTGGACGAGGCCGCGGTCGGCCGGTGGAGCCGCGCCGTGGTCGACACCCTTGCCCAGGCCCGGGGCCGGCTCGACGAGCTCAACGTCTTCCCGGTCCCCGACGGCGACACCGGCACCAACCTGCTGATGACCGCCGAGGCAGGGCACGCCGCCCTGACGGCGGCCGCCGGTGCGGAGTCGGCCTGGACCGCGCTCGCCCGCGGTGCGGTCCTGGGCGCCCGGGGCAACTCCGGCGCGATCCTGGCCCAGCTGCTGCGCGGGCTGGCCGACGGCCTCGCCGGTGCTGCCCCGGTCGACGGGCCCGCACTGGCCGAGGCGCTGTCGGCGGCCTCGCGCACCGCCTACCGCGCGGTCGCCGACCCCGAGGAGGGCACCTTCCTCACCGTCGCCCGGGCCGGTGCCGAGTCCGCCGTGGCCGCGGTTTCCGACGGCCGGGCGCTGCTGGCCGACGTCGTCCGGGCCGCCGCCGACGGCGCGCTCACCGCCCTGCAGGCCACGCCCGGCCAGCTGGCCGCCCTCCGCGACGCCGGGGTCGTCGACGCCGGCGGGGCCGGCTGGTGCCTGGTGCTCGACGCCCTGGTCGGCACCGTCACCGGCACCGCACCGACCCGTGCCCCGCTGGCCCGCCGACCGCTCCGGGACCGCGGTGTGCCCACCCCGGTCCCCGCCGCGCCGGCGCCCGGGCCGGGCAGCGAGGTCCAGTTCCTGCTCGCCGACTCCGACGCGGCCGCGGTGGACCGGCTGCGCGCCCGGCTCGCCGAGCTCGGCGACTGCCTGGTCGTGGTCGGGGTCGACACGCCCAGTGGCCGGGAGTGGAACGTGCACGTGCACGTGGCCGACGTGGGCGCCGCGGTCGAGGCCGGCATCGAGGCCGGGCGCCCGCACCGGATCTCGGTCACCGCACTGGCCCCGGTCCGGGCGCCGGTCGCGGCCGCGGGCACCCGGGCGTCGGTGGCGCTCACCTGCTCTGCCGGCCTGGCCGACCTGTTCGCCGGCGAGGGCGTCGTGGTGCTCACGGCGCCGGTGGGCGAGATCACCGAGGACGCCGTGCTGGCCGCGGTGCTGGGCACCGGCGCCGCGCAGGTCGTCGTCCTGCCCAACCACGCCGAGGTCACCGCGGTCACCGCCCGCGCCGCCGAGCGCGCCCGCGAGGACGGCCGCGACGTCGTCGTCGTCCCGACCCGGTCGGCGGTGCAGGGGCTGGCCGCGCTGGCCGTCACCGACCCGGCCCGCCGCTTCGGCGACGACGTGGTCGCCATGGCCGAGGCCGCCGCCGCCACCCGCTGGGCCGAGGTCACCGTCGCCGAGCACGACGCGCTCACCTCCGCCGGCCGCTGCGCCGCCGGCGACGTGCTGGGCAGCGCCGAGGGCGACGTCGTGGTGATCGGCCCCGACCCCGATGCGGTGGCCCGCGACCTGCTCGACCGGCTGCTGTCCGCCGGCGGGGAGATGGTCACCGTGGTGGTGGGGGAGGACCCCGCGCTGGGCGACGCGGTCTGCGCCCACCTGGCCGCGGTGCACCCCACCGTCGACGTCGTGCGGTACGCGGGCGGTGCCGGGGCGGTCCCGCTGCTGGTCGGGGTGGAGTGAGATGGCGATGACCATGGGCACGCCGCTGACCCGGGTGCTGGGGCCCAAGACGGCCAAGGTGATGGCCGAGCAGCTGTCGCTGCTCACCGTCCGCGACCTGCTGCGCCACTACCCGCGGCGCTACGCCCGGCGCGGGGAGATGACCCGGCTCGACGGCCTGGAGGTCGGCGACCGGGTGACCGTGCTGGCCCAGGTCAAGAGCGTGAACACCCGGCGGATGCAGCAGCGCCGCGGGACGCTCACCGAGGTCACCGTCGGCGACGGCGCGGGCAGCATGCGGCTGGTCTTCTTCAACAACCGGCACGCCCACCTCGACGTCGGCGAGTGGGGCCTGTTCGCCGGCACGGTGGGGCTCTGGCGGGGGGAGAAGCAGTTCAGCCACCCCGACTGCCACATCATCACCGGGGACGACGACGACTGGGCGCGGGCGATGGTGCCGCTCTACCCGGCGAGCAAGGACGTCTCCAGCTGGGTGGTCCAGAAGTCGGTCAAGATGCTGATGGACGACCCGCGGTCGCTGGAGCAGATGCTCGAGGACCCGATCCCGGCAGCGGTCCGGGAACGCCACGCGCTGGTCGACCTGCCCACCGCGCTGCGCCAGAAGCACCGCCCGGAGACCCAGGAGCAGGTCGACGAGGCCGACGAGCGGCTGAAGTGGGACGAGGCGCTGGTGCTGCAGGCCACCCTCGCCGCCCGTCGCCGGGCCGCGGCCGTGGAGCCCGGCATCGCCCGGCCGCGCCGCAGCGGCGGCCTGCTGGACGCCGTGGACGCCGCGCTGCCGTTCTCGCTGACCGACGGCCAGCGCGAGGTGGGCGAGGAGCTGTCCGCCGAGCTGTCCCGTGAGCAGCCGATGAACCGGCTGCTGCAGGGCGAGGTGGGCTCGGGCAAGACCGTGGTGGCGCTGCGGGCCATGGCCCAGGTGGTCGACGCCGGCGGGCAGGCCGCGCTGCTGGCCC
>NZ_JAAGWH010000048.1 GCF_010682105.1 Modestobacter muralis | reverse complement strand
CCACCGAGGTCCTGGCCGCCCAGCACGCCCGCAGCCTGGCCGCGATCCTGGGCCCGCTGGGCCGGGCCGGTGAGGTGGACGGCGATGCCTCCGGCACCCGGGTGCAGCTGCTCACCGGGTCGCAGAAGGCCGCCGTCCGCCGGCAGGCCCGGGCCGCGGTCGCCGACGGCAGCGCCGGCATCGTCGTCGGCACCCACGCGCTGCTGCAGGAGGGCGTGGAGTTCGCCGACCTGGGGCTGGTCGTGGTCGACGAGCAGCACCGCTTCGGCGTCGAGCAGCGCGACGCCCTGCGCGCCAAGGGCAACCGCCCGCCGCACGTGCTCGTCATGACCGCCACCCCGATCCCGCGCACCGTGGCGATGACCGTCTACGGCGACCTGGAGACCTCCACGCTGCGCCAGCTGCCCGCCGGCCGCGGCGGGGTCTCCAGCTCGGTCGTGCCGGTGGGGGAGAAGCCGGCCTGGCTGGACCGCGCCTGGGCCCGGGTCCGGGAGGAGGTCGCCGCCGGCCGGCAGGCCTACGTCGTCTGCCCGCGGATCGGCGACCTCGACGAGGGCGGCAAGGGCGACGACGGCCCGGACGGCGCCGACGGCGCCCCGATGCCGGAGGAGAAGGCCGGCACCAGCGACAAGCGCCCGCCCCTGGCGGTGCTCGACGTCGCCGAGGGCCTGCGTGCCGGGCCCCTGTCCGCGCTGCGGGTCGAGGTGCTGCACGGCCGGATGACCCCCGAGGACAAGGAGGCCCGGATGCGGGCCTTCGCCGCCGCCGAGGTCGACGTCCTGGTCGCCACCACCGTGGTCGAGGTCGGCGTCGACGTGCCCAACGCGACCGTCATGGTCGTGATGGACGCCGACCGGTTCGGGGTCAGCCAGCTCCACCAGCTGCGCGGCCGGGTGGCCCGGGGCAAGCACGCCGGGCTGTGCCTGCTGGTCAGCGAGGCGCCCAGCAGCTCGGCCACCGGGCAGCGGCTGGCCGCGGTCGCCTCCACCACCGACGGGTTCGCCCTGGCCCGGCTGGACCTGGAGACCCGGCGGGAGGGCGACGTCCTCGGCGCCGCCCAGTCCGGCCGCCGCTCCGGGGTGCGGCTGCTCTCGCTCGTCGACGACGAGGCGCTCATCGCCGAGGCCCGCGCCGAGGCGACCGCGCTGGTCGAGCAGGGCCGCGGCCTGGCCGACCACCCCGAACTGGCCGCCGCCGTGGCCGCGATGAGCCTCGACGAGCGCGCCGACTACCTGGAGAAGGCATGACGAAGGACCCCGTCCCCCTCACCCCTCGCGAGCTCGGGGCGAGCCTCTGGACGGGGCCGGCACCGGCGTCGTCCCAGGAGGGGGAGCGATGACGCGGCTGATCTCCGGCGTGGCCGGGGGGCGGACGCTCAAGGTGCCGCGGACGGGGGTGCGGCCCACCGGTGACCGGGCCCGGGAGGGCCTGTTCAACTCCCTCGGCTCGATGATCGACCTCGAGGGTGCCCGGGTGCTCGACCTCTACGCGGGGACGGGTGCCCTGGGGCTGGAGGCGCTGTCCCGCGGCGCGGCCGAGGTGGTCCTGGTGGAGAACGGCGGCGGGGTGCTGCCCGTCCTGCGGGACAACGTCGCGATGATGCGGATGCGCGGGGCGGTGGTGCTGCCCGGCAGCGTCCCGGCCGTCGTCGCCGTCCCCGCGACGGCGCCCTTCGACCTGGTCTTCGCCGACCCGCCGTACGCCGCCCCCCTGGAGGAGGTGCTGGGCGTGCTGCGCGCGCTGGTCGCCGGGGGCTGGCTCACCCCGGACGCCGTCGTCGTGGTCGAGCGTTCCAGCCGCGAGGCGCCCTTCGAGTGGCCGACACCCCTGGAGGGCATCCGAGATCGGCGCTACGGGGAGGCGGTGCTCCGGTACGGTCGCTTCCCGTGAGGCGTGCGGTCTGTCCAGGCTCGTTCGACCCGGTCACCAACGGCCATGTCGACGTGATCACGCGCGCCGCGGCCCTGTACGACGAACTGGTCGTGGCGGTGCTGGTGAACCCGGGCAAGGCCGGACTCTTCGACGTCGACGAGCGCATGGAGCTGCTGCGCCGGGCGGTGGAGGCGTGCCCGAACGTGACGGTCACCAGCTTCTCCGGCCTGCTGGTCGACTGGTGCCGCAGCCACGACGTCCCGGTGATCGTCAAGGGCCTGCGCGCGGTCGGTGACTTCGAGTACGAGCTGCAGATGGCCCAGATGAACCGCGAGCTGGCCGGGATCGAGACGCTCTTCGTGCCCACCGCACCCCAGGTCGGGCACCTGTCCTCCAGCCTGGTCAAGCAGATCGCCAGGTTCGGCGGCGACGTGTCCTCGCTGGTGCCCCGGGCGGTCAACGACCGGCTGGTGGCCCGGTTCACCGAGGGGGAGCAGTCGTGACCGAGGTCGTGTACCGGCTGTACGAGACCGTCGACGAGCTGACCACCGTCATCGAGAACGCCCGCAGCGTGCCGATGTCGGCCTCCTGCATGGTGCCGCGCGACCACCTGCTGGACCTGCTCGACGACCTGCGGGAGAACCTGCCCGACGAGGTGCAGCAGGCCGGCGCCATCGTCGAGCAGCGCACCGAGATCCTGCAGCAGGCCCAGGCCGAGGCCGAGCGCCTCACCGGCCGCACGCGCAGCGAGAGCGAGCAGGTGGTCGCCACCGCCCGCCGGCAGCGCGAGGAGCTGATCGGCACCGCCCGGCGCCAGCGCGACGAGGTGCTCGCCCAGGCCCAGGCCCAGGCCGACGACCTGCTGCGGCTGGCCGAGGCCGAGGCGGAGGCGATCGTGGCCGAGGCCCGCCAGCTGCACGAGCAGCTGCTCGCCGACGCCCACGAGCAGCACGCCGAGCTCGTCGCCGCCGGCCAGGCCGAGCACGAGCGGCTCATCGCCGAGACCGAGGTGTACCGCACCGCCGTCGACCGGGCCGACGAGCTCGGCGCGCAGACCGCCGCCGAGGTGGCCCGGATGCGGGTCGAGGTCGACGAGTACGTCGACACCCGGCTCGCCGACTTCGGGAACACGCTGGCGCACATGACGCGTTCGGTGGAGAAGGCACGCGCCAACCTGCGGTCACCCTGACGGTGTGCACCGTGATGCGGCAGCTCGCGGACACCGGTACCCGCTGACCACCTCGCCGTCCTGAGGGCGGTGCGACGGCGTCGGGTAGTCTTGCCCTCTGTCCGGCTGTTGCCGTGCCGCGTGCCCTCCCTGCGCGGTGCCCCGCGCCGGCGAACCCACCGACGATGACGACGAGTACTGACATGCCTGCTGCTCCCTCGCCCGCCCACGGCGCCGCGTCCACCGACGCCCGGCGCCCCGCTGGCGACCCCGTGGACACCACCACCGACCAGGCCGCCCGCTCCAGTGCCGAGAAGGCCCGGGAGAAGGCGTGGAAGATCGACCTCCGCGAGATCGGCCGCCGCGCCGGCTCCATGCGCGAGTGGGACAAGACCCTCCCGGCCCTGGCCGGCTGGGGCGTGGAGATGATCGGCGTGCCCGAGGGCGCCCCGGTGCACCTGCGCCTGCGGCTGGAGTCGGTCATGGAGGGCGTGCTCGTCTCCGGTCAGGTGGAGCTCCCGGTGACCGGTCAGTGCGCGCGCTGCCTGGACCCGCTGGAGGACACGCTCACCTTCGACGTCCAGGAGCTGTACGCCTACTCCGGCAGCACCACCGAGGCCACCAGTGAGGAGGACGAGGTGCGCCGCATCGACGGCGAGTCCCTCGACCTCGCTCCGCTGGTCCGGGACACCGTCGTCCTGACCCTGCCGCTGTCCCCGACCTGCACGCCCGACTGCGCAGGTCTGTGCGTGGACTGCGGCGAGCGGCTCGACGACCTGCCGGCCGACCACTCGCACGAGGTCATCGACCCCCGGTGGGCCGGGCTCGCTGCCCGTCTCGCCGACCCCGACACCACCGACAGCGCGGATCGACCCCAGCCGGGGTCCGCCAGCCGCACCAACCCAGAGGAGAACTGACGTGGCCGTTCCGAAGAGGAAGATGTCCCGGTCCAACACCCGGGCCCGTCGGTCGCAGTGGAAGGCCACGGCCCCCACGCTCGCGCCCTGCCCGAACCCGGCCTGCCGCGAGCTCAAGCCGCCGCACATCGCCTGCCCGACCTGCGGTCAGCACGACGGTCGTCAGGTCCTCGCGGTCTGAGCCGGAGTTCTCCCAGCGTGGCGCAGTCGACCACCGCACCGGCGTCCCCGGCACCGGGCGCCCCTTCCGGGGGCTCCCGGGCCGGGCACGCCGGTGGTCGCGCGCCCGCGGACGGCGAGCACCTGAGCCGTGCCGCCGCCTGGCTCGCCGACGCCTTGGGCGTCGAGCTCCCCGCTGACCTGCTCCAGCTGGCGCTGACCCACCGGTCCTACGCCTACGAGCACGGCGGCCTGCCCACCAACGAGCGCCTGGAGTTCCTCGGGGACTCGGTGCTGGGGCTGGTCGTCACCGACGAGCTGTACCGCAGCCACCCCGACCTGCCCGAGGGGCAGCTGGCCAAGCTTCGTGCCTCGGTGGTGAACATGACCTCCCTCGCCCGCGTCTCGCGCGCCCTGGGGGAGGGCGGCATCGGTCCGCACCTGCTGCTGGGCCGCGGCGAGCAGGCCACCGGTGGCCGGGAGAAGGACTCGATCCTCGCCGACGCGCTCGAGGCGCTGCTGGGCGCGGTCCACCTGGGCCAGGGCCTGGACACCGCCTCGGTGATCGTCCACCGGCTGTTCGACCCGCTGCTGGCCGAGTCCGCCACCCGCGGCGCCGGCCTGGACTGGAAGACCAGCCTGCAGGAGCTCGGGGCCTCCCTCGGCCTGGGTGCGCCGGTGTACGACGTGGCCGACGAGGGCCCCGACCACGCCAAGACCTTCACCGCCGACGTCCTGCTCGCCAGGCAGGTCCGCGGCTCCGGCCGTGGCCGCACCAAGAAGGCCGCCGAGCAGGAGGCCGCCGAGGCCGCCTGGCGGGCACTGTCCGCCGTGCCCGACCCGGCCGCGCCTGCCGACGACGGACCGACGGCCGGCTGAGCCGTGCCCGAGCTGCCCGAGGTCGAGGTCGTCCGGCGTGGGCTGGCGCGCTGGGTCGCCGGCCGCACGATCGCCGAGGTCGAGGTGCGCCACCCCCGGGCGGTCCGCCGGCACCTCGAGGGCGCCGACCACTTCGTCGCCACCCTGACCGGCCGCACCCTCACCGCCGCCCACCGGCGCGGCAAGTACCTGTGGCTGCCGCTGGCCGAGGCCGACGGCACCGCGTCGGACCGCGCGCTCGTCGCCCACCTCGGCATGAGCGGCCAGCTGCTCGTCGAGAAGCCCGAGGAGCCCGACGAGGTGCACCTGCGGGCGCGCTTCCGGTTCACCGACGGCGGCCGTGAGCTGCGCTTCGTCGACCAGCGCACCTTCGGCGGCCTGGCCGTGGAGGACGCCCCGGGCGGGGACGACGTCCCGCCGCGGCTGGCGCACATCGCCATCGACCCGCTGGACCCCGGCTTCGACGTCGACGCGTTCAGCGCGGCCCTGCGCCGCAGGCACACCGAGGTCAAGCGGGCCCTGCTCGACCAGACGCTGATCGGCGGCGTCGGCAACATCTACGCCGACGAGTCGCTCTGGCGTGCCCGGCTGCACGGTGCCCGGCCCACCGACAAGCTGACCCGCGCCCAGGTCGTCGACCTGCTCGAGGGCATCCGCGACGTCCTGGGGGAGAGCCTGGCCCAGGGCGGGACGTCGTTCGACTCCCTCTACGTCGACGTCAACGGGCAGAGCGGCTACTACTCCCGCCACCTGGCCGTCTACGGCCAGCTCGACCGCCCCTGCCCCCGCTGCGGGACGCCGATCCGCCGGGAGTCGTTCATGAACCGCTCCAGCTACTCGTGCCCGCAGTGCCAGCCCCGGCCGCGCGCCCGCCGTCCGTGAGCGCCGTCCGGGTGGTCGCACTGGTCTCCGGGCACGTGCAGGGCGTCGGGTACCGCTGGTCGGCGCGGCAGGCCGCGACCGCCCGCGGCCTCGCCGGCTCGGCGACCAACCTCCCCGACGGCCGGGTCGAGGTCGTCCTGGAGGGGCCCGAGGACGACGTCCGCGCGGTGCTGGCCGAGCTCTCCGGCCCGCGCGCGCCCGGGTCGGTCACCGGCGTCGAGAGCCGGGACGAGCCGGTACGGGCGGTGTCCGGCTTCACCGTGGGGTGACGAAGACGACATCTGCTCGACACGGTGAGGCCCCGCCGGAGCCGTTGACCCAGGTCGCGAGCGGTGTCACCCTGAGGTCACCAGCCCGCGCAGACCGCCCTCCGGCGGTGCGACGGGACCCACCTCACGCAGCGAGAGGCCACGCAGTCATGGCCAAGGCCCTGTTCGGTTCCGTCGTCGCCCCGCACGAGATGCGCCTGGCCGCCGAGAACGCCGCACTGCGCGCCCAGGTCCGCCGCCTGGAGACCCAGCTGGCCGTCCTGCGCGACGAGCGGGACGCCGCCATCGCCCGCGAGCTGCTGCACATGGCCGACGACTCGGCCTCCTCCGTCCTCGCCTGACGAAGGACCCCGCCGCCCCCCGCCACCCGCTCCGCTCGCGGCGGGACCCTGCGGCGGGGCCGGACGAGCTCGGCCGCTGGTGCTGATGCGGGGCTGCTCTGTCGGTGACGG
The DNA here is from genome assembly GCF_010682105.1 of Modestobacter muralis. GTDB lineage: Bacteria > Actinomycetota > Actinomycetes > Mycobacteriales > Geodermatophilaceae > Modestobacter > Modestobacter muralis. The sequence continues at coordinate 30,682 of NZ_JAAGWH010000048.1, read as the reverse complement.
TTCCGTCACTGGTCGGAGCTAGGGTCGCTGCGTGCACCTGTCCAGCCTGACGCTCAAGGGCTTCAAGTCCTTCGCGTCGCCGACGACGCTGCGGCTGGAGCCGGGCATCACCGCCGTCGTCGGGCCGAACGGCTCGGGCAAGTCCAACGTCGTCGACGCGATCGCCTGGGTGCTCGGCGAGCAGGGCGCGAAGAGCCTGCGCGGCGGCAAGATGGAGGACGTCATCTTCGCCGGCACCGCCGGCCGGCAGGCCCTCGGCCGGGCCGAGGTGACCCTCACCATCGACAACGCCGACGGCGCCCTGCCGATCGACTACACCGAGGTGTCCATCACCCGCCGCATGTACCGCTCCGGGGAGAGCGAGTACGAGATCAACGGCGACAAGGTGCGCCTCCTCGACGTCCAGGAGCTGCTCAGCGACTCCGGCATCGGCCGCGAGATGCACGTCATCGTCGGGCAGGGCCAGCTCGACGCGGTGCTGTCCGGCCGCCCGGAGGACCGCCGGGCCTTCGTCGAGGAGGCCGCCGGGGTCCTCAAGCACCGCAAGCGCAAGGAGAAGGCGCTCCGCAAGCTCGACGCGATGCAGGCCAACCTCGACCGGCTGGGTGACCTCACCTCCGAGCTGCGCCGTCAGCTCAAGCCGCTGGGCCGCCAGGCCGAGGTCGCCCGGCGGGCCGCCGGCGTCCAGGCCGACCTGCGCGACGCCCGGCTGCGGCTGCTCGCCGACGACCTGGTGCACTTGCGCGACGCCCTGGACGCCGACATCGCCGACGAGACCGCCGCCCGCACCCGCCGGTCCACCGTCGAGGCGGCGCTCGCAGTGGCGGCGCGCTCCGAGTCGGCGCTGGAGCGGCAGCTGGCCGCCGACGCCCCGGTCCTCGCCACCGCCCAGGAGAGCTGGTACCGGCTGTCCACGCTGGCCGAGCGGTTCCGCGGCATCGGGCAGCTGGCCGCCGAGCGTCACCGGCACCTGGCCGCCGCACCGCCCGTCGCCACCGGTGGGCGCGACCCCGAGCAGCTCGACGCCGAGGCCGACCGGATCGAGACCACCGAGCAGGAGCTGGCCGCCTCGCTGGCCGCCGAGCGGGAGCGGCTGGCCACCGCGGTCGCCGTCCGCACCGACGTCGAGGCCGGGCTCACCGACGCCGAACGGGCGCTGGTCGCCGCCGCCCGGGCCCTCGCCGACCGTCGCGAGCAGCTGGCCCGGCTCTCGGGTCAGGTCGCCGCCGGGCGGTCCCGCGCCGCGGCGGGTGCCGCGGAGATCGAGCGGCTGGCCGTCGCCACCGCTGAGGCCGCCGACCGCGCCCAGGTCGCCGAGGAACGGCTCGCCGCCCGGCGCGACCAGCTGGACACCGACGCCGGGGGCGACGAGGACCTCTCGGCCGCGCACGCCGCCGCCCGCGCCGCGCACACCGCCGCCGTCGCGGCGGTCACCGAGCTCATCGCCGCCGAGCGGGCCGCCGAGCGCGACCGGGCCGGCTGGCAGGCCCGCCGGGACGCCCTGGCGCTCGGGCTCGCCCCGGCCGACGGCGCGGCGGCCGTGCTGGCCTCGGGGCTGCCCGGGGTGGTCGGGCCGGTGCCCGACCGGCTGACCGTCACCCCCGGCGCCGAGGTGGCGTTGGCCGCCGCGCTGGGCGGGCTCGCCGACGCCGTCGTCGTCGCCGGGGTCGCCGAGGCCGCCGGCGTGCTCACCCACCTGGCCGGGACCGGGGGCGGGCGCGCCGGGCTGCTGGTCACCGGCGGGCTCCCGCCGGTGTCCCGCGACGGCTGGCCCGAGCTGCCCGACGGCGCCCGCTGGGCACTGGACCTCGTCGCGGCCCCCGCCGAGCTCGGCCCGGCGCTGGCCCGGGCGCTGGAGCGGGTGGCCGTCGTGGCCGACCTGCCGACGGCCGTGGCGCTCGTCGGCGTCCACCCGCGGGTGCGGGCGGTCACCGAGGGCGGCGACCTGCTGGGCGCCGACTGGTCGGTGGGCGGTCAGGCCAACGCCCCCTCCGGGCTGGAGGTGCGCGCCCGGGTCGAGGAGGCCGCGGCCGGGCTGGAGCACGCTGCGGCCACTGCGGCCCGGCTGGCCGACGAGCTCGCCGAGGCCCGGGAGGTCGCCACCGCCCGGTCCGCCGACGTCGACACCGCCCTGACCGCCCGCCAGGCCTCCGACCGCGCCCGGTCCGCCGCCGCCGCGGAGCTCGCCGAGCTCGGTGCTGCGGCCCGGTCCGCCCTCGCCGAGGCCGAGCGGCTCGACGCCGCCCGGGTCCGGGCCGAGCAGGCTCGGGAGCAGGCCCTCACCGGGCTGGGTGGGCTGGAGGAGCGGCTGGCCGCCGCCGAGGCCGCGCCGGTGGAGGAGGAGCCCTCGACCGAGGCCCGCGACCGGCTCCGCGCCGAGGCCGCCGCGGCCCGGCAGGCCGAGACCGAGGCCCGGCTGGCCGTGCGCACCGCCGAGGAGCGGGCCCGGTCGCTGGCCGGCCGCGCCGAGTCGCTGCGCCGCCAGGCCCGGCAGGAGCGGGCGGCGCGCGAGCGCGCCGCCGCGGCCCGCGTCGCGCGTGAGCGCGGTGCCCGGGTGGCCGCGACCGTGCGCGCCGGTGCGGAGGACGCGCTGACCCACCTCGGGACGTCGCTGGCCCGGGCCGCCGCCGAGCGGGACGCGCTGGCCGAGGCCCGTACCGGGCGGGAGGCCGAGCTGCTGGTCGTGCGCGCGCGGGTGCGGGAGCACACCGCCGAGCTGGACCGGCTCACCGACGAGGTGCACCGCGACGAGGTCGCCCGCGCCGAGCAACGGCTGCGGATCGAGGCGCTGGAGGCCCGGGCGGCCGAGGAGTACGGCGTCGACCTGCCGACCCTGCTCGCCGAGTACGGGCCGGCCGCACCGGTGGCGCCCACGCAGGCCCAGCTCGCCGCGGCCGAGGCGGCGGGGGAGCCCGAGCCGCAGCCGGTGCCCTACGACCGCGGCACCCAGGAGCAGCGGGCCTCCCGCGCCGAGCGCGACCTGGCGGCCCTGGGCAAGGTCAACCCGCTGGCACTGGAGGAGTTCGCGGCGCTGGAGGAGCGGCACACCTTCCTGGCCACCCAGCTGGAGGACCTGAAGAACACCCGCCGTGACCTGCTCACCGTGGTGCGCGAGGTCGACGCCCGCATCCACGAGGTGTTCGCCGAGGCCTTCGCCGACACCCAGCGCGAGTTCGAGCTGGTCTTCGCCACCCTCTTCCCGGGCGGTGAGGGCCGGATCTTCCTGACCGACCCCGAGGACCTGCTCACCACCGGTGTCGAGATCGAGGCGCGCCCCCCGGGCAAGAAGGTCAAGCGGCTGTCGCTGCTGTCCGGCGGCGAGCGCTCGCTGACCGCCGTGGCGCTGCTGGTCGCCATCTTCCGCGCCCGGCCTTCGCCGTTCTACGTGCTCGACGAGGTCGAGGCCGCCCTCGACGACGTCAACCTCGGCCGGCTGCTCACCCTCGTCGAGCAGCTGCGGGACACCTCGCAGCTGATCATCATCACCCACCAGAAGCGGACGATGGAGATCGCCGACGCCCTGTACGGGGTGAGCATGCGCGGCGACGGGATCACCGGCGTGATCAGCCAGCGGCTCCGCGAGCTCGAGACCGCCTGAACGAGGCCCCTCGCCCCCGCGACACGCTCCGCGCGCCGCGAGGCCCTACGACGGCGCCTGGGCGGGCCGAGTGTGTGGGCCATGTCCGCGAACATGGCCGCGCTGGTCAGCGGGGGGTGACCGACAGGTCGACCTGGAACGGGTGGTGGTCGGAGACTGCCGACCCGTCCAGCACCCGGGCCGCGGTCACGGTCACGCCCGGTGGCACCCACACCTGGTCGATGCGCACCCGCGGGCGCCGCACCGGGTGGGTGCAGCCCTGCCCCCGGTGCAGCGACAGCCGCCGTGACTGGTCGCCGCGGTCGGGGGCGGCGGTCCAGGCGTCGGTGAGCCGGGCGCGCAGCGGCGCCAGCTCCGGTGCCCGGGCGTCGGCGTTGAGGTCGCCCACCACGACGCCGTCCGACCCCGCCAGCTCCGCGAGCACCGTTGCCTGGGCGGCGCGGTCGGCCCGCGAGCGGTTGGCCAGGTGGGTGGTCGTGACCGCCAGCGCGCCGCCGTCGGTCTGCACCACCGCGCGCAGGGCGGTCCGCGGCTCGCCGGTCCCGGGCAGCCGGTGCACCCGGGCGTCCAGCAGCGGCAGCCGGGACAGCAGGGCGTTGCCGTACTGCCGCCGTCCCGGGCCGTCGGCCGGCTCGTCGAGGGAGGCGGCGAACGCCAGCTCGAGGCCCAGCGCCCCGGCCAGCGCCTGCACCTGGTCGGCGTGCTCACTGCGGGCGCCGAAGTGCCGGTCGACCTCCTGCAGGCACAGCACCTCGGCGTCGGTGGCCGCCAGCAGCCGGGTCAGCCGGTCCAGGTCGTGCCGGCCGTCGAGGCCCACCCCGTGGTGGACGTTGAAGGTGACCAGCCGCACCGGCGTCACGACGGCCGGGTCACGAGAGTGGGGTCACGAGAGCACTGTCACGACAGGCGGGTGTCCAGCACCTGGGTGAACCGGGGCGCGCCGTCGTCGTCGCGGCTGGTGGCCCAGAGCAGGAACCGGGCGTTGCGGCCCTCCAGCACGAGCTCACCGAGCTCGTTGCCGAAGAACGGGCCGGCCTGCTTGGCCCACCGCAGCTCGCTGCGCTCCACCCGGGCCAGCCGCCGCAGCCCGCCGGTCAGCGCCTGGGCCCAGCGGCTCCAGCCCACCTTGAAGCCGATCTCGATGGCGTGCGGCGCGGAGTTGTGCAACGGCGAGACGGTCAGCTGGTGCACCCGGGTGTCCAGCCCACCTGGGTTGACCAGCTCGGCGGCGTAGGCGTGGTGCACGTCGCCGGACAGCACCAGCGCGGTCGCCGGCGGGCGCCCCAGCTCGCCGCGACCCAGCCGCACCATCAGCGCGCCGAGCCGTTCGAAGGACTGCCCGAACGCCGCCCAGTGCTCCAGGTCCGCGGCCTGCCGCAGCGCCTCCGCCAGGCGGCCCAGCGGCTTCCCCGCGTGCCGCACCGACAGCGTCTCGTTCCACCGCTCCAGGTCGTGCACCGAGTGCGGCAGCAGCCAGGGCAGCGACGTCCCGATCAGCACGTGCTCGACGTCGTCCTCCACCGACCGGGCGACGGCGGCCTCGACCCAGTCGAACTCCTCGTCGTCGAGGATCTTCCGGTCGTCCTCGGTGAGCACCCGGCCCGCCCGGCTGTCGACCATGATCAGCCGCGCCGTGCCCCAGTGCCGGACGTAGCTCCAGCGCACCGTGTGCGGCTGGGTGTCGGCGATGCGGGCCATCTCGTCCAGCAGCGGGCCGGCGTCCTCGTCGGGTGCGGCCGCGATCGCCTGCCAGGTGTCGTCGTCGGCCAGCTCGTTGGGCGAGAGGTTGCCCAGGTGCTGGTACACCCAGTAGCTGACCAGCCCGCCAGAGATGCGCCGCTGCCACCAGTCCGTGCCGGTGACCTCCTCGCGCCAGGCGGCCGAGGTGTTCCAGTCGTCGATCATCTCGTGGTCGTCGAAGACCATCGAGGCCGGCACCGTCGACAGCAGCCACCGCACCTGCGGGTCGCCCCAGGACTCCAGGTAGAGCCGGGTGTACTCCTCGAAGTCGGCGGCCTGCGCGCCGGGCGGGACGTCGAGGTCGCGGCGGGCGGCCAGCCAGTCGCGCGTCGCCGGGGTGATCTCGTCGGCGTAGACCTGGTCGCCCAGCAGCACCAGGGCGTCGGGCCACTGGTCCTCGGGCAGGTCGACCAGCCGCCGGGCGTAGCTGTCGAGGGCGTCCGGCGGGATGCCGTCCCGGACGTCGACGGTCGTGGGGGTCGCGTAGCGGCAGGACCCGAACGCCAGCCGGAAGGCGCCGTCGCCGCCGGTGGTGCGGATCCGGCTGGGCGGGAACACCGACCGGGCCGGCGGCCACACCCGCGCGCCGTCCAGGTGCACCTCGTAGGGGGTGACGCTGCCGGGCGCCAGGCCCTCGACGACGACGAGGGCGTAGTGGTGGCCGTTGACGCGGAAGGTGCGGGCCCGGTGGCCGAGCACCTCGACCTCGCACGCACGGTCGGTCTCCACCCACAGGGTGGCCGACACCGGGTCGACGTGGCGCAGGAGCGGACCCAGCAGCAGGAGCGGGCGGGTGCCGGCGGTCTCGGGCATGGGCACAGCCTGCCCCATCGTGCTGGGAGACTGTGGGCATGGAGTTCGTGCTGATCGCCCTCGCGATCCTCGTCGTCGCCCTCGTGCTGGGGGCGAGCCTGCTCGTCGGCCGCGGCCGGCGCACCACCCGGCTCGACACCGACGCCGCGGCGGGCACCACGCTGACGCGTCCCCGGCCCCCGGTCACGACCGCGGACCCCGCCGCCCAGGCCGGCGCGACCGCGGTCGACCCGACCTCGCTGGCCGAGGCGCCGACCCCGACGGTCGACCTGCCGCCGGCCGAGCCCGAGCCCGGGCTGGTCTTCGACACCCCGCCGCCCTCGGCCGGCCGGCTGGTGCGACTGCGCTCCCGGCTGGCCCGCTCGCAGTCCTCGCTGGGCCGCGGCCTGCTCACCGTGCTGTCCCGGGAGAAGCTGACCGAGGACGACTGGGAGGAGGTCGAGGAGACCCTCCTGGCCGCCGACGTCGGCCTCGCCGCCACCACCCAGATCGTGCAGCGGCTGCGCACCCAGACCCTGGTGCTGGCCACCGCCTCGGGCACCCAGCTGCGCGACCTCGTCGTCCGCGAGCTCACCGCCGTGCTCGGCCCGGACCTGGACCGCACGCTGGCCACCGAGCAGCCCGACCGCCCCGCCGTCGTCCTGGTCGTCGGGGTCAACGGCGCCGGCAAGACCACGACGGTCGGCAAGATCGCCCGCGCGCTGGTCGGTGACGGCCGCAGCGTCGTCCTCGGTGCCGCCGACACCTTCCGCGCCGCGGCCGCCGACCAGCTGGAGACGTGGGGCGAGCGGGTCGGGGTGCTCACCGTCCGCGGCCGCGAGGGCGGCGACCCGGCGTCGGTGGCCTTCGAGGCCGTGCGCACCGGCATCGACGCCGGGGTGGACACCGTGCTGATCGACACGGCCGGCCGGCTGCACACCAAGTCCGGGCTGATGGACGAGCTGGGCAAGGTCAAGCGGGTCGTGGAGAAGCTGGGCCCGGTCGACGAGGTGCTGCTGGTCCTCGACGCCACCACGGGCCAGAACGGCGTGGTGCAGGCCCGGGTGTTCACCGAGGCCGTCACCGTCACCGGCGTGGTGCTCACCAAGCTCGACGGCACCGCCAAGGGCGGCATCGTCGTGGCCGTGCAGCGGGAGCTGGGCATCCCGGTGAAGCTGGTCGGCCTGGGCGAGGGCCCCGACGACCTGGCGCCCTTCGAGCCCGAGGCCTTCGCGGAGGCCCTGGTCGGGAACGTCTGACCCGGTCTCGCTGCAGGCCCCGCCGGCGGCGAGCGGCAGGCGGGCCCTCAGCCGTCCTGCGGGACGACCCGCAGGACGAGCAGGGCGACGTCGTCGTCGCCCTCGGGCGCGAGCCGGAGGAGCAGCTCGTCGGCCAGGGTCTCGACGGACTCCCCGGCCAGCTCGGTCACGGCGGTGACGAGCCGGTCCAGCCCCTCGTCGAGGTCGGAGTCCCGGCGCTCGACGAGCCCGTCGGTGTAGAGCACGAGCGTGTCACCGGGGTGCAGCGACAGCACGTGCTCGGTCCGCCGGGCATCCGGGTCGACCCCGAGCAGCAGGTTCCGCGGCCGGTCGAGCAGCAGCGGGGAGCCGGCGGCCGGCACCAGCACCGGCGGCGGGTGCCCGGCGTTCGACCAGCGCAGCGACCGCTCCCCGTCGGCCGCCTGGGCCGGGTCCTGCTCGACGCGGGCCAGCACCGCGGTGGCCAGGGTGGGGATCTGCAGGTCGTGCACCGCGCGGTCCAGCGCACCCAGGACCTCGGCCGGCCCGCCGTCCACGGCGTGGGCGATGCCGCGCAGCAGGTTGCGCAGCTGCGCCATCCCCGCCGCGGCGGTGCGGTCGTGCCCGGTCACGTCCCCGACCACCAGGGTGGTGGCGCCGTCGCGGGAGACGAAGGCGTCGTACCAGTCGCCACCGACCTGGGCCTCCTGGGCGGCGGGCCGGTAGCGCACCGCGATGCCCAGGTGGTCCGGCTGCGGGGGGTCGGTCAGCAGGGAGCGCTGCAGGCTCTCCGCCAGGCTGCGGGTGGCGCTGGCCCGCCGGCGCTCCTCCGCCAGCCTGGTCACCCGGTCGACGGCCTGGGCGCACTGCGCCGCGTAGGCCTCCAGCACCCGGACGTCGTCGTCGTCCATCGGCCGGGGGTCGGCCCAGCCGACCGTCCACGAGCCGAGCAGCCGCCCACCGGCCCGCAGCGGCAGCGCCGCCCACGCGCGGACGCCGGGGAGGAGGTCGGCCGTCCCGGTGCCGAGGGCGTCGGCCGTCAGCACCCGCCGGCCGGCGGCGGCGACCGCCATGGGCAGCGGGGAGCCGGCCGGCAGGACGCCGGTGCGCGGGCCGGTGCCGCCGTCCCGGGTCAGCCGCAGGTCCCCGCCGCCGGGCGCCCGCAGGGCCACCGCCGCGGTGTCGGCGTGCAGCGCCTCGCGGCCGTGGGCGAACAGCAGCTCCAGCAGTTCCGGGACGCTCTCGGCGGCGGCCAGTGCGGAGACCGTGGTCGCCAGGCCGGCCAGGGCGCGAGCGGTCCGCTGCTCACGCTCGACGCTGGTCCGCAGTTCGCGGTTGCTCTGCTCCAGCTCGCGGGTGCGGGCGTAGAGGTCGGACTCGACCTGCTCGACCCGGTCCTGCCCCCGCGCGGCCTCCTGCTGGGCCTCGTCCCGGGCCGTGATGTAGTCGGTGACGTCGTCGGAGCGGTGCAGCAGCAGCACGACCCGGCCCTCGTCGTCGGTGATCGGCACGTTGCGGGGCGCCCAGAAACGCTCCTCGTAGGTGCCGTCCGGCATCGGGATGTCGTACTTCTGGATGGCCATCGTGACCGGGCGGCCGGTGTCCCGCGCGAGGGCCAGCGAGGCACCGAGGTTGGCGATCCCGTCGGCGGCCGGGTCGTCGGGGTTGAGCGGGAAGGCGTCGAACAGGTGCCGCCCGACCGTGTCCTCCAGCGTGGTCGCCGTGGCGGTCAGCCGCGCCTCGTTGGCCGAGACGATGACCAGGTCCGGGGTGAGCAGCAGGAACGGGGCCGGGGCGGCGTGGAAGATCCGCGCCCAGTCCGGCACGGGCAGGCCGGTGCCGCCGTCCGCGGACGGGTCCTGCCCGGAGCGTCGTTCCTCGACCACGATGTCGTCTGCCGTCCTGTTCGTCGACCGCGCAGCGTCGACGGCGCCCATTAGTGGTACCCGGACGGCCGCCCCGGTCGCAACGTGGTCGCCGACACGCGCGACCCCGGACCGGGTCTCAGCCGGCGGTCGGGAGGTGGTCGGCCGGCTGCGGCACCCAGCGCTGCTCGATGTGCCCGAACCGCCAGACCGCCAGGGCCAGACCCCACGTCAGGACGAACAGCCCGACCACGGCGAACCCGACGAAGCCCAGGTCGAGCGAGGCTATCCAGGCCAGCGGCCCGCCCTCGATGGAGAACTGGTCGACGAGCAGACCGGTGAGCACCATGAGCCCGATGACCAGGGCGATGACCACCGACAGCACCGTGACGGTGAGGTTGTAGAACACCTTGCGGACCGGCTGCACCAGCGCCCAGCCGTACGCGCGGGACATCAGCACGCCGTCGGCGGTGTCGAACAGGCTCATGCCGGCCATGAAGAGCACCGGCAGCACGAGGACCGCGTACCAGGGCAGCACGAAGGCCGCCGAGCCCGCGGCCAGCACCAGCAGCGCGACCTGGGTGGCGGTGTCGAAGCCCAGGCCCATCAGCAGGCCGACCGGGTACAGGTGCCAGGGCTTGCTGACCCGGCGGGTGACGCGGCTGAGCAGCCGGGCGAGGAAGCCGCGGTTGTGCAGGTGGTGCTCCAACTCGGCCTCGTCGAACTCCCCGGACCGCATGCGGCGGAAGACCCGGGCGATGCCGATCGCGGCGACGAGGTTCATGACCCCGATGACGAGCAGGAACGTGCCGGCGACCAGGGTGCCGACCAGGCCGAGGGTGGCGGCGACGCCGGAGTCCTCGTCCTGCACGACGTCGGCGATCGAGCGCACGCCCAGCACGAGCAGCAGGCTGGCGGCGACCACCACCGAGGAGTGGCCGAGGGAGAACCAGAAGCCGGTGCTGACCGAGGAACGGCCCTCGCCGACGAGCTTGCGGGTGGTGTTGTCGATCGAGGCGATGTGATCGGCGTCGAAGGCGTGCCGCACGCCCAGCATGTACGCCGTCAGGCCGACCCCGACGCCGAGGACGCCGGTGCTGCCCAGTTGGTAGTCCTGCGGGGCCACGGCCAGCACCAGCACGCCCCAGCCCAGCACGTGCAGCAGGACGACGAAGCCGCTCATCCCGGCGATGCTGCGCCGCTCCCGGGCGCTGAAACCGGTGCCGGTCGTCGTCGGCGGTGCGGTCGGGGCGTTGATCACGCAGCGACCTTATTGCACGGAGTTCGCAACTGCGAGACGGTCGCGAGAAGCTCCGGTGAACACCGATCCAGTGACCGCCCGCACTCGGGGGGCAGGACGCAACACGACCGGAACACCCGAGACCGACACGCGACCGCGAGTTCACGGCTGCGAAACACGTCCGGGTCGTCGACGGAAACACGGTGTCGGCACCGTCTTCTCCGAACCGCCCCCGGGCGGCGTTCGTCCCCCGAGGTCCCTCGGGTCCCGCTTGCGGCCCCCGGCCGATGACACCCTCAGGAGGTTGCCGTGGTCAACACCGGCGACACCGCCTGGATCCTCACCAGCGCCGCGCTCGTGCTGCTGATGACCCCAGGCCTCGCGCTCTTCTACGGCGGCATGGTCCGCGCGAAGAGCGTGCTGAACATGATGATGATGAGCTTCGGGGCGCTGGCGCTCATCAGCGTGCTCTGGGTGCTCTACGGCTACTCGTTCGCCTTCGGCGACGACGCCGGCCTCGGGCTCATCGGTGACCCCAACGAGTTCCTGGGCCTCAAGGGCCTGATGGAGGACACCACCAGCGAGGCCGGTGGCTACCCGGTCATGGCCTTCGTCGGCTTCCAGGCCGTCTTCGCGATCATCACCGTCGCGCTGATCTCCGGTGCGATCGCCGACCGGGCCAAGTTCAGCGCCTGGATGGTCTTCACCGGCATCTGGACCTCGATCGTCTACTTCCCGGTCGCGCACTGGGTCTTCGACTTCACCGTGACCGAGGACGACGGCACCGTCACCCACACCGGTGGCTGGATCGCCAACAACCTGGCCGCGCTGGACTTCGCCGGCGGCACCGCGGTGCACATCAACGCCGGCGCCGCCGGTCTCGCGCTGGCCCTCGTGCTGGGCAAGCGCCGTGGCTTCGGCCGCGACCCGATGCGCCCGCACAACCTGCCGCTGGTCATGATCGGCGCCGGGCTGCTGTGGTTCGGCTGGTTCGGGTTCAACGCCGGCTCCGCCCTGGCCGCCAACAACACCGCCGCCGTCGCCTGGGTCAACACGATGGTCGCCACCGGCGCCGCCGCGCTGGCCTGGCTGCTGGTGGAGAAGATCCGCGACGGGCACTCCACCTCGCTGGGCGGCGCCTCCGGCGTCGTCGCCGGCCTGGTCGCCATCACCCCGGCCTGTGCCGCGGTCTCGCCGATCGGCGCGATCCTGGTCGGCCTGGTCGCCGGTGCGCTCTGCGCCCTGGCCGTCGGGCTGAAGTTCAAGCTCGGCTACGACGACTCGCTCGACGTCGTCGGCGTCCACCTCGTCGGTGGTCTCGTCGGCACGATCCTCATCGGCTTCCTGGCCACCGAGGACGCACCGGCCGGCATCGACGGCCTCTTCTACGGCGGCGATGTGGACCAGCTGTGGCGCCAGGTCGTGGGCGCGCTCGCCGTCCTCGTCTACTCCTTCGTCCTGACGTACCTCATCGGCCTGGCCATCCAGAAGACGATGGGCTTCCGTATCTCCGAAGAGGACGAGGTCACCGGCATCGACACCGTCGAGCATGCTGAGAGCGCCTACGACTTCGTCTCCCTCGGGGGCGGCAGTGGTGCGGCATCCCTGACCGGCCAGGCGCGTGCCGAGGCCCGCAACACCGAAGGAGCGACCCGCGCATGAAGCTGATCACCGCGATCGTCAAGCCGTTCAAGCTCGACGACGTCAAGAACGCCCTCGAGCTGATCGGCATCGCCGGTCTGACCGTGAGCGAGGTCCAGGGGTTCGGCCGTCAGCGCGGCCACACCGAGGTCTACCGCGGCGCGGAGTACCAGGTGGACTTCGTCCCCAAGGTCCGCATCGAGGTCGTCGTGAGCGAGACCGACGCCGCACGCGTCGTCGACGCGGTCGTGGAGTCCGCCTCCACCGGCCAGATCGGTGACGGGAAGGTGTGGGTGACGACGATCGACGAGATCGTCCGGGTCCGCACCGGCGAGCGCGGCGCCGACGCGCTGTGAGACCGCGCGCGCTGACGCGCGCCCGGTGACCTGACGTCGGCCGGGGTGGTGGGGGAGACCCTGCTGCCCCGGCCGACGCCGTTCCGCAGTCGGACCCTCGAGAGGTGACCGTGCTCGACACAGCCGCCCTGCCCGCCCTGCCCCGCGCCGAGCGGGTCCGGGCGGTCGACGACTGGCTCGCCGGCCTGCTGGCCGAGGCCCTCGCCGGCACCCCGCGCCCCGACCGGCGGCGCGGCGGACCGTCTCCCGAGCCGGCCGCCACCGGCGTCGCCCTGGTGGCCGTGGGCAGCCTGGGCCGCCGGGAGCTGCCGCCGCACGGTGACCTGGACCTGGTGCTCGTGCACGACGGCCGGCCGGAGATCGCCGCGCTGGCCGATGCGCTGTGGTACCCGGTCTGGGACGCCGGGATGCGACTGGACCACTCGGTGCGCACCGTGTCCGAGGCGGTCTCGGTGGCCGCCGAGGACGTCAAGGCCGGGCTCGGCCTGCTCGACGCCCGGCACCTGGCCGGCGACCCGGCGGTCACGGCGGGGCTGCGCACCGCCACCCTCGCGTCCTGGCGGCAGCACGCCGGCCGGCTGCTGCCCCAGCTGCGCGACCTCCGGCGGGCCCGAGGTCGGCAGGTCGGCGAGCTCGGCTTCCTGCTCGAACCGGACCTGAAGGAGGCCTACGGCGGGCTCCGCGAGGGGCAGGTGCTGCGTGCGCTGGCCGCCGCGCAGCTGGCCGACGAGGCGCCGGCCGACGCGGGGGAGGCCTACGCGTTCCTGCTCGACGTCCGCGACGCCCTGCGCGCGCGCACCGGGCGGGCCAACGACACGCTGGTGCGCCAGGAGCAGGCGCCGGTGGCCCGCGCGCTGGGTCTGGTCACCGACGGCGTCCCCGACGACGACCTGCTGCTGCGCCGGGTCAGCCTGGCCGGACGGCGGCTGGCCTTCGTCGCCGACGAGACCTGGCGCCGGGTCGACACCGCCCTGGTGCGCCGGCCCCGCGCCCGCTACCGCCGGGTGCGCCGCGAGCCGCTGGCCGAGGGGCTGGTCCGGCAGGGCGACGAGGTCGTGCTGGCCCGCGACGCCCGGCCGGCGGCCGACCCCGGCCTCGTGCTGCGCGGGGCCGCCGCCGCGGCGCGGGCGGACCTGCTGCTGTCGCCGTACACGCTCAAGGTGCTGGCCGTGCACGCCCCGCCGCTGCCCGAGCCCTGGCCGCCGGAGCTGCGATGGTCGTTCCTGCGCCTGCTGGCCAGTGGGCGCAGCGCCGTCCCGGTGCTGGAGCAGCTGGACCAGGAGGGGCTGCTGGCCCGGATGCTGCCGGAGTGGGACCGGGTGCGGTCGCTGCCGCAGCGGCACCCCTGGCACCGGTACACCGTCGACCGGCACCTCGTCGAGGCCGCTGCCGCCGCCTCCGAGCTCACCCGGGACGTCGACCGGCCCGACCTGCTGCTGGTCGGTGCGCTGCTGCACGACATCGGCAAGGGCTGGCCCGGCGACCACACCGAGGTCGGCATGACCGTGGTCGCCGAGATGGCCGCCCGGATGGGCTTCAGCCCCGCCGACGTGACCACGCTGTCGGCGATGGTCGAGCACCACCTGCTGCTGCCCGACGTCGCCACCCGCCGCGACCTCGACGACCCCAAGACCGTCGACCGGGTGGTGGAGGCGATCGGGGCCGACCCCGCGCTGCTGCAGCTGTTGCACGCCCTCGCCCAGGCCGACGGGGCGGCGACCAGCACCTCGGCCTGGTCACCGTGGAAGGCCCACCTGGTCGCCGCGCTCGTCGCCCGGGTCGCGGCCCGGCTGGGCAGCGCGCCGGTGCCCGAGCCGGTGCTGGAACCCACCGCGCCGCAGGTGACCAGGCCGGCACCGGCGCTGGAGGGTCACACCGAGCCGGTGACGGTCGGTGTCGAGGACGTCCTGGACGGCCAGCAGGTCACCATCGGCGCCCCCGACCGGCCGGGGCTGTTCAGCCTCTGCGCGGGCGTGCTGGCGCTCAACCAGCTCGACGTGCGGGCGGCCCGGGTCAGCGTCGCAGGGGGCCACGGCACGCTGGTGTTCGCGGTGCGGCCGCACTTCGGGCGGGCGCCGGTGCCGGAGATCCTGGCCGACGGCGTGCGGGCGGCGTTGGAGGGCACCCTGCCGCTGGCCGAGCGGCTGCGGCAGCGCGAGCGCGACTACAGCCAGGACGCCGCCGGCGGGCGCCCGCCGCGGATCTCCTGGTTCGACGCCGAGGCGACCGGCATCACCGGGCTGGTCGAGGTGCGCGCCACCGACCGCGCCGGCCTGCTGCACCGGCTCACCGCCGCCCTGGCCGAGGCCGGCCTCGACGTCACCTCCGCCACGGTCGAGACCCTCGGCGGGGACGCCGTCGACGCGTTCTACGTCAGCGACCCGGCCGGGACGGCGATCGACCCCGCGCAGCGCCGGCACGCTGAGCGGGCGCTGGTGGCCGCCGCCGGTGGCGACGCCCCGGACCCGGCCGGCCGGTAGCAGGGCGCCCGGCCCGCGGTCGGACGCGACACGCGGGCCGGTGGCTGCCGCGTTCTGTCGTACCCCCGTGGCACGTTCGCTCGTGCCGGACGACGCCCGGCGCCGAGACGAGAGGGGACGCCATGAGCGACCTGCAGACCCTGCCCTGCCCGACCTGCGGCGAGGACACCGACTTCGAGCAGCCCACCTGCACCGACGGCCACACCGCGGACGGCAGCGCCTGCCCCGAGTGGGCGTGCACCGACTGCGGCACCGCACTGGTCATCGGGTGGTCGGCCACCCCGCGGGCCGAGCTCGGGCACCGCGCCGCCTGAGGAAGGGCCCCGCTGCCCCCGCCGGCGTTCAGAGGCTCGTGCTGAGCTCCCGAGGCATGAGGAGGACGGGTCCTACCCCTCGCAGAGGGTCGCGACCGCCTGCGCCGGTCGGGGGGCCATTACGCTGGAGACAGGTGGCGTGACGGCCCCGGGGTGGCCCCGGGAGCCCGAGCCGGTCCGCCGGCCCCGCGGGGCCGCAGCCGGCTGCACGCCCGAGTGCTGTGAGGACGTGCTGTGTTCGAGACCCTCTCCGACCGCCTGGACAAGGTCTTCACCGGTCTGCGCGGCAAGGGCCGGCTCTCCGACGAGGACATCGACGCCACCGCGCGCGAGATCCGGATCGCCCTGCTCGAGGCCGACGTCGCGCTGCCCGTCGTCCGCTCGTTCATCGCCTCCGTCAAGGAGCGCGCGCGCGGCGCGGAGGTCACCGGCGCGCTGAACCCCGCGCAGCAGATCATCAAGATCGTCAACGAGGAGCTCGTCGACGTCCTGGGCGGGGAGACCCGCCGGATCCGCTACGCCAAGCAGTCGCCGACGGTGATCATGCTCGCCGGCCTGCAGGGTGCGGGCAAGACGACCCTGGCCGGCAAGCTCGGCCGCTGGCTCAAGGCGCAGGGGCACACCCCGCTGCTGGTGGCGTGTGACCTGCAGCGGCCCAACGCCGTGCAGCAGCTGTCCGTGGTCGCCGGCCAGGCCGGCGTCGACGTCTACGCCCCCGAGCCGGGCAACGGCGTGGGCGACCCGATCGCCGTGGCGCGGGAGTCCATCGAGCACGCCCGGCGCACCATGCACGACGTTGTCGTCGTCGACACCGCCGGCCGGCTGGGCATCGACGCCGAGCTGATGGCCCAGGCCGCCGGCATCCGCGACGCCGTCTCACCCGACGAGACGCTGTTCGTCGTCGACGCGATGATCGGCCAGGACGCCGTGAACACGGCGCTGGCCTTCCAGGACGGCGTCGGCTTCTCCGGTGTCGTGCTCACCAAGCTCGACGGCGACGCCCGCGGTGGTGCCGCGCTGTCGGTCCGCCACGTCACCGGCCAGCCGATCATGTTCGCCTCGACCGGCGAGAAGCTGGCCGACTTCGACGTCTTCCACCCCGAGCGGATGGCCTCGCGCATCCTCGGCATGGGCGACGTCCTGACCCTCATCGAGCAGGCCGAGCAGGCCTTCGACGCCGACCAGGCCGAGAAGATGGCCGGCAAGCTGGCCAGCCGCGAGGGCTTCACCCTCGAGGACTTCCTCGAGCAGATGCTGGCCATCCGCAAGATGGGGCCGATCGCGAACCTGCTCGGCATGCTGCCCGGTGCCGGGCAGATGAAGGAGCAGCTCAAGCAGGTCGACGACCGCGACCTGGACCGCACCGCGGCGATCATCCGGTCGATGACCCCGGCCGAGCGGGTCACCCCCAAGATCATCAACGCCTCGCGGCGGGTGCGCATCGCCAACGGCTCCGGCGTGAGCGTCACCGACGTCAACCAGCTGCTGGAGCGCTTCGGTCAGGCCCAGAAGATGATGGGCCAGATGGCCGGCAGCATGGGCATGCCCGGCATGGGCCCGATGTCGAAGAAGGCCCGCGGCCGTCAGCAGCAGGCCGCAGCCACCCGGGGCAAGGGCAAGAAGGGCAAGGGCGGCGCCAAGAAGCCCCCGGCCCGCCGGGCGATCGGTGCCCCCGGCGCCATGGGCGGCGCGGGCTTCCCCGGCCAGCTCCCGGGCGGGCTGCCCGGTGGCATGCCGGGCCTGCCCCCGGGTCAGGCGCTGCCGGACCTGAGCAAGCTGGACTTCAGCCAGTTCAAGGACCAGCAGGGCCGTTGACCCGGTGACCGACCGTGCGCTCCACCTGGCCGGCGTCGTCCTCCCCGAGGGCGAGCACCGGGACCTGTGGGTCGACCGCGGCCGGATCACGTTCGACCGCGTGCCGGGTGCGGAGACGGTCAGCCGGGGCGGGTACCTGCTGCCCGGCCTGGTGGACGCGCACTGCCACGTGGGCATCGCCCTCGGCGGTGCCCACGTGACCGACCTGCCGGGGCTGCGCGAGCAGGCCCTGGTCGAGCGGGCCGCCGGGGTGCTGGCGCTGCGCGACTGCGGGTCGCCGGTCGACACCCGGGCCCTCGACGACTTCGACGACCTCCCGCGGATCGTGCGGGCCGGCCGGCACCTGGCCGCCACCCGCCGGTACATCCCCGCACTCGCCCTCGAGCTCGAGCCGGGCGACCTGGTCGAGCAGGTGCGCGTGCAGGCCCGGGCCGGCGACGGCTGGGTCAAGCTGGTGGGCGACTGGATCGACCGGGGGATCGGCGACCTGGCGCCCGAGTGGCCCGACGACGTGGTGGCCGCGGCGGTCGCCGCCGCGCACGAGGAGGGCGCCCGGGTCACCGCGCACACCTTCGGCACCGACGCCCTGCCCGCGCTCATCGCCGCCGGCATCGACTGCATCGAGCACGGCACCGGGCTGACCGAGGAGCTGGTGGGGGAGATGGCGGCGCGTGGCACCGCCGTCGTCCCGACGCTGGTCAACGTGGAGAACTTCCCCGGCTTCGCGGACTCGGGGGAGCGGAAGTTCCCCGCCTACGCCTCCACGATGCGGCGGCTGTACGCGGGCTCGGGGGCGGTGGTGCGGGCCGCCTATGAGGCCGGGGTCCCGGTGTTCGCCGGCACCGACGCCGGCGGTGGGATCGAGCACGGCGTCATCGCCGCGGAGATCCGGGCGCTGCACACCGCCGGGCTGCCGGCCGAGGCGGCGCTGGCCGCGGGGTCGTGGGCCGCGCGTGAGTGGCTCGGCCTGCCCGGCATCGTCGAGGGGGCGCCGGCCGACCTCGTCGTCTACGACAGCGACCCGCGGCGGGACCTGGACACGCTCACCCGGCCGCAACGGACGGTGCTGCGCGGCGTCGTCGTCGCCTGAGCCTGTCGCGGACGGCCGGGCGCTGGTTGACTGCTGCGATGGTGTCGCCACTGCCCGAGCCGGAGCCCCTGATCGACCCGACCGTGCCCATCCCGGACGACCCGGGTGAGCTGCTGCCCGACGCGCCGGAGCCGCTGCCCCCGCCGCCGATCGAGCCGACGCCCGGCGACCCCGGTGGCGACCCCGGCGGCGTGCCCGAACCGGCCTGACCGCGGCGTCCCCCGGGCGGCCCGTCAAACCCGTGGACGCACGTCCCGGGCCGCCTGGGAGACTCCACCCGTGCTCCTTCGGATGTCTTCCCTGTTCCTGCGCACCCTGCGCGACGACCCGGCCGATGCCGAGGTCCCCAGCCACCGCCTGCTCGCCCGCGGCGGCTACATCCGGCGTGCGGCGCCAGGAGGCTTCACCTGGCTGCCGCTGGGCTGGCGGGTCTTCCGGAACGTCGAGCGCATCGTCCGCGAGGAGATGGACGCGATGGGCGCGCAGGAGGTGCACTTCCCTGCGCTGCTGCCGCGTGAGCCCTACGAGGCGACCGGCCGCTGGACCGAGTACGGCGACAACCTCTTCCGCCTCAAGGACCGCCGGGGCAACGACTTCCTGCTCGGCCCCACGCACGAGGAGATGTTCACGCTCCTGGTGAAGGACCTCTACGGCTCCTACAAGGACCTGCCGGTCTCGCTCTACCAGATCCAGACGAAGTACCGGGACGAGGCGCGGCCCCGCGCCGGGCTGTTCCGCGGCCGCGAGTTCACCATGAAGGACAGCTACTCCTTCGACGTGGACGACGCCGGGCTGGACGCCTCCTACGCCGCGCACCGCGCCGCCTACATCCGGATCTTCGACCGGCTCGGGCTGGAGTACGTGATCGTCTCGGCGATGTCCGGGGCGATGGGCGGTTCCAAGAGCGAGGAGTTCCTGCACCCGACGTCGATCGGTGAGGACACCTTCGTCCGCTCGGCCGGTGGGTACGCGGCCAACGTGGAGGCGGTGCGCACCGTCGTCCCGGAGTCGGTCCCCTTCGACGGGCTGCCCGCGGCCCACGTCGAGGACACCCCCGACACCCCGACCATCGCCTCGCTGGTCGCGATGGCGAACGAGCGGTTCCCCGACGCCGGGTACACCGCGGCCGCAACGTTGAAGAACGTCGTGGTCACCCTCGTGCACCCCGACGGCACGCGCGAGCCGCTGGTCATCGGCCTGCCCGGTGACCGGGAGGTCGACGCCAAGCGGCTCGAGGCCCAGGTCGCCCCGGCCGAGATCGACGTCTTCACCGACTTCGCCGCGCACCCCGCGCTGGTGAAGGGCTACATCGGGCCGCAGGTGCTGGGCACCGAGGGGACGTCGGGCATCCGCTACCTGGTCGACCCCCGCGTCGTCCCCGGCTCCCGCTGGATCACCGGCGCCAACGAGCACGGCAAGCACGTCTTCGACCTCGTCGCCGGCCGGGACTTCACCTGGGACGGCGTGATCGAGGCCGCCGAGGTGCTCGCCGGCGACCCCGCCCCGGACGGCTCCGGTCCGCTGGAGCTGGCCCGCGGCGTGGAGATGGGCCACATCTTCCAGCTCGGCCGCAAGTACGCCGAGGCGCTGGACCTCAAGGTGCTCGACGAGAACGGCAAGCTGGTCACCGTCACCATGGGCTCCTACGGCGTCGGTGTCTCCCGGGCCGTGGCCGCCATCGCCGAGTCGATGCACGACGAGCTGGGCCTGGTCTGGCCGCGGTCGATCGCCCCGGCCGACGTGCACCTGGTCGCCACCGGCAAGGACGCCGCGGTCATGGAGTTCGCCGAGACCCTCGCCGGTGAGCTGGTCGCCGCCGGGCTGACCGTGCTCTTCGACGACCGGCCCAAGGTCAGCCCCGGGGTGAAGTTCAAGGACGCCGAGCTGCTGGGGATGCCGACGATCGTCACGGTGGGCCGCGGCCTGGCCGAGGGCGTCATCGAGGTCCGGGACCGGGCCACCGGCGAGCGCTCGGAGGTGCCGGTCGCCGAGGCCGCCACCGCCGTCCTCGCCGCCGTCCGGGCCTGAGCCACCTCGCCGACCGTCCCGCCGCGTCCCGCACCGGCGGGACGGTCGGTCAGGTGGCCGGACCCCGGGCGACCAGCTCCACCTCGTAGCCGTCGCCGTCCTCCAGGTAGGCGGCCCGGTGGTCGGGCCCGCCGGCGTGCGGGTGCCGGTCGGGGAACAGCAGCGTCCAGCCGTGCCCGGGCGCCTCGGCGACCAACGCGTCCAGGTCGCCGTCGAACCAGAACGCCAGGTGATTGAGCCCGGGGGAGCGGCGGTTGTGCCCCTCGCCGACCAGTGCCGGGGACTGTTCGAGGACGACGTAGGTGTCACCGCTGCGCCAAGAGCGACCGTGCGCCCACGCCTGGAACGGCTCGGCGCCGAGCCGGGTGAGCAGCCAGCCCCAGGACCGCTCCGCGCGGGCCAGGTCGGGCACCCAGATCTCCACATGGTGCAGCAGTCCGGTCCTGGTCACAGCACTCCTCCGGGGATCTGGCATCATGGGCTGTCGAACACGCCGGTGGGCGGCCCTCTCACCGTCGCCGGCCGTGTCCATCGCTCCGCCCCGTGCGTACCCCCACGCGTCCGTCCGGCGAGCAACCACACACGTTCGAGGAGCACACCACACTCGTGGCCACCAAGATCAAGCTCATGCGCCTGGGCAAGATGCGCGCGCCGTACTACCGCATCGTCGTCGCCGACGCCCGCACCAAGCGGGACGGTCGTTCGATCGAGACGATCGGCAAGTACCACCCCAAGGAGGACCCGTCCTTCATGGAGGTCGACGCCGAGCGCGCCGCCTACTGGCTCGGTGTCGGCGCGCAGCCGACCGAGGCCGTCCGCGCCATCTTCCGGGTGACCGGTGACTGGCAGAAGTTCAAGGGCGAGCCGGCTCCGGCCCCCATGCGCGTCGCGGCCCCCAAGGCCGACAAGAAGGCCATCTACGAGGAGGCCGCCCGCGCCTCCATGGGTGAGCCGGCCGTCGACGCCACCACCCCGAAGAAGAAGGCCGCCCCCAAGGCCGACGCGACCCCCGCTGCCCCGGTTGCTGACGCTGCCCCGGCCGCCGACGCTGCTCCGGTCGCCGAGACCCCGGTTGCTGCCGCTGAGCCGGCTGCGGCCGAGCCGGCTGCCGCCGCCGAGTAAGACGTGCTGGAAGAGGCGCTCGAGCACCTGGTCAAGGGCATCGTCGACAACCCCGACGACGTCGTGGTCGACCTGGTCAACGGCCGGCGCGGCAAGACCCTCGAGGTCCGGGTCCACCCCGAGGACCTCGGCAAGGTCATCGGCCGCGGCGGGCGCACCGCCAAGGCCCTGCGCCAGGTCATGACCGGTGTCGGTGGACGCGGCCTCCGGGTCGACGTCGTCGACACCGACGGGCGCTGAGCACTCCCGGCGCCCCTGGCGCCACCCCGCAGAACACCGACACCGTGGTGGTCGGCCGCATCGGCCGGCCCCACGGTGTCCGTGGTCAGGTGACCGTCGAGGTGCGCACCGACGACCCCGACCTGCGCTTCGCCCCCGGGACGGCGCTGCTCACCGACCCGGCCGCGCGAGGCCCGCTCACCATCGAGGCAGCCCGCTGGCACAGCGGCACGCTGCTGCTCACGCTGGTCCTGCCCGACGGCACGGTGGTGGCCGACCGCGAGGCCGCCGACGCGCTGCGCAACACCCAGCTGCTGGTCCCCGTCGCGGAGCTGCCTCCGCTGGAGGACCCCGACTCCTTCTACGACCACCAGCTCGTCGGGCTGGCCGCCGTGCTGCCCGACGGCTCGCCGATCGGCGAGGTCACCGGCGTGCGCCACGAGGGCACCGAGCTGCTGGTGGTGGCCCGCACCGGCGGCGGTGAGCTGCTGGTGCCCTTCGTCAGCGCCATCGTCCCCACCGTCGACGTGGCAGCGGGACGGCTGGTCGTCGACCCACCCGAGGGGCTCCTCGACCTGTGAGCGACGCACCTGTGGACGCCGCACCGGTGGGCGCCGGACCCCGGGCGGCGTTCCGGGTCGACGTCCTGACCATCTTCCCCGAGTACCTCGCCCCGCTGGGCCAGTCGCTGCTGGGCAAGGCCGCCCAGCGCGGCCTCGTCGACATCGGCGTCCACGACCTGCGGCAGTGGACCGGTGACGTGCACCGCACCGTCGACGACTCCCCGTACGGCGGCGGTCCCGGGATGGTCATGCGCCCCGAGCCCTGGGGCCGAGCGCTCGAGGCCGTCCGCCCGCCGGGCACCCGGCTGGTGGTGCCGACGCCGGCCGGGCGCCCCTTCACGCAGGCCGTGGCGGCGCAGTGGGCCACCGAGCCCGGGCTGGTCTTCGCCTGCGGTCGCTACGAGGGCATCGACCAGCGCGTCGCGGACTGGGCCGCGGGCTCCGGTCCGGTCTCGGAGGTCTCGATCGGTGACTACGTGCTGGCCGGCGGCGAGTCCGCGGTGCTGGTGATGGTCGAGGCGGTCACCCGGCTGATCCCCGGCGTGGTCGGCAACGCCGACTCCGTCGAGTTCGACTCGCACGCCGACGGCCTGCTCGAGGGCCCGTCCTACACCCGCCCCGCCTCATGGCAGGGGCTGGAGGTCCCGCCGGTGCTGCTGTCCGGCGACCACGCCGCGATCGCCCGGTGGCGGCGTGGGCAGTCGCTGCGCCGCACCGCCGACCGCCGTCCCGACCTGCTGGCCGCGCTGCCCGACGGGGCGCTGGACGCCGCCGACCGCGCCGCCCTGGACGCCGACCCGCCGGGCCGGGCGTGACCGCTGCGTCCTGGGTCCGCCCGGCGAGCCGCGTGCTGGTGATCGACCCGCAGCAGCGGGTGCTGCTGCTGGGCTCCCGAGGGCCCGCCGCGCAGCTCGGTCAGCCGGTCCGGTTCTGGTACACCCCCGGCGGTGGTGTCGAGGACGGCGAGGACCTGCGCACCGCCGCCGTCCGCGAGCTGGCCGAGGAACTGGGCCTGCTCGTCGACCCGGCCGCGCTCGAGGGCCCGGTGTGGCTGCGCCGGCACGTGTGGCCGTGGGGTGAGACCGTGGTCGACTCCCGGGAAACCTACTTCGCGCTGCGCGACGTCGTCCACACCGTCGACCCGAGCGGGCGGACCGACGAGGAGCTGGCCGACGACCAGCCGCACCGCTGGTGGTCGGTCGCCGAGCTCACCGCCAGCACCGAGTCCTTCGCCCCGCGCAGCCTGGCCGGGTCGCTGGTCGAGGTGCTCGCGGGCCCCTGGGCAGGCCCGCCACGCATCGTCGACTGAAGATGTGGCACAGTAGAGAGCTGCTGCAGGCCGCCGGTTCGCCCCGGTGGTGGCTCCGCCCCCTTACCGGGCGGTGGAGCGCAGCCACCCGGTACTGAGGCACCGGGACACCGCTGCCCGTACCACGACGACTTTCCGCTAGAACTGAGGACTGCTGCGATGAACACCCTGGACGCCCTCGACAACGTGTCGCTGCGCGACGACATCCCCACCTTCCGGCCCGGCGACACCGTGAAGGTGCACGTGCGCGTGATCGAGGGCACCCGCTCCCGTGTGCAGGTGTTCCAGGGCGTGATCATCCGGCGTCAGGGCGGCGGCATCCGCGAGACCTTCACCGTCCGCAAGGTCAGCTTCGGCGTCGGCGTGGAGCGCACCTTCCCGGTGCACACCCCGGTGCTGGAGAAGATCGAGGTGCTGACCCGCGGTGACGTCCGCCGGGCCAAGCTGTACTACCTGCGCGAGCTGCGTGGCAAGAAGGCCAAGATCAAGGAGAAGCGCGAGATCGTCTCCCGCTGACCCATCGCACGTCCCGACCGGCCCGGCTGCGCTCTGCAGCCGGGCCGGTCGTGCGTCCGGGGCCGGACGGGTGGGCGGGTTGCCGGTGCCCCGGGTCGGTGGACCGTAGGCTGGGCGGCGATGAGCACGCACGGGCCTGACGAGCCGGCCGACTCCCGTCCCGGCGAGCCCACCGACCCCGCCACAGGCCCAGCGGCACGGGCGAGCGGCCGCGGCGGGCACGCGGCGGTGAAGAAGGGGTCGCTGCTGCGCGAGCTCCCGGTGCTGCTGGTGATCGCCTTCGTGCTGGCGCTGGTGGTCAAGACCTTCCTGGTGCAGGCGTTCTTCATCCCCTCGGGCTCGATGGAGCAGACGCTGCACGGCTGCACCGGCTGCACCGGTGACCGGGTGCTCGTCAACAAGGTTCCCTACTGGTTCGGCGAGCCCGAGCCCGGCGACATCGTGGTCTTCCGCGGTCCGGACACCTGGTCCCCGGAGATCACCGTCGCCGAGCCGAGCAACTGGGTCTCCGGCGCGCTGCTGACCCTGGGCCGGGCGATCGGCGTCGCGCCGCCGAGCGAGGACGACTACGTCAAGCGCGTCATCGCCACCGCCGGGCAGACGGTCGAGTGCTGCGACCCGCAGGGCCGGGTGCTGGTCGACGGCCAGCCGCTGGACGAGCCCTACATCTACCAGGACTCGCCGCTGAGCACCGGCGGGCAGAGCGGGCGGGAGTTCAGCCCGGTCGTCGTCCCCGAGGGCCGGCTCTGGGTGATGGGCGACCACCGCTCGGCGTCGGCGGACTCCAAGGCGCACATGACCGACCAGTACGCCGGCACGATCGGGGTCGACGACGTGATCGGCAAGGCCGCGCTGATCGTCTGGCCGCTCGACCGGTTCGGGGTGCTGCACGCCCCCGACATCCAGCCGCAGCAAGCCCAGGGACAGGCCGTCCCGGGCGTGGACGACGTCCAGCAGCCGGTGCAGGGTGCGGCGGCGCTGGCCGTGCCCTACGTGCTGGGGCTGGCCGGGGCGGTGCCGATCACGGCCGCCCGCCGTCGGCTGCGGTCCCGGCGCGCGGGGCTGACCGGGCCCTCCCGCCGTCCGCCGCGCACCGGCTGGCGGCGCGTGCGCCGGCCGGCGCAGACCCGCCCCGGCCGGGAGACCGACCCCCGCTAGACCACACGGACGGGGCGGTGCCAGGCGACGTCGCTCAAGGACGTCGCGCGGCCGTCCGATGGACGGGGGAGTGTCCCTTCCCCGAGCGGAGTTCCAGCCGTGTCCACCCCCCTGCCGAGCGCGCCCCGCGGCGTGACCCGCGTGCTGCTGCTCGCCGACGCGCCGGTCCTCCGCCGTGGCCTCACCGGCATGGTCGACGAGACCGCCGGCCTGCAGGTCGTGGGCCCGCCCGGGGAGCTGCGCCGTGCGGTCGCGCTCGCCGACGCCGCCCGGCCGGACGCCGTCGTGATCGAGCTGGGCTCCGGGCGCGCGGCCACGCTCAGCGCCGTCCGCGACCTGCGGCGCCGCCACCCGCAGGTGGCGGTGGTGGCGCTGGCCACCTCCGACGAGCCCGGTGTGGTCAACGAGGCGCTGGCCGCCGGCATCCGCGGCTACCTGCTCATGAACACCTCCCCGACGATGCTGGGCTGGGCCGTCCTGGCCGCCCGCGCCGGGCGCACCGTGGTCGACCCGCAGATCCGCCGCGGCGAGGGCCACACCGAGCCGGTGTCCCGCGAGCTCACCCTCACCGCTCCGCTGACCCGCCGCGAGGCCGACGTCCTCGACGAGCTCGTCCAAGGGCAGACCAACCGGGTGATCGGCACCAACCTGTTCATCTCCGAGGACACCGTCAAGTCCCACGTCAAGGCCATCCTGCGCAAGCTCGGTGCCCGCGACCGGGCGCACGCGGTCTCCCTGGTCCTGTCGGCTCGCGCCCCGGGCTGCACCTGCGGAGCCCACTCCCTGGACCCCGCGGGCGGCTGAGCCGCTGCCTGCGCCCGGTCCGCCGGTGCGCCGGCCGGGCTCCCCAGCCGGCGGGGACGGTCTCGTCCCCGCCACCCGGCCGGCGCCGAGCCGGCCGGAGGCCGCGGGCCGGTCCCCGTTCCCCCGGGGACCGGCCCGCGGTGCCTCATCGCCTGGCTCCGGGTGTCCGACCGGACACTGACGGGCCGGGCGGGCCGACGTACTGTCGGCAGGCGATGGCCGCCCGACCTTCTCCCGCCGGACCCCGTCCGCGCCGGACCGCCGCGGACGACGCCCGCGACGACCTCTGGACGATGGAACGCTCGCTGCGCCGGCGCGGCTTCGCCGCCATCGCCGGGACCGACGAGGCCGGCCGTGGTGCCTGCGCCGGGCCGCTGGTCGCGGCCGCCTGCGTGCTGCCCGCCGGACGGCGCGGCAAGGTGCCGGGGCTGGCCGACTCCAAGCTGCTCAACCCCGCCACCCGCGAGGAGGTCTACGCCGAGGTCGTCGACCGGGCGGTGGCGTGGTCGGTGGTGTCGATCCCGGTGGGGGACCTGGACGCCCGGGGGATGCACGTGACGAACATCGAGGCCCTGCGGCGCGCGGTCCGCGCGCTGGCACCCGGCCCGGACTACGTCCTGAGCGACGGCTTCCCGGTCAGCGGGCTGTCCCAGCCCTCGCTGGCGGTCTGGAAGGGCGACCGGGTCGCCGCCTGCGTGGCCGCGGCCTCGGTGCTGGCCAAGGTGACCCGGGACCGGGTGATGGTCGAGCTCGACGGCCGTTTCCCCGAGTACGGCTTCGCCGAGCACAAGGGCTACATCACCGACGTGCACAGCGCCGCCCTCGACCGCCACGGCCCCTGCACCGAGCACCGGATGCGGTACGTCAACGTGGCCCGGGCCCGGGACGCGCACGCGGCGCGCACGGGGGCGGTGTCGGCACCGGCCGCCATGCACGATGATGGAGGCGTGCCGCCCGGGTCCCCGGTCGCGGCACTGACGTCCCCGGCACCGATGGAGCACGCGCGATGAGCACCGAGGACCTCGAGAAGTACGAGACCGAGATGGAGCTGCAGCTCTATCGCGAGTACAAGGACATCGTCCGCCAGTTCTCCTACGTCGTGGAGACCGAGCGGCGCTTCTACCTGGCCAACAGCGTCGACCTCCAGGTCCGCGACGCCGGGGGAGAGGTGTTCTTCGAGCTGAAGCTCTCCGACGCCTGGGTGTGGGACATGTACCGCCCCGCCCGGTTCGTGAAGAACGTGCGCGTGGTGACGTTCAAGGACGTCAACGTCGAGGAGCTGGACAAGCCCGATCTCGAACTGCCCGACAACCCGCGCCTGCCCTGACCTCTGCTCCACCGGGGCAGGCTGCCCGGTCCTGACCCGCGCCGGCCGGCCGCTGTCCACACCGGAGGGCGCCGTCCACAGCTCGGGCCGGGCCCTGGCGGGGCCGCCCGCCGACCGGCCACCGTCCTGGGGTGACGACTTCCCAGAACCCCCCACCGCCCGGTTCCCGTGCCGCGCTCGGCGCCTACGGCGAGCGGGTGGCCGCGCGTGTGCTCACCGACGCCGGGCTCACGGTCCTCGACCGCAACTGGCGCTGCCGCGACGGTGAGCTGGACCTGGTCGCCCGGGACGGCGACGCGCTGGTCTTCTGCGAGGTCAAGACCAGGACCGGCGGCGGGTTCGGCTCCCCGGCCGAGGCCGTCACCCGCACCAAGCGCCACCGGCTGCGGGTGCTGGCGCGCGCCTGGCTGGCGGCCCACGACCACCACGCGCCCGACCTGCGCTTCGACGTGGTCGGGGTGCTCGTGCCCGCCACCGGCCGGCCGCGGGTGACGCACCTGCGGAACGCGTTCTGATGAGCCTCGCGCGGACGTGGTCGGTGGGCCTGGTCGGTGTGCGGGGGGCCATGGTCGAGGTGGAGGTCGACCTGGCGGCCGGGGTGCCGACCGTGGTCCTGGTGGGGTTGCCCGACGCCGTGGTGCGCCAGTCGGTGGACCGGGTGCGTGCGGCCGTGGTCAACAGCGGTCACGAGTTTCCGCTGCGCCGGGTGACCATCGGGCTCTCCCCGGCCGCGATGCCCAAGCAGGGCAGCGGCTTCGACCTGGCGCTGGCCGTCGCCGTGCTCGCCGCGGCGCGTGTGCTGCCCGCGGCGCGCGTCGGGGACCTGGTGCTTCTCGGCGAGCTCGGCCTGGACGGGTCGCTGCGCGCCGTCCGCGGGGTGCTGCCGGCCGTGCTCGCCGCGGCGGCGGCCGGGCACCGCCAGGTCGTGGTCCCGCTGGACAACGCCGACGAGGCCGGCCTGGTCGAGGGCGTCGACGTGCTCGCTGCCGGCGGCCTCGGCCAGGTCGTCGCCCACCTGACCGGCCGCGTCCTGCTGACCCGGCACGAGCGGGGAGCTGCCGACCCTGCACCGCCGGGTCCCGATCTCGCCGACGTCGTCGGGCAGGCCGCCGGCCGGCGGGCGGTGGAGATCGCCGCGGCCGGCGGGCACCACCTGTTGCTCACCGGCCCGCCCGGCGCGGGCAAGACGATGCTGGCCGAGCGGCTGCCCGGTCTGCTGCCGCCGCTGGACGAGCGGGCGGCCCTGGAGGTGACCGCCATCGCCTCGATCGCCGGCACGCTGCCCCCGGGGGCGCCGCTGGTGACCCGACCGCCGTTCGAGGCCCCGCACCACTCGGCGACGATGGCCGCCCTGGTCGGTGGTGGCTCCGGGCAGATCCGCCCCGGTGCGCTGTCCCGCGCCCACCTGGGCGTGCTGTTCATGGACGAGGCCCCCGAGTTCGCGCGCACGGTGCTGGACACGATGCGGCAGCCGCTGGAGCGCGGGCAGGTGACCATCCACCGGGCCAACGGCTCGGCCACCTTCCCCTGCCGGACCCAGCTGGTGCTCGCGGCCAACCCCTGCCCGTGCGCGAGCGCGGCCGGTGACACCGCGTGCACCTGCAGCCCGCTGGAGCGGCGGCGCTACCAGTCTCGGTTGTCCGGTCCGCTGCTGGACCGGATCGACCTACGGGTGACCCTGCCGCCCGTGACGCGCGCTGCCTGGCTGGACGGGACGGGCAGCCCCGAGCCCACCGCGGCGGTGGCCGAGCGGGTGCGGCGCGCCCGGGCGGCCGCCGCGGAGCGGATGGCCGGCACGGGGCTGTCGCTGAACAGCGAGGTGCCGGGTCGGCTGCTCCGTGAGCGGTGGAGACCCGCCCGCGGCTCGCTGGCACTGGCCGAGCGGGCACTGGAGCGCGGCTCGCTGTCGGTGCGCGGCTTCGACCGCGTCCTCCGGGTCGCCTGGACTGTTGCGGACTTGGCAGGTCGCACGACACCCACCGCTGAGGACGTGGTGGAGGCACTGGGGATGCGCCTACAACGGGTCGCGGCATGACTCCGACCGGAGATCTCAGCCGCCGTCGTCAGACCCAGTCGACGACGCCGACGACGGCGAGCAGACCGAGGATGATCCACAGGCCCCCCACTGCCCTGGTGATCGCCAGTGACCACGCCCGCATGAAGCGAGGCCTTCTCGCGTACGGGTCGAACCGGCCGAGCACCCGGCTGCCGGCCTCGTTCTGGTGCGCCAACCGGGGAGCGAAGACGAGGACGGCGACGCCCGCGACGCTGACGACCAGACCGAGGATCGCGTCCACGCTGGGGAACTGTGCTGGTTCGTCCGCTGACCAGCAAGTCAGCCAGTGCGGCGACACTGACCAGCCATGCGGAGCGGTCGTGTTCCGGGTTGCCTGGACTCTCGCCTACGTGGCCGGGCTGGTCACCCTGGGCCCCGACCAGGTCGCCGAGGCGCTGGGCGTGTGGCTGCAGCGGGTGGCGGTGTGACCGCCGACCAGGGAGGTGTCCCCGCCGACGTCCGGCTGGCGCGAGCCTGGCTGTCCCGTGCGGTCGAACCCGGCTCGGTCGCCATGTGGCAGTTCGTCACCGAGGCCGGGCCGGTCGTCGCGGCGGCCGCCCTGCGCGCCGGGCGCGCGCCGCGGGCGGTCCAGGCGCTGGTCGGTGCGCGGGCCCAGGAGGACGTGAGCCTGGACGACCTCGCCCGCGTGCAGCGCAGTGGTGGCCGGCTGGTCGTCCCCGAGGACGACGAGTGGCCGGCCGCGGCCCTGCACTGCCTGACGCTGACCGCGACCCAGCCGCAGGCCGACGTCGGGGGCCGCCCGCTGGACCGCACCAGGGTGCTGGTGCCGCCACTGGCGCTGTGGGTGCGTGGTGACCGTCCGCTCGACGACCTGGTCGACCGCTCGGTGGCGCTGGTCGGCTCACGGGCCTCCACCGCCTACGGCGAGCACGTCGCCGCCGAGCTGGCCCACGGGCTGGGGGAGCGGGGGTGGACCACGGTCTCCGGCGGCGCGTTCGGCATCGACGCAGCGGCCCACCGGGGCTCCTTGGCTGCGGGAGCGCCGACCGTCGTCGTCCTGGCCTGCGGGGTCGACCGGGCATACCCCAGCGGGCACTCGGCGCTGTTCACCCGGGTGCTCGACGACGGACTGCTGGTCAGCGAGTGGCCGCCGGGCTGCGCGCCGCTCCGCCACCGCTTCCTCGTCCGCAACCGGCTCATCGCCGCGCTCACCCGGGGCACGGTGGTGGTCGAGGCGGCCGCCCGCTCCGGGGCACAGGCGACCGCGCACCGGGCGCGGGATCTGGGCCGGTCGGTGATGGCGGTGCCCGGGCCGGTGACGTCGGCGATGAGCGTCGGGTGCCACCAGCTGCTGCGCGACACCGAGCGCGGCGCCAGGCTGGTCACCTCGGCCGCCGAGGTCGTGGAGACGGTGGGCCGGGTGGGGGAGGGCCTCACCGCGCCCGCTGAC
>NZ_JAAGWH010000047.1 GCF_010682105.1 Modestobacter muralis | reverse complement strand
CGGCCCGGGTCCGTGCGCGACTCGCTGTCCGACGTCGCCCGGCGGGTGCTGGACGCCTGCCCGGTGCGGCTGGGGGTGTCACCGGAGCGGCTGGCGACGGTCGCCGGGTGCGAGGTGCTCGACGTCCTGCGGGTGCTGCCGGCGCTGGAGCTGCACGGCCTGGTCGAGTGGACCGGCACCGGATGGCGGGTCACCCCGCCGTCCCGTGACCGGTAGCGCACGACCGGTCCACGGCGCGGCACGTTGACCGGCCGTGCCCGCCGACGGACGCTCCACCCATGGCCACCGGGACAGCTGCGCTGCGTGCGGCCCTGCCGCCGGCGCTGGCCGAGTCGCTGGACGGCTGGCAGGAGCACCTCAGCCTGCAGCGAGACCTCTCCGAGCACACCGTGCGGGGTTACGTCGGTGACGTCGTCTCGCTGCTGGACCACCTGGTCCGGCGCGGCGGGGGGACCGTCGCCGATCTCGACCTGGCGGCCCTGCGCAGCTGGCTGGCGCTGGGGCGCACCCGCGGCGACAGCCGCTCCACCACCGCCCGCCGCGCCGCCTCGGCCCGCTCGTTCACCGCCCACCTCCGGCGCAGCGGGCAGACGGCCGAGGACGTCGGCCTGCGGCTGTCGAGCCCCAAGGCCCACCGCACGCTGCCCGGGGTGCTCGCCGCCGACCAGGCGCGGGCGGTGCTGGAGGAGGCCGCCCGCCCCCCGGCCGAGGACGAGGACGCCGCGGACACGGCGCTGCGGCTGCGCAACGTGCTGGTGGTGGAGCTGCTCTACGCCAGCGGCATCCGGGTCGGTGAGCTCGTGGGCCTCGACATCGACGACGTCGACCGGGGACGCCGGCTGCTGCGCGTGCTGGGCAAGGGCCGCAAGGAGCGCAGCGTCCCCTTCGGCGTCCCGGCCGCCGAGGCCCTGGAGACGTGGCTGACCCGCGGGCGCCCGGCACTGGCCACCGCGGCGAGCGGACCGGCGCTGCTGCTGGGTGTGCGCGGCGGCCGGCTGGACCCGCGCGAGGCGCGGCGGCTGGTGCACGCCGCAATCGCGGCGACCCCGGGCACGCCGGACGTGGGTCCGCACGGGCTCCGGCACTCGGCGGCCACACACGTCCTGGAGGGCGGCGCCGACCTCCGCAGCGTCCAGGAACTGCTGGGCCACGCTAGCCTCGCGACCACGCAGGTCTACACGCACGTGACGGTCGAGCGGCTGCGGGCGGTCCACGCCCGCGCCCACCCCCGAGCGTGAGGAGCGCAGCGATGAGCAGTGCAGCGGTGAACCCAGCAGCATCGGTCGAGCGGGGGAGTGCAGGTGTCTGAGGCAACGGTGCAGCAGGTCGGTGTGAGCGGTGACCCCGACGCCGGCATCGCCGAGCTGTGGGCGCGCTACGTCGTCGACCGGGAGACCGGGCTGCGCGACCGGCTGATCCTGCACTACGCCCCGCTGGTGAAGTACGTCGCCGGCCGGGTCGGCAGCGGTCTGCCCGCGCACGTGGAGCAGGCCGACCTGGTCTCCTACGGCACCTTCGGGCTCATCGACGCGATCACCCGGTTCGAGCCCTCCCGGGAGATCAAGTTCGAGAGCTATGCGATGGCCCGCATCCGCGGCGCGATCATCGACGAGCTGCGTTCGACGGACTGGATCCCGCGGTCGGTGCGGATGAAGGCGCGCCAGTTCGAGCGCACGGTCGCCGCCCTCGAGGCCCGCTTCCAGCGGAACCCGACCGAGGAGGAGATCGCCGAGGAGATGGAGATGGACGTCGAGGAGGTCCGCAAGTTCCTCGGCCAGCTCTCCCTGGTCAACGTCGTGGCCCTCGACGAACTGCTCGTGGACGACGACGGTTCCGCCCCGCGCCTGGTCGACACGCTCAAGGACACCAGCGCGCTGGACCCGCAGGCGATGGCCGAGCACGGCGAGGCCCGGCAGCTGCTGGCCCGCGCCGTCGAGCAGCTGCCCGAGCGGGAGAAGGTCGTCGTCAGCCTCTACTACTTCGAGGGGCTCACGCTGGCCGACATCGGCCGGGTGCTCGGGGTGACCGAGAGCCGGATCTGCCAGCTGCACACCAAGGCGGTCCTGCACCTGCGCACCAAGCTCGCCGACATCGCCTGACCCCTGCGCCTCGAGGAGACCCGTGCCCGTCGAGGACGTCGCGCAGTACGACTGGGCGGCCGAGGACTCGGTGTTCGGGCCGGGGGCGACCGTGTCCCTGGTGGCGGGTCTCGGGCCGGCGAGGGCGTTGGAGCTGCTGGCACCCGGCGGGGCGACCGACGTCGGATCGGCGGCCGAGGTCCGTGCGTGGGCCGATCACGTCGTCGGCCCACCATGGGCCAGCGTCGTCGAGGCCTGGACCACAGCTGACTGGACGGTGCTGGTCGAGGACTCGAGCGGGTCCGGCGCCACACTGGACGGCGCGGTCGAGAGTCTGTCCGTCAACGGCCGGGCCGCTGTGGTCTCCTCCAGCATCAACGCGGACATGTGGTTCGGGTACGCCGTGGACGGTGTGCTCGTCCGCCAGTTCGAACCGCTGATGTACGACGTCATGGGGCAGGTCGGGGAGGAGGAGGGCCTGGCCTTCGGGCAGCGAGAGGACCGGTGGCTCCAGGCAGCGCTGCTGCTCATGGAGCGACTCACCGGGGTGGTCCTGAGCCCGGATGAACTGCGCGGAACGGCACCCGACCGGCTCGCGATCGGCTTCTGCTAGCGCGAGTTGCCCACCGACTCAGCTGGTGGGCGCCGGTCCCAACAGCGGCTGGGCCGACGGCGGGTTGCGGTGGCCCTCCTCCCACGGCAGCTTGCCGGTCGAGTCCGGCCAGACCAGCTGCAGGACCTCGACCGACCCGTAGAACTGCTCGGCCACCGACGTCCGCGGGTCGTCGTCCACCTGCAGGAACACCACGGGCGACGTCTCGTCGGTGAGCGCGGTCGTCGTGACGCCGGGGGTGAACCGGGCACCGCCCCGCACCGCCTCGCCGACCAGGTTCAGGTACTTCTCGCCGGCCTCGAACGGCAGGCCGAGCACGATGACCTCGGGGTGGCCCAGAGCGGTCAGCCCCACGGTGGTGGACCACCGCGGGTCGCCGGGGTTGCCGCCGCCGTGCAGCACCGCCCAGCCGAACCGGTCGACGACCCGCTGCAGGTCCCGCCGCACCTGCTCGGCCACCTCGTCCAGCGCCGTGTCCTCCGCCGACCCCTCCGTGGCTGAGGTGGCCGTGGGGTCGACGGCGGCGGGGTCCGGCTTGGGCTTGCGTCGGAATCGCACCCCTGGACCGTAACCGGGCGCGGGACCGCCGTCGGTGATCACGACGGATCAGTCCCACGGCAGCAGCCGGACCCGCGGGGCACGCAGCAGGGAGAGCGGGTCCAGGTAGGTCCCGCCCCGGCGCAGCCCCCAGTGCAGGCAGGCCTCGGCCGGGCAGCCGGCGTGCCCGGCGGTCAGCTCGCCCAGCGGTGTCCCGAGCGCGACGGCCTGGCCGGCTGCCACCGACGGCGTCACCGGCTCGTACGTCGTCCGCAGCCCGCCGGGGTGGTCGACGCTGACCACCGGGCGTCCGGCCACCATGCCGGCGAACGCGACCACGCCGACCCCCGCGGCGACGACGGGCTGCCCGGGGACGGTGGCGAGGTCCACGCCCCGGTGTCCGGCCGCGTACGGCGACGGCGGCGGTGCGAACGGCCGGGTGACCGGCGTGCCAGCGGTGACCGGCCAGCCCCACAGCGGGGCGACGGGTGCGGCAGAGGCGGCCGGCACCCCACCGAGGAGGACGAGGAGCACGGTGAGCGGGACCAGGACGCGGGCGGGCGGCACGTCGGTCAGCCTCGCCACGGGGGAGCCGTCGAGGGCGGTCCGGGACGGGGGTGTGGACCAGCGGGTGGGCCGGGGACGACCCGGTCGGGGGACCGCTGAGCACGGCGTATGCTCACCGGTGCGGTCCGCCTCCGGCGGATCGACTTCGCGTGTCCGCCTCCTGCTGGTACGGCAGGCCGGTCGCCACCCCGGTCCCGTTCCCCGGAACGGGTTCGGTGGCGCGGTGCGGGCACCAGGGCGGGCCACCACACGGTGCCCGCGACAACCGAGCAGCGCGGACCGGCCCCGGCCGGCCGTGCACGAGAAGGAAGGCGGCGCCACGTGGCAGTCGTCAGCATGAAGAACCTGCTCGACAGCGGGGTCCACTTCGGGCACCAGACCCGTCGCTGGAACCCGAAGATGAAGCGCTTCATCTTCACCGAGCGCAACGGCATCTACATCATCGACATCCAGCAGACGCTGGGCTACATCGACCAGGCCTACGAGTTCGTGAAGCAGACCGTCGCCCACGGCGGTTCGATCATGTTCATCGGGACCAAGCGTCAGGCGCAGGAGGTCATCGCCGAGCAGGCGACCCGCGTCGGCATGCCCTACGTGAACCAGCGCTGGTTGGGCGGCATGCTCACCAACTTCCAGACCGTCTACAAGCGGCTGGAGCGCATGAAGGAGCTCGAGGAGCTCGAGCAGACCGGTGCGCTGGTCAGCCTGTCGAAGAAGGAGCAGCTGGTTCTCTCCCGTGAGCGGATTAAGCTCGAGCGCTCCCTCGGCGGCATCCGCGACATGAAGAAGGTGCCGAGCGCCGTCTGGATCGTGGACACCAAGAAGGAGCACATCGCCGTCGGCGAGGCGCGCAAGCTCAACATCCCCGTCGTCGCGATCCTCGACACCAACTGCGACCCCGACGAGGTCGACTACAAGATCCCGGGCAACGACGACGCCATCCGCAGCACCGCGCTGCTGACCCGCGTGATCGCCGACGCGGTCGCCGAGGGCCTGCAGGCCCGCTCGGCCGCGCAGGCCAACGCCGGTCGTGGCGAGGACGCCGCTGTCGTCCCGGCGGCCGAGCCGCTGGCCGACTGGGAGCGTGAGCTGCTGACCGGTGGCGACGCTGCGGCTGCCCCGGCCGCCGACGCCACCGCCACCCCGCTGCCCGAGACCCCGGCCGAGCCGCCGACGGTCACGGCCACCGAGGTCGCTCCGGTCGAGGCCGTGCCGGCCACCGGCAGCACCGAGACCGGGACCCAGGGCGCCCAGAACGGCTGACCCATCGGCGCCGCTCCTCCCGCTCACGCGGTGAGGGGCGGCGCCGCTGCATGCCCGGCCCTGTCGGGTGCGCGCTGCACCGCCGAGTCAGCACCGCGAGCCAGCACTGCCAGGGGCGCCGAGCCCCGCCCTCCCACCACGAGATCAGAGGAAGTGACATGCCTGCCTTCACCGCAGCCGACGTGAAGCGTCTCCGTGACGCCACCGGCGCCGGCATGATGGACTCCAAGAAGGCCCTGACCGAGGCCGATGGCGACTATGACAAGGCCATCGAGTTCCTCCGCGTCAAGGGCGCCAAGGACGTGGGCAAGCGCCTGGAGCGCTCGACCACCAACGGTGTCGTCGTCAGCCGCGACGGCGCGCTGCTCGAGCTCGACTGCGAGACCGACTTCGTCGCCAAGAACGCCGACTTCGTCGCCCTGGCCGACCGGCTGCTCGGCTACGCGCTGGACGCCAAGCCGGCCGACGCCGCCGCCCTGCTGGCCACCGAGGTCGACGGTCAGACCATCGAGAAGCTGATCGAGGGCGAGTCCGCCCGCATCGGCGAGAAGCTCGTGCTGTCCAAGGTCGCCCTGTTCGACGGCACCACCGCTGTTTACCTGCACAAGCGCGCCACCGACCTGCCCCCGGCGATCGGTGTCGCCGTGGAGTACTCCGGTGGCTCCGAGGACGCCGCCCGCTCGCTGGCGATGCACATCGCCGCCGCGCGGCCGCGCTACCTCAACCGCGACGAGGTCCCCGCCGAGGCGGTGGAGACCGAGCGCCGCGTCGCCGAGCAGACGGCGAAGGAGGAGGGCAAGCCCGAGCAGGCGATCGCCCGCATCGTCGAGGGTCGGGTCAACGCCTACTACAAGGACTTCGTCCTCCTCGAGCAGCCCTCGATCACCGAGCCGAAGCGCACCGTGCAGCAGGTCATCGCCGACGCCGGCCTGACCGTCGACCGGTTCGCCCGGTTCGAGGTCGGCCAGGCCTGAGCAAGGACCCCTTCGCCCCCCACACCACGCTCCGCGCGGCGCGGGGCCCTGCGAAGGAGCCGACCGGCCCCGTCCCTCTCCAGGGGCGGGGCCGGTGGCCTGTCCGGGTGAGCGGCCCGGGACACCCGGTGCGCTCATGCGGCACGATCGACCGACACCCCCAGACCGAACGACGACAAGGAACCACGTGACCGACTCGCGACCTGCCGGCAACCCCGAGGGGCTGCTGTTCGCGCCCGCCTCCTCCACCCCCACCGACGGGCGCG
>NZ_JAAGWH010000046.1 GCF_010682105.1 Modestobacter muralis | reverse complement strand
GGTACCGGCGCGTGCTGCTCAAGCTCTCCGGTGAGGCCTTCGGCGGTGGCAGCGTCGGCGTCGACGGCGGCATCGTGCGCAACATCGCCGAGCAGCTGGCCGAGGTCGTGCACGGTGGCACCCAGGTGGCCGTCGTCGTCGGCGGCGGCAACTTCTTCCGCGGCGCCGAGCTGCAGAACACCGGCATCGACCGCCGGCACGCCGACTACATGGGCATGCTCGGCACGGTCATGAACGCCCTGGCCCTGCAGGGCTTCTGCGAGCAGGTCGGCCTCGAGACCCGCGTGCAGACGGCGATCACGATGGGCCAGGTCGCCGAGCCCTACATCCCGCGCAAGGCCGTGCGGCACATGGAGAAGGGCCGGCTGGTCATCTTCGGCGCCGGCGCCGGCATGCCCTACTTCTCCACCGACACCGTGGCCGCCCAGCGCGCCCTCGAGATCGGCTGCCAGGTCCTGCTGATGGCCAAGAACGGCGTCGACGGCGTCTACGACGACGACCCGCGCACCAACCCGGCGGCGACGATGTACGAGGACCTGGACTACGCCACGGTCCTGGCCAAGCAGCTGAAGGTCGCCGATGCCACGGCGATCAGCCTCTCCATGGACAACAAGATGCCGATCGTGGTGTTCAACCTGCTGGAGGACGGCAACATCGCGCGTGCGTCGGCAGGTGAGAGGATCGGGACGCTGATCAGCGACCAGTCCTGACCGGTCGCACGTGAGCGGGACGGTGCACGCCGGACGCCGTCCCGCTCGGACACCGCACATCCCACGGCCAGCACGGCGGCGGAAGCCGCAGGAGGAGAGAACCCCGTGATCGACGACACCCTGCTCGATGCCGAGGAGCGGATGGACAAGGCCCTGTCGGTCGCCCGCGAGGACCTCGGCTCCGTCCGCACCGGGCGTGCCGCCCCGTCGATGTTCAACAAGATCGTCGTCGAGTACTACGGCGCGATGACCCCGGTGCCCCAGATGGCCTCCATCACCGTGCCCGAGGCCCGCATGGCGGTCATCAAGCCCTACGACGCCTCCCAGCTCAACGCCATCGAGAAGTCGATCCGCAACTCCGACCTGGGCGTCAACCCCACCAACGACGGCCAGCTGATCCGGGTCAACTTCCCGCAGCTGACCGAGGAGCGCCGCCGCGACCTGGTGAAGATGGCCCGGTCCAAGGGCGAGGACGCCAAGGTCGCCATCCGCAACGTGCGGCGTCGGGCCAAGGAGGAGCTGGACCGGATCAACAAGGACGGCGAGGCCGGCGAGGACGAGGTGCGCCGCGCGGAGAAGGAGCTCGACGACCTCACCGCCGCCCACGTCGCCAGCATCGACGAGGCGATGAAGAACAAGGAGACCGAGCTCCTCGACGTCTGACCGGGTCCAGGAGTCCTCGCATGACCGCCCAGCCGCACCCCGCCGAGCCCTCGGGCCCGGAGCGGGAGCCTGCCCGCCGGCGATCGGGTGTCGCCGACGCCCCGGCGACCACCGGCATCGGACCGCTCCCGCGGCCCGGTGACGGGACCGGGCCGACGGTGCGGGCCGGGCAGCTCCCGCGGCCGCCGTTGCCCCCGCTCCCGCCGCGGCCGGTCGTGCGGCCCGAGCAGGTCACCGGACCCGGCACGGTCGGGCTCCGCTGGGACGCCGAGGACGACACCCCCGCCGGAGAGCCGGCCCAGCCGGCCGGCGGGCACCGGGACGACGACCCGGACGGCGCGCCGCCACTGACCGCCGTCCCCGACGCCCCGGGCCACGAGGTCACCGGCGAGGCGCCCGTGGACACCCCCAGCGGCGCCCCCCGGGTGACCGGCCGGGCCGGGCGCGACATGGCCGCGGCCATCGGGGTGGGCCTCGCCCTGGGCGGGACCGTCATCGCCGCGCTGCTCATCTGGCGCCCGGCCTTCCTGCTGGTGCTCACCGTCGCGGTCGTCATCAGCATCGTGGAGCTCACCGGCGCGCTGCGGAACGGCGGCCACCAGACGCCGCGGGCCCCGGTCCTCGTCGGCGCGGTCGCGATGGTGGCGCTGGCCTGGACCCGCGGCCCCTCCGGACTGGTCGTGGCCTTCCTGCTCACCGTCTTCGCCGTCCTGCTGTGGCGGCTGGGCGACGGTCCACTGGGTTACCTGCGCGACGCCTCCGCCGGGGTGTTCGTCGCCCTCTACGTGCCGCTGCTCGCCGGGTTCGCCGTCCTGCTGCTCGTCCCCGACGACGGGGTCGCCCGAGTGCTGGCGTTCATCGCCACCGTGGTGTGCAGCGACGTCGGCGGGTTCGCCGCCGGCGTGCTGTTCGGCAAGCACCCGATGGCGCCCACGGTCAGCCCGAAGAAGTCCTGGGAGGGCCTGGCCGGGTCGGTCGCCGCCTGCGTGGCCATCGGTGTCCTGCTGATGACGCTCACCTTCCACGGACCCTGGTGGGGCGGGGCGCTGTTCGGGGTGGCCATCGCGCTCACCGCCACGCTCGGTGACCTGGGGGAGTCGCTGCTCAAGCGCGACCTCGGGATCAAGGACATGGGCGACCTGCTGCCCGGCCACGGCGGCCTGATGGACCGGATGGACTCGCTGCTGCCCTCGGCCGCGGTCGCCTGGCTGGTCCTCTCCGCGGTCGCCCCGGTCTGAACACGTCGAAGGACCCCCGTCCTCCTCACGACTCGCATGCTCGCCGCGAGCCTCGGGACGGGGCCCGACCCACCACTCGCGGGCTCGCGGCGGGACCCTGAAGGGGGGCCGGGGCCGCTCCGGCACCTCATGTGCGGCGGACGGCGTCCCAGGTGCGGCCGGTCTCGGTGAAGCCGTGGCGGGCGTACCAGTGGCGGGGCCAGTCGTCGGCCGCGGCGTCCAGGACCAGGAGGTCGCAGCCGGCCGACCCCGCGGTCGCCGACGCCAGGTCCAGCACCGCGTTGCCGAGGCCGCGCCGCCGCACCGCCGGGTCGCTGACCACCGACTCCAGCGACGCCGTGGCGCCGTCCACCCGCAGCTGCGCGGCGGCGACCACCCGGCCGTCCTCGCGGACGGCGACGTCGACCACCCGCACCACCCGGTCGTTGCGGTGCTCCCGGTCCACCAGCTGCCGCACGACCTCCTCCAGCACCGGCTCGCCCGGCCCCAGCTCCCGGCGCCAGGAGCGCTCCCACAGTGCGTGGACGTCGGACTGCGGCACCACCTCGGCGGGGCCGTCGGCAGCGGCCGGGAAGGGCGCCCAGCGGGCCATCAGCAGCGTCGTCGCGACGTCCCAGCCCCGCCGCGCCAGCTCGGCCGCCACCGGCCCGGCGTCCGGGTGCAGCAGGGTCACCGCCGGGGCCTGCCAGCCCAGCGCGGCCGTGAGCTCGGCGGCCCGCTCCTCGACCTCGTCGGCGGTCAGGGCCCCGGTGACGAGCAACCGGTTGTCGTCGCGGGAGTGCGGGAACGCCGGGTCGGCGACGGCGTACCCGCCGCGGACGTCGACCACCCGGGCCGCCCGGCGGGTGCGCAGCGAGACGTCCATCGCCCGCGCGCGGCCGACGGCGTCACCGGGAGCGGGCGGCACGGGCACCGTCCCCGACCGCCAGGGGAGGACAGCGACCACGGCCGAGGTGGGCAGCGGGCCGTAGAGGTGCGGGAAGCGCATGCTCGCCGGGTCACCGGGCACCCCCGGCTCCCAGCGCACCGGGTCGGTCAGCCGCGCCGGGTCGACCACCAGCAGGACGACGTCCCGGCGCCCGGCGAAGAGCCGCTCCGCCGGCAGGTGCACCTGCTCCGGCGACGACAGGTGCACGAAGCCCACCCCGGACAGCGACGGCGGGGTGACCGTGCCCGTCGCCAGCGCCGCCCGCCACTCGGGGGGCGTGGTCAGGTGCAGGAGGAGTCCCTCGGTCCCGGCGGTCACCCCGGGGACCTGCCCGCCGGGCCGTGACACCATGCCCGGCGATGACCAGCCCGACCGCGCCGGACGACGAGGCCGCCGGACCCACCGAGTGGGGCGGCTCGGTGGGGGTCGGCCCCTGGCCCGGTCCCTGGCCCACCGACGCGCGCTACGACCGCGCGCTGCTCGCCGACGGCGACCGGCGCAACGTGGCCGACCGCTACCGCTACTGGACCCTCGAGGCGATCGTCGCCGACCTCGACACCCGGCGGCACCCGTTCCACGTCGCGATCGAGAACTTCGCGCACGACCTGAACATCGGCACGGTGGTGCGCACCGCCAACGCCTTCCTCGCCGCCGAGGTGCACGTGGTCGGCCGCCGTCGCTGGAACCGCCGCGGGGCGATGGTCACCGACCGCTACCAGCACCTGCGGCACCACCCCGACGTCGGCGGGCTGCTGGACTTCGCCGCTGCGGAGCAGCTCGTCGTCGTCGCGGTCGACACCGGCCCGGGGTCGGTGCCGCTGGAGACCGTCGACCTGCCCCGGCGGGCGCTGCTGCTCTTCGGCCAGGAGGGCCCCGGCCTCACCCCGGAGGCCCGCGCCGGCGCAGCGCTCACCGTCTCCATCGCCCAGTTCGGCTCCACCCGCTCGCTGAACGCCGGGGTCGCCGCCGGCATCGCGATGCACGGGTGGATCCGCCAGCACGCCGGTCCGCCACCCGGCTGATCATCGGCGGGCCTCAGCGGGGTGTGATGGAGCGGTGACGCCGCGCCTACCGGACGGGGACCGTCGTCTCCGGCACCATGGCCGGGCGGGTCCGTGTCCTGGGCCTGGCCGCACCGGTGGCCGGGAGGACGACGGGCCGGGGAGGAGCGGCCGTCGTGTCGGGAACGCAGCACGTCGGCCCGGCCCCGGACGAGGCCCCTCCCGCGGACGGCGCAGCACCGCTCCCGCCGGCTCCGGACGCCCAGCCCACCCCGGGGGAGCTGTGGGACGAGGCCTGGCTGCCCCGGTGGGCGCACCCCGCAGCAGTGGACGGTGCACCGGTCGGGGGCGCTGACGTCCCGGTGGCGGTCGACGTCCCGGTGTCGCCCCCGGAGGCGCCCCTGCTCGCGGCGTGGGAGGTCGAGGCCGCCGCCATCGCCGCGCTCATCGCCGAGCTCGACAACGAGGCCGAGGCGCCCCTGGCCGTGACGCCGCCGTACGTGAC
>NZ_JAAGWH010000045.1 GCF_010682105.1 Modestobacter muralis | reverse complement strand
CGTCCCGACTCCCGCCGTCCCGACTCCCGCCGTCCCGACTCCCGCCGTGCCGACTCCCGCCGTGCCGACACCCGCCGCGGCGTCCCTGCACGAGGCGCCGGCCGTCGAGGCCGTCGTCCCCACGCCGGTGGTCCGTGCGTCCGAGCCCGGCTGGCCGCTGCCGCCCACACCTGTCGTCCTCTCGGCGGAGCTCCTCGCCGAGGAGCTGGCGCTGCCGCCGGCCGTGCCGTCCACGGCACCGCCCGTCGCGCCGGCGTGGTCCGACCGGGCCGACCTGCAGGAGCGCGCCGCGCCGGTGCCCGTCGCGGACGTCGCGCCAGCGTGGTCCGAGGTCCTCGGCGTGGAGGAGCTCGCCGCCCCGCCCGCGCCGCTGGTCGTGGACGACAGCGCGCCCGCCTGGTCAGGGGGCCTCGACGTCGAAGGGCTCGACGCTCCGGCGTCTGCCGCCGACGTGGTGCCGGGCTGGTCCGAGGACTCCGACCCGGAGGACCTCGCCGCCGCCCAGTTCGCCGCCTGGAGCGCGGCCGAGGCCGACACACGTTCCTCGACCGACGGCACGGACGCCCCTGCACCGGCCGTGGAGTCGCGCAGCCGCCGGGTCCGGGTCCTGCTCCCGCTGGCGGTGCTCGCCGTCGCGGCGGTCATCGCCGGGTTCGTCGTCCCCGGTCAGTCCGGCGGCGACCGGCCCGCCGTGGCCGCCGCGCAGCGCAGCCCCGCCGCATCGGCGGCCCCCAGCTCACCGGCCCGCACGCCGAGTCCGGTGCCGACCACGTCGGTCCCCGCGCCGGTGCCGACCATCACCCCGGAGCCGACGGCCACGTCGACCGCGGCAGGTCCAACGACGGCGCCGGTCCGTCCCGTGGTGGCGCGATCGTCTGCCGCCGTGGCCGCTCCGGTGACGGGCGACCCGGCGCCCGCCGCCCAGGACCCGACCGCGGTGCCGAGCGGTGCGCTCCCGGACACTGGCGGGGCCCCGGTCGCGGGTCCCGTCCCGGATGTCGGGCCGGTGCCCGGTGACACCCCGGTCCCGGACCAGGCGCCGCCTCCGGTCGGCACCCCCGCTCCCGGGGACACCCAGCCCCCGGTCGGCACCCCTGGTCCGGGTGGCACCCCCGCTCCCGGCGACACCCCCGCTCCCGGCGGCACCCCGCAGCCCGGCGACGGCGCCCCGGGCACCTGCGATCCCGTTGCCCTGGCGCCCGGCGCGGTCGCTGACCCCGCCGACCCCTGCCTGCCCGAGGTCGACCCCCCGGTCGTCGAGGAGCCCGGCCCGGTCACCCCCGCCCCGACGGACCCGACCCCGCCGGCCGAGCCGACCCTGCCCCCGACGACGAGCCCGCAGCCCACCCCGCCCGGGCCTGGGGACGGTCCGGCCGCGACGGCCGTCCCGGTCCCCACGTCGGCCGAGGGCCCGGGCCTGGCCGCCCGCCGCCGCTGACGCGGTCCATCGCGACGTCCGGACGACGCGCCGGCCGGGAGCCATCTCACGCCCGGACGGGCTCCCCGGCAGCCCAGAGGGTGGGACCATGGAGCTGCCATGACTGTCCTGCCCCTGGTCTTCGACGCCCCCCGCCGCACCAAGCCGCCCCGGCACCTCGCCGACCT
The DNA here is from genome assembly GCF_010682105.1 of Modestobacter muralis. GTDB lineage: Bacteria > Actinomycetota > Actinomycetes > Mycobacteriales > Geodermatophilaceae > Modestobacter > Modestobacter muralis. The sequence continues at coordinate 29,136 of NZ_JAAGWH010000045.1, read as the reverse complement.
GACCCGTGACGAGGCCCGCGCAGCGGTGACCGAGCTCGGTCAGCCGGCGTTCCGCGCCGATCAGCTGGCCCGGCACTTCTACGCCGGGGTCACCGACCCGGCGCTGATGACCGACCTGCCGGCCGCCTCCCGCGACGACCTCACCGCAGCGCTGCTGCCCGGGCTGCTGACCCCGGTGCGGCACCAGTCCGCCGACGGTGGCCGCACCCGCAAGACGCTGTGGCGACTGCACGACGGCGCCCTCGTGGAGAGCGTGCTCATGCGCTACCCCGAGCGCGCGACCGTCTGCATCTCCAGCCAGGCCGGCTGCGGCATGGCCTGCCCGTTCTGCGCGACCGGCCAGAGCGGCCTGACCCGCAACCTGTCCGCCGCCGAGATAATCGGCCAGGCGGTGGCCGCTGCCGCGGCGATGGCGAACGGTGAGATCCCTGGCGGGCCGGGCCGGCTGTCCAACGTCGTCTTCATGGGCATGGGCGAGCCGCTGGCCAACTACGCCCGGGTCCGCAAGACCCTCGACGCGCTGCTCACCCCGGCACCGCACGGGCTGGGCCTCGCGCAGCGCTCGGTGACCGTGTCGACGGTCGGCGTCGTCCCGGCGATCCGCAAGCTCACCGAGGAGGGTCTCAACGTCACCCTCGCGGTGAGCCTGCACGCCCCCGACGACGAGCTGCGCGACACCCTGGTGCCGATCAACACCCGGTGGAACGTCGCGGAGGTGCTCGGCGCCGCCGACGACTTCGCCCGCCGCACCGGACGCCGGTACTCCATCGAGTACGCGCTGATCCGCGACATCAACGACCAGCCGTTCCGGGCCGACCTGCTCGGCAAGCTGCTGTCCAAGCGCCTCGCGCACGTCAACCTCATCCCGCTCAACCCCACCCCGGGCAGCAAGTGGGACGCCAGCCCGCTGCCCGCCCAGCGGGAGTTCGTGGCCCGGCTGCGCGCGGCCGGAGTGCCGACGACGGTGCGCGACACCCGCGGCTCGGACATCGACGGCGCCTGCGGGCAGCTCGCCGCCGCCGACCAGGTCGAGGGCATCCCGAGCATCGCCGTGCCGGTGCCCGAGACCGACCAGTGGCCCCGTCCCGAGGCTCGTCCCGAGCTCGCGAGGGATGAGGAGGACGGGGTCCTTCAAACGCTCGGCGGCGAGTCCGACCAGTGACCACCGCGCCGGGGCCCGGTCTGCCGTCGGCCGAGGTCGAGCCGCACACCCACGCCGACGTCTCGGGCGGGTGGCTGCGGGCCGCGGTGTTCGGCGGGATGGACGGGCTGGTCACCAACACCGCGCTGGTCGCCGGCGTGGGTGGTGGCGGCGTCGGTGCCCACGCCGTCGTGCTGTCCGGGGTGGCCGGGCTCGCCGCCGGGGCGATCTCGATGGCGCTGGGCGAGTACACCTCGGTGAGCACGCAGAACGAGCAGCTGGACCTCGAGGTCGCCAAGGAGCGCCGCGAGCTGGCGACCAACCCGGTGGGGGAACAGGCCGAGCTGACCCAGCTGTGGGAGGACCGCGGACTGGACCCCGAGCTGGCCGAGGCGGTCGCCGCGCAGCTCTCGCGCGACCCGGAGCAGGCCCTGCGGGTGCACACGCTCAACGAGCTGGGCCTGGACCCCGAGGACAAGCCCTCGCCGATGACGGCCGCGGTGTCGTCGTTCGCCTGCTTCGCGGTGGGCGCCCTCATCCCACTGCTGCCCTACCTGCTGGGCGCGCCGGTGCTGTGGCTGGCGCTGCTGTGCGGTGGCGCCGGCCTGGTCGTGGCCGGGGCGCTGTCGGCGCGCTTCACGCCGCGGCCGTGGTGGTCGGCGGGGCTGCGTCAGCTGGTGTTCGGTGCGGTGGCCGCAACGGCGACCTACCTGATCGGCTCGGCGATCGGGGTCGGCGCGGCCTGACCGGTCACCGGTCCTAGGACGGCCCGGGAGTGGGCCTGTCCTCGGACCGCTGTGATGACGGCGGCTGGAGCAGCGCCTGTGACGAGTCGTCGTCGAGGAGTGGTCGACGAGAACGGGCCCGCTCCCGAGGGGAGCGGACCCGTCACGTCGGTGGACCAGAGGTCAGCGGGCGCGCCAGGCGTTCTTCCGGCGGCGCATGTCCCACAGCAGGATGCCGACCAGGGTGGCGGAGGCCAGCACCAGGTAGATGTCCTCGACCCGGCCCTCGTGGTTGCCCACCAGCATCGTCAGCATGGCGAGGGCGAGGAGCCAGCCGGCGACCCGGCCGGTCCTGCCGGCCTCGCCGTGCCAGCCCCAGTCCTCGGGCCGCTCGTGCATGACGGGGGTCTCGCCCGCCCGGACGATGCCCTCCTCGCGGTTGGACTGCTCGACCACCGTCGCGCTGGTCTGGTGGCCCTGTCCCCGGCCGGTCGCATCGCTCACTGGGCATCCTCGCTCGCGGTCGTGGCCGCGTTCGCGGCGTCACTGGTGTCTCGGTGCGCGGCCTCAGCCGCACACCTGCCCATGATGACAGGCCGGGGTGGCGCGCACCTGGCGGGCCGGGGAGCGGGTCTTGCGAGGATGGGTGCGCACCGAGGGCACGGCACCGGCGAACGCCGCCGATGAGGGCAGCGAGGAGTGCACATGAGCGAGCCGCGCGAGATCACCGTGCTGGGGTCGACCGGGTCCATCGGGCGGCAGGCGATCGCGGTCGTCCGGCAGAACCCCGGCCGGCTGCAGATCACCGGCCTGGCCGCCGGCGGCGGGGACGTGGCCCTGCTGGCCGAACAGGCGCTGTCCCTGGGCGTGCGGACCGTCGCGGTCGCCCGCGCCACCGCCGCGCAGGACCTGCAGCTGGCCTTCTACGCCGCCGCCCAGCAGCGCGGTTGGGCGCAGGGCAACTACGCGCTGCCGGAGATCCTGGCCGGTCCCCGCGCCGCCGAGGAGCTCGCGGCCCGCCCGGCCGACGTCGTCCTCAACGGGATCACCGGGTCGATCGGGTTGCGGCCCACGCTGTCGGCGCTGGCCGCCGGGCGCACGGTCGCGCTGGCCAACAAGGAGTCCCTCGTGGCCGGGGGAGCGCTGGTCACCGCGGCGGCGGCCCCGGGGCAGCTGGTGCCGGTCGACTCCGAGCACTCGGCGCTGGCCCAGTGCCTGCGCGGCGGCGCCCGGGGGGAGGTGGCCCGGCTCGTGCTCACCGCCAGCGGCGGCCCCTTCCGTGGCCGGACGGCCGAGGAGCTGGCCGGGGTCACCCGCGAGCAGGCCCTGGCCCACCCGACCTGGGACATGGGGCCGGTGGTGACCATCAACTCCGCCACCCTGGTCAACAAGGGCCTGGAGCTGATCGAGGCGCACCTGCTCTTCGGCGTCCCCTACGCCGACATCGACGTCGTGGTGCACCCGCAGTCGATCGTGCACTCGATGGTCACCTTCGCCGACGGGGCGACCATCGCCCAGGCCAGCCCACCGGACATGCGCCTGCCGATCGCCCTGGCGCTGGCCTGGCCCGACCGGCTGCCCGTCGTGCAGCCGGCGCTGGACTGGTCGACGGCCAGCACCTGGGAGTTCCAGCCGCTGGACTCCGAGGTGTTCCCGGCGGTGCGGCTCGCCCGGGAGGCCGGTGAGGCCGGCGGCGTCGTCCCGGCGCTGTACAACGCGGCCAACGAGGAGGCCGTCGCCGCCTTCACCGCCGGACGGTTGTCGTTCACAGGGATCGTGCAGGTCATCGCGCGTACCCTCGACGCCGCGCCGGACCTCGGTGCACCCACCTGCGTCGAGGACGTGCTGGCCGCTGAGAAGTGGGCCCGGGAGCACGCTCGCGCCGCCATCGACGCGGACGACCTGAGACGGAGTTCGAGCTGAGCGGGTTCCTCCTGACGGTCCTCGGGATCGTCGCCTTCGCTGTCGGCCTGCTCTTCAGCATCGGCTTCCACGAGTTCGGCCACTTCTACTGGGCGCGCAGGTTCGGCATGCGCGTGCCGCAGTTCTTCGTCGGCTTCGGCCCCACCGTGTTCTCCCGCCGCCACGGGGAGACCGAGTTCGGCATCAAGGCCGTGCCGCTGGGCGGGTTCATCCGCATCGTCGGCATGATCCCGCCGGCCGAGGAGGGCGAGAGCAAGCGCGCCACCCGGATGCGCAGCTTCATCGCCGAGGTCCGGGGCCAGGCCCTCAACGACGTGCGGCCCACCGACGGTGACCGGGTCTTCTACAAGAAGCCCTGGTGGCAGCGGATCATCGTGATGGCCGCCGGCCCGGCGCACAACCTGGTGCTCGCCGTCGTCTTCTTCACCGTGGTGCTCGTCGGCCTGGGCACCAGCGTCATCACCACCCAGATCGACTCGATGCCGGCCTGCGTGCTGCCCGCGGGCACCGTGACCACCGACGCGGACGCCGAGGCCGCCTGCCAGGGGCAGCCGCAGAGCCCCGCGGCCGCCGCCGGTCTCCGGCCCGGCGACACCATCGTGGCCGTCGCCGGCCAGGAGCTCGAGCCCACCGCCTACGACAGCTGGACGACGGTCCAGGAGGAGATCCGCAGCCACCCCGGCCAGCCGGTCGCGCTGACCGTCGACCGGGCCGGCGAACGGCTCGACCTCTCCGTCACCCCCATCGCGAACACCGTGTACACCGACCTGACCGGTGAGGAGACGACCACCGCCGGGTACGTCGGCATCGCCCCGGCGCCCGGGTTCGCCCGGCAGCCGATCAGCGAGGTGCCCGGCTACTTCGGCATGGTCGTCTCGCAGTCGGTGCAGAAGCTCGTGCAGATCCCCGAGCGGGTGCCCCAGCTGTTCCGGGCGGCGTTCCTCGGCGAGGAGCGGGACCGCAACGGCCCGATCGGCGTCGTCGGCGTGGGCCGGCTGTCGGGGGAGTACTTCGCGCTCACCGAGATCGGTGCGCTGCAGAAGGCCTCCATCTTCCTGAGCCTGCTGGCCAGCGTGAACATGGTGCTGTTCCTGTTCAACCTAGTGCCGATCTACCCGCTGGACGGCGGGCACGTGGCCGGGGCGCTGTACGAGAAGGCGCGAGGAACGGTCGCCCGGCTGCGCGGCCGCCCCGACCCCGGCCCGTTCGACATCGCGCGGCTGATGCCGGTGGCCTACGTGGTCGCCGGGTTCTTCGTGGTGCTGTCGGGCCTGCTGCTCATCGCCGACCTCGTCAACCCGATCACCCTGGGCTGACGCTCCCCGGCCCCCGCGAGGGGGCCGGGGCAGGTCACAGCGGTGCCGCCACCGCCTTCTCGCCCGAGCGGTAGATACTGGGCGCATGGCGATCCCCGTCAGTCTCGGCATGCCGGCTGCGCCCCCTCCCGTCCTCGCTCCCCGTCGCAAGACCCGCCAGCTCGACGTGGGCGGTGTCGGCGTGGGCAGCGACTTCCCGGTGAGCGTGCAGTCGATGACGACCACCAAGACCGCCGACATCAACGCGACGCTGCAGCAGATCGCCGAGCTGACCGCCTCCGGCTGCCAGATCGTGCGGGTCGCCGTCCCGGACACCGACGACGTCGAGGCGCTGCCGATCATCGCCAAGAAGTCGCAGATCCCGGTCATCGCCGACATCCACTTCCAGCCGCGCTACGTCTTCGCCGCGATCGACGCCGGCTGTGCCGCCGTCCGGGTCAACCCGGGCAACATCAAGAAGTTCGACGACAAGGTCGGCGAGATCGCCCGGGCCGCGAAGTACGCCGGCACCCCGATCCGGATCGGCGTCAACGCCGGGTCGCTGGACAAGCGGCTGCTGGAGAAGTACGGCAAGGCCACCCCCGAGGCGCTGGTCGAGTCCGCGCTGTGGGAGGCGTCGCTGTTCGAGGAGCACGGCTTCCAGGACATCAAGATTTCGGTCAAGCACAACGACCCGGTGGTCATGGTCCGCGCCTACGAGCTGCTCGCCCAGCAGTGCGACTACCCGCTGCACCTGGGCGTCACCGAGGCCGGTCCTGCCTTCCAGGGCACGATCAAGTCCGCGGTGGCCTTCGGCGCGCTGCTGTCCCAGGGCATCGGCGACACGATCCGGGTCTCCCTCTCCGCACCGCCGGCGGAGGAGATCAAGGTCGGCAACCAGATCCTCGAGTCGCTCAACCTGCGCCAGCGCGGGCTGGAGATCGTCAGCTGCCCGTCCTGCGGCCGCGCCCAGGTCGACGTCTACAAGCTCGCCAACGACGTCACCGAGGGCCTCGAGGGCATGGAGGTGCCGCTGCGCGTCGCCGTCATGGGCTGTGTCGTCAACGGCCCCGGCGAGGCCCGCGAGGCCGACCTCGGGGTCGCCTCCGGCAACGGCAAGGGCCAGATCTTCGTCAAGGGCGAGGTCGTCAAGACCGTGCCCGAGGAGCTGATCGTGGCCACGCTCATCGAGGAGGCCAACCGCCTGGCCGCCGCGATGAGCGCTGCCGAGCTGGCGGCCGCCGGCGGCTCGCCGGTCGTCACCGTCTCCTGACCCGCACCTGCTGAGCCGGTCGAGGGCGGGGTCCCACGTGCTGCGGTCACTTGCCGCCCGGGTGCTCGACGCCGACGACGAGGTCGCCGTCCGTGAGCTGCTCGACACCGACCCGGTCGCGGCGTGCATGCTCGCCGGCCGGATCGAGACCCACGGGACGGCGACGGCCACCCTGGGTGCCCCGCTGTGGGGCCTGTCGACCGGGCGGCGGCTGGACGCCGTCTGCCTGGCCGGCGCGAACCTGATCCCGTTCGCCCGGCCCGGCACCGAGCGTGCCGCGGCAGCCGCGTTCGCCGAACGGGCGCGGCGGGCCGGCCGCCGCTGCTCCACGATCGTGGGCCCGGCCGCCTCGGTGCTGCCGCTGTGGGAGCTCCTCGAGCCCTCCTGGGGGCCGGCCCGCGAGGTCCGCGCCCGGCAGCCGCTGATGGCCATCGAGGGGCCGCCGGCCGTGCCGCCCGAGCCCGCGGTCCGGCCGGTGCGGTCGGCCGAGATCGACCTGCTGTTCCCCGCCGCGATCGCCATGTTCACCGAGGAGGTCGGGGTCAGCCCACTGCGCGTCGACGGCGGCGCCGGGTACCGGGCCCGGGTGACGGACCTGGTGCGCGCCGGGCAGTCGCTGGCCTTGATCCGCGACGGGGAGGTGCTCTTCAAGGCCGACGTCGGCGCCGTCTCCCGGTCCGCCTGCCAGGTCCAGGGGGTCTGGGTCGCCCCGCAGTACCGCGGCCAGGGCATCGGCCAGCGCGGCACCGCCGCGGTCGTCGAGTACGCCCGCACCGCGATCGCCCCGGTGGTCAGCCTCTACGTCAACGACTACAACGTCGCCGCCCGGGCGGCCTACCAGCGGGTGGGCTTCACCCAGGTCGGCACCTTCGCCTCCGTCCTCTTCTGAAAGGACCCCGCTGCCCCCCACCCTGTCTCCGCGCGGCGCGGGACCCTGCAGCGGGGCCGGGCGCCTGACCGGCGCGTTCCTGTTCTGAGGGCGGGGTGCTCGGTCGTGGGAGCTGCGTCTGCCAGGGTGGGGTACGTGCGCAGCCGATCACGTTCCGAGAGCAGGGCCAGGGCCACCCGCCGGGCGGCCACCGCGGGCGGTGCGGCCGTCCTGGTCCTGGCGCCGCTGCTGGCCGGCTGCTCCAGCGACCCCACCAACGACGTCCGCGCTGCGGCGCAGGCCTTCCTCGACGACTGGGCGGCCAGCCGGACCGACGCCGCCGCGGGCCGCAGCACCGACCCGGCCGCGGTCACCACGCTGCTGCAGCAGACCGCCACCGACCTCCCCGACGCCACCCTGACCCCCGCCCTGGGCGCCGTCACGGTCACCGACGAGACCGCCACCGTCGCCTGGCGGGCCACCTGGGACCTCCCCGCCGCCCCCGACTGGCAGTACGACGCCTCGCTGCAGCTGCGCGAGGCCGACGACGCCTGGCAGGTCGTGGCCGCACCGACCGTCGTCCACCCGGAGCTGGCCTCGGGGCAGCACCTGGAGCTGTCCCGCCGGCTGCCCGACCGGGCTCCGATCACCGACGGCACCGGCGCCCCGCTGTTCGCCGAGACCGAGGTGGTCAACGTCGGCGTCGACAAGGCCCAGGTGACCGACCTGCCCGCGCTGGCCGCCGGGCTCGCCGCCGCCACCGGGGTCTCCGCGGAGGAGATCACCGCCGACGTGGACGCCGCGCCGGAGGGCCAGTTCGTCCCGGTCATCACGCTGCGCCGCCCGGACTTCGAGGAGATCCGCAGCCAGGTGTTCGACCTGCCCGGCGCGGTCTTCCCGACCAGCACCCGGTTGCTGGCACCCAGCTCCCGGTTCGGGCTGGCACTGCTGGGCCGGGTCGGCGAGGCCACCGCCGACGTCCTCGCGGCCACCGTGGGCGAGGACGGCGAGCCGCTCTACACGTCCGGTGACCAGCTGGGGCTCTCCGGTCTGCAGCTGGCCTACCAGCAGCAGCTGACCGGCACCGCCGGGTTCTCGGTCTCCGTCGCCAGCACCGACGAGACCCTGAACGACGCCGGCCGGGAGATCGCCGCCGTCGAGCCCGTGCCCGGCACCCCGGTGCAGACCACGCTGCTGCCCGCCGTGCAGGACGCCGCGGACGCCGCCGTCGCCGCCCAGCCGCTGGCCACCCACCTCGTGGTCGTCCGCCCGGGCACCGGGGAGGTCCTGGCCGTCAGCTCCAACGAGGCGGCCAACCCCACCAACGCGCTGTCCGGGCAGTTCCCGCCCGGGTCGAGCATGAAGACGATGACGGCGACCGCGCTGCTGTCCGCCGGCGCGCTCACCCCCGACTCCCCGGTGCCCTGCCCTGGGACGACGGTCGTCGAGGGCCGCGAGTTCGAGAACGAGGACCAGTTCGACCTGGGCACCGTGCCGCTGACCGAGGCCTTCGCCGAGTCCTGCAACACCACCTTCATCCAGCAGGGGACGGCCCTGCCCGACGACGCCCTCGCCGCGGCCGCCGCCTCCTACGGCGTGGGCAGCGACTGGCAGCTGCCGGTGGGCGTCTACAGCGGCGACGTGCCGGCCGACGCGACCGGCACGACCAAGGCCGCCGACCAGATCGGCCAGGGTCAGGTCCTGATGAGCCCGGCGCAGCTCGCGCTGGTCGCGGCCGGCATCGCCAGCGGCACCCCGGCCGCCCCGGTGGAGGTGGTGGGCGCCGACCCGGCCGGGCCGGCACCGGCCGGGCCCGGCCAGCAGGTCCTCGACGCGCTGCGGCCGATGATGCGCCAGGTCGTGCTCACCGGGACCGCGACCGGGGTCGCCGACCGCGGTGAGGTCTTCGGCAAGACCGGCACGGCCGAGTTCGGCACCAACACCCCGCCGGACTCGCACGGGTGGTTCATGGGCTGGCAGGCGGGCGGGCCGCAGGGCGACCTGGCCTTCGCCGTCCTGGTCGAGGCCGGTCAGACCAGCAAGCTCGCCGTCGACGTCACCGACGCCTTCCTCGGCGGTCTCTGACCGCAGTGCCCCGGTCCCGCCCGCGCACGTCGCGGGCGGGACCGGCGGAGGCGGTCAGTCCGGGAGGCCCGGGAACGGGCTGGTCACCGGGGTGCGGCCGGCGGCGGTCCGCCAGCCGACCGCCCGCAGCTCCGCAGCGCCGAGCTCCGCGACGCCGAGCTCCCGGGTGCCGGTCTCGGTGGCCTGGTCCAGGACCCAGGTCCACGCCGACGACGTCCCGTCCTCGAGGGTGACCGCGAGGACGGCGGCGTCCACCGCCGACAGCACCGGGAACGGCAGCGCGTAGCCGCCCTCGGCGCCGACCGGCTCGACCCCGCGGGAGGTGAGCAGCACGGCCAGCCGGTCGCGGAGGTCGCGGTGCGCCTGGCGGGCGGCGGCCACCGGCTCGCGCTGCTCCAGCGGCAGGGCAGCACCCACCACGGCGTAGCCCCAGACGGCGGTGTGCGCGGCGGCCAGTGCGCTCTGCAGCGCGGCGTCCTCGGCGGCGGTGGGGGACGGGGCGGTGCTCGGGGCGTCAGGCACGGTGCTGACCTCTCCGGGAGGGGACGGTGCCGGTCACGCCAGCTGCCCGGCCTGACCCCGGAGCCCGGCGGAGACGCTGCCCAGCAGTGCCGCCCGGCCGCCGGTGAACGCCGGGCACGCCGCGGCGTGGGCGTCGGCGGCCGCGGTCACCCGGCTGCGCAGCCACTCGCGGGCGCCCGCGGCGTCCGGCGGGCCGTCGGTCACCGGGGCGGCCGGGGTGCCGGGAGCCGGGGGAGCGTTGCTGGAGGCTCCGGCGCCCGGGGCGGCGGCCCGCAGCCGGTCGAGCTGGGCGCGGGCCTGGTCGGCCAGGCCGGCTGCGGTCGTGGCGAGCTCCGGTGCGGCGGACAGGGCGCTGTCGTAGGCGGTCACCAGCGTCTCCTGCACCTGCACCTGGGCCGCGAGCTGGTCGACCTGGGCGGGGGTGACGGCGTCGGCGTCCTCCACCGGGTCGCCGGTGCACCCGGTCGCCAGCGCGGCGGCGCCGGCGAGCGTGCCGAGCAGCAGGCTGCGGCGGCTGAAGGCGCCGGCGGCGGAGGAGGACGACAGCGGACCGGACATCGCCGTCCATCCTGGCAGCCCGGCCGGGCCGGCGTCGGGACGGTGGCGGCACAGGTCACGCCCGCGTGGCAGGTGGGACGGGAGGTGCGGGCGGTAACCTGACACCTCACGCGCAGCGTGCCGGGGCAGCAGTGCCCCGGTGGGCACCGGGGAGCGCGCCCGGTGGCTGTCGCGGTCCAACACAACAGGAGGCAACCGGTGTCCACGCGAGCTGCAGGCGCCGGCGACGAGGTGACCACCCGGCTCACGGAGTGGGTCGAGCCCGTCGTGGCCGCCGCCGGGTACGACCTCGAGGAGCTCGTCGTCCGCCCGGCCGGCCAGCGCTCGGTGGTCCGGGTCGTCGTCGACCGCGACGCGGGCGTCAGCCTCGACGACGTCGCCCAGGTCAGCCGCGCGCTGTCCGAGCGTCTGGACGCGGAGGACGAGGCGCTGGGCCGCTCGCCCTACGTCCTGGAGGTCACCAGCCCCGGCGTCGACCGGCCGCTGACCCTGCCCCGGCACTGGCGGCGCAACGTCGGCCGCCTGGTCACCGTCGCGGTCGGACCGGAGAAGGCCCGCGAGCAGGTCACCTCCCGGGTGGTGCGCATCGAGGACGACGGCGTGGTGCTGACCGTGGAGAAGGGCGGCACCAAGAAGGGCCAGGTGCGCCGCACAGTCGGGGAGCGCACGGTGCCCTGGGCGGAGCTGGGCGAGGCGCGGGTGCAGGTCGAGTTCACCCGTCCGGCCGGCCACCGTGACGCCGCGCTGGTCTACGAGGCCGACGAGCACGAGACCGACGAGCACGAGGACGACACCGACACCGACGACGAGCTCGACGACGACGAGCTGTCGGACGACGAGCTGGACGACGAGCCGGACGGGCCCGAGGGCACCGACGACGACGAGCACCACCCGACCAGGGCCAGCGCGGCCGGTGCAGCGGGAGGACCGGGCGACCGGGTCCCCGCCGCGCCCCGCGGGACGCACGGTCGCGACCAGGAGGAACAGAAGTGAAGATCGACCTGACCGCCCTCGCGGCGATCGAGCGGGACAAGGACATCCCCGCCGACACCGTGCTCCACGCGATCGAGAGCGCCCTGGTCACCGCCTACCGGCAGGCGGAGGGGTCGGCCCAGCACGTGCGGGTGCAGATCGACCGGACGACCGGCGACGTCGCCGTCCTGGCCCAGGAGCGGGGGCCCGACGGCGAGGTCGTGCACGAGTTCGACGACACCCCGGGTGACTTCGGCCGGATCGCGGCCAGCACCGCCCGGCAGGTGATGGTGCAGGCGCTGCGCGCGGCGGAGAACGAGCAGACCTTCGGCGAGTACGCCGGCACCGAGGGCGACATCGTCAGCGGTGTCGTGCAGGCCGACGCCCGCCGCAACACCCAGGGCCTGGTGCTGGTCGACATCGGCAAGGTCGAGGCCCAGCTGCCGCAGGCGGAGCAGGTGCCCGGGGAGAAGTACGAGCACGGCAGCCGGGTCAAGGCCTACGTGGTCTCCGTGGCGCGCACCCCCCGCGGCCCGCAGGTCACCCTCTCCCGCACCCACCCCAACCTGGTGCGCAAGCTCTTCGCGCTGGAGGCCCCCGAGGTCGCCGACGGCAGCGTCGAGATCGTGGCGGTCGCCCGAGAGGCCGGGCACCGGTCGAAGGTCGCCGTCCGCACCTCGGTCCCGGGCCTGAACGCCAAGGGCGCCTGCATCGGCCCGATGGGCCAGCGAGTCCGCAACGTGATGAGCGAGCTGCACGACGAGAAGATCGACATCGTCGACTTCTCCGACGACGACGCGACGTTCGTCGCCTCCGCGCTCGCCCCGGCCCGGGTCACCAGCGCCCGCGTCGTGGACGCCGCCGCCCGCGCCGTGCAGGTGGTCGTGCCCGACTACCAGCTGTCGCTGGCGATCGGCAAGGAGGGGCAGAACGCCCGCCTCGCCGCCCGCCTCACCGGCTGCCGCATCGACATCCGCAGCGACGCCCAGCCCACCGACGGCGACGCACCGGCGTCCCCGGGGATCGGGCGTGCGCCGCTGCGGCCCACCGGCCCCGGCGGCCTGGGCGGACGGCCCACCGGCCGCGGCCCCCAGGGGGGTGCCCGCACTCCCGGGCGGCGGTCGGAACACCCCGGCCCGTCGGCGCGCTAGACTAGGAGATGGCCGATCCGTCGAACCCGGTGCGCACCTGTGTGGGCTGCCGGAGACGTGCACCGGTCACCGAGCTGTTGCGTGTCGTCGTCCGCGGCGGGGGTCTGACCCCCGACCCGCGGCGGCGGCTCCCCGGCCGGGGTGCGTCCCTGCACCCCACCGCGGAGTGTCTGCAGGCAGCAGTCCGGCGCCGGGCCTTCCCGCGTGCGCTGCGCAGCAGCGCCACACTGGAGACCGGAGCGCTCGAGGAGCTCGTCTCCGCCCGGTCCTCGTGACCGGCCGGCACCGCACCCCGAGCAGCAGCACCCGCAGGACGGACACCGCAGGACGAACACCGTCGGACCGGCAACCGGCCGGTCCACTACGAGAGCAGGACGACCTCGGATGAGCAACCCGTGAAGTCGCCACGATGACCATGCACCACCACTAAGACCGAGGTCGAGCGGGCCCGCCGCCGGCCTCACCAGAGGAGACCCGTGCCAGGCAAGGCCCGCGTACACGAGCTCGCGAAAGAGCTCGGCATCGACAGCAAGGCAGTGCTCGCCAAGCTCAAGGAGCAGGGCGAGTTCGTGAAGTCCGCGTCCTCCACCGTCGAGGCCCCCGTGGCCCGGCGGCTCCGTGAGGCGTACCCCGGTGCCGGCTCGCCCAGCGGCTCCGGCTCGACCGGTGCCCGTCCCGGCCCCGGCCCGCGCCCGGCCGCACCGCGCCCGTCCGCTCCGGTGGCCTCGGCCACCGCAGCACCGGTGACCTCGGTCGCGCCGTCTGCACCCGCGGCTCCGGTCGCCCCCCAGGCCCCAGCGGCTGCCGTCCCGACCTCGGCCCCGGCCGCTGCGTCGACCCCGGCTCCCGCACGTCCGGCGGCCCCGGGTCCGCGTCCCGGCCCGCGGCCGGCCCCGCAGGCCCGTCCGGTCGCCCCGCAGGCCCCGGCCGCAGCGGCCCCGGCTGCACAGGCCCCCGCATCCCAGGCTCCGGCCGCCCAGGCCCCCGCGGCCCAGGCCCCGGCTGCCCCGGGTCCGCGTCCGGCCGGTGCTCCCGGTCAGGGTGGCGCCACCCCCGGTCCGCGTCCGGTCGGCTCCGGCCCGCGTCCCGGCCCCCGTCCGGCCCCGCGGCCGGGCAACAACCCCTTCAGCAGCGCCCCGCGTCCGGCTGCCGCCGGTCCGCGTCCGGCGCCGGCGCCCGGTGCGCCGAACCAGGGCGGTCCCGGCGGTCCCCGTCCGGCTCCGGGCGGTCCCCGTCCCGGCCCCGGCGCGGGCGGTCCCCGGCCCGCGTCCGGTCCCGGTGGCCCGCGTCCGTCCGCCGGTCCCGGCGGACCGCGTCCCAACCCCGGCATGATGCCGCAGCGTCCGAGCCCCGGCATGATGCCGCCCCGGCCCTCTGCCGGCGGTCGTCCGGGTGGTCCCGGCGGTGCCGGTGGCCCGGGTGCCGGTCGTGGCGGTGGCGCCGGTGGCGGCTTCCGTCCCGGTGGTGGCGGCGGCGGTGGCTTCCGTCCCGGTGGCGGCGGTCCCGGTGGTCCTGGTGGCCCCGGTGGCGGCGGCGGTGCTCCGGCCGGTGGTTTCCGCCCCGGTGGCGGCGGCGGCGGTCGTGGCCGTGGCCGCGGTGGCTCCGGTGCGGGCACAGCGGGTGCCTTCGGGCGTCCGGGTGGTCGTGGTCCGGTCCGCGGGCGCAAGAGCAAGAAGCAGCGGCGTCAGGAGTTCGACTCCATGGCGGCGCCGTCCATGGGCGGCGTCTCGCTGCCCCGTGGCAACGGCCAGACCGTCCGGCTGCCGCGTGGCGCGTCCCTGACCGACCTGGCCGAGCGCATCAACGCCGAGCCCGCCGCGCTGGTCACCGCCCTGTTCCACCTGGGCGAGATGATCACCGCGACGCAGTCGGTCAACGACGAGACGCTGCAGCTGCTCGGCGCCGAGATCGGCTGGGTCATCCAGGTCGTCAGCCCGGAGGACGAGGACCGCGAGCTCCTCGACACCTTCGACCTCACCTTCGGCGACGAGGAGAGCGACGACGAGGACGACTGGGACATCCGTCCGCCGGTCGTCACCGTCATGGGTCACGTCGACCACGGCAAGACCAAGCTCCTCGACGCGCTCCGGCACGCGAACGTGGCGGGCAAGGAGGCCGGTGGGATCACCCAGCACATCGGCGCCTACCAGATCGTCACCGAGCTGGAGGGCAACGAGCGCCCGGTCACCTTCATCGACACCCCGGGTCACGAGTCGTTCACCGCGATGCGTGCCCGTGGCGCGAAGGTCACCGACATCGTCGTCCTGGTGGTCGCTGCCGACGACGGCGTCATGCCGCAGACGGTCGAGGCGCTCAACCACGCCCAGGCCGCCAACGTGCCGATCGTGGTCGCGGTGAACAAGATCGACAAGGAGGGGGCCAACCCCGCCAAGATCCGTCAGCAGCTCACCGAGTACGGGCTGGTGGCCGAGGAGTACGGCGGCGACACGATGTTCGTCGACGTCTCCGCGACCACCCGTCAGGGTCTCGACGACCTGCTCGCGGCGGTCCTGCTCACCGCCGACGCCTCGCTGGACCTGCGCGCCAACATCGGCCAGGACCCGCAGGGTGTCGTCATCGAGGGCAAGCTGGACAAGGGTCGTGGCCCCGTCGCCACGGTCATGGTCCAGCGCGGCACGCTCCGCGTCGGCGACTCGATCGTGGCCGGTGACGCCTACGGTCGCGTCCGGTCGCTGCTCGACGAGCACGGCAACAAGCTCAAGGAGGCCCTGCCGGCCCGTCCGGTCCAGGTCGTCGGCCTGACCTCGGTGCCGCGCGCCGGTGACACCTTCCTCGTCGTCGAGGAGGACCGGATCGCCCGCCAGATCGCCGACCGCCGCCAGGCCCGGATCCGCAACGCGCAGAACGCGACGATGCGGAAGCGGATCAGCCTGGAGGACCTCGACGCCGCGCTCAAGGAGACCCGTCAGCTCAACCTGATCATCAAGGGCGACAACTCGGGCACCGTCGAGGCGCTCGAGGACGCACTGATGAAGATCGAGGTGAGCGACGACATCTCGCTGCGGGTCATCCACCGCGGCGTCGGTGGCATCACCAAGAGCGACATCGACCTGGCGCTGGCCGACGACGTCATCGTCCTGGGCTTCAACGTCCGGGCCGAGGGCCAGGCGACCGAGCTGGCTGCCCGCGAGGGGGTGGACGTCCGGTACTACACGGTCATCTACCAGGCCATCGAGGAGATCGAGTCCGCGCTCAAGGGCATGCTCAAGCCCGAGTACGAAGAGGTCCAGCTGGGCACCGCGGAGGTCCGCGAGGTCTTCCGGGTCCCGAAGATCGGCAACGTCGCCGGCTCGCTGGTCCGCAGCGGCACGATCGTCCGCAACTCCAAGGCCCGTCTCATCCGGGACGGCAACGTGGTCGCGGACAACCTGACCGTCGAGTCGCTGCGTCGCTTCAAGGACGACGCGACCGAGGTCCGCGAGGGCTACGAGTGCGGCATCGGGCTGGGGTCGTTCAACGACATCAAGCCCGAGGACGTCATCCAGACCTTCGAGCTGCGCGAGAAGCCGCGCGCGTGACGAAGGACCCCGCCCTCCCCGCCTGAGCACGCTCGGGCAGGGAGGCCGGGGCCGCCCGTCCCTCCCCGCCCCGGTCCGCCGGGACGGGGAGGACGGGACGGGCACCGTCGAGCGGCAGGGAAGAGGAGGGGCACCGGTGTTCACCGGGGCGCTGAGCGCCGACCTGCTGCTCGGTGACGTCCACTCGCTCAAGGAGAAGCGCGCCGTGGTGAAGCCGATCGTGGCCGAGCTGCGGCGCCGCTTCGCGGTGGCCGCCGCCGAGGCCGGCGACCTCGACCTGCACCGACGAGTGCAGATCGGGATCGCCACCGTCGCCGGTGACGCCGCCCAGGTGACCGACGTCCTGGACGCGTGCGAGCGGTTGCTGGCCGAACGCCCTGAGGTGACGCTGTTGTCCACCCACCGGCAGCTGATCAGCGACACCGACTGAAGGACCCCCTCGCCCCCGTCACCCGCACGCTCGTGACGGGCCCCTGCGAGGGGGCAATGAGACCAAGGAGCAGCTGAGATGGCCGATCCCGCCCGGGCACGCCGACTGGCGGTGCGCATCCGTCAGATCGTCTCCGCCACGATCGAGATGCAGATCAAGGACCCGCGGCTGGGGATGGTCACCATCACCGACGCGCGGGTCACCAGCGACCTCCGTGAGGCGACGGTCTTCTACACCGTCTACGGCAACGACAACGAGATCGAGGACTCCGCGCGGGCCCTGGCCAGCGCCACGGGGGTGCTGCGCTCGACGGTGGGGAAGCAGACCGGCATCAAGTTCGTGCCGACGCTGACCTTCGTCGCCGACATCGTCCCGGACACCGCCCGCGAGCTCGAGCAGGCGCTGGAGCGGGCCCGGTACGCCGACGCCGAGCTGGCCCGCGCCCGCGAGGGCGCCGAGTACGCCGGTGACGCCGACCCCTACAAGAAGCCCGCCGTCGACGAGGACGAGGACGACGACCTCGCCGAGGACGACCTCGCCGACGACGAGGTGACCGTCGAGGCCGGTGCCGGCCGCACCGACGACTTCGCCGACGAGCGGCCCTCCGCCACGGCCCAGCGGAGCGCCTCGTGACCGAGGCCGTCGACCCCGATCCCGACGACCTGGACGGCGAGCACCAGGGCGTCACGCTGGGCGGCCGCGAGGAGCCGGGCACCGGCGACCCGACCGCAGGCGGCAAGCAGGGCCAGATCGGCGAGGTCGACAGCATCGCCGCCGACGAGCCGGACGACGGCTCGCACTACGCGGTCGGTGGCGGCAACACCGACCCCGAGCCGCAGCAGCCGCCCGGGGCGGACCCGCACCCGTGACCGTCGACGTCCAGGTGCCGGCGGCCGTCGAGCTGCTGTCCGCAGCCGCGGCCGCCGGGGCCACCGTGGTGCTCTCCGGCCACGTGCAGCCCGACGCCGACGCCCTGGGCAGCACGCTCGCCCTGGCCGAGGGGCTGCGGCGCCGCGGCGCCCGGGTGGTCGCCACGTTCCCCGAGCCGTTCGTGCTGCCGCAGTCGCTGGGCTGGCTGCCCGGTGCCGACCGGCTCGTGCACCCGGGCACCGTGCCCGCCGACGCCGACCTGTTCGTCAGCCTCGACGCCGCCTCGCCCGGCCGGCTGGGTGCGCTGGCCGGGCTGCTGGAGTCCGCGGGGCGGTCGATCGTCGTCGACCACCACGCCAGCAACCCCGGGTTCGGCGACGTCCCGGTGGTCGACCCGCACGCCGCCGCGACCGTGGTCCTGGTCGCGGACCTCCTCGAGGGCCTGGGCGTCGACCTCGACGAGCAGCTGGCGACCTGCCTCTACGCGGGGCTCGCCGCCGACACCGGCTCCTTCCGCTTCGGCAACACCGCCCCGGGCACGCACGAGCTCGCCGCCCGGCTGCTGCGCACCGGCATCGACCACGCCGCGATCAGCCGGCGGCTGTTCGACACCGCCCCCTTCGGCTGGCTCGGCCTGCTGTCCGCGGTCACCGGCCGGGCGGTGCTCGAGCCCGACGTGGGCGCCGGACTGGTGCTGACCTGGTCCACCGCGGCCGAGGCGCGCGAGCACGGGCTGGCGCCGGACCAGCTCGAGGCCCTGGTCGACGTCGTCCGGGCGACCGCCGAGGCCGACGTCGCCGCCGTGCTCAAGGGCGCCGACGACGGCTCGTGGGTGGTGTCGATGCGCTCGCGGGGCGCAACCGACGTGGCCCGGGTGGCGATGGCCCTGGGAGGCGGCGGGCACCGGGCCGCCGCCGGTTACAGCTCCCCGCTGGACCGCGAGGGGACGATCGCCCAGCTGCGGGCGGAGCTCTCGCGCTGAGCCGGTCGATCCCCGCGCTGGCTGCGCCGGCGCTCGTCGTCCTGGCCGCCGAGCCGCTGTACCTGCTCGTCGACACCGCCGTCGTCGGCAACCTGGGCACGACCGCCCTGGGTGGTCTGGCCGTGGGCGGTGGCCTGCTGGCCTACGTCGCCGCCCTGCTCAACTTCCTCGCCTACGGCACCACCGCCCGGGCCGCCCGCCGCACGGGTGCCGGTGACCGCCCCGGTGCGGTCGCCGAGGGCGTGCAGGCGACCTGGCTGGCCGTGGGGCTCGGCACGGTGCTCGCCGCGCTCTTCCAGCTGCTGGCCGGTCCGCTGACCCGCGTGATGGCCGGCGGACCCGGGCCGGTGGCCGAGGCCGCCGAGCAGTGGCTGCGGGTGGCCAGCCCGGGGCTGCCCCTGCTGCTGGTGGCCCTGGCCGGCAACGGCTGGCTCCGCGGGGTGCAGGAGCTGCGCCGCCCCATGGTCTTCGTGCTCGCCGGCAGCCTGGTCAGCCTGGTGCTGTGCCCGTTGCTGGTGCACACCGCAGGACTCGGGCTGGTCGGTTCGGCGGTGGCCAACGTGGCCGGGCAGTCGGTCTCGGCGGCGCTCTTCGTCCGCACGCTGGCCCGCGAGCTGGCCGGCTCGGACGTCCCCTGGCGGCCCCACCCCCCGGCCCTGCGCGCCCAGCTCGTGCTCGGCCGGGACCTGCTGCTGCGGGCCGCGGTGCTCCAGGTGGCCTTCGCCGTGGCCGCCGCCGTGGTCGCCCGCTCCAGCACCGCCCAGCTGGGCGCCCACCAGGTCGCGCTGCAGCTCTGGTTGTTCCTCGCCCTGGTGCTCGACGCCTACGCGATCGCCGCGCAGACATTGGTGGGCACCGCCCTCGGTGCCCGGCGCCCGGACGAGGCCCGGCACACCGCCGTCCGGGTGGTGCGCTGGGGCCTGGGCACCGGCGTCGTCGTGGCCGTCGCGCTGCTGGCGCTGCGCCCGGTGCTGCCGGGGGTCTTCACCGACGACCCGGCGGTGCTCGCCCAGGCCGGCGTCGTCTGGTGGTTCCTGGCGCTCATGCAGCCGCTGGCCGGGGTGGTCTTCGCCCTCGACGGCGTGCTGATGGGCGCCGGGGACGTCGCGTACCTGCGCACCGTGACTCTGGGTGCGGCCCTGCTGGGCTTTCTGCCGCTGTCCCTGCTGTCGGGCTGGCTGGACTGGGGCCTGCCCGGGGTGTGGACCGGGCTGACCCTGTTCATCGTGCTGCGGCTGGTCGCAGTCGGGCAGCGGGTGCGGGGGAGTGCCTGGCTGGGTGAGAGCGTGAGCCCGTGAGTCCGAGGAAGCCCGACGCCGACGTCCCGCCGTCCCTGCTGCTGGTCGACAAGCCCGGCGGCATGACCTCCCACGACGTCGTGGCGATCGCCCGGCGGGTGATGGGCGTCCGCAAGGTCGGCCACGCCGGCACCCTCGACCCGATGGCCACCGGTCTGCTGGTGCTCGGGGTCGGCGCGGCCACCCGACTGCTGGGGTACCTCTCCGGCTCGGACAAGACCTACGAGGCGACGATCCGGCTGGGCCAGCGCACCGTCACCGACGACCGGGAGGGCGAGGTCACCGCCACGGCGTCGGCCGCCGGCGTGACCGAGGACGCCGTCCGGGCCGCCCTGGCCGCACAGGTCGGGGCGCTGCAGCAGGTGCCGTCGTCGGTGAGCGCGGTCAAGGTCGACGGGAAGCGCTCCTACGACCGGGTGCGGGCCGGGGAGGAGTTCGAGCTGGCCGCCCGCTCGGTCACCGTGCACTCGATCGACGTCCACCGCCTCGCCCGGCCCACCCCGGACCTGATGGACGTCGACGTCACCGTCTCCTGCAGCACCGGCACCTACGTCCGGGCCATCGCCCGGGACGCCGGGACGGCGCTGGGCGTCGGCGGGCACCTCACCGCACTGCGCCGCACCTCCTCCGGCTCGTTCAGCACCGAGCAGGCCCGCCCGGTGGAGGACGCCGCCGGTGCGCTGGCCGGCCCGGGCAGCGGTCCGGGCGTGGTCGCCCTGACCGACGCCGCCCGCGCGGTCTTCCCGGCCCGGGAGCTGACCGCCACCGAGGCCGTCGCGCTCGGGTACGGCCAGCGGGTGCCGGCCGCGGGTGTGCCGGGCCTGCACGCCGCGGTCGCTCCGGACGGCCGGCTCGTCGCCCTGGTCGAGGACGCCGGCCCGCTGGCCAAGGTCGTCGTCGGCTTCCCGCCGGGCTGACCGGCGGTACCGGGCGAACCGCTGTGTCACCGGCGGCGTCGCTGGGCAGGGAGGGCCCATGAGCGTCGTGAAGATCAACGCCGTGACCGTGCCGGTGGACAAGCGTGAACGGTTCGAGGAGCGGTTCCGGGGCCGCGCCGGTGCCGTGGAGACCACCCCGGGCTTCGAGTGGTTCGAGCTGCTGCGCCCCGCCGAGGGCACCGACCGGTACCTCGTCTACACCCGCTGGGAGAGCCAGGAGGCCTACGAGGCCTGGCAGACCAGCCAGGACTTCGACCGGGCGCACGACGGCGGCGGTGACACCCTCGCCCCCGCGGCCGAGCGCTCGCAGAACCACCTGGAGAGCTACGAGGTCGTCCAGTCCTCCGGCCCGCACGGCGAGAAGAGCTGACCCCCCGCCCGCGCCCGGGGGCCGCCCCGGGCGCGGGCTAGGCTCCTGTCGCGGACCGGCACCCGCCGGGACGCCAGCACCAGCACCTCAGGTGGGAGCCATGACCGACACGCTCAACGACAGCCGCACCTCCTCCCGGACGTTCGTCGAGGGCGTGCCGCTGGTCGTGGAGGACGTGCCGCGCCGCTCCGCCACCGAGCGTGCCGAGCAGTTGGCGGACCCCGGCTTCGGCCGGTACTTCACCGACTCGATGTTCATCGCCCGGTACCGCGCCGGTGAGGGCTGGGCCGACGCCCGGATCACCCGCTACGCGCCGCTGCAGATGGACCCGAGCGCGGCGGCGCTGCACTACGCGCAGTCGATCTTCGAGGGCCTCAAGGCCTATGCCCAGCCCGACGGCAGCGTGGCCACCTTCCGCCCGGAGGCCAACGCCGCCCGGTTCGTCCGCGGTGCGCGGCGGCTGGCCATGCCGCCGGTGCCGGAGGAGGCGTTCCTCACCGCCGTCGACGCGCTCGTCGACGCCGACCGCGACTGGGTCCCCACCGGTCTGGACCAGACGCTCTACATCCGGCCCTACCAGCTGGCGGTCGAGCCGTTCCTGGGTGTGCGGCCGGCCCACGAGTACCTGTTCGTCGTCATCGCCAGCCCGGCCGGGGCCTACTTCCCGCGCGGTGTCCACCCGGTGTCGGTCTACCTGTCCGAGGACTACATCCGGGCAGCTCCCGGGGGCACCGGCGACGTCAAGTGCGCCGGCAACTACGCCGCCAGCCTGCTGGCCCAGGAGCAGGCCATCGCCGCCGGCTGCGACCAGGTGGTCTGGCTCGACGCGGTGGAGAAGAAGTACGTCGAGGAGATGGGCGGGATGAACCTGTTCTTCGTCCTCGGCTCCGGCGAGGACGCCGAGCTGGTCACTCCCGAGCTCACCGGCACGCTGCTGCCCGGCATCACCCGCGACTCGCTGATCACCGTGGCCCGCGAGCTGGGGCACCGGGTCACTGAGCGGAAGTTCAGCGTCGAGGAGTGGCGGGCCGGCGTCGCCGACGGCACGGTCACCGAGACCTTCGCCTGCGGCACCGCGGCCGTGATCACCCCCGTGGGTGCGGTCAAGGCCCGCACCGGCGACTTCGTCGTCGGGGACGGCGAGCCCGGGCCGCTGACCATGCAGCTGCGCGCGCACCTGCTCGACGTCCAGCACGGGCGGGTGGCCGACCCGCACGGCTGGCTGCACCGCGTCGCCCCGGCCTCCTGAGCCGACGGTCGGCAGGGGAGTCGAGTGCTGCGCTGGCGTGGGTTGGACGCCGCCCCGGGTGACCTCGGGCGGGCGGTCGTCACCATCGGCATGTACGACGGGGTCCACCTCGGGCACCAGCACCTGATCGGCGCTGCGGTGGCCCGGGCCCGGGCGATGCACCGGCCGGCCCTGCTGCTGACCTTCGACCCGCACCCGGCCGAGGTGGTCCGCCCCGGGTCGCACCCGGCGATCCTCACCGCGGCCGACCGCAAGGCCGAGCTGGTCGCCGCCCTCGGTGTCGACGCGATGTGCGTGCTGCCGTTCACCTCGGCGTTCAGCCGGCTGACCCCGGGGGAGTTCACCCACACCGTCCTGGTCGAGCACCTGCACGCGGCCCAGGTCGTCGTGGGACGCAACTTCACCTACGGGCACCGCGCGGAGGGCGACGTCGGGACCCTCACCGCCGAGGGCCGCCGCTTCGGCTTCGGCGTCGAGGGGGTCGACCTGACGAGCGTCGGTTCGGCCCCCGACCCCACCGGCGACGGCGAGGTCACCATCTCCTCCACCTACATCCGGGCCTGCGTGGCCGCCGGTGACATGGCCTCGGCGGCGCTGGCCCTGGGCCGCCCGCACCGGGTCGACGGCATCGTGGTGCGCGGTGACCGGCGCGGCCGCGAGCTCGGCTACCCGACGGCGAACGTCGAGAGCCCCCGGTACACCGCCGTCCCCGCCGACGGGGTCTACGCCGGCCACCTCGTGCTGCGCGACCACCACGGTGCCACCCGCAGCCGGCACCCGGCGGCGATCTCGGTCGGCAGCAACCCCACCTTCTCCGGCGCCCGGCGCACGGTGGAGGCATTCCTGCTCGACTTCACCGGCGACCTCTACGGCGAGCACGTGGGGGTGGAGTTCGTCGAGCGGCTGCGGCCGATGACCACCTTCGCCGGCATCCCCGAGCTGCTGGTCGCCATGGCCGACGACGTCTCCCGCACCCGCACCCTGCTCGGGCTCTGACCGCCCCGCCCCGGGGGACGAGCCGGCTCTGCGGGAACGCGGCCCACCGGGGCCTTGTCAGGCCCGTGTAATCTCGGGCGTGACGTCGGGTGACCGACGTGTGTGCCTGCTGCCCCCGTGACACAGACCGGGGGCCACACGTGACCTGCCCTGGAGGCAAAGATGGCGCTCGAGAGCGCGACGAAGAAGCAGATCATGACCGAGTACGCGACGGTCGAGGGCGACACCGGTTCCCCCGAGGTGCAGGTCGCGATGCTGACCCGACGGATCAGTGACCTGACCGAGCACCTCAAGATGCACAAGCACGACCACCACAGCCGGCGGGGCCTGCTCCTGCTGGTCGGTCGTCGTCGCCGCCTGCTGAACTACCTGGCCAAGACCGACATCAACCGGTACCGCTCGCTCATCGAGCGGCTCGGCCTGCGCCGCTAGCACCACCGAGGGGACCTGTCCGGCACGCCGGGCCGGTCCCCTCACTCGTGCGGCACCCGCCGCACGGGACACCGGCCGAAGCGCCGCCCGCCCCGCGTGGGCCGGTCCTCGGTGGTGGCCCCCGGGACAGCGAGCCTGATCGCAGGCACCCGCGCCCCGAGGGCTTCGATCGAGCACCGGTCGCCCCGGACGCCGACGGCGCACCCGCCGCGAAGAGGACGTCGCCGCATGCGACGTAGGAAGAGGACACGATGTCTTCACCCAGCACCGACGCCACCGACTTCGACGCCGAGGACGGCGTCTTCAGCGCCACCGCGGTGATCGACAACGGGGCCCTCGGGTCCCGCACCGTCACCTTCGAGACCGGCCGGCTGGCCAAGCAGGCCGCCGGTTCCGTCGTCGCCACCATGGGCGACACCACGCTGCTGTCGGCCACCACGGCCGGCCGTCAGCCCAAGGACCAGTTCGACTTCTTCCCCCTGACGGTCGACGTCGAGGAGCGGATGTACGCGATCGGGAAGATCCCCGGTTCGTTCTTCCGCCGGGAGGGCCGCCCGTCGGAGGACGCGATCCTCACCTGCCGCCTGATCGACCGCCCGCTGCGCCCGACCTTCGCCAAGGGCCTGCGCAACGAGGTCCAGGTCGTCATCACCGTCCTGTCGCTGGACCCCGACCACGTCTACGACGTGCTCGCGATCAACGCCGCCTCGGCGTCGACCCAGCTCTCCGGCCTGCCGTTCTCCGGCCCGGTCGGTGGCACCCGCGTGGCCCTGATCAACGGCCAGTGGGTCGGCTTCCCCACCCACACCGAGCTCGAGGACGCCGTCTTCGACATGGTCGTGGCCGGCCGGGTCCTGCCCGACGGCGACGTCGCGATCATGATGGTCGAGGCCGAGGCCACCGAGAAGACGATCGAGCTCATCGCCGGTGGCGCCATCGCCCCGACCGAGGAGGTCGTCTCCGCCGGTCTCGAGGCCGCGAAGCCCTTCATCAAGGGGCTGTGCCAGGCGCAGGCCGAGCTGGCCGCCAACGCCGCCAAGCCCGAGGCGCACTTCCCCCGCTTCCTGGACTACCAGGACGACGTCTACGCCGCCGTCGAGGCCCACGCCACCGAGAAGCTGACCGTGGCCCAGGCCATCGCCGGCAAGCAGGAGCGCGAGGAGGCGACCGACGCCCTCAAGGACGAGGTCAAGGCAGCTCTCGCCGGTCAGTTCGAGGGTCGTGAGAAGGAGGTCTCCGGTGCCTTCCGCGCAGTGACCAAGAAGGTCGTGCGCCAGCGCATCCTCCGCGACAAGATCCGCATCGACGGCCGTGGCCTCACCGACATCCGGCCGCTGTCGGCCGAGGTCGAGGTCCTGCCCCGGGTGCACGGCTCGGCGCTGTTCGAGCGCGGCGAGACCCAGATCATGGGCGTCACCACGCTGAACATGCTCCGCATGGAGCAGCAGCTGGACACGCTGAACCCGGTCACCCGCAAGCGCTACATGCACAACTACAACTTCCCGCCGTACTCCACCGGTGAGACCGGCCGCGTGGGCTCGCCCAAGCGCCGCGAGATCGGCCACGGCGCGCTCGCCGAGCGCGCGCTGCTGCCGGTGCTGCCGGACCGTGAGGAGTTCCCCTACGCGATCCGTCAGGTGTCGGAGGCTCTCGGCTCCAACGGCTCCACCTCGATGGGCTCGGTCTGCGCCTCGACGCTGTCCCTGCTCAACGCCGGTGTGCCGCTGAAGGCGCCGGTCGCCGGCATCGCCATGGGCCTGGTCTCCGACGAGGTCGACGGCAAGACGCAGTACGTCGCGCTGACCGACATCCTCGGTGCCGAGGACGCGTTCGGTGACATGGACTTCAAGGTCGCCGGCACCAAGGACTTCGTCACGGCCCTCCAGCTGGACACGAAGCTCGACGGCATCCCCTCCGACGTCCTCGCCGGTGCGCTGACCCAGGCCCGCGCGGCCCGGCTGCACATCCTCGACGTCATGCTCGAGGCGATCGACGGTCCCGACGAGATGAGCCCGTTCGCCCCCCGGGTGACCACGGTGCGCATCCCGGTCGACAAGATCGGTGCGGTCATCGGCCCCAAGGGGCAGATGATCAACGCGATCCAGGACGAGACCGGCGCCGACATCACCATCGAGGACGACGGCACGATCTACGTCGGTGCCTCCGACGGCCCCTCGGCCCAGGCGGCCGTGGACCGGATCAACGCCATCGCCAACCCGACGCTGCCCAAGGTCGGCGAGCGGTTCCTCGGCACCGTGGTGAAGACGACGGCCTTCGGCGCCTTCGTCTCGCTGCTGCCCGGTCGTGACGGCCTGGTGCACATCAGCAAGCTGGGCAACGGCAAGCGGATCGCCAAGGTCGAGGACGTCGCGAACGTCGGCGACAAGCTGCAGGTCGAGATCACCGACATCGACGCCCGCGGCAAGATCAGCCTGGTGCCCGTGGTCGAGGGCGAGGCCGCCGCTGCCGGCGACAGCGCCCCGGCCGACGACACCGCTCCCGCGGAGGCATGACCACGTCGTACGGCCTGACCGGGGCCGGGACGGGCGCTGCGGCGTCCGTCCCGGCCCCGGTCGGCACCACGGCACTGCTCGACGTCGACGAGGTCGGCGGCCGGGTGGAGCGCACCGAGCTGCCCGGCGGCCTCCGCGTGATCACCGAGACCATGCCCGGGGTGCTGTCGGCGACGCTGGGCATCTGGGTCGGCGTGGGCTCCCGGGACGAGAGCCCGTCGGTGGGTGGCTCCTCGCACTTCCTCGAGCACCTGCTGTTCAAGGGGACGCGCAGCCGCACGGCGCTGGAGATCGCCACGGCGATGGACGCCGTGGGCGGTGAGATGAACGCCTTCACCGCCAAGGAGCACACCTGCTACTACGCGAACGTGCTCGCCAGCGACCTCCCGCTGGCGGTGACGCTCCTGGGTGACCTGGTCACCGAGGCGTTGAACACCGCACCAGACCTGGAGTCCGAGCGCACCGTGGTGCTCGAGGAGATCGCCATGCGCGACGACGAGCCCGCCGACGCCGTGCACGACCTGTACGCCGAGACGCTCTTCGGCGACACACCCCTGGGCCGGTCGGTGCTCGGCACCATCTCCTCGATCGAGGCCCTCACCCGGGACGACGTCGACGGCTGGTACCGCCAGCGCTACGCGGTGCCCTCCATCGTGGTCGCCGCCGCCGGCCGGGTCGACCACCAGCAGGTGCTCGACCTGGTCACCGCTGCCTTCGGCGACCGGCTGTCCGGCGACGCCCGCCCCGACCCGCTGCGGTCGGGGGAGGACGTCCCCCTCACCGCACCGGCCCGCCCCGGTGGGCTGATCCGCCGGACGACCGAGCAGACCCACCTGCTGCTGGGCAGCCTGGGGATGGGCCGGCTCGACGAGCGCCGGTACGCCGCCGCGGTGCTCGACGCCGCCGTCGGCGGGGGCATGAGCTCACGGTTGTTCCAGGAGATCCGGGAGAAGCGGGGCCTGGTCTACAGCGTGGGCTCCTCGCTGACCCACTACGCCGGCGCGGGCAGCTTCTCGGTCTACGCCGGGTGCTCGCCCAAGCGGGTGCCGGAGGTGCTGCGGCTGGTCCGGGCCTGCCTGACCGAGGTCGCCGGGACCGGGCTGACCGCCGAGGAGGTGGCCCGTGCCCAGGGTCAGCTCAAGGGGGGACTGGTGCTCGGGCTGGAGGACACCGGCTCGCGGATGAGCCGACTGGGCAAGAGCGAGCTGTCGTTCGGGGAGTACCTGCCCGTGCGCGCGGTGCTCGACCTGCTCGACGGGGTGGACGAGGAGCAGGTGCGGGCCGTCGCGGCGGACCTCTTCACCCGGCCCACCTGCCTGGCGGTCGTCGGTCCCTACCGGGAGCGCGACCTCGACCGGCTGCTCGCCGCCTGACCGCGTGACGTCACTGTCAGCTCAGCACGGCGCACTGGCCCGCGGGGCCTTCGCGGTCGCCGTGCTCGTGTCCCTCGCGGTGCTCTTCACCCCGCCGTCCGGTGTGCCCTCCTCGCCGCCGGGCGTGGACAAGGTGGTCCACCTGTCGCTGTTCCTGGTCCTGGCGCTCACCGCCCGGTGGGCCGGGGTCGGGCGGCAGGTGGCCACCGTGTCCCTGGTGGCGTACGCCGCTGTGAGCGAGGTGGTGCAGGGCACCGACCTGGTGGGCCGGGACGCCGAGCTCCTGGACTGGGTCGCCGACTCGGCCGGGGTGCTCCTCGGGCTCACCTTGTGGGCCCTGTCCACCCGTGGACGCGGCACGCGCTGAACCCGCCACGGGGATCTGTCTTGCGTCGGCCCCCGTCGTTGGTGAGCATCGCGGCATGACCACCAGCTCGACGACCGTCGTCCCCACTCCCGCTCCCGCCCCCACCGGGGACTCCCCGCTCCTGTCGGTGGGGGTGCTCGGGGCCCGCGGCCGGATGGGCGCCGAGGTGTGCCGCGCGGTCGACGCCGCGGCGGACCTCGAGCTCGTCGCCATGGTCGACGAGCGCGACTGGCTGTTCAACGTCGCCGACGCCGGCGCCCAGGTGGTCGTGGACTTCACCCGGCCGGACTCCGTCATGGAGAACATCCGCTTCTGCATCGACCAGAACATCCACTGCGTCGTGGGGACGACGGGCTTCGACGAGGAGCGGCTGGCCACCATCGCCCAGTGGCTGGAGCCCAAGCCCGAGGTGGGCGTCCTCATCGCCCCCAACTTCGGCATCGGCGCCGTCCTGCTGATGCGCTTCGCCCAGGAGGCGGCGCGCTTCTTCCCGTCGGTGGAGATCGTCGAGCTCCACCACCCGCAGAAGGTCGACGCCCCGTCGGGGACCGCGGCCCGGACGGCCCGCCTCGTCGCGGACGCCCGCCGGGCGGCCGGCGTGCCCGCCGCACCGGACGCCACCCGCGAGCAGGACTCGCTGCCGGGTGCACGGGGGGCCGACGTCGACGGGGTGCCCGTGCACGCCGTGCGGCTCAGCGGACTGGTCGCCCACCAGGAGGTGCTCATGGGTGCAGCGGGGGAGACCCTCACCCTGCGGCACGACTCCTACGACCGGGCGTCGTTCATGCCGGGCGTGCTGCTGGCCGTGCGCGAGATCAGCCGGCGGCCGGGCCTGACGCTGGGCATCGAGGGGCTGCTCGGGCTCTGAGGTGTGACGGGTGGGACCCGAGTGACTCATGGAGCGTCCGGACACCCTCCGTTCACGTGACCTGTGCCGCAATTTCGTAGGCACCGGATCGTCGTGACCTGCGGTTTCACGGTCAGCAGGGCGCTCCGAGGGTCGAAACCGGTCCTCGAGGGCCGCGACCGGCTTGACGGCCCGTTCCCCGCCGCGTAACTTCCTCTTTGCGCCGAGCGAGACCGGGCCGGAAGGGCCGGGAGCCGCGAGGTCAGACCCCCAGGGTGTGACAGCGAGCCGTGCTCGGCGTACTGTAGGACAAGCCGCCACGGAGAACGGCCACGGAAGTGGTCGGGAGTCGTGCGCGTCCGCTCCTTGAGAACTCAACAGCGTGCCGAAAGTCAGTGCCAAGTAACACATCCCCATGC
>NZ_JAAGWH010000043.1 GCF_010682105.1 Modestobacter muralis | reverse complement strand
TCGCCAAGGAGCTGATGACGCTCGACCAGCTCAGCGGTGGGCGGTTGGAGCTCGGCGTCGGCGTCGGCACCGAGGGTCCGGACGCGCTGGTGCTGGGCGAGCCCCCGCGCAGCCGCCGCGAGCGGGCCGACCGGTTCGGCGAGTGGCTCGGACTGCTCGACCAGCTGCTGCGCGAGCCCGTGGTCACCGCGCACGGGGAGTTCTACGACGCCGTCGACGCCCACCAGCTGCCCGGCTGCGTGCAGCAGCCGCGGCTGCCGTTCACCGTCGCCGCGACCGGGCCCAAGGCGCTGCGCCTGGCCGCCCGGCACGGCCAGGCGTGGGTGACCTACGGCCCGTTCGGTGCCGCCGTCGAGCCCGGGGAGTGGTTCACCGCGGTCGCCGACCAGTCCGCTCGGCTCACCGAGGCGCTGGCCGAGGAGGGCCGCGCACCGGGCGACGTCCGCCGCACCGTGCAGTTCGGGCTGGAGATGTACTGGCCGTTCGAGAGCGCCGAGCGCTACGCCGACACCCTGGGCCGGCTGGCCGAGGCCGGGGTGGCCGAGGTCAGCGTGCACTGGCCGCGGCCCGACGGCCGGGGGCTGCCGCCCGCAGCACTGCCGCTGGTGGCGGCGGCCCACGGGCTCTGAGCCGGGTCACGTGGCGTCGCTCACGGCCGGGCCTCGTTGTGCCCGGTCCGCCGCGCGGGCAGGATGATCCGGTTGCCGACCCGCGCTCCGGGGCACGGCTGGTCAGGGCGGCCGGGCAGGCCGGTGGGAGAGGCGGACGTGGACGACCCCGTGGGACCCCGGTTCGTCGACGACCGTGACGCCGAGCGGCTGCGCGCCGAGATGGCCATGGCCGCCGCGGGCATCGGGACCTTCGACTGGGACCTGGTCACCGGCCGGCTGGACTGGGACGACCGGCTGATCGAGCTGTTCGGCTACTCGGTCGACACCTTCGACCACAGCATCGTCGGCTTCAACGACCGGCTGCACCCCGGCGACCTCGATCGGGTCACCGCGGCGCTGCAGACGGCGATCGACAGCTGCGGCGACTTCGCTTCGCTCTACCGGGTCCTGCTGCCCGGTGGCGACACCCGCTGGGTGTCCGCACGCGGCCGCACGCTGCCCGGCCCCGACGGACGGGCGCTGCGCCTGCTCGGCGCCGCCTACGACGTGACCGACCAGCGGGACGCCGAGCTGCGGGTGACCCGGGTCCTGGAGGCGATGCCGGCCGGCTTCTACTCCCTGGACCGCGACTGGCGCTTCACCCACGTCAACGCCGCCGCCGAGCAGATACTGCTGCGCAGCCGCGACGAGCTGCTCGGCCAGGTCATCTGGGAGGAGTTCCCGGCCGCGGTCGGCTCGGCGTTCGAGGAGAGCTACCGGCGCGCGGTGGAGACCGGTGCGCCGGTGATGTTCCCGGCCTACTACCCGCCGCCGCTGGACGGCTGGTACGAGCTCCGCGCGTGGCCCAGTCCCGAGGGGCTGTCGGTCTACTTCCTCGACGTCACCGCCCGGTACCGGGAGCAGCAGCAGGCCGAGCGGGCCGCCGCGCGCCTGGAGCTGCTGGCCGCGGTCACCGAACAGCTGACGGGCACCATGGAGGCCGAGCAGGCGGTCGCGCTGCTGGCCCAGCTGGTGGTGCCCACCCTGGCCGACTGGTGCATCGTCACCCTCGTCGACGACGGCCAGCCCGGAGCCCGGCGCGGGGCCCGCGACGTCGGCTGGTGGCACCGGGACGAGGCGCTGCGGCCCCTGGTCGAGGACTACGCCCGGGTGCGCATCGACGCGCTCCGGGACTCCTCGTTCCTCTACCGCGCCCTGAACACCGGGCGGCCGGTGGCCATCGAGCGGGACGCGGCCGCCGCCGTCCAGGGGGTGCTCACGCCGGGCGAGGCGCACGAGCTGATCGGCCGGCTGGGCCCGGAGTCGATCGTCGTCCTGCCGCTGCGCGGCCGCGGACGCACCGTCGGCCTGCTCAGCCTGTTCAACACGCCCGAGCGCGGCACCCTCACCGCGGAGGACCTCGCCACGGCCGGCGAGGTGGCCTCCCGGGCCGGGCTCGCGCTGGACAACGCCCGGCTCTACGGCCAGCAGGTCGCGCTGGCCGAGCAGCTGCAGCGCAGCTTCCTCACCGCGCCGCCCGAGCCCGACCACGCCGAGATCGTGGTGCGCTACCTGCCGGCGACCGAGGCCGCGGCCATCGGCGGTGACTGGTACGACGCCTTCCTGCAGCCCGACGGCGCGACCATGCTGGTCATCGGTGACGTCGCCGGCCACGACATCGCCGCGGCTGCGTCCATGGGGCAGCTGCGCGGCCTGCTGCGCGGGATCGCCACCTCCCACGACGAGGCCGGCCCGGCCGACGTGCTGCGCCGGCTCGACGCCTCGATGGAGCTGCTCCAGGTGGACACCCTGGCCACCGCCGGGATCGCCCGGTTCGAGCAGGACGCGGACCAGCGCGAGCGCGCGGTCACCCGGATGCGCTGGTCCAGCGCGGGCCACCTGCCGCCGGTGGTCGTCGACCCCGACGGCACGGTCACCGTCCTCGGGCAGTGGGGGCGCGCCGACCTGCTCCTGGGCGTCGACCCGCACACCACGCGCACCGAGACGGTGGTCACCCTCGACCGCGGGGTCACCGTGCTGCTGTTCACCGACGGGCTCATCGAGCGCCGCGACTCCGACCTCGACGACGGCATGGCCCGGCTGCAGGCCGTGCTGGGCGAGGTCGGCTCCCGGCCGCTGCAGGAGATGTGTGACCTGGTCGTGGAGCGCCTGGTCGACGGCCGGCCGGACGACGACGTCGCGCTCGTGGCCGTCCGGCTGCACCGCCAGGACCGGCCGCGGCCGGTCGAGGCGGGGCCCCGGCGGCTGCCTCCCTCGATCCCCGTCGAGCCCGGTCCGTGAGCCGGGACACGGCCGTCCACGGGCGCGGGCACACCTTCGAGGGAAGGTCAACCACCGGCCAGCTTGATCTTGCGGCCAGCAGGGTTAACGTTGCAGGTCGACTGCGGCAGCTGCAGACCCGCTGCCGCTCCCGTGCCGGCGCCCGCCGTGCACGTCCATCCCGGCCTCTCCGCCAGCACCCACGGGTGTGGCGACGCCGCACGGCATCGGAGGAGAGACCCGCATGAGCGCCACCGACCTCGAGGTCCCCGCCACCACCACCGGTGACGAGCTCTCCGAGCCCGACCTCACCACGCCCGCCGTCGAGGACGCCCCGGCCGCCGAGGGCGCCACGACCGCCCCGGCCGCCGACGAGGTCGACCACGAGTGGGACGACGCCGCCGACGCGGTCGCGCTGCGCCAGGCCCGCAAGGAGGCTGAGCTCACCGCCTCCACGGACTCCGTCCGCGCCTACCTCAAGCTCATCGGCCGCGTGAAGCTGCTCACGGCCGAGGAGGAGGTCGACCTCGCCAAGCGGATCGAGGCCGGGCTCTACGCCGGCTCGAAGCTGGAGTCCGCCGCCGAGAACGGCGAGAAGATGCCGGTGCAGCTGCGCCGCGACCTCACCTGGATCCTGCGGGACGGCGAGCGCGCCAAGAACCACCTGCTGGAGGCCAACCTCCGCCTCGTGGTCTCCCTGGCCAAGCGCTACACCGGCCGCGGCATGTCGTTCCTGGACCTCATCCAGGAGGGCAACCTGGGCCTGATCCGGT
>NZ_JAAGWH010000042.1 GCF_010682105.1 Modestobacter muralis | reverse complement strand
GGTCGAGAAGTTCGACTACACCAAGGGCTTCAAGTTCTCGACCTACGCGACGTGGTGGATCCGCCAGGCGATCACCCGCGCGATGGCCGACCAGGCGCGCACCATCCGCATCCCGGTGCACATGGTCGAGGTCATCAACAAGCTCGGCCGCATCCAGCGCGAGATGCTCCAGGAGCTGGGCCGCGAGCCCACCCCCGAGGAGCTCGCGAAGGAGATGGACCTGACCCCGGAGAAGGTGCTGGAGATCCAGCGCTACGCCCGGGAGCCGATCAGCCTGGACCAGACCATCGGCGACGAGGGCGACAGCCAGCTCGGTGACTTCATCGAGGACTCCGAGGCCGTCGTGGCCGTCGACGCGGTCAGCTTCGCGTTCCTCCAGGACCAGCTCAAGAGCGTGCTGGAGACCCTGTCCGAGCGGGAGGCCGGCGTCGTCCGGCTGCGCTTCGGCCTCACCGACGGCCAGCCGCGCACCCTCGACGAGATCGGCCAGGTCTACGGCGTGACCCGCGAGCGGATCCGGCAGATCGAGTCCAAGACGATGTCCAAGCTGCGCCACCCGAGCCGCTCGCAGGTCCTGCGCGACTACCTCGACTGAACGACGTCCCCCGCGCCCGCCGGCACGGGGGACCGTCAGGCGAGTACCGCGGGCCGCCAGCCCCTGAGGGAGCTGACGAGGGCGATCGCCTCGGCGGCGTGCAGGTCGGCGACGGTGAGGACGCGCTCGGTGAGCACGCCGTCGGCCAGCAGCCGCCCGCGGGCGACGCCGGGCAGGCAGCCGGACGACGTCGGCGGGGTCCACCAGCGCCCGGCCAGCCGGACGGCGAGGGTCGCGATCGTCGTCTCGGTGACCTCGCCGCGGTCGTTGACCAGCACCACGTCGTCCGCGTCGGGGTGCCGCGCCGCCGCCTGCTCGTAGACCTCCCGGCGGGTGGTCTTGTGGTGCAGCCAGACCTCGCCGGGGGACACCGGGGTGGCGTCGACCGCCAGCTGCACCGGGCGGTCGGGGGCGGCGGGTGCGTCGGCCACCGTCACCTGCACGGCCCCGGACCGGTCGGTGGTCACCCGGACGCGGGTGGGGGCGTCGCGTCCGGCGACAGCAGCGGCCACCGCCGTCCGGACCCGGGCCGGGTCGAGGGCGAAGCCGAAGTACGCCGCGGAGTCGGCCAGCCGGGCCAGGTGCCGGTCCAGGTCGCGCGGCCCCTCCGCAGGTGACCAGAAGAGCGTCTCCAGCAGCTCGTGGTCCCCGGCCCCGGCGCGCAGGACGGCGGCCTTGGTGAGCAGCTCGGCCCGCTCGGCGTCCGGGCGGGAGTCCCAGGTGATGCCGCCGCCGGCGCCGTAGACCGCGGTCCCGGTCGCCCGGTCGACCACGGCGGTGCGGATCGCGACGCTGAACCGCGCCCGGAACGCCGACCCGGGTGGGGCGACCAGCCCGATCGCGCCGCAGTAGACCCCGCGCGGGGTGGGCTCCAGGTCGTGGATCAGCCGCATGGTGCGCGCCTTGGGGGCGCCGGTGACCGAGCCGCAGGGGAACAGCGCCCGCAGCACGTCGACCAGCCCGACGTCCGGGCGCAGCCGCGCGGTGACCTCGCTGGTCAGCTGCCACACCGTCGGGTAGCGCTCCAGGCTGAACAGCTCGGGCACCTCGACGCTGCCGGGGCGGGCGACCCGGCCCAGGTCGTTGCGCAGCAGGTCGACGATCATCAGGTTCTCGGCCTGCTCCTTCACCGAGGCCCGCAGCGCGGCGGCCCGGTCGGCGTCCTCGGCGGTGGTGGCCCCGCGCGGGGCGGTGCCCTTCATCGGCCGGGTGCGGACCACGTCGCCGGTCCACTCGAGGAACAGCTCTGGGCTGGCGCTGGCCACGACGGTCGCGTCGAGGTCCAGGCAGGCGTTGTACGCACCCCGCTGGGCCAGCGCCAGGGCGGCGTAGAGCGCCGCGGGATCGGTCACGCCGGTCGTCCGCAGCCGGTCGGTGAGGTTGCACTGGTAGGTCTCACCGGCGGCGATGTGCGCCCGGACGGCGTCGACGGCGGCCGCGTGCTCGGCGTCGGTCCAGTCCGGGGTCCACGCCGGGCCGGGTGCCCGCCCGGACGGGGTCAGCGGGGCGGTGGGCTCGGGTGGGCCGCCGATCCCGAACCACACCAGTGGGCCGCCGTCCGGCTGGGCGGTGACCAGGCCGGGGTCCAGACCGCCGGCGGCCTCGTAGGCGAGGAACCCGAACGCCCACTCGCCGGCCGCCGTGGCCGCCTCGACCTCGGCCAGCACCGGCACGACGTCCTCGCGGCGGTACGCGACGACGACCCGGCGCGGTGGCGGGCAGCGCAGCGCCGTGCCGGTCGTCAGGTCGTCGAAGCGGGCCCCTCCCGCGGCATCGGTCATCATCGCCAGCCTGCCCGACGACGTCCGACGGTTCCGCCCGGCCCCGGCGGGGCACGGGTGCCCCGTGGCCAACCGACCTGCGCCGAGTCCCGGCGTCCCGCCCACCTACGTCGACGGCACCGGCTTGTGGGTGGACTCCCGGCTGCGCGCCCGCGTCCAGCGCGAGGGCGAGGCGCCGATCCTGCGACGGCTGGGCGGGGACGTGTCCGGGGGGCGCGTGCTCGAGGTGGGCACCGGACGCCGCGGCACCGGGCTCCGGCTGGCGGTGGAGCTCTTCGGCGCCGCGCACGCGGACGGCGTCGAGCTCTACGGCCCGAGCGTGCGGGCCACCCGGGAGGCGGTGCGCGACCTCGGTGACCGGGTCGACGTGCAGGCCGGTGACGCCACCGCGCTGCCCGCCGCCGACGGCACCTACGACGCGGTCTTCGCCTACCACGTGCTGCACCACGCGGTGGCCTGGCGCGAGGTCGTCGCCGAGGCCGCCCGGGTGCTGCGCCCGGGCGGGCGCTTCTACTCCTGCGAGATGACCGCCCACTTCGTCGACAGCCGGCCGCTGCGGGCCGTCGCCTTCCACCCCGCCGATGGCGACCGGCCCACGTCCGCCACGATCGGGTCGGCCTGCCGGGCCGCCGGGCTGACCGTGGTCGGGCAGGAGGAGCGGCTCCTGGGCTGCTGGACCGGCCTCGTCGCCCGCAAGCCGTGAGCGCGGTCGCCGACGCCCTGGCCCTGCTGCGCCGCCACTGGCGTGTGGCCTACCTGGTCTCGCTGACCGCCACGCTGGTCAACCTGGTGCCCGACGTGCTGCGTCAGGTGCTGGTGTGGGACGACCCGCGGCTGGTGTCGGCGCTGGCCGTCGACGCCGTGGGCTTCGGCACCGGGGTGCTGGCCCAGCTGTGGGTGACCGGCGCGCTGGCCGGCCTGCCGGCGGGAGAGCGGCCGGTGCGGTCCGGTGCCCTGGGTCGCGGCACCGGGCTGGCCCTGCGCGCCGTCCGGCAGGCGCCGGGCACGGTGCTGGTCGGGGTTCTGCTCGGCGGTGCGGTGTCCGCGCTGCTGACGATCCCCGCGTCGGTCGCCGCGATCGGGTTTGACCGGGTGCTCGGCCCGCTGGACTCCCCGGGCGTGGGGGCGTTCGCGGTGGCCACGCTCAGCGACGTGGTGGCCACCGCGGTCACGCTGCCGTTCCTGGCGCTGGTCGTGGTGCTCGTCGCCGGCCGGCGCCGGTTGACCGCTCCCGCGGCCGGGCAGTAGGTCGGCATGGCCGAGGAATGGGACATCACCCGCAAGACAGTCGGGACCGTGTCGATCTGGCTGGGGACGGCGGCGCTGTTCGTGCCGCGCGCCCTGCCGAGACTGCTCGGGCTGGACGAGGAGGCCACCCGCACCGACGTCGCCCTACCGCTGCTGGTACGGCTGATCGCCGCCCGCAACATCGCCATGGGGGCGGCGCTCCTGGTCACCCCGGCACCGCAGGCGCGGCGCACCACCGAGGTGACGCTGCTGCTCACCGCGCTCGACGCGGCCGCGGTGCTGGTCGCCCGCGGCGGCGGTGACGTGGCCCGCCGCAGCGCGGGCCTGTCGCTGGCCGTGCTGTCGACGTCGGCCGCCGGCGCCGTTCGCTGGCACCGTCGCTGAACCTGCACCACCCCATCGACCACGCAGCTCGAGAAGAGGGACGCATGGACACCAACAGCAAGGACGACGGCCCCGGCCGCATCCCCAAGAACCGCGCGCGGGTGCTGATCATCGGCACCTTCGTGCTGATGATCATCATCGTGTTCACGTTCATGATCCTGGTCGGCACGAACATGTGACCCCGCGCCCGGCGGTGCTCCGGATGGCGATCGTGGCCGCGGTGGGCGAGTTCAATGACGGGTGACCTCAGCCCACCGGCAGGCGGCCGACCCGCGGCTGCCAGCCGGACGGCGGGTCCTCACCGACCAGGCCGTCGACGGCCTCCCGGAGCAGGTCGGCGTGCCCGGTGTGTCGGCCGTACTCCTCGACGAGGTCGCACAGCAGCCGGCGCAGGCTGGCGTGTCCGCCGTCCGGACCGGTGAGGTCCACGGGCTGGTCGAGGCCGCCGGCGCTCAGCGCGACGTCCACGCGGGCGCGGGAGCGGGCGACGGCGTCGTCCCAGTAGGCGTACAGCTGCTCGGGGGAGTCCTCGGCGGCGGAGGTGAACGCCCAGTCGTCACCGCCGGCCCACACCGACTCCCACGGCTCACCGATCCGCGCCCCGCTCAGCCGCCTGGTGGAGACGTCGTCCTCGACGCTGGCCAGGTGCTTGAGCAGCCCGCCGAGCGTGAGCGCGGACGCGCCGATGCGGGTCTGCAGCCCGGCGGCGTCCAGGTCGGCGGCCTTCCACCGGAAGGTGGTGCGCAGCCGGCCCAGCATGCCGAGCAGGTGCTCGGCGTCGGTGCCGGCGAAGGGCGGTTCCCAGGGAGGCAGCTCCGTCATGCCGGGCACCGTAGGGGCCGGGTGCGACATCCGGGGCACGCGCGGTCGCGGGTTTGCCGGGCACCTCCCGGCGGGCACCGCGCCGACCATGGACGCACAGGTGACCCTGACCGTCGACGGGACGCGGCACCAGCTGCCGGTCGACACCCGCACGACGCTGCTGGACCTGATGCGCGAACGGCTGGGCAACACCAGCCCGAAGAAGGGCTGCGACCACGGCCAGTGCGGCGCCTGCACGGTGCTGCTGGACGGTCAGCGGCAGCTGCCCTGCCTGGCCCTGGCCGTCGCCCACGACGGCGCGGAGATCGTCACCGCCGACGGGCTGGCCCCGGCCGGGGAGCTGCACCCGGTGCAGCAGGCGTTCCTGGACGCCGACGCCTTCCAGTGCGGCTACTGCACCCCGGGGCAGGTCTGCTCCGCCGTCGGGGTGATCGAGGAGGCGGGCCGCGGCTGGCCGAGCCACGCCACCGCCGACGTCACCGCCGAGCTGAGCCCGGAGCAGGCGCTGACCCACGACGAGGTCGCCGAGCGGATGAGCGGCAACCTCTGCCGCTGCGCCGCCTACGTCAACATCGTGCCCGCCGTGCAGCAGGCCGCCGGGGTGCAGGCGTGAAGCCCTTCGCCTACGCCCGCCCGGCCGACGTGGCCGAGGCGGTGCGGGACGTGGCCGCCGAGCCCAACGCCGTCTTCCTCGCCGGCGGCACCAACCTCGTCGACCACCTCAAGCTCGGCGTCGCCCGCCCCGACCTGGTCGTCGACGTCCGCACCCTCACCTCCGCCGACGTCAGCGACCTCCCCGACGGCGGGCTGCGGCTGGGCGCGGCATCGACCAACAGCGAGGTGGCCGCCGACCGGCGGGTGCGCGAGCGCTACCCGGTGCTCGCCCAGGCCCTGCTGGCCGGGGCGACCGGGCAGCTGCGCAACACCGCCACCACCGGCGGCAACCCGCTGCAGCGCACCCGGTGCGTCTACTTCGCCGACGTCACGACCCCGTGCAACAAGCGCGAGCCGGGCAGCGGCTGCAGCGCGGTGGGCGGCTACACCCGCTACCACGCCGTGCTCGGGACGACGGCCGCGCTGCCGGACCCCACGGCGCCGGAGACCTGCATCGCCACCCACCCCTCCGACATGGCCGTGGCGCTGGCCGCCCTGGACGCGCAGGTGCAGGTGCTCGGGCCGGCCGGGGAGCGCACGATCCCGTTCACCGAGCTGCACCGGCTGCCCGGCGACGACCCGTCGCGGGACACGGTGCTGGAGCACGGTGAGCTGATCACCGCCATCGACCTGCCCCCGTTGCCGGCCGGCACCCGGTCGGCCTACCGCAAGGTGCGCGACCGGGCCTCCTACGCCTACGCGCTGGTCAGCGTCGCCGCCGTGCTGCCACCGGGCGGTGACGTCCGGATCGCGCTGGGCAGCGTGGCGCACCGGCCGTGGCGGGCCACCCGCGCCGAGGAGCTGCTGCGCGGGGCCGAGCTCACCGACCACTCCGTCCGCGCCGCGATGGACGCCGAGCTCGCCGGCGCCCAGCCGCAGCCCGGCCTCGGCGGCGGCAACGGCTTCAAGATCCCGCTGGTCAACCGCACGGTGGTCGCCACCCTGCGCGCGCTCACCTCGGAGGCCTCCGCATGACCGATCTCCTCACACCCCGCGCGATCGGGCAGTCCCTGGTCCGCCGGGACGGCGTGGACAAGGTGCGCGGCACCGCGACCTACGCCTTCGAGACCGACGTCGAGCACCCGGCGTACTGCCACCCGGTGCAGGCCACGATCGCCCTGGGCCGGGTGACCGCGATGGACACCGCCGCGGCCGAGGCCCTCGACGGGGTGCTGGCGGTGCTCACCCCGTTCAACGCCGAGCGGCTCGCCTCGACCGAGGACGCCGAGTACGCCGTCCTCCAGTCGACCGAGGTCGCCTTCCGTGGGCAGCTGATCGGGCTGGTCGTCGCTGAGACCTCCGAGCTGGCCCGGGAGGTCGCCGACGGGATCACCGTGACCTACGCCGAGCAGCCGCACGACAGTGAGCTGCGCACCGACCACCCGGGCCTCTACGCACCCGAGCAGGTCAACGCCGGGCACCCCACCGACACCGCCGAGGGTGACGTCGACGCCGCGATGGCCGCGGCCGAGGTGACGGTCGACCACACCTACGAGACCCAGATGCTGCACAACAACCCGATCGAGCCGCACGCCACCACCGCGCTGTGGGAGGACGGGTCCCTGACCCTGTGGGACTCCACCCAGGGCGTGCACCCCGACCGGGCCGCGGTCTGCGAGGTGTTCGGCCTGGACGAGGAGCGGGTGCGGGTCGTCTGCCCCTACGTCGGCGGCGGCTTCGGCTCCAAGGGCAACCCGCACGCCAACGTCATGCTGGTGACGATGGCCGCCCGGGCGCTGCCCGGCCGCCCGGTGAAGCTCGCGCTCACCCGCCAGCAGATGTTCTTCCTCACCGGCTACCGGACGCCGACGATCCAGCGGATGCAGCTGGGCGCCGACCGCCGCGGCCGGCTGTCCGCGATCGCCATCGACGTCGTCGAGCAGACG
This sequence comes from Modestobacter muralis, assembly GCF_010682105.1. Classification (GTDB taxonomy): domain Bacteria; phylum Actinomycetota; class Actinomycetes; order Mycobacteriales; family Geodermatophilaceae; genus Modestobacter; species Modestobacter muralis. Next base: position 3,119 of record NZ_JAAGWH010000042.1, on the reverse strand, counting down.
TCGAAGATCAAGGAGTTCGCGGAGCAGACCGGCGTCCCGGCCCGGATGATGTACGCCTCGCCCAACCGGCGGACCACCCACCGGCTCGCGCCGCTGGACGTGCCGATCCCCTCGTGGATGCGGGCACCGGGGGAGTGCCCGGGCATGTTCGGCCCCGAGGTGGCCATGGACGAGCTCGCCGAGGCCCTGGGCATGGACCCCGTGCAGCTGCGGATCGCCAACGAGCCCGACGTCGACCCCGACACCGGGAAGCCCTGGTCGAGCCGGCACCTGGTCGAGTGCCTGCGCGAGGGGGCCCAGCGCTTCGGCTGGGACTCCCGCGGCCCGGGCCGGCGCCGCGAGGGCGACTGGCTGGTCGGCCACGGCATGGCCTCCTCGGTGTACCCGACCATGCGGCAAGCCACGTCGACGGCGTCGATCCGCTTCTCCGGCGGCCGGTACGTCGCCGAGATCGGCGCTGCGGACCTGGGCACCGGCGCGTGGACCGTCCTGCCGCAGATCGCCGCCGACGCGCTCGGGGTGGACGTCGCCGACGTCGACGTCGCGATCGGGGACACCCGGTACCCGACCGCCTCGGTCGCCGGCGGTTCGTCGGGCACCAACACCTGGGGCTCGGCGATCGTGCAGGCGGCGCGGGAGTTCCGCGGGAAGTACGGCACCGACCCCCAGGACGGCGACGAGGCCAGCGGGGACGTCGACCAGGCGGCCATGGACGACGCGCACGCCGCCTACGCCTTCGGCGCGCAGTTCGCCGAGGCCCGGGTCAACGCCGACACCGGCGAGATCCGGGTCCCGCGGCTGATCGGCGTCTTCGCGGCGGGCCGCATCATCAACCCGCGCACCGCCCGGTCGCAGCTGATCGGCGGGATGACCATGGGGCTGTCCATGGCGCTGCACGAGGACAGCGTCTTCGACACCCGGATCGGGCAGGTCGCCAACCACGACCTCGCCGACTACCACATCACGGTCAACGCCGACGTCGGCGAGATCGAGGCCCACTGGCTGGACGAGCACGACCCGTACGTCAACGTCATGGGCGCCAAGGGGATCGGCGAGATCGGCATCACCGGGACGGCGGCCGCGGTGGTCAACGCCGTCCACCACGCCACCGGCGTCCGGGTGCGCAGCCTGCCGGTGACGCTGGACAAGGTGCTGGCCGGGCTCGACTGAGCTCCCGGCCGTCGGGTGGCCGGTGTGTGGTCGTGCGCGACCGGGTAGGCCACCGCCGGAACCGGACCGGTACCGCGCCTACGCGCGCCGGACGTCTGAGAACCCGAGGAGACCCCGTGGCCTTGACATACCCCACCCTGCCCGGCGACATCGACCACCTGATCGCCGACGACCACGCGGTCGTCGAGCGGCAGTTCCAGCACCTGGAGGCCCACCGCGGCAACCGCCGCGTGCTGGTCGACCAGATCTCCACCGAGCTGTCGATGCACGCCTTCGCCGAGGAGACCGTCCTCTACCCGATCTGGAAGGAGATCGGGATGGAGGAGGAGAACCACGACGCGACCGGTGAGCACCAGCAGATCAAGGACCTGCTGGTCACCCTGGGCGACACCCAGCCCGGTGAGCCGGCGTTCGAGACGGCGCTGACCCAGCTGATGGGCGTCGTCCGCCACCACGTGGCCGACGAGGAGGGCACCGAGCTGCCCGAGTTCCGGTCCAAGGTGGGGGCTGCGCGGATGGCCTCCCTCGGCGAGGACTTCCTCACCGCCAAGCGCCGCGGCCCCACGAACCCGCACCCCGCTGCCCCGAACGGCGGCCTCAAGGAGAAGATCGCCGGTGCCCTGGCCGCGCCGGTCGACCTCATCCGGGACCGCCTCTCGGGCGCGGACGCCGAGGCCGCCACCGACGCCAGCGGACTGCTCAACCCGCAGGCGCAGGCCATCGTCGACGCGCACGCCTCGCTGCGCCCGCTGCCGTTCGAGACGCTGACGCCGAAGGAGGCGCGCAAGCAGCCCGGCCCGGACGACGCGGTCAAGAAGGTCATGGCCGACCGCGGCCTGGAGGGCCCCGAGCCCGTCGGCTCCGTGCAGGACCTGTCGATCCCGGATGGTGCGGGCGGCACCCAGACGCTGCGCGTCTACACCCCGGCGAACCCGGCCGTGGGCCGGCTGCCGGTGATCATGTGGGTCCACGGCGGTGGCTGGGTGCTGTTCGACATCGACACCTACGACGCCTCGTGCCGCGCCCTGTCCAACAAGACCGGCGCGATCATCGTCTCGCCGGACTACCGGCGGGCGCCGGAGGCGGTCTTCCCCGCCTCGCACGACGACGTCATCACCGCCTGGCGATGGCTGGTGCTCAACGCCGCCGAGATGGGCGGGGACCCGGCGCGGATGGCGATCGGCGGGGAGTCGGTCGGCGGGAACATGGCTGCGGCCACCAGCCTGCAGCTGGCCCAGGCCGACGAGCCGATGCCGCGCGCGCAGGTGCTGGTCTACCCGCTGACCACCGGTGAGCAGTTCGGCGAGTCGATGGAGGACGCCGCCGACGGCCGCCCGCTCAACCGGCCGCTGCTGTCCTGGATGGCGCTGCACGCCTTCCAGGGCAAGCCCGAGGCCGCCAGCGACCCGCGGATCGCGCTGCTGGACTGGACGCCGGAGCAGCGCGCGGTCATGCCGCCCACGCTGGTCATCACCGACGAGCGCGACGTGCTGCGCAGCCAGGGCCAGCAGTTCGCCACCGACCTGGAGGCGGCCGGGGTGGCGACCACCCACCGCTACTTCCCGGGCGTCATGCACGAGTTCTTCGGCGCCTCGGCCGTGCTGGACGAGGCAGAGCAGGCCCAGCAGGACGCCGCGGCGCACTTCCGGGCGGCGTTCGACCGGCCCGCCGCCGCAGCGGTGTGACCCGCCGCCGGCCCCCGCGCACCGCGGGGGCCGGCGAGCTCCCGACCACGAACGGCCCTCCCGGGCACGACCTGCGAGAGGGCAGCGTTGACCAGCACCACGCACGATCGGCAGGACACGTCCGCGGGCGCCGACCCGAAGCGCTGGAAGGCGCTGTGGGTGACGCTGGTCGTGGGCTTCATGTCCCTGCTCGACGTCAGCATCGTCTCGGTCGCTCTGCCCTCCCTGCAGCAGAGCCTGGGTGCGTCGCCGGCGACCGTGCAG
>NZ_JAAGWH010000041.1 GCF_010682105.1 Modestobacter muralis | reverse complement strand
TGGGTGGTGTCGGGGTACGCGCTGGCCTTCGGCATCGCGCTGGTCCCGGCCGGGCGGCTCGGGGACGCCTTCGGCCGTCGCCGGCTGTTCCTCATCGGCCTGGTCGCCTTCGTCGCCTGCAGCGCTGCCGCCGGGGCGGCGCCGTCCGTCGGCTGGTTGATCGCCGCCCGGCTCGCCCAGGGTGTCGCGGCCGGCGTCCTGGCCCCGCAGAACTCCGCCCTGATCCAGCAGCTGTTCCGTGGGCCCGAGCGCGGGCGGGCCTTCGGCTTCTTCGGTGCGACGGTCGGCATCTCCACCGCCGTCGGGCCGGTGGTCGGGGGCACGCTGCTGGCGCTGGCCTCCGGTCCGGAGGGCTGGCGGTGGATCTTCTACGTCAACGTGCCGATCGGCGTGGTGGCCTTCGTGCTCGCCCTCCGCCTCATCCCCGCGCGCGAGAGCGGCGGGCACGGGCGGATCGACGTCCCCGGCGTCCTGCTGCTGGGCATCGGTGCGCTGGCGTTGCTGTTCCCACTGGTGCAGGCCGAGTCCGGCGGCCTCGTCCGGTTCTGGTGGTGCTTCCCGCTGGGTGTGGTGCTGCTGGTGTCCTTCCTCCGCTGGGAGAAGCGGGTGGTGCGGGCCGGCAAGGACCCGGTCTTCGACCCCCGGCTGGTGACCCGCACCCGCGGCTACGCGCCGGGACTGGCGCTGGGCACCGTCTACTTCATCGGCTTCAGCGGCATCTGGCTCACCTTCGCGCTGTACTTCCAGACCGGGCTGGGCTGGACGCCGCTGCAGTCCGGGCTCGCCGTGACGCCGTTCGCGGTGGGCTCGGCGTCGGCCGCGGTGGTCGCCGGCCGGCTGGTCGAGCGGTACGGCCGGGCGCTGACGGTGCTGGGCCTGGCCGGGGTCTCGGTGGGGCTGACCGCGACAGCCGTCGTCGTGGCGACCGTGCCGCCGGAGGTGCTCGGCTGGGCGATCGTCCCGACCCTGCTGCTGGCCGGCATCGGCGGCGGGTTCGTCGTCTCGCCCAACGTCACCCTGACCCTGCGCGACGTCCCGGTGGAGATGGCCGGCTCGGCCGGCGGGGCGCTGCAGACCCTCCAGCGGTTCGGCGGCGCCATCGGCACCGCCGCGCTGCCGGGCCTGTTCTACCTGGTGCTCGCCCACACCGACCAGCGGTACTCGTGGGCCGCCGCAGCCGCCCTCGCCGTGGCCGTGGTGGGCGCGCTGGCCGCGCTCGTCATCGGCCTCCTGGACTGGCGGCACGACCGCCGGGACGACGCCCGGCACGCGCAGCGGGCACCGCAGGACGCCGACCTCGCCCGCGAGCACCTCGAGTTCCACGGCAGCCACGCCGCCCACCCCTGAACCGCGGGTGTCGGCGACGGCGGGCGGGGTAGCGGGAGGGAGCCGCCGTCCGCCGGCCCTGCTCCGGCGGGCCGCGGCGGGGAGCGCGGCCCATCCGAGAGCGAGGACAGCGCATGAGGGCACGCCGCACCGGCACCGGCCACCGGGTCACGCGGCTGGTCGCCGTCCCGTGGGCGCTGTGGGGGACGGCGATGCTGGTGCGGCCGGGCGACGTCACGCGGCTGGCCGGCGGGCCCGAGCCGGCGCACTGGGTCGTCCGGCTGCTGGGTGCCCGACTGGTGGCCCAGCACGTGACCGCCTTGGTGCACCCGACGCGGGCCGTGGTGCTGGCCGGGGCCGGGGTGGACCTGCTGCACGCCTCGAGCATGGTGCTGGCCCGGGTGCGCTGGCCCGCCCACGCCCGCCCGGTGTGGGTCAGCGGCAGCACCTCGGTCGCCTCGGCGGTCCTGGGCCTGCTGACCGCACCGGCCGCCCGGCGCTGAGCGGGGGAGGAACTCGGCCCCGGGCTACTCTGCCGAGCGCTGGTGCTCGATCTCGCCGAGGACCGTCTTCCGGTGCCGCCCGAGCTTCTCGGCCCGCTCGGCGCGGTCGAGCTGGGAGTCCCCGTGCATCTCCCGCACCTTCTCCCGGGCCTCCGGAGCCGGCGCGTCGACCAGCTCGGCGGCCTTGCGGGCCTCCTTCGCCGCGTCGGTGTTGGGCACGTGCTGGCCCTCGCCGTGCCGCTTCGCGGCGTCGGTGGCCTGCTGCTCCTCGGGGCTGAGCAGCGCCCAGGCCGCGTCGGGCAGGTAGCGGGCCGTCTCGTGCTCTCCGCGCTCGGCGGTGTCGCCGTCGGCGGTGTGCCAGTCCTGCGCCGTCCACTCCGACAGGTGCTGCTGGGCCTCGGTGCGCTCGCCGTCGTGCACGTAGCCGCCACCTTGGGCCTCGTACTCGGTGGCCAGCAGCTGGCTCTTGCGCGCGCTCCACTGCCCCGGCCGGCCGCCCTTGTCACCGGCCTTGAGCTCCTCCTTGAGCCGGGCGCGCAGCTCCGGCTCGGTGTAGTCGGCCGCGTAGTCGTCCGCGCTCTTCCCGCTCATGGGCTCCCGGTACCCCGGGCCGGCGCCGGTCACGCGGGCTCAGGTGCCGCAGAACGTCCGGTAGGCGCCGAAGTCGACCGGGGCGGGGGCGGCGTACCGCTCCAGGCCGGGGCGGGCGGTGAACGGGTCGGTCACCGCGGCCAGCAGGTCGTGCAGCGGGGCCAGGTCGCCGTCGGTCGCGGCGGTCAGCGCCTCCTCGACCAGGTGGTTGCGCGGGACGTAGACGGGGTTCACCCGGTCCATCGCGTCGGCGTCCGGGCCCGCCGCGCGCCAGGTGGCCAGCCACGCGTCGAACCCGGCGAGGTCGAGGAACAGGTCGCGGGCCGGCGCGACGTCCCCGCGGGCCGCACCGGCCAGGGCGCGGCAGAACGAGGTGAGGTCGACGTGGTCGGCGTGCAGCAGGGCCAGCAGCTGCTGGACCAGGGCGATGGTCACGTCGTCGTCCAGCCCGTCGGGCAGGCCGAGCTTCGCCGCCCAGCCGGCGGTGAAGGCAGCCACGTACTGCGGGCGGAACCGCTCCAGGGCCGGGACGACCAGGGCGACCGCGGCGTCCTGGTCGTCGGCCAGCAGCGGCAGCAGCGCCTCGGCCAGCCGGGCGAGGTTCCACTCGGTGACCACCGGCTGGTTGCCGTAGGCGTACCGGCCGCCGGTGTCGATGGAGCTGTAGACCGTGGCCGGGTCGTAGGCGTCGAGGAAGGCGCACGGCCCGTAGTCGATGGTCTCGCCGGAGATCGTGACGTTGTCGGTGTTGAGCACCCCGTGCACGAACCCGATGAGCATCCACTGCGCCACCAGCCGCGCCTGGGCTGCGACGACGGCCTCGTACAGCGCCAGGTACGGCTGCTCGGCGTCCGCGGCGGCCGGGTGGTGCCGGGCGATGGCGACGTCGGCCAGCCGGCGCAGCAGCGCGACGTCCCCGCCGGCCGCGGCGTACTGGAAGCTGCCCACCCGCAGGTGGCTGCTGGCCACCCGGGCGAGCACCGCGCCGGGCAGCGGGGTCTCCCGGCGCACCGTGCGCCCGGTGGCCACGACCGCCAGCGAGCGGGTGGTGGGGATGCCCAGGGCGGCCATCGCCTCGCTGACCACGTGCTCGCGGAGCATCGGCCCGACCGCGGCCAGGCCGTCGCCGCCGCGGGCGAACGGGGTGCGGCCGGAGCCCTTCAGGTGCAGGTCGCGCACCCGGCCGGCGGGGTCGGTGAGCTCACCGAGCAGCAGGGCCCGGCCGTCGCCCAGCCGCGGGTTGAAGCCGCCGAACTGGTGCCCGGCGTAGGCCATCGCCACCGGTGTGGCCCCGGCGGGCACGGCGGCGCCGGTCAGCAGTGCGACGCCGTCCGGGCTGCGGAGCTGCGCGGCGTCCAGGCCGAGCTCGGCGGCCAGCGGCTCGTTGAGCACGAGCAGCTCGGGGTCCGGGGCCTCGGTGGCCTGCCAGGGGACGGCCATCTCCGGCAGCTCGCGGGCGAAGGAGTCGCCGAGGACGACGGTCTCGTGCGGTGCGACGGTCACCCCTGCGAGGGTACGAGCGCTGCTGCTCCGGGGCAGCCGTCGCCGGTTGACAGTGCTCCGCCGGGCTCCCTACGGTCGGGGCGTTCGAGGACTGCACGAGGGCACGACCCCCTGCACAGCTCCTGGTACGGGGTCCGTCGTGCCCGGCCGCCGCGCGAGGACGCCGGTGGACCCACGCAACGGACAACGGAGTCCCTCATGCCCGGACACACCTCGCACGTCCTCCCGGCCGAGCCCACGCACACCCCGGTCCGACGGCGGCGCTGGCCCTTCCTGGCCGGGCCCGCCGTGGCCGTGGCCGGCGTCGGCCTGCTCGCCGGCACCCTGATCTCCCCGGCCGGCGCCACCGGCGGCGGCTCCGGCGGCGGCACCCACCCCGGTCACCCCGGGGGTCCGGCCAGCGCCACCGTCGAGCCCTTCGGCACCGCCCCCGACGGCACCGCCGTGGAGCGGTGGACGCTCACCAACGGCGGCGTGACCATGCGCGTGCTGACCTACGGCGGCATCATCCAGACCCTCGAGGTGCCCGACCGGTGGGGTCAGGCTGCGAACGTCGTCCTCGGCTTCCCCGACGTGGCCGGCTACGCCGCCGACACCGACCCCTACTTCGGCTCGATCATCGGCCGGTACGGCAACCGCATCGCCGCCGGCGCGTTCACCCTCGACGGCGCGGCCTACCAGCTGCCGCTCAACGACGGCCCCAACACCCTGCACGGCGGGCCCGACGGGTTCGACGACCGCGTGTGGGCGGCCACCCCGGTCGGCGACGAGGGCCTGGCGGCCCTGCAGCTGGACCTGGTCAGCCCGGCCGGCGACCAGGGCTTCCCGGGCACGCTCACCACCACCGTGACCTACCGGCTGGACGCCGAGGGCGCGCTGACCGTGCAGTACCGGGCGACCACCGACGCCCCGACCGTGGTCAACCTGACCCAGCACTCCTACTGGAACCTCGCCGGGGAGGGCTCGGGGACGATCTACGACCACGAGCTGCAGATCGCCGCCAGCGGCTACACCCCGGTCGACGAGACCCTCATCCCGACCGGCGAGGTCGCACCGGTCGAGGGCACCCCGTTCGACTTCCGCACGCCGGTGGCGATCGGTGAGCGCATCCGGCAGGCCGACCAGCAGCTGCTGTACGGGCAGGGCTACGACCACAACTGGGCCCTCGACCGCTCCGACGACGGCGCCCGCGAGGGCTCGGACGCCGAGGACGGGCTCGAGAAGGCCGCGGTGCTGCACGACCCGGACAGCGGCCGCACGATGACCATCTCCACGACCGAGCCGGGGCTGCAGTTCTACTCGGGCAACTTCCTCGACGGCACGCTCGTCGGCACCGGCGGGGGCGCCTACCGGCAGGGCGACGGACTGGCGCTGGAGACCCAGCACTTCCCGGACTCCCCGAACCAGCCGGAGTTCCCGTCCACGGAGCTGCGCCCGGGCGAGGTGTACGACAGCACCACGGTGTTCGAGTTCGACGACTGAGCTGCCGCCCCCGCGTGCCCGGCCGGGCACGCGGGGGCCCTCAGAGGTCCCGGCGGCTGAAGGCCAGCGCGGCCAGCCCGCCCACCATGAGCACCCAGACCGCGGCCCAGCCCAGGTACGCCGGGCTGAGCGCGGTCTGGCTGAGGAAGGGGAAGGCCCCGGCCTCCGCGCCGCCACCGAACTGCACCAGGGCCGAGGGGTCCTGGAAGGCGTGCATCGCCCCGCGCCAGAGCCCGTCGGTGGGCAGCAGCACCCGGGACACGGTGCCCACCCGCTCGACGGCGTCGTTGCCCAGGCCGGCGCCGATGCCGCCGACCACCCCGGCCACCCAGGTCGTGCAGAACAGCCCGACGGCGACCACGCCCGAGGCCATCGGGGAGATCGCCGTGGACAGCAGCACGGTGAGGGTGAGCAGCACGACCGTCTGGGCGGCGAGCAGGCCGAGCGCGACGGCCGGGTCCGGGGGCCAGTAGCCGACGGTGGCCTGCACGACGAGCAGCTCGGCGAGGCCGGCGATGACGACGAAGCCGGCGCCGAAGGCGACCAGCCCGGTCAGCTTGCCCAGCAGGAACGCCCAGCGCTGCACCGGCCGGGCCAGCACGGCCAGCGCGATGCCGGACTCGGTCTCCCCGGCCAGCGTCGGGCCGGCCAGGAACGCAGTGCCCAGCGCGGCGATGAGGCTGAAGCCGAACATCACCAGGTTCAGCACGACCGACGCGGTCAGCCGGGCCTCGCCGCTGGTGAGCCCCTCCGCGGCCAGCCGGGAGAAGCCCCAGCCGCTGAGCGCCAGCAGCAGCACGGTGAGCACGACCAGCGCCAGCAGCACCCGCCGCCGGGTCGCCTCGCGCAGGGTGAGTGCCGCGACGGTGACGACGGTCCCGGCCGCGCTCACCGCCGGGCCTCCTGGCCCTCGCGCAGGATGCCCAGCAGGCGCTCCTCCAGGCTGATCCGCACCGGCTCGACCGCGTGCACCCGCACCCCGAGGGCGACCAGGTCACCGACCAGGTCGGGCACCGCCGTCCCGGCGTCCTCGGCGGGCAGCGCGACGGTGAACCACTCGCCCTCGCGCTCCACCGGGCCGGCTGCGGCCAGCCGCTCGGCCGCCCCGGCGGGCAGGTCGGTCAGGTGCAGCTTCACCTCCCGCTGGCCGAGCAGCTCGGCGAGGGTGCCGGCCGCGGCGACCCGGCCGCGGTCCAGGATCACCACCCGGTCGCAGACCCGCTCGACCTCGCCGATCAGGTGCGAGTTGAGCAGCACCGCGACGCCGCGCTCGCGCAGCGCCAGCACGATGTCGCGGACGTCGACCCGGCCGAGGGGGTCCAGCGCGCTGGTCGGCTCGTCGAGCACCACCAGCTCGGGGTCCGCGACCAGGGCGACGGCCAGCCCGAGGCGCTGCTGCATGCCCTTGGAGAACCCGCCGAGCCGGTCGCCGGCCCGGTCGGCCAGCCCCACCAGCGCCAGGCACTCCCGTTGCCGCTGCGCGCTCACGTCGAGGCCGGAGAGCCGCACGTGCAGCGTCAGCACCTCGGCCGGGGTCAGCCAGGGCTGGTAGCGGAACAGCTCGGGCAGGTAGCCCACCCGGGTCCGGGACGACGGGCGGCGGGCGTCGGTCCCGAGCAGCAGCACCTCACCGGCGTCGGGCCGCACTAGGCCGAGCAGCATCTTGATCACCGAGGTCTTGCCGGCGCCGTTGGGGCCCAGCAGCCCGACCACCTCGCCGCGACCCACCTCCAGCGACACGTCGCTCACCGCCTGCTGCGTGCCGTACCGCTTGCGCAGCCCCGAGCACCAGACGGCCGGTCCGGGCGGCAGGTCGGCCAGCAGCGCGGTGGCGCCGGCCGGTCCTGCTGCCGTCACCGCAGTTCCCGGGCGACCTCGAGCACCTCGTCGGCGTCCAGCGACCCGGCCACGACGGTCACCGTGCCCTCGGACACCCACACCACGGCCGACAGCAGCCCGTCGCGGGTCTCCAGCACCGTGGCCGGAACACCGTCCACGTCGGTGGCCGAGGTGGTCACCCGGTCGGCGGGCACCGGCAGCGGCAGGGTGCCGCCGTCGGCGGTGAAGGTGGCCAGCTGTGCTGCGACGTCGTCGGGCAGGCCGGGCAGCGACAGCAGGTGGTCCCGCAGCGTGTCGAACGGGACGCCGGAGGACGACGCGGTCGGGGCGACGGCGCGGCCGACCACGAGGCCGGGCACCCCGGTGCGGGACTCGAAGACCTGGGCCACGCCCGGGCCGGCGACCAGCTGGACGGCGCTGCCGTCCAGCCCGGCGGGGGTCGGCGGCAGCACCTCGCCGGCTGCCGCGGCCGACGCGGCGGCCCGGTCGGCGGAGTAGGTGAACGTGGCGGTCACCTGGTCACCGACCTGGTAGGTGGGGGAGCCGGTGATCCCGTCGGGCAGCTCGGTCACCTCCGGCACCGTCAGCCCGCTCTCCGCCGCGGCGGTGGCGGCGTCGTCCACGGCGCGCACGTCGGGCTCACCGCTGACCACCACGTCGCCGTAGCCGGTGAGGTCCGGCAGCGCGATCAGGTCGGCGGTGTCGAAGGCGACCGGCTGGACGGCCTCGGTGCGGAACACCGGCAGCCAGTCGTTGGCGGCCGCGGTGCCCGCGCCGGCCAGCACGACGCCGACGGCGACGGTGGCGACCACCGGGCGGCGGAACAGGTCCCGGGAGCGCCGGGTGCGGGCCGGGGCGGGGCGCGGGGTGTCGGCGAGGCCGGTGGTCAGCCGCTGCCAGGCAGCGGGCAGGTCGGCGTCCGGGCCCCCGGCGTCCAGCGCGGCGTGCACGGTGGCGGCGTCCTCGCGGGCGGTGGCCAGGCCGGCCAGGCAGGTGGCACAGCCGGAGACGTGGGTGCGGTCGGCGTCGGAGACGCCGGCGGGCTCGTCGACGAGCCGGCGCAGCACGCCCTCAGTCGGATGACGCATGACGGATCAGCTCCTTGCGCAGGGCGGACTCGGCGCGGCGGACGGTGGTGCCGACGCTGCCGGGGGACATGTCGAGGGCCGCGGCCACCTCGGCGTAGGACAGGCCGCTGTGCCGCAGCACCAGGGCCACGGCCTGCTTCTGCGGCAGCCGGGACAGGCCGGCGCGCACGCGGGCGCGCTCCTCGGCGGTGAGCACCGCCTCGGCGACGTCGGGGGCGACGGTGTCGGCGGTCGCGGCCACCGCCACCTCCCGGGAGGTGCGGCGGCGGCCCGAGCGGATCAGGTTCAGCGCGGTGTGCGCGGCGGCCACGGCCAGCCAGCCGGTCGCCTCGCCGGCGGGCACGGTGGACCGGCCGAAGGCGAGGAACACCTCCTGGGCGACGTCCTCGGCCTCGTCCCGGGAGCCGAGCACCCGGGCGGCGACGCCGACGACCCGCTGGTAGTCGCGGCGGAACACCTCGGCCAGGTCACCCCGCACCGCCGTGTCCGTCACCGCACCACCCTCTCGCGCCGGGCGCCGCGCGCGGACCGCGAGGTCCACCACGACGCCCGGTCGCCCCTGCTGTGCCATGTCCAGAGAGCACCGCCGCGGCCGGGGATGTGACACCCCGGCCGCGGTACGCCCTCAGCGGGCGCCGGCGCCCACCGGCTCGGGGGCCGAGTCCGCCCGCCGCTCCAGCGCGGAGCCCTCGACGTCCAGCTGCGGCAGCCAGGACAGCCAGCGCGGCAGCCACCACGCCCGCTCGCCCAGCAGCGCCAGCGCGGCGGGCACCACGACCATCCGGACGACGAAGGCGTCGACCAGGATGCCGGTGGCCAGCGCGAAGGCGATCGTCTTGATCGTGGCCTCGTCGCCGGTGAAGAAGCCGGCGAACACCGAGAACATGATCAGTGCTGCGGTGACCACGACCGGGGCGGCCTGCCGGAAGCCCCGGCGCACGGCCTCCGACGCGGCGGTGCCGTGGCTGTGCGCCTCGTGCATCCGGGACACCAGGAAGATCTGGTAGTCCATCGCCAGCCCGAACAGGATGCCGATGACCAGGATCGGGGCCAGGCTCAGCAGCGGCCCGGTGCTCGGCACGCCGATCGCGTCGGCCAGCCAGCCCCACTGGAACACCGCCACCGTGGCGCCGAGCGAGGCGCCGATGGTGAGCAGGAAGCCCAGCACGCCGACCAGCGGCACCAGCAGCGAGCGGAAGACCAGCACCAGCAGGACCAGCGCCAGGCCGACGACCAGCACCAGGTACACCGGCAGTGCGGCGTCCAGGGACTCCGAGACGTCGACGCTGACCGCGGTCGAGCCGGTCACGTAGGTGTCCACCCCACCGACGTCGGCCAGCTGGGCACGCAGGTCGGCGACCAGCGTCTCGGTGGCCTGGGTCGCCGGGCCGGACTGCGGGACGACGGTGAGCAGGGCCGCGGTGTCGTCGGCGTTCGGGATCGGCGCGGTGACCGCGACGACGTCGGTCAGCCCGGCGATCCCCTCGCGGGCGCCGGCGGCGGCCTCGGCAGCCCCACTGCCCTCGAAGAGGACGGTGAGCGGGCCGTTGAAGCCCTCGCCGAACCCGGCGGCCAGCAGCTGCTCGGCGCGGGCCTGGGTGCTGTTCTCGGGCATGGCCTGCACCAGCGTGGTCTGCATGGAGAAGAACGGGACGGCGATGACGCCCAGCGCGACGACCGCGGTGAGCAGCGCGACCACCCGGTGCCGGGTGACGGCGGTGACCCAGCCGGCGAGGAAGCCGCGCCCGCGGGCCGGGGCGTCGCCGGTCTCGGCCGGGGCGGTGCGCTGCGTGCGGGGGAGCGTGCGGCGGCCGAGGAACGCGAGCACGGCCGGCACGAGGGTGAGCGCGACCAGGACGGCGACGACGATCGTGCCGGCCGCGGCGATGCCCATCTGGGTCAGGAACGGGATGCCGACGACGGCCAGCCCGACCAGCGCGATGACCACGGTCAGCCCGGCGGTGACCACGGCCGACCCGGCGGTGCCCACCGCGGTCGAGACGGCGGTGCCCACGGTCGAGCCCCGGCGCAGCTCCTGCCGGTACCTGCTGATGATGAACAGCGCGTAGTCGATGCCGACGGCCAGGCCGAGCATGCCGGCCAGCGCCGAGGTGGTCGAGGACAGGTCCAGGAACCCGGTGGCGATGGTGATGCCCATGATGCCGACGCCGACCCCGACGACAGCGGTCAGCAGGTTCATGCCGGCGGTCACGAGCGTGCCGTAGGTGATCGCCAGGATCACCAGCGCGACCAGGACGCCGGCGGCCTCACCGATGCCGCCGATCGCGACGGGCTCGGTGAGCGCCTCGCCGCCGATCTCGACGGTCAGGCCGGTGCCGCGCGCGTCGTCGACGGCGGCCACGAGGGCGTCCTGCTCCTCGACGGTGACCCCGCCGACCGGCTCGGTGTAGGCGACGGTGCTGTAGGCGATGGTCTGGTCGGGGTTGACCGCCGGGGCGGCCGGGTCGAGGGGGTCGCTGGCCGAGACGACACCGGGCAGCTGCCCGAGGTCGGCGACCAGGTCGGCCAGGGCCGCGGCGTTGGTGCCCGCGGTCAGCGGTGAGCCGTCGGGGGACTGCACGACCACCCGGGCGGTGGCCCCGTTGCCGCCGGCGCCGAAGTCCTCCTCGATGAGGTCGAGCGCGGTGGTGGACTCCTGCCCGGGGATGGAGAAGGTGCTGGACGTGGTGCCGGCCAGGGTGGCCGCACCCACGCCGCCGCCGAGGAGCACCAGCAGCCAGACCAGCACGACGGCCAGCCGGTGCCGGTGCGAGAACGCGCCGAGTCGGGACAACAACAGAGCCATGGGTCAGGCCTCCACCTGGTCGGAGCTGGACGTGCCGGTGCTGGACGTGCCGGTGCTGGACGTGCCGGTGCTGGACGTGCCGGTGCTGGACGTGCCGGTGCTCAGGCGGCGGTGGCCGAGCGCGTCGGTGCAGGTGGCGACCACGAACGGCCGCCACTGCGTGGTCTGGGAGTGCCGTGCGGCGGCGAGGGAGAGCACGGCGATGGCGGCCAGCGCGCCGACGACGCGGACCACCCGCTCGGGGTCGGCCGTCGCGGGGTCGACGCCGAAGGCGCGCAGCGCGGCCTCGCCGGCGCCGGTGGGGCCCTCGTCGAGACCGTCGTCCCCGCCCTGGGTGACCGGGCCGAGCATGAGGGCGATCAGGCCGGGGTGGGCCAGCGCGACGTCGGTCAGCGCCTCCACGGCCCGGCGGTCGCGCTCGGGCCCGAGCGGCAGGCCCTCGACCAGGTCGACCACCTGCTGCCCGAGCGCCGTGGACTGGGCCAGCACGGCGGCGTGCAGCGCGTCCTTGCTGGGGAAGTGGTGCAGCAGCCCGGCCTTGGACAGCCCGACGGCGTCGGCGACGGCCTGCACCGAGGTGTGCGCGAACCCGTGCTGGGCGAACAGCGCCGCAGCCCGGTCGAGGATCTGGTCGTCGGCCTGCTGCCGGAACGCTCGGGTCACGGGCACGACCGTAACCCCTCACCGACCACTTCGGTCGGTCCACCGACCAGATCGGTCGGTGGGTTCGCTCACACGGGTCAGGCCGCCGGGATGCGATCCGAGGTGGAGTCGGCGCCGGTGAGCCGGCGCGGCTCCTCGACCTCGACGCCGGGCGCGGTGGAGGCCGCCGACCTGTCCGCCGAGGACCTCGGCGAGAGCACCGCACAGTTGATCGATGCCGGCGGGCCGAGGGTCGGCCTCCGCAACAGACAGCACGTGCCCCTGGTGAACTACCTTGCACGCATGGCGAACACCGCCGATGCGACGTCGTCCGCCGACATCCGGGCCGTGGCCCGGGTCGGTCAGATCTGTGCCCTCTTCGGGTCCCGGGCCGTGGAGCTGTCGGCCGCCGACATCGCCGACGCCACGGGCCTGAACCGGACGACGGCCTACCGGTACTGCGCGTCGATGGCGGCCGCCGGGATCCTGGAGCGGGGCTCCCGTCGGGGCACGTTCGCCCTCGGCGGGCTGATGCTCGAGCTGGGCATCCAGGCGCTGGGCCGCCGCCGCGTGGTGGAGATCGCCGGGCCGCACCTGCAGCGGCTGCGCTCCGCCGTCCGCATGACGGCGGTGCTCGGCATCCGCGGTGCCAGCGGGCCGGTGGTGGCGCTGGCCGAGGAGGACACCAGCCGGGTCGTGGTGATGACCGTGCACCCGGGCACCCGGCTGGAGCCGACCGCGGCCCAGTCGCAGCTGATGCTGGCCTACGGCGACTCCGCCGCCCTGGAGGCCGCCCTGGCCGGGATGCCGGACGCCCAGCGGGCCCGGCTGGAGACCGACGTCCACTCCGCGCGGCGGCAGGGCCACAGCGTCGTGTGGAACGGCAGCACGGTCGCGGTCGCCGCACCCGTGTTCGACGACACGGGCCTGGTGGCCACGGTGGCCCTGCTGGGCGCCGGCGAGCTGGACCTGGAGTCGACGCTGGAGCAGCTGCTGGCCACCGCCCGGGCGCTGAGCGCGGAGCTCGGGCACTCCGGGGAGACCGTCGCCGCCCGCCCCTGACGCCGGGTGCGCCGCAGCCCCCGCGGACCCTTGCCGCACCCGCAGGGTTCGCCGGCGCCGGGGCGGGCAGGGGAGAGCGGACGGTGCCGGCCGGGAGGCCGGCGCCACCGAGAGCCCGTGCACCCCTGCGAGAGGAAGCCCATGTCCACCTGGCTCATCACCGGCTGCTCCACCGGCCTCGGCCGCGCGCTGGCCGAGGCGGTGCTGGCCGCCGGCCACGACGCCGTCGTCACCGCGCGCGACGAGTCGAAGGTCGCCGACCTGGCGGGCGAGCACGTGCTCACCGCGGCGCTCGACGTCACCGTGCCCGAGCAGGTCACCGACGTCGTCCGGCGCGCGGAGGAGCGGTTCGGCGGCATCGACGTCCTGGTCAACAACGCCGGCTACGGCTACCGCGCCGCGGTGGAGGAGGGCGACGACGCCGACGTCCGGGCGCTGTTCGACGCCAACTTCCTCGGCGCCGTGGCGATGGTCAAGGCGGTGCTGCCGGGCATGCGGGCCCGCCGCTCGGGCGCGATCGTGAACATCTCCTCGATCGGCGCGCAGGTCAAGCCGGTCGGGTCGGGCTACTACGCCGCGGCCAAGCTGGCGTTGGAGGGCATGACCGGGTCGCTGCGTGGCGAACTGGCACCGCTGGGCATCTCGGTGACCGCGGTGGAGCCCGGCGGGTTCCGCACGGACTTCGCCGGCCGCTCGCTGACCCAGGCGAGGACGCCGATCGCCGACTACGCCGAGACCGCCGGCAAGCGCCGCAAGGAGGTCGACACCGCTCATGGCACCCAGCCCGGCGACCCCGCCCGGGCGGCCACCGCGATCATCTCCGCGGTCGAGTCCGCCGAGCCACCGGCGATGCTGCTGCTGGGGACCGACGCCCTCACCAGCTACCGCGAGGTCCTCCGGGCGCAGTTGGCCGAGGCCGACGCCTGGGCGGAACTGACCACCAGCACCGACTTCGACGCCTGAGCGACGCGGCAGGGGAGCCGTGCCGGTGTCCTGGCCGGCTCTCCCTGCCGCCCGCCTGCGCCGGGGAGGACCGCTCTGCACCGGCCTTGATTCATCCCATGATCCCACCTCTGTGTGGTCTACTCCCGCGGTGACCGCCGCCCCGGGCCCCCAGGCCCAGCAGCGCGGCGTGCTCGCCGCCGTCGTCCTCACCGCGCTGAACCTGCGGACCGCGGTGACCGGCTTCAGCGTGCTGATCGGCACGGCCGGCGACGCGCTGCGGTTCGGCCAGCTCGTGGCCGGGGCGATCGGCACGATCGTCACCGCCTGCTTCGCGGTCGCGGCCTCCGCCGCACCGGCCCTGGTGCGCCGGCTGGGGCTCGAGCGCACCGCCGCGCTGGCGCTGACGGCGACGACGGCCGGCATCGTGCTGCGCGCGCTGGCCTGGTCGCCCGGGGTGCTGCTCGGTGCGTCGGTGCTGCTGTTCGCCGGGGTCGGCGCCTCCAACGTCGTGCTCATCCCGATCGTCAAGACGCACTTCCCGACCCGGGTGCGCACCCTCAGCACCGTCTACATGGTGCTGCTGCAGGTCGGCCAGCTCGTCGCGCCGCTGGTGGCGCTGGCGCTCGCCACGATCGCGGGCTGGCGGACGGCGTCGGGGGTGTGGGCGGTGTTCACCGCCGTCGCCGCGGTGCTGTGGGTGCGCGCCGCCCGCGACCGCGCGCCGGGGACCCCGGCGCCGGCCCGCCCGGCCGGGCGGGCGGTGCTCGCGCGGTCACCGCTGGCGCTGGGCCTGATCGGGCTGATGGCGATGACGGCGCTGCACGTCTACACGCTGATCACCTGGCTGCCCACGATGTACACCGACGCGGGCGTGGGGGAGACGTCGAGTGCGTTCCTGCTGTCCTGGTTCGCCGGGCTGGGGCTGGTCGCGGCCTTCGTGGTGCCGCCGCTGGCCGGGCGGCTGGCCAACCCCTACCCGGTCGTCGTGGTCTGCGCGGCGCTGATGGCCGTGGGCTACCTGGGCATGCTCACCGCGCCCGCGGGCGGCGCGTTCGCCTGGGCCACTGCCTTCGGCCTGGGCGTCAGCACCTTCCCGCTGTGCCTGACCCTCATCGGCCTGCGCACCGCCGACGCCGCCTCGGCGTCGGCGCTGTCGGGCCTGGTGCAGGGCATCGGCTACGGGATCGGCTGCGTCGGCCCGCTGGCCCTCGGCGCGCTGGACCAGGCCGCCGGCAGCTGGCGGCCGGCGTACCTGGTGCTCGCCGCGACCCTCGTGGTCACCCTCGCCGCCGGCTGGTGGGCCTGCCGCCCGCAGCCCGCCCCCGTGTCCGCCGTCCCGGCCGCCGCGCGGCGGGGCTGACCCGGTGGCCGAGGACCCCGCACTGCGGCGGGCAGCGCTGGGGACGCAGGTCGCGCAGCTGTTCCGGGACGAGGTGAGCAGCGGGCGGTGGCCGGTCGGCGGGCAGATCCCGACCGAGAGCGAGCTGGTCGCGTGGAGCGGCGCCGGCCGCAACACCGTGCGGGAGGCGATCGGCTCCCTGGTCGAGGCCGGCATCCTCCGCCGGGAGCAGGGCCGCGGCACGTTCGTGCTCACCACCTCCGACGTCCGCGCCTCACTGGGCCGGCGGGTCGCGGCGACGTCCCGGCGGGACAGCCTGGAGCTGCGGCTGGCCCTGGACGCCGCCGCGGCCCGGATCGCCGCCGTCCGGCGCACCGACGACGACGCGCGCCGGCTCGAGGCGCTGCTGGCCGCCCGCCGGGAGGCGTGGGCCGACGGCGGCCCGGCCGACCGCGCCCGCGCCGACACCGCCCTGCACCGGGCCGTCGTCGCGGCCACCGGCAACGTGCTGCTCGCCGAGGTCTACGAGGGGCTGCTCACCGTCTTCGAGGTGGTGCTCGACGACGACGTCCAGGGCGCCACCGACGACCTCGCCGAGCTGCACGACCAGCTGGTCGCCGCCGTCGCCGACCGGGACCCCGACCGCGCCGCGACCGCGATGGCGGCCCTGCTGCAGCCGATGATCGACGACCTCGGGCCGGCCTGAGCCCGCCGTCCACCACCCGTGCGGGTCGGGCTGCCCGGCGTCGCCCGACCGACGCCGGGCGGTGCGCGCTAGCATCGTGCCAGCGCAGACCACGCGGCACCCGCCTGATGACGGACACCCCGGCGTGGTCGCTGCCCCGTCACCGACCGGCAGCTCCGGTCCGCCGTCGTCGGCGGACCGCCGGGTACCCGCCGTCGCGGGCCCGGTCGTCGGTCGTTCCCCGGAGCGGCCACCGCGGCCGTGTCCGGACGACGTGCCGGCCGGCCCCGGCGGAGGGTGCGGCGCCCCGTTCCGGGGGCCGCGCCGGGCACGACAGAGGAGGAGTCCGTGGCTCGAACAGGCCAGCGCCAGACCGGCACCCGCCGGGGGCCGGCACGCGACAAGCGGCGCAGCCGTGAGCCCGCCGACGTCATGTCCCTGCTCGCCCGCGCCGTGCGCGAGGTCGAGGCAGCCGCCCAGCGCGGCCCGGTGACCCCCGGTGTGCGCACGAAGTTCCAGGTCGTGGCGCTGCTGGTGCGGGAGGAGCACGCCCGGGTCAAGGCCGCCACCGACCTGGGCGAGGCCCGCCGCGCCGAGCAGCTCAAGCGCCTCGACGGCATCGCCACCATCCTGGCCCGCACGGCGGTGCGCGACTCCGCGCTCTACGCCCTGCTGTCCGAGGACGCCGTGGTGCCCGAGTCCACCCTCCGGCTCAAGCGCGAGATGCTGCGCGACTCCGGCATCGAGGTCGCCGACGAGCCCGAGGCCCAGGCCGCGCCGGTCGCCGCCGCGGCCCCCGCCGCCGCCCCCGAGCGGGTCGTGCCGCAGTCGGTCATCTCCCGGCAGCTGGCCAACCCCTTCCTGGCGCCGGACTTCTCCGCCGTCCCGCAGGCCCCGCCGCGGCCGCGCCGGCTGGCCGGCTGGGAGCTGCTCGGCCCGCTGCTGAGCTCCTTCGAGCGGGCCGGCGCCGGCGACCCGGCGTGCATGCCGCTGCCGTTCCCCACCTCCCGGTTCACCCCGATGGGCCTGGAGCTGATGGCCCACCAGGGGCAGCTGGTCGCCGCGGCCGCCGCCGGGCACCGCACCTTCCTGCTCGCCGACGAGCCCGGCCTGGGCAAGACCGCCCAGGCGCTGCTGGCCGCCGAGGCCGCCGGCGCCTACCCGCTGCTGGTCGTCGTGCCGAACGTGGTCAAGACCAACTGGGCGCGCGAGGCGGGCCGCTGGACCCCGCACCGCCGGGCCACGGTCATCAACGGCAACGGCGACACCCTCGACGGGTTCGCCGACATCGTGGTCGTCAACTACGAGGTGCTCGACCGGCACGTGGGCTGGCTGGGCGACTTCGGCTTCCGCGGCATGGTCGTCGACGAGGCGCACTTCATCAAGAACCGCACGTCGCAGCGCTCACAGCACGTGCTGGAGCTCTCCGAGCGGATCCGCTCCCGCAGCCCACGCCCGCTGCTGATGGCGCTGACCGGCACGCCGCTGATCAACGACATCGACGACTTCCGGGCCATCTGGCAGTTCCTCGGCTGGATCGACGACGGCAAGCCCCTCGGCGAGCTGATGGACGCCCTGGAGGAGACCAACCTGACCCCGGCCGACCACGGCTTCTACCCGGCCGCCCGCCGCTGCGTGATCGGGCAGGGCATCGTCCGGCGGCGCAAGGTCGACGTGGCCGCCGACATCCCGGCCCGCCGGATCGCCGACCTGCCCGTGGAGCTCGACGGCGCCGCCGGCCGGTCGATCCGCGCCGCCGAGCGCGAGCTGGCCCGCCGGCTGGTCAAGCGCTACGAGTCCGCGCTGGCCGCGCGCGAGTCGGCCACCGAGGTCGAGGGCATCGACGAGTCCCTGGTGCGCCAGGTGGCCCGCTGGGAGCAGAAGGACGCGACCTCGGCCAAGGCCGGGGAGAACGTGTTCTCCATGATGCGGCGCATCGGTGAGGCCAAGGCCGGCCTGGCCGCCGACTACGCCGCGCAGCTGGCCCGCAGCGCCGGCAAGGTGGTGTTCTTCGCCAAGCACATCGACGTCATGGACACCGCCGAGGAGACCTTCACCAAGCAGGGCGTGCGGTTCTCCTCCATCCGCGGTGACCAGACGCCGGGTGCCCGCCAGCGCAACATCGACGCCTTCGTCAACGACCCCGACGTCGCCATCGCGGTCTGTTCGCTGACCTCGGCCGGGGTGGGGCTGAACCTGCAGGTCGCCTCCAACCTGGTGCT
Organism: Modestobacter muralis; assembly: GCF_010682105.1. Taxonomy (GTDB): domain Bacteria; phylum Actinomycetota; class Actinomycetes; order Mycobacteriales; family Geodermatophilaceae; genus Modestobacter; species Modestobacter muralis. The sequence continues at coordinate 126,469 of NZ_JAAGWH010000041.1, read as the reverse complement.
CGCCGAGCTGTCCTGGACCGACGCCGAGCAGACCCAGGCCATCGACCGGGCGCACCGGATCGGGCAGACCGAGCCGGTCACCGCGTGGCGGATCATCGCCGCGCAGACCATCGACGCCCGGATCGCCGAGTTGATCGACAGCAAGGCCGGGCTGGCCGCCCGGGCGCTGGACGGCTCCGACGAGGAGGTCGGGTCCTCCGCCGACGTGCAGCACGAGGCGCTGGTCGCGCTGCTGACCGACGCCCTGGCCTCCCGGGTCTGAGCCGGCGGCGGGTCGCGCGGGCGACTCGCCGCCGGGGATCGTCACGGATCGGCAACGGTGGTCATCGTCAGCCGGTCCGGCCGGTCGGCACGTCCCCGCAGGGGAGCCCGTACACCCGCCGCAGTCGCCACCCACCGGGTCGGCCCGGCTGCGCTCGCACCCCTCGGAGCACCGCCACCCATGCAGCCCCGCGTCACCCGTTCGTCCCGCCGTGCGCCCGCCGGGGCCCTGCTCGGCACCGCGGTGACCGGCGCGGTGCTGGTCGCCGTCCTCGCCGGCACCGGGGTCGCCGGCAGCCTGACCGCCGCGACGGCCGCTCCGGAAACCGGGCCGGTCAGCGTGGCCGAGCAGGTCGGCCTGGCCGGGCGGGCCGCGCCGGTGGACCCGGCTCGCGGCCTCGCGCCCCTGGAGCAGCTGGCCGCCAGCCGCAGCAGCCGTGAGGCCGCGCAGACCGCCGCCCAGCAGGCGCAGGCCGCCGCCGACACCGCCGAGCTCGAGCGCCGGCGGGTCGAGACCGAGACCGCCGCCCGGCTCGCCGCGGAGGCCGAGGCAGCGGCCGCCGTGAAGGCCGAGGCCGAGGCCGAGGCGCAGGCCGAGGCCACGGCTGCGGAGGAGGCCGCCGAGGCGGCTTCGGCGGCCGAGGCGGCTGCGGAGGAGGAGCCCGAGGCGGCCGCGCCGGCGGCTGCCCCCGCCCGCCGGACGACGGCCGCGGCGGCGACCGGCGCGGTCAGCGCAGCGGTCGCCCGGATCACCAACCGCGCGGGCAGCGTCGCGCCGCAGGTGCAGGCCGCCGCCGACCAGGTCGTGTCCGCGGTGCCCGGCGCCGCCGGTCTCACCCTGGGCGGCACCCGGGCCAGCGCCGCCGACCCCGGCGGCCACCCGTCGGGTCTCGCGCTGGACTACATGGTGCTCACGAACGCCGCGCTGGGCGACGCGATCACCCGGTACCTCATCGAGCACTGGTCCGAGCTCGGCGTCGCCTACGTGATCTGGGAGCAGCGGATGCTCAGCTCGCCCGGTGGGTCGTGGAAGCAGATGGAGGACCGCGGCGGGGTGACGGAGAACCACTTCGACCACGTGCACGTCGACTACCGCTGAGGTCGCGCACCGCGGTTGGTTAGCCTCCCCGGGTGACCGACGTCCTCGCGGTCGACGTGCTGCCCGAGGGGCTGACCACGCCGGTCCTGCTCCTGGTGCTGCTGGCCGGCCTGACCGCCGGGTTCGTCGACGCCGTGGTCGGTGGCGGCGGGCTCATCCAGCTGCCGGTGATGCTGCTGGTCCCCGGGCTGAGCCCCGTGCAGGCACTGGCCACCAACAAGCTCGGCGCGATCCTCGGCACGACCACCAGCGCGGTCACCTTCTACCGGCGGGTCCGGCCCGACCTGCGCACCGCCCTGCCGATGGCCGGCATCGCACTGGTGGCCAGCGCCGGCGGTGCGTCGATCGCCGCACTGCTGCCGACCGCGGTCTTCAAGCTGGTGATCGTCGTCGCCCTGGTCGGGATCGGGGCCTTCACGCTGTTCCGGCCCGCGCTGGGGGAGGTGACCGCGCTGCGGCACACCGGCCGCCGCCACCACGGCGTGGCCGCCGGCGTCGGCCTGGTCATCGGCTTCTACGACGGGGTGCTCGGCCCCGGCACGGGCTCCTTCCTGGTCTTCGCGATGGTCTCGCTGCTGGGCTACGACTTCCTCGCCGCCAGCGCCAAGGCCAAGATCGTCAACTGCGCGACCAACCTCGGTGCGCTGCTGTTCTTCATCCCGCACGGCTCGGTGTTCTGGGGCCTGGGGCTGCTGCTGGGGGCGGCCAACATCGTCGGCGGCTACCTCGGCGCGCGGACGGCGACCACCCGGGGCAGTCGCTTCATCCGGGTGTTCTTCCTCGTGGTGGTCACCGTGCTGATCGCCCGGCTGGGCTGGGACGTGTGGACCGAGGAACTGCGGCCCCGGCTCTGACCGCGGCGCGGGTCAGGGACGCCGGGTGGCGCGGACGACGACGTCGTCCAGGGTGCGGCCGTGGCCGTGCGCGCCGGGAAGGGTGCGCTGCAGCTCCGCGGCGGTGACCACCGTCCACTCGGCGTCGTCCAGCCGGGCGGTGACGGCGGCGGCGGTGACCGACGCCTCGGCGGGCGGGCCGTCCCCGTGGCCGTGCTCGCCGTGGCCGCCGTGCCCGTGGGTGTGCAGGTGACCGACGACGAGCAGGGTCCCGCCGGGCGCCACCCAGGAGGCGAGGCGGGAGTAGAAGTCGAGCTGCGGGACGGCCGGGTGCGCGTAGTGGGTCGTCACCAGGTCGAACGTGCTGTCCGGCGTCCAGACGCCGAGGTCGGCCTCGACCCACCGCACCCGGTCCTCGGCACCGGCGGCGGTGGCCCGGTCCGCGGCCAGGGCCAGTGCCTCGGCCGAGATGTCGGCGGCCGTCACCTGCCAGCCGTGCGCGGCGAGCCACAGCGCCTCGGCGCCCGCGCCGCAGCCGGCGTCCAGGGCCGTGCCGGGCACGAGGTCGGCGAGCTCGCGGGCCAGGTACGGGTTGGGCGGGTTGCCGGCCATCGACCCCGTGCCACCGGTCCGGTCCTGCCAGTGCTGGTCCCAGTAGTCCTTGTCGAACCCGTGCGTCATCGCGGCTGCCCCTCGTCCGTGTGCCTGCGGTGACTGTGCAGCGCGACGGGCGCAGTCGCAAGCATCCTTGCTGGTCTAGCAAAGAGGCGCTTCGCCAGGACGCCGGTCGGCTCCGCCACGGCAGCGCGACGGCGAGCGCAGTCGTCGACACCGGCGCGGCGTTCGTCGTCGACGGCGGGTGCGTCGCGTGCTGAGCGACCTCGGGCCGCGCGGGAGGCGCGGCGACGGCAGGATGGCCCGATGACCGACACGCGCCCGTACGACCTGGTCCTCTACGGCGCGTCCGGATTCGTGGGCCGGCTGGTGGCCGCCCACCTCGCCGAGCAGGCGCCGCCGGGCACGCGGATCGCGCTGGCCGGCCGGTCCCGGGAGCGGTGCGAGGCGGTCCGGCGCGAGCTGCCGGGCGCCGCGCGGGACTGGCCGGTGCTGACCGCCGACTCCGGCGACCCGGCGTCGCTGGCCGCGCTCGCCGGGCAGACCCGGGTGCTGGTCAGCACGGTCGGGCCCTACCTGCGCCACGGCCTGCCGTTGGTCGAGGCCTGCGCGCGCGCCGGCACGCACTACGCCGACCTCACCGGGGAGGTGCTGTTCGTCCGGCGGGCCATCGACCGCGTCGACGCGATCGCCCAGGAGACGGGGGCGCGGATCGTGCACGCCTGCGGGTACGACTCGATCCCCTCCGACCTCAGCACCCTGCTGCTCGCCGAGCGCGCGGCCGCCGACGGCGCCGGCCCGCTGTGCGACGTCCGGCTGGTGGCGACCGCCCGCGGTGGCTTCAGCGGGGGCACGATCGACTCCGCCCGCGCCCAGATCGAGGCCGTCGGGCAGGACCGCGCGCTGCGCCGGGTGGTCGGCGACCCGTTCGCGCTCAGCCCGGACCGGGCGGCCGAGCCGGACACCCGGCAGCCACGGGACGCCGCACCGCCGACCCGTACCGCTGACGGCCGATGGACGGCGCCGTTCGTGATGGCGTCGTTCAACAGCCGCATCGTCCGGCGCAGCAACGCGCTGCAGGGCTGGCGGTACGGCCGGTCGCTGAGCTACGGCGAGGTCATGGGCACCGGCCGGGGGCCGGTGGGCGCGGCGACCGCGCTCGGCACGACCGCGGCGCTGGCGGGTGCGTTCGGGGCGCTGTCCTTCCCGCCGGCCCGCGGGGTGCTCGACCGCCTGCTGCCGGCTCCCGGCACCGGCCCGAGCGCGGCGACCCGGGAGAGGGGCTGGTTCCGGATGGTCGTCGACGCCACCACCGGGGACGGCCGTCGCTACCGGGCGACCGCTGCCGGCCGGGGCGACCCCGGCTACGCGGCGACCGCGGTGATGCTCGGGCAGAGCGCTCTCGCGCTCGCGCTGGACGGTGACCGGCTGCCGGCCCGTGCGGGCTCGCTCACCCCGGCCACCGCGCTGGGCGGGGTGCTGGTCGAGCGGCTCCGGGCGGCCGGCCACACCTACGAGGTGGTCGCGGTCGACGCGGCGGAGGGCGGTCGCGGCTGACCGGGCCGGTCAGGCGCCGGTGTCGCGGTGCCGGCGGTGCCGGACGGCACGGGCGCGGTTGCCGCACGCGGCCGAGCACCACTCACGCCGCGGGTGGTCCTGGACGAGTGACCGGACGCGATCTGCGGGGCCACCCACGAGGTCTCCGGGCCGGCGGGGGCGCAGGCCTCCACCACCGACCTGCCCGACGCCCGCGTCGAGCTCCTCGACGGCGGCCACGTCCTGCTGGAGTCCCACCTCGACCAGGTCGCGGCGTCGATGCGGGACTTCCTGGCCGAGGTCGCCGCGCGCTGAGGGAACCGGCCCGCGCCCTCAGCGCGACCCGGCGGTGGACGACGGCGGGGTGTCGCCGTCCTGGGGGGTCGGCCGGGCGCCCGCGTCCTCCCGGGACGACCCGGGAGCGGGGGAGTCCTCGGGCGGGCGTCCGGCCGGGGGCGTCGTCCCGCTCTCCGGTGCGACGGCGAGCGTGGCCAGCTGGGCGCGGACCGCCTCCGCCTCGGCGACGGCGTGGTCGCGGGCCTCCTCGGCGCGCAGCCGGTCGCGGCGGCTCTCCTCGGCGTGCCGCTCGGCGCGCTCGGCGCGGGCCTCCTGCATCTCGGCCCGCTCCGCCTCGGCCGTCGTCCGGGTCTCGGCCGCCCGGGCGCGCTCGTCGGCGGCTGCGGTCTCCAGCCGGGCGGTCGCCTCGGCCAGCTCCGCCCGGCCGACCGCCTGTGCCGCGGCGGCCCGCGCGGCCTCGGTCTCCGCGTGCGCCGCGCGCTCGGCCCCCAGCGCCCGGTCGCGCGCCGCCTCGGCCGCGGCTGCCTGGTCCCGGGCTGCCGCGGCGTCGGCTGCGGCACGGTCGCGCGCCTCGAGTGCCCGGGTCGTCTCGGTGCGCGCCGCCGCGGTCTCGCCGGCCGCCGCGTCCCGGGCGCGCTCGGCGTCCCGCCGTGTGGCCTCTGCCGCGTCGGCGCGCGCTCCGGCTGCGTCCGCGTCGGTGCGCGCCTGCGCGGCCGCTGCCCCGGCGGAGGCCGCGGCCTCCTCGGCGGCGCGGGTCTGCTCCCGCGCTGCGGCTGCGTCGGCCCGGGCGGCCGCCGCGTCGGCTCGGGCGGTCCCGGCGTCGGCCTGCGCGGCTGCTGCCTCGGCGTCGGCCCGGGTGGCCGCCTCGAGCGCCTCCCGCGTCGCCTTCTCCGCGACCGCCCGCACCCGGTCGGCGAGGGCAGCACGCTGGTCGGCCTCGGCGATCTCCCGCCGCGCGTCGGTGCGGACCGCGGCGCGCTCGGCCTCCAGCAGCTCGGCGTCCGCTGCCCGGGTGAGGGCCTCGCGGGCGCGGTCGACCTGCTGCTGGATGTCGGTGAGGGTCTGCCGCAGCTGGTCGGCGACCTCGGTGAGGGTCACGTCGGTGCGAGCCGGGGGCGCTGCTGCCGTGCCCGGTGCGCTGGTCGCGCGACCGGTGGCCTCGGCGCGGCGGGCGGCGAAGGCGGTCGCGCGGTTGTGGCCGGGGAGCTCGCAGTACGACGAGCGACCGCCGGTCGGCGGCGGCGGGGCCACCGGGCGCTCGCAGTGGGGGTAAGCGCAGGTCGCTGCTTCCGCGGTCACCACTGCATTGTGCACTCGTTCGTCCGACTCAGGACGGTGAACGAACGAACGACCGCTCGTCAGACACAGGAGTCGATGCAGCGAAAACGAATTGGAGCACTCCATAATCAACTGTTATGGAGTCCATCGCGGAGCAGTCGGTGTCGGTCGACCGGACGGTCCGTGCGGTCGTCGTCTGGGGCCCGGAGACGCTCAGCGAGGCGCAGTCGGACGCGCACCCCGCCGACGGGGGACTGGTGCTGCCCGGCGACGTCGAGTCCGTGGGCCGGTACCTGGACGCGGCCAAGGCCGACTCGACGCGGCGGGCCTACGAGGCGGACTTCCGGGCCTGGGCGGACTGGTGCGCCCAGCGCGGCTTCACCCCGCTGCCCGCGGCCGACGCGGCGGTGGCGGCCTACCTGGCCGCGCTCAGCGACGCCGGCGCCAGCCCGCGCACCATCGCGCGGCGACTGTCGGGCATCGGGCACGCCCACCGGGAGGCAGGGCACCCCAGCCCGTCGGAGCACCCCGGCACCCGCGAGGTGCTGCGCGGCATCCGGCGCGCCGCAGCCCGGAACGGGCGCCGTCCCAAGAAGGCCCGGGCGCTGGACACCCAGACGATCCGGGCGCTGGTCGAGGACCTGCCCGACGGGGTGGCAGGCCTCCGGGACCGGGCGATCATCCTGACCTCGTTCGCGCTGGGCCTGCGGGCCTCGGACGCCTGCGGGCTGGACGTGACCGACCTCGCCCCGGCCGGGCACGGCGGCCTCGACGTCACCGTCCGGTTCTCCAAGACCGACCAGGAGGGCGCCGGCGAGGTGCTGGCGCTGGCGCCCGGGGTGCGGGTGCAGACCTGCCCGGTGCGCGCCCTGCAGGCCTGGGTGGACGCCGCCGGGCTGGAGTCCGGGCCGCTGTTCCGCAGCGTCGGTCGGGGCGTGACCCCGCGGATCGGCAGCACCCGGATGGCGCGGTCCTCGGTGCGGCTGGTGCTGCTGCGGGCGGCCGAGCACGCCGGCGTCCCGCTGGAGGGTCTGAGCCCGCACAGCCTGCGCCGGTCCTTCGCCACCGAGGGCTACAAGGCCGGGGTCAGCGAGCGCGAGCTGGCCCGCACCGGCCGGTGGGCGTCGGTGACCACGCTGCGCGGATACGACGCCAGCAGCCGCTGGGCCGCCCCGGCGTCCGCCCGATTGGGGCTGTGACCCGGGTGGTCAGCGACGGTCGGCGCCCCCCGGCGTCCACCTCGACATGTGAGGCAGGCGGTCAGCGACGGTCGGCGCCTCCGGGCGTCCGCCTCGGCGGGGCGGTGACGAGGGCGGTCACCGGCGGGCGTCGGCCCGGGGAGCAGCAGGTTCCGGGACGACTGCGGCCGGTGGCTCCACCGGCTGGTCCCCGGTCACCCCGAGGGCGCGCACCCGGGCGGCGATCGAGGCACCGGCCGACCGCACCAGGCGTCGCAGCGGTGCGACCGCGCGGGCCAGGGCCCGGCCCAGCCGCGCGGCCGCCCGCTCGACCACCGCGGTCGCCGCCCGGAGTCGGCGCACCGCCGGCCTGATCCGGACCGCCACCTGCCGCGCCCACCGCCGGACCACCAGCACCAGCGGCCGGCTGCGGCGCACCAGCCAGCGCCCGGCCCGGCCCAGTCCGCGCGCCATGGCCAGGAACACCCGCCGGTTGAGCCACGCCCACACCCGGCGCAGCCCGCGCAGCGGTGGGGCCAGCGCCCGCAGCAGCCAGCGGCCCAGCGGTCCCAGCGCCCGGACCGCTGCCCGGAGGGCGTGGCCGACCCCGCGGGCCACGGCCGACGTCCCCGCGTCGACGGTGGCGAGCAGCCACAGGCCGGCCCGCCCCAGCGCCTGCAGCGCGAGCCAGGCCATGGCCAGCGGCCACACGAGGGCGCGCCCCGGCCAGGTGGGCGTGGGGTGCTGCGGGTTCTCGCTGGGGGAGCGGGACACGTCGACCTCCGGCTGGCTCGCCGGGACAACGTGCCGCCGTCGTGTCCGGGTTCCCGCACCCCGGCCGCCGGACGCGGGTTCGGTCACCCCACACCGCACCCGGCCGGCCGCGGCGACCAGTGGTCACCGGGCCGGCGGGGGCAGCCGGGTCAGGGCGTGGCGTCCACCGGGACCTGGGGCCCGGCCGCACCGCGGCGGCGCCGCGCCAGGAGGGTGAGGTGCCCGCTGACCGCCACGTAGTAGACGAGGTAGCCCACCGACACGGCCACCACCAGCGGGTCCACGTCCGGGTACTCGACGAGCAGCAGCGCGTACGTGCCGATCCAGACCGCGCTCAGGGCCAGGCTCAGGGTCCGCAGCGTCCTGGTCCGCGACGGGTACAGGTAGTGCACCGGCACGAACACCAGCACCGAGCAGACCACCAGGACGGCGGCGACGGTGCCCCGGCCGAGGTCGAGCACGACGACGTAGAAGGCGACCACGTTCCAGTAGCTGGGGAAGCCGAGGAACGCGTGGTCCTCGGTCTTCGCGTCCGCCCGGCAGAACTGGTAGCAGGAGGCCATCAGCGGCAGGGCGGCGAGCACGTACCCCGGCAGACCGTCGGGCAGCGCGCCCGACGTCCAGAGCAGGACGACGGGGGCGAAGACGTAGGTCAGGTAGTCGACGATGTCGTCGAGGCGGGCCCCGTCGAACCAGGTGATCGTCTCCTTGACCCGTGCGGCGCGGGCCAGCATCCCGTCGGTGCCGTCGATGACCAGGGCCACCAGGCCGATCCACAGGGCGGTGACCACCTCGCCGTCGATGGCGGCGAGCACGATGAGCAGCGCGAGCACGGAACCGCTCGCGGTGTAGACGTGCACCGCCCAGCCTGCCAGGCGTCGGCCCAAGGAGAACACCTCTGTGATCGGGGGTGGGAGGGGCGGCAGCCCAGCGGGCGCCGTCGCCCCATGACCTTTCCACGTATGCGGCTGCCCGGCTGCACGGCGTCCGTCGCGTCGCGGTGCCCGCGCCGGGGCGGGTGGCAGTTCGACCCGGCACAGGGCACAGTGACCCGACTCCGTCGACCGCACCTGGAGAGCCCGTGGACACCCCCACCCAGCAGGGCGACCGCTCCCTCACCGACTTCGGCTACAACCAGCAGCTGGACCGCCGGATCGGCCGGTTCTCCAGCTTCGCCGCCGGGGTCAGCTACATCTCCATCCTGACCGGCACGTTCCAGCTCTTCTACTTCGGTGTCGGCGCCGGCGGCCCGGCCTACGTGTGGTCCTGGCCGATCGTGTTCATCGGTCAGCTGATGGTCGCGCTCTGCTTCGCCGAGCTGGCCGCGCGCTACCCGATCGCCGGGTCGCTCTACAACTGGACCAAGCGGCTGGGCAGCCGGACGACGGCCTGGATGGCCGGCTGGATGATGCTGACGGCGTCCATCGTCACGCTGTCGGCGACCGTGCTGGCCTACCAGATCACGCTCCCGCAGCTGTGGTCCGGCTTCCAGGTGGTCGGCGACGGCACGGGCACCTACGACGTCGCGGTCAACGCCGTCGTGCTGGGCAGCGCGCTGGTCCTGTTCACGACCCTGGTCAACGCCTTCGGGGTGAAGCTGATGGCGCGGATCAACAGCGTCGGGGTGTTCATCGAGCTGATCGCGGCCGTGCTGATCATCGTCATCCTGGCCTTCTCCGCCGTCCGCGGGCCCGTCGAGGTCCTGACCGAGACCGCCGGCCGGGGCGAGGGGCAGTCACTGGGCTACCTGGGGGCCTTCCTGGTCGCGGCGCTGGCGTCGGGCTACGTCATGTACGGCTTCGACACCGCGAGCTCCATGGGCGAGGAGACGATCGACGCCCGCCGGACGGCGCCCCGGGCGATCATCCGGGCCATCACCGCCTCGTTCCTGCTGGGCGGGCTGATCCTGCTGTTCGGGCTCATGTCGGTGCAGGACCTCACCGACCCACAGCTGTCGTCGTCCACCGGCGGGCTGCAGTACGTGCTGCTGTCGGCGGCCGGGGGCGGGCTGGGCAAGGTCTTCCTGGCCTCCATCGCCGTGGCCATCACGGTGTGCTGCCTGGCCGTGCACACCGCGACGATCCGGATGATGTTCGCGATGGCCCGGGACAACAACCTGCCCTTCGCCGCGCGGCTGGCCCGGGTCGACCCGAAGCGCCGGACGCCGGTCCTGCCGGCCGTCCTGATCGGCGTGCTGGCGATCGCCGTCCTGGTGGTCAACATCCGCCAGCCGCAGGTGTTCACCGCGGTCACCAGCATAGCCGTGGTGATGATCTACGTCGCCTACCTGCTGGTCACGGTGCCGATGCTGCTCAGCCGGCTGCGCGGCCGGTGGCCGCTGCCGGCCGACGACGACGGTCCCCGGCACTTCTCGCTGGGCCGCTGGGGCCTGCCGGTCAACGTGCTGGCCGTCCTGTGGGGCGGTGGCATGGCGCTGAACCTGGCGTGGCCGCGGCGCGAGGTCTACAACGCCACCGAGCCCCACCACTGGTACCTGCAGTGGGCCGCGTTCGTCTTCATCGGCGCCATCGCCGGGATCGGGCTGGCCTACTACGTGCTCCGGCAGCGCCACCGCACCGGCGTGCTGGCCGACCACGCCGCCTGAGGCGCGGAGGCACGGCGGGCGGGACCGTCAGCCGCGCAGCAGGTGCAGCAGTGCCGCGGCGTAGGCCTCGGCCGGTTCGGGACCGTTGAAGCCGGTGGTCACGCCCCCGACCCGGAGCGTGACCCGGTAGCCGTCGCCGGTCGGCGCCAGCCCGGCGAACGCCTCGCCCAGCAGCTCGCGGAGCTGGTGCTCGGCCGGGACCCACAGCGTCTCGGACTTCTCGACGGAGTCCAGCGCCCACTCGGTGGTGCCGTTGAAGCCGATCACCGGGCCGCCCGGGAACTCGTGCACCTCGACGGTCATGTCCGACAGCACGAACACCTCGTCGTCCATGTCCCGGCCGGCTATGACGAAGCTGTCACCGCGGGCCGGGGTCCACGGCAGGCCCGCCTCGTGCAGGGCGCGGGCCGAGGCGATGGAGAGCACGCCCCCATCCTCCGCCTCCCGCGCGTCGTCGCCCTCAGCCCGGGACCCAGGTGTCCTTGGCGCCGCCGCCCTGCGAGGCGTTGACCACCAGGTCACCGGCGGCCAGGGAGAACCGGGTCAGGCCACCGGGCAGCACCACCGTGCCGCCGTCGGTGCAGAAGGCGTAGGGCCGGTAGTCCACGTGCCGCGGCGCGAGCCGCCCCCCGACGACGGTGGGGTGGGTCGACAGCGCGACCGGCTCCTGGGCGACCCACTCCCCGGGGGCGGCCAGGACCGCGGCGCGGGCCTGCTCCAGCTGGTCGGCGGTGGCGCGCGGGCCGATCAGGATGCCCCAGCCGCCCGAGCCCGACCGCGGCTTGAGCACCAGCTCGGGCAGCCGGTCGAGCACCCCGGGGAGCACCCCCGGGTCGCCGAGGTCGTACGCCGGCTGGGACCGCAGCAGCGGCTCCTCGCCCAGGAAGTGGCGCACCAGGTCCTCGACGTAGGGGAAGGTGCGCTTGTCGTCGGCGACACCGGTGCCGAAGGCGTTCACGACGGTGACCGTGCCCGCGCGCAGCGCCGGGAGCAGCAGCTGCCCCAGCTCGTTGGGCCGGCCGTCGTCGTCGGTCAGCCGCTCCTCGCTGGTGCGCCGCCACAGCAGGTCGACCCGGCGTCCGTCGGGCAGCAGCAGGTCCTCGCCGCGGGCGGTGAGCTGCGCGGGCAGCACCACCGGTGCCCCGACCATCTCCCCGAACCGGTCGATCTCCCAGGACACCGCGCTGCGGGGACCGTCACCGAGCACGGCCACCACCGGGTCGGGGACGTCGGTGGCGTCGGCCAGCATCCGGCGCATCGCCACGGCGGCGGCCTCGCGCACCGGGACGGGGGCGGGCTGCACGTCCAGCCGCGGCGCCACCAGGTCGCGGGCGGCCAGCGCGTAGGCCAGCAGCGACGGCGTCCGCACGTTGTCCTCCAGGACGACGAACTCCCCGTCGGCGCCGCGAACCAGGTCGGGCCCGGCCATCCCGATCCACCGCCGCGGGGTGGGCAGGCCGGGGGCGAGGTAGCGGTTGGTGACGAGCACCGCGGCCGGGACGACGCCGGCGCGGACCGACTCACGCGGGCCGTGCGCGTCGGCGACGAACGCCTCCAGCGCCCGCAGCCGCTGGTCCACCCCGGCGGCGATCGCCGCCCACTCGCGGTGCTCGAGCACCCGCGGCACCGGGTCGACGGTGAAGGCGTGCGCCTCGCCGGCCGGGCCGTGCTCCAGGCCGAGGTCGGCCGCCGCGCGGGCGACGTCGTCGGCCAGCGCGGCCGGGCCGTACGCGCGGACCGCCTGCAGTGCCGCGGCCGCGTGCGGCCGGTCGCCGCCTTCGGGCTGCAGCGCCTCGTCGAGGCTCGTGGTGCTCACGCCGCGGTGGCCCGGCGTCCGGCCGCTGCCTGCTCGGCGACGGTCAGCGCGGCGCGGGCCACCCAACGGCCCTGCCCGGGGTCGGTGACGTCGAACCCGAAGGGCGCGTTGGCCTCCAGCGCCACCAGGCGTCCGCCGGGCTCGATCAGCACGTCGACGCCCATGAGGCCCCCGCCGAGGGACGCGACCATGCGCTGGGCCAGCTGCGCGAGCTCTGGCGAGGCCTCGTACACGCGTGGGTAGGTGGTGCCGTGGGTGACCAGTGCGCCCTCGTCCCGGGACTTCTCGTAGACCAGCGAGGTGGTGGTGGGGGTGGCGAAGACGCGGGCGCACGCGGGCTCGGCGATCCACTCCTGCAGCAGCGACGTGCCGCGGCGGTGACCGCCGGCCGCCTCGTCGGCCCGCCAGCCGTCCTCGACCCGGCGCGCGGCGTCGAGGTCGGCGACCAGCTCGATGTAGCGCGCCCCGTCGCCGAGGGAGGGCTTGAGCACCATCTGCCGACCGGGCATCGGCCAGTCGCGGACCTCCGCCAGGTCCCACGCCGCCGGCTGCGGCAGGCCGGCGGCGGCCCACACGGCGTGGGTGACGAGCTTGTCGGCCGAGGCGACCAGGGACGCGACGGGGTTGAGCAGCGGGACGCCGGCGGCCTCGAGCAGGGTGGCCAGGGCGAAGGTCGGCGCGTAGGCCACCACCTCCTCGACCAGCACGTGGGCGATCGCCAGGTCGTAGCGACCCGCGGGAGGGCCGGTGACCGGCCAGTCGGCGGGCACCCGGGCCAGCCGCTCGACCTCGGCGCCCTCGGCCTCCAGCGCCCGCACCCACGCGTCGGCGTAGCCGGCGTTCTCGTACCAGTCGACGTCGGTCATCACCAGCAGCACGCGCACCACGCCACTGTCCCTGCCCGCCGCGTCCCGCGCAGCACGGACGCAACACGTGTGACACCGCGGCCGACACACCCCGGTCCTAGCGTGCGGGTGCATGACGCAGACGCTGTCCGGCCGCCCCGCCGACGGACTCGACGGGCTGGACGGGCTCGACGGCCGCTCGGCCGCAGCGCGGCGGCGGCGGTACACCGCGGAGCTCGCCGGTGCCCTGCCACCGAGCGAGCCGTTCGAGGCCTGGCGGGCGTCCGGCGGTGAGCTGGCGCCGGACTTCGCCCGGCTGCCGGCGCGCACCGGGCTGTGGTCGCCGGTGGAGGGCCTGCCGGCCGGGGCGGCCGGTGCCGCGGCGTGGCCGGCCCGGCGCACGGTGCGGCGCGCCCGCTGGCGCCGGTGGCTCACGGGTACGACCCCACCGGCCCCGCGCCGCACCCCGGTCCGGGTCACCGGGGTGACCACGGCCGGTGGCGTGGAGGTGCGCGACCTCGTCGTCGGGGACGGCTGGTCGGTGCGGGCGCGGCTGCTGCTGCCGGTGCCCGCGGCCGGGGTGCGCCGCGACGTGCCGGTGTACCTGCTGCAGTCCAGTCACGGTCCCTGGGCCGAGGCGGCGCTGGCCCGCGGGTGGGGTGCCTGCCTGGTGTCGGCCGCGGACGGCGACGACGACACCGAGGCCGTGGAGCGGGCGTTCCCCTCGCTGGTCGCCGGGCGGCTGGCCTGGCGGGCGTGGGCGCTGTCCCGGGTGCTCGACGCGCTGACCGACGCACCGGGCGTGGACGCCCGCCGGGTGCTGGTCGGCGGGCACAGCCGCAACGGCAAGACCGCGCTGCTGGCCGCCGCCACCGACGACCGGTTCGCCGGCGTGGTGTCCAGCTCCAGCGGCGTGCTCGGCGCCGTCCCGGCCCGGTTGTGCACCGACCGGCACTTCGGTGAGGGGGTCGAGCTGCTGACCCGGTACTACCCGGGCTGGTACCACCCGGGGCTGCGCTGGTTCGCCGGGCGCGAGCACCGGCTGCCCACCGACTCCCACGAGCTGCTCGCACTGGCCGCACCCCGGCCGGTGTTCGTGTCGGTGGCCGTGGCGGACCCGGTGGAGCGCGTCCCGGCCGCCCGCGCCGCGGTCGACGCCGCCCGGGAGGCCTTCACCCTGCTGGGCCGGGGCGACGCGCTGGAGCTGGCGCTGCGGCCCGGTGGGCACCGGGCCGACGAGTCTGCGGTGGCCGCCCAGCTGGACTGGGCCCAGTCGGTCCTCGGCGGTCCGCCCCGCCGCCGCGTGCCCGCGCCCGTGGTGCCGGCACCGCTCGTCTGGCCGGCCGACCGGGTGCGACCCGGCCCGCGGCCGGTCCGCGGTGCGGAGCTGCGCGGCGCCGTCCGCGTGGCCCTGGGCCGGGCCGGGCGCCCCGTCGTGCCGGTGCCCCGCGCAGCGGAGCAGGGGCTGCAGACGGCGGACGGCGTCCCGGTCACCGTGCTGCGCCCGCCGGACGGCGGGGACGGGCGGGGGCTGGTGCTGTGGCTGGGCCCGCCCTGCGCGGCGACCGGGTGGCAGGCCGGCTACGAGCAGGCCGAGCCGCTGCCCGCGCAGCTGGCCGCGGCCGGCTGGTCGGTCGCCTGCGCCGACCCGGTGGGCAGCGGTCCGCGCTACGGGGAGCAGCCCGGCCGGGGGTCCTCGCCGCTGGGCCGGATGACCGCCGACGCGGGCGCGGTGGCCGCGGTCGCGGCAGCGGCGACCGGGCACGACCGGGTGTGGCTCGCCGCCTACGGAACCGGGGCGCTGGTGGCGCTGCACGTGCTCGCCCTGGGCGCCGGCCCGGGCGAGGTGCCGGTGGCCGGTGCGGTGCTGGTCGCGCCCAGCTGCGGCGAGCCGCTGCTGCGGACCCGCCCCGACTACACCGTGGCCGACCTGCTCACTGCTGCGGCCGACCGCCCGACGGTCGTGTTCGACCCGGCCTGGGACCCCGAGACGCCGGCCGGGGCGCTGGCCGCCGCCTGCCGCGCCGCCGGGGTGCCGCGGGTGCCGCTGGTCGACTGGCACCGGCTCTCCGGCGCGACCCGGCTGGCGGTGCTCGACTGGCTCGACGAGCACGGCCCGCGACCCGCGCCGGTCTGATCCGGGGGCGTCCCGGCGCGGTCGGCGGCGGCCGGTCACTTCATGGCCGCGCACG
This sequence comes from Modestobacter muralis, assembly GCF_010682105.1. Lineage (GTDB taxonomy): Bacteria > Actinomycetota > Actinomycetes > Mycobacteriales > Geodermatophilaceae > Modestobacter > Modestobacter muralis. The sequence continues at coordinate 111,140 of NZ_JAAGWH010000041.1, read as the reverse complement.
ACCCCGAGCTGGTCATCCGGACCGTCCGGGAGCTGCTGGACCGGTGACCGGAGGGGCCGTGTTGGATGCGTGCACCAACTGCCCTCGTCCGACTGGAGCACCCGCACATGACACGCATCGACGGTAGGACCGCCGTGGTCACCGGCTCGGGCAACGGGATCGGCCGGGCCATCGCCACGGCGTACGCGGCGGCCGGCGCGCACGTGGTCGTCTCCGACGTGCTCACCGACGACGGCGAGCGCACCGTCGCCGAGATCACCGAGGCAGGCGGGTCGGCGGTGTTCGTGGCCGCCGACGTCGCGGTGCCCGATCAGGCCGCGGCGCTGATCGCCGCCGCCGTCGACCGCTTCGGTGGGCTCGACGTCCTGGTGAACAACGCCGGCGGGGGCGGCGCGCAGCTGCGGCTGCACGAGGTGGAGCCCGCGGACTTCGACCGCGTGATCGCGGTCAACCTGGGCGGGACGTTCCTGTGCAGCAGGTACGCAATCCCGCACTTCCTGGCCGCCGGCAGCGGCGCGATCGTGAACATCGCCTCGACCTACGGGCTGATCGGCGCCCCCAAGGCGCCGGCCTACTGCGCGTCCAAGGGCGCGATCATCAACCTGACCCGCCAGCTGGCCGTGGACTACGGGCCGGACAACATCCGGGTCAACGCCATCTGCCCCGGCTACATCGACACCGGCCTGGGCCGCCGGGGGCCGACGCTGAGCGAGGAGGACTTCGCCGCGGCGACCGCGGTGCGGGAGCGGGCCGCCGCCCGGCAGCCGCTGGGCCGTCAGGCCCAGCCCGCCGAGGTCGCCGCGGTGGCGCTGTTCCTCGCCTCCGACGCGTCGTCGTTCATGACCGGCTCGATCGTGCCCGTCGACGGCGGCTGCACCACCACGTTCAACTACGGCGACGCCAGCAACTAGGCGCCGCGGCCGGGCACCGGGAACACCCGGTGCCCGGCCGGAGCGCATCGCGTGCGCGATCGACACGCGCACGTCACAGCGTGGCCCTAGCCTCGGCCTGCATGACGACGTCCGCCGCAGCGGGGAGCGCCGAGCGCAGCGAACTCAAGCGCTCGATCACGGCCAGGCAGCTGTACTTCTACGTCGTCGGCGACGTCCTCGGCTCCGGCATCTACGTGCTGATCGGCCTGGTGGCCGCCGCCGTGGGCGGGGCGTTCTGGATGGCGTTCCTGGCCGGGGTCGCGGTCGCCGCCGTCACCGGCCTGGCCTACGCCGAGCTGGTGACCAAGTACCCGCAGGCCGCCGGCGCCTCGCTGTACGTCAACAAGGCGTTCCGGCGTCCGGTGCTGACCTTCTTCATCACCATCTGCATGCTCTCGGCCAACATGGCCGCCGTCGGCTCGCTGGCCTCGGGCTTCGTCCGCTACTTCGCCGGCGTCGTCGGGATGTCCGAGGACGCTGTCATCCCCACCCTGCTGATCGCGCTGGCCTTCATCGCGGTCATCACGGTGATCAACCTGATCGGGATCAGCGAGTCGGTCGGGCTCAACGTCGTCCTGACGTTCATCGAGCTCAGCGGCCTGCTCCTGATCATGGTCATCGGCGTGATCGCCCTCGTCCAGGGCATCTCCGACCCCGCGGTGCTCCTGGAGTTCAGCGGTGAGGGCAGCAAGGCCATCGCCGTGGTCTCCGGCGTCTCGCTGGCCTTCTTCGCCATGACCGGGTTCGAGAACGCGGCCAACGTGGCGGAGGAGACCATCGACCCCTCGCGGGCCTTCCCGCGGGCGCTGATCGGCGGCATGGTGACCGCCGGTGCGGTCTACGTGTTGGTCTCCCTCGCCGCCGCGCTGGCCGTGCCGATCGAGACGCTGTCGGGCAACACGCTGCTGGAGGTCATCCGCGCCGACCTGCTGCCTGTCCCGGTGGACGTCATGCTCGTCGTCTTCGGCCTCATCGCCATGGTCGCCATCAGCAACACCGCGCTGGTCACCGTCGTCGCCCAGTCCCGGATCCTCTACGGGATGGCCCGCGAGGACGTCGTCCCCGGGGTCTTCGCCAAGGTCCACCCGACCCGCCGCAGCCCCTACGTGGCCCTGCTCTTCGGGGTCTGCGTCGTCGGCTCACTGCTGGTGATCGGTGCGGTCATCCAGTTGACCGGCTCCGAGCTCGACGTCGTCGACCGGCTGGCCACCATCACCGTGGTGTTCCTGCTCTTCATCTACGCGCTGGTCATCGTCGCCTGCCTGAGGCTGCGGGGCAGCGACGAGACCCCGGACACCTACCGGGCGAGCACGCCGCTGCTCTACCTGGGCATCGTCGGCAACCTGGTCGTGCTGGTCTACACCCTCTACGACGACCCCGGGTCGCTGTTGTGGGTGGCCGGACTGCTCGCCCTCGGCGTCGTCCTGTACCTCGCCGAGCGCGTCAGCACGGGGCGCCGGCCACCGGCCGCCGTCACCACCGAGACCGATGGGAGGGCGTGAGCGTGCACGTCGTCGTCGCCACCGACGGGTCGCAGGCCTCGCTGGCCGCCGCCGAGCAGTTCCAGCAGATCGCCGACGGCCGGGAGATCACCGAGGTCACCGTGGTCGCCGTCGTGAGCCCGTACGCCGCGGTGCCCTTCGCCAACGAGCTCCCCGGGCGCCGCAACGCCGAACCGACCGACATCAGCTTCCAGGCCGACGCCGCGGCCGCGGTCGACGTCGTGGCGGCGGTGTTCGACGGCTGGGGCCCCACCGTGCACCGGCGGGTGCGCAGCGGCTCGCCCGCCGCGGAGATCATCCGGGCGGCCGAGGAGGTCGGCGCCGGGCTCATCTCCCTGGCGTCGGGCGGGCGCGGGCTGACCGCGACCATCCTGCTGGGCACCACCGCCGCGCGGGTGCAGCACTCCGCGCCCTGCCCGGTGCTCGTCTGCCGGCCCACCCGCACCGCCCCGACCGGCGCCGCGCCCCCGGTTTGACCTGGCCGCTCCGCAGGGTCGCCGACGGGGCTTCCCCGTGAGGGTCGCTCCTGGGACCGTTGTCCTGCCCGGGCGGTCCCTCCGACCGCCCCCGGCGGAGGGAGCCAGCCGTGGCCCGGTCACCTGCCGTCCCACCTCGCCCCGGCCTGGTCGCGCGCCGTCGATCAGGTGCCCCTGCGGATCGCGCCGCGCACGCGGTGGTGATCGGCGGGAGCATGGCGGGTCTGCTCGCCGCCCGGGTGCTGGCCGACCACTTCCCGCAGGTCACGGTGGTGGAACGGGACGAGCTCCCGGACGGCGCGGACGCCCGGCGGGGGGTGCCGCACGGGCGTCAGCTGCACGTGCTGCTGGCCCGCGGCCGGCAGAGCATCGAGGCGCTGTTCCCCGGGTGGGGCGGCGACCTGCTGGCGGCCGGGGCGGTCCTGCTGCAGCTCCCCGGCGACGTGCAGATGCTGACACCCGCCGGCCTGGTCGACCGGCGCGCGGTCGGCTTCGAGGCGCTGTCGGCCAGTCGGCCGCTGATCGAGGCCACCGTGCGCCGGCGGCTGTGCGCCCTGTCCGGTGTCACGCTCGTCACCGGACGTCAGGTGACCCGGTTGCGGGCCGACGACCGTGGCGTCGTCGGGCTGGTGACCCGGGACCGCGACGGCGCCGAGGCGGAGGTCGACGCGGACCTCGTCGTCGACGCGTCCGGACGGGGCTCGCGTGCCCCGGCGTGGTTGACCGAGCTCGGCTACGGGACGCCCCGGCTCATCCTGATCGACCCCCAGCTCGCCTATGCGACCCGGACCTACCGGGTGCCCGAGGGGCTCACCGCCGACTGGAAGGCGGCGATGGTGCTGGCGCAGCCACCGTCGAGCCGGATCGGCGGGTACCTCTACCCGGTCGAGGGCGGCCGGTGGATGCTGGCGCTGATGGGCGCCGGGGGTGACCACCCGCCCACTGACGACGCGGGGTTCACCGCCTTCGCGCGCCGCCTGCCCCACCCGCTCATCGCCGAGGCGATCGCCGACGCCGAACCGCTCGGCCCGGCCGTCGCCCACCGGGGGACGACGAACCGGCGGTGGGAGTTCCACCGCATGCAGCGCTGGCCGGAGCGGTTCGTGGTCCTCGGCGACGCGGTCTGCGCCTTCAACCCCGTGTACGGGCAGGGCATCACGACCGCGGCCCTGGGTGTGGAGACGCTGGACGAGTGCCTCCGCGGCCAGCGTCGCCGGTTCCCCGAGGGTGGGCTGGACGGCCTCGCCGCGCGGTTCCAGCGACGCCTGGCGCGGCGGAACGTGCTCCCGTGGTCGGTCTCGACGAACCAGGACACGTGCTTCCCCGCCGCCGGCGGTGCGCGGCCAGGAGTCGCGGCGCGGCTGCAGTACGGCTTCCTCGACCGGGTGCTGGCTGCCGCCACCTGGGACCCGGCGGTGGCTGACGTCGACATCCGGGTCTACGGCATGCTCGATCGGCCGACGGCGCTGCTGCGCCCGCACGTCCTGGCCGCGGCCGCCCGGACGTCGGTGACCGACCGGCGGGAACGCCGTCCCGGGTGACCCCTCGGGGCCGGCGCTGTCGGGAGGACGCCGGGCGGCCAGTGGCAGGGTGGAGCTCATGAGCAGCTCCTCTCCCGTCGTCGTGGTGACCGGCGCCAACGGACTCGTCGGCGCGGCCGTGTGCCGCGCCCTGGTTCAGCGGTCGGCGCAGGTGCGCGCCGTCGTCCGGCGCGCGGGCACCGCACCCGTGCTCGACGGGGTCGTCGAGCACGTCGGCGACTTCGCCGACGAGGCCTTCGCCGCCACGGTGGTCTCCGGCGCCGACGCCGTCGTCACGACGGTGCACCCGATGGGCTCACCCCGGGACGTGCAGCACCGGGTGGCCGTGGAGGGCACGCCGGTCCTTGCCCGTGCGGCCCGCGACGCAGGCGTCGACCGGTTCGTGCACCTGTCCACGGCCGGGGTCCACGACCGCTCGGCCGGCGTGGGCGACATCGCCGAGGACGGCATGCTGCTCCCGGAGGGCAGCGGCGACTACCCCGACACGAAGTACGCCACCGACGTCGCGCTCGCCGAGGTCGGTGGTCTCACCACCGTGCTGGTCCGCCCGCCGGCGATCACGGGGGCCGGGCCGACGTCGGTCTGGAACACGCTGCGACCGGAGGAAGCCCGCACCGGTGCGCGCCGGGAGAACCCCGCCAGGTCGTGGGCGTGGGTGCACGTCGAGGACCTGGCGGCACTGGTCGCCGACCTCGCCACCGGCGCGATCGCGACCGATGAGGACCCGGAGCAGGGGCCGGTGGCCGGCAGCACGACCGCCGTCCTGGTCGCGGGCGAGCCGGCGACGTGGGGGCACTACCTCGGCACGGTGACCGACGCCCTGGGTGTCGAGCCGAACTGGACCGACGAGCCGGTGTGGACCGGGCAGCTGCGCACCGACCGGGCGCGCCGCTGGGGCTGGACGCCGCGGGTGAGCCTGGCCCAGACGATGGACGAGCTGCGAGCGGGCCTGACGCGCAGCTGACCTCCGGGCGGCCGGTGCTTGGATGCGCGGGACGAGCACCTCGCTCCCGCGACTGGAGCACCCGCACACGACACGCATCGACGGCAGGACCGCCGTGGTCACGGGCTCGGGCGACGGGATCGGCCGGGCCATCGCCTCGGACCTGGCGGCCGCCGGCGCGGACGTGGTCGTCCGTGGCCCGGGAGTCGATGAGGGTCAGCGAGCCGAGACCGGCGATCGGACCGAGGATCACCGCCAGTGCGGCACAGGTGACTCGTCCCCGTGGGAGAAGAAGCCGACCAGCTCCACGCGCCGGCGGGCGGGGCGACGGTGCCGAGTGCGGCGATGAGAGTACGACGACAGCGGTGCCGACACTGCTCCCGACCTCCTGCGCGGGGTCCTTGAGCGCGGCGCCCAGGGAGGTGCGGTCGTTCGGCAGGCGCTGACGATCGTGACCGCGCAGATGGTCATCACCGTCCGTGGGCCGATGGTCAGCGTGCCATGCGGGCGGCGACCGCGGGGTAGCCGTGGTCGAGGCTCATGGCCACGCCGGCGAGGGCGCCGGCCAGCAGGGCGGCGCCGACCAGGCAGGCGACGCGGTGGCCGAACCGCTTGGCGAGGCCTCGGAGACGGGGTGGCGGCGATCGTCGTGAGGGTGAGCGGGAACTTGACCGGCCAGGCATGCACGGGGCTCCAGGTGCAGGTGTACCGGTACGTGCAGGATGGGCTCGGACAGGACGCCGGCCAGCGCGACCGAGGTGCCGAGCTGACCGAGCGTTGCGCTCCGGACGGTGCCCCCGCCGAAGACGGTGAGGTCCAGCATCGGCTGGCGCATGCGACGCTCGTGGCGGAATGCGGCGGCAAGTGCGAGTGCGAGTCCGGCGACCGCGGCGGAGCTCTAGGTGGGCAGTTCCAGCCAGCCGTGCTCGACGCCGCTGGTCAGGGTGTGGCAGGCCAGCCCGATCGTGGCGATGCTGAGCGCGGCGCCCAGCAGGTCCGGCGCGTCGCCGGTGCGGTCCTCGGGACGGTCGGCCGGGACGCCGAGGCGCACGCCGACCCACGCGATGGGTGCGATGGGTGCGTTGACCACCAGCAGCCACTGCCACGACACGTGCGCCAACGCCGTGCCGCCCAGCACCGGCCCGAGGACGAAGCCGTTCATGCCGACGACGATCGTGACCGTCATCGCCCGCATACGCAGGGCCTCGGCTTCGAGGAGCCGGAAGGCTGGCGAGTTGGTGATCGGGGCCGTCGCCACGGCCGCACGACCCAGCGCGCCGCGCAGCGCGACCAGCGCACCCGGCGTCCGCACGGCCACGGCAACCGGTTGAGTGAGCCGAGAGCGGCGAGTCCACGAGCAGGACGCGGCAGCGGCCGAGCCGTCGGCGGCCGACCCGGCGGCGAGCAGCAGGCCGCCTCAGGGGAGCGAGTGGGCGCCCAACGCGCTGCTGCTCTACGCGCTGCTGGGGGAGCAGGTGCTGCGGCTGGACCTCACGCCCAGGCGGAGCTTCCACGCCTTCTCGGCCGTGCCGGGCTTCGTGATCGGCACCGCGGCCGACCGGGGCAGCAGCCGCCGCAGGGGGCCCTCGACGGCACGGTCGGCCGTGAGGCCACATCGCCGGTGTCGCGGACGAGGCGCCCGTTCGACCCGGTGGCTTCCCCGTCGTGAACACCGTCGTCGACGAGTTCGCCGTGCACGACGACGCCGACCAGTCCCTCGCGGGCCGTGACCTCCCGCTCGCCGGCCTCCGTCTCCAGGCCGGGGCGTGACGCCCCGGCGCTGACCGGCGGGTCGCCCCCCTCCGGCAGGAGGGGACGTGATACGGCCGCAGTGCTCCACCGGTCGCAGGCGTCGGTCTGGTGGAGAGGTGTACGGCGAAGCCGAGCAACGGCCGGGGCTGTGACCGATGCCGTCCCCTGTGTGGCGAGGTGGACCGTCTCCTCGAGCGTCTACTAATGTCGCTAGTAGGGACGCTCCCGTCGGGGTCGTCATGAGTGCGGGGGCGATGCCTGCACACGGGCAGGAGGCGGGTCATGAGGGGCAGACGCGAGGCTGACGGTCCGGGGACCACTGCTGGGCCGACCGCGGAACGGCGGGACGCCGAACGCCTGCGGGCCTATCGCCGTAAGCGCCGGAACGTCCGCATCGGACAGGTCCTGATGGCGCTGGGCGTTCTCATCGCCGTCACGCACTGGCTCGGCCACATCGGCGCCTTCGGTGACCAGCCCTCCGGCTTCGTGGACCTGGTTGCCGGATACCCAGCCGCCGCTGTCGTCTTCATCCTCGGGGCTGTCCTGGCCGGTCAGTGAAGGCCGCCACCACTGCCGGCAGTCCGCGAGAGCGGGGCGGCCGGAACAGCCGACCTGGCGACCCGGGTGTGATCCAGGGACGTTGGTCGCCTCATGCGGGACCGACGAAGGACGCGAAGACGATGACGTTGTCCAGGTAGCTCCGCGAGTCGCTGTCGAAGGTCCCTCCGCAGGTGATCAGACGCAGCTCCGGTCGTGCGGTGTCGCCGTACACCTCGTCGGTGGGGAACGCGGCCTTCGGGTAGCTGGCGACCCGGTCGACCCGGAACACGGCGGTGACGCCGTCGGCGCGGGTGACGGAGACGCTGTCCCCGGGCAGCAGCGCACCGAGTTCGAAGAAGACGCCCGGTCCGTACTCGGCGGAGTCCACGTGTCCCAGGACCACCGCAGGCCCGACCTCCCCGGGCGCGACCGAGTACTGGTACCAGCCGGCAGGGGAGTCCTTGCTCAGCGGGGGCACCTCCACGGTGTCGTCCGGGTTGAGGCCCAACTGGAGCAGGTCGGACGCCACGCCGATGGCGGGGATGTCCAGCCGCGTCGGTACGGACCCGGGGAGCGCTGGCACCACGGCCGACGCGGTCGGTGACGACGGTCCCGTCGGGTCCGCTGGCGCTCCTGCCGGCTCGGACCGACCCGGGATCGCCGCGGGCGCCACCGCCGACGCGGGCGGTGGCGGTGGCGGTGGCTCGACCTGGGCACTGAAGCCGGTGATCAGGGCCAGCAGGCCGCCCACGACGAGCAGCACGGCGACCACGGACATCACGGGCCGGCGGTGGGCGTGCTGCTCGTCGCTGGTCATCTGCGTCGACCGGGGTGTGGCGTCAGCGGCTGGTCGCCGCGCGGCGCCGGACGGCGACGGCGCCGACAGCGAGCCCGGTGGCCAGCAGCGCACCGCCGCCGACGAGCAGACCCGTGTCCTCCAGGCCGGCGGTGCTGCCGCCGCCGGTGTCGGCAGCACCGCTGGGCACCACGGACGTCTGGGAACCGCGCAGCTGGTCGCGCAGGGTGTTCATCTTCTGCAGCGTCTCCAGCTGGCCGTCGTGGATCTCCTGCTCGACGGCCTTCGCCTCGTCGCTGGTCGCACCCGGCAGCGCGGTGTCGGCCATCATGATCGCCGCCATGTGGTGGCTGCTGAAGACGTCGAGCCACTTCATGTCGAAGGCCTCACCGGTGAGGCTTTCCAGCTCGTCCATCTCCTGCTGGTTGAACGTCATCAGCGGCGCCTCCTGCTCATGGGTCGCGGAGCCCGATGCCGCGATGGTCTTCAGGGTGGGCAGCTGCTCCTGCTGCGACTGCATCTCCTCCTGCGCGATCTCCCGGACGCCGGGTGTGCTCGACTTGTCCATCGCCATCTGGGTGAGCTCGATCCCCATCTGGTGATGGGCGGCCATCATCGAGGCGAACCTGACGTCGGTCGGACTGGCCGTCTGGCCCTGAGGGGCGCTGGAACTCGGCGCCGGGCTGCTCGCCGGCGCCGAGCTGGCCGGCGCGCTCGTGTGGCTGTCGGCAGCGGCTTGGGGGAGACCGCCGGAGGCGATGAGCAACGCGGTCCAGGCGCTGGTGCCGATCACCGCCATGGCCAGCCGGCCGCGCGCGGGGGAGTGGGTCGAGGCAGAGGGCACGAAGGACTCCTTGGTCGTCTGCGGCGGCCATGACCGAGCAACCGCACCGATGGCGGCCCGGGTCCGGGCCGCTCTCGACGGGGCTACCCGAGACGTACGCCTCGACGGTCGATCGGCGTGACGGATGTGTGGAATCGGTGCGGCGACTACGGAGCGCGTCGACTACTACCCGCGCTAGTAGTGAATGCGCCCGTTGAAGTTCACCGGGGTCTGCCTCAGGCCCCCGGCGCGGTGGACGTCACATGGCGCGACGGGATGAGTGCGTCGACTCGAGGGACGAGCGCCGGGTCACAGGACTGCAGCTCCTCCCGGACCACCAGGAGCAGGGACAGCGCGGTGCCCTGTTCGTCATCGATGTCGAACTGGCCGTCCGGATGGCGGCGCGCGAAGTCGATGATCACGTCCACGTCGCGAGCCGGCGAGTCGGGCGCGCGCGTCTCCGGGGCCTGGGCGCAGGTCTCACCGACACGGTGGAGCGCATCGTGCACCTGGTCGGCGTCGCCGGCGGGCACGGAACTGTACGTCGGGCCCGGGCGGGGATCGAACAGCGTCGCGGGGGGCCCGTCCTGCCTCTGCTGCCCGACCAGGTCGATGGCTGCCCGAGCCGTGAGCGACACGACGGCGAGCAGCGGCAGGATCCACGCAGCTGCGACGACGATGGTGCGGCGTGGGCGCCCTCGCCCGTCCGAGTCGGGGCGGGTCACCCCATCACCTTAGGTACGGCCCGAGCTGAGCTCGACGCCGGTGGTCGGCCCCGGGACCACCAGCGACCGGTCGGGCCGACGCAGTGGCACGGCAGCGGCAGGGAGCCGCGGCGGGCCCACGGCGTCGCCGGCGAGCGCGTCGACTCCCCTTGGCAGACATCGACCGCCGCCCGTGGGAGCGCACCGGGGCGTCCTCAGGTCGGGCCCCGGCCACCGGCCGATCTCGCACAACTACGCGGCAGTCGTAGTGGCAGACATGATTGTGCCGGTTCCCGGTCGGCGTCGTCCGCGGTGGCGCGGAAGCCCCCCGGGCCCAGCCGTCGTCGAGCCCGAGAGGCCATGCCGTGCCCAACGCCCCGTCGGATCGCATGCCGCTGAGCCGCCGTCGCTTCCTCCAGCTCGGCGGGGTCGGTGCGCTCGTGGTCGGGGGTGGCGTCGTCGGTACGCGGTTCCGCGATGGCGGTTCGAACGCCCAGGCTGCGCCGATCGGTCCGACGTCGGTCGCAGTCGCCGAGGCGGAGGCCGCCCGAGCCACCACCGGACAGGTGGTGCGCCGCAGTCTCCGGGCGGCCCCGGCCACCATCGACCTGGGCGGGAGGACCGTGCAGACGTGGGCCTTCGACGGTTCGCTGCCGGGTACGGAGATCCGCGCCACCGTCGGTGACGAGCTCAGGGTGATCCTGACCAACGACCTGCCGGAGGCCACGTCGATCCACTGGCACGGTGTCGCCCTCCGCAACGACATGGACGGTGTCCCCGGAGTGACCCAGGACCCGGTCGAGCCCGGCGGCACGTTCGAGTACCGCTTCGTCCTGCCGCACGCCGGCAGCTACTTCTTCCACCCCCATGTGGGAGTGCAGCTCGACCGGGGCCTGCAGGCGCCGCTGGTCGTCGAGGACCCGGCCGAGCCGGCGAACTACGACGAGGAGGTCGTCCTGGTCCTCGACGACTGGACCGACGGCCTCGGTGCCGCCCCGGACGACCTGCTCGCCGGGTTCCGCCGCGACGGCATGAGCATGAACGGCATGTCCATGGGGGACATGGACATGGGGGACATGGGGGGCGCCGGGCCGGCCGATCCGCAGAAGCCGCTCGGCGACGACACCGGCGACGTGGCCTATCCCGCCCACCTGATCAACGGTCGACTGCCCGCGGCGCCCTTCACGGTCACCTCCGCCCCCGGCCGGCGCATCCGGTTCCGGATGGTGAACTCCGGGGGTGACACCGCCTATCGTCTCGCGATCGGTGGCCACCGGCTGACCGTCACGCACGCGGACGGCTTCCCCGTCCGACCGGTCGACGTCGATTCCCTGATCATCGGCATGGGCGAGCGGTACGACGTCGTCGTCACCGCGGGGGACGGCGCCTTCCCGATCGTCGCGTTCCCCGAGGGCAAGGACGACCCGGCCGGCTTCGCGCTGCTGCGGACGGCATCAGGCCGAGCGCCCGCCCCGGACACCCGGCCGACCGAGCTGACCGGTCGGTTGCTCTCCTACAGCGACCTCTCGCCGACCGATGAGGTCGCGCTGCCCAGCCGCAGCCCCGACCGGACCCTGGACATCGCACTCGCCATGGGCGATGGCGGCCGCCGTTGGCTGATCAACGGGAAGGCGTTCCCCGACCACGAGCCGCTGGACATCCGCAGCGGCGAACGGGTGCGCCTGGTGTTCGACAACCAGTCCATGATGTTCCACCCGATGCACCTGCACGGGCACACCTTCGCGGTCGCCGACCAGCCCGGCCGGGGCCTGCGCAAGGACACCGTCAACGTGCTGCCGATGCAGAAGCTCGCAGTGGACTTCGACGCCGACAACCCGGGTCAGTGGCTGGTCCACTGCCACAACGTCTACCACGCAGAACTCGGCATGACCTCGGTGGTGTCCTACCTGCGCTGACGGTTCCGTGCGGAGCCGGTCGTCCGGCCGACCGCTGGCTCGGTGCCCGACCCACCGGCTGGGGGGACGCAGGCCGACCGATCAGCCGACCGGAGGCAGCAGTTCCCGCCCGTCTGCCACCCAGGCGTCCATGCCGCCGCTGAGTTCCACGACGTCCGTGTAGCCCAGCTCGGTGAGCACCGGCAGGGCCTCAGCACTCATCCGGCCACTGCGGCAGTACACGGCCAACGGTGTGCTGCGGTCCCGGGGGAGCTGAGCCGCGCGCATCTGGATCTGGTCGTAGGGGATGGCGACGTCGGTGCCGGGGATCGAGCCCGCGTCGGGCACGTGCACGTTGATCGCGAAGGTGCGCGGATCGCCGACCGCCGTGGCGAACTGTGCGGGGTCCGCCTGACGGGGGGAGGCCGCGGTACGCGCAGCGGTGACCGCGTCCCCTGCGGTGGCGCCGCCCGTCGGCTCGCCGCCGGAGCAGGCTGCTGTCGCCACCCCGGCAGCCAGCAGGACGAGGGCGATCGAGCGCTTCCGAGTCGTGAGCACGCCCCAGTCTGCGGGGTCCGTGCGCCGGCCGGCCATGCGGGTGGCGCGGTACGCCGGCGGGCAGGATGGCCGGCGCTCGAGGAGTACGTCCCCGGTCCGGTCGACCTCGGACCACGTACGGGGAACCTGCGGACGCGGCACCCACCCGCAGGCCTGGAGTGGACGTGCCGACGCTGGGCGCGGAGAACCCGCCGGACCGAAGACCGTGGGAGTCGACTCTGTGTCCGAGGGGGGACTTGAACCCCCACGCCCGATAAAGGGCACTAGCACCTCAAGCTAGCGCGTCTGCCATTCCGCCACCCGGACAGGTGAGGCGCACCGAAGAGCGCCGTGGAAGAGCATAACCGAGGCTCCGTCGGGTCACGCGCAGGGGCCGGTGGCAGGATCGGCGGCATGTCGGAGACGAGCCCCACCCCACTCGCCGGAGCCCAGTCCGAGGTCGCGGAACTGCTGTCGGACCTGATCCGCATCGACACGACCAACACCGGTGACACCGCCACCAGCGCGGGCGAGCGCAAGGCCGCCGAGTGGGTCGCGGCCAAGCTCGACGAGGTGGGCATCAGCTCGGTGATCCACGAGTCCGAGCCGGGCCGCGCCAGCCTGGTCGCCCGGATCGAGGGCACCGACCGGGACCGCCCGGCGCTGCTGGTGCACGGGCACCTCGACGTCGTCCCGGCCGACGCCAGCGAGTGGAGCGTGCACCCCTTCGGCGGGGAGGAGCGCGACGGCTACATCTGGGGCCGCGGCGCGGTCGACATGAAGGACATGGACGCCATGACCCTCGCGCTGGTGCGCGACTGGGCCCGCACCGGCGTCAAGCCCGACCGCGACATCGTGCTGGCCTACGTCGCCGACGAGGAGGCCGGCGGCCGCAAGGGCGCCCACTTCCTGGTCGACGAGCACCCCGACCTGTTCGAGGGCTGCACCGAGGCGATCAGCGAGGTCGGCGGCTTCAGCATCACCGTCCGCGACGACCTGCGCCTGTACCTGGTGCAGACCGCGGAGAAGGGGCTGGCCTGGATGAAGCTCACCGCCGGTGGCAGGCCCGGGCACGGCTCCTTCGTCCACGACGACAACGCCGTCACCCGGCTGGCCGAGGCGGTGGCCCGGATCGGCTCGACCCGGCTGCCCACGGTGCTCACCCCGCCGATGCGGGAGTTCCTCGACGCGGTCAGCGACGCCTACGGCATCGAGATCGACCCGGACTCCCCGGAGGAGGCGCTGGCCCGCCTGGGCAGCATCAGCCGGATGATCGGCGCGGCCCTGCGCAACACCGCCAACCCCACGATGCTCGACGCCGGCTACAAGGCCAACGTCATCCCCGGCACCGCGAGCGCCACCATCGACGGCCGCTTCCTCTACGGGCAGGAGGAGGCGTTCGAGAAGCAGCTGGACGAGCTGATCGGCGAGGGCGTCACGCGCGAGTGGCTGGTGCACGACCGGGCCGTGGAGACCACCTTCGACGGCCCCACCGTCGACCTGATGGTCGCCGCGCTGAAGGCCGAGGACCCCGGCGCCCGCGCGGTCCCGTTCACCATGAGCGGCGGCACGGACGCCAAGAGCTTCGAGACCCTGGGCATGCGGTGCTTCGGGTTCTCCCCGCTCAAGCTGCCCGCCGAGCTGGACTTCGCCTCGCTGTTCCACGGCATCGACGAGCGCATCTCGGTGGACTCGCTGCACTTCGGCATCCGGGTGCTGGACCGGTTCCTGCGCCAGGTCTGACAGGTCAGGCGCGCACCCGGACGGCGAGCAGGGCCACGTCGTCCGGGACCGCCCCGGCCATGCCCTCCAGCAGGACGTCGCACAGCTCCTCCAGCGGCCGCCCGGCCAGCGGGGCGAGCGCCTCGACCAGCCAGACCGTGCCCTCGTCCAGCGTGCTGCCGCGGCGCTCCACCAGCCCGTCGGTGTAGAGCAGCACCGTGTCGCCGGGGGACAGCTGGGCGGCGTGGTCGGCCCGGCGGGCGTTCGCGGAGATCCCGAGCAGCAGGTCGGGGGGCGTGCGCAGCACCGACACCGTGCCGTCGGCCCCCACCAGCACCGGCGGTGGGTGCCCGGCGTTGGACCACGTGACGGTCGTCGTCCCGCCGGCCGGGCCGGGGCGCACCGTCGCGGCGGTGAGGGTCACCAGGGTCTCCACCCGCAGCTGCAGCAGCGCGCGGTCCAGCGCGGACAGCACCGCGGCGGGGGAGCCGGTCACGGTCGTGGCGATGCCGCGCAGCACCCCGCGGGCCTGGGCCATGATCGCGGCCGCGGCGACGTCGTGGCCAGCGACGTCGCCGATCACCAGCATCGTCGTCCCGTCGGCCAGCGGGAACGCGTCGTACCAGTCACCGCCCACCTGGGCGTGCTGCATGGCCGGCAGGTAGCGCACGGCCATCTCCAGGCCGGGCACCACCGGGGGCTCGGTGAGCAGGCTGCGCTGCAGGCTGGCCGCGAGCTGCACGGCGGCGCGGGACGTGGCCGCCTCAGTGTTGAGTCGGGCGAGGACGTCCTCCCGGCGCAGCCGCAGCGTGCACGCCAGCACCGCGATCACGCCGCTGACCACCATGCCCAGCAACCGGAACGACTGCCCCAGGAGGGCCTCGTCGGTGTACTGGCGGTCGTAGAACCCCAGTACGACCGCCAGCGCGAACGCCGCCAGGCCGTAGCCGATCGTGGCGCCCCGGCCCAGCACCACGGCGGCGACCAGCGGGCCCATCGCGAGCAGGCCGATGAGCACCTGGTCGGGACCGGCGGCGAGGTCGACCGCGGTGCAGAAGCCGAGGACGCCGACGGGCAACAGGTGCCGCCTGCTCACCCGCCGGACCACATCGCCCCTCACGCCTTCGCCACCGACCGCCGGGCCGGAGGACGCCGACGGGGAACCGGCAGCGTATCGCCGCCGTCCGGCCCGCCACGGCTGCCCGGGCGGTGTGGGCGGGTCAGATCATGGGGCGGGGCAGGTACGACAGCCGCATCCGCCGCCGCATGATCACCTTCCGCGTACCGTCGGCGAAGGCCTGGAGGCGGGCGAGCTCCCAGCCGCCGGTGTCGGCCTGCATGCTCATCAGCTGCGCGGCGGCCGACCGGGAGATGCCGGCGGGCAGACGCAGCGGGGCGTACTCGTACTCGCCGGGCGCTGACACGCCCACGATTGTGCCCGCCGGACGCCCCATGGGCACGTGGTGCTCACCACCCGGCCACCTGCGCGGGTGTCGTGCGGCGTCCGCCCGGGCAGGGGAGGACGGCGAGGGTGCCGGCGCCGGGCCGGGCCCGCCGAGCAGCCAGGAGACCACCGTGACCGATCCCGGAGCCACCGACGCCGACCGCCTGGAGCAGCAGCGGCTGACCAGCCCGGCCGACCCCGAACTCGCCGGGGAGGTCCGCCCGCTCGCCGACGACGTCCCGGAGGCCGACGGCATCGAGCAGCAGCTGGCCGCCGTGCGCGGCAGCACCGGCGGTACCCGGGACACCGCCGCGGAGGCCGACGAGTTCGACGTGCTGGAGCAGCAGGCCGCCGTCCCGGTCGACGAGGACGACGTCCGCGACTGACCCCCGGGCGAGCAGGACCGGCGCCCGCCGGGTACCGCCCGGGCGGGTGACCTCCGGCCCGCGACCGGGCCGGCCACGGCTGCCCGCGGTCATCATCGCGGCGTGATCATCGCCTGGCTGACCATCGGGCTGTTCCTGCTCGTGCTGCCGCTGGCGGCCTGGTGGCTGGGCGGGCGCAGCGCCCTGGACCTTCCGAACGTCGCCGCCGAGGGCGAGGCGCTGGCCCGGGCCGTCGCCCGCGAGCACGGACTGACCACGGCCCAGGCGGCGCTCGTCGGACGGGCGGTGCGCTGGGGCCGCACCGTGGAGGAGCCGGCGCTGCGGCCGGTCGCCGTCGAGTGGGCGCAGCGGCTCATGGCGCTGGACAGGCGGCGGCGGGCGGCCCGGCCGCGGCTGCGCGGCTGGCTCGTCGTCCTGCTCGTGACCTGGGCCAGCCTGGTGGTGGGGCGGGTCGTGCTCGCCGTCGCGCAGGGCCGCTGGTCGGACGTCAACTGGCTCACCGTCGCCCTCTACACCGCAGCAGCGGTCGCGGGCTGGCGGCTGCGGACCGGGCCGCAGCGCGCGGTCGAGCGCAACGGCGCCCCGGCGTCCTGAGCCGGCCCGTACGGGCGCACGGGCCGGCTCGGAGTCAGCGGGAGTAGTACTCGACGACCAGCTGCTCCTGGCAGATCACCGGCACCTCGTCGCGGCGGGGCCGGCGGGCCACCACGCAGCGCAGCCGCGACAGCTGGACCTCCAGGTAGGCCGGGGCGGCGGCGTGCGCACCGGAGGCCGCGACCTGGAACGGCGGCTTGGCCCTGCTCTTCTCGGCGATCTCGACGACGTCGTAGGGCTGCACCTGGTAGCTCGGGCGGTCCACCCGGACGCCGTTGACCAGCACGTGCTGGTGGCTGACGACCTGCCGCGCCTGGTAGATGGTGCGGGCGAAGCCGGCGCGCAGCACGGTGGCGTCCAGCCGGGCCTCCAGCTGGTGGGTGATCAGCTCCTCGCCGGTCTTGCCGCCGCTGCGCCGGGCGCGGTCGAAGGCGCTGCGCAGCTGCGTCTCGCTGATGTCGTACTGGGCGCGCAGCCGCTGCTTCTCCTTCAGCCGCGTCGAGTAGTCGCTCGCGACGCGGCGCTTGCGACCGTGCTCACCCGGGGGGTACGGGCGGCGCTCGAAGTAGCGCACGTCCTTCGGGGTGAGCGGGATGCCCAGCGCGCGGCTGCGACGGACCTTGGGGCGGGAGTTGTTCACAGGACCTCCGAGTTCGGTTAGGCTCACCTTACCCCGATGACGAGTCGGCCTGAGCCCGGAGTGCCGCATGACACGATCGATCCGCCCCGCCAGCGCCGCCGCCCTGCGGCCCGGCGCCCCCGAGCGGGCCCGCACCGTCGCCAGCCGCCCGGCCGCCGCGATCTGCGCCGCCGGCATCGACGGCAGCCGGGTGCTCGCGCACACCACCACCGCGCACGGTCAGGTGCTGCTCGTCGTCCCGACCGACGGGGAGGTGTGCACCGCGGTCCGCGGCTCCGCCGACGGCGACCTCGCCGCGCTGCTCATGGTCACCGACCACGCGCCGGTGCCGCTGCACGACGCCGTCCGCGCGCAGGTCTGGCTCTCGGGCTGGCTGACCCCGGTCGACCCGGCCGACCGGCAGGAGGCGCTGCTGGCCTTCGCCGACGCCGCCCCGGTGGGCGCGCTGCTCGACGTCGGCTCCACGGCCACGCTGCTGTCCCTGGACCTGGCCGAGGTGGTGCTGGGGGAGTGCGGTGCCGTCACCGAGCTCGACCCCGAGGACTACCTGGCCGCCGCCCCCGACCCGCTGGCGGGGGTGGAGGCGACCATGCTCCAGCACCTCGACGAGTCCCACCCCGAGCAGCTGGCCCTGCTGGCGTCCCGGGTGCCGCGGGAGTGGGTGGCCGGCGGCGTCGTCCGGCCGCTGGGCCTGGACCGGTTCGGCTTCCGGCTGCGGGTGGAGCAGCCGGCCGGGCACCGCGACGTGCGGGTGCCGTTCCCGTCGCCGGTGTCGGGTCCGGAGGACCTCGGTGCGGCCGTGCAGCGGCTGTTGTGTGCCGCAGGACGCAGCTGCCCGGAGCGCTGACCAACTGTGGTCGGCGCCCCGGGCAGGCGATGGTGCAGGAGAGCTGGTGCGTCAGCGCACCGAGCGGCGGCCGCTGCTCAGGCCCTCGGCGACGCCGATCAGCAGGACGGCGGCGATGATCGCCACGATGGCGCCGAGGATGTTCAGCTCGAAGTAGCCACCCGTGCCGAAGAACTTGGCGACGAAGCCACCGATCAGCGAGCCGACGACACCCAGCGCCAGGGTGGCCAGGATGCTGAGGTTCTGCTTGCCGGGCTTGATGAGCCGCGCGAGCGCGCCGACGACGAGACCGAAGACGAGGAAACCGATGATGCCCATGGGCGCATCGATGCCCTCAAGATCAACCGGTCAAACGCGGGTCACCCGATGGGGTGGTTCACTCCGTCAGCTCGGCCAGCAGGGTGGCCAGCCGGGTGCGCCGCGGCCGGACGTCGACCTCGCGCACCGCCCGGGCCAGTGCGGCACCGCTGGCGTGCACGATCGACAGGTGCTTCTGCGCCCGGGTCAGCGCGGTGTAGACCAGCGGCCGCGACAGCATCCCGCCGGCCTCCGGGGGCAGCACGACGACCACCCCGGGCCACTCCGAGCCCTGCGCCCGGTGGACCGTGATCGCCCAGCCGTGCCGCAGGTCCGACAGCGCCGAGCCGTTCACCGTGACCGGGCCGGAGCTGAAGTCGACGGTGAGCGAGCCCTCGCCGGTGCCGGTCACCACGCCCACCTCGCCGTTGGCGAACCCGATGGGCTCCAGGTCCAGGTGGTTGGCCGTGGCCACCACCCGGTCGCCGACGTCGAAGCCGAACACCGTGCCGTCACCGGGGTTGAGCGCGGCCTTCAGCGCCTTGTTCAGCTCGATCGTGCCGGCCGGCCCGCGGTGCACCGGGGTGACGACCTGCACCGTCGCCGGGTCGATGCCCAGCGCGCGCGGGATGGAGTCGGTGACCAGCTGCACCACCCGGCGGGCGGCCTCGGCGCTGCCGGTGGCCGGCACGATCACCACCTCGCGGTCGGGTGACTCCACGTGCACCAGCTCGCCGCCGCGCACGCCGGTGGCCAGCCGGGCGATGGCGCCCCCGGCCGCCTGCCGGTGCAGCGTCGTCAGCTCGGTGACCGGGACGGCTCGTGAGTCGATCAGGTCGCCGAGCACGTGCCCGGGCCCGATGGAGGGCAGCTGCGCCGGGTCGCCGACCAGCAGCAGGTGGGTGCCGTCCGGGCAGGCCTCCAGCAGGGCCGCGGTCAGCTCGACGTCGAGCATGGAGGCCTCGTCGACCACCACCACGTCGGCGTCCAGCGGCCACTCCTCGTTGCGGGCGAACCCACCGGTCATGCCCTGGGCGCCCAGCAGGCGGTGCACCGTGACCGCCGGGTGGTCGGTGAGCTCCTCCAGCCGCTTGGCGGCACGGCCGGTCGGGGCGGCCAGCGCCACCTCGGTGCCCTTGGCCTCCAGCAGCTTCACCAGCGAGGCGACCGTGCGGCTCTTGCCGGTGCCCGGGCCGCCGGTCAGCAGCGACACCCCCGCGCCCAGCACCTGCGCGACCGCCGCCTGCTGCGCCGGGTCGAGCCCCTTGGCCACCGACCGCACCGACGCGGGGTCGGCGATCCGCCGGCTCGTGGCCACCAGCCGGTGCACGTTCTCCGCCACGGCCTCCTCGGCCATGCCGTACCGGGCCAGCGACAGCATCCGCAGCGCCGGGTCGGGCTCGGGCATCTCCTCCGCGTCCTCGTCCGGCTCGACGAAGGGCGGCTCGTGGTCCAGGACGTCGCCGGACTCCACCGCGGCCAGCACGGCCGCGGCCGGGTCGGCGACCCCCTCGGCCTGGAGCGCGGCCACCACCAGGTCGGCCGGCAGCACGGTGTGCCCGTCGCGGGTCGCGGTGCGCAGCGTCAGGGACACGATCGCCCGGCCGCGGCGGGAGTCCTGCCGGTCGGCACCCGACAGCACGGTGATCGCCAGCCGGTCGGCGTCGGCGAGGGTGACGCCGGTGAGGCTCAGCAGCGCCCACGGGTCGTCGCGCAGCCGGCGGGCGGCGTCGGGGCCCAGGGTGTCGGCGGAGCTGACCGCCAGCCGGGCGTTGAGCCCGGCCCCGACCAGCAGCTCCACCACCTCGTAGGTGGGACCGGCGGCCAGGAACGAGCTGAACAGCCGCTCGGCCCGCTGCTTGCCCACCCGGGGCAGCGCCAGCAGCCGGTCGGCGGAGACCTCGTCGGGGCTGGTGATGCCGGCGGCAGGCAGCTCGGCCGCCGCCCGCTTGCCCAGACCGGGCCACAGACCGGCGGCGCAGAAGGCGGCGAAGACCGGGTCACCGGTCGGGGAGGGGCTGCTCATGAGGGATCCGGCCGCTGGTCGGGATAGGAGAAGTGCGGCGCCGAGACGTCGTCCAGCGCAGTGACGATCGCCGGTGGCAGGCGCACGCCGTCGGCGTCCAGTGTCTCCTGCAACTGGACGGCGGTGCGCGCGCCCACGACCGGGGCGACGACGCCGGGCCGGTCGCGCAGCCAGGCCAGCGCCACGCCCAGCGGGCTGGTGCCCAGACCCTCGGCGGCGGTGACCACCGCCTCGACCACCCGGTCGGCGGAGGGGGAGTGCAGCCGGGACAGGAAGCCCTGCCACTGCGGGGACGCCGCCCGGGAGTCCTCGGGGGTGGCGTGCCGGTACTTGCCGGTCAGCAGCCCGCGCCCCAGCGGTGACCAGGGCAGGATGCCCAGCCCGAGCGCCTCGGCGGCCGGGGCGACCTCGCGCTCGACGCCGCGCTGCAGCAGCGAGTACTCGACCTGGGTGCTCACGATCGGCGTGCGGCCGGGCCAGGCGCGCTGCCAGGTCGCGGCCTGCGCGGTCTGCCAGCCGGAGAAGTTGCTCACCCCGATGTAGCGGGCGCGGCCTGAGGACACCGCGAGGTCGCAGGCGGCCAGCGTCTCCTCCAGCGGGGTGGCGTCGTCCCAGGCGTGCAGCTGCCACAGGTCGACGTGGTCCAGCCCCAGCCGCTCCAGCGAGGCGTCGAGTGCCGCGAGCAGGTGCCCGCGGGAGGACCCCCGGCCCATCGGGCGGGGTCCGGTGCGCCCGGCGGCCTTGGTGGCGACCAGCACGTCCGCGCGCGGGACGACGTCGGCCAGCAGCCGCCCGAGGGTGCGCTCGCTCTCCCCGTCGGCGTAGACGTCGGCGGTGTCGACCAGCGTCCCGCCGGCGTCGACGAAGGCCGTGAGCTGCAGCGCGGCCTCGTCCTCGTCGGTGTCGCGGCCCCACGTCATCGTGCCCAGCGCCAGCCGGGAGACCACGAGCCCACTGCGCCCGAGCGCCCGCTGTTCCACGACCGGTCAACCTACCGGTGCCCACCGACACCGACCGTCCACCGAGGCGGCCGCGCGGGGCGTCGCGAGGGGACTGCCAGGTCCGACCCCTAGGGTGCCTGCCGTGTCATGCCCTCGCGCCGTCGTCCCGTCCGCCTCCCGTCCTCCCCGGCAGGGCTGACCCGTGGGCTGGTTCGAGGCCGCGTTCCTGGGGCTGGTGCAGGGGCTCACCGAGTTCATCCCGGTCAGCTCGAGTGCCCACCTGCGCATCGTCGGTGACCTCTTCGGCTGGGAGGACCCGGGTGCGGCGTTCACCGCGATCATCCAGATCGGCACCGAGCTCGCGGTGCTCATCTACTTCCGCAAGGACATCGCGCGGATCATCAGGTCCTGGGTGGGCTCGCTGCTGCACCGCGACCGCCCGCGCGACGCCGACGCCCGGATGGGCTGGCTGATCATCATCGGCAGCATCCCGATCATCGTGCTCGGGCTGCTGCTGCAGGACCAGATCGAGACCACCTTCCGCGACCTGCGCATCGTCGCGATCGCCCTGGTGCTGTTCTCCCTGATCCTCTACGCCGCCGACCGGATGAGCAGCGGGAAGCTGGAGCTCAGCGACCTCACGCCGCGGCACGGGCTGGCCTACGGGTTCGCCCAGGCGCTCGCGCTGATCCCCGGCGTCTCCCGCTCCGGGGGCACCATCACCGCCGGCCGGTTCCTCGGCTACTCCCGGTCCGCGGCGGCGCGCTACTCGTTCCTGCTGGCCATCCCCGCCGTCCTGGGGTCCGGGCTCTACCAGGTGCAGCAGTCCCTGGACGGGGGCATCGAGTGGGGCCCGACCCTGCTGGCCACCGTCATCTCCTTCGCCGTCGGCTACGTCGTCATCGCCTGGCTGCTGCGCTACCTGGACCGGGGCAGCTTCACCCCGTTCGTCGTCTACCGCGTCGTGCTGGGCCTGCTGATCCTGGTGCTGGTCGGCACCGGCGTCCTCGACCCGAACTCCGGGGCCTAGCCGCCGGGCCGCCTACGCTCCAACCGTGACCACCGTCATCCTGCTCAGGCACGGCCGGACGACGGCCAACACCGCCGGCGTGCTCGCCGGCTGGACCCCCGGCGTCCAGCTCGACGAGACCGGGCAGGGGCAGGTGACCGCGGTCGCCCAGCGGCTGTCGGCGGTCCCGCTGGCGGCGGTCGTGAGCAGCCCGCTGGAGCGCTGCCAGCAGACCGCCGGCGCCGTCCTCGAGGCCCAGCGCGCCGCCGGCCGGGAGCTGGAGCTGCGCACCGACGACCGGCTCGGCGAGGCCCGCTACGGCGACTGGACCGGCCGGCCGATCAAGGAGCTGGCCAAGGAGCCGCTGTGGAAGGTCGTGCAGCAGCACCCCTCCGCCGCGGTGTTCCCCGGCGACGGAGGGGAGGGCCTGGCGCAGACCCAGGCCCGCGCGGTCGCCGCCGTCCGGGAGTGGAACGCGACCCTGGGACCCGACGCCGTCTGGATGGCCTGCAGCCACGGTGACGTGATCAAGGCCGTGCTGGCCGACGCCTTCGGCATGCACCTGGACTCCTTCCAGCGGATCGTCGTCGACCCCGCCTCGATCTCGGTGGTCACCTACACCGACACCCGCCCGTTCGTCGTGCGGGTCAACGACACCGGTGGGGACGTCGCCGCGCTGATCCCGCCGCCGCCGAAGAAGCGCGGCCGGCGCAAGGTCAGCTCCGACGCGGTCGTCGGCGGCGGCGCGGGCCCCGGCGCCGCGTAACCTGGCACCGTGCCTCGTCAGGTCTTCACCTTCGACCGTCCCTCCCGGTTCGTCGCGGGAACGGTGGGTCAGCCCGGTGACCGCACCTTCTACCTGCAGGCCTCCGACGCCGCCGGCCGCACGGTCAGCGTCGCGCTGGAGAAGTCGCAGGTCCAGGTGCTGGCCGACCGCATGAGCGAGTTGCTCGACGAGGTCGCCACCCGCGCCTCCGTCGTCGTCCCGCCCGACGCCGACGTCGACGACCTCGCCCCGCTCACCGCCCCCGTCGACGAGGAGTTCCGCGTCGCGGCGATGGGCCTGGCCTGGGACGGCGAGTCCGCGGCCGTCGTCGTCGAGGCCGTCGCCGCCGGTGAGGAGCCGATCGAGGAGGACGTGATCCTCTCCGACAGCGACGAGGGCCCCGACGCGCTGCGGGTGACCATCACCCCGGCCGCCGCCCGCGCCTTCGTCGCCCGCGCCCGGCGGGTCATCTCCGCCGGCCGGCCCTCCTGCCCGCTGTGCTCCCTGCCGCTGGACCCCTCCGGGCACGTCTGCCCCCGGCAGAACGGCTACCGCCGCTGACCCGCGGCCGGCACGGGGGCGCCCGGTGACGGGCCCGCCCGACCCGGGCTCCGGCCCCCGCGACGACCGGCTGGAGGACCTGGTGGCCGACAACGAGCCCGTCGTCGAGTACGACGACGAGGAGTACGAGGACGACGGTGACGTCGTCGAGCTGGACCTGACCACCTTCGACCACGGCGACCGCCGCGCCCCCGACGGTCCCGACGAGGTGGCCACCCTGCTGCGCGAGGGCGCGCTGGACCTCGAGGGCCGGCTGCTGGACGCCAGCAACGTCACCCTGATCGCCGCCATCCGCACCGAGACCCTGGGCGCCACGTGCGTCTACAAGCCGGTGGCCGGTGAGCGGCCGCTGTGGGACTTCCCCGACGGCACGCTGGCCGGCCGGGAGATCAGCGCGCACCTGGTGTCGGAGGCGACCGGCTGGGGTGTCGTCCCGCCCACGGTGCTGCGCGAGGGGCCCTACGGCACCGGCATGGTGCAGCTGTGGATGGACGCCGACCCGGCCGTCGACCTCGCCGAGTTCGTCCGCGCCGACGACCCGGGCCTGCGCCGGATGGCGGTGTTCGACGCGGTCGTGAACAACGCCGACCGCAAGGGCGGCCACATCATCCCGATGCGCGACGGCCACGTGTACGGCGTCGACCACGGCATCTGCTTCTCCGTCGACCCCAAGCTGCGCACCCTGCTGTGGCGCTGGGCCGGCAAGCCGCTGCTGCTGGAGCACCTGGCGGTGCTGGAACGGCTGGCCGGGCAGCTGCGCGGCGAGCTGGGGGAGCAGCTGCACTCCCACCTCACCCGCCGCGAGGTGCGGCGCACCCAGCAGCGCGTCGAGGACCTGCTCCGCACGAAGCTGCACCCGCAGCCCTCCGGCGACTGGCCCGCCCTCCCCTGGCCGCCCTTCTGAGGTCCGCCGGGATCAGGTGACCTGATCATGCGTGCTCCTGGCTCACGGTGTGCGCTGAGCCAGGAGCACGCACGGTGAGCCCGGACGCCGCCCCGAGGCCACCGCGGCCTGGGGCCGGAGCGCATTGCCCCCGACGGGCGTGCGCTGGTTGGGTGGGCCGGTGCCGCACCGCAGTCGTCTCGCCGTCCTGCTCATCGACCTGCCCCCGCACCTGCACGACCGTGGGCAGCAGTTCTGGTCGGCGGCCACCGGGCACCCGGTCGGTGGCGACCCCACCGACGACGTGTGGTCCTCGCTGGGCTCCTTCGCCGACGGGTTCCACCTGGAGGTCCAGCGCACCGGCCCGGGCACCGCGCCGCGCTGGCACGTCGACATCGAGACCGACGACGTGCACGCCGAGGTCGCCCGGCTGGAAGCGCTCGGTGCGCTGCGGATGGCCGACATGGGCGGCTTCTGGCAGATGAAAGACCCCTCCGGCCTGCTGTTCTGCGTGGTCGGCGTGCAGACCGGTGAGCAGTTCGACCGGTACGCCACCACCTGGCCCTGAACACGCCCCGCCGGGACGGGTGCGACCGGGTGCCGTGCGGAGCTGTCGGGATGCGGTTCTACCCTCGCCACGTGCACTCCTGGCCCGCCCCACTGATCCCGATGCTGCCCGGTTCCGGTCCGGCCCTGCGGCTGTTCGACACCGCCCGCGGAGAGGTCGTCGAGGTCACCCCCGGCCGCACCGCGCGGATGTACGTCTGCGGGATCACCCCCTACGACGCCACCCACCTCGGTCACGCCGCCACCTACCTGGCCTTCGACCTGGTGAACCGGATCTGGCGCGACGCCCGGCACGCGGTGCACTTCGTGCAGAACGTCACCGACGTCGACGACCCGCTGTTCGAGCGGGCCGACCGGGACGGCGAGGACTGGATCGTCCTGGGCATGCGGGAGACCGCGCTGTTCCGCGAGGACATGACCGCCCTGCGCGTGCTGCCCCCCGACGACTACGTCGGCGCCGTGGAGGCCATCCCGCAGATCGTGGGCAAGGTCGAGGAGCTGTGGGACGCGGGCCTGGCCTACTCCCTCGACGACGGCACCGGCGACGTCTACCACGACGTCTCCCAGGCGCCCGGGTTCGGTGCCGAGTCCGGCTACGACGAGCCGACCATGCTGCGGCTGTCCGCCGAGCGGGGCGGTGACCCCGACCGGCCGGGCAAGCGCAACCGGCTCGACCCGCTGCTGTGGCGCGGTGCCCGGGAGGGCGAGCCGTCCTGGCCCGGCCCGCGCGGGGTCGCCGGACGCCCCGGCTGGCACATCGAGTGCGCCGCCATCGCCCTGGACACCATCGGCATGGGCTTCGACGTGCAGGGCGGGGGCAGCGACCTGGTCTTCCCGCACCACGAGTACTCCGCCGTCCACGCCGAGGCGCTGACGGCCACCAAGCCCTTCGCCCGGGCCTACGTGCACGCGGCGATGATCGGCCTGGACGGCGAGAAGATGAGCAAGAGCCGCGGCAACCTGGTGTTCGTGTCCCGGCTGCGCGGTGAGGGCGTCGACCCGATGGCCATCCGGCTCGCCCTGCTGTCCGGGCACTACCGCACCGACCGCGCCTGGACCCCGGACCTGCTCGTGCAGGCGGAGGAGCGGCTGGCCACCTGGCAGCGCGCGGTGGCCCTGCCGCTGGGCGCCCCGGCCGGCCCGGTGCTGATCACCGTCCGCGAGCGGCTGGCCGACGACCTGGACACCCCGGGCTCCCTCGCCGCGGTCGACGCCTGGGCCGCCGCCACCCTGGCCGGTACTGACGCCCCCGACACGCCCGACGACTGGGACGAGCAGTCGCCCACCGTGGTGGGTGACCTCGTCGACGCCCTGCTCGGCATCGCGCTGTCGGCATGAGACCGTGCCGGGCATGAGCGCGCCCGCCGCCCCGTTCCGGCTCGCCGACCGCCGTGCCCGTGAGGCCGCCGAGGAGCTGCTCGCGCCCGCCGCGGCCCGCTCGGTGCGCACCCGCGGCCGGGCCCGGCCGGAGCCGGAGGACCCGCTGCGGACGGCGTACGAGCGGGACCGCGACCGGATCCTGCACGCCAAGGCCTTCCGCCGGCTCAAGCACAAGACGCAGGTCTTCCTGAACCCCGACGGCGACCACTTCGTCACCCGGCTGACCCACACCCTCCAGGTCACCCAGGTGGCCCGGTCGCTGGCCGCCGCGCTGTCGCTCAACGAGACCCTGGCCGAGGCGATCGCGCTGGGCCACGACCTGGGGCACTCGCCGTTCGGGCACATCGGCGAGGCGGCCCTGGAGCCCTACGTCGCCGGCGGCTGGCACCACGCCGCGCAGGGTGTGCGGATCGTGGAGGTGCTCGAGGACCTCAACCTCACCTGGGAGGTCCGGGACGGCATCCGGGCGCACAGCTGGAAGATCACCCCGCCGCCGGCGACCCGGGAGGCCGAGTGCGTGCGGTACGCCGACCGGATCGGCTACCTCTCCCACGACGCGCTGGACGCCGTCCGCGCCGGGGTGTTGTCCGTCGGTGAGCTGCCGGCCAGCACCCGCCGGGTGTTCGGCGCCCCGGGGAGCGCGATGGTCGGCGCGATGATCTCCGCCGTCGTCGAGGGCAGCCTGTCCCCGGGCAACGCCACCGGCGCGGTGGTCATGGCCCCGGAGGCGCTGGAGGCGATGGCCGAGCTGCGGGCCTTCATGTTCGCCCGGGTGTACGAGTCCGACACCGCGGCCGGGCAGAAGCACATCGCGATCGACGTCATCCGCCGGCTCGTCGACCACCACCTGGCCCACCCCGAGCTCATCCCGGCCACCTACCGCGACACCGAGGCCGACCTGCTCACCCAGGTCGTCGACCACGTCACCGGCATGACCGACCGGTTCGCCCTGGCCACCCACGACCGGCTCTTCGACGACACCGCGTCGGTGCGGATGCGCCCGCTGCTGGTCACCCCCTAGGACGCGGTGCAGCCGCAGCTGGCCGCCCACCGGGTGGTGGACGGTGGTCGACCAGGGACCGGTGCTCGTCGTCGTCCAGCTGCAGGACGCGGGCGAGCGCCGTGAGCACCTGCGAGAGGTCCTCGTCGAGGGCGTGCGGATGCACCGCTGGGCCGAGCGCGACGGCACCTACGCCGAGCTGGTGGCGCGCCGCTCGCAGGCGCTGAGCACCCTGCGCGGCCGCTGAGGCGCCGCACGGGTCCCCTGACGGGTGCTGCGTTCTCGGGGTCTCCGCGGGCAGGAGGCCCCGAGACCGCAGATCTCGCCTCGCCGACCCCGGAAGACGAGGACGGGCTGGTGGTGGTCATCCGCAGCGGACGACCACCACCAGCCCGTGGTGGTCCCAGGGAGGGGTCAGCTCGTGCCCGCGGTGCCGCCGCGGCGGCGCAGGTAGCGCTCGAACTCGCGGGCGATCTGGTCACCGTTGGCCTGGGACAGGTCGGTGGCGGTGGCGCGCTCCTCCAGCGAGCGCACGTACTCCACGACCTCCTCGTCCTCCTGGGCCATCTCGTCGACCGTGGTGACCCACTCGTCGGCCTGCTGCGGCAGCGAGCCCAGCGGCACGGTGAGCTCCAGGACCTCCTCCACCCGGGTGAGCAGGGCGATGGTGGCCCGCGGCGAGGGCGGCTGGGAGACGTAGTGCGGCACCGCGGCCCAGAAGCTCACCGCCGGGATGCCCGACTGCACGCACGCGTCGGCGAAGACGCCGAGGATGCCGGTCGGCCCCTCGTAGCGGGAGGTCTCCACCCCCCACTGGCGCGCGGACTCCGCGTCGTAGGCCGAGCCGCTGACCGGCGTGGGGCGGGTGTGGGGCGTGTCGGCCAGCAGCGCGCCGAGCGCGACCACGGTGGTCACGCCCAGCTCCTGGCACAGCTCGATCAGCTCGTCGCAGAAGCTGCGCCAGCGCATGTTGGGCTCGATGCCGCGGATGAGCACGACGTGCCGGTCGCTGCCCGGGGGCTTCGCGACCGAGATGCGGGTGGTCGGCCACTCCAGGCGGCGGTTGACGCCGTCGATCAGGGAGACGGTGGGGCGGTTGACCTGGAAGTCGTAGTAGTCCTCGGGGTCCAGCGCGGCGAGCGGGGTGGCGTCCCAGCTGAGCTCCAGGTGCTCGACGGCACCCGTGGCGGCGTCCCCGGCGTCGTTCCACCCCTCGAACGCGACCACGACCACGGGGTCGTCCAGCTCGGGCAGGTCGTCTGCGTCGGACTTCGGATCGATCACCGGTCGAGCCTACGTCGATCTCGCGCCGGGGTCGGGGCCCGCCGGGACCCCGTGGACGGCGGACCCGTGGACGGCGGGCGGCCTCCGGCACGGGGGTGGACGGGAGTGGGACGATGGGAGACGTTGTTCGAGGACGACGAGGCGCTGCTGCCCGTCGGCGTTGCCAGGGCCCTGGCGCCGGACGCCCGTGATCCCGTGCCCGATCGACGACCCGAGGACGCACCTGTGCCCCAGTTCTCTCCCGGACTGCCCGCCGAGCTCCGCCCCGACGCCACCGAGGCGCTGACCGCCGCCCTGCGCCAGCGCATCCTGGTCCTCGACGGCGCCATGGGCACGGCGATCCAGCGCGACCGGCCCGACGAGGCCGGCTACCGCGGGGAGCGGTTCGCCGACTGGCCCAGCGACGTCCAGGGCAACAACGACCTGCTCAGCATCACCGCCCCGGAGATCATCACCGGCATCCACCGGGAGTACCTGGAGGCCGGGGCGGACCTGCTGGAGACCAACACCTTCAACGCCACCCGGATCTCGCTGTCCGACTACGGCATGGCCGAGCTGGCCTACGAGCTGAACCTCGCCTCGGCCCGGCTGGCCCGCGCCGCGTGCGACGAGTTCAGCACCCCCGACAAGCCGCGCTACGTCGTCGGTGCCATCGGCCCGACCAGCCGGACGGCGTCCATCTCGCCCGACGTCAACGACCCGGGTGCGCGCAACGTGAGCTACGACGACCTGGTCGCCGCGTACGTGGAACAGGCCAACGGGCTGGTCGACGGTGGGTCCGACGTCCTGATGATCGAGACGATCTTCGACACCCTCAATGCGAAGGCCGCGATCTTCGCGTTGGAGACGCTCTTCGAGGAGCGTGGCCGCCGCTGGCCGGTGATGATCTCCGGCACCATCACCGACGCCTCCGGTCGCACGCTGTCCGGCCAGGTCACCGAGGCGTTCTGGTACTCGGTGCGGCACGCGCACCCGCTGCTCGTGGGCCTGAACTGCGCGCTGGGCGCCAAGGAGATGCGGCCCTACATCGCCGAGATCGCCCGGGTCGCCGACACGTTCGTCTCCTGCTACCCCAACGCCGGACTCCCCAACGCCTTCGGTGAGTACGACGAGTCGCCGGAGGAGACCGCGGCTGTCCTCGAGGAGTTCGCCGGGGCCGGCTTCGTCAACCTCGTCGGCGGCTGCTGCGGCACCACGCCCGCGCACATCGCCGCCATCGCCGCGGCGGTGGCGGACAAGGCGCCCCGGACGCCGGTCGCGCCGCGGCCGGCGCTGCGGCTGTCCGGCCTGGAGCCGCTGACCATCGACGAGACCAGCCTGTTCGTCAACGTCGGTGAGCGCACCAACATCACCGGCTCCGCCCGCTTCCGGAACCTGATCAAGGCCGGTGACTACCCGGCCGCCCTCGCCGTCGCCCGCCAGCAGGTGGAGGCCGGCGCGCAGGTCATCGACATCAACATGGACGAGGGGATGATCGACGGGGTCGAGGCGATGGACCGCTTCACCAAGCTGATCGCCTCCGAACCGGACATCTCCCGGGTGCCGACGATGATCGACTCCTCGAAGTGGGCGGTCATCGAGGCCGGCCTCAAGAACGTGCAGGGCAAGGCGATCGTCAACTCGATCTCGATGAAGAACGGCGAGGAGGAGTTCGTCCGCCATGCCCGGCTGTGCCGCAAGTACGGCGCCGCGGTCGTCGTCATGGCCTTCGACGAGCAGGGGCAGGGCGACGACCTGGAGCGCCGCACGCAGATCTGCCGCCGCGCCTACGACATCCTCGTCGACCAGGTCGGTTTCCCCGCCGAGGACGTGATCTTCGACCCCAACATCTTCGCCGTCGCCACCGGCATCGAGGAGCACGCGAACTACGGGCTGGACTTCATCGAGGCCACCCGCTGGATCAAGCAGAACCTGCCCGGTGCGCTGGTGTCCGGGGGCGTCTCGAACGTCTCGTTCTCCTTCCGCGGGAACAACCCCGTGCGCGAGGCCATCCACTCGGTGTTCCTCTACCACGCGATCGCGGCCGGGCTGGACATGGCGATCGTCAACGCCGGCCAGCTGGAGGTCTACAGCGAGGTCCCCGAGCTGCTGCGCGACCGCATCGAGGACGTGATCCTCAACCGCCGTCCGGACTCCACCGAGCGGCTGCTGGAGATCGCCAACGACTTCGCCGGCGACGGCTCGGTGAAGGAGGTCGCCACCGAGGAGTGGCGGTCGCTGCCGGTGGGGGAGCGGATCACCCACGCCCTGGTGAAGGGCATCGACGCCAACGTCGAGGAGGACACCGAGGAGCTGCGCCAGGAGATCAGCGCGCGGGGTGGCCGGCCGATCGAGGTCATCGAGGGCCCGCTGATGGACGGCATGAACGTCGTCGGCGACCTGTTCGGGCAGGGGAAGATGTTCCTGCCGCAGGTGGTGAAGTCCGCCCGGGTGATGAAGAAGGCGGTCGCCCACCTCATCCCGTTCATCGAGGCGGAGAAGCAGCCCGGGGACGTCGAGCGCAGCATCGGCAAGGTCGTCATGGCCACCGCGAAGGGCGACGTCCACGACATCGGCAAGAACATCGTCGGCGTCGTCCTGCAGTGCAACAACTACGACGTCGTCGACCTGGGCGTCATGGTCCCGGCGCAGAAGATCCTGGACGCCGCCAAGGCCGAGGGCGCCGACGTCATCGGGCTCTCCGGGCTGATCACCCCGTCGCTGGACGAGATGGTCAACCTCGCCTCGGAGATGGAGCGGCAGGGCTTCACCATCCCGCTGCTGATCGGTGGGGCCACCACCTCCCGGGCGCACACCGCGGTCAAGGTCGCGCAGAAGTACTCCGGCCCGGTCATCTGGGTGAAGGACGCCTCGCGCTCGGTGCCCGTGGTCGCGGCGCTGCTGTCCGACGAGCAGCGCCCAGCCCTGCTGGCCGAGACCGACGCCGACTACGCGGCACTCCGGGAGCGGCACGCCGCCCGCACCGACAGCCGCAAGCTGTTGCCCCTCGCCGAGGCCCGCGCGGCCGCGACCCCGGTCGACTGGAGCGAGTACCGCCCCCCGCGGCCGCGGATGCTCCTGCAGCAGGCGAAGGACGTCTGCTCCGGCCCGGACTGCGACCACCAGCACGGCCTGGCCACCCAGTTCGTGAGGACCTTTACCGACTACCCGCTGGAGGAGCTGCGCTCCTACATCGACTGGCAGCCGTTCTTCAACGCCTGGGAGATGCGCGGCCGGTTCCCCGACATCCTGCACAACCCCACCACCGGTGAGGCCGCGCGCCGGCTCTACGCCGATGCCCAGCAGATGCTCGACGAGCTGATCGCCGGGCGCTGGCTGCGGGCCAGCGGCGTCTTCGGGCTGTTCCCGGCCAACCAGGTCGGCAGCGACGACATCGAGGTCTACACCGACGAGACGCGCACCGCCGTCCGCACCACCCTGCACCAGCTGCGCCAGCAGACCGAGGGCCGGGACGGCTCACCGCGCAAGTCGTTGGCCGACTTCATCGCACCCAGGGAGACCGGGCTGCTCGACCACGTCGGCGCCTTCGCCGTCACCGCGGGGCTGGGGTCGGCGGAGCGGGTCGCTGCGTTCAAGGCCGACCACGACGACTACAACGCGATCATGCTGGAGTCGCTGGCCGACCGGCTGGCGGAGGCCTTCGCCGAGCGGATGCACGAGCGGGTGCGCACGGAGTTCTGGGGCTACGCCCCCGACGAGTCCCTGGACCCCGACGGGCTGATCGCGGAGAAGTACGCGGGCATCCGGCCGGCACCGGGCTACCCCGCCTGCCCCGAGCACACCGAGAAGCAGACGATCTGGGAGCTGCTGGACGTCGAGGACAGCGTGGGCATCCAGCTGACCGAGAGCATGGCCATGTGGCCCGGTGCCGCGGTCAGCGGGCTGTACTTCTCCCACCCGCAGTCGCAGTACTTCGTGCTCGGCCGGGTCGGTCGCGACCAGGTCGAGGACTACGCCCGGCGCAAGGGCTGGACGGTCGCCGAGGCGGAGCGCTGGCTGTCGCCGAACCTGGGCTACCGCACCGAGGACGAATGAAGGACCCCGGTGCAGGCCCCCGCCACGAGCAAGCTCGCGGCGGGGGCCTGCACCGGGGCCGGGCGGGTCACGCGCTGGGGGTGTGGTCGGAGCGGAGGAGCCCCATCAGCACGACGTCCTCGTAGGCACCCCGGACCCAGGCGTGCTCGCGGAGCCGGCCCTCGACCACGAACCCACCTTCTCGTAGGCGCGGATCGCGCCGGTGTTCGACGCGATCGCCTGCAGGTGGACGCGGCGCAGGTTGCACCGCACGAAGCCGAACTCGACGAGCTGGGTGAGGGCCGTGGTCCCGATGCCGCGGCCGCGGGCCTCGGGCAGCAGGCTGATCCCGACCTCCGCGTGGTGGGCCAACCGGTCGAACCCGAACAGCACGGCGCTGCCGACCGCGGCACCGTCCAGGTCGACGACGAAGGGGACACCGCTCTCGCCGGGATCGCCCGCGGCGGTCTCCGCGAGCCGGGCATCGAACCGGTCCCGGGTCAGCGGAGCCGGCATGCCGGGAGTCCGTTCCTCCCAGGTCGCCAGCTCCGCGGCGATGCGGAACAGGACCTCCAGGTCGTCCGCGGTCCGTGGTCGTAGCGACACGCTCATGGTCCGCACGCTGGAGGGTGGACCCCCGGGTCCGGGCTGGACCGCGGGGTGGACTCGTCACTCGACGACCAGGACGTCGGCGTAGGCCGGGGAGTGGCGGCTGGTGAAGGGGTGCTCGCCGGGCTGCTCGGGGGCGGGGAAGGTCATCAGCGAGCCGGCCGGGACGGTGACGTCGAAGGAGCCGTCGGCGGCGGTGATCGTCACCTCCTGGTCGCTGCCGTTGAACACGGTCACCCGCGACCCCGGTGCGACCGGGTGGGCGACGTGGAAGCGGGTGTCGTCGATGAGCACGCCCACGGTGAGCGGGCCGTGGTCGTGGCCGGCCATCGGGTCCGCGGACGCCGCCGCGGGTGCGCCGGCGGTGGGTGCGGGGACGGCCGACGCGCTGCCGGCCGCCGGTGCGGCGGCCGCCGGGGGAGGGGAGGCGGCCAGCGCGACCGCGAGCGCCACGGTGGCCAGCATGACGAACAGCTCGACCACGGCGAAGCGGCGGAACGCGCCGGGCCGGCCGGCCCGCAGCTGCGGCACGGTGCGGCGGCGGTGCTGCCAGCCCAGCACGGCCAGGGCGACCAGCCCCAGCGTCTTGCCCAGCAGCAGCCAGCCGTAGCCGGTGCCCACGGCGGCCAGCACGGCCCCGGGGCCGCCGAGCACCACCGACGCGGCGATCAGCCCGGTCACCCCGGTCGCTGCGAAGCACAGCAGTGCGAGGGCGCTGAACCGGCCCACGGCAGCGGGCAGGCCCTCGTCCCGGCGCCCGTACACCAGCAGGGCCCCCAGGCCGCCGACCCACACGCTCGCTGCGACGACGTGCACGACCAGCGTGGTCACCGCGAACAGGTGGTCCTCGGCCGCCGAGGAGTGCCCGGTGAGCACGGCCGGCACCACCAGCGCGGCCAGCGCGACCGCCAGCAGCGCCCACGCGCCGGGCACACCGGCGCACCGGCGCGCTCCTGCGGCGACGAGCACGGTCAGCCCCAGCACGAGCAGGACGGCCTGCCCCGCCCCGGTGTCTGTCAGGAACACCCGCACCCCGGACCAGGGCAGCGCCGTCGGCGGGCGGCCCACCAGCCGGCTGACGGTCAGGACCGCCCCCAGCCCGGTCGCCGCCGCAGAGACCGAGGCCCAGACGGAGGCCGCGCGCACGGCCCGCCGGGACGTGGGTGCCAGGCCGCCGGCGCGGCCGGGCAGCAGGACGGTGGCGAACAGCAGGGCACCGAGGGTGGCCACGGCGGCGATCCGGCCGACCAGCGTGACCACCGGGGCGCCCAGGTCGACCAGCGGACCGGCGTCGCTCAGCCCGTCGGGCACGGCCTGCGCGCCGCTCCCGCCCACGGCGAGCCCGCCGAGCAGCACGAGGACCAGGGCGGCTGCGGTGGCGAGCCAGGCCGCCGTCCGCCCGCGGGGCCGGCCGGACAGGGCCGGCGCAGCTGCCGGCGGCGCCGGGCGCACCGGCGCGGTGCTGCTCATGCCCGCCTGCGCAGGGCGACCAGAGCGCCGACGGCGCCGAGGGCCAGCACGCCGGCGACCAGCCAGCCGGTGGGCAGGCCGTCGTCCGTGGGCTGGGCGGCCGAGGCGGTCGCCGTCGCGGTGTCCGTCGCCCCCGTCGTCCCAGTGACTGCTGGGCCGGGTGCGGCGAGGTTGCTGCTGACCGCCACGGTGGAGGTGTGGCTGCCGGTGAGCGGGTGCCCGTCGGAGGAGGTGCTCCGCCACTCGACGGTGTACTCGCCCGAGGGCAGCGACCCGGTCACGGCCTGGACGACGCTGGCGCCGCGGATCTCGGCCGCACCGGTGGACACCGTGGTGCCGTCCGCGCCCAGCACCAGCACCTCGGTGCCCAGCGGCAGCGGCTCCCCGGTGAACGTCAGCTCCACCGTCGCCGGGGAGGCGGTCACGACCTCGGTGTTCAGCGGGGTGGTGTCGACCAGACCGTCGTGCGCCTGGGCCGGCGACGTCCCCGTACCGAGGAACACGGCGAGCAGCGCACCGACCTCCAGCACCTGGCACCGGCGTGGGCCCGGAACGGTCCGACGGCTGGGCGGCAGCGCTCGCGGGGCGGTCATGACCGGTGTTCGTCAGCGACGGGGGTCCCGGTTCGCCGGGCCGCAGGGGACCGGGTGGTCGGGGCGTCTGCACAGCTCGTCCTCAGCCGGTTCAGCCGGGACAGTGAACCGATCTGGCACCCCGTGCCGAAGACCCTGCAGTCGGCGCGGCAGCGGGAGTGATCCCGCTGGGGGGACCTGTCGGCGTTCCGGGTCATCCGGGACCAGTTCCACGGCGGGCGCACCGACGCGCCCGCTGACGACGAGGGCGAGTGGCGACCACCGCCGCCCGCTGTCACCGCCCGACGGGTCGTGGCAGCACTCCGAGACACAGGAGCACACCATGCGCAAGGCATATGCACTCCCGGCCGTGGCCATCGCCGCGGCGTTCCCGCTGCTGACCATGACCGCCGCCTCGGCGGACGACGGGGCGCACAGCTACCAGGCCAGCCTGGGCTCGGTGAACGCCTCCGGCGTCACCGGTACCGGCATGGTCACCCTCGACGGCAACACCGCGACCGTCATGATCGAGGCGTCCGGGCTGCTCGCCGGCGCGCCGCACGCCCAGCACTTCCACATCGGCGCCATGGGCACCTGCCCGACCAACGACCTCGCCGACGACGCCGACAAGGACGGCTGGGTGAGCGTGACCGAGGCGGCCAAGTACTACGGCGCCATCGGCACGTCGCTGACCACCAGCGGTGACACCAGCCCGGAGAGCGGCCTGGCCATCGACCGCTTCCCGACCGCCGAGGGCGGCTCGATCAGCTACGACCGCACCTTCGAGGTCACCGACGACGTCCGCGACGCGTTCGAGGCGGGCACGGCCGTCATCGTCCTGCACGGTGTGGACAAGGACGGGTCTGGCGCCTACGACGGTGACGTCAAGAGCGACCTCGACCCGTCCCTGCCCATGGAGGCCACCGCCCCCGCCGCCTGTGGCGGTCTGGAGGTCGCCCAGATGGGTGCCGCGCCGATCGGTGGCGCCGAGACCGGTGCCGGCAGCACTGCCGGTACCGAGAACACCGCGGTCATGGGCGTCGGTGCCCTGGCCGCCGCTGGTGCCGTTGCCGCTGGTGCCGTCGCCTACCGCCGTCGTCAGGCCGACCAGGCCTGATCCGGCTCGGGCCGCCCGGGGTGACCACCCCGGGCGGCCCTTCCCCGTTCGTCCCGTCCCGCCCTGCTCCTCCTGTAGCGCCCTGCTTGTCCTGTTCCGCCCGTCCCCTCCTGGAAGGACCGTCGTGAGCGAGCCCACCGGCCGTCGGCCGAGATCCCGCACCTGGACGTTGCTGGCGGTGGTCCTGGCCGTCGTCGCCCTCGTCGCCGTCGTCGTGGCGGTCACCGGACAGCAGCGCGCACCACAGCCGGCTGCAGCCGGCGACCCCGGTACGACGTCGGCGGCACCCTCGTCGGCCGCCCCCTCGACCGCGGCCCCGTCTCCGGTGGCGCCCGCAGCCCCGCCGGCCGCCACGAGCACGGCGCCGGCCGAGAAGGTGGCCGCACCGGTCTCCCTCGCCGTGCCCTCCATCGGGGTGACCAGCGACCTGTTGCAGCTCGGCCTCAACGACGACGGCACCGTCGAGGTCCCGCCACTGGGTCCGAACGACCAAGCCGGCTGGTACGAGCGCGGCCCGGCACCCGGCGCGGTCGGCCCGGCCCTGCTGCTCGGCCACGTCGACTCGGCCGCCGCCGGACCGGGCGTCTTCTTCGACCTCGGCGCGGTGCAGCCCGGTGACGAGGTCGAGGTAACCCGAGCCGACGGCACGGTGGCAGTGTTCGCCGTCGACCGGGTGGAGGTCCACCCCAAGGACGACTTCCCGACCATCGAGGTCTACGGCAACACCCCGGACGCGCAGCTCCGGCTGATCACCTGTGGGGGCGCGTTCGACTCGGCGGCCCGCAGCTACGAGGACAACGTCATCGTGTTCGCGACGATGACCGGCACCCGCGCGGCCTGAGTCGACCGGCGGCCCGCTGGGTGGCCTGTCCCTAGACTGCCCAGCGTGTCATCGAGCCCCGCTGGTCCGTCCGCCCCATTACAGCGACTGCAGGCAGTGCTGTTCGACATGGACGGCACTCTGGTGGAGACCGAGGAGCTGTGGGGCGAGGCGATGTTCGCCCTCGCCACCCAGCTGGGCGGCACCCTGTCCGACGAGGCGCGGGAGCAGACCGCAGGGACGTCGATGCTCGCCTCCATGGAGATCATCTATGCCGACCTGGGTATGGACCCGGCCGCGCAGGACCTCCAGGCCGACGCCCGCTGGGTGGAGGACGAGACCGCGGCCCTGATGACCAGCCGCGGCATGCCCTGGCGACCCGGTGCCCGGGAGCTGATCAACACCGTCCGTGCCGCCGGCCTCCGCACCGCGCTGGTGACCACCACGCCCCGGCGGGTCGCCACCCTGGTGCTCGACCGGATCACCGCCGAGCTGGGCGTGGACCCCTTCGACGTCACCGTGTGCGGGACCGAGGCCGGCGCGCTCAAGCCCGATCCGGCGCCCTACCGCAAGGCCATGGCGGATCTGGGGGTCGACCCGAGGTCGAGCCTCGTCATCGAGGACTCCCAGGTCGGGACGGCGTCCGGGCTGGCCGCCGGTGTCGCGGTGCTCGGGATCCCGTTGGTACAGCGACTGCAACCACAGCCCGGGCTGACCCTGCGGACGACGCTGGCGGGCCTGACGGCCGCCGACCTGGCCGCTCTGCTCGACTGACCCACCCGGACGCCTGCCAGCCCCGGGTGGACGACGCGGACCAGGTGCCCGCCGCCATCTCGTGCCGGCGGCGGGGTGTTGCGGTCAGACTGGAGTGACCGCCAGGGTGGTGCGCCAGCCGGCGGCTGCGGCGGCCTCGGCGGGGAACGGCGGCGGGGTGCCCCCGAAGGCCGGGCACAGCGCCTGGTGGTCGCACCAGCTGCACAGCTTGCTCTTGTTCGCCCGGAAGTCACCGGTGGCCACGGCCCGCTCGATCGCCGACCAGATCGCCTGCAGGGTGCGCTCGAACCGCAGCAGCTCGGCCTCGTCAGGGGAGTAGGTGAGCGCGTCGCCGTCCTTGAGGTAGAGCAGCTTGAGCTGGGCGGCCACCACGCCCCGGGTGCGCCACAGCACCAGCGCGTAGAACTTCATCTGGAACAGCGCCTTGCCCTCGAACGCCTCACGCGGCATCCCGCCGGTCTTGTAGTCGACCACCCGCAGCGCGCCGGTGGGGGCGACGTCCAGCCGGTCGACGAATCCGCGCAGCAGCAGCCCGTCGGGCAGGGTCACCTCGACCAGCTCCTCACGGCCCGCGGGCTGGATGCGGGTCGGGTCCTCGAGGCGGAAGTAGGTCTCCACCAGCTCGCCGGCCGAGGCCAGCCAGGACTCCAGGCTGTCCTTGTCCTCCGGTGGCTCGGCGCCCTCGGGCAGCTCGAACATCTCGGCGACGCCCGGCTCCTCGCGGAGCTCCGCCCAGGCCGGCTCGACCAGGGTCTGGGCGGCGTCGACGGTGCGCTCGGCCGGCGGGAGGTCGTAGAGCTTCTCCAGCACCGAGTGCACCAGCGTGCCGCGCACCGCGGCCCGGGACTTCTTCTCCGGCAGCCGGTCGATGGTGCGGAAGCGGTACAGCAGTGGGCAGGACTTGAAGTCCGCGGCCCGGGAGGGGGACAGCGAGGGGCGGCGGGGAGCGGTGTCGGCGGACGTGGTGCGTGCCACCAGGCTCGCCGCGGTGGCCCCGGTCGCGAGGGGCTCCACGGACTCGTGGGTGTCCAGCGTGGCCGTCATGGGACCGAGGTTAGGTCGGCCCTCCGACAGTTCCGCGTGTCCGCCCCGGCGGTGCGGCGTCCCGCCGTCCGTACCCTCCCGGTACGTGAGCGACGAGACCGAGCACCCGCAGGACGCCCCCGACCAGACCCCCACCGCGAGCGAGGTGCTGGCCGACGTCCCGCTGGAGCCGGTGGTCGTCGAGGGCGAGCCGGTGCCGGCCGACCCGGTGCCGACCGTGCCGGGCGAGCCGGTGGAGGGCGCGTTCGTCGTCGGCGACCGGGTGCAGCTCACCGACCCCAAGGGGCGCCACCACACCGTCGTCCTGGAGGCGGGCAGGGAGTTCCACACCCACCGCGGCGCCATCGCCCACGACGACCTCATCGGCGCGCCCGAGGGGTCGGTCGTGCACTCGACGGCCAACACCGGTTACCTGGCGCTGCGCCCGCTGCTGGCCGACTTCGTGCTGTCCATGCCCCGCGGCGCGCAGGTCATCTACCCCAAGGACGCCGCCCAGATCGTGGGCTTCGGCGACATCGGCCCGGGCATGCGGGTGCTGGAGGCCGGCGCCGGCTCCGGGGCGCTGAGCTGCTCGCTGCTGCGCGCCGTCGGCGAGCACGGGACGCTCACCAGCTACGAGCGCCGCGAGGACTTCGCCGACGTCGCCCGCGGGAACGTCGGGGCCTTCTTCGGCGAGATCCCGGCCAACTGGTCGCTGCGGCTGGGCGACCTCGACCAGCACCCGGCCACCGAGACCGTCGACCGCGTGGTCCTGGACATGCTCGAGCCGTGGGCGGTGCTGCCCACCGTGGCCGCCGCGCTCCGGCCCGGCGGCGTCCTGGTCGGCTACGTCGCCACCACCACCCAGCTGTCGGTCTACGTGGAGGCGCTGCGCGCGCAGGGCCTGTGGACCGAGCCCTACGCCTGGGAGACGCTGCTGCGCCCCTGGCACGCCGAGGGCCTGTCGGTGCGCCCGGAGCACCGGATGGTCGCCCACACGGCCTTCCTGGTCACCGCCCGCCGGCTCGCCGAGGGGGCCGTGGCACCCATGCGGCAGCGCCGCAAGAAGCTCGTCTGACCCGTTCGCGGACGCCGGCACGTGTCGGGCCGGTGACGCCGGGACCCACCGTGCCCAGCCGCCCTGCGAGGCGCGGCACGGTCGGTCCCGGCGTGTATAGATTGGCGTCCTGGCTCTCCCCCCGATGGTTGTGGAGGTGCGCGATGGCCCTGGGTCCCGACGAGTTCCGTGCGCGACGTGAGCGTGACGTCGCCTCGCTGGTCAGCCAGATCTCCTACCTCGAGGAGGAGATCGGCCTGCTCCGACGCAAGGTGTCCGACAGCCCGCGCCAGGTGCGCGCGCTGGAGGAGCGGCTGTCCGAGGCAGAGGCGCGTGCGGCCTTCCTCTCCGACCGCAACGACAAGCTGGCCGGCACGCTCCGCGAGGCGCGCGACCAGCTGGTGTCGCTGAAGGAGGAGGTCGAGCGGCTGGCCCAGCCGCCCAACGGCTACGGCGTCTTCCTCGACCGCTGCGAGGACGGTCTGATCGACGTCTTCACCGCTGGCCGCAAGCTGCGCGTCGCGGTGTCCCCGGAGGTCGCGGTCGCCGAGCTGCAGCACGGCCAGGAGGTCGTGCTCAACGAGGCGATGAACGTCGTCGAGGCCCGCGGGTTCGAGCGGGCCGGCGACGTGGTGCTCCTCAAGGAGCTGCTCGAGCCGCTGCCCGGCATGCCGCGCCGCGCGCTGGTCGTCGGGCACACCGACGAGGAGCGGGTGGTCTGGCTGGCCGACTCCCTGGAGGGGCAGCCGCTGCGCAGCGGTGACTCGCTGCTGCTGGAGCCCCGGTCGGGCTACGTGTTCGAGCGGATCCCCAAGAGCGAGGTCGAGGAGCTCGTGCTGGAGGAGGTCCCCGACATCGACTACTCCGACATCGGTGGGCTCTCCCGGCAGATCGAGCAGATCCGCGACGCCGTGGAGCTGCCTTTCCTGCACGCCGACCTGTTCCGCGAGTACGAGCTGCGCCCGCCGAAGGGGATCCTGCTCTACGGCCCGCCCGGGTGCGGGAAGACGCTCATCGCCAAGGCGGTGGCCAACTCCCTGGCCAAGAAGGTCGCCGAGCTCAACGGCGATGCCGACCGCAGCCAGGGGAAGTCCTACTTCCTCAACATCAAGGGCCCCGAGCTGCTCAACAAGTACGTCGGGGAGACCGAGCGGCACATCCGCCTGGTGTTCCAGCGGGCCCGGGAGAAGGCCAGCGAGGGCACGCCGGTCATCGTGTTCTTCGACGAGATGGACTCGATCTTCCGCACCCGCGGGTCCG
Source organism: Modestobacter muralis (assembly GCF_010682105.1). GTDB lineage: Bacteria > Actinomycetota > Actinomycetes > Mycobacteriales > Geodermatophilaceae > Modestobacter > Modestobacter muralis. Next base: position 69,636 of record NZ_JAAGWH010000041.1, on the reverse strand, counting down.
GCATCTCCTCCGACGTCGAGTCCACGATCGTGCCGCAGCTGCTGAGCGAGATCGACGGCGTGGAGGGGCTGGAGAACGTCATCGTCATCGGCGCCTCCAACCGCGAGGACATGATCGACCCGGCGATCCTCCGCCCGGGTCGGCTCGACGTGAAGATCAAGATCGAGCGGCCGGACGCCGAGGCGGCCCGCGACATCTTCGGCAAGTACCTCACCACCACGCTGCCGATCCACGCCGACGACCTCGCCGAGCACGGCGGCAGCCGCGAGGCGACCATCGCCGGGATGATCCAGAGCACCGTCGAGCGGATGTACACCGAGACCGAGGAGAACCGCTTCCTCGAGGTGACCTACGCCAACGGTGACAAGGAGGTCCTCTACTTCAAGGACTTCAACTCCGGCGCCATGCTGCAGAACATCGTCGACCGCGCGAAGAAGATGGCCATCAAGGACCGTCTGGAGACCGGCGTCGGCGGCCTGCGGGTCGGGCACCTGATGACCGCCTGCGTCGACGAGTTCAAGGAGAACGAGGACCTGCCCAACACGACCAACCCCGACGACTGGGCGCGGATCTCGGGCAAGAAGGGCGAGCGGATCGTCTACATCCGCACGCTCATCAGCGGCAAGGGCGCCGAGAGCGGCCGCGCCATCGACACCGCGACCAACACCGGCCAGTACCTCTGACGACCGACGGTGTCCCGAACGGCCCCTGCTGCACCCGCGGCAGGGGCCGTTCGCCGTCCCCGTCCGGTCCCGGTCGGGGCGCAGCCGGTGATCAGGTGACCTGATCACCGTCTGTCCTCCCGCACCAGCGTTGGTGCAGGGGGACAGTCATCGGTGCAGGGGGAGCGCAGGTCGTCGTCCGTCCACCGGCCGTCCACCGGGCCCGCCTAACCTGAGCCGCATGAGCGTGCGACGGGTGATGGGCACCGAGCTCGAGTACGGGATCTCCGTACCGGGTCAGCCAGGGGCGAACCCGACGAACCTGTCCAGCCAGGTGGTCAACGCCTGGGCGGTGGCCGGGGCGCCGAGCCGGCGCCGGCCGCGGTGGGACTTCGAGGAGGAGTCGCCGCTGCGCGACGCCCGGGGCTTCGACCTGTCCCCGGCCACGGCGCTGGACCACAACGACGTCGAGGACGACGCCGGGATGGCCAACGTCATCCTCACCAACGGCGCCCGGCTCTACGTCGACCACGCCCACCCGGAGTACTCCACGCCCGAGTGCACCAACCCGCGCGACATCGTGCTGTGGGACAAGGCCGGTGAGCTGGTGATGGCCGAGGCGGCCCGCCGGGCGGCGCAGGTGCCCGGCACCCAGCCCATCCAGCTCTACAAGAACAACACCGACGGCAAGGGCGCCTCCTACGGTGCGCACGAGAACTACCTGATGAGCCGCCGGACGCCGTTCATCGACATCATCCGCGGGCTGATCCCCTTCTTCGTCACCCGCCAGGTGTTCGCCGGTGCCGGCCGGGTGGGGATCGGCGTCGAGGGCCGGGTCGACGGGTTCCAGCTCTCCCAGCGGGCGGACTTCTTCGAGGTCGAGGTGGGCCTGGAGACCACGCTCAAGCGGCCGATCATCAACACCCGCGACGAGCCGCACGCCAACCCCGACGAGTACCGCCGGCTGCACGTGATCATCGGCGACGCCAACCTCTCCGAGCTGTCCACCTACCTCAAGGTCGGGACGGCGGCGCTGGTGCTGGCCATGATCGAGGCCCGGGCGTTACCTGCGGACCTCACCATCGAGGAGCCGGTCGCGGCGCTGCAGGCGATCAGCCACGACCCCACGCTCACCCACCGGGTGCGGCTGCGCGACGGCCGGCGGCTCACCGCGCTGGAGGTGCAGCAGGAGTACCTGGCCCAGGCCCGGGCGTTCGTGGCCTCCCGCGGCGACGACGACCCGATGACCGCCGACGTCCTGGCCCGGTGGGGCGAGGTGCTCGACGAGCTCTCGATCGACCCGATGCGGCTGGCCGACCGGCTGGACTGGCCGGCCAAGCTGCGGCTGCTCGAGGGCTACCGGCAGCGCGACGGGCTGTCCTGGGGGGATGCGCGGCTGAAGCTGGTCGACCTGCAGTACTCCGACGTCCGGCCGGAGAAGGGGCTGTACCACCGGCTGGTGGCGCGTGGGTCGATGCAGCGTCTGCTCACCGACGAGGAGGTCACCGCCGCGATGACCTCCCCGCCCACCGACACCCGGGCCTACTTCCGCGGTGAGTGCCTGCGGCGCTACCCGGCCCAGGTGGCCGCGGCGTCCTGGGACTCGGTGGTGTTCGACGTGGGCCGGGAGAACCTGGTGCGCATCCCGACCATGGAGCCGCTGCGGGGCACCCGGGAGCACGTGGGTGCGCTGTTCGACTCGACCTCGACCGCCGCCGAGCTCGTGGACACGATCACCGCGCGCTGACCCGGGGGAGGGCCCGGCCGTCGGGGAGCGTGCGGCCGGCGAGCAGCGCGACGAGCTCGCCACTGTCGGCGCGGACGACGTCCCCCTCGCCGGAGCCCCAGTTCCCGTCGGTCGCCTCCAGTTGGACGCCGGTCAGGTCGAGCCCGAAAACCGTGCCGTCGGCCAGCTGGTCTAGGACGGCGGTCAGCGCGGGGGCGGGGGCGGTCGGCGGTGCGCCGAGGGCGACGGTCACGTCCAGGGAGTGGACGACGGCGTGGTTCAGCGCCCCGGCCGCGCCACCGCCCGGCGGCTGCCAGTCGTGCAGCTGCGGCGAGCGCAGGGCGGCGAGCAGCTCGGCTGGGGGCAGCGCGGCGTCCCGGGCGGCGACGGTGTCGGAGAGGACACCGAAGTCGCCGCGGGCCGCGGCCATCTCTGCACCGAACTGTGCCGGGGTGAGCCGCGCGGGCATGGTCACGTGCGCCACCACGTGCCGGACCTGCCACCCGGCGCAGAGCGAGGGGGCGTCCCAGGTGTCGTCGCTCAACAGGTCGGCGAGGCCCTCACAGGTCTGCGCCACCCAGGTCCGGACGTCGTGTTCGGTCATCTGTGCCTCCGTCGTCGGGCCGCGCCTCGGGCGCCCCGAGGGAGCGCCGCCGCGGCGCAAGCATCTCACCAGTTCCCGGTCTACGGCCGTTATCCCCAACACCGCGCCGATCATCGCAGCACAGGAGAGCTCAGCGAGAGCGGAGAGGGAAGCGAGCCCGGAGCGTCCACCGGCCACCCGGTTCGTCCTCGGTCAGCAGGTGCACCGCGGTCGCGGTCCCTGAGACGGGGAGGCCGGCGCGGACGGCGAGCTCCGCCTCGGTCAGGGCCGGGCGCGGGTGCCCGTGGCCGACCGTCAGGTGCGGGACCACCTCGGGAAAGGCCCCACCAAAGGGCGGGTGGTCCGGGAACTCGGCGTGCAGCCGTTCGGTCAGCTCGACGAAGGGTGCCGGGTCGTCGGGCGCCAGCCACAGGACGTCGTCGCCGAACCAGTCGGTGCGACCGAAGCGGTGGTCGAACGTCGGGACGGCGCTGACCACCCGGGCGACGCGGGCGAGGACGTCGGCGGTGAGGTCGGCGGGGGAGACGAAGGGGAAGAGGGCCGTCACGTGTGCAGGGACGCCCAGGGCGGCGTTCGCGTCCAGCCGGCTGCGGTGGGCGGCCACCACGGGCTCGGCCTCCGGCACGGGGACGACCAGACCGCTGAGGGCTGAGCGCTCGGCCATGCCGCGACGGTAGCGGCAGCAGGCGTCCACAGATCGACGGCGGACTGTCACATCCCGCGAGTAGGTTCGCTGCAACAGGACCCACACCACACACCGGAGGGTGAGATGGCCACGAGGGACACCGGCGGGCAGCAGCGGTCGACGCGTTCACGCGAGGAGACCGAGGAGGTGGAGGCCTCGGTCGACACCGAGGTCTCCGAGCGCACCAAGGAGGTGACCGACGACGTCGACTCACTTCTCGACGAAATTGACGGCGTATTGGAAGAGAATGCAGAAGAATTCGTGAAATCTTATATACAAAAAGGGGGTCAGTGATCAAGATCATCTAGTATCGGCTGCTGTCATGGACAGCAAGGTGTGCCGCGACTGCGGCCATGCCCGCCCGTTGACGGACTTCACGAAGAACAGCAACAGTCGTGACGGGTACGCGTTCTACTGCAGAGACCACGCGCGTCGGCGTCACCGGGCCAGTCGAGACCGTCGTACGGGTGGTCCGCGGGCGCGATTCGCTCGCGACACGGTGGTTCCTGTGGGCAGTAAGTGGTGTCCGGATTGCGGGACGGTCAAAGAGCTCTCTGCATTCGGTCGGAACGCCGGCAACAAGAGCGGCATCAACAGCTACTGCAAGCCCTGCCACAACGCCAGGGGGCGGACGTCCAAGGAAGCTGTGGGTGGCGAGCGGACCTATCACCTGAGACGGCGATACGGCATCACCGCAGCCCAGGCCGACGCGATGCTCGCTGACCAGGGCGGCCTCTGCGGGCTCTGTCGAGCCGCTCCGGCGGCCCACGTCGACCACGACCATGCCACCGGTGCCGTACGTGACCTGCTGTGCTTCAACTGCAACGGCGGCCTGGGGCAGTTCAAGGACGACCCCGCGCTCCTGCGGGCAGCGGCCCGGTACCTCGAGGCGCATAGGGCTGGTCAGCTCGCCGGGCCGGTCCCGGGTCAGCGACGGTGACCAACCGGTCGACGAGCCCGCCGGTAGGGTCGCAACGAGGTCCGTCGGTGTCCCGACGGGCGAGCCTGTGCAGTCGAGGCCGTGCACCCCTGGCGGCGAGAGAGGTGGATGGGTGACCGACGCGTCAACGGGCCGGAGCGGCTTCTCGCCCGCGTACCTGGACCGGGTGGGCTCCTCGTTCACCGACTTCCTGGGCTCCAGCGCCCCTGACCTGCTGCCGGGTCGCCGCACACTGCCTGCGGTACCGGTGGGGGAGCTGTCCCCGCACGCCACCACCATCGTCGCGGCCACCTACGCCGGCGGCGTGCTGATGGGCGGTGACCGGCGGGCGACCATGGGCAACCTGATCTCCAGCCGCGACATCGAGAAGGTCTACGCCGCCGACTCCTGGTCGGTCATCGGCATCGCCGGGGCTGCGGGCATCGCGATCGAGATGGTCCGGCTCTACCAGGTCGAGCTCGAGCACTACGAGAAGATCGAGGGGATGACCATGTCCCTCGACGGCAAGGCCAACCGCCTCGCCGCGATGATCCGGGGCAACCTGGGTGCGGCGATGCAGGGCCTGGCCGTCGTCCCGCTCTTCGCCGGCTACGACCTCGACGCCGCCGAGGGCACCAGCCCGGGCCGGATCTTCAGCTACGACGTCACCGGCGGGAACTACGAGGAGCGCGGCTACGCCTCGGTCGGCTCCGGCTCGCTGTTCGCCAAGAACTCGCTGAAGAAGACCTGGCGGCCCGGGCTCTCCGCCGAGGCGGCCACCCACAGCGTCGTCGAGTCCCTCTACGACGCTGCCGACGACGACTCCGCGACCGGTGGTCCCGACCCGGTGCGCCGGCTGTACCCGATCGTCTACCGCGTCGACGCCGAGGGCGCCGTCCGGCTCACCGACGCCGAGGTGGCCGCGGTCGCCGACACGATCATCACCGAGCGGTCCGCCCGCCAGGACGAGGAGGGCTGACCCATGACGATGCCTTACTACGCCTCCGCCGAGCAGGTCATGCGTGACCGCTCCGAGTACGCCCGCAAGGGCATCTCCCGGGGCCGCAGCGTCGCCGTCCTCACCTACGCCGACGGCGTCCTGTTCATCGCCGAGAACCCCAGCTCCACGCTGCACAAGGTCAGTGAGCTCTACGACCGGATCGGCTTCGCCGCCGTGGGCCGGTACTCGGAGTTCGAGAGCCTCCGGGTCGCCGGCATCCGGCTGGCCGACGTCCGCGGCTACTCCTACAACCGGCGCGACGTCACCGGCCGGGTCATCGCCAACGCCTACGCACAGACCCTGGGCGCGGTCTTCACCGAGCAGATGAAGCCCTACGAGGTCGAGCTCTGCGTCGCCGAGGTCGGCGCGACGGCGGAGACCGACCAGCTGTACCGGCTCACCTTCGACGGCTCGATCGTCGACGAGCCCGACTTCGTGGTGATGGGCGGGCAGGCCGAGGCGGTCACCGGCCACCTGCGCAACACCTTCCGGGCGGGCCTGCCGCTCGCAGAGGCCCTGGCGGTCGGCGTCGCCGCGCTGGCCACGGTGAGCTCGGCGACCGCGGCCAACGGCGGGGGCCACGACCGCATGCCCGCCGAGCAGCTCGAGGTCGCGGTGCTCGACCGCCGCCGGCCCAAGCGGGCGTTCAGGCGTGTCGTCGGGGCCGCCCTGCGCACCCTGCTCGACCCGCAGGCGCCGGAGGCGGACGCCGTGGCCGCCGATCCGGCCGCCGACGAGTCCCCTCAGCCGGCGCACGCCCCGAGCCGCCCTGAGCCCGGCACCCCGCCGGGCCTCGGCGACCCGGCCGACATCGACACCGCCGGTGGTGGCGGAGCCGGTGGTGGCGGTGCCGAGGTCGCCCCGGCCACCCAGGACGGCACCGACGGCGGCACCGGCAATGACGGCGAGGCCGACCGGCTCGGCGACACCGCCAGCTGACCCCGCCGGAGCCCCGGCGTCACCTGCCGGGGCCCCGGCTCGACCACCTCACCCAGCGCCCGGTCCGGCCGGTACCCCTCAGCCGCGCCGTGTCCGCGGGGTCAGCGGGGGACGGCGCGGCCGCTGTCCCGGCGCCAGGCGCTGAACGAGCTCACCGACACCGTGCCCGGGCGCACCAGCCACGGCCACGGGTGCACCTCGGTCGGCCGCAGCCGGCCGGCGAGCCGCTGCCAGCCGGGCACCGGCGCCCACGTCGAGGCCAGCGACCGGCCGGCGAGCTCGCTGTCCACCGCACCCCGGCGGACCTCGACCGGCCGGGTGGCGGCCAGCTCGCCCACGGTCTCGGCGAGGAACACCAGCCGCTTGCCCGACAGCCGCAGCCGGGCCAGCAGCGGCTCGTCGAACACGAACACCGCCGGGCGGTCGGGGTCTGCGGCCAGCGCCGGGTCGGCGGTGCCCAGCGACTCCGCGGTCAGCCACACCTGCGCCGCCCCGCCGCCCTCGACCTCGACCGGCCCGGCGGGCACCGGCGCCCGGCCGAGGTCGGGGCCCGCGACGCGCGGACCGGTGTCCGCGTCGGGCCACTGCTCGATCGGGCAGGCATCGGCCAGCGCGCAGCCCCGGCACAGCTCCGGCGCCCGCTTCTGCACCTGCCAGCGGCTGAACCCGTAGGGCTTTCCGCTGCCGGTGCCCACGGTCCACTGCCAGCCGAGCCGGTTGGCCGCCCGCGAGCCGTCGAGCAGGTGCACGTAGGTCTCGTCCTCCCCGGCCCGCCAGTCGGCGCCCGCGCGCACCGACCACTGGGAGGCCAGCCACATCCGCGTCTGGTTCACCAGCCAGCCGTCGGTGCGCAGCTCCCTGGCGACCGTGGCGGTGCAGTTCATCTCCGCCGGCCACGGGTCGTCGGCCCACGGTGCCCCGGCCGGCACCGCGACGTCAGGCTGGGCATGGCGCAGTTCGGTGCCGAGCTGCCGGCCCACCCGGGCGTAGAGGTGCCGGGCGAACTCCTGCCACAGCAGCTCGTCGCGGTACTTCGTCCGGTCACGCGGCGGTGCGCCGGACACCGCCGTCCACACCACGGGCAGCGGCAGCAGCCCGTGCCGGATGTAGGGCGACATCCGGCTGGCCCCGCGTCGGGCCACCGGGAGCACGGTGCTCCGGTTGCCGGCGTAGCCGCTGACGTCGAGTGCGGCCAGCGCGGCGTCGGCGGCGCTCTGGCCGCCGCGGACGACGCCGGGCGCGACGCCGTCGGGGCCCTCGCGGGTGAGGTCGCCGAGGTGCGCGGCGACCCACCGGGCGACGTCGGTGGGGGTGGCGCCGGTGGACGGGGACGGAGGAGCGGGCAGCAGCGGCACGCCACCACTGTCCCCTCGATCACCGACAGTCCGCGGGGCACCGGCGCGGGGGAGGGGGACCCGTGCCGACGGAGTGCGAGCGCACGAGCGCGACGCCGGATCGTGCGCCTAGGCTCGCACCGTGGAACGACGGATCTTCGGCATCGAGACCGAGTACGGCGTCACGTGCACCTTCCAGGGCCAGCGCCGGCTCTCCCCGGACGAGGTGGCCCGCTACCTCTTCCGCCGGGTCGTCTCCTGGGGGCGCAGCTCCAACGTCTTCCTGCGGAACGGCTCCCGGCTCTACCTCGACGTCGGCAGCCACCCCGAGTACGCCACCGCCGAGTGCGACGACGTCACCGAGCTGGTCGTCCACGACAAGGCCGGGGAGCGCATCCTCGAGGGCCTGATGATCGACGCCGAGCAGCGCCTGAACGAGGAGGGCGTGTTCGGCGACATCTACCTCTTCAAGAACAACACCGACTCCGCCGGCAACAGCTACGGCTGCCACGAGAACTACCTGGTGGGCCGGCAGGGCGAGTTCAGCCGCCTGGCCGACGTCCTCATCCCGTTCCTGGTCAGCCGGCAGATCGTCGTGGGCGCGGGCAAGGTCCTGCAGACCCCGCGCGGCGCCGTCTACTGCGTCAGCCAGCGGGCCGAGCACATCTGGGAGGGCGTCTCCAGCGCCACCACCCGCTCCCGGCCGATCATCAACACCCGCGACGAGCCGCACGCCGACGCCGAGAAGTACCGCCGACTGCACGTCATCGTCGGCGACTCGAACATGAGCGAGACGACCACCCTGCTCAAGGTCACCATCACCGACCTGGTGCTGCGGATGATCGAGCAGGGCGTCCCCATCCGGGACATGACGCTGGAGAACCCGATCCGGGCCATCCGCGAGATGAGCCACGACCTCACCGGACGGCGCCGGGTGCGCCTGGCCAACGGCCGGGAGATGTCGGCGCTGGAGATCCAGCAGGAGTACCACGACCGGGCCGCCGAGTTCGTCGACCGTGAGGGCTACGGCCCGGTGCACCGGCAGATGCTGGAGCTGTGGGGCCGGACGCTGAAGGCCGTCGACACCGGTGACCTGTCGCTGATCGACCGCGAGGTCGACTGGGCGATCAAGCACTCGCTGATCCACCGCTACATGGCCAAGCGCGACCTCCCGCTGTCCAGCCCGCGGATCGCCCAGCTCGACCTGGCCTACCACGACATCCGCCGCGACCGTGGCCTGTACTACCTGCTGCAGAACGCCGGCCAGGTCGAGCGGGTCGCCCACGACCCGGCGATCTTCGAGGCCAAGAACGTGCCGCCGCAGACCACCCGGGCCAAGCTGCGCGGTGAGTTCATCCGCCGCGCGCAGGAGAAGCGGCGGGACTTCACCGTCGACTGGGTGCACCTCAAGCTCAACGACCAGGCCCAGCGCACCGTGCTGTGCAAGGACCCGTTCAAGTCCGTCGACGAGCGCGTGGAGAAGCTGATCTCCAGCATGTGACGAGTCCGGCAGACTGCCGCGGTGACCAGCCGCGCCGACGCCCTGCTGGCCGGCCCGCGCGGTCGCCGGCTGTGCCTGCAGATCGTCGTGGCCGGGGCGGGTCCGTGGGGGTGGCCGCCGCTCACCTGGCGGCAGGGCGTCAGTGGGTACCCCGTGGGCCGCGTCGAGGCGCTGGAGGTGCACGCGTCACTCGCCGCCCAGGTCGCCGCCACCGACCTCTCCTCGATCGGCCGGGCGGACGTCCTCCAGGCCCTGGTCACGTCCGTCGACGGGGCGATGTACTGGCAGCCACCGGACGACGCCGACCAGCTGCTCGCCGACCCGGCCCTCGCGGCGCTGCTGGCGCCGGTGGCCGAGACGGTCACGGCCGCCCCGGACACCCGGTGGTGGGCCGACCCGCTCGCCCGCAGCGATCAGCACGCCGTCGCCTGGCCGGCGGGCGACCCGCCCCGGTACACGTCCCCGCAGACCGCGGGGGTGCACGCCGCGCTGCGCGACTGGCGCACGGACACCGGCGCCGACGAGCGCCGGGCCGCCGCTGACCGGCCGCGGGACCTCGACGCCCTGCTCAGCGGTCGGTGGTGGTGCACGCCGGCGACGTCGGCGGTGGTGGTCACCAGCCGGCGCATCCCCGGTGTCGCCGACCTCGACGGGCAGGAGCTGCCGGCGCCGGCCGGGCTGGTCCTCGTCGAGGACGGGTGGGGCTGGGCGACGGCCCGCAGCTGGCCGGTGCCGGTCCCGGCGGGCGCCCGGGTGCACGAGGTCACCGGACCGGACGACTGGGCGGCCCTGGTCGGCCGGCACCCGCTGCCGGCGACGGCGTCCCGGCGACACGACTGGTACCGGACGACCGGGCAGGACGCCGACTGGATCCTCCCGGACTGGTCGTCCATGGCCGAGGAGTTCGACGCCGTCCACCTCACCGTCGACGGCTACCTGTCCACCGTCGGGCGGGCTCTTCCCGTGCCGGGGACGGCTGCTCACACCGTGCTGGCCGGCGCCGCTCCCGACGCCACCTGGTGGCTCACCGACCTGCCCGAGCTCAGGGAGCCGACCCACTGGCGGCGTCTGGACGACGACCCTCCGCACTGGGCGCCGATCTGAGGAAACCGGTTGGCCGGCCCGGGAGACTCCGGTCATGGGCACCGTCCTCGTCACCGGCGTCAGCCGCCGGGCCTCCATCGGCTCAGCGATCGCCCGGCGGCTCCTCGACCGTGGCGACCGGGTCGTCGTCTCCTCCTGGGCCGCGCACGACGCGGAGCAGCCCTGGGGCGGCGACGACCTGGCCGCCGTCCTCGCCGCGTTGGGCGACCCGCCGCACGTCAGCTGCGACCTGGCCGACCCCGCCGCCCCGGCCGCACTGGTCGCCGCCGCCCGGGACGCCGTCGGCCCGCTCAGCACCCTGGTCGCCGCCCACGCCCGCAGCGCCCGGGGCGGGCTGGCCGACGTCGACGCCGCCGAGGTCGACGCCTGCTTCGCCGTCAACACCCGGGGCAGCCTGCTGCTCACCCAGGCCTTCGCGGCCCAGTACGAGCCCGCGGCCGGACCGGGCTCCGTCGTCCTGTTCACCTCCGGGCAGCACCAGGGCCCGATGGCCGACGAACTGCCCTACGCGATCAGCAAGGGCGCGATCCAGCAGATGACCCTGTCGCTGGCCGACGCGCTCAGCGACGCCGACATCACCTGCAACTGCCTCAACCCCGGCCCGACCGACACCGGGTGGGCCGGCCCCGCGCAGGCGGACCTGGTCGCCCGGGCCATGCCGCGCGGCCGGTGGAACACCGCGGAGGAGGCGGCCGGTGTCGTGGCGTGGCTGACCGGCCCCGACGCCCGCTCGGTCACCGGCCAGACCCTCGACGCCGAGGGCGGCTTCCGCCGCTGGGCCTGACGGCGTCGCAGGCGTTCCGTACGCCTCACCTGCCCTGCAGCACGAGCAGTGCGCACGGAACGCGTGCAGAGCGGGACGGCGCAGCGCGGCGGGTCAGGCCGGGGGCGGGCCGAAGAGCGTGATCTGTGCGGCGTAGCGGCCGGCCGCGGCGGCGGAGAGGAAGTAGGCGCGGTCCTCGGCCAGCCCGCGGCCCATCGTCGACAGCTGCGCGGGGGAGGCGGCCAGCGCGTCGTCCAGCCCGGCGCTGTCCACCCACTCCACGGGGTTGCGCTCGGGCTGCCCGGCCAGGTCCTCCTCGATCTGGCTGCCCAGCTCCGAGCCCAGCCCGCGCGGCGCCACCAGGGTCACCCCGGCCAGCGCCACCCGGCCGAACGCGGTCAGCGAGTGGTGGGAGACCCCGCGGTGCCGCGGCCGGGGGTCGGCGTCGGAGATCCGCAGCGCCCCGATGGTGCGGCCCCCCAGCACGGCCACGGCGTTGCACGCGTCCCCGGCCGCCACGCCGGAGAAGCCCCACGGCGTCCCGGTCCCGAGGTTGCCCGGGCCCTGTGTGACGACGGCGATGTCGGCGTGCAGCACGTGCCGGGCCGCCAGCAGCCCGGTGTGCACGGTGACCGCCTCCAGGTCACCGCCGAAGGCCTGCCCGACGGTCACCACCCCCACCAGCGAGCCGGCCAGTGCGTCCAGGGTCCGGCTGAACGCCGCCGGCAGCGCGCCGCCGTCGGTCATCACGTAGGCGATCCGCAGCGCCGGGTCGGTGACGTGTGCCCCGGCCACGACCGCCGGCAGCGCGGAGTGCAGGTCGGCCACCACCACCGGCATCCCGTCGAGGTCCTCGGCCTCGGCGATGGTCGCGTGGTGCGCGCTGCCCTGCTCGTCGACGCCGGGCGCGGTCACCTGCAGCGGTCCGTAGCGGCCCTTCACCAGGTGCCCGGGGCCGGTCGGGTCCAGCGGCAACCGGTCGGGGACGGCGACGACGAGGGCGTACCCACCGGTGCCCAGGTGCTGCGCCCACGCCGTGGTGTTCAGCAGCACCGTGTCGCCCACCTGCGGGGACCCGACCACCGACGGGTGCGCCAGTGCCGGGACCGCGCCGTCGCCGGGCACGGCCACGGTCAGCTCGCGGGCGTCGTGCCACGTCCGGCCGAGCCCGGTCACCTCACCGCGGCGCCAGCGGATCCGCGAGCCGGGGGCGGGGGAGGGGGCGTCGGTCACCGGAGCAGAGTAGGGGAGCTGAGGGCCCCGCCTCAGGAGCAGCCCGACACGCGCGGGGCACTAGCCTGTGCGCGTGGCAGCCAAGCGGGCAGAACGACTGGTGAACCTGGTCATCGCCCTGCTCGGCACCCGGCAGTACGTGTCGGCGGCCAAGATCCGGTCCATCGTCCCCGGCTATGAGCCCGACGACGGCACCGAGCGCGCCGACGAGGCCTTCAAGCGCATGTTCGAGCGCGACAAGGCCGAGCTGCGCGAGATCGGCGTCCCGCTGGAGACCGGCCGCACCAGCGCCTTCGACACCGAGGACGGCTACCGGATCGCCCGCGTCGACTACGAACTGCCCGAGATCACCCTCACCGGCGAGGAGGCCGCGGCCGTCGGCCTGGCGCTGCGGCTGTGGCAGTCGGCGCAGCTGGCCGGGGCCGCGCAGAGCGCACTGGTGAAGCTGCGCGCCGCCGGCATCGAGGTCGACTCCGGCCGAGGGGTGCCCATCCAGCCCCGGCTGGACGCCGGCGAGCCCGCCTTCGAGCCCTGCTACGTCGCCGCCCGCGACCGCCGGGTGCTCACCTTCGACTACCGCCGTCCCGACGAGCAGGCCCCGCACCGCCGCCGGGTGCAGCCCTGGGGCGTCGTCGCCTGGCACGGCCACTGGTACCTGGTCGGGCACGACCTCGACCGCCGGGCCCCCCGGGTGTTCCGGCTGTCCCGGGTCACCGGGACGCCGAAGGCCAGTGGCCCGGCCGGCGCGTTCTCCCCACCGGCCGACCTGGACCTGGCCGCGGTGGTGGCCCGGCAGGAGTCCCGCGCCGAGCAGCTGGTGGTCGTGCGCGCCAGCCCCGGGACGGCGATCGGGCTGCGCCGCACCGCCGAGCCGCTGGGCGCCGCCGAGGACGGCGACGACCGGCTGCAGCTGCGCACCACCGAGCCCGAGCAGCTGGCCGACACCCTCGCCGCCTACGGTGCCGACGTGCTGGTCGAGGCACCGCAGAGCGTGCGCGCCGCCGTGATCGAGCGGCTCACCCGGCTGGCCGCGCTGGGGGAGCCGGCATGACGGCCCCGAGCACCGCCGAGCGGATGACCCGGCTGCTGACCCTGGTCCCGTACCTGCAGGCCCGCCCCGACGGGGTCCGGCTGGCCGACGCCGCCGGCGACTTCGGCGTCACCGAGGCCCAGCTGCGCCGCGACCTGGACCTGCTGTGGGTCTGCGGGCTGCCCGGGCACGGCCCCGGTGACCTCATCGACCTGGCGTTCGAGGGCGACCGGGTGCGGGTCACCTTCACCGCGGGCATGGTGCGGCCGCTGCGGCTGAGCACCGACGAGGCCGTGGCGCTGATCGTCGCGCTGCGCACCCTGCTGGAGATGCCTGGGCTGGCCGAGGGGGAGGCCGTCAGCCGCGCCCTGGCCAAGGTCTCGGCCGCCGCCGGGCACCCGGGGGAGGTCCAGGCACCCGTCGCGGTCAGCGTGGGCGCGGCCGAGCAGTCCCTGGCCGTGGTCCGCGACGGGCTCGAGCGGGGCCGGGCGCTGCACCTGCACTACTACGTCCCCAGCCGCGACGAGCGCACCGAGCGCACCGTCGACCCGATGCGGCTGCTGCTGGTCGACGGCCGCTGGTACCTGGAGGCGTGGTGCCGCAACGTCGAGGGCACCCGGCTGTTCCGCCTCGACCGCATCGACGAGGCCACCGTGCTCGACTCCCCGGCCGCCCCGCCGGCCGAGGCGACCGAGCGCGACCTGGACTCCGGGCTCTACCAGCCCGGCGCGGGGTCACCCCTGGTCCGCCTGCGGCTGGCCCGCACCGCGCGCTGGGTGGCCGACTACTACCCGGTCGAGGACGTCGAGGAGGTCGACGACCCGGCCGGGGGCCTGGCCGTGGCGATCAGGACGTCGGACCTGTCCTGGGCCCGCCGGCTGGTCTCCTCCCTGGGCGGGGCAGCGCTGGTCGACTCCCCGGCCGAGCTCGCCGCACAGGTCGCCGGCGAGGCCCGCGCGGCCCTGGCCCGGTACGCCGACTGAGGGCCGCGGCGGCCGGGGACCGTTAGGGTCGGCCCGTGTTGCTGATCGTGTGGATCGCCGTCGCCGTCCTGGTGCTGCTGGTGCTGGGCACCCTGGCCTACAACGTGCTGGGCGCGGCCGGGCGGCTGGGCCGGGAGCTGCGCGCGCTGGAGCGCGACGCCGCCCCGCTGCTGGCCGAGGCGCAGGCCACCGCGGCCCGCGCCGCCGCCGCGCGGGCCGAGCGTCCGGCGTCCACGGACTGAACCGGTCGGCGTCCCGGGTGCGAACGCCTCGGCGACGCCGTCCTGAACTGCAGGTGGACGCCGCACGTACAGGCTCGGCGAGACCTGGACCCCACAGGGGCCGGGCGTAGAGTCGGCGCTGCTCGCCCCAACGACTCGGAGGACCCGATGAACCTCGGCCCGATGGAGATCGGCCTCATCATCCTGGCCGTCCTGCTGCTCTTCGGCTACAAGAAGCTGCCCGACGCCTCCCGTTCGATGGGGCGCTCGATGCGCATCTTCAAGAGCGAGATGAAGGGCATGAAGGACGACGACGTCCGCGCCAAGGACGAGGCCCGCACCACCCCGGTGACCGGGCAGATCGTGGCCCCCTCGCCCGTGGCCGGCGCCACCCCGGTGACCCCGGTCGACCTCGAGGCCGAGGCGGCTGCCGCCGAGGCCCGGGCAGCCACCGCCCGCGCCGCCGCAGAGCGCGCCCGCACGTCGGCGGCCTCCGCCGACACCGCCCGCTGACCCGCAGCACCACCCGCCGCCCGTGACCCTGGCAGGGCGCACCCGCGATCGTGCTCCGCGGCGTCCCGAGAGGGACGCCGCGGCGACGATGAGCCTCGTCGGCCACCTCCGCGAACTGCGCAACCGCATCGGCGTCGCGCTGCTATTCGTGCTGATCGGCACCGCGGTGGCGTTCTGGTGGTACGACCACGGCCTGGGCGAGTTCATCCGCGCGCCCTACTGCGGGCTCGACCCCGACCTGCGCGGGCTCGGCACGAACGCCAATGGCGACTGCAACCTGCTGGTCACCAACGTCTTCGGCGGCGCGCTGATCCGCCTGAAGATCGCCTTCATCGTCGGCATCGTGCTGTCGGCGCCGTTCTGGCTGTACCAGATCTGGGCCTTCCTCACCCCGGGCCTGAAGAAGAACGAGAAGCGCTACGGCGTCGGGTTCGTGACCGCCTCCTCCAGCCTATTCGTCCTCGGTGCGGCGCTGGCCTACGTGTCGCTGTCCAAGGGCCTGGAGCTGCTGCTCGGCCTGGCCGGTGACGGCGTCACCATCGCGCTCACCGCCCAGGACTACATCGGCTTCGTCATCTCCCTGCTGGTCGCCTTCGGCGTCAGCTTCGAGCTGCCGCTCATCGCGGTGGCGCTGAACCTGATCGGCGTCCTGTCCTACGCGGTGCTGGCCAAGAGCCGGCGCTGGCTGTACTTCCTCACGATCGTCTTCGCCGCGTTCATCACCCCCACGCAGGACCCGTTCACGATGCTGCTGATGGCCGCGCCGATGTGCCTGCTGTTCGAGCTCGCCATCCAGGTCGCCCGGGTCGTGGACAAGCGGCGGGCCAAGCGGGCGGCCGCCGACGGGCTGGCCGGGCTCGACGACGACGAGGCCTCCCCGGCGATCGCGGCCGCGACTCCGTTGGACGCCGGCGCGCTCGACGCACCGGAGCGCGTCACGTCCAGCCCGCTGGAGGCCCCCGACACGGTGGTGTCCAGCCCGCTCGAGGCACCCGGCGTGGTCCGGGCCGGCCCCCTCGACGAGCCCGGCACCCCCCGCGCCTGACGCCCGCCGTCGACCCGCCGTCGTCGTCCGGCCCGTCAGCAGGGCCCGCGCGAGCGTGCGAGTGGCGGAGGGCTGACAGGTCCCTACTGTGGGGGCATGTCCAGCCCGGCTGAGCGGTACGCGGCTGCCCGCCGGCGTAACGCACACCCCACCCTGTCGGAGTTCACCGCCGAGCTCGGCTTCTCCCTGGACCCCTTCCAGGTCGAGGCGTGCGAGGCGCTGGAGGAGGGGTCCGGCGTGCTCGTCTGCGCCCCGACCGGTGCCGGGAAGACCGTGGTCGGGGAGTTCGCCGTCCACAAGGCCCTGCAGGAGGGCCGCAAGGCGTTCTACACGACGCCGATCAAGGCGCTGTCGAACCAGAAGTACAGCGACCTCTGCGAGCGCTACGGGGCCGACCGCGTCGGCCTGCTGACTGGCGACAACGCGATCAACGGCGACGCCCCCGTGGTCGTGATGACCACCGAGGTGCTGCGCAACATGCTCTACGTCGACTCCCCGGCGCTGACCGACCTCGGCTACGTGGTCATGGACGAGGTGCACTACCTCGCCGACCGGTTCCGCGGCGCGGTCTGGGAGGAGGTGATCATCCACCTGCCCGAGCACGTCCGGCTGGTGTCGCTGTCGGCGACGGTGAGCAACGCCGAGGAGTTCGCCGACTGGCTGGTCACCGTGCGCGGGGACACCCGGGTCGTGGTCAGCGAGATCCGGCCCATCCCGCTGTGGCAGCACATGCTGGTCGGTGGGCGGGTGTTCGACCTGTTCGCCCTGCGCCCGGCCGCACACGCCGGGGAGTGGGAGCAGACGCCCCGGGGGCTGTCGACCCGCGAGCGCGGCCGGGCCGTGGTCGACCCGGAGCTGGTGCGCTACGTGCACGAGCAGGAGCGGCGCTTCGACTCCTGGCACGGCGGTGGCGGCAACGGCCGCAACGGTTTCGGCTCCAAGCCGCGCTACTCCCCGCCGTCCCGGCCCGACGTCATCGAGCGGCTGGACCGCTCCGGCCTGCTGCCCGCGATCACCTTCGTGTTCAGCCGCAACGGCTGCGACGCCGCGGTGCACCAGTGCCTGGCCTCGGGTCTGCGGCTGACGGATGAGAACGAGCGCGCCGCCATCGCCGAGATCATCGACCGGCGCACCGGGGCGCTGCCCGACGAGGACCTGCACGTGCTGGGCTTCTGGGAGTGGCGCGAGGGCCTGCTCGCCGGGTTCGCCGCCCACCACGCCGGCCTGGTGCCCGCGTTCAAGGAGACCGTCGAGGAGTGCTTCGTCCGCGGACTGGTCAAGGCCGTGTTCGCCACCGAGACCCTCGCCCTGGGCATCAACATGCCCGCCCGCACCGTCGTGCTCGAGAAGCTGGTCAAGTGGAACGGCGAGGAGCACGCCGAGGTGACGCCGGGGGAGTACACCCAGCTCACCGGCCGGGCCGGGCGCCGCGGCATCGACGTCGAGGGGCACGCCGTCGTCGTCTGGGGGCCCGGGGTCGACCCGGCCGTCGTCGCCGGGCTCGCCAGCACCCGCACCTACCCGCTGCGCTCCTCGTTCCGGCCCAGCTACAACATGGCCGTCAACCTGGTCGGCGCCTTCGGCCGGGAGCGCGCCCGGGAGCTGCTGGCCGCCTCCTTCGCCCAGTTCCAGGCCGACCGCTCCGTCGTCGGCCTGGCCCGCTCCGCCGCCCGGCACGAGGAGGACGCCGCCCGGCTGGAGGCCGAGGTGCGCGGCGGCCTGGCCGACCAGGTGTTCGACGTGGCCGGCTACGCGAGGCTGCGCAGCGAGATCTCCCAGCGGGAGAAGGCGCTGTCCCGCGACTCCCAGGCCAAGCGCCGGGCCGACGCCGCGGAGTCCCTGGCCGCGCTGCGGGCCGGTGACGTCATCCGGGTGCCCAGCGGACGCCGGCAGGGCCTGGCCGTCGTGCTGGACCCCGGCCTGACCGAACTCGCCGACCCGAACCCGCTGGTGCTCACCGAGGACAAGTGGGCCGGCCGGCTCGGCTCTGGTGACTTCCCGACCCCGGTGACCGCGCTGACCCGGCTGCGGGTGCCCAAGAACTTCAACCACCGCAGCCCGCACGCCCGCCGCGACCTGGCCTCCACGCTGCGCAACGCCCGCACCGAGAACGACCTCGGCGCCCGCCGGACCCGGGGCCGCTCCGGCGCCGACGACGACCCAGTGCTGTCCGACCTCCGGCACGCGCTGCGCGCCCACCCGGTGCACGCGCTGCCCGACCGTGAGGAGCGGGTGCGCGCCGCCGACCGCTGGCTGCGGGTGCTGCGCGAGGCCGAGCAGCTGCGCCGCCAGATCGCCGAGCGCACCGGGTCGCTCACCGCCCAGTTCGACCGCACCTGCGACGTCCTCACCGAGCTGGGCTACCTCGTCCCCGAGCCGGTGGTCGCCCCGGACGTCGACGAGCGCCCGGAGCTGGTCACCGACGCCGGACGGCGGCTGGGCCGGATCTGGTCGGAGACCGACCTGCTCACCGCCGAGTGCCTGCGCGCCGGGGTCTTCCGCGGGCTCACCCCCGCCGAGCTGGCCGGGGTGGTGTCCGCGCTGGTGTTCGAGGCGCGGCGCGACACCGTCGCCCAGCCCTCGGTGCCGGCCGGCAAGGTGACGGGGGCGCTGGCGGAGATGCGCCGGGTGCACGAGCGGCTGGCCGACGTCGAGCGCGACCACGGCGTCCCGGTCACCCGCGACCTGGACCTCGGGTTCGTCTGGGCGGCCTACCGCTGGGCCGACGGGCAGACCCTGGACCGGGTCCTCGCCGGCGCCGAACAGGCCGGCACGGAGCTGTCGGGCGGGGACTTCGTGCGCTGGGCCCGCCAGCTCATCGACCTGCTCGACCAGCTGGCCAAGATCGCCGACGAGCCGCTGGCCGGCATCGCCCGGTCGGCGGTGGGCCGGGTGCGGCGCGGGGTCGTGTCGGCCTCGGTCACCGGGTAGGGCACGATCGCCGCGCGCGCCCCGCAGCGGGGCCGGGCCCACGACGAGGAGCGACGATGAGCCAGCCGCCGCAGGACCGGGACCGGCCCGACTGGACGCCGTGGGACCGGGAGCCGGACGAGCCCGCGGACCGGGGGCACGAGGACCCAGCCGCACAGGAGGGTCGCCCGGCCGCGCCTGGCTGGGGTCCGCCGTCGCCGCAGTACGGCCAGCAGCCGGGGCACGGGCAGCCCCCGTACGGCCAGCAGCCTCCGTACGGGCAGCCTGCGTACGGCCAGCCTCCCTACGGTCAGCCCCCGTACGGGCAACAGCCTCCCTACGGTCAGCCCTCGCAGTACGGCCGTCCTCCGTACGGGCAGCCGCAGCAGTACCCGCCCGACCAGTACGGCCAGCAGCCGCAGTACGGCCAGCACGGCCAGTACGGCCCGCACGGCCAGTACGGCCCGCAGTACGGGCAGCCGCAGTACGGCCAGCCGCAGTGGGGGCCACCTGGCCAGTACGGGCCCCCCGGCCAGTACGGCCAGCAGGCGCACGGTCAGTTCCCCGGCCAGCCGCCGGCGGGCTGGGGGCAGCCGCCCGAGCCCGCCGGCCGACGCTCGCAGCGGCGGCTGGCGCTGGTGGTCGGGATCCTGGCGCTCGCGGTGCTGGTCGTCGCCGCGCTTGCCCAGGGCTCCGGGCTCGGGGGAACCCGGCTGGACCCCGACGCCGTGCAGCGTGACGTCGCCGAGCAGTTCGAGGAGATCGAGGGCGTGGCGCTGGACCTGGACTGCGGCCAGGACATGACCGTCGAGGTGGGCCGCAGCTACCAGTGCCAGGGCCGCACCGACGACGACGAGCGGGTCACCGTCACCATCCGGGTCACCGACGACGAGGGCGCCTACACCTGGACCGACCGCTGACCCCCGGGCCGGTCAGTCCTGCGGCCAGCCCAGGGCCGCACCCAGCCGGCGCACCGAGGACTCCAGACCGTGCTCGGCCGCCAGCGCGGCGAGCGCGTCGGGGTCGGCGGGGTGCCGCGGCAGGGCGCCGTCCACCGGGGGCAGGTCGATGCCGGTGACGACGGCGACCACCTCGGGCGCGGCGTCCAGGTAGTCGCCGGCGGCCTGCAGCTTCTTCAGCACCGCGGCGGTGAGCGGCGCCCGGGGCACCACGGTGCGGGCGACGGCCGTGCGGATGCCGGCCAGCGAGCCGAACTCGTTGATCAGCGCCGCCGCGGTCTTGGCGCCCACCCCGGACACCCCGGGCAGTCCGTCGCTGGGGTCACCGCGCAGCACGGCGAAGTCGGCGTAGCTGCGGCCGGGGATGCCGTAGCGGGCGGCCACCGCGGCCTCGTCGACGAACTCCAGGTCGTTGATGCCGCGCGCGGTGTAGAGCACGCGGACCCCGCGCTCGTCGTCCACCAGCTGGAAGAGGTCCCGGTCGCCGGTCACCACGTCGACCGGGCCGCGGGCCCGGGTGGCCAGCGTGCCGATCACGTCGTCGGCCTCGTACCCGGGCGCGCCGACCCGGGCGAGCCCTGCGGCGGCCAGGACGTCGACCAGCACGGGCACCTGGGGGGCGAGCTCCTCCGGGGTCTCCTCACCGCCCGCGGGGGCGACCCGGTGCGCCTTGTAGGTGGGCAGCGCCGCCACCCGGAACGCCGGCCGCCAGTCGTCGTCCCAGCAGGCCACCAGGCGGGCGGGTGCGTGGGCGACGACCAGCCGGGCGGTCATGTCCAGGAAGCCCCGGACGGCGTTCACCGGCCGCCCGTGCGGGCCGGTGACGGTCGTGGGCACCCCGTAGAAGGCGCGGTAGTACAGGCTCGCCGCGTCCAGCAGCATCGTGGTCACGCGGGGACGGTAACGGGACGAACACGGGCGGCGGTGGTCGTCACATCCGCTGGCTAGTCTGCCGACGTGTCCGCCACCCCAGCTCCCTCGTCCCCCCTGGTGTCGGTCGACCGGGTGCACGCCGCCCGCGCCGTGGCCGACGAGCTCGGCATCGACGTCGTGGTCCTCACCCCCGGCGCCGACCTCCGCTACCTGTGCGGCTACGACGCCCACGCGATGGAGCGGCTGACCGCGCTGGTCGTGCCGCGCCGGGGCGAGCCCCTGCTGGTGGTGCCGCGGCTGGAGGCGCCGATGGTGGGCGCCTCACCGGCGGGCGCCCTGGGCCTGGAGCTGCTGGCCTGGGACGAGACGGACGACGCCTTCGCCGTGCTGGCCGCCGCGGTCACCGCCCGCCTCGGCGCGGCCCCCACCCGGGTCGCCGTGGGCTCGCGCACCTGGGCCGAGCACGCCCTGGGCGTGCAGCAGGCGCTGCCCGGCTCGGTGCTGGAGCTGGCGAGCCCGGTCATCGACCGGCTGCGGATGGTCAAGACCCCGGCCGAGGTCGAAGAGCTGGCCGCCGCCGGCGCCGCCATCGACCGGGTGCACGCCCGGATGGGGGAGTGGCTGCGCCCCGGGCGCACCGAGGCCGAGGTCGGCGCGGACGTCGCCGCCGCGATCCTCGCCGAGGGACACGTGGCCGTGGACTTCACGATCATCGCCTCGGGCCCGAACGGGGCCAGCCCGCACCACGAGCTCTCCGACCGGGTCGTGGAGGCCGGCGACCTGGTGGTGGTCGACATCGGCGGTGAGACGGCCAGCGGCTACCGCTCCGACTGCACCCGCACCTACATCGTCGGGGGGATGGCCGCCCGGGGCCTCAAGGAGTGGTTCGCCGTCCTGGAGCGCGCCCAGGCGGCCGCGGTCGCCGCCGTCCGCCCGGGGGTGACCTGCGCCCAGGTCGACGCCGTGGCCCGCGGGGTCATCACCAAGGCCGGGTACGGCGAGCACTTCGTGCACCGCACCGGGCACGGCATCGGCCTGGACACCCACGAGGCGCCCTACGTCGTGGCCGGCAACGACCTGCCGCTGGAGCCGGGCATGGCGTTCTCCGTCGAGCCCGGCATCTACCTCGAGGGGCGCTACGGCGCCCGGATCGAGGACATCGTGGTGTGCACCGACGACGGCGTCCGCGTCCTCAACAACCGTCCCCGTGGCCTCGTCGAGCTCGGCGCCTGAGCCCGGCGGCCAGCCGGCGGCCCCCGACGTCGACCGGGCGCTGCTGGCCGCGCTGTCCCGGGACGGGCGGGCCAGCTACACGGAGCTGGCCGAGCTGGTCGGGCTGTCGGTCTCCGCGGTGCACCAGCGGGTGCGCCGCCTGGAGCAGCGCGGGCTGATCACCGGCTACGCCGCCCAGGTCGACGCCCGGGCGCTGGGCCTGCCGCTGACCGCGTTCGTCTCGATCACGCCCATCGACGTCGGGCACCCCGACGACGCCCCGGCCCTGCTGGCGCACCTCACCGCCGTCGAGGCGTGCCACGCGGTCGCCGGGGTGGAGAGCTACATCCTCAAGGTGCGGGTGGCCGGGCCGGACGCGCTCGAGGCGCTGCTGCACGAGATCCGCGCGGTGGCCAACGTCAGCACCCGGACGACGGTGGTCCTCTCGACCGCATACGAGAACCGGCCGCCGGTGTAGACGAAGGTGGAAGGACCCTGCTGCCCCCCGTGCTCCGCGAGCTCAGCACGGGCCCCTGCAGCAGGGCCTGACCCACCGCTCGCACGCTCGCAGCGGGACCCTGCGAGGGGGCCGAGGGCTGGTGGTCGACAGCTGGTCGAACATGTGTTCGGATGGGGGCATGCGCTGGGATGCCCAACGGCTGGACCTCGACGAGCCCACGACGCTGCCCGGGCTGCCCGACGTCCGGGGGCTGTTGCGCAGCGTGCAGGTCCCGGAGTTCCCGGGCCTCACGTTCCACGAGGTGCGGGCCAAGAGCGCGCTCAACGCCGTCCCCAAGGACTCGGCGATGCCGTTCGGTCACACCATCAACCCCTACCGTGGCTGCTCCCATGCGTGTGTCTACTGCTACTCGCGGGGCACGCATGAGTGGCTCGAGTTGGACAGCGGCACCGACTTCGACCAGCAGATCGTGGTCAAGACCAACCTCGTCGACGTCCTGCGCCGGGAACTGGCCCGGCCGTCCTGGAAGCGGGAACACGTGGCGCTGGGCACCAACACCGACCCCTACCAGCGTGCCGAGGGCCGGTACCAGCTGATGCCCGGCGTCATCGACGCCCTGGCCCGTTCCGGCACGCCGTTCTCCGTGCTCACCAAGGGCACGCTGGCCCGGCGGGACGTGCCGCGGCTGGCCGCCGCCTCGCGCGACGTCCCCATCGGCATGGGGGTGTCCATGGCCATCTGGGACGACGGGCTGCACACCGCCCTGGAGCCCGGCGTGCCCACGCCCCGGGCCCGGCTGGACCTGGTGCGGGCGATCACCGAGGCCGGGCTGCCGTGCGGGGTCTTCCTCGCCCCGGTCCTGCCCGGGCTCACCGACTCGCGGGAGCACCTGGCCGCCGCGATCGGGGCCATCGCCGCCGCCGGCGCCACCGGGGTGACCGTCGTCCCGCTGCACCTGCGTCCCGGCGCCCGCGAGTGGTTCACCAGCTGGCTCGCCCGCGAGCACCCGGGCCTGGTCGGGCGATACCAGCAGCTGTACGGCCGGGGCGCCTACGTGCCCGCGGAGTACCGCTCCTGGCTGGCCGCGCGGGTCGCACCGCTGCTCGCCGCCCACGGCCTGGACCGGGCGAGCGGGGGAGCGGCGCGGGGCATCGGCGAGGACGGCTCGCTGGGCCTGCCGGGGGACTCGGCGGCGTCCTTCCCGGCCGGCAGCCTGCCCGAGCTGGTGCCGGCGACGCCGGTGGTGCACGAGGAGCCGGAGCAGCTGTCGTTGTGCTGAGGCCTCAGTCGGCCTGCCGGGCCGCCCGTCGCACGGCGCGCTCGGCCCGGACGGCCCCCCGGGGCGCCACCGGCTCGACGCCGCTGCTGAGCACCAGCCGCCGGTAGGAGTCGTAGGACAGTCGCGCGTAGTGACTGGCCAGCGACTCCGCCGTCGCGGTCTGCGAGGGGGCGGCGGAGGCCTGCAGCTGCAGAGCGGTCCGGACGGCGTGCTTGGTGAAGGTGACCTGGAGGGCCTGCGTGGACAGCTTCCCGCCCACGTGCGACGTGGGGCCCGGTCCGCGTCGCAGCGCCGGCAGCACCCAGGGGCTGGACTCCAGCGCCG
Source organism: Modestobacter muralis (assembly GCF_010682105.1). Taxonomy (GTDB): domain Bacteria; phylum Actinomycetota; class Actinomycetes; order Mycobacteriales; family Geodermatophilaceae; genus Modestobacter; species Modestobacter muralis. The sequence goes on along the minus strand of NZ_JAAGWH010000041.1, from coordinate 45,357 downwards.
GGAAGCGGTTGCGCACCTCCTCCCAGGCATGCCAGGCGGTCAGCGCACCGGGGACCGCCCAGTCGCCGTCGTCGGTGGACACCAGCAGCCGGCGGGTGGTCGCGGTCACCTGGTCACGGCGCAGCGAGCGGAACTGCCCGACCGTGCCCGGCCAGCCGAGCGCGATGGCGCACCAGGCGACGGTGCGGAGGTGCTCGGGTGCCTCGCCCCGGACGCGGGTCAGCTCGCGCAGGTCCAGCGTCACCGGGTCGGGCTCGGGGGTGCGCGGCTGGGGCATCTGCAGGCCGCCGTAGCGGGCGACCTTGGTGTAGAGCGCGACGGTCGCCGGCTTCCAGTCCCGGGCGGACGCGAGCGGGTCGAGGCCGGCGTGCGCCAGGTCGTCAGGACCCAGGTCGAGCTCGAGTGCGGCCTCCATCAGCCGCCGCCACTGGTCCTGGTAGCCCAGTGGCGCCCGCAGCCGGTTCCAGCCGCGGACGGCCGGCGGCGACGGCATGTCGGGCAGCGCGGGATGGAAGCCCTCGGTCATGAACCCACCATACCGTTATCCCCAACTACCGACTCAGCATGGCACGCCGGACCCGGCACCGGGGGAGTCGCACCACAGGCGCCGATCCAGGCCCGTAGCGGCTGACCAGCTCGGCGTCAGAGCGCTCATGGGCGGGTCTAGATCTCGGCTCGACACCCGAGCGCTGAGAGAGGAGGTGCTCTGACCGTTTAGCCCACGACCGGGGGGCGACCGAGAGATGCAACTGCCCCAAGCCGCAACTTCTAGACCGTTATCCCCAACTTTCGCCTCGCCGCCCTGAGGTGAAGAGCCGAGCAGCGAGGAAAGGGGCGCCCTGCCGTGGAGTGATCGACGCGCGAACGGGCCGGCCTCAGGGCCGTCCATCGTCGGGTGGTCGCCGAGTGGTCATGCCGGCGCGGCGACGGTCGTCCCGGTGGCTGGCGGGACGACGACCGGCACGGGGGAGCGGGGCCTGTCCCGACCGCTGCGATCGCCGGAGCGGGGAGCAGGCGAGGGCTGCCGGAGAAGCGTCACACCAGTACGGCGCCGCCGCTGGGCTGCGCAGGCGGAGCGCGCAACCCTCGCGCCGGCCGGTGCGCGATCAGCAGGTGCGGCCCCGATGACCGTCCGCATCCTCTTGACCCGTTATGCCCAACAGACGCTCTCGCCGCAATTCACAGGAAGACAACGAACACACCAACCGCCAACGCGGACGACACACGCGCTGACAAGGGGGCTGCTGGCCCTGAGGCGTGGGGCACTGTTCGACCGCTCGGCCACGCGGGATGGCACGCACGACCTCGCGCAGGTCCTGACGGACGACACCGCGTCCTGGACGACTGAGCGCGGGACAGAGGAGGAGGCCCTCGTCCTGTGTGCGGCAGCAGTGCACGAGTCGGGACAGGTCGCCGACCCGGTGCCAGCGACGGGCTCGGCCGCCGGTGACCCGCCTCGTCACCGGGACACCGGGTCGGCCATGGGTCAGCAGCTGGTCCACGGCCGCGCCGTCCGAGCGGCGCTGGCCACCGGGAGTCGCGGGGGTTCGCACGGCCGGCGGTCCTGCCGATGTCCGCTTCGGCGAGGGCGCGCACACCGGCACTCGCACACAACGACTCACGTGCTCCGTTATCCCCAACGAAGCTTATGCATCACAAACGAAAGACGTACGGCACCCTCCGGGCGCCGCAGCGCCGAGGACCACCAGGCGAGCCCGAGCGGCGCCGGCGGTCGCCCGCAGGAGGACGCACGACACGGCTGTCTGCGGCGTTGGCTAGGGTCCGCTGTCATGTACACGGCCAGCTGGGGCGACGTCGTCCGCCGCGACCTGTTCGGTGACCGCCCGGACCGGCGGGACCGTCCGTACCGGTTCGTCATCCGGTTCGCGTTGATCGTCTTCCGACTGTTCCGCTTCCGGTTCGACGTCCGCGGCCAGGAGCACGTGCCCGCCACCGGTGGCGCGATCATCTGCAGCAACCACGTCAGCTTCCTGGACTTCACCTTCCTCGGGCTGGCCGCCCTGCCGCAGCACCGGCTGGTCCGCTTCATGGCGAAGGCCTCGGTGTTCGGCCACTGGTTCTCCGGCCCGTTCATGCGCGCCATGCAGCACATCCCGGTCGACCGCTCCGCCGGCACCGCCGCCTTCGAGGCGGCCGTGACGTCGCTCAAGGACGGCCACGTCATCGGGGTCTTCCCCGAGGCCACGATCAGCAGCTCGTTCGTCGTCAAGCAGCTCAAGGCCGGCGCCGCCCGCATGGCCGTCGACGCCGGGGTACCGATCCTGCCCGCCGCCGTCTGGGGCGGTCAGCGGATCGCCACCAAGCGACAGAAGGTCAGGTTCCGCCGCAACGTCCCGGTCACCGTGATCATCGGTGAGCCGCTGGTGCCCGAGCCGGGGGAGAAGGTGCAAGCGCTGCTCCGCCGCACCAAGGCGGCGATCGAGGCCCTCGTCGAGGAGGCGCAGCGCACCTACCCGGACCAGCCCGCCGGGGACGACGACCGCTGGTGGCTGCCCGCCCACCTGGGAGGCACCGCCCCGACCCCCGAGGTGGCCGCCGTGCTGGACGACCGGAACGCCGCCGGCCACAAGGTCGTCGTGCCGAAGACGGGACGGCTGGCCCGGCTCCGGGCACGTCTGCCCCGCCGGTGAGGGGCGCTCAGCGCACCCGCTGGGCGACGTCGTCAGAGGTGAGCGGGCCGACCAGCTCCCGCTCGTAGGTGCGGTGCCAGAAGGCGCCGGTCGCCCGCCGCTCGGCGCGGGTGGTGAACCGGTAGCGGTACAGCAGCACCCGGACGGCGGCCGGGCGCGCGGCACCGAACGGCGCGGACCGCAAGAGCCGCAACGTGGCGGGGTCGGCCTCCAGCAGCGTGCGCAGGAAGGGCACCAGCCACGCGCGGCCGTAGGCCGGTGAGAGCGCCACGAACCACATCAGCCAGTCCAGCCGCAGGTGGTAGGGCGCCCACTGGGGCGGGCGGCGGTGCACGTCGCCGGGCTTGCCGCGGAACTCGTACTCCCGCCACTCGGCGTCCGGTCCGAGGGAGTCGGTGGCCTCGACGAGCAGCTCACGGCGCACCTTGGTGACCGACCCGAACGCCCCGTAGCTGTTGACCAGCCGGAACGGGTCGAAGCTGGTGTTCATCTGCTGCCGGGGCGAGAGCATGTTGCGCACGGGGCCGATGCTCAGCACCGCCACGCCGGCAGCCACCACGAGGCCGAGCACGCTGAACCACGTGGGCGAGCTCAGCTCCGCGGGCCGCTCGACCGGCAGCACAGCGGCCAGCCACCGCCCGTCGAGCAGCGCCAGCCCCAGCACCAGGGCGAGGGCGTTGAGCCAGGCGAAGTTGCCGCTGATCAGCAGGTAGCCCTGGGTCACCACCATGACGGCGGCCGCGATCCCGCAGATCGGCTGGGGCAGCAGCAGGCCCCACACGACCACCAGCTGGGTGACGTGGTTGGCCAGCGTCTCCACCCGGTGCAGCCGCGGGCTGAGCCGGTGGAACCACCAGCTCAGCGGGTTGGGCATCGGCTGGGTCTCGTGGTGGTAGGCCAGACACGTCAGGTCCCGCCAGCACCGGTCGCCGCGCATCTTGATCAGCCCGGCGCCGAACTCGAGCCGGAACAGCAGCCAGCGCACCAGCCACAGGCCCAGCAGCGGCGGCCCGACGTGCGCCGGCCCCAGGAAGACGGCGAGGAACCCGGCCTCGACCAGCAGCGACTCCCAGCCGAAGCCGTACCAGATCTGCCCGACGTTGACGAGGGACAGGTAGAGCGCCCAGAGGACCGCCCACAGCGCCATCCACCCGGCGATCGGCAGCCGGTCGGCGACCCCGACGAGCGCCGCGGCCGACAGCACGATGCCGGTCCAGCAGACCGCGCCCAGCAGCCGGTCGGAGAAGCGCAGCCGGAACAGGCTGGGGGCGGTCCGCCACGACGTGGCGCGGAGGAACCGGGGCACGGGGGTGAGCCCGTGCGCGCCGATCAGCGCCGGTGCCTGCCGGAGCGCGGCGACGAAGGCCAGCAGGTACACCAGTGCCAGGCCGCGGGTGAACACCAGCCGGCCGGCCCAGGCGCCGGGGTCCACTGCCCAGTCCACGCCGCCCCCTCCGCCCTCAGACCGCCGGCGCCTCGAGCCGGAAGGACTCCAGCTCCGTGCCGTACCAGTGGGAGGTACGGCCCAGCGGCTGCATCCCCAGCCGCCGGCACACCGCCAGTGAGGGCTCGTTGCCCGGCCGGACGACGGCGTAGACCTCCAGCAGCCCCTCGTCGAAGGCCCGCTCGACGACCGCCCGCGCGGCCTCGGTGGCGTAGCCGTTGCCCCAGCTGTCCGGGTGCAGGTGCCAGCCGACCTCGACCTCACCGACGCCGTTGGGCAGCGGCTTGAGCAGCATCGTGCCCGCCGGTGGCCCGCCGTCGAGCCGGTCGACCGCCCAGCAGCCGTGCACCGGGTTCAGCTCGTGCACCAGCCGCCAGCGCTCGACCAGCTCGGCGGGGGAGACGGTGGGCGGCCCACCCAGCCAGCGGGTCACCTCGTCGCGGCTGTAGACGTCGGCCAGCCGCGCGAGGTCGGCGGGCGCGGTGGTCCAGGCCCGCAGGCGCAGCCGGTCGGTGCACAGCAGCTCCACCGGGGAGAGCTACCGCCGTCCGGCCGCGGGGAAACGCGCACTCGGGGACGATGGGCACCCCGGGCGCGGGTCCGGGACGACGGAGGGACTCCACGTGCTCGACAGCGTGCTGCACCGCAGCCTGGGTGTGCACCGGGCGCTCGACCCGGTCGGGGTGCTCCCCGCGGCGGCCCGGCGGCTGGACGCCGACCCCCGGCTCGCCCCGGACGAGGTGCGCGTCGACGTGCACCGCATCGACCTCGACGCCGCGACCTGGGACCCCACGGAGCACGGTGCCGACGGCGACGCGGTGCGAGCCGCCGTCCTGGCCGGCATCGAGCGTGACGGCAAGCTCGACGTCGGCCCCCGCGGCATGGTCATCGGCGTCGTGGACGAGGCCGGCCTGGACTCCCCGCTGGGCCTGCACGCCGGTCAGCGGGTGGTCACACTGGTCCCGCTGACCGGGGTGCCGCTGCGGGTCACCGACGGCCTGGCCTCCTGGGACGGCGCCAGCCGGCACGTGCCCACGACGGGGACCGCGGTGCTCTTCGCCCGCTCCGTCGCCGCCGTCCTCCCGGAGGACCTGCCCCAGGAGACGGCGTTGGCGGTGCTGGAGGTCTGCGGCGCCCCGGCGGCCACCGAGCGCGCCGTCCACCGGTCGGGTCACCGACCCTCCGTCGCCGTCCTGGGTGCCGCCGGCCGCTCGGGGTGCCTGAGCCTGGCCGCTGCCCGGGACGCCCGCGCCGGGCGGCTGGTGGGCGTGGTGGCCACCGAGGCCGACGCCGCCGAGCTGCGCGCGGCCCGGCTCGCCGACCTCGTCGTGGTGGCCGACACCAGCGACCCGCTGGCCGTCGCCGCCGCGGTCGGGGAGCCGGTCGACGTCACCGTCGTCTGCGTCGACGCCCCCGGGGCGGAGCAGGCCGCGGTGCTCACGACGGCCGACGGGGGCACCGTGGTCTTCTTCTCCCCGGCTCCCGCCAGCCAGGCAGCGGCCGGAGCAGCCGAGGGGATGGCGACGGACGTGACGATGCTGGTGGGCAACGGCTACACGCCGGGGCACGCGGCCCTGGCCCTGGACCTGTACCGGCGGACGCCGGGCGTGCAGGCGATGGTCGACGCGCGGGTGGCGCGGTGAGCGGGCTGCTCGTCACCGACGTCACGGTCGGGGACCGTCCCGGCCGGGCGGTGCACGTCGAGGCGGGGCGGATCAGCTGGCTGGGTGATGCCGCCGACGCCCCGGCCGCCGACCGGGTCCTCGACGGCGCCGGTGCGCTGCTGACCCCGGCGTTCGTCGACGCCCACGTGCACGCCACCGCCACCGGCCTCGCGCTGACCGGTCTGGACCTGCACGCCGCGGCCAGCCTGCGGGACGCCGTCGCGCTGCTCGCCCGGCAGACTGCGGCCGCACCCACCGGCACCGTGCTGGGCACCGGCTGGGACGAGACCGACTGGCCCGAGGGCCGCGGGCTGACCCGCGCCGACCTCGACGCCGTGGTCGGGGACCGGCCGGCCTACCTGGCCCGGGTCGACGTCCACTCGGCGACGGTCTCCACTGCCCTGCTGGACCGGGTCCCCGGCATCACCCAGTTGGCCGGGTACAGCCCGGACGGGCGGCTGCGGCTGGACGCCCACTCCGCCGCCCGCAACGCCGCCTACGGCTCGGTGCCGGCCGACCAGCGCCGCAGCGCCCAGCGCGCCGCCCTGGCCGCCGCGGCCGCCCTGGGCATCGGCACGGTGCACGAGATGGCCGGCCCCGAGGTCTCCAGCGCCACCGACCTCGCCGAGCTGCTCGAGCTGGTCGCCGGGACCCCGGGCCCGCGGGTGGTCGGCTACTGGGGCGAGCTGTCCGAGCGGGGCGGGCTCGATGTCGTCCGGGAGCTCGGGCTGACCGGTGCCGGTGGTGACCTGTTCTGCGACGGTGCCCTGGGCTCGCACACCGCGGCGCTGTCGCAGCCCTACACCGACCGGCCGGAGACCTCCGGGTCGCTGCGGTTCGAGCTGGGGTCACTGGTCGAGCACGTCCGGGCGTGCACCGCCGCGGGGCTGCAGGCCGGCTTCCACTGCATCGGCGACGCCGCCGTCGACCAGGTGCTGGACGCCGTCGCCGCGGTGGTCGAGGAGCTGGGGCGCGACGCCGTCCGGGCCTGCCGGCACCGGCTGGAGCACGTGGAGATGGTCGGCGACGCCGCCATCGACCGGATGCGCCGGTTCGGCATGGTCGCCAGCGTCCAGCCGGCGTTCGACGCCACCTGGGGTGGGCCGTCCCGGATGTACGCCGAGCGGTTGGGGGCCGACCGGGCGGCCGGGGTCAACCCGCTGGCCGACCTCGTCGACGCCGACGTGACCGTCGCGCTCGGCAGCGACGCCCCGGTGACCCCGCTGGACCCCTGGGGCGGGGTGCACGCCGCGGTCGACCACACCACGCGCAGCTCGGGCATGCGGCCCTTCGACGCCTTCGACGCCGCCACCCACGGCGGGTGGGCGGCCGCGCGGTCCGAGCACCCGGAGGGCCCGCTGGCCGTCGGCGCCCCCGCCGACCTGGCCCTGTGGTCCACCGGGTCCACCCTGTCGGCCGTGCTGGCCGAGCGGGCCAGGCCGGTCTGCCGACACCTCCTGGTGGCCGGCGAGCCGCTGTTGCCCGGCGCCTGAGCCCGCCGCCGGGCGCCCGCCGGCCCCGCCGTGGGTGCACCGGCCCGCCGCACCCACGGCGGGACGTCGGCCGGGGACGGCGCAGCGGGTGGGATGATGGTCGGCGGCCGGTCCGAGCGCGGACCGGACCAGACGAGCAGGAGGTGGGCGTGGCGTCAGCGGTCTCGGCCGGCCCGGTCGACGCGGGCACGCCCGGCGTCCCGGCGGAGCAGCAGCGGCGGCGCTCCCGGGTGCGGTGGCCCTGGCGGACCGTCCTGGCCGCCGCCGGTGGACTCGCGCTGTTCCTCGCCTTCCCCGGGCACGACCTGTCCCTGCTGGCCGTGCTCGGCCCGGCGGCGCTGGCCCTGGCCGTCCGCGGGCAGCGGGTGCGCGGCGGTGCCTGGCTGGGGCTGGTCCTCGGCCTGGTGTTCATGCTGCCGCTGCTGTCCTGGACCGGCATCTACGTCGGCGCCTTCCCCTGGCTGGCGCTGGCGGTGTTCGAGGCGCTGTACTTCGCCCTGCTCGGTGGGGCCGCGGCCGCGGTGTCCCGGCTGCCGGGCTGGCCGCTGTGGGCCGCCGCGCTGTGGGTGGCCGACGAGGCACTGCGTGGCCGGGCGCCGTTCGGCGGGTTCCCCTGGGGGCGGCTGGGCTTCAGCCAGGCCGAGGGCCCCTTCACCGCCTTCGCCGCGTACGGCGGCGTCCCGCTGGTCAGCCTCGCCGTCGCCCTCACCGGCACGCTGCTGGCCGCCGGCGTCCTCGCCGTGGTCCGCCGCCGACCGGGACGGCGGGCGGCGGTGCTGGCCCTGGTCGGCGTCCTCGCCGTCCCGCTGGTCGGGGTGCTGGCCGGACTGCCGCTGGCCGGCTCCTCGCTGACCGAGGGCGGCCCGACCCGCACCGTCGCGGTGATCCAGGGCAACGTGCCCCGCGCCGGGCTGGACTTCAACGCCCAGCGCCGCGCCGTGCTGGACAACCACGCCGGCCAGACCCTGGCCCTGGCCGACGCCGTCGCCCGCGGCGAGGCCGCCCAGCCCGACCTGGTCATCTGGCCGGAGAACAGCTCCGACATCGACCCCTACCGCAACGCCGACGCCGCCGGGGTGATCAGCCGGGCCGCCCGCGCCATCGGCGTCCCCGTCCTGGTCGGCGCGGTGGTCGAGGGCCCGGGCGAGAAGCTGTCCAACACCGGCATCGTGTGGGACCCGGTCACCGGGCCGGGCGACACCTACGTCAAGCGGCACCCGGTACCGCTGGCCGAGTACGTGCCCTACCGCCCCTTCTTCCGCTTCTTCAGCGAGAAGGTGGACCTGGTGCGCCGGGACTTCACCCAGGGCACCGGGGTCGGCACGCTGGACGTCGGCGGCGCGCGGGTCGGTGACGTCATCTGCTTCGAGGTGGCCTACGACGGGCTGGTGTCCGACGTCGTCGACGCCGGCGCCGGGATGCTCGTCGTGCAGACCAACAACGCCACCTTCGGGTACACCGACGAGAGCGTCCAGCAGCTGGCCATGAGCCGGCTGCGCGCGGTGGAGTTCGGGCGCACCGTGGTCGTCGCGGCCACCAGCGGGATCAGCGCGATCGTGGCGCCGGACGGCACCGTCGTGCACGAGTCGACGCTCTACACCGCCGACACCTTCGTCGAGCCGATCGCCCAGCGGGACCAGCGCACGGTCGCCGAGCGCCTGGGGGCCACCCCGGAGTGGCTGCTCACCGCGCTGGGCCTGGGCGCCGTCCTCGCTGCGGTGCTCCGGCGTCGTCGGTCGGCGGCCTGACCCGCCGGTACGCCGGCAGCGGACGGCGGGAGCACGATCGCCGTCCCGTTCGTTGCACCCGGTGACGACCCGTGCGGGAGGCAGGACCACTGCCGTCCGGCGGGCGGAGGAGGACACGCATGGCCACCACGTACACCCCGGTCCGACGCCGGCCGTCCCGGCTGCGGACGGTGATCGGTCTCGGCGCGCTCGCCGAGGTCGTCGTCTACGTCCTCGTCGCCTCCTGGATCGGGCTGGGCTGGACGCTGCTCGCCACCGTGGCCACCAGCGCTCTGGGTGCCCTGCTGCTCGCCCGGCAGGGGCGGGCGGCGCTGGGGGAGCTGCGGCTGCGCGCGCAGGAGCACCGGGCGCCTGGCCGGGCACTCGGTGACGCCGGGCTGGTCGCCGTCGGCGGGCTGCTGATGGTGCTGCCGGGCTTCGTCGGGGACCTGCTCGGGCTGCTGTGCCTGCTGCCGTTCACCCGCGCCCTGCCCCGGGCGCTGTTCGCCCGCGTCCTGCTCCGCAACCTGCCCGACCGGCTGCGCGGCCCGGTGCACGTGCGCTCGGTGCGCACCGAGACGGTCACCGGCCCGGCCGAGCCCTACCGCGCGGGCCCGGCCACCCGGGTCATCGAGGGAGAGGTCGCTCCCTGAGGGGAGGACCCCGGACGCGGAACGGCCCCGGTGGGAGATCCCACCGGGGCCGTTCCGTTTCTGCTGGTCAGCTGGCGCGCGTACGGCGCCCGCGGAGCACCTCGAGGCGCTCGGCGAGGACCTCCTCGAGGTCGTCGACCGAACGGCGCTCCAGGAGCATGTCCCAGTGCGTGCGCGGGGGCTTGACCTTCTTGGGAGCCGGCTCGGCGCCACCGACGAGCTTGGCGGCCGAACCGTCGTACTTGCACTCCCAGGTGTCGGGGAGCTCGGCGTCATCGGCGAAGGGCACCGTGACGAGGTGCCCCTGAGCGCACCGGTACTCGGCGTACTGCCGCTCGATGGGCGCGGTGTTGCGCTCGGTCTCGTAGCTCACGCTGCCCAGTCGGCTTCCACGCAGGGATCGCTCGCCCATGGCACACCGTCCTCTCGTGCTTATGTAGGTCGTTACAGGACTGCCCGGACCACCACACGCTCACGCGTGCGGTGCGGGTGTCTAGGAAGATGAACGACACGAGAATGCAAAGAATTCCGTGTCGACAGCGGTCAATCATCGCATGGAGTGGTGTTCGAGCGCTCGTCCACCCCGTGCGGGGGAGCTCAGCGCAGCGACAACTGCCCGGGACCGGTCGGGGTGGGCTCGAGCTGGCCGCGGGTGTAGTGGCCCCGGCAGAGCACCTGGTAGCGCACGGCCGCCCCGTCGACATCGGCCTCCTCACCGGCCAGCGACGCCGGCGCGGTGTCGGCGACCACCACGGTCGCGCCCTCGCGCACCATCGCGCCGTCCACCACCCGGGCGTTGAGCAGACCGGGCAGGCCGCACCAGCACAGCACCTCGACCTGCACCCGCTGGACGTCGTCGGCCAGCTCGAACAGCCGCTGCGTGCCGGGGAACAGCCGGGTGCGGAAGTCGGTGGTGAGCCCGAAGGCGTAGACGTCGACGTGCGAGGTGTCCACGAGCTCGGCGAGCTGCTCGACCTGGGCGCCGGTAAGGAACTGCGCCTCGTCGACGATCAGGTAGTCGACGCGGTGCCCGGCCGCCCAGCGGTCGCGCACCAGCAGCCGCAGGTCGGTGTCGCCGTCCAGCTCGACCGCCTCCCGGCGCAACCCGACCCGGGAGCTGATCTGCGGGGTGCCGGACCGGTCGCCCTGGGTCAGCAGCAGCCCGTGCCGGCCCTGCCGGGTGTGGTTGTGGTCGACCTGCAGGGCCAGGGTGGACTTCCCGCAGTCCATCGGACCGTGGAAGAACACCAGGTGCGCCGGCGCCGGGTGCCGCCGGCGGTCACCGGAGGCCGGGACGACGGAGGGGCCGGCGAGGTCGGCGGCGGGTGGTACGGGGGTCACAGACGCTCCGGGGGTGTGTTGCCGGCCTCGACGATGGCGCGGCGCATGTCCAGCCGGGCGAGCAGGACGCCGCCCACGACGAAGAACACGACGAGGCTGATGATCGCGTACCGATAGGAGTCGGTCAGCTGGTAGGTCAGGGCGAACAGGAAGGTGCCCAGCCAGCTCGTCCCGCGGTCGGAGATCGTGTAGAAGCCGAAGTACTCCGCCTCCTTGCCCGGCGGGATGAGCTGGCTGAACAGCGACCGCGACAGCGCCTGGGTGCCACCGAGCACGAAGCCGATGACCACGGCCAGCAGGTAGAACTGCACCGCGGCACCCGGGGTGAGGAAGACGGCGGCGACCAGGACACCGACCCAGACCAGCAGCGACCACAGCACGGTGCGCTTGGCCCCGGCGGACTCCGCGATCCGGCCCATCGCGCGGGCGCCGACGAAGGCGACCACCTGGACCAGCAGGATCGCGGACACCAGGGTGGTCTGGGACAGCTCCAGCTGCTCGGAGCCGAACTGCGCCGAGACGGTGATGACGGTCTGCACGCCGTCGTTGAACAGCAGGTACGCGCCCAGGAACCACAGCGTGAGCCGGTACTGCCGCATGTCCTGCAGGGTGCTGCGCAGCTGCCCGAGGCTGGCCCGGAACGCCGCCCCGGTGGAGGGCGCCACGTCCCCCGACGGCGTGCGGTTGCGCAGCAGCGCGATGCTGACGACCGCGAACGCGGCCCACCACGCCCCGGCCGAGGACAGGCAGATCCGCACCGCCTCGCCCTCGGTGAGGCCGAAGGACTCGTACTGCGTGTAGAGCGCCAGGTTGGCGGCCAGCAGCAGCGCCCCGCCGAGGTAGCCCAGCGCCCAGCCACGACTGGAGACGGCGTCCCGCTCGTCCGGGGCGGCCAGGTCGGGCAGCCACGAGTAGTAGACGACCGTGGCCGCACCGAAGGCGATGTTGGCCACGATGAACAGCCCCGACCCCAGCAGGTAGCCGTCGCCGGAGAGGAAGAACAGCGCCATCGTGCACAGCGACCCGATCAGGGTGAACGCGGCCAGCAACTGGCGCTTGCGCCCGGACCGGTCGGCCACCGCACCGGTCAGCGGCAGCACGACCACCTGCAGCACCACCGACAGCGACACCACGTACCCGAAGAGGCTGCCCGGCGGCATGCTGATGCCCAGCGGGTGGATCCGGCCCTGCGCGTCGGCAGCCGCCTCGGCCACCGAGGTCAGGTACGGGGCCAGGAAGACGCTGATGACCGTGGTGTTGAAGGCCGACATGGCCCAGTCGTAGGAGTACCAGCCGGCCCGCTCGCGGCGCAGCGCACGGTCGGGCTGGGGGGCGGACTCGACCTGAGGGAGGGCGCTCACCGGCGCAGCGTGTCAGGCACCGGCACCCCGGTCCAGCACCGGCCGGTCACGAGATCCGCCGCAGGTCACGGGATCTCGGGCGGGACCACGCCGCCGGGGAAGGCCGCCCTGGCGGTCGTGGGCCGGGTGAGGTCGCCGTGGGCGATCCGGTCGGTGGGCTCACCTGCCCGCAGCGGCGCCAGCCCCCGGGTCAGTGCGGCGTCGATCCGGGTGCGGGCCCGGTTGGCGTCGCCCAGCCGGCCGGGCCGCAGGTCGGTGAAGTCGACCGGGGGGCCGATGCGCACCCGCAGCGCGGGCCGGCGCCACAGCGCGGTGAGCAGGCTGCTGACCTTGCCCCGGCCCAGGCCGTACTGCACGACCTCGTGCGCGCCCCACTGGCTGACGGGGATGACCGGGATGCCGGCGGCCAGTGCCATCCGGGCCATCCCGGTGCGCCCGCGCTCGGGCCACCCGTCACCGGTCAGCCCGATCCGCCCCTCGGGGTAGGCGACCACGTGCGCACCGGCCGCCAGAGCCACCTCGGTCACCCGGACGGCGTGCCCGGCCAGGTCGGTGCCCCGTTCCACCCGGATGCAGCCGCAGCGCTCCAGCAGCGCCCCGAGGACCGGGACGTCCATCAGCCCGCTCTTGACCAGGAACCGGGGCTGCACCCCGGCCCGGTGCAGCGCGACGCCGACCAGGAAGGGGTCGAAGTCACCGATGTGGTTGACCGCCAGCAGCAGGGGACCGTCCAGCAGCTCCGCGGGCACCTTCCCGGTGAGCTGCAGCCGACCGAAGGCCAGTGGCACCCAGGACAGCCGGTCCAGCACGAACCGCCACGCCCACCACGTCGGGGCCGCGGCGACCGCCAGCTCACGGGGGAACCACTCCGGGTCGGCCGGGCCCACCTGGTCGGCGAGCTGGGCCGGGAGGGGAGGGGTCGGCAGGTGCCAGCGGCCCAGCCGACCGGCCGCCCCCGCCGTCCTGGACCGGGTCACGCGCCGGTCCACTGACCCCGGGCCATGAGGAGGTCACGCAGCATCGCCGGCCGGTCGGTCATGAGCCCGTCGACGCCCAGGTCGAGCATCTCGGTGGCCTCGGACTCCGTGTCGACGGTCCAGACGTGCACCTGCAGGCTGCGGGCGTGGGCGGCGGCGATGAACCGCTCGTCGACCAGTGGCCGCCCACCCAGCGCCAGTGGCACCTGGGCGCAGCCGGCCTGGATGCGCACCAGCCCGGCGGCCCGGGGGGAGTAGGAGGACAGCCGCAGCGCGGCCACCCCCTTCGGCCCCAGCGAGGTGCACACGGCGGGGCCGAAGACCCGGCGGGCCGCGGCGATCCGGGCGTCGGAGAAGGAGCCCAGGCAGATGCGGTCCTCGATCTTCAGCCGCCGTACGGTGCGCACCAGCGGCGCCAGCACGCCGGCGGCCTTGATGTCGAGGTTGAACCGCACGTCCGGCCAGGCGCCGAACAGGTCCTCCAGCCGCAGGATCGGCTCGCGGCCCCCGATGAGCGCCGTCTGCAGCTCCCGCCACGGCATCGACTCGACCCGGCCGGTGCGGTCGGTGACCCGGTCCAGCGTGGCGTCGTGGAACACGACGAGCTCACCGTCGGAGGTCACCCGGACGTCGGTCTCCAGGTACCGGTAGCCGAGGGCGACGCACTCCTCGAAGGCCGGGAACGTGTTCTCCAGGTGCTCGATGGCGCCACCGCGGTGGGCCATCGCCACCGGGGTCGGGCCGTCGAGGAATGCATAACGCGGGCCCGGCACACCACCACGCTAGTGCCGGGCACCGAACGGGGTGGAACGGGTGCTCGGCGGCTGACCGTGCCCGCGTGCACCGCCGCCCTGGCGTGTCCATTGTCGTCCTGTCGTACCGGGCGTCTACCGTCGCTGCCGTGGCTGTAGAGCACGAGGCCGTGGCCCGTCCGGCCGCACGGACCCGACGCACCAAGGGCGAGGAACGTCGCTGCGGCTGGTGTCGCAGCGTCCTGCCCGCTCAGGAGTCGGTCGGCCGCCCGCGGCTGTACTGCGGCCAGGCGTGCCGGCAGCGGGCGTACGAGCAGCGGTCGGCGACGGCGAAGGCCGGGCTGTCCGACGACGTGGTGCTGGTGACCCGGGCCGAGCTCGACGGCCTGCAGGACCGGCTCTACCAGCTCCGCTGCGCCATCGAGGACGTGCAGACCGTGCTGTCGGAGAAGCCGACCAAGGCCGAGCTGGAGAAGTCACTGGCCGAGCTGGTGCGCTCGACCGGCCGGCTGGACCGGCTGTGGCTCAACGGCAAGAACGCAGGCTGACCCTGCTCATTGCGTGACGTGACGCAATGAGCAGGGTCGCCGAGGTCGCGCAGGGGAGGGGTGCCCCGGGGTTCGCTCAGCCGTCCGAGCTGTTGTCGCCGCCGTTGTTGCCCTCGTCGTCGCCGGACTCGTTCTCGCCGTCGGGCTCCTTGTTCTGGTTGCTGGGCAGGTTGCCCTGCGAGGTGCCACCAGGGTCGCTGCCGCCGGTGTTCGCGGTCTCGTTGTCGCTGCTGTCGCCGTCGTTGCGTTCGGTACCACCGCCGGCCGCACTGCAGGCGGTCATCGTGGCCGGCCCACCGACCAGAGCCAGCGCGACGAACAGGGCTGCCACCGGGCGTCGGATGTTCATGGCTCGACCCTACGAAGGGTTCGCCATTGGCGCTCCCTGAGACCACCGAATCACAGCCCATTACGTCAGCGTGACGTAACCAGGGTGGTCCAGGTGGACCGACCGGGAAGAGGCCTGAGGTGCCCTGAGGGCTCGGATGGTCGGGACGGTGACCTCATGTCGGATGACCGAGCACGCCACGATGATCAACTTCTCGATGGATCGATCCAGGTGTCCACGACGAACGATCGTCGCCACACGACCCGCGGACGTCGCCGGGTTTGCGTCGGGCGGACGACGTGGCCGCTGACGAGCGTCGATCGCTCGGCCGTCCGCGATGTCGACCCGGTGGTCGGGTCCATGTCAGCGCGGACGTCGCGGCGCGGGTCCATCGGGTCTCGGCTGACCTTGAGCAGAACCCCGCTCGACTGCCCCTCTCGGGCTGGATCCGGTGCGCCGATAATCGACATTATGTCAAGTAGCGGAGAGGACGCCCCCTCCCCGGGCTCAGCCGGTGAACGTGACGTCCTTGGTCTCGACGACGCCGGCCGACCGTCCGGGTGCCGCCTGGAAGCGCCAGTACAGGTTGGTGTGCGCGATGACCTGCTCGACCGGCGGAGCACCCCAGGCGGACTTGTCCCCGGCGGTGTGCGCGTCGCCGACCAGGGTCACGTCGTAGCCCCGGGTGAAGCCACCGTGGATGGTCGACCGGATGCACGCGTCGGACTCGGCGCCGGCGACCACCAGGCGGCCGACGCCGGCCGCGTCCAGGACGGCCTCGAGGTCGGTGCCCTCGAACGCGTCGCCGTAGTGCTTGTGCACCAGCGGCTCGGACTCCTGACGGGCGAGCTCGGGCACGTACTGCCAATCGTCGCTGTCCTGGGGCAGCTCCTCGTCGGAGTGCGCCACCCACACGACCGGGACACCGGCGTCCCGAGCCCGGTCGACCAGGGCGCCGATGTTGGCCACGACGGGGTCGCGCTGGTGGGCGCCGGTCACCACGCCCTGCTGGACGTCGACGACGAGGAGGGCGGTGTTCGGACGATCGGTCAGCGTGGTCATGGGGACTTCCCTGCTGCTCGGACGGGCCGGTGCGACGTCTGTGACGCTACTGCCGACCACTGACAGGTCTCAGGCCTGCGCGTCTCCCTCGGACGCCACCAGTTCGACGAGCCGGCCGATCGGGACGGCGACCCGCTCGTCGGCGGGACAGCGCCACACAGGACCGGAGGAAGACGGCCCCGTCTGCATCGGGTGCCAGTGCCCCGGGCATGCGGGCCAGGCACCGTGGACCTCCTCCATCACCAGGTCCTGGACGGTGGCGGCCACCTCCCACACTGCATCGTCGAGGTCCGTGGCCACGTCCAGGACGTCGTCGGAACCCCGTCCGGAAGCGGTGCGGGTCTCCAGGTATAGCTGCGGGAAGGGCACCGGCCGGGTCGGCGGGCCGTCGGGCCAGGGGCCGGGCCCGACGAACTCGTGGCCGGCGATGCCGCCCGTGGTTCCCTCTGTGGCGCCGAGCAGCTCGGGGGGCAGTTGGCTGCGGAGCGCTGCCCAGTCGAGCTCTTCCTCGTGTACGGCCACCCGCCAGCCGAGGTCGATGGTGGTCGTTGCCCGGATGTCGAGGAACACCCGGGCGGTGGCCGCCTGGTAGCGCGGCTGCTGGACGGCCAGCTGAGCGCGCCAGTCGGCCACCGCCTGCCGATCGCGTTCGAGCACCTGGCCGGGTCCGGCGTGTCTCTCGAACGCCACCCAGGAGTCGATTTGCTCGAACAGCTCCTCGGCGCTGCGGACATCGGCGTCCGGTCCGGCGACGGCGATGCGCGTGCCGCCGTACTGCGCCCACAGGAGGGAGTGCTCGACGTCCAGCCGCCAGGGGTCGGCCACTCCCCTGTCCCGTTCGATCCGCGCCGCGACGTCCGCCAGCGCCGCCGTCCAGTGGTCACGCTCCGTGACGTCAGGCCAGTCGGGTCGGGGTGGGTGCACCGGGTCATCCTGGTCGCCCACCGACGGCGGCGCACCGCGTTTCCGGTCAGCCCATCGTCTTCTGGCCGTCGAGGGTCTCGCGGATCACGTCGGCGTGGCCGGCGTGCTGGGCGGTCTCGGCGATGAGGTGCAGCAGGGTCCGTCGCGCCGACTGGCGGCCACCAGGGGTGAACCAGGGCGCCTTCGGCAGCAGGTGGTCGGCGTCGAGGCTGGGCAGGGTGCGCACCAGGTCGTCGGTGTGGGCGGCGACGGCGGCGTAGTGCTCGAGGACGCCGGCGAGGGTCTCCTCGGGCAGCAGGTGGTGCTCGGCGGCCCAGGTCTCGGCCATCTGGGGGCTGGTCCAGTCGACGGTCGGGAAGGCGGCCGCTCCGCGGACCATGAAGTCGGCCCAGGTGGCCTCGGTCGCCGCCACGTGCTTGACGATCCCGCCCAGGCACAGCTCGCTGACCGTCGGCCGCAGCCTCGCCTGCTCGTCGGTCAGCCCCCGGACGGTGTAGCGGAGGAAGAAGCGGTGGCGCCCCAGGCTCTCGAGCAGGTCGGTGCGCTCCCGGTCCAGTGGGTCGGTGCCGTGCGACGGGCTTGGGTGGGTGGTCGTGTCGGTGGTGGTCATGGCGGGTGCCCCTGTCGTCGGTGGTACGGATGACGCTAGGGGTCATTGCGGTCATTTCCTGTCCTGAGACAGGGCAGGATGGCCCGGTGGCCAACACCAGCTCGCGCACGCTCCGGCTGCTGTCCCTGCTGCAGAGCCAGCGGTATTGGCCAGGCGCCGACCTGGCCGACCGGCTGGGCGTCTCGGGTCGCACCCTGCGGCGTGACATCGAGCGGCTGCGTGAGCTGGGCTACCCGGTGGCGGCCAGCCGGGGGGTCGACGGCGGGTACCAGCTCACCCACGGGGTCTCCCTGCCGCCGCTGGTGCTCGACGACGACGAGGCCGTCGCCCTGGCCGTGGGGCTCCGGTCGGCGACGCACTCGTCGGTCAGCGGCATGGCCGAGGCGTCCGTGCGGGCGCTGACCAAGGTCGTCCAGGTCATGCCGCAGCGCCTGCGTCGCCGCGTGGAGGCGTTACAGGCAGTCACCGTCCCGGCCGCCTGGGGCGAGGCCGGCACCGAGCCGGTGGACCCGCTCGCGCTCACCACCGTCGCCCAGTGCTGCCGGGACGCCGAGCGGCTCACCTTCGACTACGTCGCCTCCGACGGCGCGCACAGCGACCGGCACGTCGAGCCGCACCGACTCGTGCCGGTCGGACAGCGGTGGTACCTCGTCGCCTACGACCTCGGCCGCGGGGACTGGCGCACCTTCCGGCTGGACCGCCTGGCGGAGGCCGCGAACACGGGGCAGCACTTCGCCCCCCGCCGGCTGCCGGCCGCCGACGCCGCCACCTTCGTGCTGGCCGGGCTGCACGGCCGACGCGACCCCTACCGGGTGGAGGTGCTCGTCGCGGCACCGGCCGCCGAGGTGGTCGCGCACGTGAGCCGCTGGGGCACTGTCTCCGCCGTCTCACCGACCAGCTGTCGCCTCGAGATGACCGCTGACGACCTCAGCTGGCCGGCCATGGCCCTGGGCTCCCTCGGCCACGAGTTCACCGTGCAGTCACCCCCGGAGCTGCTCCAGCTGCTGTCCGACTGGTCGGCGCTGTACTCCCGCGCCGTCCAGCGGACGGGATGACGCACCGCGACCACTCCCCTGGACCGCGGCCAGGCCCCCCGTCGTTGGTGGGTGATGGTTGGTTTTTCCGTAGTTGGTGTATGGCAAAATGTTGGGGATAACGGTGATGGACAAGGTGGTGCTGCATCCACGTCATCGGCAGGTCGGCCGGCGACGGTGACGTCCACCGAACGGGTCAGCGAGCTGTGGCTCGACCCCTGGGACGGCTGCCACCGCCGGCTCCTGGTCGAGACCGCTCACGGCAACCGCATCGAGGACCAGACGTGCGACAGCGGCCGTCCAGGTCTCCGTGGCGGTGTCCGCCCCTCCCCTGGTGAGGTGGTGAGGCCGCCGGCCACGTCGGAGCGGTCCAGAGCCTCTCCTCCGGGCGGGTGCGGCGCCGTGGCCCTGAGGGGCCGACCCCACGACTGTGACGGAATGCAGACCGGTGTCCGGGTGTGCACCTCGTACACCGGTCCATCGACCTCGCGGCCTGCGCTCCTCCCCCGATTGTTGCTTGTCTTCCCGTCGGCCGGTCAACGAGCGGGTTGTTGGGGATAACGGTGTCAACGGGCGAGGTCGGGGTGAGCCGACTGGTGCCGGCCCACCCCGACGTGTCGGGATGCGTCAGGAGATCTCGGCCCGCTCGATCCGGAGCCAGCCCAGCCCCATCGGCAGCCCCAGCCACAGGCCGGTCGCGGTGGCCAGCTGCAGCCACCCCTGGGCGTCCAGTCCCCCGTCGAACACCGGGGCGCTCGCCGTCGTCAGGTCCAGCCAGTCGGCCACCCAGTCCAGCGCCCCGACCGTGCTGACCAGGATCGTGAACACCGTCGGCAGGACGAGGTACAGGACGATCGCCAGCGGCGAGCTGAGCAGCAGCATGCCGAACGCCACCCCCGACAGCACGTAGACCAGCTGCAGCAGCACCACCTGGCCGAGCTCGGCCGCACCCAGTGACCAGTCCCGCGCGCCGTCGGTCACCAGCGGCGTGAGGACGACGGCCACCACCGAGGTCATCAGGGTCGCGACCACCCCGAGCAGGGCCAGGGCGGAGGCGGCCAGGACCTTCGCGGAGAGCACCCGGGAGCGCCGGGGCACCAGCGTGAACGTGGTCATCGCCGTCCGCTGCGACCACTCGCTGGTGACGAGCAGGATGCCGAGCACCGGCAGCAGCAGGCTGGTGGACAGCTGGGTGAGCTCGAGGTGGTCGGCCAGGCCCATCGCGTCGTGCCCGGTGAACAGGGCCAGCGCGACCGTGGCGGCGGCCGCCAGGGCGATCGCGACCAGCAGCCACCGCCCGGCCCGGGTGTCGTAGGACTTGCGCAGCTCCACCCGGGTGAGCCGGAGCAGGGACGGCGGCGTTCCCGGCCCGGTCAGCCGGCGCGGGTTCGTCTCGAGGACCGCGGTGCTCATGCCGCCACCGCCGGCTGCTGCGTGCCGGTACCGGGAGACGCGGTGAGCGCCCGGAACAACTCCTCCAGGCCCTCGCCGCCGGCCTGCCCGAGCTCGGTGAGGACCGCACCGGCGGCGGCCGCCGCCTGCCCGACGGCGAGCGGGTCGGCGTCGGCGACCAGGGCGTCGTCGTCACCGGCGGAGACGGCGATGCCGGCCGTCTGCAGCGCACGGGCCAGCACAGCGCGGTCCGGGCCGCGGACGACGGTCCCGCGGCGGCCCAGCAGCTCGGTCTTGCTCCCCTGCGCCACGATCCGGCCGCCGGAGATGACCACGAGCTGGTCGGCCACCGCCTCCACCTCGCGCAGCTGGTGGGAGCTGAGCAGCACGGTCCCGCCCCGGTCGGCGAACCCACGGAGCAGCCCGCGCATCCACCAGATGCCCTCGGGGTCCAGGCCGTTGGCCGGCTCGTCGAGCACGAGCACCTCCGGGTCCCCGAGCAGTGCGCCCGCCAGACCCAGCCGCTGGCGCATCCCGAGGGAGTAGCTGCCCACGCGGGTGCCTGCCGGGCGCCCGGCCAGGCCGACCTGCCCCAGCACCTCGTCGACCCGTTCGGTGTCCACGCCGAGCACCATGGCGGTGAGGGTGAGTGTCTCCCGGCCGGTGCGGCCGGCGTGCTGGGCACCGGCGTCGAGCAGGACGCCGACCTGCCGGCCGGCGTTGGGCAGGTCACGGTGGGCGCGGCCGGCGATGGTGGCCGTACCGCTGGTCGGGACGGTGAGCCCGACCAGCGCCCGCAGGGTGGTGGACTTCCCCGCGCCGTTGGGACCCAGGAAGCCGGTCACGCTCCCCGGTGTGCAGGTGAAGGACACGTCGGAGACGACGGTCCGGGCGCCGTAGCGCTTGGTGAGGTGGTCGACGGTGATCATGCCGACGAGCCTGGCCGCCGGACGGGATCGGGCACATCGCCCAGGAGTCGGCGGCCACGGTCACCTCGGTCGCCGGCGGGTGGGCCACAGGTCGCACCGGCCCCCTACTTCGGTCGGTTCCTGCCGGGTCCCGCCGTCCGTAACCTCGGCGGGGTGACCACCACCAGGCTGCCCGAACAGGCCGTCCCGGGCAGCAGCGAGCACGCCTGGCCGCTGCCGGCCCCGGTGCCCTCCGGCCCTCGGCCCCGCTCCCGGCGCTCGGCGCGCGACTGGGTCGTCGACGTCACCTGCTTCCTGCTCGCGGTCGCCTCCGGCCTGGTCCTGGTGGGCATCACGGTGAGCGAGCCGGACCCGCCGGCGGCCGTGCTGGTCTTCGCCGACATCGCGGTCGGTGGCGCGGCCACCCTCGCGCTGTGGTGGCGCCGGGAGTGGCCGGTGGCGGTGGCGCTGCTGCTCGCGGTGATCGGCTGCTTCTCCGAGATGGTCGCCCCGGCCGCCCTGATCGCCCTGTTCACCGTCGCGGTGCACCGCCGGCCGACCGTGGTGTTGGCCGTCGCCGCCGCCAACCTGGCCGGCAGCGCGGTCTTCGCACTGCTGCGGCCGGCCGAGGACCTCTCGTTCGTCTGGGTGGTGGTCTTCGGTGTGCTCGTGACGGCGGCCGTCGTGGCCTGGGGCATGGCCATCCGGGCGCGGCGGGAGCTGGTGGTGTCGTTGCGGGAGCGTGCGGTGCGGGCCGAGAGCGAGCAGCTGCTGCGGGTCGAGCAGGCCCGGCACACCGAGCGCACCCGGATCGCCCGGGAGATGCACGACGTCCTGGCCCACCGGCTGTCGCTGCTGAGCATGCACGCCGGCGCGCTGGAGTTCCGGCCCGACGCCCCGCCGGCCGAGGTCGCCGCGGCGGCCGGGGTGGTGCGGGCCAGCGCCCGACAGGCCCTGGAGGACCTGCGTGAGGTGATCGGGGTGCTGCGGGAGTCGCCTGACGAGGGCGGCCAGACCCGACCCCAGCCGGGGCTGGCCGACGTCCCGGCCCTGGTCGAGGAGAGCCGGGAGGCGGGGCTGCGGGTGCGGGCGGAGTACGGGGTGGCCGACCTCGGTGCCGCCCCCTCGGTGACCGGCCGGACCGCCTACCGGGTGGTGCAGGAGGCGCTGACCAACGTGCGCAAGCACGCCCCCGGCAGCGTGGCCACCGTCGCGGTGACCGGTGGCCCGGGCACCGGGCTGACCGTCGACGTCCGCAACCCCGCCCGGACCGGCGGGGTGCACGCCGACGCCCTGCCCGGGGCCGGGACGGGCCTGATCGGGCTGCTGGAGCGGGTCACGCTGGCCGGTGGCGGGCTGGCGCACGGCTGGACGGCGGACGGGGAGTTCCGGCTGACCGCGACGCTGCCGTGGCCGGCGTGAGCGGGACGGGCACGAGCGGGCCGGTGCGGGTGCTCGTGGTGGACGACGACGCCCTGGTGCGCTCGGCGTTGGGGATGGTGCTCGGTGGGGCCGCGGGCCTGGAGTTGGTGGGCGAGGCGGCCGACGGTGCGGAGGTGCCGGCGGCGGTGCAGCGCACCCGGCCCGACGTCGTGCTGATGGACATCCGGATGCCGCGCACCGACG
This sequence comes from Modestobacter muralis, assembly GCF_010682105.1. Lineage (GTDB taxonomy): Bacteria > Actinomycetota > Actinomycetes > Mycobacteriales > Geodermatophilaceae > Modestobacter > Modestobacter muralis. The sequence continues at coordinate 22,862 of NZ_JAAGWH010000041.1, read as the reverse complement.
GGCTGACCGCCACCGAGGCGCTGATGCGCGCACCCGACGCCCCGGCGGTGATCGTGCTGACCACCTTCGACGCGGACGACCAGGTCTTGCGGGCGCTACGGGCCGGTGCCAGCGGGTTCCTGCTCAAGGACACCCCGCCGGCGGCGATCGTGGACGCGGTCCGCCGGGTCGCCGACGGGGAGCCGATGCTCTCACCGACCGTGACGCGGCAGCTGATCGCGCACGTGTCGGCGGCCGGGGCGGTGGCACCGGGTGAGGCGCGGCAGCAGCGGGCGCGGGACCGGCTGGCGGCACTCAGCGAGCGGGAGCGCGACGTGGCGCTGGCCGTGGGTCGCGGGCTGTCCAACGCGCAGATCGGTGCCGAGCTGTACCTGAGCGTGGCGACGGTGAAGGCGCACGTGTCCCGGCTGATGGTGAAGCTCGAGCTGGCGAACCGGGTGCAGATCGCGCTGCTCGTGCACGACGCCGACCTGGTCTGAGCGGCCCGGGCGGACCGGGGCCCCTCCCCCGTCGTGGCTGGTCTTCCCCGGCGGGTGTGCGGCGTGGTCGTTGGGGATAACGGCCGCAGGACGGGCAGCCCGGTCCGTCGGGGGCCGCGTCGCGTGCGCGGCCCCCAGCGGGCCTCAGGCGATCCGGCGGTCCCGCCAGCGGCGGCCCTGGAGCCACCAGCCGAGCCGGCGGGTCATCCAGGGCAGCAGCAGGTAGGTCATGAGCGGGGTGAGGGTCAGCGTCATCGCCGCCACCCGCAGCACGACGTGCACGTCGGCCAGCAGCGCGCCCAGGGTGACCGTGGCGAGCAGGTTGAGCGGGAAGAAGACCAGCCAGATGGTGACGGCCTGCTTCCATCGCGGTGGGGCGGGCGGCGGCGGGGCCGACGGCAGCTCGGTCGCGGCGTCGACGGGGACGTCGAACCAGCCCTCGATGCCGGTGCGCCGCTCGGTGCGGGTCACCTCCGCCAGGCCCTGGGCCGAGCCGAGCCACCAGCGGCGCTCGGAGCTCGCCTCCCAGGCGGCGAGCGTGGCCGGCGAGGCGAACCGGCACAGCATGTGCCACTCGTCCGCGCCGTGCCGGGGACGGACCCAGCCGCCCCCCAGGAAGCCGGGGAAGCCCTCGGCCATCGTCAGCCCCGCCCGGATCCAGGCGGTCATCTCCATCGCGTGCGCCGGGTCGGCGCGCCGCGTGAACGAGACGGTCACCGGCAGTTCCGGGGTCTCCGGTACTGCGGGTGCCGGTGCAGCACTCTCCATGGGGCACAGCATCGCGGTCCACTGGGTGGGACGTGGCACGCGGGTCCCCCGCGCGCCGCCGGGCCCGCGCACAGCCGGGCTGGTCATGATCGGGGCATGGCGGCCGTCGAGGAGTTCTGGACCCGGGTCAGCGCCACCTCTCCCCCGCTGCCGGCGTGGGTGCTGGCCCTCAGCGCCGCCCTGGCCGCGCTCCTGGTGCTCTCCCCGGCGCTGTGGCGGTCCTCCCGGCACGCGGTGACGATCGCCCACGAGGGCGCGCACGGGCTGGCCGCGCTGGTCACCGGGCGCCGGCTGGCGGGCATCCGGCTGCACTCGGACACCTCGGGGGTCACCGTGTCGGCCGGCCGGCCCACCGGACCGGGGATGGTGCTCACCGCGGCGGCGGGCTACACCGGGCCGGGTCTGTTCGGGCTGGGGGCGGCCGCGCTGCTGGCCGCCGGGTACGCGGTCGGGCTGCTGTGGGTGCTGCTGCTGCTGCTCGCGCTGCTGCTTGTGCAGATCCGCAACTGGTACGGCCTGTGGTCGGTGCTGGCCACCGGCGCACTGGTGTTCGCCGCCACCTGGTGGATGCCGGCCCAGGGGCAGGCCGCCTTCGCCCACGGCGTCACCTGGTTCCTGCTGCTGGCCGCCCCGCGCACGGTGCTGGAGCTGCAGCGCTCCCGGCGGCGGGGCACGGCGCAGGACTCCGACGCCGACCAACTGGCCCGGCTCACCCGGCTGCCGGGGCTGCTGTGGGTGGGGCTGTTCCTGCTGGTGGACGGCGGCGCGCTGGTGCTCGGGACTCACTGGCTGCTCCCCTGAGCGGGACCCGCGGCCCGCCGGCCGGCGCACGCCATGGCGTCCGTGTCCCCCGGCCGGCGGACCCGGGGGCCCGAGCGGTCCGGGTCGCCGTCCGGTGCGGACGGCGACCCGGACGCCGACTACGCGGTCGGCAGCTGGACGCCGGCGCGTTCGGCGATGACCTTGATCAGCGCCGAGGCGTTCTCGTTGCCGTAGCCGCGCTCCACGGCGGTCACCAGCGTCTGCTCGACCAGGTCGGTGGCCGGTACCGGGGCGCCGACGGTCGAGGCGAGGTCCTGGATGAGCCGGGCGTCCTTGAGCATCAGGTCCAGGGCGAAGGACGGCGAGTAGTCACCGACCAGCACCGAGGCCCCGACGCCGTCGAAGATCGGGGACCGGAAGTCGGTCACCGACACCACGTCGAGCACCCGGGCCAGGTCCAGGCCCGCGGCCCGGGCGAGGGTGAGCGCGTCACCCAGGGCCTGCAGCTGCGCGGCGACCAGCAGGTTGCCGACCAACTTCATCCGCGCCCCGGAGCCACCGGCGCCCAGGTGGTGCACGGTCTCGCTGAGCGCCTCGAGCACCGGCCGGACGCGGTCGAGCACCGCAGCCTCACCGCCGACGACGATCCACAGCCCGCCGGCGGCGGCCTCGCCCTTGGACCCGAAGACCGGGGCGTCGAGGAAGGGCACGCCGCGCTCGGCGAAGGCGGCGGTCTCCCGGTCCGACAGCCCGACGCTGATCGTGGACAGGTCGGCGACGACGGTGTCGGTGCCCACGCTCTCCAGGACCCCACCGGGTGCGAACACCACAGCCTCGACCGCGGCGTCGTCGGCCAGGCAGTACAGGACGACGTCCCGGCCGGTGACGGCCTCGGCGATGCTGCCGGCGACCGTCACCCCGTCGACGCCCTCGGCGCGCGCGGGGTTGCGGTTCCAGACGGTGACGTCGTGACCGGCCTGGACCAGGTTGCCGACCATGCCGCGGCCCATGGTGCCCAGGCCGATGAAGGCGATCGATGTCATGCGAGTTCTCCGCTCAGCTGCTCTGCGCCGGCCACGTTGGCCGCGCGCCAGGACTGCAGGTACCGCCAGAACGCGGTCGCGCCAGGGTCCTGCAGCCCGATGCTGCGTTCCTGGAGCCAGGAGGCCCGGCCCCGGCGGGACTGCAGGCCGCGGGTCTCGACGACCGCGCGCTCGGCGGCGGCGATCGCGGCGTCGAGTGCGGTCACGGCGTCACCCCCGGCCTCCAGGGCGTCGGCGGCCGGCATGATCGCGTCGAGGATCGTCTTGTCCCCCAGCTCGGTCTTGCCGCGCTGGCCGATGTTGGCCCCGCCGGCCCGGATGAAGCGCGCGGCCGCGGCGACGTCGACCTCGGTGGTGTCGGTCCAGGTCTTGGACCCGGCCAGCAGTCCGCCGGCGACCAGGGCCGCCATCGTCGAGGGGTTGGCGTTGGCGAAGGCCTTGGCGCAGGCCTTGGCGATCTCGGCCGGGGTCGCCGCGTCCGGCAGCTCCTCCAGCGCGGCGATCACCGCGGTGGCGCCCAGGGAGACGGTGATCCCGAGGTCGCCGTCGCCGAGGGCCTGGTCCAGGTCGCGCAGCTCGTCGGCGTAGCGGACCAGCTCGGTCAGGCTGCGGCGGATGGACTCGTTGAGCTCGGTGGCCAGCACGGTCAGACCTCCTCGAAGAACGGCGAGCGGGCCGGGGCGGCCAGCAGCGCGAGACGGGCGTCGTCCAGGGCGAGCAGTGAGATCGACGCGCCGGCCATCTCCAAGCTGGTCGCGTACTCCCCCACGTAGCTGCGGGCGATGGTGACCTCCAGGCCGGACAGCACCTGGTGGACCCGGCGGAAGAGCACGTACAGCTCCTCCAGCGGGGTGGCTCCCATCCCGTTGACCAGGACGGCGACCCGGGCGCCGGCGGTCAGCTCCAGGTCGGCCACGAGAGCGCCGACGATGCGGTCGGCGATCTGGTCGGCGGTCTCCAGCATCCCGCGGTGGATGCCGGGCTCGCCGTGGATCCCGATGCCGATCTCCATCTCACCGTCCTCCAGGGTGAAGCTGGGCTGAGCTGTGGTCGGCAGGATCGTCGGGGACAGCCCGATGCCCATGGTGGCCGTGTGCTCCACCACGTCCTCGGCGATCGCGGCGACCGTGTCCAGGTCGTCGCCGCGCTCGGCGGCGGCGCCGGCGGCCTTGTAGGCGAAGAAGATGCCGGCGACCCCGCGCCGGTCGGCCTTGCGCTCCTTGGGCTGGCTGGCGACGTCGTCGCGGCCGACGACGGTGCGGGTGGTGATGTCCTCCAGCTCGGACAGGTCCGCGGCGAGGTCGAAGTTGAAGACGTCGCCGCCGTAGTTGCCGTACAGGTAGAGGACGCCGGCGCCGCCGTCGACGGCCTGGGTGGCCTCGAACACCTGCTGGGAGCTCGGGGAGCTGAACACGTTGCCGATGGCCACGCCCGAGCACAGCCCGGTGCCCACGTAGCCCTTGAACAGCGGCAGGTGGCCCGAGCCGCCACCGGTGACGATGCCGACCCGGCCGGGGGCGCCGGCGTCGGCACGGACGAGGACGCGCGGGTCGTCGCCGGGGGTGCGCAGCTGGTCGGGGTGGGCCAGCAGGATCCCCTCGATCATCTCGTCGACGAACGCCTCGGGGGTGTTGATGATCTTCTTCACGGTGCGGTCACTTCCTTCTGGGTCCGGGGAGGGGCGGCGGGGTCGGCGTCAGGCAGGGGTGGAGGCCTGCGACGTCCCGGCTCTGCGCCGGGGGGGCCGGCGTCGCCACCGCACCTGGTCGATGACCATGACGGCGATGAGGATGGCTCCCTGCGCGATGGCGTACTGGTAGGAGGACAGGCGGATCGCGGTGAACCCACTGGCCACGATCTGCAGCGTGAGGGTGGCCAGGACGACGCCGGTGACGGTGGCGAAGCCGCCGTTGGGGTTGGTGCCGCCCAGCACCGCGATGACGATGACCAGCAGCACGTAGGAGGCGCCGTAGTCGGCCGAGGCGGTGGGGTTGCGGCTGAGGAACAGCACGCCGGCCAGGCCGCCGAGGGCCCCGGAGATCAGGTAGGTGCGCATGAGCACCTGCCTGCTGTCGATCCCGGAGTAGCGGGCCGCGACCGGGTTGGCGCCCTGCAGCTGCACCTTCCGCCCGATCGGCGTCCGGTTGACGACCACCGCGACCACGGCTGCGGTGACCAGCAGGACGACGAACAGCACCGGCACGCCGGCGATGGCGGTCTGGCCCAGGGAGGTCAGCGAGTCCGGCGACCCGTAGAGCACCGTGCCGCCGGTCCACACCACCGCGAGGCCGTTGAAGGCCTGCATGGTGCCCAGCGTGGCCAGGATCGGGGTGATGCCGACCCGGGAGACCAGGAACCCGTTGACCAGCCCGCCGAGCAGCCCGACGCCGATCCCGGCGAGGACGAACAGCGGGGCCAGGCTCTGAGCCAGCGCCGGGTCGTTCTCCCCCACCGCGGTGAACAGCGTGGAGATGGTGATCGCCGAGAGGTTGGCGATCGACACCAGGGACAGGTCGATGCCACCGGTGAGCATCGCCAGCATCATCGCCAGTGCCAGCACCCCGATCTCCGGGGAGGAGATCGCGATGTTCTGCAGGTTGATGGAGCTGAGGAACACCCGGGGGTTGAGCACGGCGAAGAAGGCGAAGGCCACCACGACGAGCACGACCATGCGCGTGACGCTGCGGTCGGCCTGCACCCGGCTCAGCAGCGAGCCCGGGGCCCGTCCGCCGTCGGCGACGGCTTGCGGCGGGGTCTGGTCGGTGCGGCTCATGCCGCCACCTCCTGCTGGTCGATGACGTTGGCATGGACCTTGCGGGCCGAGCGCCGGGCCGCCAGTGCCTGCACGCCGACGCCGACGATGAGCAGCACGCCGACGGCGGTGCGCTGCCAGGCGCTGGGGACGCCGACGAGGATCAGGCTGTTGTTGATCACCTGGACCAGCAGGACGCCGAGCACGGTGCCCAGCACCGAGCCACGGCCGCCGAAGATCGACGCACCGCCCAGCACGACGGCGGCGATGATGTCCAGCTCCCCGCCGACGAGGTCCTGTGGGTTGGCGCTGCGGCCCATGATCATGTGGAACATGCCGCCGGCCGCGGCCATCATGCCGACGAGGGCGAACACCCACACCTGGGTGCGCATCACCCGGATGCCGGCCCGGCGGGCGGCCTCCTGGTCCCCGCCGATGGCGTAGATGCTGCGGCCGAACATGGTCCGACGCAGCATCCAGGCCAGCAGCACGGCGAGCGCGATCGCCGGCAGCACCAGCACGTGCAGTTGGGCGCGGCCCTGCCCGGAGCCGATCGTCAGCAGGTTGGTCGTCGACAGCCCGGCCATGGAGTCGGGCAGGTCGGCGATGAACCGGGCGCCGACGTAGGTGAGCAGGACGCCCTTGAAGATGCCCTGCGTGCCCAGGGTGACGATCAGCGTGGGCAGCCGGAAGCGTGCGATGACCAGGCCGTTGACCAGGCCCAGCAGCGCGCCGATGACCAGGGCGAGCCCGAACGCGCCGAGCACTCCCAGCGGCAGCGCGGTGCTGCCGGCGACCTTCACCGTCGTGTAGGCCGCGAAGACGGCGATCGCAGCGAAGGAGACGTCGATGCCGCCGGAAATGATCACCAGCAGCACACCGAGGGCGAACACCAACGGCACGATCGAGCCCCGCAGGATGCTGAAGCCGGTCGACAGGCTGAAGAACGCCGGGTTGGCCACCGACATCCCGACCACCAGCAGCAGCAGCACGACGGCCAGGACGCCCTCGTTGTTGCGGCCGCGGAAACGGGCCAGCCCGCCGCTCACGCCGCCACCCGCTCACGGATCGTGTCGACGCTGATGCCTTCACCCTCGAGGGTGTGAGCCAGACGACCCTGGCGGATGACCAGGACCCGGTGGCAGCTGGCGACCAGCTCGGGGGCGTCGTCGGAGATGACGATGACCCCCATGCCGGCAGCGGCCTCGGCGCGCAGGATGGCCAGGATCTCCTCCTTGGAGCCGACGTCGACCCCGACGGTGGGGCCGTTGAGCATGAGCACCTTGGGCTTGGTGGCCAGCCACTTGGCCAGCACCACGCGCTGGGCGTTGCCCCCGGACAGCGACCGCACGGGAGCGGCGACGTTCGGTGCCTTGATCCGCAGCCGGTCGAACAGACCGCGGATGGTGGTCCGGGTGCCGGCCCGGTCGACGGTGCGCCAGCGGGTGCGGTGGGCGTCCAGGGACCCGGCGATCATGTTGTCGGCGATCGAGCGGTCCATGAACAGCCCCTGCGACAGCCGGTCCTCGGGCACGTAGCCGATGCCGGCGCGGACGGCGTCCCGGATCGTGTGCAGCCGCACCTCCTGCCCGTCGACGCGGACCGTGCCGCGCTCGGCGGGGAGGACGCCGAACAGCGACTCGGCTATCTCGGTGCGGCCCGAGCCCAGCAGGCCGGTGACCCCGAGGACCTCGCCGCGGCGCAGTGTGAAGCTGATGCCCTCGTAGGCACCGGTCAGGCTCAGGTCGACGACCTCGAGCACCGGCGGCCCCTCGACCGGCACCAGGCCCACCGATCGGGAGTCGTCGACGTCCCGGCCGGTCATGTGCCGGGCGACGGAGCGCGGGTCGAGGGTGGCCGCGTCGGCGGTGATGACGTGCCGACCCGAGCGCAGCACGGTGACCCGCTGGGACACCTGGAGCACCTCGTCGAGCTTGTGGGAGACGAAGACCAGCGCCACCCCGCGGTCGCGCAGCCGCTGGACGAGGGCGAAGAGCCGCTCGACCTCGGTGTGCGTGAGGGCGGTGGTGGGCTCGTCCATGACGATGACCCGGGCGTCGCTGACCAGTGCCCGGCAGATCGCGGTGAGCTGCTTGTCGGCCACCGACAGGGAGTCCACGTCCGCGTCCAGGTCCAGGTCCAGGCCCAGCTCGTCGACGATGGCCTGCGCGGCGGGCCGGGACCCGGCCGGCGAGTACAGCCGGCGCCGGTCGGCGACGGCCGAGGTCAGGACGATGTTCTCCGCGACCGTGAGGTTCGGGAACAGCGAGAAGTCCTGGTAGATGACCTGGATGCCGGACTTGATGGCGTCCGCCGGCTGCATGGCCGGGTGGGCCACCCCGTCGACGATGATCTCGCCGGAGTCCGGCTTCTCGACGCCTGAGATGATCTTGATGAGCGTGGACTTGCCGCACCCGTTCTCCCCGGCCAGGCAGAGCACCTCACCGGGGAACAGGTCCAGGGACACGCCGTTCAGGGCAGTCACGCCGCCGTAGGTCTTCACGATGTCGCGCACCTGCAGGACCGGCACCGACTCGCGCGGGGAGGGAGGAGTTGTCATGGGGCACCTTCCGGTGCCCGGTGCATGGCGGCGGGACGTACCGCGCGCCAGGCACCGGGTGGTCGCGGGACGGGATCAGAAGTCGTACTGGGACGCGGTGCTGGCGTCGACGGAGACCGACGCGTCGCCGTAGAACACGTTGTCGTAGCCCTCGAGCTTCTTGAGCGAGTCGTAGCCCTCGATCCCCAGGTCGGTGCCCTCCTCGATCGTCCCGCCGGTGGAGAGGATGCGGGCGATCTCCAGCTGGGCCTCACCGGCCAGGGCCGGGTCCCAGAAGTAGATCTTGTCGATCGAGCCGGTCTCCAGGTACTTGGCCGCCGCCGAGGGGATGGACGTGCCCATGACGCACACCTCGTCCTCCAGGCCGGCCTCCTCGATCGCCCGGGCGATGCCCGGGACGTCGTTGCCGGCCGAGCCCTGGAAGCCCTTGATGTCGGGGTACTTCGCCAGGACCTCCTTGGCCCGCTCGTAGGCGGCGTTCTCGTTGTCGGTGCTCTCGATCGGGTCCTCGACCCGGGTCATGCCCGGGAACTCGGTCTTCTGGTGCTCTTCGGCCGCACCGACCCACTCCATGTGCGTCTTGGCGGTCAGCCCACCGACGAACTGGACGTACTTGCCCTCGCCGCCCATGCAGGTACCGAGGTCGTCCATGATCTGGGTGCCGTAGACGGCGTTGTCGAACGCCTCGATGTCGACGTCGACGTTCTCGATCCCGGTCGCCTCGTGCGAGACGACCTTGATGCCCTGGCTGCGCGCGGAGGCGAGCACGTTGGACAGCGCCTCCGGCGAGTTCGGGACGACGGTGATCGCCGAGGGCCGCTGGGCGATCAGGTCCTGGATGATCTGGATCTGCTTCTCCGGGCTGACGTCGTCACCGCCCTCGACGCGGGCGTCGATTCCGGTGCGCTCGGCATAGGCGTCCACACCCTCGGCCATCCGGTCGAACCAGGCGATGCCGGTCAGCTTGACCACCGTGACCATCGTGAGGTCCTCCGGCGCGGCGCTGCCGCCACCCTCGGCTGCGGTGCCCGTGGACCCGCCGCCGACCGAGCTGCACCCGGCCAGCAGTGCGACAGCCAGGCCCGAGGCCAGGACCCCTGCAGTTCCCCTGCGCGTCATTCGACCACTCCCTTGTGTCGACCGCGGACGCGCGAGGCGCCCGCGCGCCGAACAGCTCTGTCCGGCGGCTGCATGAAGGTAGCCCGATTGTGAGCATGTGTCGAGCACCACTCGGGCAAAATCCGCGCATGTCGCTGCGCGATCCTGCGCGATCACCAGAGCTTTCTGCACGATGCAGTGTCGTTGGCCCTGCTAACCTGCACGCTCACACTCGAGGGAGATGGTCATGGGTCGACGGGAGGACATCGTCGAACTGCTGCTCGACAGCGGGTTCCAGCGGGTGGGCGACCTGTCCCGCCGCTTCGACGTCGACAGCTCGACCGTCCGGCGCGACCTGGAGAAGCTCGAGGCCGACGGCCTGGTGCAACGGAGTCGCGGGGGTGCCTCGGCGGTGCGCGGCGGGGACGACGTCCCGGTGCGCGGCACCGACGACTCACACCGCGCGGAGAAGGACGCGATCGGCGCGGCCATGGCCGAGCGGATCCTCGAGGGCCAGACCATCCTGCTCGACGGCGGCACCACGACACTCGCGGTCGCTCGGCACCTGCGGCACACCCGGCTGACGGTGGTCACCCACGATCTGTGCATCGGCCTGGAGATCGCGCGCAAGCCGCGGATCAACCTGGTGTTCATCGGCGGGGAGCTGCTGCCCACCGGCTACGCGATGTGGGGGCCGACCTCGATCCAGCAGCTGGAGCACATGCGGGTCAACGTGGCGGTCTTCGGCGCCGGCACGGTGATGGACGACGGCATCTACGCCTCCTCCAGCTACGAGATCGAGCTGAAGCGGAAGATGCTCTCGGTCGCCAGCGAGGCGTTCTTCGTCGCCGACAGCGCCAAGTTCGGCCGCGAGGCCCTGTTCCGGGTGTTCGGCTTCGAGCGGTTCACCGCCGGCATCACCGACGACACCCTGGACCCGATGCGCGCCGCGCAGTTCCCCATCCCGCTCATCCGAGCCGGGCTGCGCGGTCAGCCGGACTGACCGCGCAGCCCTGTCAGCGAAGCGGCAGCGCGACGAACGCCTCGCGCCGCGGGGCGCCGTCGTAGCCGCCGGTCGGCGCGGTCAGCCCGAACACCGCCCCCACCGTCGGCGCCACGTCGACCGTGCGCGCCTGGGCGCTGCTGCTCAGGCCCTGCCGCAGCGCCGGGTGCCCGCCGGAGAGGAAGAACGGGATCGGCTCGGTCGCCGGGTGCCCGTGGTTGCCAGGGATCGGGTTGGAGGTCGGCTCGGGGTCGGTGAACCGCCAGCCGGGCCGGGCGTAGGCCAGCAGGTCCCCGGCCTCCGGACCCAGCCGCAGCGACCCGGGGACGTGCACCGACAGGACGCCGGGATGGGCCTGCACCAGCCGGCGGACCTCGGTCAGACCGGCCTTGCGGCGGGCGGGCGGCCCGGTCCAGTACAGCAGGTCGGCGCCTCCGTTCTGGGCGATCGTGATCGAGGCCTGCAGGTCCGGCCGCGGCGCCAGCACCCGGTTCACCGAGATGGTCGACGTGGGCAGGGAGAAGTCCATCGAGTGGTCGGCCAGGACCAGCAGCACGCTGCGCTCCCAGCGGCCGGTGGCCCGCAGGTGGTCGACGAACCGGCCCACCTGCAGGTCGGTGGAGGCCAGCGCCAGCCGGCGGGCGGCCTGCACGGTGGTGCCGGTGACGTCGGCGTGCCCGAACCGGTCGACGTCGCCGAGGTTGGTGAACACGAAGTCCGGGTCCGGGCCGTCGACCATGGCGATCAGCGCGTCCGTGGTGGCCGCGTCGGGCGCGTGGTCGGTGACCGGCAGCAGCGGGAAGGGCTCCCAGCGGTAGGTGGCCCGGGTGCCGAAGACGCCGAACAGGTACTCCTTGCTCAGCACGCTGCCCGTCGTCCGGGCGCCGGTCCGCAGCCGCTCGAGCAGGGTCGGGAAGCGCAGGTCACCGGGCCGGTCGAGGTCGCGGACGACGCCCTCGACCCGGTCGAACACCGAGTTGCTCGGGACGCCGGTCCGGTCCGGCCGCACCCCGGTCATCATCATCGTGTGGTTGGGGATCGTCTCCATCACCGGCAGCGAGCGCGCCAGCGGGAACGTCGTCCCGGCACTGCGCAGCGCGGCCAGCCGCGGGGTGAGCACCGGGCTGATCTCGTCGGGCCGACAGCCGTCGACGACCAGGACGTACACCCGGGGTCCCGGCCCGGCGGCGCGCGCGTCCGGCGCCCCCGCCGCGGCGGAGAGGACGACGGCCGCGCCCGTGGCGGCCCCGGCCGCCAGGAACCGCCGTCGGCTGAGCGGCACCTGCGGGAGCTGTGTCATGCCCGGATGTTGCACCGTCCCGACCTGCGTACACGCGCTGCACCGACCGTTCACGAACTGTTGGCCGCCCGGCCCGCCGCGCCCGGACGCCGTCCACTCGACCGCGAGATCTGCGAACTCGTGGCCTCCCGGCGTCGGTGGCCACGAGACTGCAGATCTCGCCCCGCCCCGACGGGCGGGGCGAGCAGCCGCGCGGACGACGCCGTCAGTGCGTCACCGACCGCGAGATCTCGGCATGAGGAGCGACCCCCTCGCCCACCCACCGCGGGGTACGCGCAGTGGCTGGGCGAGGGGGTCCGCCGTCAGTCGCTGGTGGGGCGGTTGCGGCGGCGGGGGGCGGCGTTGGGCGGCTGGTTGACCGGGGCCACGTCCAGCGGCGGCGGGATCGGGAGGTCCACGCCGTCCTGGGCGACCAGCACCCGCTGGCCGTGGTGGTGGATCTCCAACGGCTCGTCGCCGTAGACCAGCCGGTAGGTGGCCCGGTCCGGGGTGACCGTGACCGACAGGCAGCGGCCCTGGAAGACCATCCGGAACCGCAGCCGGGTGATCCGCGGGGGCAGCCGCGGGGCGAACGCCAGCCGGCCGCCGTGGTCGCGCATCCCGCCGAACCCGCCCACGGCGACCATCCAGCCACCGGCCAGCGAGGCGATGTGCAGGCCGTGGCCGCTGTTGCCGTGCAGGTTCTGCAGGTCGGTCAGCGCCGCCTCGCCCCAGTAGTCGTGGGCCAGCTGCAGGTGCCCGGTCTCCGCGGCCACCACCGCCTGGACCGCCGCGGACAGCGACGAGTCCCGCACGGTGCGCGCCTCGTAGTAGGCGAAGTCGGCGATCTTCTCCTCGAGGGTGAAGGCGTCCCCGCGCAGGTGCAGCGCCATCACCAGGTCGGCCTGCTTGAGGACCTGCTTCCGGTAGATGTCGAAGTAGGGGAAGTTGAGCAGCAGCGGGTACTGGTCGGCCCGGGTGCCGGCGAAGTCCCACTCCTCGTGGTGGGTGAACCCCTCGGACTGCTCGTGCACGCCCAGCGCGACGTTGAACGGCACCCGCATGGCCTCCGCCGCGCGGGACCACCGCTCCACCTCGTCGTCCCCGACCTGCAGCCGCACGGCGGTGTCGGGGTTGCGGCCCACCGCGGCGACGGCCTCCCGCAGGTTCCGCTGCGCCATCAGGTTGGTGTAGACGTTGTTGTCGACCACGGCGGTGTACTCGTCGGGCCCGGTGACGCCGTCGATGCGGAAGTTCTGCTCGCCGTCGAAGTGCCCCAGCGAGCTCCACAGCCGGGCGGTCTCCACCAGCAGCTCGGTGCCGTAGTCACGGTCGAACACCGCGTCGCGGGTGGCCACGGTGTAGCGGGCTACGGCGTCGGCGATGTCGGCGTTGATGTGGAACGCCGCCGTCCCGGCCGGCCAGTACCCCGAGGTCTCCTCCCCGCGGATGGTCCGCCACGGGAAGGCCGCGCCGTCGAACCCCAGCACCCGGGCCCGCTCCCGGGCCTGGTCGAGGATCGAGTGCCGCCACAGCAGCGCGTCGCGCACGGCCTGCGGGGCGGTGTAGGTCAGCACGGGCAGGACGTAGGTCTCGGTGTCCCAGAAGGTGTGGCCGTCGTAGCCGTCACCGGTCAGGCCCTTGGCCGGGATCGGCTGACGCTCGGCACGCAGCCCGGCCTGCAGGACGTGGAACATGCCCACCCGCACGGCCTGCTGCAGCTCGTCGTCGCCCTCGATCTCGACGTCGGCCTCGTCCCAGTGGGTGTCCAGCAGCTCGCGCTGCTCCCGCAGCAGCCGCTCCCAGCCGGCCAGCTTCGCCGTCGCCAGCGCGCCCTCCACCTGGTCGCGCATGGCGGCCGAGGACCGCCGGCTGGACCAGCCGTAGGCCAGGTACTTGACCAGCCGCAGCTTGGAGCCGGCCGGGAGCCGGGCGGCGAGCTGGTAGCGGGCCAGGTCCGGGGACACCTCGAGCTCCTCGGACGCCGAGTCGGGGATCTCCACCTCGTGGTCCATCCCGGCGGCGACCCGCAGCCGGCTGCGGCGTGTCTGGTGCACCAGCACCGCATGGCGGGCGGAGCCCTCGTGCAGCTCGGAGGCCAGCGGCCGGTCCATGGCCGAGGCCGCCCGCGGGTCGTCGGTCTCGGTCGTGGAGACGGCCTCGTTGGCCAGCAGGTCCGACTGCAGGGCGATGTAGAGGTCGCCGAGGTCGTCGGTGCACTCCACCGAGTACTCGATGGCCGCGATCGAGCGACGGGTGAGCGAGACCAGCCGGGTGCTGGTGACCCGGACCTGGCGGCCGCTGGGCGAGCGCCACTCGGTGGTCCGGCGCAGCACGCCGTCGCGCAGGTCCAGCGTGCGGCGGTGGTCGATGAGGTCGCCGTACTGCAGGTCCAGGGGCGAGTCGCCCACCAGCAGCCGGATGATCTTGCCGTCGGTGACGTTGACGACCGTCTGCCCCTGCTCGGGGAAGCCGTAGCCGGCCTCGGCGTAGGGCAGCGGCCGCTCCTCGAAGAAGCCGTTGAGGTAGGTGCCCGGGACGACGACGGGCTCGCCCTCCTCGAAGGTGCCCCGCATGCCGATGTGCCCGTTGGCCAGGGCGAACACCGACTCGTTGACGCCGAGGGAGGCCAGGTCCAGCCCGATGGCGGTGACCGACCAGGGCTCGACGACGAAGTGCGCGCGGCCCGCGGTCACTGCTGACCGTCCAGCAGCTCGTCGAGGTCGGCCACGACGACGTCGGCACCGCGCTCGCGCAGGCCCTCGGCCTGACCCACCCGGTCGACGCCGACGACGAAGCCGAAGTCCCCGGCCCGGCCGGCCTCGACCCCCGACAGCGCGTCCTCGAAGACGGCACACTGCGCGGGCTCCATGCCCAGCGCCCGGGCACCGGCCAGGAAGGGGTCCGGCGCGGGCTTGCCGCGCAGCCCCTGGGCGGCGGCGACCAGCCCGTCGATGCGGGTGTCGATGAGGTCGGCGAACCCGGCGACGGCGATCACGGACTCGCCGTTGGCCGAGGCGGTCACCACGGCGGTGGCCAGGCCGGCGGCCTTGACCGCGCGCAGGTAGCGCATCGAGCCCTCGTAGACCTGGACGCCGTGCTCGTCGAGTTCGGCGAGCACCAGCACGTTCTTGCGGGTCGAGACACCGGCCACGGTGGCGGCGTCGGCCGGGTCGTCGTCGCTGCCCTCGGGCAGGGTGATGCCCCGGCTGGCCAGGAAGTCGCGGACGCCGTCCTTGCGCGGCTTCCCGTCGACGTAGGTGTTGTAGTCGTCGCCGCTGAACTCGGCCGCCGACGGGTCCCGACCCCGGAGGAACTCGTCGAAGGTGCGCTTCCAGGCAGCCTGGTGCACCTTCGCGGTCTGGGTCAGGACCCCGTCGAGGTCGAACAAGCAGGCCCGGATGTCTTCGGGGAGTCCCAGCACGGGCGTCACGGTACGGCGCGCTGCCGACCGGCACCTGGTGAGCCTGCCGGAGCCCGCCGCGCCGTCCGCCCCGTCCGGTGCCGGTGTCCCCGCTGGCCGCTGCGCCGTGCGTCCGCGCTCGGGAGCGCTCCGCTCCCCCGGCCGGGACGGCGGGCCGGGCGGTCGGCGCGGTTGTTGGGGATAACGGTCGTACGGGAGGTGAGGTGGAGCCGTCGCCCGCCCGGTGCACCCGCGCGCCGCCGGAGCAGCACGGCGCGGTCCCCGGACCCGACGGCCGGACGACCGGGGGCGGTCGCGGAACGGGTGGGGGCGACCGGGCGGGGCACGGCCGACCTGCCTAGTGTCGGGAGCAGCCGCTCCCGCGATCACCGCGTGGGAGCCACCCGACCCGAGGAGGACCCGGCATGACCGGTCGACCGATCCCGCCCGACCCCTACGACTTCCTGCCCCAGGTGCCGTCCTTCGACCTCACGAGCACCGACGTCGGCGACGGCGCGGTGCTCCCGGCGCCGCACACCAGCGGCGCGATGGGCGTCCCCGGTGGCGAGGACCGCTCCCCGCAGCTGTCCTGGTCCGGCTTCCCCGAGGGCACGCGCGGCTTCGCCGTCACCGTCTACGACCCCGACGCCCCCACCACCAGCGGTTTCTGGCACTGGGCGGTGACCGGCATCCCGCTGTCGGTGACCGAGCTGCCCAGCGGTGCGTCCGAGGGCGGGCTGCCCGAGGGCGCCGTCCAGCTGCGCAACGACGCCGGGTTCGCCGGCTTCGTGGGCGCCGCCCCGCCGGCCGGGCACGGCCCGCACCGGTACTACGTGGTCGTGCACGCCCTGGACACCGACGACCTGGGCGTGCCGGCCGAGGCGACCCCGGCCTACCTGGGCTTCAACCTGTTCGGCCACACCCTGGCCCGGGCGCGGATCGTCGCGACCTTCTCGGTCGACTGACCTCGCGGCGGCGGGGGCGGGTGCTCCCCTCCCCCGCCGGACCGCTCAGCCGCCCGGTCGCTCGGCGACGCAGCTGGTGGCGACCCGGGCGAAGCCGGCGCGCTCGTACACCCGGGCGACGTCGTCGTCCCCGGCGGAGAGGAACACCAGGTCCGCGGTCTGCCGGGCGTGCTCGACCAGTGCCGAGGTGAGCCCGGCGCCCAGGCCGCGGCCGCGGAAGCGGGGCAGGGTGGCCACGCCGACGACCTCGCTGATCTCGGTGCCGTCGACGTCGACGGGCTGGTGGGAGCCGATGGCGACCGGCTGGCCGTCCTCGACGGCCACCATCATCACCGTGCGTCCCGAGGCCACCCGCTCGCGCAGCACCTCGGTCGCCGGCACGTGCTCCGGGCCCGGGTCGTCCGCGGCCACCTCCGGCACCCCGGGGGCCGACGGCCCACCGGTCGGGACGGCGACCGGCCGGGGCTGGGCGAAGGCGAGGGCGGTCAACCGCTGGTACAGCCCCAGCCGAGGGTCGTCGGCGCCGACGAGGTAGAGCCGGACGCCGGCGGGCAGCAGCACCGTCAGCGGGTCGTCGGCCACCAGCAGCGGCAGCTCGTCGACGACCAGCCCCGTCGAGCGGGCGACGGCGGCCAGCCCCCGGCAGCGGTCGCCCAGCCACTCCAGGGACACCGGCAGCCCGGCCGCCTCCTGCATCGCGACCGCGGCCTGCACGTCGGCCCGGGTGACGTCGGCCTCGCGGCCGGCCACCGGGCGGGCCGGGAAGGGCCACTCCGCCGTGCCGATCGGGACCTGGAGGGCACCCACGAGGTGCACCTGGGCCTCCGCCAGCGGTGCGAGAGCGGAGTAACGCTCGATCCGGTCGAGCAGCCCGGGCGACGACACGCCCAGGACCCTAGACGCCCGGGCCCCCCGGGCGGGCCGCCAGCCGCCCTGGGACCACCCGGTCGGGGGGGCCCGGGCGGGCAGACGGCACCATGAACGCCGTGACGGCCGGAACGCGAGCGCAGGTCTCGCCCTTCACCGCGTTCGACCGTGGGTCCTGGCGGGCCCTGGCCGCGGGGGGCGAGCTGCCGCTGAACAGCGCCGACGTCCGGGCGATGGCCAGCTTCGGTGACCGCATCGACCTCGACGAGGTGGCCACGGTCTACCTGCCGCTGGCCCGGCTGCTGCACCTGCACGTCACCGCCAGCCGGCGGCTGTGGGCCGAGCAGACCCGCTTCCTGGGCGCCCGCACCGAGAAGGTGCCGTTCGTGATCGGCGTGGCCGGCAGCGTCGCGGTCGGCAAGAGCACCACGTCGCGGCTGCTGCAGGCGCTTTTGGCTGCCGCCCCCGACACCCCGCGGGTCGACCTGGTCACCACCGACGGGTTCCTGCTGCCCAACGCCGAGCTGGAGTCCCGCGGGCTGTTGGAGCGCAAGGGCTTCCCGGAGAGCTACGACCGCCGCGCCCTGCTGCGCTTCCTGGCCGACGTGAAGTCCGGCAGGCCCGAGGTCAGCGCCCCGCTGTACTCCCACCAGTCCTACGACGTCCTGCCCGGGCAGCGGCAGGTGGTCGACCGCCCCGACGTGCTCGTGCTGGAGGGGCTCAACGTCCTGCAGGCCGGTGGCAGCGCCGACGGGCGGGTGCCGGAGGTCTTCCTGTCGGACTTCTTCGACTTCTCCGTCTACGTCGACGCCACCGAGGCCGACATCTCCCGCTGGTACGTCGAGCGCTTCCTCGCCCTGCGGCGCACCGCCTTCCAGGACACCAGCGCCTACTTCCACCGCTTCGCCGACCTCACCGACGAGGAGGCGACCACCACCGCCCTGGGCATCTGGCGGGGCGTCAACGAGCCCAACCTGCGCCGCAACATCGCCCCGAGCCGCTCCCGGGCGAAGCTGGTGCTGCAGAAGTCCGCCGACCACTCCGTGCGGCGGGTCCTGCTCCGCAAGCTCTGAGAGGACCCCGTCGCCCCCGGCCCCGTCCCGAGGCTCGCCCCGAGCTCGCGAGGGGTGAGGAGGACGGGGTCCTTCAACTCGCGGCGGGGCCCTGCGACGGGGCCGACGGGCGCTGGGTGGGTCGATGCCGCACGACCGGGTAGGCCACCAGGGACGGGCAGAGGGTCCGGCACCTGGAGGAGAACCGATGAGCGCTGTCAGCGACCGTTTCATGGCCGCCCTGCACCACCTGGACGAGCACGGCGACACCGGCCCCATGGTGGAGCTCACCGCTCCCGGCGCCGTCCTGCGCAAGCTGGACCGGCACCAGGAGGAGACCGGGCCCGACGGCGCCCGGGTCTTCTGGGACGACTACCGCTCGGTGTTCGGCACCATCACCACCGAGTTCACCTCCACCCTCGACGGTGAGACCGGCTCGTCGCTGGAGTGGGTCTCGCGCAGCACGCTCACCGACGGCGCCGAGCTGACCTACAGCGGGGTGACCGTCATCGACGTGGTCGGCGACCAGGTCACCGGCGTGCGCACCTACTACGACTCCGCGGCCTTCATCCGCCCCACCCGGGCCTGACGGTGGACGCATCGTCCGGCGGCCGGGTCGACCGGCCGCCGGACGGCGGGCTCTAGGCCTGGGCGCCGACGACGTCGGCGGTCGTCCCCAGGTCGTCGGGGGCGCCCTGGGCCCGGGTGGGCTCGGTGGCCACCGGCTGGTGCGGCACGTGCGGCTCCTCGAACGCCTCCGGGGAGGGGCAGGAGCAGACCAGGTTGCGGTCGCCGTAAGCGCCGTCGATCCGCCGCACCGGCGCGAGGTAGCCCCGCCCGGTCAGGCCGCGGACCGGGTACACCGCGGTCTCCCGCGAGTAGGGCCGGTCCCAGGCCCCGCTGAGCATCTTCAGCGTGTGCGGGGCGTTGCGCAGCGGGTTGTCGGTCGCGTCGTACGCACCGCTGGCGACCTGCTCGATCTCGCCGCGGATGGCGATCATCGCCTCGACGAACCGGTCGAGCTCGGCCTTGTCCTCGCTCTCGGTCGGCTCGACCATCAGCGTGCCGGCGACCGGGAAGCTCATCGTCGGGGCGTGGAAGCCGAAGTCGATGAGCCGCTTGGCGATGTCGTCGTTGGTGACGCCGGTGGCCTTGGTCAGCGGCCGGATGTCCAGGATGCACTCGTGGGCCACCAGCCCGTCGGCACCGGCGTAGAGCACCGGGTAGTACGGGCGCAGCCGCTCGGCGACGTAGTTGGCCGCCAGGATCGCGTGCTGGGTGGCCCGCAGCAGCCCGTCGGGGCCCATCAGCCGCAGGTAGGCCCAGGAGATGGGCAGGATCCCGGCCGAGCCGAAGGGCGCCCCGGAGATGACCGCACCGGTGCCGCCGGTCTCCACCAGCGGGTGGCTGGGCAGGAAGGGCACCAGGTGCTCCCGGACGCCGATCGGGCCGACACCGGGGCCGCCACCGCCGTGCGGGATGCAGAAGGTCTTGTGCAGGTTCAGGTGGCTGACGTCGGAGCCGAACCGGCCGGGGCGGGCCAGCCCGACCAGGGCGTTGAGGTTGGCGCCGTCGACGTAGACCTGACCACCGGCGTCGTGCACGGCCGCGCAGATCTCCTGCACCTCGACCTCGAACACCCCGTGCGTCGACGGGTAGGTGATCATGATGGCGGCGAGCCGCTCGGCGTGGGCGGCGACCTTGGCGCGCAGGTCGGCAAGGTCGACGTTGCCGGCCTCGTCGCAGGCCACGACGACGACCCGCATGCCGGCCATCACCGCGCTGGCGGCGTTCGTGCCGTGCGCCGAGGACGGGATGAGGCAGACGTCGCGGCCCGCGTCGTCCCGGCTGGCGTGGTAGGCCCGGATGGCCATCAGGCCGGCGAACTCGCCCTGCGAGCCGGCGTTGGGCTGCACGCTGACCGCGGCGTAGCCGGTGATCTCGGCCAGGCCCTCGCACAGCTCGGTGATCAGCTGGTGGTAGCCGCGGGCCTGCTCGCTCGGGGCGAAGGGGTGCAGCCCGGCGAACTCCGGCCAGGTGATGGCGGCCATCTCGGTGGCGGCGTTGAGCTTCATCGTGCACGAGCCCAGCGGGATCATCGTGCGGTCCAGCGCGAGGTCCTTGTCGCTGAGCATGCGCAGGTAGCGCAGCATCGCGGTCTCCGAGCGGTGCTGGGCGAAGACCGGGTGGGTCAGGAACGGGGTGGCCCGCCGCAGCTGCACCGGCAGGGCGTCGGCGCCATCGTCGTCCAGGGTCGAGACGTCGGCGGCCACGCCGAAGGCCTCGGCCACCAGCGCCAGGACCGCGGGGGTCGTGGTCTCGTCGCAGGCCACCGCGACGGTGTCGGTGTCGACCAGCCGCAGGTTCACCCGGCGCTCCACCGCCGCCGCCACGACCTCGGCGGCCCGGCCGGGCACGGAGACGGCGAGGGTGTCGAAGTACTGCTCGTGCACCAGTGGGACCCCGCCGGCGCGCAGCCACCCGGCGAGCGCCTGGGCGCTGCGGTGCACCCGGGCGGCGATCGCGGTCAGGCCCTCGGGGCCGTGGTAGACGGCGTAGGCGCCGGCGATGACGGCCAGCAGCACCTGGGCGGTGCAGATGTTGCTGGTGGCCTTCTCCCGGCGGATGTGCTGCTCGCGGGTCTGCAGCGCCAGCCGGTAGGCGACGTCGCCGTCGGCGTCGACCGACACCCCGACGAGCCGGCCGGGCAGCTGGCGGGCCAGCCCCTGCCGGACGGCGAGGTAGCCGGCGTGCGGGCCGCCGTAGCCCATCGGGACGCCGAAGCGCTGGGTGGTGCCGCAGGCGACGTCGGCGCCCCACTCCCCCGGGGCCTCCAGCAGGGTGAGGGCGAGCAGGTCGGCGGCGACCACGACGGAGGCACCGGCGGCGTGTGCGGCCTCGGCCAGCGCCCGGTGGTCGCGCACGGCACCGCTGGCGCCCGGGAAGGCCAGCAGGACGCCGAAGGCACCGGCGGCGGGCAGGTCGGTGGGCCAGCCGGCGGACAGGTCGGCGACGTGCAGGCCGATGCTCAGGGGCTCGGCGCGGGTGCGGAGCACCGCGAGGGTCTGCGGCAGGGTGTCGGCGTCGACGACGAAGACCGCGTCGGCCTTGGCCCGGCCGGCCCGGCGCACCAGGGTCATCGCCTCGGCGGCGGCGGTGGCCTCGTCGAGCATCGAGGCGCCGGCGACGTCGAGGCCGGTGAGGTCGGCGACCATCGTCTGGAAGTTGATCAGCGCCTCGAGCCGGCCCTGGCTGATCTCGGGCTGGTAGGGCGTGTAGGCGGTGTACCAGGCCGGGTTCTCCAGGATGGTGCGCTGGATGACCGTCGGGGTCAGCGTGCCGTGATAGCCCAGCCCGATCATCGAGGTGAGGACCTCGTTGGCCTCGGCGCGCTCGCGCAGCTGGGCCAGGACGGTGGCCTCGTCGGCGGCGGCGGGCAGGTCGAGCGGACGGCGGTCGCGCACCCCCTCGGGGACGCTGGCGTCGGCGAGGGACTCCAGCGAGGCGTGGCCGACCACCTCGAGCATCGCCGCGGTGTCGGCGGGCCGCGGGCCGATGTGCCGGGCCGCGAACTCCCCCCGCGGGGACAGGGCCGAAAGCGACGGGAGCGCTCCGGTCAGCGGCGGGGTGGTGCGGGGCGGGGTTCCGTCCAGTTCGGACGAACGGTCGACCATTGGCCCGACGCTACCAGCGTGCAACGACCCCGCCGGAGGGTCCGACGGGGTCGTGAGGTGGGCCACAGGACGGGGATGGGATCGATCCCATCCCCGTGGCTGGGGGGGTCTTCGACCTTCTTCAGGCGGAGGCGGCGCGGCGGCGTCGGCGGGCGGAGAGCTCGTCGTCGGCGTTGACCGGACCACTGCCGTCGACCCGCTCGGCGGGCAGCTCGGCCAGCTCGCCGGACAGCTCCCGCAGCGCGCCGGAGACGGCGATGCCGAACACGCCCTGGCCGCCGGCGAGCAGGTCGACGACCTCCTCGGCGGAGGTGCACTCGTACACCGTGGCGCCGTCGGACAGCAGCGTGATGTGGGAGAGCTCCTTGACCCCGCGGGTGCGCAGGTGGTCGACGGCCTTGCGGATGTTCTGCAGGGAGACGCCGGTGTCCAGCAGCCGCTTGACGACCTTGAGCACGAGGATGTCGCGGAAGGAGTACAGCCGCTGGGTGCCCGAGCCGGTGGCGGTGCGCACCGAGGGGGCGACCAGGCCGGTGCGGGCCCAGTAGTCCAGCTGCCGGTAGGTGATGCCGGCGGCGGAGCAGGCGGTCGGGCCGCGGTAGCCGACGACGTCGCTGTCGATGTCGTCGTAGGAGGGAGCACCCACCGCTGCGTCGCTGAACAGCTGACCCTGCGAACCGTCGTGGTGGTCGCTCACGGGCACTCCTCGCTGGCGCTCGTCGGCCGCGTGCGCGGCCCTGCTGTGCTCTCGTCCTCGCTCACGCGGCGGTCCGGGTGGACCGGGACGAGGGTCCCGCACCCAGCACTGTCGCCTGGGCCGTCCCCGGCTCGCGCCGGGGAGGTCACGCCACGGTGCTCGTCGAGTTCCACGCACGTGATTCGCTGACCGTAGGCCGGGGCCGGTGACCGGTCAACCGAGAGGGGGGCGTGTCGGCCCACTCACCCCCTTGGGGGGACCTCCCGGACCCCTGTCGGGCGCCCCCCTGCCGGGACCAGCCCCCACCCGGCTCCCTCTCGGGGCCTCCGGCGGACGTCGCACCCGGCCGCCGGACCTGCGTCCCGGCCGGCGCACCACGGACCCCGCGACGGGTCGAGGACGGTCGGGCCCCGCTGCAGGGGGTAGCGGGGGCCTTGCTCAGGTGGGGCCGGAGCCTGCG